>NZ_CP121473.1:4115248-5466623 GCF_033954455.1 Thiorhodovibrio litoralis | reverse complement strand
CGATGCCGCTCGGGCAATCTGGTTTGATTTTCCTTCCACAAAGGTGTCGAAGCGAAATAACGCCGATAAGTTTGCCGCCCGTCGCCTTTCGTCGAGTGATGCTGCCCCGTGAGCGCCGGCCCTAGACCTGATCGAACCTCCACCGAGACCCTTGGGTTCACCGCTCTTGCTTCCTCCACCTTGGTCCGTCTGGTCTACTCCAAGCGCTCCGATCTCAAAGCGAATACCTGCGATCTCTTGCGAACTTAGATCTCGGCAAATATCCTCAATCCGACCTTGATAATGATTACAGACCCAGTCGCGCACAAATCGATTAGGTGCAAAAAGCAACAGTTCACCACCATCTTGGCTAGCCTGTAGTGGGAGAATCCAGGTATTCAACTCCTGCGAACCCAACTCTTGGCGCAAGCGTTCGACACAGTCTTTCCAGACGCTAATAAAAGTGGGACTTGTTGACGTCATTGAGATTAGAGTTTTCCGTCCGTTTGCGAGTCCGGGCAACAGTGCCGGCTAGCCCGAGCGGGATGCCCGAGAGCTTGCGAAGCTTCGCGGTGAAAGCAGACAAGTCTAGCCTCTGCACGCCCGCTGATCTACAACGGCGAGCAGCCGCTGGTTCTCCAGTCCGCTTGACGATTGCTCACAATTCGGTTAGATTTCGGAGTCTTTTTCGAGCCAAATCCTGCCTCCTGGTCTTGGTCCCGGTTGCCCGCGCGCTCGATGCCCAAATTTTTTCAAATCCCCATTATCAAGTTATGGCTTTCGGAGCTTGCTCGCATGAAACAAACCTTCAAGCCCAGTCGCATCAAACGCGCTCGCACCCACGGTTTTCGCGCTCGACGCGCGACCAGAAACGGGCGCAAGGTTCTCAAGGCACGCCGCGCCAAAGGCCGGCTGACCCTGGCGCCCCGTTAATTCCTTGCTGTGAGCGGCTGGCTGTTAGTGGCTCGCGATTTGTAACGCACGGCTAAAGGTTGTGGCGGGGCAGCACCGCGAAAGTTGAAGCTGCGCATTAACAGTAAGGTATGCGAATATTGCCGCTGATTGATGCGCTAACCCCAGCTCCCCGCGAGTTTCGGGGTGAATCGCGTTTCCGCCGATCACCGGTCATCCGCTAAGCGCAGCGACATCGCCCGCCAAAATTTACCGGATCATTTAACGCGAAGCCGGGTCCTCTCCGGGTGATGGTCCCGCCGGACGCTAGCGGGTATTCCTCGCAAGCAACTTTGGCGATACTTGGCGGTCATCGGACTGAGGTCGGCGAGATTTGTGAGACCCGCCGCCTGCCAACTACTGCCGCGCTTCAGAACCATGACAACCGCGTCCACTCAGTTTACTCGCGTGCAGAGACTGCTAAAAGCTGATCAATTCAAGCATGTGTTTAACTCGGGGATTCGACGCCATGATGAATTTTTCACCGTGATCGCTGCCAGACAACAGGCTGAGGAGTATCCTTTTTCCGCCTGTCGCCTCGGGCTCGCAATCTCGCGCAAGGCTGCTGCGAGAGCAACCGATCGAAACCGCATCAAACGCATTGTTCGCGAGTCATTTCGCCTGGCTAATCCGCGATGGGACAACACCAACATCGATCTTGTGGTCATGGCCAAACGGGGCTCCACAGGGGCGCGGAACGCGCGCCTGTTTCATTCCCTGCAAGCGCACTGGCAGCGAATCCAAAGCGATACTCAACTCGCCCCGTCGTTACCACGATGCGCGCTTTGATTCGCCTGTATCAGCTGATTCTTAGCCCCTTTGTAGGGCGTCACTGCCGCTATTACCCCAGTTGTTCAGAGTATGCCAGCCAAGCACTTGACCGCCATGGGGCGGTGATCGGCACTGGTCTGGCGATCTGGCGCATTTTCCGCTGCCAACCTTGGGGTTCCAGCGGCTTTGATCCTGTCCCCGGTAAAAGGACAACACATCCCAATGGATAATATCCGCTTGATCCTGATCCTGGCCTTCGCCGGGGTGCTTTTCATGATCTACTCGGCCTGGGTCCAAGACTACGGCCCGCTCGTGCCAGGCACAACGGCAACGGCGCCAAGCCCGGCTGCAAGCCCATCTTCACTGAACGCGGCATCATCCGACGACAGCCTGCCCAAGCCGACCTTGCCTGATGATGCACCCGCCGTCGCAACCGATCCGGCCTCCTCCTCGGCTACCGCGGCCGACTCACCGCGCCTGAGTCCGATCACTGTCGAGACCGATGTATTGCGCGCGCAAATATCTCCGCAAGGCGCCACCATCGAGAATCTTTGGCTGCTCAACTATGCAGCGACAGCGGAAAAGCCCGACGATAAATTTCAGTTGCTCAAAGACCTGCCACCCAACATGTTCATTGTGCAGTCGGGTCTTTTAGGCCAGCCGCAAAGCGCCTTTCCCACCCATGAAACGATTTTTTCAGCAGAGGCAGACAGTTATCGCCTTGATGCTGACCAAGATGAACAGGTCGTAACTTTCCGATGGGGCAATGCAAGCGACATTGAGGTGGTTAAGACCTACCGCTTCACCCGGGGTAGTTACTTGGTGAAAGCATCCCAGGAAATCATCAATCACACAGATTCACCTGTTAGCCTTCGCGCTTACCAGCAGCTTCAACGTAGCCCGCAGACCGAAGCAAATCAGCCCAAGTTTGTTGCTCGCACCTACACCGGCGGCGTCTATTACGGTCCCGAAGTCAAATATAAAAAAGAAGACTTCAAGGAGATGACGAAACAACCGCTGGACGAGCAGATTACCGGCGGTTGGATTGCCATGATCCAGCATTATTTTCTTGCAGCATGGGTGCCGCCGGAGTCGTTGCCGCAGACCTTCTACACTAAGGTGATCGGGAAGAACGATCCCGACCCACGCTACATTATCGGTCAGTACTCGCCCCCGGTGACTCTGGCTCCCGGGGAGCAACATGCCTTTGAGGACCAGTTGTTTATAGGTCCAAAACTGGCCGATCGCCTTGCCAAGGTTGCTCCGGGGCTTCACCTTGCGGTCGATTATGGCTGGCTGACAATTCTTGCCGAACCCATTCACTGGGTGTTGTCCTGGATTCACAAGCTCGTCGGCAACTGGGGCTGGTCCATCATTCTGCTCACCATTCTGATCAAGGCGGCTTTCTATAAGTTGTCAGAAACCAGCTACAAATCCATGGCACACATGCGCAAGCTCACACCGCGCATGAAAGCGCTCAAGGACCGCTACGGCGATGACAAGGAGCGGCTCAATCAGGCAATGATGGAGCTGTATAAAAAGGAAAAGATCAATCCTCTCGGTGGTTGCCTGCCCATTCTGGTCCAGATACCAGTGTTCATCGCGCTCTATTGGGTCCTGCTTGAGAGCGTCGAGCTGCGTCACGCGCCCTTTATTTTCTGGCTCGATAATCTCACCGCGCCCGATCCTTACTACATCCTGCCGCTGATCATGGGCGTTTCCATGTTCGCGCAGCAGAAGCTCAATCCTCCACCGCCGGACCCGATGCAAGAGAAGATCATGCTGGCACTGCCGGTGGTCTTCACTGTTTTCTTTGCATTCTTCCCGTCTGGGCTGGTGCTTTACTGGACAGTCAATAACCTGCTGTCGATCGCTCAGCAGTGGTACATCACCCGCAAGATCGAACAGGAAGAACGACACAAGCACGCCTGATGCATCTCCGTGGCTGCGCCGCGGTATGACTCTCAACAAATAAAGCGCCCGTTGCTCAGCGCCGATTCAGACACCATTGCCGCCATCGCCACGCCGCCCGGGCGGGGCGGCATCGGTGTGGTGCGGGTATCCGGACAGCATGCGCCAGATATTGCGGCTGCGATTATCCGCAACCCATTGCCTGACCGACAGGCAGTTCTCTGCGACTTTCGCGACGGGTCGGGGGAGAGCATTGATCAGGGCATTGCGGTCCTTTTTATGCCTCCCCGCTCCTATACCGGTGAGCCGGTACTTGAGCTGCAAGCTCATGGCAGTCCGGTGGTTCTCGACCTGCTACTTGCGCGCATTATCGCCCTCGGGGCACGTCTTGCCCGACCGGGAGAATTCACTGAGCGCGCCTTCATTAACGGCAAGATCGACCTCACCCAGGCCGAAGCAGTTGCCGACCTGATCTCAAGCACCAATCAGACCCAAGCGCGCCTGGCCCAACGGACCCTCGCAGGGGCGCTAGCCGAGCCGGTAGATGCCTTGCGTACAAGCCTGATCAGGCAACGTACATTGATTGAAGCCGGGCTCGATTTTTCCGATGAAGATATTGAGCTAAGCGAGCTCGCGGCCTTGGGACCGGAAATCTCCCGAGCCCTCGCGGATGTAGAGCAACTGCTTGAGCGCTCCCACCAGGGCGAGCGGGTTCGCGATGGCATGACGCTGGTGATCGCCGGTCCGCCAAACGCGGGAAAATCCAGCCTGTTGAACCGTTTGTCGGGACAGGACTCCGCCATCGTCACCGCGACACCGGGAACAACCCGCGACCTCGTTCATGCCGACATTCATCTCGAGGGCATGCCGCTGCATCTGATCGATACCGCCGGGTTGCGCGAGAGCCAAGACGCCATCGAGCAGGAAGGAATGCGCCGCGCGCGTGAACAGATTGCTTCCTGCGATCTGATCCTCTGGGTCTACGATGCGACCGAAGGGGAACCCGGCGGGCTCGATGAATTTGTCCACCCAGCCGGTGATCCGCCGCTTACCCTGGTGCGAAACAAGATCGACCTTCTCGGCGAAGACCCCGGTCTTGCCGAGCCCTGCGAGCCATCGCGACCTTGGCCGCAGCTTGCCCTTTCCGCACAAACCGGCGCGGGGCTCGACCTACTTAAGCAGCACCTCAAGCAGCTCGCCGGTTATCAGGGACCGATGGAGGGCGCTTTCATCGCCCGACGTCGGCATTTGACTGCGCTGGAAGAGACGCGCGGATATTTGATTGAGGCGCGTTCAAACCTGGCCGCGGGCCAGCCCCCAGAAATCATCGCCGAGGATCTGCGTCAGGCGCAGCATGCCTTGGGTGAGATCACCGGCGAATTCACCTCCGAAGATTTACTCGGGGAAATATTCGCGAGTTTCTGTATCGGCAAATAGGCCGCGACCCAAACGCTCGGCCCGATCGAAATCCTCGGGTCTGTTCAGGTTGGTGAAAGCTTGCGGGTTATCCGAAAAATCGGCGAGCGCCGGATTGTGGCGCATCAACCAGCCGCCGAGCCGTCGGTCGCCTGCCTCGAAACAGGCCCGCAGATCCCCATGGAGCGAGCAGTGAATTAAGGCATAGCTGAATTGCGCGCCTTTGCCGTCATGCGCAATCGCCACCGATGTTTTGCCCACTTCGATGGCTTTGACCAGCCTTTGTCGCAGATCCTGCGGTAACCAGGGACCGTCACAGGGCACGGTCAACAGCCAGGGTGTCATTGCCGCTTCCATTCCGCGGCTCAAACCCGCCAGAGGACCGGGATATTCAGCATCGGTATCGCTGAGCACCGGCCAGCCGAAAGCCCGATAGTCCTCAGCGTGGCGATTGGCACTGAGCAGCAGCGCGGCGACCTGGGGCTCAAGGCGGTTGACCACCCGGTCAATAAGCCTGCGGCCCTGAAAGAGCACCAAGCCTTTATCGCGGCCCTGCATCCGTTGGCCGCGACCACCACAAAGAATCAGGCCGGTGATTCCTGCGGCTCCGATCACGGAACCCGCGTTACCGGCATCATCTCGGTGTCACAGGCCCCGCCGACGCGAATGCGTTCCTCTTTCGGTGCCTTGGTGCAGCTTTCTCCACGCGTTTGAATCTGACAGCCGATGGACAGTGGTTTGCCAGCGCTCAACCAGCTTGGAATCGTCCGGTAGCGGCCAACCTTCTTGAAACTACAGGAGCGCGATACACCATAGGGTGTGCAGCTGTGGCCAGACTTCAAGCTCACCTTGCGCCCGTCGACGACAAACCCCGGGTAGTTGTCGAGGACCTTGAGCTTGTCACCCTCGGGCGTGTAATCGAAGCTAAATTCCTTGAACAAATAGCCACTGCCAACGCGCTTGCCCACTTCGATGCGGGTATTGGCAATGAGCGCGAACTGGCCGTCCTTCTCCGCCACCGCGCCGCTCATATACTCGATACGCTCAGCTTGGGGAAAGCACTTTCGCATGGCCGGGGGATGATAATAATGTCGCAGCTCGGTGAGATCCGACAGCGGGGTATCAGGGAAAACCTTGGTCAGTTCCTGATCGCCTCCGTAGAGGATGCGCTCGGCATTGCCGATATTTTGCGCATACATGGCCTGAATGCGCCGGTAATAATCCCTGTCGGCCAGGTCTGAGCGCAGATAACAGGACGTCAGACCGGAAATCTGCGTGAGGTAGGCATCCCAAATGTTGTATTGCGAAGGGTCCGAGGCAACGCCCTGGAAGTCGCCCGGAAAACGGCACCCCTGGCCCTTGCTGCATTGCCCCACCGCGCGGTTGCGAATGGACAGGACCACCACCTCTCTTTCACAGGCACCATAGGCGTTACAGCCGCGATCGAGGTGGCCCTCGTAGATCGCGGTGCGCATGCTGTAGTCGAGGTGCTTGGCTCGGGCGAGCACCTGCGCGTCGGATTTATCGTCCTTACGCGCGATAAAATCATCCCACGCCCGCGCCAAGCGGTCGCGCCGCCCGAGCAGTCCGGAGCCGTCGACAACAGCGCACTCGCGCGAATTGTGAAATTCCCGCACCAGCCGATCCAGCTCGGAGCGCGCCTGATCACCACCAGCGGCACCTCCGGCGCCGGCTTTGGTTCGCGGCGGGTCAAAAAACGGCGCTTTCGTGAGGATGTAAAGGTCGCGTATGTTCAGTACATGGCGAACATCGCTAGCGCAGTGATGATTCTTGACCGTCAGGGATTCCTGACGCGCCACCGCCTGCTTGAATGTATCGGTCGCTTCCGCACCTGCCTTGGCCGAATCGACCACCACCTTGAAACCGACAAAAGGCGTGCCCTTGGCGTCAGTCAGGGCGCGCCCGTTGCGCACCACCAGGCAGGGAATCACCGAGGTACCCTGGCTCAGGTAACCCGCGATCGCTCCAGGGCCTGAGGCGCCGATTTGATAATAAGGCATCCGCACCGGCCCGTTGAACTGATAAAGAGTCATGACCGGGGCGGCAGGGATTTCCGCGAGCACGGTGCCGGGCAATGCGAGCGCGGCTCCCCCGAGCAAGGAGGCGGCAAGAAAACGTACAAAGACCTTGGGCGACATAAGCGGCTCCGCGAGCAAAAGACCGGCAAAGCGCGATTGTCTCTCAATGCCGCCAGGCTTTGCCAGCCCCAAGGGGGTATCCGATGATCCGCTGGCTGGCGACCCGCAGGCCGCCGGCCAGGATTGGTCACATACCCAAGAGCGAATCGCTCAGAGCTCGAGTTGGGTGCGCAATTTCTTCATCGCGTTCTTCTCGATCTGGCGGATGCGCTCGGCCGAGACGCCGAACCGCTGGGCCAGATCGTGCAGCGTGAGTTTCTTTTCGGACAACCAGCGCTCGCGCAAAATCGTCTTGCTGCGTTCATCCAGGCTCGAAACAGCAGCCATCAGGCGCTCGCGCTCGTAGGTGTCGGAGTCCTCCCGCTCGAGCAGGCTGGCCGGCTCCATGCGCACATCGGGCAGATAGGTTGAAGGCGCCGAGGGCGAATCGTCATCATCATCCTCGTACCCATCGAAGGCCGCGTCATGACTGGACAGGCGTGACTCCATTTCGAGCACAGTCTCGGGTTTGACGCCGAGATCCGCCGCGACCTGATCCACCTCCTGCTTGGTGAACCAGCCGAGGCGCTTCTTGGAGCTCCGCAGGTTGAAAAACAGCTTGCGCTGGGCCTTGGTGGTGGCAACCTTGACGATGCGCCAGTTGCGCAAGATGTACTCGTGAATTTCCGCGCGAATCCAGTGCACCGCAAAGGACACCAGGCGCACTCCGACATCAGGCTCAAACCGGCGTACCGCCTTCATCAGGCCCACGGTGCCTTCTTGAATCAGGTCAGGCAGTGGCAAGCCGTAGCCCATGTAGCCACGGGCAATGCGAATGACAAACCGCAGATGGGACAGCACCAGGCGGCGGGCAGCTTGCATATCACCGTGGTCTCTCAGCGCCTCGGCCAGGCTGCGCTCTTCCTCCAGAGTCAGGACAGGAATCTGGTAAGCGCTGCTGATGTAGGCGTCGATGGTTCCAGTCGATAACGAGGTACGTGAAGCGATTGCTTGGCTCATGTTGGCAATACCCTAGTAATTTTCTCAGGAATTGAGTTTAGCACCGGCCGCGCCGGATTGACAATAGCTGTGTCGGGGTTTTTCGATGGTCTTGTGCGCGGGAAGTTCCGTGTGCCTGGCGCTGGCTGTCCCTTGGGAGCCCAAGCGTGCGTGTCATGCCGCGGATTGGAGCGGTCTGGGCAATATCTTGCTCAGAGCAGGCGAACATCTCATCTCGCCGGTGTTCGGGCGCGCTCACGCCCGCGTGTCAGTCACTGGTCAGTCGCTGGGACAAAATTAAGTCGCGCCCATTGCGTTTGGCCATTGTAAACCTTGCGAAAGATCGCTATCGTCATCGGCGTGTCTGGTGCCGTACTAAGCACGTTAGGCCGGTGAACTTCGAGCAAGCCAACTACAAGAAGACCGCGATTGATGCCCGACTTGCAGGACCAGCTAACCGCAGCCTCGCCAGACTCGAGCCTACGCCAGGAGCGCGACCAACTCCGTTTGGCGCTCGATCATCTGCCCGCCATTCTGTTTACTGTCGATCGCTTTGGCCATTTTCTCGTCTACAACGAGCAACTTTGCCAGACGACTGGCTATACGCGCGACGACATCCGTCACATGAGGCTGGCCGACTTCTTCAGCGGCCGCGCCGGCGAGGAGCTTCAGCAAGCCGTTACGCGTGCGCTGGACACCGGGCAGGGGTTCGATCTCGATCTGCCGATCATCAGCCATACTGGCGAGCAGATTCCCATCAGCCTCTACGCCGCTGTTGCCCCGCAGGCAGACGACCGAGTGTTGACCGCCATGGCCCTGGATGTGAGCCACATCCGCGAAACCTTGCGCGCATCAGCGATCAGTGAGGAGCGCCTGAATCGCAGTCAAGCCTTCGCCAATATCGGGCTGTGGGACTGGAATTTGCGCACCGACGAGGTCTACTGGTCCGACCGTGTCGCCGAGTTGATCGGCTCCACCAGCTCGCGCATGCAATTTGGCTTTCATGAGTTTCTCGCCGCTGCCCATCCGCTCGACCGCGCGCGCCTTGCCAACTCGATCGAGAACTGCGTCAGCGGGACCGACATCCTGGATGAAGAATTCCGTATTCAGCGTCCCGACGGCGGCGAGCGCTGGATGCTGGCGCGCGCCAATCTGATCCACGACGATCAGCCCACCCCGGAGCGCATGCTCGGGGTCATTCAAGACATCACACCGCTCAAGCACGCCGAGTTCATTGAAAAGCGCGCCCGCGAGCAGGTTCAGTCGATCATCGACTCGCTTGAAGCCCGCATCTGCGTCCTCGATGCGGCGGGTGAAATTATTTCCGTCAACCGCTCCTGGCAGCGCCACCCCTACCGCGAGCCAGAGCGCGGCAAAAGCCTCGCCTCCGGCGGCAATTATCTGGCCTTTTGCGATGCCCTTGCCGCGAGCGGCCGCAGCGACATGGGGTGCCTCGCCGAAGGGGTGCGTTCCGTGCTCAACGCCAGCGCCGCCTCGGCCGAAACCGAAGTGGCATTTAATCAGGGTGAGCGCCAGGAGATTCACCTGGTGCGCATCACCCCGCTGCGCGGTGCCAGTGAAGAGCATCCGCAGGTTGTCATCACCCATCTCGACGTCACCAAGCGCCGCCAGATCGAGCAGGACCTGCGGCAGGCCAAGGATGAAGCCGAGCAGGCCAGCCGCGCCAAGTCCGAGTTCCTCTCCCTGATGAGCCACGAGCTGCGCACGCCGATGAACGCCGTGCTCGGCTTTGCGCAACTGCTCGAGCAGGACGACGAGCTCAATGAGGACCAACTCGAAAGTATTGGTGAGATTCTCAAAGCCGGCAAACACCTTCTGCATCTCATCAACGAGGTGCTTGACCTCGCTCGCGTGGAGTCAGGCCGTGTCGAGCTGACCTTCGAGTCGGTCTCGCTCAGCGATCTGGTGGCGGAATGTATGCCGCTGCTCCAAACCTACGCTCACCAAAATCACATTCGCCTCGAGCAGGAGAGGCTGGGCGACATGGCGGTCTCGGCCGATCGCGTGCGCCTCAAGCAGGTGCTGATCAACCTGCTCTCCAATGCGGTCAAGTACAACAAAACCGGCGGTTCTGTGCGGGTCGCCGCCAAACAGGTCGCCGAAGGGCGCATCCGCATTGAGGTGACCGATACCGGTCTCGGCATTGACGAGCAGCAGATCCCCGGACTTTTCAGCCCGTTCGCGCGTCTCGAGCGCGACACCCATCGTGAGGGCACAGGCATTGGCCTAGCGGTGTGCCGCCGCCTGATCGAGGCCATGGGAGGCATCATCGGCGCCAGCAGCAGGCTTGGCGAGGGCAGCTGCTTCTGGATGGAGCTTGACGCGGCCTTCTTGCTCCCGACCGAGAACGCCGGCGAGCAGCAGCCAAGCACAGAGCCAGTCGTCTGGCCGGAGCTCCCGTCCTGCGTGCGAAGCATCCTTCAAATCGAGGACAATCCATCCAACATGCGCCTGATGGAGCGCATGCTCGCGCGTTACCCGCAGCTGCACCCCCTCAGCGTCGACAACGGGCAAGCAGGCATCGAGCAGGCGCGCGAGCAGCAACCGGACTTGATTCTGCTCGATATCCACATGGCCGGCATGAACGGCTATCAGGTCCTGAGCGCGCTGCGGGCCGATCCACTCACCGCGGCCATCCCCGTTATCGCTGTCACGGCTAACGCCACCGCCAATGACATCCAGCGCGGTTTGGATTCCGGGTTCGACGCCTACCTGACCAAGCCCATCAACATCCGCGAGCTGGCCGAGACCATCTGCCGCGTCATGACCGAACGCCAGGCTTTACCCCCGGCTGAGCAGGACCTGGCCTGAGGCTTGCCATCATTCGGATTTGTGACCCCCCCCCCTCATTCCACCCAGCTTCCACCCAAGTTCCACCCAGATTCCGGCGCTAGAAGTCGATTTCTTTGGGTTTTCCACCCGCCCTCTAGGTATTTTCCACCATCTACACTGCACTAACTAACGATGTTCCATTGCGCCTCCATGCACCATAGTTAAGGAGAAGCCAGCAAACAAAAAAATCCGAACCAAGCCAGCTTTTCGGTCCCACGACCGACACAGCACTTGAGCTCGGCATTATCGCCAAGGGACATCCACCAATGCCACACGTCAGCCACCAACAGGGATTCGCGCCAGCCGGGGAATTTCGCACGCCGCCATGCGGCTTTTGCCGCTTAGTCTACTGGAGCATTAGCACCGGAACCGCGCTCAGCGCCAAGCTCCGCGAACAGTTCAACACAGCTCGCCATCGCAGACAGCGTCAGCCTGATTCATCCTCGGCACGCTGGTCCTGATCGTCGGCGCCAGCCTTGCGCGCCCGACTGCACCGGTGGCCGCCATTGGGATCTGCATGGCTGGGCGAATGCCGCCATCATCTTGCAGCGCAACCGCCAGGGGATTGAACGATTTCAGCAACCAACACCAGTACCGAGCACTCGCCACCGCCAGCGGCGATAGGCACCTGGAGTTTGATCGCGCCAGTTTTCGACCATCGCCGTCGTCGCAACGGCCTGTGGCTGGAGACCGTCTGCATCCCCGAGCAAGCCGACCAACTCTCGGCCCTGCTTGAGCAGCGCTTGGGCGACAATGCGTCGGAATGGCTCTTCGTGCTGGACCCGACTGCGTGCCTCTCCGCGTATTTGCCACTGGCTCTCACCTGCGACCAGATCCTGGTGCACCCGCTTGTCGACGGGACGGCCGACCAGGCGCCAGCTGTGTCGGGCATCTTATACGGCCTGCGCGGCCCGCGCGCCGCGCTGGAGCAGGCGGACAAGGTCGACTGGCATGTCGTGACTGATCCTGCCGGCCCGGTCGGCCCAGTGCCGGCCCTGGCCGATGGTCTGGCCGGTTGGCAGCAATGCCAGCCGCTCGCTGATCTTGGCTGGGAGGCCTTTATCATGACCGGCAACCAAGGCGCCGCCGGCAAGCAGCCCAAGGCCGATCAGATTGCCCTGACTCGCCTGCTCGGGCTGGTCACCAGCGATGCCGACACCGACGAGTTGGAGTCCTTGTTCAAGACCCAGCCGCGCCTGGCGTTCGATCTCCTCAACCTGGTCAACTCCCCGGCACTGAGTCTGCGCACCCCGGCCACCAACTTTCGCCACGCCATTACTCTGCTCGGGCGCCGCCAGCTGCAGCGCTGGTTGCAGTTGCTTATGTTCACCCGCCAGACCAGCAAGGGCGAGGTCAATATTCTGCTGTGGCACTCAGCCTTCCGTGGTCGGCTGATGGAGCTTCTCGCCCGCCACCTTGGCTGGAACACCGAGCTGTCCGATCAGGCCTTTATGGTGGGTGTCTTCTCGCTGATCGATGTGCTGCTTGATGATACGCTTGAGAACCTCCTGCGGCCGCTGGGCTTGCCAGAGAGCATTCTCGCCGCCTTGCTCGAGCAGCAGGGGCCGACGGGGCAGCTGCTTGGCCTCGCGCGCGCGGTTGAAGGGCGCGACACGCCGGAGCTGAGCACTCTGTCACAACATTTCGAACTCGATGCACTCACACTTTTAACCTTGCAGCTCGAGACGCTGCTCTGGGTCGAATCCTTCTCGTCATCCGCGGGCAACTAACGTCCGGCTGCATCGAGCTTGCAACATCGACGCGCGGCTGCGCGACGCCAGGGAGAATACATGGTCGAACCCCTAGCGGTACCCGCTGCAGACCCCGATGCTCTGCTGCGTTGGTTCGCCGAGCAGTTGCAGTCCGTGGTGGAGCCGGATCGTTTCTGGCTCGCGTTGCGCACGCCTCAGGCCAATGCGGCGAACGCCACCGCATCCGCGCCCGCGCCGGAATCCGCCCCCGCAACCGCACAGGCACCCACCTGGTACCCCATCGCCTTTGCAGCTGGCCAGACCTGGCAGTATCCGCTTGCCGACGGCGGCGAGCTGTGCCTCGCCCTGGCTGACCCTCCCTCGCCGCCGCTCAACGCGCTGCTCACGCCTTTGCTTACCCTGCTGGTCGATCAGCTCAACCGTCTGAGCGATGCGGGCGCCTCCTGTTGCCATGCGCTGCGCCAGCATCGGCGCATGCTCGACGCCATCAACAGCTCCGTCATCTGCATGGACCTCGACGGCTACATCACCAGCTGGAATCGCGGTGCCGAGCAGATGTTCGGCTACCCGAAGGAGGACGCTGTCGGCCGCCATGTGCTCTTTCTTTATGCCGATGCTGACGAGGACAACAGCCTGCTGGCCGAGGCCTGCGACAGCGGCAGCAGCGGCGAGATGCTGGTGCAGCGCAAGCGCCGCGATGGGTCAATCTTCTGGGCCAGCATTAATCTCAGCCTGCTGATCGACGAGGACGGCGAGCCCGAAGGGCTGCTCGGCTACCTGATCGACGCCACCGAGCGCATCCGCGCCGAGGAAAGGCTCAGACTGCAGTCGGCCATCTTCGAGTACAGCGAAGAAGCCATCATGGTCACCAATGTCCAGGGGCGCATCGTGTCGGCCAACCGCGCCTTCGCGCGGTTGTTCGGTATCGCGCCGGACCAGCTCATCGGGCGCGAGCACGGCTTCCTGTACTGCCGCCGCTACGATAAGCATTTCTGGCGCAACCTGCGGCTCGAGGCGGATCGCGAGGACCATTGGATCGGCGAGATTCGCTGTGGTCGCCTGGGCAAGGACAGCTTCCCCTGCTGGCTTTCCTTCAGTGCTGTGCGCAATATGGAGGGGCAGCTGACCCATTATGTCGCCATGCTGATGGACATCTCCGAGCGTCAGCAGGCGAAAGAAAAAATCTACCAGCTCGCCTACTTCGATACTCTCACCGGCCTGCCTAACCGCTCCATGTTGCGCATCCTGCTCGCCCAAGCACTTGAAGAAGCCAAGCGCATGGGTACCTATGGCGCCCTGATGCTGTTAAACATCGACCGCTTCAAGCGCATCAACGATGGCCTGGGTGTTTCCGCCGGTGACGAGCTGCTGATGCAACTGGCCGGGCGCATCCGCGAAGCCCTGCGTGCCGAGGACGTGGTCGCCCGCACCGGGCCGGATGAGTTCGTCATTGCCCTGTTCGACATCGCCCAGCGTGAGCATGCCGGCATCGTGGCGGAGAAAGTGCTGCGTGTGGTCAAACAGCCGGTCACGCTGAAACTGGCGCAGCAGGGCCGCGAAACCCTCAGCATTACGGCCAGCATTGGCGTGGCGGTATTCCCCAGTGATGGCACCGATCCAGACAACCTGCTACGTCACGCCAGCATCGCCATGGCCCGGCTGCGCCAGACTCCGGAGCACGAGCAAGACTATCTCTTCTTCGCGAACGATATGAACGCCCGCGCCCGCGAGCGCCATCATCTGGAGGAAGACTTGCGCGAAGCTCTTGTCCGGGGCGAGCTTTCTCTGCACTTTCAGCCGCAATACCACCTCCAGACCGGGGCGATTCAGGCCGCCGAAGTGCTGCTGCGCTGGCAGCACAGCGAAAAGGGCATGATCTCGCCGGTCACGTTCATTCCTGTCGCCGAGGAGACCGGATTGATTCACGAAATCGGCGATTGGGTGTTGGAGACGACTTGCGCCACCTTGCGCGACTGGCTGGACCGCGGCATTGCCCCGGCGCGCCTGGCGGTCAATTTGTCCGCCCACCAGCTGCGCCCCAGGCTCGAGTCACGCATCCACGAACTACTGCAGAAATACCGTCTGCAACCGCAACTGCTGGAACTGGAAATCACCGAATCCGTGCTGATCAAGAACGCCGAGCAAGTGCTCAAACTGCTCGAGGCTCTGCGTGCGATCGGCATCCCCATTGCGTTGGACGACTTTGGCACCGGATATTCCGCTCTCGGCTATCTGCGCCGGTTGCCCATCAATACGCTCAAGATCGACCGGTCCTTCATCATGGATCTGCCCGGCAGCGATCAAGAAGCCGCGCTGGTTCTATCCATCATCCATCTGGCGAAGTCCCACGGCCTGGCTTTGGTTGCGGAAGGGGTCGAAACACAGGCCCAGCTCGACTTTCTCCGCCAGAACGGCTGTCCGGCGGTGCAGGGCTTCCTGCTCGCCAAGCCAATGTCGCGGGAATCCTTCGAGCGGTTGCTGACTTAGCCCGGCGTCTGCGCCAACTCCTGCTCGAGGCGCCGCTCACGCTCTCCAGGCGAGCCCGTTCCCCGTGCGAGCAGATCATAAGCCACCGGCACCACAAAGAGCGTGAACAAGGTCGCCGCCACCACGCCGAACAGAATCACCGTGCCGATCACCGCGCGCGTCTCCGCCCCGGCGCCGCTGCTCAGTAGCAGCGGGATGGAGCCCGCCGCCGTGGTAATGCCGGTCATCACAATCGGGCGCAGGCGCACCGCCGCGGCCTCGGTCAGCGCCTCGCGAAACGCCTGCCCCTGATCGCGCAGCTGGTTGGCAAACTCCACGATCAGAATGCCATTTTTGGCCGACAGTCCGACCAGCATGATGAGCCCGATCTGACTGTAGATGTTCAGCGTCTGCCCGGTCACCCATAGCCCCAGCAGCGCACCGGCCATGGCCAAGGGGACTGTCAGCATAATGACCAGCGGATGCACCCAGCTCTCAAACTGCGCCGCCAGTACCAGGTAGACCACCGCTACGCCGAGCAGAAAGACGAACAAAATGCCGCTGCCCGATTCGCGGAAATCCGCCGACTGGCCCTTGTAGTCCACCACCACCTGCTCGGGCAGATTGTCGGCCACCAGGCCGTCGAGATAGCTCAGCGCATCGCCCAAGGACAGATCATCGGCCAGGTTGGCCTCGATGGTGATGGCGCGCACCCGGTTATAACGGTTGAGCTCATTGGAGTCGGCGGTTTCAGTCACCTTCACCAAATTGGACAGCGGCACCAAATGCCCGCTGCGCGCCGAGCGCACATAAAGATTCTCCAGGCTGCCCGGGGTGCGCTGGGTGTCGCGCTCGCCCTCAAGAATCAGATCGTATTCCTCGCCAGCGTCGATGTAGGTTGTGACCTTGCGCGAGCCGAGCATGGTCTCCAGCGTGCGCCCGATGGTGTCGATACGAATGCCGAGATCGGCCGCGCGGTCGTAGTCGATCTCGACGCTCAGCTGCGGTTTGGTTTCCTTGTAGTCCCAGTCAACCCCGACCAGGCCGGGGTTAGACTCCTCGATTTTCTCGACCAGGATGTCGCGCCACTCGGCCAGCTCCTCATAGGTGCCGCCGCCAATCACGAACTGCACCGGTTTCTGGATGCGAGTGCCAAAGCCGCTGCGCATCACCGGAAAGGCGCGCACCCCCGGGAGATCGGCCAGCTTGGCGCGCACCTCGTCGATGATCACCCAACTCGAGCGGCGCTTGTCGAAGCTGTTCATCACCAGGATCACAATGCCGTTGTTAAAGGCCTCGCCACCGCCATGGCCACGTGGTGCGCGCATCAGCACCCGGATCGCCTCGCCAGACTCCGCATAGGGCAGCAGCCGGCGCTCGATCTCGTCCATGTACTCTTCCATGTAGCTGAAGGTCGCGCCCTCGGGCCCATTGACCAGCACGAAAAAGGCCCCGCGATCCTCCTTGGGCGAATACTCCTGCGGAATATGCGTCAGCATCCACCAGGCGAGACCAATAGTGACCAGGAACAGCAGGGCGATGATCCATTTCTGGCGCAGAAAGAACTCCAGCAGCTTGGCGTAACCGACACGCACCCGATCGAACAGCCAGTCCACGCCGGCGCTAAGCCGCGCCCGCCGCGGTTTGCCATCATCACTCCCATGACTTTGGGGCAAAATCAAGGACGCGAGCATCGGTGACAGCGACAGCGCGACGAAGGTTGAAAACACCACCGCCGCCGACATGGTCAGCGCGAACTCAGAGAACAAACGCCCGATATCCCCGCGCAAGAACACAATGGGCACAAAGACCGCCAGAAGCACCACGGTGGTGGCAATGACCGCAAAGCCCACCTGCCGGGTCCCGCGAAACGCGGCGACCAGCCGGCTCTCGCCCAGAGTCTCCATGCGCCGGTGAATGTTCTCGAGCACCACAATGGCATCATCCACCACCAGGCCGATGGCAAGCACCAGCGCCAGCAGGGTGAGGATATTTACCGAGAAATCCAGCGCCAGCAGCACGCTGAAGGTGGCAATCAAGGACACCGGCACGGTCACCGCCGGCACCAGCATGGCCCGCGCGCTGCCGAGGAACAGAAAAATCACCGTCACCACCAGCAAGATGGCGATGGCGAGCGTTTTGTAGACCTCCTTGATGGCGTCCTTAATGAACACCGAGGTGTCGTAGCTTTGCTTCAGCTCCATCCCCTCGGGGAGGGTGGGATTGAGCCGCGCCATTTCCGCCTTGGCGCGATCCGCCACCGATACCGTATTGGCAGTGGACTGCTTGATGATGCCAAGACCCACCATGGGCACGCCATTGCCGCGAAAGACGGTGCGATTCTCCTCGGTGCCCAGCTCCACGCGCGCCACATCGCCCAAGCGCACCAGATAGCCGTCCTCGCCGCGGTCGACAACTAAGCGGGCGAATTCCTCCGGCGTGCGGAAGTTGCGCTCGGTGCGCACGCTAAATTGCCGGTCGAGCGACTCGACACTGCCGGCGGGCAGCTCGACATTCTCGGCGCGCAGGGCAGATTCCACATCCGCCACCGTCAGTTCGCGCGCGGCCAGGGCATTGCGATCCAGCCACACGCGCATGGCATAGGTCTGCTGTCCGCCCACCCGCACCCGCGCGACGCCATCGAGCACCGAGAAACGGTCGACCATGTAGCGCCGGGCGTAGTCGCTGAGTTCCGGCACTGTCATGCGGTCACTGACCAGATTTAGCCACATGATGACATCGTCGTTACTGTCGACCTTCTGGATGTCCGGCGGCTCCGCCTCCACCGGCAGTTGGTCCAGCACCCCGGACACCCGGTCGCGGATGTCATTGGCCGCGCCGTCGATATCGCGGCCGATGCCGAACTCAATGGTGATGCGCGAGCGCCCATCCTCCGAGCTCGACGCAATACTCTCGATGCCCTCCACTCCGGCAATGCGGTCCTCGATTAGCTGGGTGATGCGGGTCTCCACCACATTGGCCGAGGCACCAGGATAGACGGTGTCAATCGACACCACCGGCGGGTCGATGTCCGGATACTCGCGCAGCGGCAGCCGGTCGAAGGACACCAGCCCAAAGGCCACCAGCAGCAGCGACATCACAGTCGCCAGCACCGGGCGACGAATGGAAAGATCCGAAAGCATCATGGCTTCGCGGCTCCGCCAGCGGTGTTCTTCTCTGGCTTGTCTTTGCTCGAGCCGAGCATCTCCTTCAGCGAGCGGCTGCCATCATCCACCGCGATGATCTTCACCGGCGCGCCCGGCTTGACCTTCTGCAGGCCATGGGTCACAACCCGATCACCAGCCGTTAGGCCGGACAGAACCTCCGCATCCCCTGGTCGTCGAGCGCCGATCTCGACTGGGCGTTTTTCGACCATCGCCTCATCACCGTTCACCACAAAGACGAAATGCTCCTCGCCGCGGTGCAGCAGGGCAGCTTCGGGCACCATCAGCGCCTGACGCGGATTGCGCAGCAGCTCCACCGTCATCAGCTGCCCAGGTCTCAGCAGCCGTTTGTCGTTGTCGATCAGCGCGCGCACCTGCACCGAGCGGGTGACCGGATCGACCCGGCTGTCGATGCTACTGATAGTGCCGCGAAAGAGTTGGTCAGGAAACGCCCGGGTGCGCGCCTCGACCTCAACCCCAGGCGCCAGGGTGCCAAGAAAGACACTCGGCACCGCGAAATCCAGCTTCAGGCGTGCGTCATCATCCAGCGTGGTGATTACATCCCCAGGTTGCACCAGCGCGCCCAGACTGATGTTGCGCAGTCCCACCACACCATCGAACGGCGCCTTCACCAGCCGGTCAGCCAGGCGCGACTCGGTCGCGGTCAGGGATGCGCGCGCGGTCTCGATATCGCGCCGGCGCTCATCAAGCAGCGAGGCCGAGGCCGAGCCAGTCGCCTCCAGCGACTTCACGCGCTGATACTGGCGCTCAGCCTCCGCCACCCGCGCCTGGCTCTCCTCAAGCAGCGCATGCTCCTCCCCACTCATCATCTCGACCAGCACATCCCCGGCCTTCACCCGGTCGCCGTCGTCGAAATGCATCGCTGAGATGGAGTCGGTAACATTCGCCGTGATCACCACCGACTCACGCGCCTTAAGCGTCCCCAGTGCCTCGATGCGATCGGCCAGTGGTGACTCGCGCACCTCCGCGACAATGACCCCGGGAACAGCGCCGGCCGCGCCCGGTCCTTGGCCAAGCCCAACCAATGGCGCGCCCGCAAGACCGAGCCCAACCAGGCAAGTGGAAACCAGTGCGGGCACCAGGCCCGACGCTGGGACGGATTGAAAGGCAGAGGCAGATGTCAGCCGCATCCAGGCAACTCCAAAATGACGCCTTCAACAGGCAGAGAATGACTAAAGACAGAGAATCAGGTCGATCCGCGCCGATCCCAAGCGGCCTGTGGTAGCCTGCATTTCTGGTGGGCTATGACTTGTCGTCGTCTCAGCCGTTTTCAGTTACGATTATGGAAAAGCGCCTTGACGATTATTTCGCCATAACCTTGACCATGTTCTCAGCGATGATTCTGCTCATCGTCTCCCTCTTTGAACGCTCTGCGCAGCCTCGCCGGTGAGGACGAAAAGCTCGCTGGCGTCCTACGGAGCTTTTCGCTGCTATAGCCGGTTCTCGCTGCAATAGCCAGCTTCAGGATATCCCGCGTCTATGCCTGAAATTCTGCTCGTCGACAACGGCTCCAAGCGCGCCCAAGCCACCTTGTCCCTGCGCGGACTCGCAGGCAGACTCCAAGCCCTAACGGGAAAGGTCATCGCGCCCGTCTCCCTGCTCCATTCAGACAGCATCCCCGCCGCTGCGCTTGATGGTCAGCCGGCGCTTACCCTGGCGCCCTATCTGCGCCACCGGCTCGCAAGCGGGCAGCGCGACTTCCTGCTGCTACCGCTGTTCTTCGGCCAAAGCCGTGCCCTGACAAGCTACATTCCCGACACCGCCAACACCTTGCGCGCCGACTTCGGTGACTTCCAGCTGCGCACCGCCGCTCCGCTCTGCCCGCTCCCCCAGGGTGAACCGCGTCTGGTGGACATCCTTGCCGACAATCTCGCACAATGTCGCAAACAGGCCGGCCGGCCGTTCGAGCAAGTTTTTCTGGTCGACCACGGCTCACCCATCCGCCCGGTCACCGCCGTGCGCAACTGGTTAGCCGGCGAGCTATCCCGCCGTCTCGACGCAGGCATTGGTCTGACGCAAGCTGCGATGGAGCGCCGCCCCGGCAGGGAATACGACTTCAACGGCCCTCTGCTTGCCGATGCGCTGGACGCTTATGCCAGCACCCATCCGCGGGCCAGTATCGCCGTGGCCATGCAATTTCTCGCACCCGGCCGCCACGCCGGCCCCGACGGCGACGTGGTCGATATCTGTCGCGGCATTGAACAGCGCCATCAAGGCTTCAGCATCAGGATATCCCCCCTGATGGGCGGTCATCCCTTGCTGATCGAGATTCTCTCCGATCGGCTGAACCAACAAAGCCAGGATCATTCATGACCCAATTCGTTCCCATCTCCGCCGAACAGCATGCCAGTTTGCGCTGGCGGCGCTACACCTCCTATGGATTTGCCCAGCAGACGCACCTCGCCGCCGTAGTGGGGGCCGAGCTACCCAAGGCCGCGATGAGCCTGCCCATCGCCCTGATTCCTCGGTCCGGCGCGACGGGTGGCCAATCTGAGGACAAGCCGGGATACATGTTCGTCGCTCTGCTTGGTCTGGAGCCGAGTGTCAACCTCTTTGTCGCCCCCGACGGTCGTTGGTTAGGGCGCTATATTCCGGCCGCCTTGCGTGGCCATCCATTTCGTCTGGCCCAGGCCGGAGAGGACAAACTCGCGCTCTGCGTTGATCAGGACAGCGGCCTGATTGGCGAGGACGGGGACGAGCCCTTCTTCGACCAAAATAACGAGGTCGCAGAGCCGGTAAAGCAGGTGATGGAATTCCTGACCCAGATCGAGCGCAATCGCACCGCCACCCTCGGGATCTGTGATCGGCTGCAAGCCCAGGGGCTGATTCAACCCTGGCCAGTTAAGCTACAGGGTGCCGACGGCGGCGAGCGCACGCTTGAAGGCCTCTTTCGCATCGACGAGGCCGCGCTCAACGCCCTGTCCGCCGAGGGCCTTGCCGAACTGCGCGACGCCGGAGCCCTGTCCCTAGCTTATTGCCAGCTTCTGTCGATGCAACAGCTCTCACTGCTTGGCGAACTGGCACAGGCGCGCGCCGCCCAAGCACCCAAACTCGATGATGTCTTCAGCTTTCCCGACGACGACCTGCTGCATTTTGGCGATTGATCCGCATTAGCGCGAAGCAGCCGCAAAGCGCAAGCGAGGGCTCAGTCCTCCTTGAAAGCGGTAGCGAAGATATCCGTAATGGGCTTCATCAGATACTCAAGAAACGTCCGCTCGCCGGTAATAATCATCACCTGCACCGGCATGCCCGGTTGCAGGGTTTTTCCGGCGAGCTTTTCCATTCCCTCAGGCGTGACCTTCACCCGCGCAAGATAATAAGACATACCGGTGCGTTCATCGGTCAGGCTGTCGGCGGAAACCGTCATCACCTTGCCAGGAATGTTCGGCGTGGTGCGCGCGTTAAAGGCGCTCATGCGCAGATCCGCATTCAGGCCGGGGAACACACGGTCGATGTCCACGGGGTTGACCTGGGCCTCGACAATCAGATTCTCATCCATCGGCACAATATCGAGCAACGGCTCGCCTGAGCGCACCACGCCACCGATGGTATGTAGATTCACCGACACGACGTTACCCGTGACCGGTGCGGTAATTTCTGTGCGCTCCAGCGTCTTGGTCAGCGCCCGCTGACGCTCGCTGAGATCGCCCAATTTTGTTTCCACGTCCCGCATCTCGCTGGCGACTTCGGTATTCTGCTGCCGGTCGAGCTGCACAACTTGCAATTCCGTCTCGCTGATGCGTACCCGAGTCGCGGCGATTGAGGCCTGATGCTCCGCGCGCTCGCCTTCAAGTTCTGCCACCATGCGCTCCCATTCGCGCAATCGGCTCTTGTCGCCAAGCCCCTTCTTGAACAAGGTTTTCAGCCCGTCGATTTCTTCCTGGTAGAGATCGATCCGCTTCTGTTTGGTCTCGGATTGTGCCTCTAGCCCGAGAATCTGCTCTTGAAGTTGAACGGCGCGCTGGCGTAGCACGTCCTTCTCGCCCTGCAGCGCCTTGCGTCGGGTTGCGAACACCCGCTCCTCGCCGTCGATCGCCTCCGCAATGCGCGGATCATCCCGCTCCTTCAAAAGTTCTTGCGGAAAATCAATGGTCTCCGCGCCATCGCGCTCGGCAGTCAGCCGTGCCAAGCGCGCCAGCAGGCCAAGATACTGGCTGCGGACAATTTCAAGCTGGGCGCTGGCCTCGGTATCGTCGAGTCGCACCAGGACCTGACCCTTTTGCACATGGTCTCCCTCATGCACCAGAATCTCATCGACAATTCCGCCCTCAAAATGCTGCACCGTCTTGCGGGTGCTCTCCACCGCCAGCACTCCCGGCGCAACCGCCGCGCCGTCGATTGGCGCGACCGAGGCCCATACGGCAAAGGCGCCGAAGCCGAACAGCAGCACCAGCAGCCCGGCGATCCAGATCGGCTTGTCGTTGGTTGGAACCTGAGACTCTTCGTCGGGTTCGACCCGGCGCGGAACAACATTAATATCCATAGTAAGGGATGGCTGTCTTGAGCTGTGATAGAGAGAACAGAATCGGGCCGCGATCAGCCCAGGTCGAATTGGCGTTAGCTCGCCGCCTGCTGGGCCTGCAACGCAGGTCGCGCGACGGGCGCCGGGCGCGCGAACTGCGCAAGCACCTTCTCGCGGGTGCCAAAGGCTTCCACCATGCCCTCACGTAAGACAACCACCTTATCGACATTGTTCAGCACACTGAGGCGGTGGGTAATCAACAGCACCGTAGAACCCTCGGCCTTGAGCTGACCAATGGCCCGCACCAGCGCCGCCTCGCCCTGATCATCCAGATTGGAATTGGGCTCATCCAGCACCACCAGCACCGGGCTGCCATACATAGCCCGCGCCAGGCCGATACGCTGACGCTGCCCGCCGGAGAGCACCGCGCCGGCATCGCCAATTGGCGTGTCGTAGCCCTGTGGCAAGCGCAGAATCATCTCATGCACCTGCGCGCGCTGGGCTGCGGCCACGACTTTCTCAGCATCCACCTCGCCAAAGCGCGCGATATTCTCGCCCACAGTACCCGCAAACAGCTCGATATCCTGCGGCAGATAGCCAACATAGGGGCCCAGCTCGTCGCGGTTCCATTGACTGATGTCGGCCCCGCTCAGGCGCACCTTGCCGGAGGCCAGCGGCCACACGCCAAGCACCACGCGCGCCAGGGTCGACTTGCCCGCCGCGCTTGGCCCGATAATGCCGACGATCTCCCCAGGCTCGACCTCAAAGCGCACCCCGCGCAGCACCGGAATCTGCGCGCCCGGCGGAGCTGCGACAACATTCTCAACCGTCAGGCGCCCATCTGGTGCCGGCAGGCTCATCGCCCGCGGTCGCGACGGGATGGCGGCCAGCAGATCACCCAAGCGCCGATAGGCTTGGCGTGCCGAGAGAAAACCCTTCCAACTGCCGATGAGGAGATCGATTGGCGCCAGCGCGCGGCCCAGGATGATGGACCCGGCAATCATCATGCCCGGAGTAATCTCGTGCTGGACCGCCAGATAGGCGCCCAGACCCAAGGTCATCGACTGCAACGCAATGCGCAGCGTCTTACTGAGGCTCGACAGACCACCAGCGCGATCACTGGCCACCGACTGCAAGTTCAGCAGCTCATTGTGCTGCTTCGTCCAGTGCTGGCGGACATTCTCGCGCATGCCCATGGCCTCCAAAGCCTCGGCATTGCGCAGATTGCCATTGAGATAGTTACGCCCGGCAATCGCCAGGCCGTTAGCCTTCGCCAGCGGCTGTTGCGTGGCGAAATTATTCGCCGCAGCCACTGCCGTCAGCAGGAGCGCGCCGCCAATCGCGAGAGTGCCAATCCAGGGATGAATGATATAGAGCACCGCGATATAAATTGGCATCCAGGGCGCGTCGAAAAAGCCGAACAGCGCATTGCCGGTCATGAACTGGCGCAGACTGGTCAGATCATCAATCGGCTGCGAGCCAGGCCCACGCCCGCGCAGATTGGCGTCGAACATCGCATCGAACAGGCGCCGGCTCATCAGCACATCCATGCGCGCGCTCACCCGCACCAGAATCCGCGAGCGCAGCATCTCCAGCACGCCCATCACCGTAAAGAGCCCAAGCACCAGTAGCGTCAGCATCAGCAGCGTTGACTCGCTGTTGCTGCCCAGCACCCGGTCGTAGAGTTGCAGCATGTAGATGGCCGGTGTCAGCATTAACAGGTTGATGAACAGGCTAAAAATGCCTGCAAACACAAAGGAATTGCGGCTGAGCTTCAGGATGTCCCGCAGCTCGTTCTCGGGTTTTTGGTGGCCGTGGCCGCGAAAATGGGGAAGATGCATAGCGGTTAGAGCGGGAGTTTGGGGGAATTTATCTAGCTTCGGTAATGTCTGTCACTGTATCATCCGAGCGCGCCGGACCTTAGGCTGCCACAGAGGTCAGGAACCGAGCACAAAGATGATCGTTTCCGGAAATCACCTTGCGACAAGACCGAGCTATAATAACACCGACTCAAGTGCGTCGAAGCCGTGACATGCACAATTACAAAGTCTGGCATCAGCAAGGGCTACTTAATTTTTTGTAACCTCTGCCGTTAATCTGTATCTTGTGTCGCCCTACACACACGTGGTCTAATTACGTACAGCGGATCCGCCGCGTGTTGATCTCCTGCTCTGCATATTCTCGACCAACAACGCACTTTTCAGCTACAGCACACTTGCACGACCAACCGGAGATAGCCGCCATGCGACCTGTTCCACTGCTCTTATCGGTTCCCTTGGTAATTATGGGGTTTCAGGGTATTTCCCAAGCGGCCGAATCCAGCAGCCACTCGGCCGTGAATGCCGTGGCCGGTTTGCAAGAAAGCAACCCAACGGTGATTCTGTGGCCGACAACCGCGCCTGATGAACTGCTCGCAGACCAGCAGAGATCTGCCAAAGCCTCTCCAGCAGACGGATGGCCAAGCGATAACAAGCCTGAATACGTCCTGCGCACCGGCGCCGTCATGCTTGATACAGCAGCGCTAGCGCAAGAACAACGCACGAATCGCCTGGCCGCGCGCGCAAACACCGACGGTACTGCCGACGCAGTGCCTGAGCGGCTGCAACTCGGGCTTTTCTCCGACACCCTGCTCGACGTTGAACTGACATCCCGAGTGCGGCCTGCACCCGGGGTGCTATCTCTCAACGGCCGCGTCCCGACGAGCGACTTTTCGACCTTCTCAATGACTGTCTCGCCAGCGTCCTATCTGATCACCTACACGGACCCGGAAAGCGGTCGGGTGTACAGGGTGGTTGGCGATAGCTCTACCGGATATGGAGCGGTGACCGAAATCGATCCCGCCAGAATGCCTCCAAGAATTCACGAACCACCACGGGTTCCTCCGCTCGCACCAAGCCAGCAGTGATTTTCCGTCCTCATCATGCGGGTATCACCCCCAGGCTGACTGACCGCCTTGGACATCTGTCTGGCGGCAATTTTTCCTAGGAGCCATTCATGGTCAACAAATATTCGAACTACGGTGGTTTACTAACAGCGGCGCGGACTTTTGTGCTGATGCTCTGTCTTCTGCCAATCGGCCAGGTTGTGCGGGCGGCGACAACGATCGACATCATGCTCGTTTACGACAACAGCGCCAGCGCTTGGGTGGCGAGCAACGGCGGCATGGCGACCTTCTCCCAGGACGTGGTCACGCGGCTGAATCAGGCCATGCAGAACAGCGGCATCGATGCCAATTTCAGGCTGGTTCACGCGATGGCTGTCGACTATGACACCACCTCTGGCCCCCGGTCACCCTTGGGCGATGACCTTGATGCACTGTCCGGCGGCGCGGGGGTTTTTGCTGATGTGCACCATGCACGGGACACTTACGGAGCGGATTTAGTCGGCATGCTGGTTGATCACGGCAGTGCGTACGGTTACGTGGGTGTTGGGTGGGTCCTGAGTAACTGGTCAGGCAGTCCGAACTACGCCTATACCGTCAACGCCATTCAGGCGGTCGCTCTCAATCACACGCTGACGCACGAAATGGGGCACAACTTTGGGGCCGATCATTCCAAGTATCAGACATCGGATCCAGGGCCGAACATGTATCTGGACGGAGAATACTCTGCTGGTTGGTACTTCACCGGTACCAACGGTGTGGACTATCACACCATCATGGCCTACGACGACAGCGACAATGATGGCCGTCCTGATTACACGGAAGCACCCTTGTTCTCGACCCCGAGCGAAAACTACCAAGGCACCGCGGCCGGAGATGCCACTAACGGTGACAACGCACGTCTGATTGGTGAGACCAAGGATGTCGTTGCCGCCTATCGCGCAGCGGTGATTGACCCAGACCCAGTTGACCCAGATCCGGTTGATCCAGACCTGTTACCCGATCTGATCGCCACCTCGGTCACCAGTTCGGCCACCGCCATACCAGGAGGCGAAATTCAAGTGACAGCTAGTGCTAGTAACCCGGGGAACGCCACAGCTGGTTCCACTTGGTTGGGCTACTATCTCTCGACAGACTCCGCTATCAGCCTGTCAGACACCAACATTGGGTGGGGTTGCGTTATCGGAGAACTCCCACCCGGCGGGACAGACGTGCCTTGCTCCGACTCCATCACTCTGCCCGACGACATTACTCCCGGCATTTATTACTTCGGCGCCTACGCCGACGCAGACCAAGAAGTCCCCGAAAGCGACGAAACCAACAATGGCCTCGCCGCACTTTCACCGATTACCATAAGCGCGGTCGAGTCTGGCGAGTTCATGCTCGATGTGGCCAGCATTGGCCTAGGCGAGATAAGCAGCGTTCCTGCTGGTATCGACTGCGCGATCGACTGCCAGACAAGCTTTCTTGCAGGAACTCGGGTCACTTTGACCGCTACGCCAGATGCCGGGACAGAGTTCATCGGCTGGGGTGGAGATTGCGCGGAGCAGGGCACGGCGACAACCTGCAGCCTGGATATGGATGCCGACCGATTTGTCGCAGCGGCTTTCGGTGGTGGAATCACGAGAGCCGAAACCACTGCCTGGTCCGTGGCCGAGATTTACATGGCAACATTGGGCTACGCACCAGATAACGAAGGTCTGCAATATTGGATAGAGAATATCGACACCCTGCCCCAATGGACGCAGGAGACAGTGGCTGGCAGCTTTTTCGACCAACCGCTGGTGCAACAGGTCTACCCGCCGGAAGCCGGTTATGGAGCTTTCATTGATGCGCTCTATCGCAACCTGTTCGGTCGCGGTGCCGACCAACAGGGCTATGACTACTGGTTGACCCAGCTCGAATCCGGCCAGATTGCTCGACAGCACATGCTCATTGCTATGATCAATGGCGGCTGGGCTAATCCAAGCCCGGATGCCATTGCAGACATGCAGCGCTTTGGCCTTCGCATTCAGGTTGCCCTAGCTTTCGCCGAGTACCAAGCTGACAACAACATCGTGTATAGCGAACTGAGTGAAGCGTATCAGCAATATCTGCGCGAGGTAGGGCGTGACATGTTGCTTGACGTTACTGTTGACGAGACCACACGAGATGCGGCCATTGCTAATATTCCAATCGTGCTTGCAGGGCTCAGTGCCTCAAAATAAGCAATCAACGCACAATGAACTCAAAACAGAGCAACACGCAGTACCCCTTTTCTTTCCGGCCGGACTGCATCCGACGCCGGGCACTCCAATCGGGGTGCTTGGCTTTTTATCTTGTAAGTCTGCCAAGCCCCGAGCGGATCTGTTAGGATCTGCGACCCGTAAGTTCAATACTACTTTAGACATTATGATCGTAGGTGACAATACGGCCAGCAGGAGTTGCAAGCAACGCCAACATAAGGAGTATTCCGGAATGGTCTCTCGTCGAAACAGTATGGCGCGTTGTTCTTCAGCTCGGACAGCACAAGGCTGGCTCAACTAGGGCTAAAATTGATGCAGCTGCGCAGGCTGCGATGGAAATGCTGGATCCTGAAGTACCTGCGGACATGGAAGCCACCCGGCTGACTGCGCCACTACAGGGCACTGTAAATTTATCTGGTAAGATTTTGCAACCATGCTAATACGATCCATTGAAATAATTAAAAAAAGAAGTTTACATCATCATAAAGTTGCAAGTCGGACAGCCTCCTAAACAGCGTCGCGTTCGAGACGCCCAATTTTGGCGGCGCCTCTGGTTCGGAACAAACTACGAATTTGTCGTGAGATGCCATTAAATGCCCAAATGGTGTAAACGACCGTTGACAAGGCAATGTGATACATTAAAGCAGAATGATCAGTAAACAACCCCTACGGAGTAATAGATATGGCTAGGCCAGATAGTTACGGAACCTATGAGCAGGTGCTTGAGCTGTATGCTGGGATATGGAGCGCAGCGCCGGACACCGCTGGATCTGCGTATTGGCAAGAGCAGATTGACCAGGGCATTTTCAGTTATATAGATACAGCATCCAGTTTTTTTGACCAGGCACTGGTGCAGGATCGGTACAAAGATGGTCAAGGTACTCCGCTTAAAGGTGAGGCGTTCGTAAACGCCTTGTATCAAAATATCTTCAACGTCGCCAGTGCTGATCAAGAGGGATTAGACTATTGGCTCAGTCGGATGACCGATTTAGGAATCACCGACTATAACAGTGACAACATCGGCGTATTGGCGATGGAAATGATAGATGGTATGTGGGCTAATGCCGCCGCTTCATCCACGCAAGCGCTTTATCGCAACTGGGTCGAGGCATCGAATGCCTTTGTTGAAGGACAGAACAGCAATAATATCGATTACGCGGGAATGAGTGCCCCAGAGCAGGACATCTTTCTTGCTGTCGCCCGCAATCTCCTAGCCGAAATTGGCAACGACACCGATTCGGCAACGATTCAAACACATGCGGGCGAAGCAATTCAGGCGCTCAGTAGTGGTGAAATGACTGTCACCCTTGCGAGCGGATTTTGCGACCTCAGCGGTGCTGATGGACTCGCCGAGACTTTTGTCATTGGGTTCGACTCGACTAGTGGTGTCGCGAGTGCTGAAGGGAATATCGTGATCATTGAGAACTTCAACGTCAACGAGGACACTCTACACTTTGATGATGCTGCTGGTACGCCGATTGACTGGGCTTCGTTCTTGGATGTCCAGGCTGGGGGGGCTCTTGTTTACGTCGATACGTTCGATGACAAAACGGTTATTGCCTTCAATGATCCCGACCCCAGCAGTAGCACACCGGGGTCACAAATCACGCTCGCAGGTATCCTCGACAGCAGCCTCGGTGACGGGAATCCATTTTTTGAGGTGATCTAGAAATAGGTTCTAGTCTTTCCTGAGGAGCACCGTGAAGCCGATGACCGCGGCGACTTGGTTTTAATTGCCAGGGCTGTGAAGCCGTTGTGAAAACTGAGCCTTTGTGAGCGGAGGATAGCAAGCGCTCAGGGGCTCTGCGACATGGTCATCGGTTTCATCGGGTGTTAATCGCGAGCTCGTTCAGAGTGCCGGCCTTGTCTATGGCAATTCATGTTGAAGGCGGATGAGGGCAGAAATTTGCCTAGAACCGATTTCGTTTGTTGCCCCGAGGTCCGCTCCCCGCTGATTGAGAATCAGGTATAATCTCGTCGCCTATGAGTCCGCTGCTACTGCTGAACTTCACCCGCCAGGATTTCGTCGATCGTTACGCCGGCTCGGCGTTCGGGGCAGCCTGGGCCTTTATCCATCCGCTGGTGATGATTTTTATCTTCACCGTTATCTTCGCTAACGTCATGGGAGCGAGGCTTGCTGGCGAGGAAGGCTCAACCTACGGATATCCTATCTATTTGGTCAGCGGGCTCCTGCCATGGCTCGCTTTTGCGAACACCGTATCCCGGTCTTCCACCGTATTTTTCGAAAAGCGAAACATTATTAGCAAGATTCAGGTCACGCTAGCCTATTTGCCCATCTATATTGTGCTTTCGGAGTCCGTCACATTTGCCATTTCTCTCAGTCTTTTCCTCGGTTTTCTCGCCATTATCGGGCAATTGCCGAATAACCTCATCTTACTGTTACCGCTGATTTTCATCCTGCAACAAATTTTTGCTTTCGGGCTGGGGTTATTCTTTGGCGTGCTCAACGTTTTTCTGCAAGACATCAAGGAGATGGTTGGGGTTCTCTTCACTTTCTGGTTTTGGCTCACCCCTATCGTGTGGGTATCCGATATCGCTCCGGTCTGGGTGCAGAATCTTCAGGCATTACTCAATCCGGCCTATCTGTTCGTGGCTGCCTATCGGGATATTTTTGTCCATGGCGTGGTGCCGGACTTTACTGCCTTATCGCAGCTCGCCATCATTGCGCACGCCACCCTGCTGCTGTCCTGGTTTGTGCTCAAGGCGCTGGAGAAAGACGTGAGAGATTTTCTGTGACTTTCTTTCTCAGCCTTACTGTCGCCCTGTTGTTTGCCAGTCTGATCACCGCCCACTTCATCATCCGTCATCTGCAGGCGCGCTCAACCGCAGCGCTCATTGGTTTGTCGCTGGCTTTCTTCCTGCTGGTATTTCAGATCGGCCGCCTGACGTTGGAAGCCTGATACCGTGATTGCTGCCGACGGACTTAGCAAGCGCTTTCGCCTCTACCGCAAGCCATCTGATCGCTTGCGTGAGATCATTCTGCGCCGCAGCTTCCACAGCGTGCACCAGGCACTGAGCGACGTTTCCTTTCGTATCGAAGACGGTGAAACGCTCGGTATCATCGGTCCGAATGGCGCCGGTAAATCCACCTTGCTCAAGATTCTCACCGGCGTGCTCATCGCCGACACTGGCCGTATCGACATCTCGGGGCGCATTACCGGGCTGCTGGAACTGGGTACCGGTTTTACCATGGACATGACCGGGGTCGACAACATTCACGCCAATGCCATGCTGCTTGGTATGAATCCTGCCCAGGTTCGCGAGCGCCGCGACGCCATTATTGACTTTGCTGAGCTTGGCGACTTCATTGCTGAGCCGCTCAAGACCTACTCCTCAGGCATGCTGATGCGGCTTGCTTTTGCTATTGCCATCCATGCTGATCCGGTTTGCTTCGTCGTGGACGAGGCTTTGTCGGTAGGGGATGCCTATTTCCAGCAGAAGTGCATGCGTGCTATCCAGGCTTTTCGCGAACGGGGGGGCAGTATTTTGTTCGTCTCCCACGATCTGAGCGCTGTAAAAATGCTTTGCGATACCGCGATCCTGCTTGAGGATGGACGGATTATTGACCAGGGTGTGCCTGCCGCCGTTGTTGATCATTATCACGCACGCATGTTAAAGCACAGTCACGGTGGTGATGTGCCTGCTGAAATTCACGCTCCGTCACAAGCCACGTCAAGAGCGCCGCAAGGAACGGTCGCTAAATCAAAAAGCGAACCGACCATGGCCGAGACTCAGCCGCTCATCGGCACTGGTCAGGTCAGACTGCTGGGTCTGCATCTGCTCAATGCTGACGGTGAGCCAGTTGAGGCTGTCACCAGCGAATCGCCGCTCACCATTATCGCGCGCATTCAGGCGCTAAAGGATCTTGATCAACCCCATTACGGAATCGGCGTACGCAACCGTTTTGGCCATTCCGTCTTCGAGACAAATACACATTGTATGGGGCAGCGTCCCGAGCCGGTAAGTGCTGGGCAAAGTGTCGCAGTCACCTGGCGGTTCGATGCCAATCTCGTCGCAGGAGATTATTCCGTCACTGTGGGGGTCGGTAATCGTCCATACGGTACAGGTAGTTTTGAGGAGATTCTATTCTTCGCACACGAACTTGCCATGCTCAGCATAGAAACAAATCCCAACGCCATCCGCTACGACGGCTACTTCAACATGCACCCGCAAGTCGCAATCACGGAGCCCTCTTCGGAGCGCGCATGAATAAACGCCCATCGCAAATGACGCCCCGTAGCGACGATCTTGCCGCTTGGTGCGATGGTGAGTTTGATCCGCACGCCTCGCCGACAGATATTTTCAATTGCTTCCGGCTGCTGCTAGGTCGTCTCCCCAGCCGGAGCGAATGGTCTGGCCATAGCGCCCGTGTCGGCGAGGATCTGGCCTCGGTCGTCAGCGGCTACGTGAATTCACGCGAGTTTTCTGGCCGTGGACTGATAGGTCGCCAATTCCTCGACGACTTGCAATGGTGTCAGCTCGATGGGTTTGGCCTGTTAGTTTCCAGCACGGATCTCGCAGTTGGCAAGGCAATCGCGACCGGCACCACCTACGAGCCGCATGTTGCCCGTGTATTCCACGAGCGTCTGTCTCCTGGCAGCGGAGTACTCGATATCGGCGCCAATGTCGGCTATTTCTCGATGTTGGCAGCGAGCCTGGTCGGGCCGAACGGCTTTGTGCTTGCGGTCGAGCCAAGTGCAGCGAATGTCAAGCTGCTTGAAACCAGTCGCCGACGCAATAGGTTCTACCATTTGCGGGTGCTCATGGCAGCTGCCGGGGATCAGCTTGGCTTGCTCGGATACAACAGTTCCCATTCCAATGGCATCGCTGGCAGTTTGGCAGACGGCGTCGAGGTCGCACTCGCCGCCGAGTTGGTCCCCGTGGTTCCAGTGGATAGCCAGTTGGTTGCAGAGCAGCGTATCGATCTGATCAAAATCGACGTTGAGGGTGGCGAATACCTTGCCTTAAAGGGGCTGACTCATACGCTTGCCCGTTGGCAGCCGGCCGTGGTGTTCGAATTCTCGCCCGAGGCGCTTACCAATATCTCCGCAGCACCCTGGCAGTCTATTTTTCAGCTGCTCGCCTTGCATGGCTACCGTTTCCAGGCATTGGGCGCCTGGAAAGACGGTCGCTGGACGATCGATGCCCAAGACCTGTTCGACTGCTATCAGGCCAGCGGAGTCGATCACATTGACGTGCTGGCTGAACCCGACCCAAATGCGCTATCGAAACCCTCGGTCCACGCCAGCGCGTCCCTGCGTGACACCTATACCAATGCTTACTACCTCGAAGACTGCGGCGGTTTTGCCACCTATACAGCCTCCGGCGGCAAGGCGCTGGACCCCCGGCTCGACACTATGGCGCGCCTGGCCACGGCCCACCGTGAGCAGCCGTTTGATGAGTCCACCCGGGTGCTCGACCTCGGCTGCGGGCGCGGCGAGCTCACCCGCTATTTCGCCGCCCTGGGTTGCCGGGTTGACGCCATTGACTATGCCGAGGCGGCCGTGCGTCTGGCTGAGGACTGCTTCGCTGGCGAGCCTGAAGCCCGCGCCCGCGTGCGGCTGCAGTGTGGTTCAGTCACCGACGTTGCTTTGTGGCAGGGGCCTTATGATCTCATCCTCGCCTCCGACCTGATCGAACATCTGGCACCAGAAGAAAATGTTCGCCTGTACGCCCTGGCTGCGGCCCACCTGAGTCCCTCGGGCTGCCTGATTGTGCACAGCTTCCCCAACCTCTGGTACTACCGCTATGGTTATCCCCGCCGCCGGCGCGAGGCCGCCGCGCGTGGAGAGATGCTGCCCGCAGAGCCGCGCACCCACTACGAACTCACCATGCACATCAACGAGCAATCGCCGCGTGTCATGCGACGCCAGCTCTGTGACGCCTTTGCGCAGGTGCTCTTGTGGGCTGGTGACCACCAAACTCCGGCAGGCAGCCTTGCCAAGCGCTTCACCAAGAGCGACTGGCGCGACGCCCCCTCGCTGTTCGCTATCGCCGCCCAAGGCCAGCTTACGCGCGAGCGCGTCATCACCGCCCTAGAGCGCCCAGCCCCGGCACCTGACGCGTTTTCGCCTACGTCCCCGTCCGCCGCCCAGACTCCCGCGACCATGCTAATACCCAATAATCCGGAGATCGACTTCCCTGCCCTGAACGCCCGTGTCCAGGCACGGCTCGAGTCCATGCGGGATACCCCGCCCCCGGATCTGACTCCGCAACAGCCGCCGCCGGACTCTATGCGCCGTTTCAATCTTGTTCAGCTAAAGGCCTGGGTCGCCAGCATTCCCGTGCTTGGCAGTGTAGCGGTGAGAGTTTACGCCTGGCTACAACCCTACCGACTGCTTAATCGGATCAACCAACTGGAAGCGCGCACGGAGGGACGTCTGGCGGCAGCTGAGGCCTTGTTGCAACAGGCATCCGCGCACCTCAACCAGCATGATGATCTGCACCGGCAGGCTCAAGAGCGCTGGCAGCTGGGTGAAGAGCGCTGGCAGCTGGGTGAAGAGCGCTGGCAGCTGGGTGAAGAGCGCTGGCAGCTGGGTGAAGAGCGCTGGCAGGATATACAGCTCAAAATTCGCGCTGCTGCGGACATCCGCCAAGAGTTACCTAGCCTCAAGCGCCGGATCGCTGAATTAAATTCCGTGCAGGCGCTTTTGGCTCGCACAATCGAGGGCGCAAGTGCGGTGCCAGTGGCAAGCCAGGCACCGGCCAGCGTCCAAACAGCGCCACCCGCGCCCGAAGACCAGGCCTTCTACGTCGCATTCGAGGACAACTTCCGCGGCGACCCGGCGAGTATTGAAGAGCGCCTCGGCTATTACCGCCCCCTGTTGAAAAAACATCTGAAAAACCAGCGGCTCCTGCACGCCCCCCCCCAGCTCCGGTCGGCCGACCTCGGCTGCGGGCGCGGCGAGTGGCTCAACGTGCTGCGGAGCGAATCGATCGAGGCGACGGGCATCGATCTCAATCCGCACAATATCCATCATTGCCAAGCGCTCGGCCACAGCGCCGAGCAGGCCGATGCGCTCACCTGGTTAGCGCAGCAACAGCCAGCCAGCTTTGCACTGATTACATCCTTTCATCTCATTGAGCATCTACCCGTCGAGACCCTGCTGGCACTTCTTGGCGGCTGCGCTCGGGCACTCGCCCCTGGAGGCCTGCTGATACTCGAAACCCCCAATCCGGAAAATCTACTCACCTCAGGCACCAGCTTCTATATGGACCCGACCCATCGCCACCCATTGCCACCGGCCTTGCTGCAATTCATGCTCGACTACCACGGGTTCACTGACATCCAGGTCCACAGACTCAACCCAGTCGACGCCAGCCAGCATCTGCCGGAAACCAGCGAAACCGCCAAGCGCTGCAACTATCTCTTCTACGGCCCGCAGGACTACGCTGTCAGTGCGCAAATACCCGCATCAAACTGACCCAACCCCATCGGTCCAGCCACTGACATTCCGCACATTGTCAATCGGCACCTTGCAACCAGGCCACCGGACCTTCGCGCCCCGAGCATCGCACCGTGCCTCCAGTCATTCATCAATACTTGCCCACCACTGCGGTGGGCGACGGTGTCACCCAATCGGCGCTGTTTATCCGCAAACTGCTGCGTCGGCTTGGCTACCGTAGCCACATCCATGCCAATTTGTTTCCTGCTGAGCTGAAACACGACATCCGGCCCGCCGACGCGCTCCAGTCCGACCCCGGCGATGTCCTGGTGTTTCACCACTCCATGGGCCACAACCACGTGTCCGTCATCAAGCGCTACACTGGCCCGCGTATTCTTGTCTACCACAACATCACCCCAAGCCACTACTTCGCTCCCGGCACGGCCGAGCGCCATTACGCCGCCAAAGGTCGTGAGCAGCTTGCTGACTGGAAGCAGCTGTGCCAGGGCGCCATTGCCGTTTCACCTTACAATGCCCGCGAGTTGACGGCGCTTGGCTACCCGAATGTGTGCACCTTGCCCTTGCTGGTGGACCTGGAGCAACTTGGGCAGATTCCCGCGGCGCGGCCAGCCTGGGCACCCGACCCCAGCCGCCCGTTCTTGCTCAGCGTTGGTCGGCTGGTCGAGAACAAACGCCAGCACCTGCTCCTTGAGGCGCTCTGGTACCTGCAACAGCATCTGCCCGCGCAGCAACGTCCTCAGTTCGTTCTGGTGGGCGGCACTACCAGTCCTGCCTACGCGGACCATTTGCACGCGGTTCGCGCCCGTTTGGGGCTGACCGAGCAGGTGCTCATCGTCGGCAAATGCTCACAGGCGCACCTGAATTGGTTGTACCTGAACGCCCATGTCTACGTGACTGCTAGCGCCCACGAGGGCTTTTGCATGCCCCTGACCGAAGCCGGCTTCTTCAAGCTTCCGGCAATCGCTCTGGCCAGCTCCAACATCCCTGACACCCTGGGTGAATCCGGCCTGCTACTGGACAGCAGCGACCCGCGAGTCCTGGCGGCCACCCTAGCGGAAGCTCTCACCGACACCAGCTTGCACGCCCAGCTCAGGCAGGCGGCGCAAAACAACCTCGCGCGCTTCGACCCCGATGCACTCCTGCCACCCCTGGCCGATTACCTTGCCCAGCATCTTGCCCAGACGATGACCCAGTCCAGAGACGCGAGCGAAGCACCCACATGACCCCGCGCGCCATTCATCAGTTCTCCCTCGCAGTCCATGCCGGCGACGGCATTGCCAATGGCATGTTCCTCACCCAAAGGCTTTTGCGCGCCGCCGGTTTTGCTTCGGAAATCTATTGCCTTTCCGCTGACCCACCGGTCAAAAAGCGCGTGCGCCAGTTCAAGCGCTACGCGCCCCATCCTGAGCAACTGCTGCTCATTCACCACGGCATCGGCAACTCCGCCGAGGCGCAGCTCCAGGCGCTACCCGACAAGCGTTTTCTGGTGTTTCATAACATCACGCCGGCTGAATTCTTTGCCGCCTCCGATCCCATCCGCCCGGCGCTGGCCCAGGGCTGGCAGCAGCTCGATGCCTGGCGCGACTGGCTCACCGGCGCCATCGCCGACTCCGAGCAAAACCTCAGCCTGCTCCTGCAGCACGGCTATGCGCCTGAGCGCTGCGCCGCCATCCCGCTGCTGGTGGACCTGAGCAAATGCGTGCAACTGCGCCCCGAGCATGCCGTGCGCCCGCTCGGCGCCCCCTTCCGGCTGCTGTTCGTCGGTCGGATCATGCCGCACAAAAACCAGCTTGGTCTGGTCGAGATGCTCGCGCAGCTGCGCACCATGTCCCAAACGCCGGTGCATCTCAGTCTGGTCGGCGGCATGACGGATACCAACTACGTCGAGCAAATCCGCGCGTGCATCAGCGCCCTTGGGCTGGCCGAGCACATCAGCCTGCCCGGGAAAGTCGCCGACGCCGAGCTCGCTCGTTACTTCCAACAGGCCGATCTCTACCTCAGCCTGAGTCGCCATGAAGGCTTTGGCATGCCGCTCATCGAGGCTATGGCACGCCGCCTGCCCGTGCTGGCCTATGCCGCGCCGGCAAGCAACATCCCCCACACCATCGGCGCCGCCGGCCTGCTGCTCGACAGCGACGATCCGGCCGCCGCCGCCGCCGCAGTGGCCGAGCTGATCGACAACCCCCGAGTGCGCGCCCACCTGAACCAAGCCGCCGTGGCCCACCTCACCGCCTATCGTCCCCAGGCCCTCTACGACAGGCTGCGCGATTACCTCCTGCGGTTCGATCTCCACCTGCCACACGCCAGCGTGGAAGACAACCCAGCAGCCGACGGTTCAGATCCCGTCGCCGCACCACTGCGCTATCGCCTCGAAGGCCCGTGCGAAACCAGCTACAGCCTTGCCATCGTCAACCGCCATCTGGCCTTCGCCCTCGCCCGGCGCCATCCGGGCCGGGTGGGCCTGTATCCGAGCGAAGGCCCGGGAGACTACCCGGTCGATCCCAAGCAAGTTGCCGCCCATCCTGGCCTGGCCGAGCTGCTCGACGCCGGGCGTAATCAGCTGCTTGCCGATTGCGCCCTGCGCCTCATGTACCCGCCGCGCGCCAGCGGCATGAAAGGCCTCATCAACGGCTTGGGCCCCTACGGCTGGGAAGAATCGCAACTTCCCTGGGAAAATGTGCTCGAGTTCAACCGCCACTGTCAGTTCGTCACCACCATGTCGGACTACGTCAGCCGCACCCTCATCGACAATGGCGTCAGCCTGCCCGTGCGCACCATCGGTATCGGTGTCGATCATGTTCTTGCCGCCGCACCGGACCCCTCGCAGCTGCCCGAGATTCCGCCCGGTTTCTGTCTGCTGCATGTTTCATCGGCCTTTCCGCGCAAGGGCATCGACGTCCTGCTCGCCGCCTGTGCCGAAGCCTTCACCGCCGCCGACCCCATCGTGCTGGTTATCAAGACTTTCCCCAACCCCCATCACGACATTGAGCGTCAGCTGGGCGACTGGCGCCGCGAGCACCCGCGGGCGCCCAAAGTCGTGCTCATCAATCGCGACCTCAGCGACGGGGCCATCCGCGCCCTGTACCAGCGCGCCGACCTGCTCGTCGCCCCCAGCCGCGGCGAGGGCTTCGGCCTGCCAATGGCCGAGGCCATGCTCCACAACCTGCCCGTCGTGACCACAGGCTTTGGTGGTCAGACGGACTTCTGCGACGACACCACCGCCTGGCTCATCGACTACCGCTTCGCCCGCGCGCGCACCCACATGGGGCAGGGCGCCTCCGTCTGGGCCGAGCCTGACAGCGGTCATTTGGCCAAAATCCTCAGCGAGCTCTTTAGCCAGCATCAGGCCGGCACTCTGGGGGTCTACACCAGCGCGCGCGTGCAGGCCGCCCATGCCCGCATCAGCGCCGACTACAGCTGGGACGCCGTTGCCGCCCGCCTCGATGATTGGCTCGCGGCTTGGTTCCAAGCCCAGTCCCCTTCGGGCCAGGTGCCAATGCTCCAGCCCAGCCTGCGCCTGGGCTGCGTGACCACCTGGCACAGCGCCTGCGGCATCGCGACCTATAGCGAGAAACTGCTCACCCCGGCCCTATCCGACACCTTCATCCTGGCCAACACCGATGCCAAGCTGACCCAGCCGGATACTGAAACCACTGGCCGCCCTGGCCACCCAAGGGTTGAGCGTTGCTGGCGCGCCGGGCAGAAAGACACACTCCAGCAACTTGAGCAGGCCATTGTCGCTGCCGGGCTCGAGCAAGTGGTCATTCAATTTAACTTCTCCTTTTTCAACCTCAAGCACTTGCGTCGCCTGCTCCAGGCGCTGCACGCCCATGGCGTGCAGACCTTTGTCGTTTTCCACTCCACCGCGGACGTCTACTGGGGCTCGGAGCTAAAAACCCTGCGCAGCCTGCTGCCTGAGCTTGGCCGCTGTCAGCGGCTATTCGTGCATGGCACGGCTGATCTCAATCATCTCAGAGATTTGGGATTGGATGCGATCACCACCCTACTACCCCATGGCGTTGCGACCGATCTCACACCCGCCACCGGGCTGGATACAAGCGCGCTGCCAGCCGGGCGGCGCATCATTGCCAGCTATGGCTTTCTCCTCCCGCACAAAGGCGTGCGCGAGCTCATCTCAGCCTTCGCCCAGGTGCGTCAGCACCACCCCGATACGCACCTGTTGTTGCTCAACGCGCTCTATCCCGCGCCCGTCTCGAATGCCGAGCGCGACGCCTGTAGCGAGCGCATCACCGCGCTTGGCCTAAGCGAGCACGTCACCCTCATCAACAACTACCTGCCAGACAGCCACTCGCTCGCCTGGCTCGCTCGCGCCGACTGTATTGTCTACCCCTACCAGCACACCCAGGAATCCTCCAGCGCCGCCGTGCGCTGGGGCCTGGCCAGCCGCAAGCCCGTGCTCTGCACGCCACTCGATATTTTTGAGGATGTCGCCAGCGCCGTGCACTTCCTCCCCGGCACCTCCGTCGAGCAACTCGCCCAGGGCCTGAACGCCTGGCTTGCCGACCCCCATGCGGGCGAGCGCCTTGCCGACGCCCAAGCGCAATGGCTGCACCAACACGACTGGCGCCGCATCTCCCAGCTCCTGCGCGGGCTGCTCACCGCGACACTGCTCAACAATCCAAACGCAAACGCAAGCGCAAATCCAAGCCCACAGAGCGGCGCTCGCTCATGAGCGCGGCCTCAGCGCTGGCGGCTGCGCAAAAGCCCAGCATGCAACACGCATCACCAGCCGACCCCGACTTCAGCAAACCCCTTGCCTGGCTCCGCAGCCCAGCCGCCGTCATGGCAGCTGGAGCCATCCTCGGGCTGATCTTTTATGTTGTCATCTACGGTGTCGCCCGGCTTGACCCGGCCAACATCGGCTGGCTGATGCAAGGCGACGCGGCCACCCATTACCTCGGTTGGGCCTTTTTCCGCCATGAGCCCTGGTCTTTCCCGCTCGGGGCATTGCATCGCTACGGATTGGAGATTGCTGCATCCATCGTCTACAGCGATTCCATCCCCATTCTGGCGCTGCTGTTCAAGCCCTTTTCCAGCTGGTTGCCAGAGCCCTTCCAATACACCGGACTGTGGATACTGCTGTGCTGTCTCTTGCAAGGCGCGCTGGCAGCCTTGTTGTTGCGGCGCTTCAGCGACAACCTCCCGTTTGTCCTGCTAGGAACCGGCTTTTTCCTGCTCAGCCCCATCATGGTCATCCGCAGCGGCGGTCAATTCGCTGGGCATTTCTCCCTGCTCGGCCAGTGGCTCATTTTGGCTGCCCTGCTGCTTTACTTCTCAGACAGGCTTCGTGCTGCGGGTTGGTTCTGGGGCTTGTTAATCGCACTTGCCGCGCTCACCCACGCCTACCTGGCGGTTATGGTCGCCGCCATTGGCGTGGCCTCGCTCAGCCGCGGCCTGCTGCAAGACACCGCCTTTGGTATCGTCGCGCTGCTGCGCGCGCTCATCCCGATGCTCTTGCTGCCGCTGGTTGCCATGTGGCTGGCTGGTTACTTCGTGATTGGTGGCTACTCCGGGGGTGGCGCCGGTTTCTATTCCATGAACCTGCTCGCCCCGTTTTTGCCAACAGTTACACTGCAGTCCGCCTTCCTGCCGAGCCATCCGGTGGCCACGGCCGGCCAGTATGAAGGCTTCAACTACCTCGGGCTTGGGGTTCTGCTGCTGCTTGCCTTGGCGCTCGCGACAACACTCAGACAGTGGCGCGAGGTCGCGCGCAGCTACAGATTTTGGCTGCCGCTGGTTGGGGTGTGCGTGCTACTTACGCTCTACGCGCTCTCACCGCGCATCACCCTGGGCACCCAGACCTTGCTGGAGCTCCCGTATCCGGCCTCCGTCGTCGAAGTGTTCCGCGCCACCGGGCGCATGTTTTGGCCAGTGCACTACGCCCTGATCCTCTTTGCGCTCATTGGCGCCCAGCGCATTGCAAACCAGCGCCTGCTCATCGCCATTGTTGCCGCCGCTTTGTTGCTCCAGTGGCAGGATCTGCGCCTTATCGTCTACCATCGCTCCACCATGAAAGACGCCGCAGCCGTTTACCAGTCGCCCTTCCAGGGTGCCTTCTGGTCGCGGGCCGCGGCCCCTTACGACCGCGTCCTGCTGGTGCCACCCACATTTTCCGTGCACGACTTCGTGCCTTTTGCCGACTACGCTGCCCGGCATCAGCTCGGCATTAACATCGCGTACTATGGCCGTCCCCCGTCAGCCGCGGCCCAGGCCCAACGCGACCAAGCGGTGCGAGACTTTCTCGCTGGCATCGTCGACCCCGACGCGCTTTACATCATCACCCAACCCGCCTTGCTGCCGACAATCCAGGCGCGGCTTGCTCCGGGTGATCGCTTGGAGCATCACGACGGCTACTGGGTTCTTCTGCCGGGTGCCGCGGCGCTCGAGCTGGCACCCGAATCGCCACGGCTGCCGCGGGCGCAGCCATAAACGCAAGTATTGCGGAACATTCAGCCCATGCTGTCGATCATCTGCCCCCTGTACAACGAACAAGCTGCGGTCGAGCCTTTTTTTGCTCGTTTGCTCCCGAGTCTGGCTGCAGCCGGTGAGCCTTTTGAGATCCTTTGCATCGACGACGGCAGCCAGGATGACACCCTCGGCGCATTGCGCCGCGCCCAGCAAGACTGCGCGGCTATCCGCATCGTCGAGCTGTCGCGCAACTTCGGCAAGGAGTCCGCCCTGACGGCTGGACTGGACCTCGCCAGGGGCGATGCGGTGATTCCCATCGACGTCGACCTGCAAGACCCACCGGAACTCATTCCGGAGTTGGTCGCCAAGTGGCGCCAGGGCTATGAAGTCGTCCTGGCCAGACGCAGCGACCGCACCAGCGATTCTTGGCTTAAGCGTCAAAGTGCCGAGGTCTTCTACCGTCTGCACAACCGCATCGGCGAGGTTCCGTTGCCCGACAACGTTGGGGACTTCCGGCTGCTCGACCGCGCCGTCGTCGCGGCCGTGCGCCAGCTGCCTGAGCGGCGGCGCTTCATGAAAGGCCTGTTCGCCTGGGTTGGCTTTCGCACCACAACGGTCGCATACACCCGCGCGCCGCGCAGTGCCGGGCACTCCAAATTCAACGGCTGGCGCTTATGGAATTTCGCGCTCGAGGGCATCACCTCCCACAGCACCGTCCCCTTGCGCATCTGGACCTATGGCGGCGCCCTGGTTGCCGGGCTGGCGTTTTGCTACGGGTTGTTCATCACCCTGAGAACCCTCGTGGTTGGCGTTGACATGCCCGGCTACGCCTCGCTGATGACTGCGGTGCTGTTTCTTGGTGGCGTCCAGCTCATCGGTATCGGCGTGCTGGGGGAGTATCTCGGCCGCCTTTACCTCGAGTCCAAGCAGCGTCCGCTGTATCTCATCCGTGCCATTCACGACACAGACTCTCGGGAGCCCTAATGGAGGACATCATTTACCGCCAGATGGCCGCCGAGCAGGACCAGCACTGGTGGTTCCTTGCCCGCCGCCACATTCTGGCTCGCCTGATTGCAAACCTCGGTCTTGGCCACCATGTGCGCGAGGCGCCAGAGCGCGATACCCCTATGCAGGCGTTTTCATCGGTCCTTGAGATCGGCTGCGGGCCGGGCGGAAATCTGCCCATGCTCGCGCGCTTCGGCCCACTGTGCGCGGTGGAGATGCACGACTACGCCCTGAGCATGGCCCGCCAGCGCGCGCCCAGCGCCGATATCCAGCGCGGCTGGCTGCCCGATCATTTGCCCTTTGCCGGGCGCCAGTTCGACCTCATCGGCCTGTTCGACGTACTCGAGCATGTGCAGGATGACCAGGCTGCGCTGGCGACCGTCCGCGCGCGCCTCGCCCCGGGCGGCATCGCCATCCTCACCGTGCCCGCTTACGCCTGGCTCTATGGCGACCACGACCGAGCCCATGGCCATTATCGCCGCTACACGGCCGCCAGCCTGCGGCAAAAAGCGCAAGCCGCCGGATTGCAGCCGGTGCGCATTGGCTACTTCAATACCTTGCTGTTCGCGCCCATCGCAATCGCGCGCTTGCTGGCACGCTTGCGCAGACCCGGCGGTCGATCCACCAGGAACACCAATTGCGCACAAAAATCTCACACCACGAGTGCATCCGCGCCAACGTCTGATGGCGTCAAGAGCGACGCGAGCCTGCCCCCGCCATGGCTTAACAGCCTTCTCATGAGGATATTCGCCGCTGAGGCGGCCATCATCCCGCGCTGGTTTTTTCCTTTCGGTGTTTCGGTTCTTGCCGTGCTGCGGCACCCAGGGGCGCGGAATCCATGACCAAGCTGCTGCGAGCCAGCCGCTTCGCGCGCGTGGGTGTCCTCGCGACAGCCACCCATATCCTGGTTGCCACCAGCCTGATCGAAGCACTGGGCACCAACCCGACGCTCGCCAACGCACTGGCCTTCTGCACCGCCACCCTGGTGTCCTACACCATGAATACGCTGTGGAGCTTCACCGCGTCCCTCGGGGGTGGTTCCCTGATGCGTTTCCTTGTGGTTTCCCTGGTTTCGCTCCTCGCGACCATTGCCTTGAGCGCTTTAGTGGACGCGCTTGGCTGGCCTTACTACACTGGCATCGCCTGTGTGGTGACAGTGGTGCCAATCATCAGCTTCCTGCTGCACCAACACTGGACCTATCGCTGATCCCCCGGCCCTTCTGCGGCATCGATCTAGCATCGGCAAAGGCATCCTGCGGCAGCGCCATTTCCACGGATTTTGGCGAGGGTGCCACGATGATTTTGGCTTTGGGCCGACATGGTGGATAATAGCGCTCCCCACGAAATACATGAGGTTTCCTCGCCCATGAAACACCCAGGGTTTAGGTTTTTGCAGACATCTGGCGCCGGTTGTTCCGCCGCTTTCCCCTCTGGAGCTAAGCCCCGGCGCGCTCGCAAACGCGCTTTCTCACTGGCCGGCTCACTGGCCGGCGCTCTTGCTGCCCTAGTGTCCGCGCCGCTTTTCGCTGCGGTTCCCATTTCGGTGGGGGAGAGCCCGCAGCTCACCGGCTTTGGCACCGTGATCAAAAGCCCCCAGCGCGAGGCCCAGCTCGGCAGCGCCATGGCGGTGGGGGATTTCAACGGCGATGGCATCCAGGACCTTGCCATCGGCGCGCCGCGCCAGGACAGTCCGCGCGGCGTCAGTGAGGCGGGCGTGGTGTCCGTGTTCTTTGGCGGCGGCCAGATCGCCAGCCCCCTCGGCGTGGTCGAGTCCAGCGACGATGGCGTCGCCGATCTCACCCTGGTCGGCGACCGCCAGCAGGGCTTTGCCGGCCACCGCCTCGCCGCTGGCGACCTCAACGCCGACGGCTACGACGACCTGGCCGTCGTCTCCCAGCGGGTGAATGATCAAGACGCTCCGGTCGCGGAAGAAGACGCCCGCATCGACATCGTCTTCGGCGCCGCCGACCTGACCGGCACCCAGACGCTCTCCACTATCGCCGGTGCCACCATCCTGCCCGCCTCCTCGATGCATGTGACGGACATCCTCATCGGTGACGTCACCGCAGACGGCCAGGCCGATCTCATCTTCGCCGACGACCTCACCGACAGCCCCAGTCATCCGCCAACCGCCCCGCTGGTCGATGGCCTGCCACGCGGCATCAATGGCGCCGTCTTTGTCTACTATGGACAGCGCCTGAGTGGCGAGTTCACCACCGACCCCGGCGCCGACGGCGGCAACTTCGATGCCATGATCGCCGGCGGTGTCGCTGGCGATCAGATCGGCTCCGAGATCTTTCAGGTGCATGCCCTGGCCCTGGCCGACGTGAACGGCGACGGCACCGCCGAGCTCATCATGGGCGCCCCTGATAGCGACCATGGCACCATGGACCTCGCGGAGGTGGGGGCAACCTACATCCTACCCACCGGCAGTCAAATTAATTATCTGGTTGACATCTTTAGCGAAGCTACCAGCGTCATCTATGGCGCGGTGGAGGGCGACCAAACCGGTGAGCGTCTCGCCGCCGGCGACTTGAATGGCGATGGCATCGCGGATCTCGTCATCGGCGCCCCACGATCCGGCTGGGGGCAGTCCGGCACCACCGGCAAAGGCCGCGCCTACCTATTACTTGGTGGCAGCTGGGGCGCAAGCGTCGATTTGTTCGAGCAGGCCAGCAGCACCTTCCAGCTGAGCGAGGATATCGCCCGCATCGGCTTCAAGACCGGCAACGCCCTGGCTATTGGCCCGATCAACGACGACAGCATTCCAGACCTGGCCATCAGCACCACCAATTCTTTCGCCGTCAGTGGCACCAACGGCTGGGTTCATGTCCTTTACGGCCGTTCCAGCTGGGATGACGAATACGCCATCGACATCCAGGCCGATCTTGCCATCATCGCCCCCGAGAGCAAACCGACCCCGGGTGATCCGCTCTCCGCCGGGCGCATGGGCACAACCATCGCCTTGGCCGATCTCGACAACAACGCTGTCACCGACATCGCTCTCGGTGCCCCCTGGGGCAAGGGCAATGACTCCATGGTCGGCAACGGTTGGGCGGGCATTCTCTACAACCCCGCCGACAGCCTGCGCGCCACCACAGCCTGGCAGGTCATGGAAATCTACATCGCCACCGTTGGCTACGCCCCGGACGCCGCCGGTTTGGCTTACTGGGCCACCAACATCGACACCGACCCTAACTGGGTCGCGCTCACTGTCGCGCAGAGTTTCTTCGACCAGCCCGGCGTCCAGGCCATGTACCCCGTGGGCCAGGATACCGACACCTTTATTCATGCGCTCTACACCAATATCTTTGGCCGCATGGCAGATGCCGAGGGGCTCGCTTTCTGGCGTGGGGAGCTGGACGCCGGTCGCGTGCAGCGCAACCAGATGATTATCGCACTGCTCAACGGTGGCTGGGCCAACCCGGACGCAGCCGATGACATGGCGCGCTTCGGCCACCTGGTGGAGATTGGTCTCGCCTTCGCGCAGGCGCAGGTGGTGGCTGATGTTGAGTACGATAGCCTTAGCGACGCGCAGAAGCTTCGTCTGCAGCAGATCGGCGCTGAGATACTGAGTGGCATCACCGCCGATCCAGCCACGCGCGATGCCGCCATCGCCAGCATCCCCGACCTGCTTACCGGCTTCTAGCCTTAAAGAGCTCCTCCCACTGCGCACCCCACGCGCAGGGGAGGTTTTTTTATCAAGCGGAACAAATTGGCGTGCTGGTGTTCAGATTCACCAGGACTGCAGCCACGTGGCATAACGCACCACAGCCAGCACTTGTCTGTTTTTTGCCAATAACCCGTTTTCGCCAGTGCCTTTAATGCGCTACATCGGTTTTGTCAAGTCAAATAACAGTTGACGTGCAGCAACCAATCAACTAGAGTCCAGCATGACGGTGGTCCAGGAAGAAGCTATTATGCTACCCCCCACTGCCCGCAAACTGGTTTCGCAACATGCTTCTGAACGCAGCCTTTCCTCCAACCCAGCTTATCCAGCTAAGCCCCACAAGGCGGATTAGGTAAATGTCCAGTAGGTTCCCTCAAGATACCGCTCAATTTGCCGTTACCTCGCCCTTTAAGCGCCCGCAACGAAGCGATTGGCTCGCGGTCCTAACACCCTTCCGCCGCCTCATGAAAACGCGCTGCGAGAAGATGATCCTAAACTGATTGGGCAATTTGCATAACACATCACGCTACGCTATTGACCAGCTATGGTCCGGTAATCTAGTATCCCTGTTGGTATGCGCGCGTCGCCGATGCTATGCTAGTTGCTCAAGACCAAAACACAACTACGGCCGCACGCGCGAGCTTAAAGGCCAAAATCCACACTGACCCGACTCTACCGATAAAATCGATCCATTAAGGAGATCTCACAATGGCAAGACCAGAATCCTACGGAACCCTCGAGCAGGTTCTCGAAATCTACGCCGGCGTCTGGGGCGCGGCTGCGGACTACGAAGGTGCTGACTACTGGATGGACGCCATCGACAATGGCGATCTGACCTATGTCGACACCGCCGCCAGCTTTTTTGACCAGGCTCGAGTACAAGAGCTGTACCAAGATGCCGAGGGCAATCCGCTGACCGGTGACGATTTCCTCACCGAGCTGTACATAAACATCTTCAAGGTCGACACGCCAGACGCTACAGGTTTCGAGTATTGGCAGGGCCGCATGGAAGCTCTGGGCGTCACCGACTATGACTCTGCCGAGATCGGCACCCTGGTCATGGAAATGATCGATGGCATGTGGGCGAATGAAGACACCGTCGACACCACCCAGAAGCTCTACCAGAACTGGATCACCGCCTCCGTTCAGTTCTACGACGACCAGAAGGCCGATGGCTTCACGCCGTTCAGCGAGCTCGACGCAGCGGATCAGCAAAAGTTCCTTGATGCAGCAGCAACCTTAGTCGACAGTCTCGACGAAAATTCAACCCAAGCTCAAATTGATGCTGCGGTTGACACTGCTGTCGCTGCCGCCGGACCAGCAGGCGACACCTTCACGTTGACTACTGGTGTTGATACCTTCATCGGCACGCCGAACAATGACGTGGGTACTGGTACGCAGGATACCTACCAGACAACCGACTCGATCATTGATCAGACGACCACTGACGCCGATGAGTTGACGATTACGACCACGGCCAGCATTAATGCGACGCCGCAGGTTCGTGACATTGAGACGACGAACTTCGAGGTGACCCGAGTCGGTAGCTTCGTTCTGGATGCCGAGAACATGGTGCATACCACTGGCGGGCAGACGGTGACGGTGAATCGTTACGATCCGACGGAGACCTTGAGTGGTGCTGGTTCTGTCACGATCAATAACACCAATGCGGGTACCTTTGTGGCGGGCACCAAGGTGACCGGCTTCACGGTTGACTTCGAGGATAACGAGTCCTTGCTGGCGACTGTCGATGGTCGCGAGGCGACGGGCGACATCGACATTACCGATGTGGCGCAGGGTGGCGTCATGGTGATGAGCGGCGAAGATCAGGATGTCGATCTCGCCGAGTTGGCGGGTGAGAAGAACACCGCCGCGACCATCCAGACCGCTGGCGGCGTGATCGACGTGACCAACGGTGTCGATGATCTCACCATCAATCTGGCGGAGTCAGAAACGCCGCCGACGGTCGAGGTGGGTCTTAATGCGATTAATGACAGCCTGACCTTGGGTGGCACGGGTGACTTCGCGCTTGAATTCACAGCGGCTGTTTTGACGGGTAATGAAGTCATTAACAACGTCACCGGTGATGTCAACCTGACCGTCAATACGCCGGGGAATTTGGACATCAGCGACGTCGATAACGTCACGTCCATCGAGCTTGATGGCAACTTTGGTGCTAGTACCATCCTGACCGGCGACAGCCAGACATTTGTCACGGGCGACAGTCAGACCGGTACGCTGGACATCCAAGCCGACGATGAAAACTTCTCGGTGACCGTTGGGGCGCTGAACGATATCACGCTGAACGATGTTGACTTTGGCGCGGGCGGCAGCGATTTCGATGCCGTGACCTTCGATGTGACCGATGGCGCGATCACCGTTGGCGGCACCATTAATACCGACAGCGCCGACCTGCTGGTGACCGGTGAGGAGGACGCTGATCTTGGCACCGTCACGGATGCGGGCTCGATTCGTTCGCAGACCACGGGTGATGTCACCTTGGTTTCCCAAGGCAACGCAGCCAACGATCAGATCATCGAGACCGGTGAGGGCGATGACACCGTAACCGTCGACTCTGCTGGCGACGAGTTCGCCGTGGACTTGGGCGCCGGTGACAACACGCTCAATATTGACGACGCGGCTGACAACTCGCAGTTCGTGATGAGTGATGGTGATGATGATGTCACGGTCGATACCGCTGCTACGGGCAACGAGATCGCGCTCAACTTCGGCGGCGGCACCAACACCCTCACGGTAGCCGGTGGCGCGGTCGATGCGACCGACTTCACCTTCTCTGGCAGCCTGGATACGGTTGATACCGACAACAACGATCTGACGGTCACCAGCAAGCAGTTCGCTGACTTCTTCGATGGTGTCACCTACGACGACGACAACGCCGGTAATGCCGGAACCATCGTGGTCAATGGTGTAGCGACTGAAACCACCATCGATCTGACCATTGTCACGCCGCGGATTGGCACCACGGGCGGCTTCCAGGTGAACAGTGGCGTCGGCGAGGACACCATCACTGCCTCCGACTTGAGCGACATCTTCAACTACACGGCCGATACCCAGTACGGCGATGTGATCAGCAACTTTGAAGATAGCGGTACTGATCTGATCCATCTGGATGCGAGCGTGCTCTTTGCCAATGCGACGGTTGCTGCGACAACGGTCTGGGCGCTCACTTCTGGCTTGGTCAGTGGTGGTGCCGTCGCGAGCGCGACTGCTGTCCAAACGAGCGGAACGCTCACTGGGCAGCAACTGCTCGGCACCTATGCCAATGTGACCGCATTCCTGGCGGACTTGAATAACGTCACCATGTCGGCGGGTGGAGGTAACACTGCAACTGCGTCCTCGCTTGCAAGTGCGACCTACGTCGCCTTCGGCTTAGGTGCGGCAGGGACCTTCTGGGTCGCCGAGGTTACTACCGGCAATCTGGTGCAAGCTGGTACAACGGTTGCTGTCAACGGCGTCACCAATAACGATGTGAGCACCATCCTCACGGGCGACGGCATGGCGATCACCGACGTCGTGCTGGTCTAACCCTTGGGCACAGCCCACCCAACCGGGTGGGCTCCCCATCTTTACCGACCCCGCTGCGACCACCAGCGGGGTTTTTTTTACCGATGAGAGAGATGGTATGGGCGCTGATACTGCGCGAGCCGCGCCGCCGACGGCCGGTCGGATTCATGCCAGCGACGCCGTTCGCTCGGCGCTGGAGGCGTTGCTGGCGGCACTCGAGGCAGCCGGCACTTGGATGAGTGCGGATCTGCAATGGCGCGCGAGCGAACAAGGGTTGACGGCCTACAGTCTGGCCGCGCATGGGGATAAACGCAGCTACCTGCGCTGGCCGCTGGAGGCGCTGCCACGCTACCAGCCGGGCGCGGTGGTGCTGGAGAATGACCAATTGCAGCCCGGCCAAATACCGGAGGAGACCACCGCCGCGCAGCAGCGGCTGCTGGACGCGCAGCTCGCGTTGCTCAATGCCCTGGAGGCGTCGGCGCGCTGGCGCGCCACGCACCCCGTGCTGGCACTGCCGGAGCGCAGCCCGCTGCGCCAAGCGCTGGCCGCCATGGCCGCGCCGGACGCGCCCTGGCAACAGGACCCGGAGCTGTTGCGGCCCGCCCAGGCGTCGGCCCTGTGCTGTGCCAGTTTGCTCGGCCGGCGGCTGGTGGCGGTGGCGCCACGGGTGGACCAGGACGGCACGGGCGAGCCGTCCTGGCACCTGGCGCCCTTGCTCGATACCTTGGTGGCGGACGCCGAGGGCGAGCCCTTGGTGATCAATCCGCGCGCGGTGCCGCCCTCCGTGCGCTTATTCGCCCGGGGCGGGGGGCAGCAACCGCTGCGGGTGCGCCTGGCGCAGCTCGACGCGCTCGACGCTTGGCTGCGCGATGGCGTACTCGACCTGAGCTGGCCGTGGCTGGGCTCGGTGCCGCTGACACTGCGGCTGCCCGATGGACGCCCGCTGCGGGTGGCGCGGATGCGGGCGGGGGTGCTGGCGCACCTGCCGCCGCCGCTGCAGGCGCTGCGCCCGTATCTGCCGCAGGTGGCGGTGGCGAACGAGGAGGTGCGTTTGAGCAAGTTACTGATTCCCCCGCCCGGGGCGCCCTTGGCGTTGCGGCGGGTGCTGGGCCTGTTGCTTGGGCAACTGGCGCCCGGCCTGGGCAGCGCTGAGCAACAGCGCTGGGTGCGCGCGAGCGAGGAGCAACTCTTGGCGGAGAACACCGCCTGGTGGGCGGCGCGCCAGGGTGAAGCGGCGGCGCTGCCGGCCGGCGCGCTCAAGGACGGCTGTGATGCGCTGTGCGCACGGGCGCTGGCGCAGTTGGACGCCTACCGCGCGCCCCTGGCAACGCGGGAGGCGCCGGGGAGCGCGGAGGCGGCGCCATGACCCCGACGAAACCGGCTCTGGAGGAGCTGCGCGCCTGGCAGCGCCAGCTTGAGGATGCGCGCGTGGTGGAGGCGTTGGCGGGACGCGAGGCCCTCTCGCCGGCGGAGGCGACGGTGCTGGCACTGGCGCGTTGGCGGCTGCAACCGACCGCGGCGGCAGCGGATTTAGCCGCGGTGCCCGCGCCGGCGAGCGACGATGCGCTGTGGCTTTCGGATGCCGCCTTGGCTGCGCTGGTGAGCGGCGAGCGGGTGCAGGCCGAGCAGTGGTTGCGCGCGGCCATCGCGCTGCCCGAGGCCACCGCGGTGGAATACGGCCGCCTGGGCGCCGTGGAACTGGTGGCCGGCGCCCTGGAGGAGGCGGCAGCCCATTATCGCGAGGCGGTGCGGCGTGAGCCCGAGCGCGCGGAATGGCACAACAACCTCGCTGGGCTGCTGGTGCGCTTGCAGCAGTTGGAGGAAGCGCTGGAGCACTATGATCTGGCCTTGACGCTGAAGGCCGCGCTGCCCGAGGCGCAGCAAGGGCGTGCGCGAGTGTTGATGGCACTGGAGCGCACCGCCGAGCTGGCCGCGGAGTTGCAACGCGCGCTCGATGACCAGCCCGAGGATGTCGGCTTGCGCCTGCGCCTGGCGCGCGCGCTGACGCAGGATAAGCGCCCGGGTGAGGCGGTGAGCGTGCTGCGCGATGCGTTGTTACCGCCGGAAGAGTCGCCCAAGCCGGCCACACTGGCCGCGCCTGGCGCCACGCCCAGCGCCGCCGAGCAACAGTGGCGCGAGCAACTGCTATTGCGCCGCGAGCTGCTGCACTTGCTGCGCGCGCGCGATCATCATCTGTTGGTGCTACGGGTGATCGCGCAACTCGAGCGCCTGGAGGCGCCGGAGCCGGAAGTGCTGATCGGCTTCAAGGTCCATGCCCTGAGCGAGCTGGGCCGCCACGAGCAGGCCGCCGAGGTGCTGGAGCAGGCCAGCGCGACCCATGGCGACCATGTGCGCCTGCGCATGGCGCGCGCCGCGCTGTTGGCCGAGCGGGGGCAGTACCAGGACGCCGAGACGCTGCTGCGCGAACTGCTGGAGATCTACCCCGGCGATGGCGGCTTGAAAACCCAGCTGGGGCAGGTGCTGCTGTGGACCGGGCAGCTCAAGGAGGCCGGCGCGCTGTTTGAGGAGGCGGCGCGCCACAATCCGCTGGCCTTCGCGCAGATGGTCAATGCGCGGCAGATGCCGCAAGACCCTAAGGCAATCGAGGCCATGGAGCGGGTGGCCGATAACTCCCTGCTACCCGATGACGCGCGGGTGACCATGGCCTTTGCGCTGCATGAGGTGCTGGATAAGGCGGGTGACTACGCGCGGGCGTTTCACTACCTGCACCTGGCCAACCGGCTGAGCGACAAGGTGTTGAATTATGATCCCGCTGCCTTTAGCCGGCGCGTGGATGGATTGATCGAGGCCTACAGCCCGGCGTTTTTTGCCCGCCAGGCGCCGATCCGCGCCAGTGATCGCACGCCCGTGTTCGTGGTGGGGATGCCGCGCTCGGGCACCACGCTGACGGAGCAAATCCTCAGTTCCCATCCGGCGATTTTTGGCGCCGGCGAGCTGGACTTGATGCCGCGGCTGGCCCAGTTGCTGCCGGCGGTGATCAAGAAGGGGCGCCCCTATCCGACGTGTCTGGGCGATTTCACGCCGGATCTGCGCGAGGAGGCGGTGCGCTTCTACCTCAAGGGTTTGAAGCAGCATGACAGTGAGCATCCGTATGTGGTCGATAAGATGCCGCATAACTTCATGCATCTGGGGCTGATTGCCTTGATCTTTCCCGGTGCGAAGATCATCCATGTGCAACGCGATCCGCGCGACACCGCGTTGTCGAACTATCAGCAGAATTTCAAGGCCAAGCACGCCGGCATGGGCTATGCCTTCGATCTGGTCAAGATCGGGCGTCAGATCAATGACTATCAGCGGATCATGCGCCATTGGCGCGCGGTCTTGCCGCTGAGGATCTTTGAGTTTCGCTACGAGGATCTGGTCGCCGACCAGGAGATCTGGAGCCGAAGGCTGCTGGAGTTTGTCGGAGTGGGCTGGGATGCGCAGGTGGCGTCCTTTCACGAAACCAAGCGGGCGGTGCGCACGGCCAGCGTCAGCCAGGTGCGCCAGCCCATGTACCAGAGCAGCACCGCGAAATGGCGGCGCTATGAGGCATCGCTCGCGCCCTTGCTGGAGATCTTGGAGGTGAAATGAATCAGGTTGCACTGACGAAGGCGCGCCATGGGCATTTGCGTCGGCGGCTGGGACCGCTGTTTTTCCTGGCTGAACAACCCTTGGCGCCGCTTGCGGTCGCGGAGGCGGCGCGCGCGGCGGTTGACCTGCCCTTGGCCTTGAGTCGCGATGCGCAGGGGACGTTGCGCCTGGTGGCCATTCTCGGGCGCCGCGCCGGGGAGAATGTGCATGTCGGGCCGAAAGGCGGTTGGTTGGGCGGTTATGTGCCAACGGTGGTGCGCTGTCATCCTTTCTCGTTGCAGATGAACGGGGCGGAGGCGGTGGTGGTGGTGGATGAAACCTCCGATTGGTTGTCAGCGAGCGAGGGTGAGCCGCTGTTTACCCCCGAGGGCGCTTTCGCGCCCGAGCTGGAGCGACTGGTGCAACTGATGAAGACGCGACTGCCATTGCCGGTGCGCGATCGGCCGGTGCTGGATGCACTGGATGCCAGCGGTGTGCTGGAACCCTGGCCAGAGCTGGGGGAGGGGTTGTTGCGGGTCAGTGCGCAGCGCCTGGATGGGTTGACGGATCAGGCGTTTTTGCGCCTGCGCGAGCAGGGCGGCTTGGCGCTGGCCTATGCGCAACTGATCTCGGCGCCGTGTTTGCGCCGTATGGAGAACCTGACCAAGCTCGGGACGCGCCTGGGCGAGCAGCAGGGGCGCGCGCGGGAACGAGAGCCGTTTGTCCTGGAAGACCCCAACGCCGGGATGCTGGTGTTTGACGACTAATCCGCGCGCGGACGGGGTGGAGCAGTGAGCAAGAGCAAGCGCAAGAAGACACAAGCGATGGCACGGCCGCGCGCGGCGGGAACCCGAGCCGCGTCGGCGGCGCTGGCGGGCGCGCACCAGCGGCTGACGGCGCTCTTTGATCGCGGTGAGGATGTGGCTGGACGGGCGGCGGCGCAGGCGCTGGTGGCGGCGAATGAACAGGACGCCTTTGCCTGGAAGGTGCTGGGCACCATTGAGGTGCGCTTGGGCGAGACGCAGGCAGGCGTGGCGGCGCTGCGCCGCGCGCTGGCGCTGGCGCCCAAGGATGCCTCGGTCTTGAACAGCCTGGGACGGGCGCATGCGGACTTGGGCGACCCGGCGCAGGCCGAGCAGTATTACCGCCGGGCGTTGGCGCTGGTGCCGGGCTACCCCGAGGCGCAGCGCAATTTGGGCAATCTGCTGCTATCGCAAGACGCGCCGCAGGCGGCATTGGCGGCGTTCGAACAGGCCATCGCGCGGCGCCCGGGGTATGTCGCGGCCCATATCGACCGCGGATTGGCCTTGCGGGCGTTGGGGCGTTTTGACGAGGCGCTGCAGGCGTGCGAGACGGCCTTGCGCCTGGATCCGCGCTCAGCGCGGGCGCATTGCAATCGTGGCAGTTTGCTCTTTCATCAAAGTCGCTCGCGCGAGGCGGTGCAGGCTTACGATGCCGCGTTGGCGCTTGATCCGAATCTCGTGGAGGCGCACTACAACCGGGGCAATGCCTTGCATCGGCTGGGGCAACTGCGCGCGGCGGAGGCGGCCTTTCGCCGCGCGTTGGCCCTGGATGCAAGCTTGGCCATGGCGCATAACAATCTGGGTAACACGCTGCAGTTGCTCGGGCGCCTGGATGAGGCCGAAGCCGCGCATGAACAGGCGCGGCGCCTGAATCCGGTGGCGTTTTACACTGACTCTAACCGGTTGTTTGGGTTTAATTATCGCGACGATGTCGCGCGCGAGACCGTGTTCGCGGCGCACCGCGCCTACGCCCAGCCGGCGCAGGCGCCGGTGTGGCGGGCGGCGCCGGGCGAGGAGGCGCGGCGGCGGTTGCGCGTGGGCTTGGTGTCGGCGGACTTTGCCATCCATTCGGTGGCCTTCTTTCTCAGCGCTTGGCTGGAGCACCATGGCCGCGAGGCAGTGGAGTTGTTTGCCTATGCCAATGGCGAGCGCACGGATGCGATGACGCATTGGTGCCGGGCGCGGGTCGCGCACTGGGTGCCGTGCGCGGCGTTGGATGACCACGCGCTTGCGGCGCGGATTGCTGCCGACCGAATTGATGTACTGGTGGATTTGGCGGGTCACAGCGGCAAGAACCGGCTGCCGGTGTTTGCCGAGCGGGCGGCGCCGGTCCAAGTGACCTGGCTCGGCTATCCTAACACCACCGGGCTGACAGCGATGGATTATCGGTTGGTGGATGCGGTGACCGACCCGCCGGAGGCCGATGCCTTTCACAGTGAGCGGCTGCTGCGGTTGCCAGACGGGTTTCTGTGCTATCGCCCACCAGAGCCGGTGCGGAATCTGCAGGCGTGCCAGCCGCCGAGCACCGAGCGGTCTTCGCTGACCTTTGTTTCCTTTAACAATCTTGCCAAACTTGGGCCAGGGATTCTGGCGCGCTGGGCGCGTATTCTCATCGCCGTGCCCGGCTCGCGGCTAATGTTAAAGAGCGGTCTGGCGGCGGATGTGCGCGTTTGGGATACGGTCATCGAGCAATTGGCGCGCGCGGGGGTGGCGGCTGAGCGAATTGAGGGATTACCGCGAACGCCGCGTCAGGCCGACCATTTTCCGTGGTATCACCAGGCGGATATCGCCCTCGATACCTTTCCCTACAACGGCACCACCACCACGGTGGAGGCGTTGTGGATGGGCGTGCCAGTCGTCACCGAATGCGGCGACCGCCATGCCGCGCGCGTCGGCGCGAGCATCCTGACCCGGCTGGAGCTGCCGGAGCTGATCGCCCAGGACGCCGATGACTATGTGCGCATCGTCGTTGAACTGGCGCAAGACCCCGAGCGCCTGCGCCGGTATCGCGCCACCTTGCGCCCCAGACTGGAAGCCAGCGCCCTGCGCGATGAGGTCGGCTTCACCCGCACCTTCGAGTGGGCGCTGCGCGAGATGTGGCGCATTCACTGCGCCGGCGAGGCGCCGCGGGTTTTCGAGGTGCCCTCGCAGCGCGATCCCAATCAGCCCACGCCGACTCAGGCCGCCGAGCGCGCGCTGGCTGAAGGGGCGCTGGAGCGCCTAGCGCCGACCCCGCCGATGCCTGATGCGATGCCCAGCCAGTCGCCGATGCCCTCGCCCGACACCCACTGGACCCTGACCATCGCCGACGAGGTGAAGGTGTGCGTGCCGCCCGACGTGCGGCGTATGACGGCCTATGTGCTGCTGGAGCAGGAGGACTGGTTCGAGGCCGAGCTGCCGTTTTTGCGCGAGCTGGTGCAACCGGGCATGGGCGTGCTCGACATCGGCGCCAATCATGGCCTCTATGCCCTGAGTCTGGCCAAGCGGCTGCGCGGGCAGGGGCGGGTGATCGCCTGCGAGCCGGCCAGCGCGCCCGCTGACATGCTTAAGCGCAGTATCGCCGCGAATGGCTTTGGGGATGTGCTCACCCTGCTGCGCGTCGGCCTGTCCGATCACCAGGGCGAAGCGACGCTCACCATCGGCGCCAACAGCGAGCTGAACACTCTGAACGCCGAGGCCGGCGCCGCACCCGGTCAGACCGAGACCGTACGCCTGACCACCCTGGATGCGCTGCTGGACTCCGCCAACTGGCCCGCCGGCTTCCAGGTCGATGTCCTCAAGCTCGACGCCGAGGGCGAGGAAATTCGCATCCTCCAAGGCGGGGCGTACTTCTTCGCCGAGCAAAACCCGCTGGTGCTCTTTGAGTGGAAACACGGCAATGCACCCAACACCGGTCTGCTCGAAGCCTTCGCCGCGCTCGGCTACGACCGCTATCGGCTGGTGCCGGGGTTGCAGGCGCTGGCGCCCGTCCTGCCCGATGAGGAGCTGGATGGCTATCAGCTCAACCTGTTTGCCTGCAAGCCGAGCCGAGCCGCGCAACTGCAAGCGAGCGGCTGGCTGTTGACCAGTGCTGAAGTCAACGCCGAAGCGCCGGCGCCGGTACGCCGTTGGGCCGAGGCACTCCAAGGGCTGCCGTTTGTTGCGAGTATCAAGGCCGACGGCGCCACGCTCCCTGCCTGGCAGCGGCTGGATCGGGCGGGTGATGTGCATTGGGCTCAGTATGAAGCCGCGTTGGATGCCTGTCTGAGCGCGGCGGATGCCGGCCAATCCTTGAGCGCACGTTGGGCGTGGCTGCGTCACAGCCGGGCGCGGTTGGAGCAGTTGGCCGAGGCCGGGGATGCTCATCTGGCGACAATCTTGCTGCGGATTCGGGTCTTGAGTGCCTGCGGCGAGCGTGCGGCGGCGGCGAAGCTCAATGGGAAGTTAATCAAAGTCTTCGATCAACAACGGCTGCAGGTGAAATTGGATCGACCTTTTCTGCCGCCAAGCGCGCGCTTTGACGATTGTGAACCGCGGGCCATGGGCAAAGAATGTGCGATGGCGGCCTGGTTACGCGCGGCCATGCACGAAAGCCGAGAGCGTCTGCGCGCGCATTCGTCCTATTTCCAGTGCAATACGGGGTTGTTCCGACAGCTGGGTGCGAATCCTAACCGAAGCTTTGAAATGGATCGACGCATCGCGTTGCAAGCTTGGCTGACCGGCGCCCCGATGCGACTGGATTCGACACACCCGTTGCGCGCGGGCCCCGTCGGGCCGGCGCATCGAAATCGGGCATGGTGGCAGCGCGTAGGCAAGGAGGTGCGGGACGTTTGCGGACCACGGCGGATCGGGCGACCGGTGGCGAGCGACGGTTATCGTTGGGTGTTTTGTGCCGGCATGCAGCGCAGCGGGTCGACTTGGTCCTACAATGTCACGCGCCATCTGATGGCTCAGGCCAAAGGCGCGGCGGCGGTCACCGCCGGCTATTGCGGCGAAGGACGACGGGTGGATGCGAGATTGAATGAGCAAGCGGCCGTCGCTGGTTACCATGTGCTGAAGTTCCATGGCGCGACGAGCGGTGCCATTGATTTGGCTGGGCAGGGAGCCGCCAAGGTCATTGTGACCTATCGGCCACCAATGAATGCGGTGGCTTCGATGGTGGATTTTTTTGGCGCAAAGCTGGAACACGCTGTTGGGCAGATCATTCGCAGCATTGACGATATGAGGCGATGGCGAGCGACCGGCCATGCGTTGTTCATCGCCTTCGATGATTTGATGCTCCGCGATGTCGCGTCGATTCGACGGATTGCCCGATTTCTCGACGTTAAAGCCGCGGATGAGGTGATTGAGCGTATCGCGAGAGAGACCAGCTTCAGCGCGACCCAGCAGCGGGCCGAGGCCTTGGACAGCAAAGGCGCGGTGCTGATCAAAGCCGGCGACTCACACTATGACCCTGAGTCGCTGCTCCATGTCGGGCATGCGCCTTTGGGCCAGGACCGCGATTGGCGTCGTCAACTGACCGCTGAACAGCAAGCCTACGCGCTGAAGGCGCTTGATCGCTGGATCGATGCTGGAGGGGGTTGGCGACCGGACGCCTTTTGTGACGAGGAGGTGGGGCCGGTTAGTTACCAGGGGCGGGAATAGCCGAAGGTGGTTACACAGCAACCCGCGCATTCAGTTTGTGCAAACCGGTCCGGACTATTCCGTGGTCGAGGCCGGTACACTGATTCTGCCGGTGACGCAAGTATCTCGATTATCAATGGCCTGAGCCAACTCCTGAAACAGCTCGACGCGCAGCGTAAGGCACAGCAGAACGCGATCACGCACTAATCGGCACGACGGCGATTTCCGAGACTGCCGGTCAGCGACGGCGAGCTGGCCTCACTTTTCTAACATCCGCGAACCGAAAGATCACCCATGACCGACTGGACCGCCGGCTATGTCGCCGACCTGGGCTACACCCACGGTTACTACAACGAACTCAACCCCACCCGCATCGCCCTGGCTCTGCTGCAAGCCGGTCTGGCGCTACCCCGGATCACCACCGCCTGCGAGCTCGGCTTCGGCCAGGGCCTGAGTCTGAACCTGCACGCCGCCGCCAGCCCGGTGCGCTGGTGGGGCACCGACTTCAACCCGAGCCAGGCCGCTTTCGCCCAAGAGCTCACCCGCATTGCCGGCAGCGAGGCGCGGGTGTTCGACGACGCCTTTGCCGACTTCGCCCAGCGCCACGATCTGCCCGGGTTCGACTTCATCGCCCTGCACGGCATCTGGAGCTGGATCAGCGACGAGAATCGCCGGGTGATTGCCGAGTTCGCGCGCCGGCATCTCAACCCCGGTGGCGTGCTCTACATCAGCTACAACTGCTTTCCCGGCTGGGCCGCCTTCGTGCCGCTGCGCGAACTGCTCAAGGCGCATACCGATATCCTTGGCGCACCCGGCCAGGGGCGGGTCGGGCGCATTGATGGCGCCATCGGTTTTGTCGAGCGGCTGCTCGCGACCAATCCCGCCTATGCGCGGGAAAACCCCGCCATCGCCGCGCGCTTCAATAAGCTCAAGGAGCACAACCGCGCCTATCTGGCGCACGAATACTTCAACCGCGACTGGGCGCCGATGTCGCTGGGCACGATGGCCGAGTGGCTGCAACCGGCCAAGCTCGACTATGCCGGCAGCGCCCATCCGCTCGATGCCATCGATGCCATTCACCTGACCGAAGAGCAACGCACACTGCTCGCCGAGATCCCCGACCCGCTGTTTCGCGCCGGTGTGCGCAACTTCATGGTCAACCAGCAGTTTCGCCGCGACTACTGGGTCAAAGGCCCTCGCCGGCTCAATGCGCTCGAGCAGCGTGCGCAAATCCGCGCGCTGCGTCTGGTGTTGACCACCTCGGGAGCGGATGTGCCGATCAAGGTCACTGGTACCTTGGGCAAGGCCACGTTAAACGAGGCACTGTACACCGCACTGCTTGAGATACTGACCGACCATCAACCACGCACGTTCGCGCAGATCGAACAAGCACTAGTGGGGAAGAAGATCGCCTTCGCCCAGCTTTGGGAGACGGTGCGCATTCTCGCCGGCGGCGGGCATCTGCACCTGGCCCAGGACGAGGCCGTTGCCTCCGAACGCCGCACGCACACCGACGCGCTCAATGCCCACCTGATGCAGCAGGCGCGCGGCAGCGACGCCATTCGTTTCCTGGCCAGCCCGGTCACCGGCGGTGGGATCCATGTGGATCGCTTCCATCAGCTCTTTCTGCTCGCCCGTCAGCAAGGCCGCCAGATGCCCGCCGACTGGGCCGCCTTCGTCTGGGAGCAACTCAAGGCGCAAGGTCAGCGGGTACTCAAGGAGGGCAAGGCACTGGAGAGCGAGGCGGACAACCTGGCGCATCTGACCGGCGAGGCGGAGAGCTTCGCGGCGAAGCGGTTGGCGGTGATGGAGGCGTTGCAGGTCGCTTAAGGGGCAGCCGATGGCGGGGCAGGGCGAACAAACACTCAGCCTGGCTGACGCCCTCGCTGCCGCCGCCGCCCACCAGCGCGCCGGCAACCTCCCCGCCGCCGCCCAGCTCTACCAAGCCATCCTCGCCGCCGCTCCCCAGCATGCCGAGGCTTGGCACCAGCTCGGCCTGATCCACTTCCAGCAAGGGACGCTCGACCAAGCCGACACCAGCCTGCGCCAAGCCCTGGCCCTCGCGCCCAGCAACCCCGCCTACTGGATGCACCACGGCATTGTCCTCAAACGCCGTGGCCAGCTCGACCAAGCCCTGGCGGCCTACGACCGAGCCCTGACCCTCAAACCCGACTACGCCGAAGCCCACACCAATCGTGGCAATGTGCTGAGCGACCTCGGCCGCTGCGACGAAGCCCTGGCCGCCTTCGACCATGCCCTGCGCCTCAACCCCAAGGCGCTGGAAGCCCATCGCGGCCGGGGCGCGATGCTCAGCGCGCTGAACCGCCAGCGCGACGCCCTGGCCGCCTATGACCAGGCCCTCAGCCTGCACCCGAACGACCGGCTCAGCCTCACCAACCGCATCCTGGTGCTCAAACGCCTCGGTCGCCAGAATGACGCGCTCAGCGCCTGCGACCAGGCCCTCGCCCGGTTCCCCGAGGACGCCGCCCTGCACAACACCCGCGGCGGTCTGCTCAAAGCCCAAGGCCAGATCGACTCAGCCTGCTTAAGCTACCAGCGCGCCCTGGCCTGCCAGCCCGACAGCGTCGAAGCGCTGATCAACCTCGCCCAGGAAGGCCGCCTGCCACCCGAGCCCGCCGCCATCGCCACCCTGCAAGCGGCGCTGAACCAACCGCCTCTGAACGTGGTGCGACGCAAGGATCTCCACTTCGCCCTCGGCCATCTGCACGACCGCCGCGACCAGCCCGAGGCCGCCTTCGCCCACTACCAGGCCGGCCACGCCGCCCGCGTCGAGCACCTGCGCCACCACTACGATATCGACCAAGCCCGCGCTCGCGTCCAATGGCTGTGCCAGACCTTCACCGCCGATTACTTCGCCACCCGCCGCGACTGGGGTCAGCCCGACGCTCGGCCGATCTTCATCCTCGGCATGCCGCGCTCCGGCACCACCCTGACCGAGCAGATCCTCGCCCGTCACCCGCAGATCCGGGCCGGCGGCGAGCTGCCCACCCTCGGGCACCTCGCCCAGCGCTGGAGCGGCCAGCCCCGGCCACCCGGTCATCGCCACCATCCCGAGGCCCTCACCCGCGGCGAAGCCCAGCGCCTGGCCGCACGCTACCGGCAAGCCCTGCCCGTCACCGAGCCCGACCAGCGCGCTACCGACAAGATGCCGCACAATTTTGAACACCTGTGGCTGATCGCGCTGCTGTTCCCTCAAGCCACCGTCCTGCACTGCCAGCGCGACCCCATGGCGACCTGCTGGTCGATCTACCGCCACAACTTCGCCACCGGCCACGCTTACGCCGATGACCTGATCACCCTGGGCGCGCACTACCGCGATTACCAGACCCTGATGGCCCACTGGCGGCAAGTCCTGCCCATCCCCATCCACAGCATCCGCTACGAAGCCCTGGTCAGCGACCCCGAGCCGCAGATCCTCGCCCTGCTCGATCACTGCGGACTTGCATTCCACCCCGATTGCCTGCACCCCGAGCACAGCACCCGCGCGGTCAAGACCGCCAGCGCCGCGCAGGTCAACCAGCCGATTCACACCCAGGCGATTGAGCGCTGGCGGCGGTATGAGGGGCTGTTGCAGGGGTTGGTGGGGGTGTTGGCTTGCGCAAGCACCGGGTAAGGCGCTCCCATCTTATCGAGGGAATCGGCTACACTCGCCCGATGAGCGCCGACACCCAAACACCCGACACCGGCGCGCAGTCAGGGAGCCCCTGATGAGCCACGACCAGAACTTCAAAAACCTCATCCTCGACTATCCACGCCAGGCCATCGAGTTTGCCGCCGCCAGCGAAGCGGCACGGCTTGATGATCAGGTGCGCATCCTGCCGCTGCGCGAGGAGCAGCTCAAAGAGCGCCTCGGCGAGCGCTTTCGGGAGTTGGACGTGCCGCTGTTGCTCGAATGGCCCGATGGCCGCCGCCAGGCGCTGCTGTTTGTCTTCGAGGAGGAAACCGAGCCTGGGCGCTTCTCCATCCATCGCCTGGCCCATTACTGCCTGGACCTGTCCGAGCTCTACCAGACCGAGCGGGTAGTGCCGGTGGTCATCTTCCTGCACCCCGGTGGCTTCCGCGAAACGCTCAGCCTAGGCAGCGACACGCGCGCCTATTTACAGTTCAGCTATCTGGCCTGTGCGCTGTTCGGGCTCAAGGCGCGCGATTACTTCGACAGCCCCAACCTGGTCGCGCGCTTGAACTTGCCCAACATGCAGTATGCGCCCGAGGAGAAGGTTGAAGTCTACGCCCAAGCCGTGCGCGGCCTGCGCACGCTGGAACCCGACCGCGAGCGGCAGATCAAATACCTCGACTTCGTCGACATCTATGCCGCTCTTGATGAGAATGAACGCCAGCGCTACCAGCAACAGTATGCCGAGGAGATCGAGACCATGACCGCGTTTGCCGATCGTTTTATTGAACAGGGAGTGCAGCAGGGAGTGCAGCAGGGTTTGCAGCAGGGCGAGGCCCGGACGCTGCTGCGCCAGCTTGATCGGAAATTCGGTTCACAAGCCGCGCAGGCGCACCGCGCACGCATAGAAGCGGCTGAGCTTGAGCAACTGGAAACCTGGCTCGATCGCATCCTCACCGCCGAGACCCCCGAGACGATTTTTCACTGACTCAATCGGCCCCGAGAATCTCCCGCACCGTCCGCTCCGGCAGCCCCACCGCAGCAGCCAGCGCCGCGCACGACGGCGGCGGATTCGCGCGGGCGAGGAAGCGCACGCGCAGGCACACCGCCGGCGGCACCAGCCCATGGCTGACGCGGCTTCCGCCCGAGCCAGGCCAACCCCAGCCGGGCAGGGGCACCACCGGCGACGGCGCCTCGGCCGCGCTGATCAGCCGCTCCAACAGCTGCGCCTGGGTCTCCCCGGGCTGGCACAAGGCCGCCACCCGATCCTTGAAGCCCGCCGTGGCGCGCACGCAATACATGGTCTGGCCCATGTTAGACCTCTGTTAAATGCCGGTAAAACAGCCGTAGAACCGCAGTTAAACACAGCGTAAAACAGCCGTTAGACAACTGCTGTCGCATCGACGCTAGGCGGCCTCGGCAGCAGGCTGTGCGGAGCATGCAGGCTCCCCAACCAGAGCCAGCAAAGCCTGCTCCCAGCGTTCCAAGGCCGCACGCGTCTCAGCGCGGTAATGGTATTGGTTGTAAACCCCCACGATCCCCGTCTTGCCATGGCCAATGACGCGCTCGGCGATTTCCTCAGGGATGCCCAAGGCCGCCAGACGGGTGCGGCAGGTCCGGCGCAGATCGTGCGGCGTCCAGTGCCCCCAATCGGCGTTGGGCTTGTTGCCCATGGCCAGGGCGGCGCGGGTGACCGCCTTATCGAGCCCGGCAACCGTCGCCGGCTCGCCCCCCGCGCGCTGCGCGAACACCCGATCATCGGCCGCCCACTGGCGGCGCGCTTGTAGCCGCTCGGCCTGCGCGCGCGCCAGGGCGAGCAGCGCCAGGGCCGTGTCAGTCAGATGGACCGAATGCGCGGTCTCGGTCTTGCGCCGCCGGCTGGCAGGGATGGTCCATGTTGTGCCGTCAATCTCCGACCAGCGCAGGCCCAATACCTCCCCTGGTCGCTGGCCGGTGAGCAAAATTAGCTTCAGTGCAACCCGACTGAGCGGGCGCATCCCCGACTGGGTGTGGCAGACTCCCCGGATTTCCGCGTCATCGAGCACCCGCCCGCGCTGGCGGGTCTTGAGCGCCTTGTCGATGCGGCTGGGTTTAAGGCTCGCCGCCGGGGAGAGCGCGAGCAGCTCGCGATCCTCAGCGAAGGCGAACACCTGCTTGATATAGCCAAGCAGATGACCAGCCGCCGCCGGCGCCTCGCGCGCGCGGGCCTCGACCAACGCAATGAGATCGGCGCGGGTAATGGCGCCGATGCGGCGCTTGCCAAGCGCCGGCAGCAGGTCGCGCGCCAGACAGCGGCGCACCTCTGGCGCGCTTTGCAGTCGGCCATCGCGGCACTTGCAAAATCGCTCGACTAAGTCGGTGAGGGTGATCTCGGCGCGGTTGTGTTGGCGCTCGGCCATGGGGTCTTGCCCTTGGTCGACCAGCGCGCGCAGGCGACTGGCCTCCTGGCGCGCGGCGGCCAGCGACCAGGTCGCCCTGAACTCGCCGATGGTCTGAATGCGCTCCTGCCCGGCCTTGGTGCGATAGCGAAGCACAAAGCTCTTGGTGCCAGCAGCGGTGACGCGCACGCCAAACCCGCGCGGCGCATCCTTGTGCGCGTCCCAATAAAGTTGCTTGCCGCTCGCGGGTGGTCGCATCTCGCGAATACGACGGTCCGTTAATGTGCTCGGCATTGCGCCGCCTCCTAATGCAATGGTAACTGTGGCACCGAAGGCATGCTCCAGCGCCACGCACAGCATAGGATGGTTTGGGGCGGTCAGCGAGTGGTATTTTTGGCTTTTTTTCTCAGTGAACGCTTTTGAAACAAGCGCTTGCAAATTTGGTGTCAGGGCGGCTAGCGGGGTTAGCGAAGAGCCAATGGATGTCCAATCAATTGGCCGTTGGTGCAAATCCATGTGTTACGTTCGTTCTATCAATGCCCTGTGTTGCCGCTATGTGCTCGGGGTTTAGCCATGCCCGCGTTTTGCGCCAGTGTGCGGCTGAAAAAGACGGCTGCGGAGGTGCCAGGCAGGGGGGCGGCGCCCGGCTGCCGAGGATGGTTTTGGAGAAACCAGTCCGTGGCGAACCAAAAAAACAAAATGAACTGCCTTGGCCCGGTTCTTTTGGTTTTTTAGGTCCCCAAGGGCAGGGTCGCGAGAAATTTTTTGCTCCTGTCAATCGGACGGCCGGGAGTTCCCGTGGACGGGGAGCTGCGCCAGGGCCAGCAACGTCTGCAACGCCGCCACATCGCCCAGATGGGCCTGGCGTTCCAGCTCGGCAAGCCACGCCTCCCCGTGACGGCGCCACAGCCGTTGGGCGCGCTTGGCCAGATTCACCGAGCGTCCGCCGCGATCAGGCTGGTCGCGCATCACAGCCTCCCGCCGAGCCGGGCGGCGGCGCAGAGCTTGGGATCGAGCTTCAAGCGGCGATCCATGCACAGGCCCGCCAAGGCGCGCAGGCGCTGACCAACGGCGAGCAGGGCGGCCTGCAGGCGCTCGCCCTGGGCCTGGAGGATGTCGACCTCCAGGGCGCAGACAGCCGCCGTCCAGGCGCGCTCGGCCTCCGCCAGCGGGCGCTCCGGGTCAGCCGGTCGGGCGCTGGTATGGGCCGCCAGCAGCCGCTGCAGATCCCCGCGATCCAGTGCGAGTGTCGCGCGAACGGCATCGCTGTCGGTGCTGCCGGCCAGTACCTGCTCTTGCTCGGCCAAGTGTGCCTGGCGCGCCAGCAGTTGATCCTGCTCGCGCTGCCAGTCGGCGCGCGCGGCCTGCTGGCGCTGGTGGTTGTGCTCGGCATGCAGGAGCATCTCGGACAACGCGACGGGCAGTGTGGGGACCGCGGGGGCGGGCACTGCCAGATCGGCCAACCGGCTTGTCAGCTCCGCCTGCAGCTGGTGAAGCCGTTCGGCAACCGCAGGGCCGTGGGCGGAGGGTGCCGCCGGGGAGCGGGTATCGCCCCGCACGCGCGCCAGATGCGCCTCGGCGGCAGCCAAGGCCGCTCGGGCGGCGGTGGTGTCCTGACCATCGCGCAGGGTGGTGTCGAGCTGGGCTTGGGCGGCGGCGCACTGCCTTTCGGCACTGCTGAGGGGGGGGTGAGGGTGAGGCATCGTGATATTTCCGGTTATCCGTGGTTGTGAAGGGATAACGCGGCAGTTTGTTGTCACGACAGCGGACTTTTGCCGGGTTGACGGCCGAGAAAAGCACGTTATTGACAAAATGAACGCCTTTTTTCGGCTCCAGCGGGAGAAGTTGGCGGCTAACAGCGGGTTGCAGGCCGGTTTGGCATCTTGGCGCGGCGGGCAAGGGGGAACATTGACGCCGGCGCGGTTGACTGCAGGGTCGAGCAGGCTGCATTGACGCAGACGTTATGGTGACGCGCGGGCTAAGGCTTCAGAGCGGCGTAGAACTGCGCCTTGGTGACATTGGAGGTTGTCCAAAAAATCGGCTGGCGGCGGTGCCAGCCATCCCGTGGGTGTTGAGCGCTGGCAAGGCGCCTGGATCGCGGGCTTCGCCGGCACCTTAGCACTGATTGCCGCGGCCATTATAGCCGCCCGCCGGCATCCGAGCGGTTCTTGCCAGGGCGCGCCTGGTGGTTTCAAGAACTAGCGGGCGGAGCGGGTTCTGTCGATGGATGCCCAGGTAGGCCAGCGAATTCCGTGGGCAGTAGAGGATTCATCGCTTAGGTCACGGATGGGCGGCTGCCTCCTGGTGCTGGTGGCTCTCAGGGTTGCGTCGAGAGTCCAAGCCCCGCCGCTGACGACAGGCGGCGCCGACCGCGCGCTGGCGGCGCGGAAGGCGGCGGCGAGGGTCATGGCGCCATCCTCCTTGTCCGGTGGGCTTCGGCTTGTGAGGCAGCGCTGGAATAGGCATCACGCAGGCGCTGGCCTTCGGGGCAAAACCGGGCGACCAGGGCGCCCAAGTTGGTTCGGCAGCCGCAGACGCTTTCATCCTGGCGCATCAAGTGGTTGTAGTAGTCAGCGGCGGCGCCCTTGGCGATGGCCTCGGCATCCCCCGGGCTCAGACCGCCGTCGAATTCAACGATGCCTGCGCGCTCTTCGACGGCTTCGGTGAGGTCAGCATCGTGCTGCCAGGGGGGGGCGGGATCGTTGGCGGCCAGCAGCGTCAGCAGCTCGGCCTTGTGGGCGCGGATGGCTGACAGAAGGGAGTCCACCGCAGCGGCAGGACCATCGGCGGTCAGCCTCCCGTCGTGTTCGGCGGTCAAGAACACACCGGCCGAACGGGCTCGATCTAGGATGGCTGCGGCACTCATACGGACACCTTCTTTTTTTCCTGGGAATCTATGGCTAAGTTTTGGGAAAAGTCCGTCCGGTTGATACAAAACAAAGGGTTATCTGTCCTTTGGCCATCCGATGACCATCCGGTTTCGGATGGTTCTTCCGGTATCCATCCGGTTTCGGCGGGCGATTCCCGTAATCTCAGCCCTCTGATCGATTGCGCACGCGTTTGGGGGTGGCGAATGGCACTCAGCTTGTGACCCAATGTTTCGCCGATATCGACCACGGTCGACTTGAAGCCTTGTAGCGCCACAGGACGTCGGGATTGTTCGATGCACCAAGACAGATACGATGCGAATAGCCACTCATCCGCGTGCTCGTAGTAAACCCGTCCGTCGCTGGGGTCGCGGCGCTCATGCTTGGTTCCAGTTTGGGCGATGGCGGACGCGTCCGGCACGGTTTCGGACAATAGCCAGTCCGCAACGCTGTTGCCGGCCTGCAGGCCGAGAAGGTTGTCCGCAATAACGCGCTGAGGCGGTCGTTCAAAGCGCGCTCGAATCTCACTTTCCGGCATCGCCAATAACCAATTAACCAAGCCCGGAATCTCAGGATGCAGAACCGCCGACTCGCCGCCACGCGAGTCCCAGTCGGCTTTTTCCTCGGGTGTGGCGGTGACGGGAAAGCGAACGGTGACCCGGCGGCGCTCCAGTCCGCTTGTGGTGTCGGTGGAGCGTAGGTCTTCGTTGGTGGCCATGAGGACAAGGCCGTCAAAAACGAATGAGCCGGTTTGCTGCTGGTGCTTGCGCTCAAGCGGAATATGGTCGCCGCCAGTGATGGCCTTGAGCATGTTCAGTGCGCCACCATGCTTGCCTGCTTCATTCACCATGCACAGGCGCTTGCCGTAGAGCTTGGCTGTCTCGAAGCGGTTTTCCTCTAGGTCGCGCAAGGTGCTGATGGCGACATTGGCTATCCCCACAAGTGCGGCAATCAAGCGTTGGAAGGTGCCTTTCCCCGATCCACCGCGCCCGATCAGTAGGAGGAATTTCTGTATTGGTATGCCGCGCAATAAAGCAGCCATCCATGCGCGCAGCAGCTCGACGGTTTCTGCGTCACCTTCGACTGAGCGCAGCAGCCAGGCGCGGATTGTTGGGCAGTCCGCGTTGAGGGTGTACTCGTGCGGGATGATCCATGTCATCGCGCAGTCTGGTGTCGGTGGCGTCAGGGCGCCGGTCGCTGGGTCTAGTAACCCATTCTTGAATGGGATGAGTCCAGCAGGGACCGGGCGAGGATCAAGTAGCCCTCGACGTTGGGCTATCTGCACCACGCCATTGAGGTAAGCCGGGCGATAGCCGACTGTGTCTGTCCCGATGTGGATAGCCTCAGCCGTGAGTCTGTCGGCCTTGGCTGGCGTTGGTTGCGGCGCCCAATGGGTCTCGTCCCATAGCCACCAGGATTGAGCTTCCGCGTCCCACGTTAGCCGGTCCCGCAGGTAATGCGCGAGGATGCCAGCGGCTTCCGACTCGATGATCCTGCGCGGACCTTGCTCTGTATCCTCGACCATAGCTCCAGGCTCGATTAAGCCAGTTGCCGGATGATCCCCGGATGGTTTCGGATGGCTCGCGGATGGTTCGCGGATGGCTTGAACCCGCGTAGCGGATGAACCGGATGGACTTTGGGACTTTTTTGCTGAACCTTTTTTCTGTCGAGAAAGAACCCTCTTGTTCCGGGCTTGGACGATTTTGTCGATCTCCACAACGCGCGCTCCGCCTTTTTTGGCCGCGTGCCTGAGTCGCTCGAATTCAGCCTGGTTGGCGCTGTACAGGCGGTTCCACGGGGGTATCACATCTTCCTCCAGCACTGCTCCGGGGTCGTCGCCGAGCCGCTCTATGGCTTCAAGGATGGCCCGCCTGTCTGCAGCGATCTGCTCCGCCTTCGGGTCGGTGGCTATCTCCAGGTCGATCAGGCTATCGGCGCCGGAAGCCGCTGCGGCGATTGGATGGTGCGCGCCATTTTTCGGCTTGCTCTCTGACGGGTCGAGTTCAGGCAGGTGCTCTGGCTCGTGCTGGGCTTCTGGCTTGTTGCCGATAGATGTCATCATGCGGCTCTCCGTGCGCTGGCATTTCGCAGCCTGGCCAGATCGTTAAAGTCTGTAGGTTTCTCGCTCAGGTCCAGGCCGGTGAAGTCGGGCAGCAGCAGTTGAGCGCCAATCTCTAATGCAGCCGCGCGGGCCTTGGTTGCGCCAGGATTGCCCTCGGTCCAGGCGTCGTTATCGCCACAGACGATGATGTCGGCCTTGGGATGCTGGGCGCGGACGGCCTTGGCGACGGGTAGCAAGTTCCCGGCGTTGAAGGCCACGACGCAGGTCGATCCGGTTTGCTCCACCAGGGTGGCGCCGGTGGCGAATCCTTCGCAAATAAGGATGGGCGCGGGTTTCGTGCCGGGCAGCAAGCAAAAGCAGCCGTATATCCTCCCCCCGGACAGGAACCGCTTGCCCCCGTCGGGCCGGATAAACTGCATCGAGGTTATGGTCGCCCAGTCCCCAACAGGGATGACCAGCGACCCAAGACCGTCGAGTCGCGCGCAATGTGGTGTGATTCCCTTGGCCAGCAGATAGGGATGGTCAGCCGGTGCCGGGGAGCATGCCGGCCATACCATACGGACGGTCTGCGCAGCTCGGGCGTGCCGGGCTGCTTGTTCTTGCTCCCGCTGACGTTTGGCAGACTCGACGAGGCGGCGGACGTTCGCGCGATCAGCAGGCGTCATGCGGTCCTTGCCCTTGCTGGACCACGTCTGGGTGAACCCCAGGCGCCAACTACCGAACGCGCCGGCAGGGGTGGTCCCGCTTTCGTGGAAGACGTACCAGCAATTTTTGGCGCCTGGCTTATCTCCGGGGCCACGGTAGCGGTGCAAACGTCCGTCGGGGATGATCATCGGATCGCCCAGTCCTTCGTCGGCGATAGCGCGAGCGAAATCGGAGGTGGCAGTCACGCGTAACCTCCGGCCCGGAGGGCGGTGAACAGCTGGTCGAGCATGCCGCTCGCCAGCGCGCGCTTATTCGCATCAAGGAAGGGGAAGATCGGCTCATCGGGACCGAGCGCCGAGTTGGCCGCAAAGGCATTGGCGAGGGTCTGTTCCGCGCGCGCCAGGTCATCGAGCCCCGGGTGAAAAGTAACTCCGATCTCGAAGAATATTTTTTGCTGTTGCATGGTCGTTGGTCCATTGCTGATCGAGGCAATAACCGACCGCGAAGCAGGCGTGCGCTAGCGCAGCGCTGTCTGCTATAATCTTGCATCCCTAGTCCGGTTCGGATCAGGCGTTTTCGTCCTGTCTGGATGGGGTGCAGGAAAACCGTCGGTCGGCTGAATCGTTAAAAGGGCAAATCGCTCTAGCCGGTCGGTCGGGCCTCCTGTATCGCTGCCGTCCGGTGCGTCAACACCGGGCGGCGGTTTGAGAAAAAGTGCTTGGCCGGCCTCTTGGGCCGGCTTTTTTGTGTCTGGTCGCGATCCGCGGCAAGCGCTCGTTCAGCCTTTGCGGTTGCCGTCCTCCACAATCGCATCGGACGGCACCGCACAAGCCTCCAGCCAGGCTTGAACCACAGTCGGGTCATACCTCACCGTGTGGCTGTTAGGCAGGCGGTAATGGGGCGGTCCGCTACCGCCCAGCCGCTTCGCCTGCAAGGTGCGGTGGGATATTCCCAGCAGCGCGGCCATCTTGCGTTCGCTTATCAGTGGCGAGATGCATCGGTTCATAGCTCCTCCTGGTCGTTTGGTGCCTAAATCATCGTGTCACGACAGTTTTCAGCGGTAGCGGCCTTTTTAAAGCATTGATAATCGTAGAAACGCCATCGGTGTCGTGTATCGCCTGAAACAACCGCCAGCCCCGCTTTCCCTCACCCAGCCCCCCGCGCGGGCGGTGCGCATCAGCATTGCCGTCATGGCTGAGTCGGTGGCATTCCCCTCCCATTGCGTGCGGACAGTGATCCGTACAAGCCAATGAAAAGCAAGCTAAACCCCAGGCGTGCCGTGCCGATGCACCGACACGCCAGTGGATGAACAATGCCTCTGGAGCATTAATCCTGGTCACGCTCAGCGAGGGCCCGCTAATGGCCGCAGCTGTAGAATTGACCGCATCCAACAAGGTCTCCTGGCTCAGATGCGAATAGCGCTGAGTGGTCTTGATCTGCGTATGCCCGAGCAGCTTCTGCACCTCATAAATCGAACGCCCGCTATTGATCAGGAACGACGCGAAACTGTGGCGCAGATCGTGAATCCGCACATCTTCCAGCCCAGCGCGCCGCCGAGCGGTATTCCATGCGCTATAGATGTGCACATAAGGCCTCTCCGTCTTTGGGTTCGCAAACACCCAAGGCACATGCGCGTAGCGCGGCACCTCACTCAGCACCTGCAGCGCAGCGTCAGACAGCGGCACATGCCTGGCTTTACCGGATTTCGGCAACGGAATGCGCCAGACACGCCGGGCAAGATCGAACTCCTCCCAACGCGCCTGCAGCACCTCGTTCTTGCGCGCGCCGGTAAACACCAACATGCGCACAATGAAACCCAGCATCAGGGACTCACTTTCCGCCAGCGCCGCGAACAAACGCCGGACCTCCTCGGCGCTGAGGAAGCGTTCGCGCTGGTTGTTCTCGATGAGCAGCGGCACCAGCCGAGCGGGATTCTCCGTCACGCCCGGCACCTTCCAGCGCGCTGCCAGGTTGAACAGATACCGCATCAAAATGATCAACCGGTTCGCTGAGCCCGGGGCCGCCCCGGCATCCAGGCGCTGGGCGATCAGCTCGGCAATCGCCTCGCGAGTAATTTGGTGCAGCAACTGATCGCCAAAGGCTGGCACCAGATGGACCCGCAGCAGGGTCTCATCGGTTTGCCACGAGCGCTTATTTGTCTTGGCAAAGGGCAAATACTGCTGCTGGACAAAGTCGGCGAACGCCGGCGTGCGTTGCCGCGCCCGCTCTAGGCCGATGTCTTCACCCGCCTGCACGCGAGCGAGCAACCGCCGGCACTGGGTGCGCGCCTGCTCGACACTCAACTCCGGTCCGTGACCCAAGGCGATTTGCCGCTGCTGCCCAGCGATCCGCGTGCGAAAGAAATAAGTAACAGCGCCCGTTCGGCTCTTTTCCGCCCCGAGTCCCGTGAGCTCTGTATCATGGATCACGATTTTTGAGCGCCCAGGGAGGCAATTGGTCTGAGATACGCTAGTCTCTGATAGATATAGTCTTGGCATCGTAATGATGTCCTCTGTAAATGGCCAAAAATCGCCGAAACGCCGGAAAGAATCGCTAATTCGCCGAATGCAGACCAAATAAATAGTCTCTCAACGAGAAGCCTCGAGTGCTAATCGGTTTTGCATCTCATCGTCCAGGAAGTTGATGAGAAACGAATCAGTTATGCAAAAAAAACCTAGTCGTTTGTTTTTTATCCTGTTTATTCCCTCATGTAGCGAAAAAGCGGATGTGAAGATGTCGTTATGGAGCAAGTGTAGCGCACTTTGATCGTTTTACAACTACTTTTAACGCAAAAAGAGCATTTTTTACCATGTCTAATCCTGCTCCCCCTGATCCGCTGCTGTGTTTTGTGCGACCCAGCCCGTCCGAAGCCGTCGATTCACGCGGCTTTCGTCTTCGTCTGCGCTGGATCGGGCAACGTGTCGGCAGCATTGCCGCCCTTGCCCGCCGGGCCGACATGAGTACTGCGACCCTGCGGCAGTGGCTTGCGGGGCCGAACGAACCGAACCGGGTGCGCATGATGTTGTTGGCGGATGCCGCCGAGGTCGCCGCCGACTGGCTCGCTAGCGGCGAGGGCTGGCATTTCCCTTACCGCTGGGCCAGTGACGAGGCTCGGGAACAAGCTGCGAGTGCAGAGGCATTTCGCGCGCGCCTGGCTGGGCTGGTGCGTGAGCGCGGGGAGATCGCTCGACTGGCGGAAGCGGTCGGCACCTCGGAGTCCAATCTTCGCCGCTGGATACGCGGTCCGAGTGAGCCGGCCCGACCGATGCTGTGCCAGTTGGCCCGGGGCGCTCGGGTGCGCTTGGGCTGGCTGATGGGCGGGGTTGAATGCGGCGGACGAGACCCCGCGATGCCGCCGGCAGAGTCATTGTATTGGCGAGCCACTAATTCAGAGTTTGACCGCGGACGCGCCGAGCAAGTGGCGCAATTGCTGCGCGAGGAAGGCATCGGCGCTGAGGAGGGGGGAGGGCGCGAGACGCCCGTCGCGCCCGAGAGGGACCCGCCGCTGGAACGAGTCAGTCAACCACAGCCGGATTCTTCCGTGAGAGACTTCGATCGCCGTACGCGTTCATTGCTCATGGAAGCTGTCGCAGCCACCCGAGACTCCGGCGTCGCGGTGGATGGGGTGGCAGAGGTGTTTGATGCGTGCTTGGCAGCTTTGGAGCAAATCACCGACGAACCGCAGATGCAATGTTCATTAGCAGGTGCTGCGGCGCACGATCTGGCGCGGGTGTTTTGGCAGTTAATTTGCCATCGCGAGCGGGGGCTGGAGAAGGCAAGCAGTCGCGGACGCGAAGGCGCGGCAGAATCCTAGAATCAATCGCTTAGGTGCTTCTGGTCAGTGGGCTGGTCGGAGACTGGTAGGAAGCCCGCAGGATCAGTGGGCTTCGCAGGGATCTCCAACACCTTGAATTCGAATGTGAAATGTTCGGTTGCCGCGGCTGGTTAAACCGCCATTTGGTCGGAACTTGGTCGGAAATGCTCGGAAAACGGTATTTTTTACGTTGGTCGGCATGTAAGGTTCTGTAATTAATGGCATTATTTTGTTTGTAAATCTTCACGTTGACTACAGGTGTCGATACCTTCATCGGCACGCCAGATAACGACACGATCACCGGTACCCAGGCTACTTATCAAAGCACTGATACCATGATCGACCAGACCACGACGGATCAAGATACTCTGACTGTCACGACAACGACGAGTATCAATGCGACCCCGCAAGTGCGCGACATTGAGAACTCGACCTTTGAAGTCACACGTGTCGGTAGTTTCGTTCTCGATGCCGAAAATATGGTGCACACCACCGGCGATCAGACCGTAACGGTGAATCGTTACGATCCGACTGCGACTTTGAGTGGCGCGGGTTCAGTAGAAATCCAAAACGCCAATGCCGGAACTTTTGTCGCCGGCACCAAGGTGACGAGTTTCACGGTGGATTTCGAAGACAACGAGACCATGATGTCAACCGTCGATGGTCGTAACGCCACCGGGGATATTGAAGTCACCGATATCGCGCAGGGCGGTGTCACCGTCTGGAGTGCCGAAGACCAGGATGTCGACTTGGCGGAGCTGGCTGGCGAGAAAGGGACGATGGCGACAGTCAAGACGGCTGGGGGCATGATTGACATCGCCAACGGTGTCGACGACCTCACGATTGAGCTGGCTGGGGCCGAAGGTGTCGAGGATCCAAGCGTCGAAGTTGGGCTTAACGCGATCAATGATAGCTTGACGCTGACCGGCACAGGTGACTTTGCGCTGGAATTCGCTGCGACAGTCCTGAGCGGGAATGAGCTGATCAATGACGTCACCGGCGACGTTGAGCTCACGGTTAACACTGCAAACAACCTTGATGTCAGCGATGTCGATCAAGTGACTTCGATCGAGTTGGACGGTGATTTCGGCGCCGCGTCGACCATTCTCACCGGCGACGGTCAGACCTTCCTGACTGGTGACAGCCAGACCGGCACGTTGGACATTCAAGCCGACGATGTGAATTTCTCGGTAACCTTCGGTGCGCTGAATGACATCACCCTGAACGATGTCGATTTCTCAAGCGGCCCCGAAGACTTTGACGCTGTCACCTTCGATGTAACAAATGGCAGCATCACCGTTGGGGGGACCATCCAAACCGACGATGCGGATTTGTTAGTGACTGGTACGGAAGATGTCGATCTAGGTACCGTCACAGATGCCGGCTCTATCCGCTCCAGTACCACGGGAGACGTGACGCTCGTATCCCAAGGTAACACCGGCAATGAGCAAATCATCGAGACAGGTGAAGGCGACGATACCGTCACAGTCAATAGCGCGGGCGATGAATTCGCTGTCGCCTTAGGTGAAGGCAATAACACGCTGAACATTGACGCCGCCGCCGACAAGTCGCAGTTCGTGATGGGCGATGGCGACGATGATGTCACCGTTGACACAGCCGCGTCTGGAAATGAGCTCTCGCTGAACTTCGGAGGCGGTGAGAACACCCTTACCGTCGCTGGTGGCGCGGTCGATGCCACTGACTTTACCTTCTCTGGCAGCCTCAAGACGGTTGATACCGACAATAACGACCTGACGGTCACCAGTGAGCAGTTCGCCGATTTCTTCGACGGCGTGACCTATGATGATGATAACGCTGGTGCGCTTGGCACGATCGTTGTCAACGGCGTTCCGGCTGAGACCACGATTGATCTGACCATCGTGACGCCGCGCATCGGCACCACGGGTGGCTTCCAGGTCAATAGCGGGGTTGGTGCAAACACCATCACGGCATCGGATCTGGACGATGTCTTCAGCTACACATCGGACACGCAGTACGGCGATACCATCAGCGACTTTAATGACAGCGGTACCGACCTGATTTGGCTGGATGCCAGCGCGCTGTTTGGGAATGCGACGGTTGGGTCGACAACGATCAATGCTTTCACGTCAGGCATGGCGGCGGTTGCTAGCCTCACAGCTCTGCAAACTTCCGGTGCCATTGGTTCAGCAAAATGGCTGTTTGGCACCTTCGGCAACCTAACCGCCTTTCTGGCAGCGCTGAATGCCGAGACGATTACCGCAACAGCCACAGCAGATGCGTCAGCTATTGCCTCAAATAGCTTTGTTGCCTTCGGATTGGGGGCGGCCGGCACCTTCTGGGTTGCGGACATCGGAACCGGCAATCTGTCCCAGGCTGGGGGGGTAGCTGGTACCGGCAAAACTGTTGCCGTTAACGGTCTGACCAACAACGACATCAGCCTTATTGCCACGGCGGATGGCATGGCCATCACCGACGTCGTGCTGGTCTAAAGCCCTTGGGGCAGCCCACCCGCTCGGGTGGGCACCCATCCAATCCTGCCCCGCTGAGACCATCAGCGGGGCTTTTTTTTGCACACGAGTGAGACGGAATAGTGGCTGATACAGCGCAATCCGCCGCAGCGGAGTCGGCTCGAATCCAAGCAAGCGCGCCGGTCCGCGCGGCGCTCGAAGCCCTGCTGGCGGTGCTGGAACAAGCGGGGGCCTGGTTCAGCGCCGATCTGCAATGGCGTGAAACCCAACAGGGACTCATCGCCTACAGCCGGGCCGAGCATCAGGACAAACGCAGCTACCTGCGCTGGCCCCTGGAGGCATTGCCCCACGTTCAGCCGGGCATGGTGGTGTTGGACGGCGTACAGCTGAAGATAGCCCCGGATGTGGAGGCCGCCGCACCCGCGCAAGCAACGGTGCTGCAGGCGCAGCTCGCGCTGCTCAATGCAACGGCGGCGCCGACCCACTGGCGGGCCCTGCACCCGTTACTGGCGCTGGCGAGTGACTCCCCGCTGCGACAGGCTCTGGCGGCCGTGGCTGGCCCGGAGGCGCCGTGGCAGCAGTACCCGAGCTTATTGGCGCCCGAGGAAGAACCGGCGCTTTGTTGCGCCAGCCTGCTCAGCCGCCGCTTAGCGCCCGTGGCACCCGCGGCGGACCAGGGCGATGCCCAGGAGATGGCGTGGTGCCTGGTGCCGCTGCTCGAGACCTTCATGGCGGACGCGACCGGCGAGCCCTTATCCATGAACGCGCGCGCCGTGCCACCCTCGCTGCGGGTGTTCGCCCGAGGCGTTGATAACGAACCGATGCGCGTGCGCTTTGGGTCGCTGGATGCGCTCGACGGTTGGTTGCGCGACGCCACGCTCGATCTGAGTTGGCCATCGCTGGCCTCGGTGCCGCTTGCGCTGCGTCTGCCCGATGGTCGCGCGCTGCGCGTGGAGCGGCGGCGCGCGGGTGCCCAGGCGCAATTGCCGCCGGCCCTGCAAGCGCTGCGCCCGTATCTGCCGCAAGTGGCGGTGGGGGACGACGAGGTGCGCGTGAGCAAACTGCTGATTCCCCCGCCTGCCGCCCCATTGGCGCTGCGGCGGGTGCTCACCCTGCTGCTGGCCCAACTGATGCCCGATCTCAGCCAGGCGGACCGCCAGCGCTGGCTGGCGGCCAGCGAGGAGCAGCTGCTGGCAGAGAATACCGCCTGGTGGCAGGCGCGCCAGGGCGAGACCGCCGCCCTGCCGACGACGCCGGTGCGCGCCAGCTGTGAGGCCCTGTGTGCATGGGCATTGGCCCAGCTGGCCCGCTACCGCGAGCAGTCGCCGGCGCGACAGAGCCAGGGGGCTGGCCACACGGAGCTGTCACCATGACGGACGCAAAGCCTGACCTCGCGGTGTTGCGCGCCTGGCAGCGCCAGTTCGAAGATGCGCGTGTGGTGGCCGCCCTGGAGGGGCAGGAGGACCTCACGCCAGCCGAGGCCACCTTGCTGGCACTGGCGCGCTGGCGCCTGCAGCCAGCGACGGCGGCCGACCTGGCCGGTTTGCCGCCGCCAGCCGCGGGGGATGCGCTGTGGCTGGCGGATGCCGCGCTCGCCGCGCTGGTCAGTGGTCAACGGGTGCAGGCCGAACAATGGCTGCGCGAGGCCGTCGCCCTGCCCGAGGCCACGGCGGTGGAATACGGGCGCCTGGCCGCCGTGGAACTGGTGGCCGGGGCATTGGAAGAATCCGCGGCCCATTATCGCGAAGCCGTGCGTCGCGAACCGGGACGCGCGGAATGGCACAACAACCTGGCCGGGCTATTGGTGCGCTTGCAGCAGCTGGAAGAAGGGCTGGAGCATTACAACGAGGCGCTCGTGCTCAAGGCCGACCTGGCCGAAGCCCAGCAAGGGCGCGCGCGCGTGCTGATGGCGCTGGAGCGCACCGCGGAACTGGCCGCGGAGCTGCAGGCCGAACTCGATCAACAACCCGGGGATGTTGGTTTGCGCCTGCGCCTGGCGCGGGTGCTGGCGCAGGACAAACGCCCCGGCGAGGCGATCGGGGTGTTGCGCGATGCCTTGTTGCCGCCGGAGGAAACGCCCAAGCCCGCCACGCTCGCGGCAGTGGGCCAAGCCGCCAGCCCCGAGGAACAACAATGGCGCGAGCAACTGTTACTGCGCGGCGAGCTGCTGCAGCTGCTGCGCGAGCGCGATCAGCACATGATGGTGTTGCGGGTACTGGCACAGCTCGAACGCCTGGACGCCCCGGAGCCGGAAGTGCTGATCGGCTTCAAGGTCCATGCCCTCACCGAGCTTGGCCGCCATGACGAAGCCGCCGAGGTGCTGGAGCAGGCCACCGCGACCCATGGCGAGCACGCGCGCCTGCGCATGGCTCGGGCCACGCTCCTGGCCGAACGCGGGCAGTATCAGGAGGCCGAGACGCTGCTGCGCGAGCTGCTGGAAATCTACCCGGGCGATGGCGGCCTGAAAACCCAGCTGGGGCAGATGCTGCTGTGGACGGGGCAGCTGCAGGAGGCCGGCGCACTGTTCGAGGAGGCGGCGCGCCACAACCCGCTGGCATTCGCGCAAATGGTCAATGCCCGGCAACTGCCAAAGGACCCGCAAGCGATCGAGGCCATGGTGCGGGTCGCCGATAACGCCCTGCTGCCCGATGAGCCCCGGATCACCATGGCCTTTGCGCTGCACGAAGTGCTCGACAAAGCCGGTGATTACGCGCGTGCTTTCCATTATCTGCACCTCGGCAATCACCTCAGCGACAAACTGCTGAACTACGACCCCGATGCCTTCAGCCGCCGCGTCGATGGTCTGATACGCACCTTCACGCCGGCGTTTTTTGCCCGCCAGGCACCGATTCGCCACAGCGACCGCACCCCGGTGTTCGTGGTCGGCATGCCGCGCTCGGGCACCACCCTGACGGAGCAAATCCTCAGTTCCCATCCGGCGATTTTCGGCGCCGGCGAGCTGAATCTTATCCCGCGCCTGGCGCAGTTGATGCCGGCCGTGATCAAAAACGGCCATCCCTATCCGGCCTGTCTGGCGGCGTTCACGCCCCACCTGCGTGAAGAGGCGGTGCGGTTCTACCTCAAAGGCCTGGTGCAGCATGACACCGAGCACGCCTATGTGGTCGATAAGATGCCGCACAACTTCATGCATCTGGGCTTGATTGCGCTGATCTTCCCGGGAGCAAAGATTATTCATGTGCAACGCGACCCGCGAGACACGGCGCTGTCGAACTATCAGCAGAACTTCAAGGCCAAGCACGCCGGCATGGGGTATGCGTTTGACCTGGTCAAGATCGCCCGCCAGATCAATGACTACCAACGCATCATGCGGCACTGGCGCGCAGTCTTGCCGATCGAGCTGTTTGAATTCCGCTACGAGGATCTGGTCGCCGATCAGCTGACCTGGAGCCAGCGGTTGCTGGAATTTGTCGGCGTGGGCTGGGATGCGCAGGTGGCGGAATTTCATCAAACCAAACGGGCGGTGCGCACGGCCAGCGTCAGCCAGGTGCGCCAACCCATGTACCAGAGCAGCACCGCGAAATGGCGGCGCTACGAGGCCTATCTTGGCCCCTTGCTTGAGACACTGGAGGTGGAATGAATCAGGTGCCCTTGACCCCGGACCGGCACGGCCAGCTGCGCCGGCGCGTGGGGCCGTTGTTTTTTCTCGCCGACCAGCCCTTGGTGCCGCTCTCTGTGGCAGAAGCCGCGCGCGCCGCCATTGACTTGCCCTTGGCGTTTAGCCGCGACGCGCAGGGTGGGCTGCGGCTGGTGGCCATTCTCGGCCGAAGCGCTGGCGAGAATGTGCATATCGGCCCGCAAGGCGGCTGGTTGGGCGGCTATGTCCCCACCGTGGTGCGCTGCCATCCGTTCTCGCTGCGGATGAACGGCGAGCAAGCCCTAGTCGTGGTGGATGAAAGCTCCGATTGGCTCTCGCCCACCGAGGGCGAGCCGTTGTTTACCCCGGAGGGCGGCTTTGGCGGCGAGCTCGAGCGACTGGTGGCGCTGATGAAAGCGCAGCTGCCCACGCCGGTGCGTGATCGACCCGTGCTGGATGCCATCGATGCCAGCGGGGTGCTGGAGTCCTGGCCCGAGTTAGGAGAGGGACTGTTGCGGGTGAGCGCGCCGCGGTTGGAGGCGCTGGATGACGCCAGTGTGCTGGCGTTGCGGCGGGCGGGAGGCTTGCCACTGGCCTACGCGCAGCTGCTCTCGGCGCCCTGTCTGCGGCGCATGGAGAATCTGACCAAGCTCAAGCGTCGCCTCGGCGAGCGCCAAGAGCGGACAGCCGCACGCGAGTCCTTTGTGCTGGACGATCCTGACGCAGGCATGTTGGTGTTTGACTGAGGGTACTTGGTCGGTGGTGATGGTGAGCCGGTGAGCAAGAAAAAGCAGCACGGAAGACGCAGCGGACCAAAGGCGGCGAGCGCGGGAAAGCACACGCGGGGGCAGCCGCCAGCGGCCTCCGCGCAGGCGGCTGCGCACCAGCGGCTGACGGCGCTGTTTGAGCGCGGGGAGGACGCGGCTGCGCGCGATGCGGCGCAGCAGCTGGTGGCGCGCGATGAGCACGACGCCTTTGCCTGGAAAGTGCTGGGTAGCGCGCAGGTGCGCCTCGGTGCGGTGCGCCCAGGGCTGGAGGCGCTGCGGCGGGCGCAGGCACTCGCGCCGCAGGACGCGGCAGTATTGAACAGCCTAGGGCGCGCGCATACAGACCTTGGTGAGCCGGGCGAGGCCGAACGTTGTTATCGCGGTGCGATCGCGCTGGCGCCAGGCTACCCGGAAGCGCACCGCAATCTGGGAACCCTGCTGCACCAACAGAAAAAGTATGAGGCGGCGTTGCAGGCGTTCGACCGGGCGATTGGCCTGCGCGCGCACTATGTCGCCGCCCATATCGACCGCAGTGTGACCTTGCGCGTACTCGGTCGCTTTGAGCACGCCCTGCAGGCCAGCGAGGAAGCCTTGCGGATTGATCCACGGGCGGCCGGCGCGCACAGCAACCGCGGCAGTTTGCTGTTTCAACAAGGGCGCACGCGCGAAGCGCTGCGGGCCTACGATGCCGCGCTGGCGATTGATCCCAATTTGGCGGAGGCGCATTACAACCGCGGCAACGCCTTGCATCGCGCCGGTCATCTGCGCGCGGCGGAGGCCGCCTTTCGTCGGACCCTGGCGCTGAGCCCAGATATGGCGATCGCGCACAACAATCTGGGCAACACCTTGCAGGTGATGGGCCGCTCAGCCGAAGCGGCGGCGCAGTACGAGCAAGCCCGACGATTGGATCCGGGGATTTATTCGAGCGATTCCAACCGGCTGTTTTGCTTGAATTATCGTGAAGGGCTCGAGCGGCAAGCGGTGTTCGAGGCGCATTGCACCTATGCGCAGCCAGGGACGGTGGCGCCCTGGGGTGAGGCGCATGATCGTGATCCGCAGCGGCGGCTGCGCGTGGGCCTGGTCTCTGCGGATTTTGCTGTTCACTCGGTGGCGTTTTTCTTCAGCGCCTGGCTGGTGCATCACGCGCGCGAGGCCATGGAGTTGTTCGCCTACGCCAATGGCGAGCGCAGCGACACGATGACCCATTGGTGCCGCGCACAGGTGGATCACTGGGTGGCGTGCGCGGCATGGGATGACCAGGCCCTGGCGCGGCGCATCCGCGAGGACGGCATCGATGTGCTGGTGGATTTGTCCGGGCACAGCGGCAGCAATCGCATGGGAGTGTTCGCACGGCGCGCCGCGCCCGTGCAGGTGACCTGGATCGGCTACCCCAATACCACGGGGCTGAAGGCGATGGATTACCGCCTGGTTGATGCCGTGACCGATCCGCCCGACGCTGATGCCTTCCATACCGAGCGACTGATTCGCTTGCCGGACGGGTTTTTGTGCTATCGCCCGCCCGAGGCGGTGCGCAAGCTCGCGGTGTGCGCGCCACCGATGGCCGAGCGGTCTTGGGTGACCTTTGTCTCGTTTAACAACCTGGCCAAGATCGGCCCGGGGGTGCTGGAGCGCTGGGTGCGCATTTTGCAGGCGGTGCCGGCGTCGCGGCTGCTGCTCAAGAGCGGATTGGCAGCCGATGTGCGGGTCTGGGACGCGGTGATTGAGCAGCTGACAGGCGCCGGCATTGCGGCCGAACGGATTGAGGGTTTGCCGCGAACGCGCCTGCAAGCGGAGCATTTTCCCTGGTATCACCAAGCGGACATCGCGCTCGATACCTTCCCCTACAACGGCACCACCACCACGGTAGAGGCACTCTGGATGGGCGTGCCGGTGATCAGCGAATGCGGTGACCGCCATGCCGCGCGGGTGGGCGCCAGCCTTCTGACCCGGCTGGAGCTGCCGGAGCTGATTGCAAAGGACGCGGATGACTATGTGCGCATCGCCGTCGAACTGGCCAAAGACCCCGAGCGCCTGCGCCGTTATCGCGCCACCTTGCGCCCCAGACTGGAAGCCAGTGCGCTGCGCGATGAGGTCGGCTTTGTTCGCACGCTTGAGGGGGCACTGCGGCAGATGTGGCGGATTCACTGCGCGGGCGAGGAGCCGCGGGTATTCGAGGTGCCCTCGCAACGCGACCCGGACCAACCGACCCCGTCCGAAGCCGCCGCGCAGGCGCTGGCCGCGGGAGCGGTGGAGCGGTTGCGGCCGGTACCGCCGGCACCGACTCCACAACGGTCCGAGCCAAGCGACAGCCAGACGCCAGAAACGCACTGGACCTTGACCATTGCCGACGGGGTGAAGGTCTGCGTGCCGCCCGATGTCAAGCGCCTGACCACCTTCGTGCTGCTGGAGCAGGAGGACTGGTTTGAGGCGGAGCTGCCTTTTTTGCGCGAGTTGGTGCAACCCGGCATGGGCGTGCTCGACATCGGCGCCAATCATGGCGTCTATGCGCTGAGCCTGGCGAAACGCCTCCAAGGCCAAGGCCGGGTAATTGCCTGCGAACCCGCGAGCGCGCCAGCGGGGATGCTGGAGCGCAGCATTGGCGAGAATGGCTTCGAGGATGTGCTGACGCTGCTGCGCGTTGGGTTGTCGGATCATGAAGGCGAGGCGACGCTGCACATTGGCGCTAACAGTGAGCTCAGTAGCCTGAGCGGGCAAGGCGAGGCGACCGAAACCGTCCGTTTGACCACCCTGGATGCGCTGCTGGACTCCCCCGACTGGCCCGAGGGTTTCCGTGCCGACCTGCTCAAACTCGACGCCGAGGGCGAGGAGATCCGCATTCTCCAAGGCGGACAACGCTTTTTCGCCGCGCAGGATCCGCTGGTGCTGTGCGACATCCGTCGCGGCACGGCGATTGATACGGACCTGATCGCGGCCCTGCGCGCCCTGGGTTTGGACCTGTATCGGCTGGTCCCCGGCCTGAACGCCCTGGTGGTGGTCAGCCAGGATGAGCCGCTGGACGCTTACCAGCTCAATTTGTTCGCCGCCTCGCTGGCGCGCGCCGCAGAACTCGCCGCCGCCGGCCACCTGCTGGTTGCGGCCACGGCAGACGCGCCGGTGCCCGCACCATGTCAGACCTGGGCCGAGGGCTTGGCCCCGCTGCCATATGTCGCGGCTTTGCGCCCCGATGGTCAGACGCTGAACATCTGGCAGCGCCGCGAGCGCGCTGGTGACCCGCACTGGCCAGCCTATGATCAGGCGCTGAATGCCTACTTGAGCGCGAACGAGGTCGGTCAACCGCTCGCAACCCGTTGGGCCTGGTTGCAACAGAGCCGCGCGCTGCTCGAGCAGCTGCACGATACCGGCGACGAGCATCTGGCGAGTGCCATGCTGCGCATCCGAGTGCTGGCCGCTTGTGGTGCGCGCGCGGCGGCGGTCAAGGTCAATGCCGCGCTGGCTCAGGGGCTTGATACCACGTTGAAGGTCAGCCTGGATCGACCGTTCCTGCCGCCGTTGGCAGCGTATGATCAGCGTCAGCCGCAAGCGGGCTTAGGCGCTTGGTTGCCGGCGGCCGTGCGCGAGAGCCTGGAAGTGCGCCGGGCTCATTCGGCCTACTTTCATCGTGACATGCGCGTCCTGGTGGCTTTTGCCAAGAACGCCAATCGCAGCCTGGCGATGGATCGGCGCCGTGTGCTGCTGCTCTTGGCTAGCGGTCAACGCGTTCAACTGACCGCCAGCAGCCCACTGAGTGCGTCATCCGCGACAGTGATGCATCGGAATATTCACTGGTGGCGGTGCTTAGCGGAGTCCGGTCAGCCCGAGGTGGTGAGGTCCGCCAGCGAAGGGATGCGTCTATGTCTGGGCGGGCGACGGCCCAAGCCGGGCTGGCGCATCGTCAATATCGCCCCTGGTCCGGGAATCGACGACGTGGCGGACATCCGCGACCTGTCGCGCTACCCCGACGCGAGTTGCACGGAGATCTACGCGAGCCATGTGCTTGAGCATGTGCCGCAGCAGCAGTTTCTTCCGACGCTCAAGGGACTGCGGCGGCTGTTGCGCCCGGACGGGCGGTTGATGATCAGCGTCCCGGACATGGATCTGCTTGGCCGGGCTGTAAGTGATCCTAAGCGGCCGCTCAAAGAGCGATTTCACCTGATGCGCATGCTCTTTGGTGGTCAGGTTGACCAGCATGACTATCACTATATCGGGCTCAACTTCGATATTCTCGCGAGCTTATTGGGGCAGGCCGGTTTTGCCAGGATAGAGCGGGTCGAGACCTTTGGGTTGTTCCAGGACACCAGCGATTACGCGCCCTATGGCGAGCCGATTAGCTTGAATGTGGTGGCATATCCGGAGGAGGGAAAAAAACCGGTTTTTGTCAATCCAGTCCGCCCCTTCGCAGTTCCCAAGCACTGGGCGCCAACGGCGAGACGAGTGGTGTGGGTCACGGGACGGCCGCGCGTTGGCTCCATGTGGGCCTACAATCTGACGCGCAAGCTGTTGCAGGCGAGTGGTGTGGAGGTTCTGCCGCAGGTCAACGTATTTGAGCTGGAAGAGGTGCTACGGGCAGCGACAGAGGGTCTGCGCGACGACGATCCGAATCGATACTGGCTGCTGAAGTCACATGGTTGCGTGAACCCGAACCATGCCGGATTTTATGCCATCGTCGGGCGGCGCGATCCGCGCGATAGTCTGGTGTCGTGGATGCGCTTCATGAACGAGAGCTTCGAGAAGTCGCTCGCCGCCATTGTTTTGCAATCGCGAATCGAGCGGCATTATGAGCGTTTCCCTCGCGAGCGCTGCTTATTTTATCCCTACCCTTGGTTGGATCAGCAGCCTCAAGCCATTGCGCGGTCAATTGCCCGTTTTCTCGGCTTGGATGAGCATGCACTTGATATCGCCGATATGGTGGCTGCGCTGGACCGCTCCCGGGTGGCTGAACGTATCGCCACACTAGAAGCGCGCCATGAAGGCGGTGACGGCAGCACGGCTGTGGTCAATACGGGCGCAAAGCAACGCCTCTATGACGTGGAAACTGGGTTTCAGACCGAGCACTTGTCGGATTACCGCGATGGCGACTGGCAGCGTTTGCTGACAGCCGAACAGATCGCGCGCATGGAGGATGCGCTCGCAGAATCTATTCGGGATTGGAGCGCTTATTGGCAGGAGGCGCAGGCGAGCTTGGACGGTGCCATTAGTGGGGCACCAGTGGCTATCGCGCGGCCGGCGCGCCGGTGCCGGTGGGTAGCGTCCTATCCGAAGTCGGGTAACACCTGGGTGCGTTTCTGGTTGGCGCATTTGCTGCATGGATCGATCCAAGGTTCAGAAACCATTGAAACCTTGATTCCTGGTGTCCATCGTGGTATTTCCATCCGCTTGCCAGACCAGCCGGTTGCTTATTTGAAAACCCATTGGGCATGTGAACCAAGGATGCCGGGAATCGACATGACCCAAGCGGCGATCTATGTTGTTCGCAATCCCTTTGATGTCTTGGTGTCGAGCTTACACTATATGCGCAAGGTCGAGAGGGCGGGCCAGCAGGAACTGGTGCGGGAGTTTATTGCTCACGAGGGGCTGAACGATTGGCGACGATTCGGTTCGTACCGAAGCAATGTGGAATCCTGGCTGGCCGCGCGTGATGGTTTTCCAACCCTGTTGATGCGCTATGAGGATATGGTCGAACAGCCGGCCGTTCAGGCTCAGCGAGTGGCCACATTTTTCAATCTTAATGTCTCTGCGCAAACCGTCGCGGAGGCGGTGGCGGCATCGAGTTTTGAGCGTTTGAAAGCACTTGAAGAAATGGAGCTGCAAAGCCAACGCGATGGACTGTTCGCCCGCCACCAGGATCACTTGCAGGACAGTGGGTTTCGTTTCATGCGGGAAGGACGCGTCGGCGGTTGTTTCGATGCGTTGTCCGAGGAGGAACTTCGCGCGCTCGAAAATCGCTTTGCGGATTTGCTTGATGTGCTGGGGTACCGGCTGGATGTCGGTGAGCAGCGCATTCTAATCGAGCCGCGCGCGCTCTTTACCGATCAGAGTGGGGCGACTCGACCGGATGGCGATGTAAGGGGGGCTGGTCCTGTCTGAGCAGTCTGCCGCGCAGTCGAAATCGCCCCGCGTGGCCATTCACGCGTTTCCTTGCGCCGACATCCCTGAGTTCGCCGCTTACCGCTATCAGCACGACGTTGTTCGAGAAGCCCTGCTGGTCGAGACCAATGGCGAGCGCGACGCCTTCATCGACCGGGCCGCCAGAACCATCGGTGACTGTGTGCTGCGTCCGCCGAGTCGCGAGTCTGATGCGGGCGCGAGCGTGCTGCCGAAGCTCTACCGCCAGGGCTACACCCGGGAGACCATCACCCGCGCGCTGGCGGCGGCTTGGTTCGATGAGAGCGACACCTTCGCGCTGCCGCGGCGGCGCCCGCGCTCGCTCCTGTATTCCGGTTGGTTTTTGTGGGGGTTGCCGTTACTGCTCGCCTTGCTGGGCCTGCTGGAGCTGATCGAGGTACTGCGCGCGCAGTATCCCGGCAAGGTTGGGGTGGCGCTCTGGTTCGCGCCCGTGCTGGGCATGCTCGGTTTCGCCGTCGCGGCTGTGTTCCATGGCGTGCTGAAGCTAGCGGTGGCAACCCTCGAACGCTTGGGGCTGTAAAAGCTAAGCCATCCTGACAGACCTCCGCCCCGTGCTGTCTGGCGCCGGGCGTCACCACAGATTTTTTCATCACCAGGAGATTTTCCATGCACATTTTCGCCGACGGCTTCACTCAAGTGAGCTTGAGCAACAACAACCTGCGCATTACCCTGGTGCAGAGCGGCGCCAACAACACCACCCAGGAGGTCGGCACCCTGATTCTGCCCGCCAACCAGGCTGGCGCCATCGTTAATGGCCTGAACCAGACTCTCAAGCGGCTTGACGAGCAGATCAAGGCGCAGCAGGCTGCCACCACGCACTAGCGCATCACGATACGTGTTTACATGTCGCCCACGCAGTGAAGCTGGTTACCGTCAGGAGCCCCCATGACCGACTGGACCGCCGGCTATGTCGCCGACCTCGGCTACACCCACGGCTACTACAACGAGCTGAACCCTACTCGGATCGCGCTAGCCCTGCTGAATGCCGGCCTGGCGGTTCCCCCCATCACTACCGCCTGCGAGCTCGGCTTTGGCCAGGGTCTGGGCCTGAACCTGCACGCCGCCGCCAGCCCCGTGCGCTGGTGGGGGACCGACTTCAACCCGAGCCAAGCGGCTTTCGCCCGGGAACTGACCCGGCTCGCCGGCAGCGAGGCGCAGGTGTTCGACGACGCCTTCGCCGACTTCGCGCAGCGCCCCGAGCTTCCTGGCTTCGACTTCATCGGCCTGCACGGCATCTGGAGCTGGATCAGCGACGAGAACCGCCGGGTGATTGCGGATTTCGCGCGCCGCCATCTGAACCCTGGCGGGGTGCTCTACATCAGCTACAACACCTTTCCCGGCTGGGCCGCTTTCGTGCCGCTGCGCGATCTGCTCAAGGCCCACACCGATGTGCTCGGTGCGCCCGGGCAGGGCCGGGTCGGACGCATCGATGCCGCGATCGGCTTCGTCGAACGGCTGCTCGCCACCAACCCCGCCTATACGCGTGAGAATCCTGGCATCCTGTCACGCTTTGAGAAAATCAAAGGCCACAACCGCGCCTATCTGGCGCACGAATACTTCAACCGCGACTGGGCGCCGACGTCCTTGGGCACCATGGCCGAGTGGCTGCAACCGGCCAAGCTCGACTATGCCGGCAGCGCCCATCCACTCGACGCTATTGAGACGATACACCTTACTGCCGAGCAACGCGGGCTGCTTGCCGAGCTATCCGATCCCCTGTTCCAGGCTGGCGTACGCGACCTGATGGTCAACCAACAATTCCGCCGTGACTACTGGATCAAGGGGTCACGGCGGCTCAATCCCCTCGAACAGCTCGAACAGATCCGTGCTCTGCGGCTGATACTGACAACTCCCTCCGCCGACGTGCCGCGCAAGACCACCGGCGCTTTGGGGAAGGCAAACTTGGACGAGCATCTCTACTCGCTACTGCTTGAGGTGTTAGCGGACTATCAACCGCGTACCTTCGTGGAGGTCGAACAACGTCTCGCGGGCCGCCCAAACGCCTTCGCCCAACTCTGGGAAGCCGTGCGCATCCTCGCAGGCGGCGGGCATCTGCACCTGGCTCAAGAGGAGGCCATCGCGGCCGAATGCCGCCCGCGCACGAAGGCGCTCAATCGCCATCTGATGCAGCAAGCCCGCGGCAGCGACGCGATCCGGTTTCTGGCGAGTCCCATCACGGGTGGCGGGATCAACGTCGAACGTTTCCACCAGCTCTTTTTGCTCGCGCGCCAGCAGGGGCGTCAGACACCGGCCGATTGGGCGCGGTTCGTCTGGGACATCCTAAAAGCCCAGAACCAGCGGGTGCTCAAGGATGGCCAGGCGTTGCAGCGCGAAGAAGACAACCTCGCGCATCTAACCGCCGAGGCCGAAAGCTTCGCGGCGAAGGGGTTGGCGGTGATGGAGGCGTTGCAGATCGCTTGAGGGTGAGCCAATGTCGAGGCCGGATGAACAACATCTAAGCCTGTCTGAAGCGCTTGCACTGGCCACCGCCCACCAACGCGCCGGCAACCTGCCCGTCGCTGCCCAACTCTACCAAGCCATCCTCGCCGTCGTTCCCCAACACGCAGAATCCTGGCACCAACTCGGCCTAATCCGGCTGCAACAAGGCGACCTCGATCAGGCCGACGCCAGCCTACGCCAAGCCCTGTCCTTCACCCCCGATATTGCCGCCTACTGGATGCACCATGGCATCATCCTCAAACGGCGTGGCCAACTGAATCAAGCGCTGGCCGCCTACGACCAAGCCCTGACGCTCCAATCCGACTACCCGGAAGCCCACAACAACCGCGGCAATGTGCTGAGCGACCTTGGCCGCCCGCGCGAGGCGCTTGCCGCCTTCGACCAGGCCGCACAGCTTAAGCCCAACTTCGCGGAAGCCAACCGCGGCCGCGCGCACAGCCTGAGCCAGCTCGGCCGGCTTCAGGATGCCCTGGCCGCCATTGACCAAGTCCTCGCCCTGCGCCCCGAGGATTCTGCCAGCCACGCCCAGCGCATCATCCTGCTCAAACGCCTCGACCGCCTCGACGAAGCACTCGCCGCCAGCGACGCCGCCCTAGCCCGCTTCCCCCAGGAGGCCGCTCTCTCCATCACCCGCGGCGGCATCCTCAAAGCCCAAGGCCGCATCGACGCCGCCTGCGCCGACTACCAGCGCGCGCTGACCCTTCAGCCCAACAACATCGAAGCCCTGATCAACCTGATCCAGGAACGCCGCCTGCCACCTGAGGTTCCCGCACTCGCCCCGCTGCAAGCCGCCCTCCATCAACCCAGGCTCGATGTGGTGCGGCGCAAAGACCTGCACTTCGCGCTGGCCACCCTGCACGACCAACGCCACGAGACCGACGCCGCCTTCCACCACTACCAAGCCGGCCATGCCGCCCGCGCCGAGCACCTGCGCCACCGCTACGACACCGACCAAGCCCGCGTCCGCCTCACCCGCCTGTGCCAGACCTGCACGACAGACTTCTTCACCGCCCGCCGCGCCTGGGGCCACCCCAGCACTAGGCCGATTTTCATCCTCGGTATGCCGCGCTCCGGCACCACCCTGACCGAGCAGATCCTCGGCAGCCACCAGCAAGTTTGCGCTGGCGGCGAGCAGCCGACCGTGGCGATGATGATCCGCCTGCTGCCGCGGCGCTATCCCGAGGCGGGTCGCTACCCGGCTGCGGTGACACGTCTCAGCCGCGAGCAACTCGCCGCCATGGCGCGCGGGTATCTGCGCAACCTGCCCGCGCCTTGCCTGGGCGCGGCCTGGGTGGTGGACAAGATGCCGCACAACTTCCAGCACCTGGGGCTGATCCGACTGCTGTTTCCGCACGCCCCTATCATCCATGTGCAGCGTGACCCGCGTGACAATGCGCTGTCGAACTATCAGCAAAACTTCGGCGCCCGCTTCGGCGGCATGGGCTTTGCGTTCGATCTGGAAAAGCTCGCGCGCCAGATCAACGACTACCACCGGGTGATGGCGCACTGGCGCGCCATCGGCTTGAACTTCTTCGAGTTCTGGTACGAAGACCTGGTGGCCGATCAGATCGGCGTGACCCGGCAGTTGCTCGACTATGTCGGGCTCGACTGGGACGACGGGGTGATGGACTTCCACCAGCTCGAGCGCTCGGTGCGCACCGCCAGTGTGGCCCAGGTGCGGCGCAAGATCTACCGCACCTCGGCCCAGAAATGGCGCCGCTACGAACAAGCGCTCCAACCCCTGATCGACGCCTTCGACCCGCGGTGGGTGCGCTACTACCCCGGCGCCGAGGCGCCCACCGCTGCGGAGACCGCATAAATGGCCTTGGTACCCCTCTCGCCTAGCCAACACGGCGACCTGCGTCTGGCGCCCGGGCCGCTGCGCCACCTGGAGGAACGCCCGCTGGTGGAGCTTGGCGTGGCCGAGGCCGCGCGCGCGGCACTCGACCTGCCGCTGGTGTTCATCGCGCGCGAGGAAGGACTGCACCTGTGCGCGCTGCTCTCCCCCACCGCCACCGACAACGCCCAACTCGGCCCGCGCGGGCGCTGGATGGGCGGTTACATGCCGGCGCTGATCCGCGCCCATCCGCTGGTGCTCGGTCCCGCCAGGGAGGGCGCCACCGCCCCGGTGCTAATCGACCCCGACAGCGACTGGTTCTCGCGCGACCAGGGCGAGCCGCTGTTCGATGCCCAGGGCCAGCCGAGCGCGGTGGTGACCCAGCGCATGGAGCGGCTGCGCACGCTGGCGCCCAACCCCGCGCGCGACGCCCCGGTGCTGGCGGCGGTGGCGGCCAGCGGTGTGCTGGCACCCTGGGAGGGCGCGCCCAAGGCCCTGCCCGGGCCGCTGCTCAGCGCCAGCCCGGCGCGGCTGGCGGCACTGGAGGCCGAGGTGTTGCTGCAACTGCACGCCGCCGGCGCCCTGGGGCTGTTGTATCTGCAGGAGGCCTCGCGCGCGCGGCTGGTGCGCCTGGAGGGGCTGGCCAAGCGCAAGGCGCAAGGGCGCAAGCAAGCCGCGCAGCGTGGCGTGAGCGAGACCACCGATTTTGTCCTGCGCCCCGATGAGGCACAGTTGCAGTTCGACGACCCCGATTCCGACGACGCGGAGGTGAATCCATGAGCGACTGGCCACATGGCTATGTCACCGAGGTGCCCTACACCTACGGCTTTTATCCCGAAGGGGTAGCGGCGCGCCTGGACTGGTTGGCGCTGAGCCAGGGCGCGAACCCGCCCGCGGCCGGGGGCACGGTGTTGGAGCTCGGCTGCGGCCAGGGCTTTGGGCTGTGCCTGATGGCGGCGGCCGATCCGACGCGGCAGTATATCGGGGTGGACTTCAACCCGGCCCATATCGCCCATGCCGAGGCCCTGGCGGCGCGTGCCGGATTGACCAATGCGCGCTTTCTCGAGGGGGATTTTCTCGCGCTCAGCGCGCTACCGGTCTTACCCTGGGGCGCGGTGGACTATGTGCTGGCACACGGCATTATTGCCTGGATCGAAGCGCCGGTGCGCGCCGCGCTGTTTGCGCTGATCGAGCGCAGCCTGCGCCCTGGCGGCCTCGCCATGCTCAGTTACAACACCTTGCCCGGTTGGCTGGCGAGCCATCCGTTGCAGCGGCTGATGCGCGAGTTCGCTGCTCGCCAGGGGGTGGGGGCGGCGGCCTTCGCGGGTGCGCTGGAGGCGGCAAAGCGCCTAGGCGCGGCGCAAGCCGTGTTGTTCACGGCCCAGCCGGGGCTGCCGGCGCGCCTGGAGAAGATTCAGGCGCAGCGCGCGCAAGGGCAGGATGACTATCTGTTCCATGAATACTTCAATGCCGCCTGGACGCCCTTTTACTGCACCGAGGTGATGGCCGAGGCGCGCGCGGCCAAGCTTGAATTTCTCGGCAGCGCCATGCTCGGCGACAACGAAATTGGCCTGATCCCGCCGGCGCAGCGTGAAATGCTGGGGGCGGCCGAGGATGTGCCGCTGCGCGAGCTGTATCGGGATCTGCTCACCAATCAGATGTTTCGCCGCGATGTCTTTGTGCGCGGACGCGTGCCGCTGTGGTCGGGCGAGCAGCGTGCGCGCCTGCGCGCGCAGCGCTTCAGCCTGGTGCGCGTGCCGGGGCGGGTGAGCTTGGCGTTCAAGACCGGTTTCGTCACCGTGCAGGGCAAGCCCGAGGTTTATCAGCCCTTGCTCGTGGCGCTGGAGCGCGGCGCGGCCTTCAGCTTGGCCGAGCTGAGTGCCGCGCTGCCCGGGATCGCCGAGACGCGCCTGGCGCAAGCCCTGTCGCTGCTCATCGACGCTGGCGTGGTGGTGGCTGGTGCGGCATCGGCCGATGCGAGCCCGGCGCGGGCATTTAACCGCGCGGTGGTTGATGCCGCGAGCGCGGGAGCGCCGGCGTATCGGCATCTGGCGCTGCCCGGCAGCGGCGCCGGGGTGGCGCTGGAGGCGCCGCAGATGCTGGCGCTAGCGGCCTATTGGGCGGAGGGCGCGCGTGAACTGCCGGCGCTGGCCCGTGCGGTGGCGGCGCGGCTGGAGGCGCTTGGGCGCCAGTTGCGGCGCGACGGGCAGGCGCTCGCACCCGGCGCTGCGACCGAGGCGGAGCTGATGCGCCAGCTTGACCCTTTCCTTGGCGAGACCCTGCCACTGTTGCAGCGCCTCGGCGTGCTGGATTGACACGGGTGGTGGCTGGCGCATGAGCCGTCGCATCGGTCGCGGCAAGCGACGCGGCGCGGCCAAGGCCCATCGGGCGGCTGATCGGCTATCAGGTCAGCCCAAGGCGCTGGCCGACGCTTTGCAGCAAGCGGTGGCGGCCAGCCGGCGCGGCGACTGGCCGGCGGTCGAGGTGGCCGCCCGGCGCGCGCTGCAACTGGACCCGAGCGCGGCCGATGCGGCCAGTAACCTGGGCGCGGCGCTGTTGAAACAAGGCCGCTTGGCGCAAGCCGAGGCGCTGCTCGGCGAAGCGCTGGTGCGCACGCCGGGACATCGGGCCCTGCTGCACAACCTGGCGGCAGTGTACCGCGCGCGCGGGGCGGTGGAACAGGCCGAGGCGCTGTTGCGCGAGGCACTCGCGCTGCTCCCCGCTGACCCGCTGAGCGATCTGGACACCGAGGTGGCGCTGTGCAACCTGCTGTTTGAGCAGCGGCGGCTGCCCGAATGCGATGCGCTGCTGGAGAAGATTATTGCCGCGCGGCCCGGGGATGCCAACGCGCACATGCGCTTGGGGGTGAACCGCATGTGGGCGGGTCAACTGAGTGCGGCGGCGGCCAGTTTGCACCGGGCCATTGCCTTGCAACCGGACTTGGCCGAGGCGCATAACAACCTGGGCAATGTGCTCAAAAACCAGGGCCAGATCGCTGCCGCCGAGGCCGCCATGCGCCAGGCGTTGCGCTTGGATGCCGGCCTGGTCAAGGCACACAGCAATTTGCTGCTAACACTGAACTACCGCGCCGATATCGACAGCGCGACCCTGTTTGACGAACACCGGACCTATCGAGCGACCTTGGAGCGCGGGGACCCTGAGGCGCGTGCCGCGGCCGCCTGGTCGGCGCCGGGGCTGGCACAGGCGCAGCGCCCACTGCGCTTGGGGCTGGTGTCGGCCGATCTGCGCGAGCATGCGGTGGGCTGGTTTATGCAGGGCGTGCTGCCGCACCTGTGCTCGGAGCGCCTGACACTCCATGTCTATGACACCCATTTTCGCGCTGATGCGCTGAACATCGCGCTGCGCGCCTATTGCACCACTTGGGTGGAGGTACGGCGTTTGGACGACGCAGCCCTGGCCGCGCGCATCCGCGACGATGGCATTGATGTGCTGATCGACCTGGCTGGACACAGTGCCGGGCATCGCTTGGGGGTGTTCGCCCGCCGTCCGGCACCCCTGCAAGTGACCTGGCTCGGTTACCCCAATACGACTGGCCTAACAACCATGACCTATCGGCTGGTGGATGCCATCACTGATCCGCCGGCGACCGATGCCTACCATAGCGAGCGCCTGATCCGGCTGCCAGATGGCTTTTTGTGCTACCGCCCCCCGTCGGCGGTGGCCGCGCTGGCGGTCTGCCAGCCACCGCTGTGCGGCGGGCGGGCACTGACCTTCGGCTCATTCAACAACCTGGCCAAGATCACCCCTGCAACCCTGGGGCTGTGGGTGCGCATTTTAGGCGCCGTACCAAAGGCGCTGTTGGTGCTGAAAAGCGGCAAGGTGGTCGATCCGGAAGTGTGGTCGCGGCTGCTGGAGGCCCTGGCCGCGCAGGGTGTGGCGCCGCAGCGCCTGCGGATATGGCCCGGCACGCCAGGGGTGGCCGCGCATTTGGCATGCTATCACCATGTGGATATCGCGCTTGACACCTTCCCCTACAACGGCACCACCACCACGGTGGAAGCGCTGTGGATGGGCGTGCCGGTGGTCAGCGAATGCGGCGACCGCCATGCCGCGCGGGTGGGCGCGAGCATTCTGACGCGGCTGGAGCTGCCCGAGCTGATCGCCCAGGACGCCGATGAGTATGTGCGCATCGCCGTTGAACTGGCGCAAGACCCCGAGCGCCTGCGCCGCTATCGCGCCACCCTGCGCCCCAGACTGGAAGCCAGCGCGCTGCGCGACGAGGTTGGCTTTGCGCGCACCTTGGAGTGGGCGCTGCGCGAGATGTGGCGCATTCACTGCGCCGGCGAGGAGCCGCGTGTTTTTGAGGTGCCATCGCAACGCGATCCGAACCAACCGTCCCCCATCCAAGCCGCCGAGCAAGCCCTGGCCGAAGGCGCGCTGGCGCGTCTGTTGCCTACCCCGCCCATGCCCACCGCCGAACCGAGCCCCAGCACCCTGAGCGACACCCACTGGACCCTGACCATCGCTGATGAGGTGAAGGTCTGCGTACCCCCTGATGTCAAGCGCATGACCACCTTCGTACTGCTGGAGCAGGAAGAGTGGTTCGAGGCCGAGTTGGCGTTTCTGCGCGCGTTGGTCCAACCCGGCATGGGTGTGCTCGACATCGGCGCCAATCACGGCGTCTATGCCTTGAGCCTGGCTCAACGGCTGCACGGGCAGGGCCGGGTGATTGCCTGCGAGCCCGCCAGCGCACCGGCTGAAATGCTAGATCGCAGCATTGTCGAGAATGGCTTCGCGGATGTGCTGACCCTGCTGCGCGTCGGCCTGTCGGATCATGAAGGCGAGGCGACGCTCACCATCAGCGACAACAGCGAACAAAACAGCTTGAGTGCTGCCGCCAACGCGCCCTCCACCCAGACCGAGACCATCCGCCTGACCACCCTAGATGCGCTGCTGGACTCCGCCGAGTGGCCCGAGGGCTTTAAGGCAGACCTGGTTAAGCTCGACGCCGAAGGCGAGGAACTGTGCATTTTGCAGGGCGGCGTGCGCTTTTTCGCTGAGCACGACCCGCTGGTGCTGTGCGACATCCGCCGGGGCGATACCATCGACAGCGAGCTGATCGCCGCGCTGCGCGGTTTCGGGTTGGATCTCTACCGGCTAATCCCGGGGGTGAACGCCCTAGTGCCGGTGGCGGCGGATGAGGCGCTCGATGCGTTTCAGATGAACCTCTTCGCCTGCCGCCCCACTCGGGCCGAGCCACTGCGCGCGACCGGTTGGCTGCTCAGTGCCAAGGACGCCTCCCAGACGCCGCCGCCGCCGGCGCACCACTGGCCGCAGGCGCTGGCCGGGTTGCCCTATTTGGCCGCCCTGGCCCCCGACGGGCAAGCCCTGAGCGCCTGGCAACAGGCCGCGCGCGGCGATGACCCGCATTGGGCGGACTATGAACAGGCGCTTGATGCCTATCTGAGCGCGGCGGACCCGACGCAGCCCCTGACGGCGCGCTGGGCCTGGCTGCGGGCGAGCCTGGCGGCCCTGCAGCGCCTGGACGCCGCCGGCGATACCCATCTGGCGACCCGCTTGCTGCACATCCGGGTGTTGCTCGCCGTCGGCGCGCGCGCCGCGGCGGTGCAACGCAACCGGGCGCTGGTCGAGGCGCTGCAACAAGACCTCAAGGCGCGCACGGATCGCCCGCTGTTGCCGCCGCGACTGGCGGATGACCACCGCACCCCGCGCGGCACCGTGGCGAGCTGGCTGCAAGCGGTGATCTGCGAGAGCTTCGAGCACCAGCGCGCCCTGTCGGCCTACCTGCATCGCAACGGTGCGGTGCTCGGCCTGCTGGGTGCGAACCCTGATCGCGACCTGGCGATGGACCGGCGTCTGGCGCTGCTGCTGCTCGCGGCCGGGCAGGCGCCGGTGCCGCCGGCGGTGATGCAGCGGCTGCTGGGCGCCGGTGGGGGGAATGCGCCGGTGTGGGCCGGGCTGCTGCGCGCATCGGCGCCCCTGCGCCTGTGCCTGGGCGGGCGCGAGCGCAAGCCCGGCTGGCGGGTGGTGAATATCGCCCCCGGACCGGCGGTGGACGAGGTGGCCGATATTCGCGACCTGTCGCGCTATGGCGATGGGAGTTGCCTGGAGATCTACGCCAGCCATGTGCTTGAGCATGTGCCGCAGAAAGCGTTTTTGCCGACGCTGCAGGGCCTGCGCCGGCTGCTGCGCGCCGATGGACGGCTGCTGATCAGCGTGCCGGACATGGATCTGCTCGGCCGCGCGGTGAGCGATCCCAAGCGGCCGTTGCAAGAGCGCTTTCATCTGATGCGCATGCTCTTTGGCGGGCAGGTGGATGAGCATGATTTCCACTACATCGGGTTGAACTTCGACATCCTGGCGAGCTTTCTGCGCCAGGCCGGCTTCGCGCGGGTGGAGCGGGTGGAACGCTTTGGGCTGTTCAAGGACACCAGCGATCTGGCCCCCTATGGGGAACGGATCAGTTTGAATGTGGTGGCTTATCCCGAGACCCGAAAATCCCTGCCTGACAACCACCGCGCGGAATCCGCCCCGGAGACCCACCCATGAGCGCAGCCGACAAGTCTCTCCCGGGGGGGCAAAACACTGAAGCGCGTCCGCTGGACGCGCTGATCGCCGCCTATCGCCGGCGCGAGTATGCGCGGGTTGTCCCCTTGGCGCGCGCGCTGCTCAAGGCCCAGCCGGGGCAGTGTTTTGTGTGGAAGCTGCTGGGCCTGGCGCTGGCCGCCCTGGGAGAGCACGAGTCGGCGCTTGAGGCCAAGGAGCAGGCGGTGCGCTGCGCGCCCGAGGACGGCGAGGCGCACAGTAACCTGTGCAATACGCTGCGCCAGCTCGGGCGCTTGGAGGAGGCCGAACGCCATGGCCGACGCGCGGTGGCGCTGGCGCCCGGGTTGGCGATGGCGCATGCCAATCTGAGCGCGGTGCTGTTGCGCCAAAGCCAGGCGCGGGAAGCCGCCCATTTTGCCCGTCAGGCGCTCGCATTGCAGGCGGACATGCCCGAGGCCAAGGCGAATCTGGCCGCCGCCCTGTTGCAGTTGGGTGGGCATCGGGAGGCGCAGCGGTTGTACCGGGAGTTGGTGACGGCCGCGCCCGGGTATGCCGCGGCCTGGCGGGGGCTTGCCTTCGCGCACAACCACCTTGGGTTCGAGGACGAGGCGCTGGGGGCGTGGCAGCGTGCGCTGAGCCTGGCGCCCGAGGATGCTGAGAACTGGAGCGCACTGGCGCTGGCGCAGGTGGAGCGCGGGCGCTTTGCCGAGGCTGAGCGGCATTATCGCGAAGCGCTGCGCCGCGATCCGAACAAGGTCGAGGCCTGGGCCGGGCTGGTGAAGCTGCGGCGCATGACCCCCGAGGACGGTGAGTGGCTGCGCCGGGCCGAGGAGCTGCTAGGCGGGGAGCTGGCCGTTGTCAGCGAGATTGAGCTGCGCTTTGCGATGGGCAAGTTCTGCAATGATGTGGGCGACTACCAACAAGCCTTCGCCTACTACCAGAGCGCCAACGCGCGCAAGCGCGCGCAGTTGCCGCCCTATAACCGGGAGGCCGAGGCGCGGCTGGCCGAACGCCTGATCCGTTTGCATCGGCCCGAGCAGCTTAACGCGGTGCGCCCCGGCGCCAGTGATTCGCGCCGCGCGGTGTTCATCATCGGGATGCCGCGCTCGGGCACCTCGCTGACCGAGCAGATGCTGGCCTCCCATCCCGAGGTGCTGGGGGCCGGGGAGCTGGGGTATTGGCGCGAAGCGGCCAATGCGCATCCGGCGGCCTTTCAGGATGGCGCCTACAGCGATGCCTTGCTGCGCCAACTGGCCGAGGGCTACTTGCAGGAATTGGCTTTTCGGGCGCGTGCGCGCCCAAACGCGCGCTATGTGATCGATAAGATGCCGGGTAATGTCTGGCATCTGGGGCTGATCGCGGCGGTGTTTCCGCACGCGCGCTTTGTGCATGTGACGCGTGATCCGCGCGATACCTGTTTGTCGATTTACTGTCAGAATTTCGATCAGACCCATCTGTATGCCAGCGATCTGGAGGATTTGGCCTGGCATTACCGGCTCTATCATCGGTTGATGACGCATTGGCACGCGGTGCTGCCGGCGCGGCGGTTGCTGGCGGTGCCCTATGAGGGGCTGGTGGATGATCCCGAGGGCTGGGCGCGGCGCCTGCTGGCTTTTTTGGAGCTGCCCTGGGATGCGCGGGTGCTCGCGCATGAGCAGACCGAACGGCGGGTGGGCACGGCGAGCAACTGGCAGGCGCGCCAGCCGATTTACAAAACCAGCAAGGAACGCTGGCGGCGCTACGGTGATTGCCTGGAGCCGCTGATGGGGTTGCAGGGGTTGGCGGGCTTCACCGGCGAGACGGCGGCGGAGAGCGTGACCAACCCGCCAGAACCGCCGCTGGGTTCATCGTCGCCTGGTTCGTCGCCGGCGGCGACGGCGCGCTTCAGCGAGCGCTGGCGTGCGCAGCGCCAGAAGAAGAAACATCACAAACGCGCGCGGGCCGCGAACAAATCCGTCGCGGGTGTTACAGCGGGTCTTGCGGGGCTGTTTAATGCCGCCTTGCAAGCGCAGCAGCGCGGGGCCTTGGAGGAGGCTGTGCGCGGCTATGACGAGGTGTTGGCGGTTCGGGCGGATCTGACCCCCGCGCACAATAATCGGGCGGCGGCATTGCGGGAACTCGGGCGGTTCGAGGAGGCGCTTGCAGCTTGCAACCAAGCGCTGGCGCGAGAGCCAGGTTATGTGGAAGCGCATTGCAACCGGGGGAATGCGTTGCAGGACCTTGGGCGCATGGAGGAGGCGCTTGGCGCCTATGAGCAAGCGCTGCGGCCGAGCTATGACGAGGCCCACAGTAACCGGGGCGCGGTGTTGTGGAAACTCGGGCGGCCACGGGATGCGCTGCAAGCCTGTGACCGGGCGCTGGCGCTAAATCCGGGCTATCTCGAGGCGCACTATAACCGCGCCAATGCGTTGCAGGATCTCGGTCTGCTGGAGCAGGCACTGGGCGCCTATGATCAGGTGTTGGCGCTCAATCCCGGTTACGTGGCGGCCCATCAGAATCGTGCCATGGCGTTGCGTAAGCTGGGGCGGTTGGCGGAGGCGCTGCAGGGTTGCGAACGCGCGCTGGCCTTAAAACCGGATGCCGCGGAAGTGCTTGGCGGTCGGGGGGTGGTGCTGCAGGAAATGGGGCGGTTGGAGGAGGCGCTTGGCGCTTATGAGCAGGTGATGCGGATGCAGCCTGGCGCGCCGGAGGCGCCGATGAACAAGGCCAACATACTGCGGGATCTTGGGCGCTTGACGGAAGCGCTCGAAGCCTATGATCAAGCCTTGGCCGTGAAGCCTGACTATGCGGATGCGCACTCCAATCGGCTGTTACTAAGGCACTATTTCGAAGCGGTGACGCCCGCCACGCTGTTGGCCGAGGCGGGGCGTTTCAATCAGTGCCTAACGCGCGTGCTGCCCGCGCTGCAACTCCGGCGGAGCGCGGGTCGTCGGTTGCGTGTTGGGTATGTCTCCGGGGATTTATGCCAACACCCGGTGGCGTTTTTTCTCGAGGCCTTGTTAGCGTGGCAGGATCGCTCGCGCCTTGAGACGCTGGCCTACTCCACCGACGTTCGTGAAGACGCGGTGACCGCGCGGCTGCGGGAGCGCTTCGATGGCTGGCGATCGCTGGTCGGTTGGGCGGATGCGGAGGCGGCCGAGGCCATCCGTGCCGATGAAGTCGATATCCTGATCGACCTCTCGGGGCATACGGCTCATCATCGCCTGGGTGTTTTCGCCCAACGCGCGGCCCCGGTACAAGTCACCTGGCTGGGGTATTTCGGGACCACCGGGGTGAGCGAAATGGATTATCTGCTCGGTGATCCCTATGTGACGCCGGCTGGGGAAGAGGATCATTTCTCCGAGCGTGTCTGGCGCCTGCCGGAGAGCTATTTGTGCTTTTCGGCGCCACAGGAGGCGCCGGCGGTCGCGGCGCTCCCGGCGCGGGGCGCCGGGACGGTGACATTCGGCAACTTCAACAACCTGGCGAAAATGACCGAGCGGGTGGTTGCGGTCTGGGCGCGGATTCTGCATGCGCTGCCGAATGCGCGCTTGTTCCTGAAGACCAAGCAGTTGGCCGATCCGAGCGCGGTGGCGCAGGCGCGCGCGCGCTTCGCGGCGCATGGCATCGGCCCCGAGCGTTTGCGCCTGGAGGGGCCGGCCCCCAGAGCCGAGCTGCTGGCGGCCTATGCGCAGGTGGATATCGCGCTTGATCCCTTCCCCTATCCCGGCGGCACCACCTCCTGCGAGGCGCTGTGGATGGGGGTGCCGGTGCTGACCAAACGCGGGGATCGGTTCCTGTCGCATGTCGGTGAGAGCATCGCGCACAACGCCGGCCTGCCCGAGTGGATCGCGGCGGACGATGCCGATTACGTGGCCAAGGCGGTGGCCTTCGCCGCGGATCTGGATGCCCTAGCAGCCTTACGGGCGCGCCTGCGCGAGCAGGTGGCCGCCTCGCCGCTGTTCGACGCACCGCGCTTCGCCCGCCATTTCGAGGCGGCGCTGCGGGGCATGTGGGACGAGACGATGACGAGGTCCGCCGGCTGATGGGGACGCAACTGCTGTCGCCATCCCTGTGCCCCGTCTGCTACCACGCGGTGGCCGCGCCCTTCTTCGCCGGCGGTGCGCAACCGCTCGCCACCCTGGGCTGGCCGCGCAGCACCGAAGACGCCCAGGCGATGCCGCGCTATCCGCTGGACTTTGTGCAATGCCCGCGCTGCACCCATGTGTGGAACCGCTCCTTCACCTACGAGGCCGTGCCCTACGCGGATCATCCTAACCGCATGTTCAACACCGGCCTGATCTGGCAGGGCCATCTGACGGCGGTGCGGCATCTGCTGCTGGAACGCCTGCCGGAGCATCCAACGGTGGTGGATATCGGCTGCGGCGAAGGGCACTTTGTGCGCGGCCTGGCCGAGGCGCGGGGCGGGCAGGGGCGCTTTCTGGGCTTCGATCCGAACGCCAGCGGCGAGACCGGCCAGGGGCTGGAGTTTCATGCGCGCTTTTTCGAGCCGCTCGCGGACATGCCGGCCTTTGCCCCCGATGCCGTGGTGTTGCGCCATGTGCTGGAGCACATGACCGATCCGGTGTGCCTGGTCGAGCAACTGGCCTGGGGCGCGGCCGGCTTGGACAAACCCTTATGGCTGTTCGCCGAGATGCCCTGCATCGACCGGGTATTCGAGACCGGGCGGCTGGCGGACTTTTTCTACGAGCACCCGTCGCAGTTCACCACCCGCTCCTTCCGAACCCTGATGGAAAGGGCGGGAGAGGTGGTCGAACTGGCGCATGGCTATGATCGGGAGGTGATCTATGCCCTGGTCAAGCTACGGGTGGCGCCGGAGTTGGTCGCCAAAGTGCGCGAGGCCAGCGCCTTTGCCGCCGCCAGCCAAGAACAGATCGCGACCATCCGCGAGCAGCTCGACGCGCTAGCGGCCAGCGGTCAGCGTATCGCCATCTGGGGCGGCACCGGCAAGGCGGCGGCCTTCATGCACTTCTATGGCGTCGATGCCGAGCGCTTCCCGCTGGTGGTGGATTCAGACCTTGGCAAGGTCGGCACCCATGTGCCCGGCTGCGGGCAGCGGATCGTCTTTCGCGATGCGCTGAAAGAACAACCCGTCGATGTGGTGATCGTGCCCATGCAGTGGCGCGCGCGCGATGTGCTGGCGGAGATGGCACGCGAGGGGATTGGCGTTGGACAGGTGCTGATTGAGCATGTCGGGCGGTTGGTGGATTATGCGGATGGGGGGCATCCTTACGGCTGACCCAAACGCCAGCGATGCGCCCATGGCGCTGTTAAGATTAGGGACATGAACAAAGCGCAACTCAAACATATCGCCGCGGCGCTGCATGCCATCGCCCTGGCGCAGTTTGCCGTCTTCGGCTATACCGGCTTGATCGCGCAGCCCGTCGCCTGGGTGCAGTTGGTCTTGTCGATTCTGGGGTTTTTCAATATCGAATTCGTCGCGGTCTGGGTACTGTCCTATGTGCGCGACGGGGAGGAGGAATCATGAGCACGACCGTCGGCTTGCTGTTGCTCCTGTTGCTGCTGGTGAATCTGATCGGCGGTGGGCTGATCGTCTACCTGCGCCATCATCCGCCCGGCGGCTAATGCGCCCCACCACCCTGGTCACCGGCGGCGCTGGCTTTCTCGGCTCGCACCTGTGCGAGCGACTGCTGGCCGACGGGCACGACGTGCTCTGCGTCGATAACTTCTACACCGGCAGCAAGGACAACATCCGCCATCTGCTCGGCCATCCGCGCTTTGAGCTGCTGCGCCACGATGTCTGGCTGCCGCTCTATGTCGAGGTCGAGCGCATCTATAACCTCGCCTGCCCGGCCAGCCCAGTGCATTACCAGAGTGACCCGGTGGCCACCACCAAGACCTCGGTGCTGGGCGCGATCAACATGCTCGGACTGGCCAAACGCAAGCGCGCGCGGCTGTTGCAAGCCTCCACCAGCGAGGTCTATGGCGACCCGCGGCAGCATCCGCAAACTGAAGACTACTGGGGCCACGTCAACCCCATCGGCGCGCGCGCCTGCTATGACGAAGGCAAGCGTTGCGCCGAGACCCTGTGCTTCGACTACGCCCGCCAGGTCGGTGTCGAGGTGCGGGTGGCGCGCATCTTCAACACCTATGGCCCGCGCATGCACCCCAACGATGGCCGGGTGGTGAGCAACTTCATCGTCCAGGCGCTCAAAGGCGAGCCCATCACCCTGTACGGCGACGGCAGCCAGACCCGCTCCTTCTGCTACGTCGATGACCTGATCGAAGGCCTGGTGCGGCTAATGCGCCAGGACGAGGACACTGGCCCGATCAACCTCGGCAATCCCAGCGAATGCAGCGTGCGGGAACTGGCCGAGACCATTCTGCGCCTGACTGGCTCAAACAGCCGATTGGAGTTCCGACCGCTACCAGCGGATGATCCGATTCGCCGCCAGCCGGATATCACCCGCGCCCGGCGGGTGTTGAGCTGGGAGCCACGGGTGGGGTTGGAGGAGGGGTTGCGGGAGACGATTGCCTACTTTCGCGCGCTGGATGCCTGAGGCACATGACGCTGATGTTTGCTGACGCCCTCGCTGCCGCCACCGCACACCACCGTGCCGGCAATCTCCCCGCCGCCGCCCAGCTCTACCAAGCCATCCTCGCCGCCGTCCCCCAACACGCCGAGGCCTGGCACCAGCTCAGCCTGATCCACCTTCAGCAAGGAACGCTCGACCAAGCCGACACCAGCCTGCGCCAAGCCCTGGCCATTGACCCGAGCAACCCCGCCTACTGGATGCACCACGGCATTGTCCTCAAACGCCGTGGTCAGCTCGACCAAGCCCTGGCGGCCTACGACCACGCGCTAACCCTCAAACCCGACTACGCCGAAGCCCACACCAATCGCGGCAATGTGCTGAGCGACCTCGGTCGCCGCGATGTGGCTCTGGCCGCCTTCGACAACGCCCTGCGCCTCAACCCCAATGCGCTGGAAGCCCATCGTGGCCGGGGCGCGATGCTCAGCGCGCTGAACCGCCAGCGCGACGCCCTGGCTGCCTATGACCAGGCCCTCAGCCTGCAACCGCGCGACCGGCTCAGCCTCACCAACCGCATCCTGGTGCTCAAACGCCTCGGTCGCCTGGATGACGCCCTCAGCGCCTGCGACCAGGCCCTCGCCCGGTTCCCCGAGGACGCCGCCCTGCACAACACCCGCGGCGGTCTCCTCAAAGCCCAGGGCCAGATCGACTCAGCCTGCGCAAGCTACCAGCGCGCCCTGGCCTGCCAGCCCGACAGCGTCGAGGCCCTGATCAACCTCGCCCAGGAAGGACGCCTGCCACCCGAGCCCGCCGCCCTCGCCACCCTGCAAGCGGCGCTCAACCAACCCCATCTGGACGTGGTGCGGCGCAAAGATCTGCACTTCGCCCTCGGCCATCTGCACGACCGCCAGCAGCAACCCGAGCGCGCCTTCGCCCACTACCAAGCCGGCCACGCCGCCCGCGCCGAACACCTGCGCCATCGCTATGATGTCGAGCAAGCCCGCGCCCGCGTCCAATGGCTGTGCCAGACCTTCACCGCCGAGTTCTTCACCACCCGCCGCGACTGGGGCCAGCCCGACGCCCGACCGATCTTCATCCTCGGCATGCCCCGTTCCGGCACCACCCTGACCGAGCAGATCCTGGCCAGTCACCCCCAGATCCAGCCCGGCGGCGAACGTCCCACCCTCGGTCGCCTCGCCCAGCGCTGGAGCGGCCAGCCTAGGCCGCCCGGTCATCGCCACCATCCCAAGGCCCTCACCAGTGGCGAAGCCCAGCGCCTGGCCGCGCGCTACCGGCAAGCCCTGCCCGCCACCCAGCCCGAGCAGCGCGCCACCGACAAGATGCCGCATAATTTCGAACACCTGTGGCTGATCGCGCTGCTCTTTCCCCAGGCCACCGTCCTGCATTGCCAGCGCGACCCCATGGCCACCTGCTGGTCGATCTACAGCCACAACTTCGCCACCGGCCATGCCTACGCCGATGACCTGATCACCTTGGGCGCGCACTACCGCGACTACCAGACCCTGATGGCCCACTGGCAGCAAGTCCTGCCCATCCCGATCCATAGCGTCCGCTACGAAGCCTTGGTCAGCGATCCCGAGCCGCAGATCCGCGCCCTGCTCGATCACTGCGGACTTGCATTCCACCCCGATTGCCTGCACCCCGAGCACAGCACCCGCGCGGTCAAGACCGCCAGCGCCGCGCAGGTCAACCAGCCGATTCACACCCAGGCGATTGAGCGCTGGCGGCGGTATGAGGGGCTGTTGCAGGGGTTGGTGGGGGTGTTGGCTTGCGCAAGCACCGGGTAAGGCGCTCCCATCTTATCCAGCGAATCGGCTACACTCTGCCGCTGCGCGAGGAGCAGCTCAAAGAGCGCCTCGGCGAGCGCTTTCGGGAGTTGGACGTGCCGCTGTTGCTCGAATGGCCCGATGGCCGCCGCCAGGCACTGCTGTTTGTCTTCGAGGAGGAAACCGAGCCTGGGCGCTTCTCCATCCATCGCCTGGCCCATTACTGCCTGGACCTGTCCGAGCTCTACCAGACCGAGCGCGTGGTGCCGGTGGTCATCTTCCTGCACCCCGGTGGCTTCCGCGAAACGCTCAGCCTCGGCAGCGACACGCGCGCCTATCTGCAGTTCAGCTATCTGGCCTGTGCGCTGTTCGGGCTCAAGGCGCGCGATTACTTCGACAGCCCCAACCTGGTCGCGCGCCTGAACCTGCCCAACATGCAGTATGCGCCCGAGGAGAAGGTTGAAGTCTACGCCCAAGCCGTGCGCGGCCTGCGCACGCTGGAACCCGACCGCGAGCGGCAGATCAAATACCTCGACTTCGTCGACATCTATGCCGCTCTTGATGAGAATGAACGCCAGCGCTACCAGCAACACTATGCCGAGGAGATCGAGACCATGAGCGCGTTTGCTGATCGTTTTATTGAACAGGGTTTGCAGCAGGGAGTGCAGCAGGGTTTGCAGCAGGGCGAGGCCACCATCTTGATGCGCCAGTTCGCGCGGAAATTCGGCACTGATTCGGCCGAGACCTACCGCCCGCGTATCGAATCCGCCGAGCCCGAGCAGCTCGAGGCCTGGTCCGAGCGCATCCTCAGCGCCGAGACCCCCGAGACGATTTTTCACTGAGGCGCGATCCTCGCCAATCAGCGCAGTGAGATGCCCAGGCGGCGGTAGCGCACCAACCCGGGCAGAAAAAAGCCCCAAGACCAAAGGTCTCGGGGCTGGGGTTTAAGGCATCAGCCTTGATCGTGTGCGGCAAGCTCCGCACAGCCACGTCCGAGGGCATCCAACCAGGCGTGGTACCACCCGACCGCCGTCGCTGTCGCGCCCGCAAGCGCCACCGAAGACCGCTGCAAGAGCCTTCCGGCCTGCACGCAAACCGTCACCTCCCAACGCCCGTTAAGGCGCCGAGCGGGCAGCTGCACCACCGCACCGGTGTGCGGATCGACCTCCTCGAACCACTCCACCCGCGCGACCAAGTCCGGCAGCCTGCGCTTGGCCGCGGCATAGGCGGCGGCCCAATGCATGGTCGATGCAGAACCATCGCGGGCCTGCAGCCGCTCGAGAAACGCGCGCGGGTCTTGATCGCCGGCCAGACCGCACAGGCCAACGCCGCAGTTCAGCGCCACCGCGAGGGCTCGTGCTCGGTCGAGGGCCCAGACAATATCCTGCGGATTCATCCGCTCCAAGGATAATGCCGCCCCGGCGGCATCCGCCACCGGCCACCAGGCGCAGGTGCCGCCCGATGGCGGTTGCATCGCCACCACAGCCCCACCAAAGAGCGCCAGATACGGGTCCTCAGCCGCGCCGAAAGACACCGCCTCCAAGCTCGGGCGCCCGGCCAGCATCAGTGCTGTGGGGTAGGGCAGCGCATAGCCCGCGCGCGTCTGCACCGCCACATCGGCGATGGGAGTGGTCAAACCAGAAACAAATGTACAAGTCATAAGAATTCTCCTCTGCGTGATGGCCTGGGACGAAGGCCCAAGCTCCGAGAGGCATTCCAGGACAAAAAAAACCTCGACATGCAAGGCATGCCGAGGTTGGAGTTGCATCGCAAAAATGCGACGCCAATCACGGTCACGCTCGCCAGGCGAGCGCGGAATTAAAATGTTAGACCAGCGCGGGAGCCACCCCGCGCGCACTGACGCCATTGCGGTGCCACCCGCAATAACGCCCCCTACACCACAACGTCCAGACCCCCTGGCCTGAACGCCGGCGACTTCCGTCGCCACAGCCTACGCGCGCTCTCCCCCTTTCGGCCACGGCTGCCACACCGTGCGCGGGTATCAAACCCGCTCCCAACCCGCTTTCGGCGGGCGGTTTTTTGCCTACTTGGGGCACGCTCTCCCAGCGTTGGGGATTTTTCGGGTTCGTTAAACCCGCACCGAGATGGCACCACCATCCCGGCCCCCGCAGCCAGTTGCCCAGTTATCTCATCCTGTCATCTCTCCAATCGCGCCTAGATCCTCGTCGTTCCCAAGCTTCCATCACCCCAGGTCCCGGGGTTTTCAGCAGCCCAATGTCCCGAACGGCTTGCTTACGTCTTGGGTCCTTTGGATCATTGCAGGTCACTACCCTAGTCGGCTCGAATTGGCTCCACATTGCACCTAAACGGTGCTTTTAGACGCTTACGCTCCCGCCTGCCCGCCCGGCTTCGCCTCCCTGGCTCACCGCACGGTACACCGACGCCTCCACGGCACTTGCCGCGTGACACCGACGCTGACATCACTGCCAGCCTGGACGGCCCTCGTCTGTGGCACGGGTGAGGCGCTTTCACGCCTCCCCCGGGTCGGACTGATTACCGACTCTCAGGATGAGCAGGGTCATGGGGCATTGCCTCCCCATGCCCGTGTCCTGGTCGCCCGACGTCACAAAAGGACAATCTGAATGGAGTAGAAGCACCGGTTTAGTTCGCTCAACTGAGCGAGGGTTACCCGGTGCCGCCCTCCTCGCACCCCGCGAGCGGGATTAACCGCACGAGGCGCTAAAGCGCGCGGCTCCGGATGGCAGCCCGGAGCCTGGGGGTGGCGTCCCCCGGGGGCTTACAGCCCATGGCTTGAAGTGGCGGAGGTTGGCGGCCTCCCGCTGGATTCCCGTGAGGAAACCCAGTGGGAGGCCGCCCCGCCGTGCCGGCCAAAACGTCGTGCCGCGACAGGGAGTCCCCCCGCCGGCGGTCGTCGAGCCGTTCGGCTCAACCTCAAGGAGTATTGCCGGACATAAAAAAACTGCACCAAGCTGCCGCGTCGCCGCGACCGATCAGCGCTCACTGGCGTTCGCAAAGGAACATTATTCGCATGCTGTGACGCCAGTCGCATCATGTTCTTGCACCAATGGGTTATGATCCATTCATGCGCATGCTCCGTCCCACCCAGATCGATGCCCAACGCACCATCTCGCGGCTGATCAACGCCTATCCGCTGTGGATCAGCGGCATCATCGCCGCCGAGAAATGGCCGGCGTTTGTGACCAAAATGTCCGCCCGCTACGAAGTCGACATCAGTCCCGCCGCTCGCCAATGGCGCAAACGCCGCTGCCAGTGCAATACCCACCTGATCGGCGCCGAGCTGCCCACCAAGGAGACCGGCGAGCAGATTCGCTGGGTGATGCTGGTCAGTGAGCAAGGCCGCGGGATGATCAAGGATCTGGAATCCCTGCAGGACGCCCGCCGTGAGCGCCTGGTGTGGGGCGACTATGTGCTCATGCACCTGACCCGCCCGCGCGTCCATGGCGGCGGCTCACGCTGGACCTGGTGCCTGCTGCCGCAGATCGAGCAGCAGGAAGCCAATTACCTCACCGCGCTGGCGCAAAGCGCCGGCAAACAGCGCGATGCCAAGCGCCTGGATGCCTTCATCCGCCAGTCCCTGCTGCGCCGACCGATGCACTCCGGGGTGCGCACCCAGGTGGCCAAGATGCTGCGCCGCGCCCGCGTGGTGTGGGTGCGCCATAGCCATGACGCCCCCTGGCCGTCGGTGGAACCCGACAAACTGCCGCATCTGGGAGCGTATCGGGCGGCACAATGAATACTGCGGCGTGTGGTGTGGCGCCACGGTAGGCGCTACAAGAGCCGTCGGATATCACGAACTACAAGGCGCTCGACAATACACTAGACCGTGCAGACCGACCGGCATTGCAGGTGTGCAGGTGTCGGCCTGTATTGCGTTGTTTCAAAAGCGTTCTTTGTGCGAAGCCGGTGATCACGCGTCTGCCCTCCTGCGTGATGTGGCACCCTATGGCACGCGTGATAAAACGGTTTATGCAGCATGCAACGAGATGCATCTGTTAGCATTTATTGGTGTGCTACACTAAACCCATCATCAGCCAGAACGCCACCCGCGAAGAGGGAGTTGCTCATGTACCAAAGTGTCATCGGCCTGGATATCGGCCATTCCGCCGTCAAGCTCAGCTTCGACACGCCCGAGGGTGTGCGCCGGGCGCAGTTTTCCGCCCTGGCCTGTACCGCGCTGCCGCTGCGCGATCCGGGCGAAGCAGCCTTGGCGGCGCGGGAGACGGTGACGATCAAAGGGCGCGACTATTTTGTCGGGGAGACCGCCGCCGTGCAGGGTAAGGCGGTGCTGGCCAATGGTCTGACCGGCGAGTGGATCGCCAGCGACGCCCATGCTGCGCTCATGGCGCAGGCTCGGCGTTTGGTTGAAGCCGCTGCTGGCGTTGGCCCGCATGTCTGGGTGCTGGGGTTGCCGGTGGCGCAATACCAAAGCGCGCAACCCGCCTTGCGCCAGGTCGCGGGCGAACAACTCGGCGCCGCGGCCGACCTGTTCATCCTGCCCCAACCGCTGGGCGGCTACTACGCTCATCTGCTCGACCGCCATGGCCTGCCCCAACCTGGCCGGGCGATGACGCAGGAGTCCTGGGCGGTGATCGATGTCGGCTACTACTCCACCGATATTGTTCTGTTGCACAAAGGCCGCTGGGTCGAAGCCGCCAGCGGCGGCTGCGCCGGGGTGCGCCTGGCGGTGGAGTACCTGCAACGCCAGCTCGACGGGCAGGGGATCAACCTGGATTTGATCGACGCCGAGACCGCGCTGCGCACCGCTCGCCTGCGTCACTTCGGCCAGAGCATTGATCTGCACGCGCACATCGCCACCGCCAGCGCGGTGGTGGCCGAGAAGGTCATCGACCTGGCCGGGCAACTGCTGGCGAGTTATGTGCAGGGGCTCGACGGGGTGCTGGTGATTGGCGGTGGTGCCGATCTGGTGCTGCCGGCGCTCAAAGCGCAATGGCCACATGCGCGGGGCGTGGAGGACGCGCATCATGAACCCGCCTTCAGCGGCCCGCGTTACAGTGTCAGCGAAGGCTACTACCGCCATGGGCGCAACCGCCTGCTGCTGGCGCAGGCGGCCTGATGGGGACCAAGAAGCCCCAACCGGCGCGGCGCGCCTACCGAATTGCCATTACCCTGCACCCCGAGCGCGAGGCCGATCTCTATGAGTGGACCCGGGCGGTTCCCAGCGGAGAACTCTCCTCCCATATCAAACAGGCGCTGCGCGAGTATGTTGCGCGTTATGCCGGGCAGACGGTGACGGTACCGGTGGCGCTGCGGCGGTTACAGGTGCCGGCGCTGGCGGGCCAGGGCGGTGATGTGGCAGCTCCGGCTTCCAGCGTGGAAGCGGAGCGCGCAGGCGCACCGCGACAGGAATCGATGCCCGCCGAGTCCACCTCCCATCCATCGACGGCAAAGGAACCGGTCAACGCGCAAGAGGCCATGGACCCCGACACGCTCGATGCGCTGCGCGCGCTCAATGCGCGCTTTGAAGGCTGATCCGCAATCATCGCTTGAGCTGTTTGCTATGCTGGGGGTTGGAAGCCTCCTGTATCGGTGGCGACCCGAGGATCTGCATGACGCAGAACTCCGTTGGTTGCACACATGCGGCGCGCGCGGCTGACAGGGACCATCTAATGAGCCACGACCAGAACTTCAAAAACCTCATCCTTGATTATCCACGCCAGGCCATTGAGTTTGCCGCCGCGAGCGAAGCGGCGCGGCTGGGCGAGGAGGTGCGCATTCTGCCGCTGCGCGAGGAACAGCTGAAGGAGCGCCTGGGTGATCGCTTTCGCGAGCTCGATGTGCCGCTGCTGCTGGAATGGCCCGACGGGCGCCGCCAGGCGCTGCTGTTTGTTTTCGAGGAAGAAACCGAGCCCGGGCGCTTCTCCATCCATCGCCTCGGGCACTACTGTCTGGACCTCGCCGAGCTCTACCACACCGAGCGCGTGGTGCCGGTGGTCATCTTCCTGCACCCCGGACAGTTCCGTGAGTCACTTAGCCTGGGCAGCGACACGCGCGTGTATCTCCAGTTCAGCTATCTGGCCTGGCCGTTGTTCGGGCTGAAGGCGCGCGATTACTTCGACAGCCCCAACCTGGTCGCCCGCCTGAACCTGCCCAACATGCAGTATGCGCCCGAGGAGAAGGTTGAGGTCTACGCCCAGGCCGTGCGCGGCCTGCGCACGCTGGAACCAGACCCCGAGCGACAGATCAAATACCTGGACTTTATCGACATCTACGCTGCGCTCGATGACAATGAACGCGAATGCTATCAACATAGCTATGCCGAGGAGATCGAGACCATGACTGCGTTTGCTGATCGATTTATTGCCCAGGGGAAGGTGGAGGGCATGCAGGAGGGTGAAGCCCGTTTACTGCAGCATTTGCTGTCCACCCGTTTCGGAGCCTTGCCGCCAGAGGCCGAGCAGCGCATCGCCGCAGCCGACGCTGAAACTCTGCTGCGTTGGTCTGAGCGACTGTTCGATGCCCGGCAGCTTGAGGATGTCTTGCATTAGTGCCGGCAAGGATTGCGGGCGAGGGCGGGCGCATGCGCGCGATGCGGCTGATCGGAACAGAGGATTATGACGATTGGCCATCCATGATGCGCGGCACTGCCCGGAGTGCGAAAGACGCGAAAGACGCGAAAGACGGCGTGGTTGCTCAGTTCTTGGATGCGAAAGACGTCGCGAAAGACGGGCGAAAGACGCCGCGGCCCCGGGGCAGCGCGCATGGTTGCGCCGGCGGATTATCGATCGGTCTCGGCACCGACCCAGGCGTGTTTCGCGCGTCTTTCGCCGGTCTTTCGCCAGTGCCGCTTCAGTCGTGACGCTGTCTTTCGCGTCTTTCGCGTCTTTCGCACCCCACTGGCGACCATCAGGGTGAAAGTCCGTGCTGGCCCTCGTGGACCAACACGGGAGATCACCGTGATCGCTCAATCACCGATGAACCGATAGCTGGTCAGCGTTTTCTTCGCGGCGCCGTGATGGGGGACAGTTAGCCGTTCGATCTGCCGATCCGCCAGCAAGCGGCCTAACAACTTATCGAGATCGTTCTTGCGTATGTGGTTACTAAAGCACTTTGTCGTAATGTCTGAGCGAAGCACGCCCGCCGGTGATTGCTCTCTGAGAAACGCCAGCAGCTGCATTTTCCGATTGCGCTGCAGGGCTTCGCTTTCGCGGTTTTTGACATCCCCGCCAAAGACGAATTCAGCCGTTTGGCGATGATGCTCAGCCCAAGCCAATGCAGCTTCCAGGTGGGGTAGATCCACCTTCAGAGCGCGATCTGCCGCGGCGTAATTCGCTGCCACGCGCCGTGCGATGGGCGCGCGGCGCGCCAACAGCGACGCCAGCGGCTCATCCTCGCTCGGTCGGGCCAGTTCGACGTAGGCCTCGCGCCAGCGCGCCTCGGCGCGGGGCGTTAATGTCATTGCGCGCGTGTGCTTTGCCGTCGGATAGCCGCCTTTGGCCCAGTGCAGCACTGAACCAAAGCGGTCGGCAATTTCATCGACAACCTTGGGGTCGGTCGGGGGCGGCAACGGCTGCAGGCAGACCCGTTCGGAAAAGCTCAGCAAGAAGCGATTGAGGAACCCGTTGTACAGATCCACGGCGCGCAATACCTTGTGCAGCTCATCCGGGGTGATTGCCGCGTGAATTGACACATGCGGATCAGTGCATTGATAGCGTGCATTCTTTGTTAGCGGCCCCTGCGAATGGCCGTCAAACAGATCACGCAGCATCTCCGTCAGCGGATTGCCGGTGCGTTGACTGACGCCGAGCAATTGAGCGAACTCCGAGATCACCAGCCACAGGCGCTTATCCTCAACGCCGGGGTCATCTTCGCCATCACCATCGCGCAGACGGTAAATCAGCCCTTCTGGTGTGCTGACTCCCCGCGTTTCATAATCGCTGCCCAGGCCCAGTGCAAGAAGTTTTGGATGGACCTTTTTTAACAGCGCGGTTGCTTCATTCTTCGCCGCCAAGGAGGACCGTCCGATGTGGAGGGTGAACAGCAGCAGTGGGTGATCCATGTCACCGATGGGAACATACAGATCGCGGCCAATTTGGGCAGACAGCCAGCTGAGCGCAGCGAGCGCCGAGGCAATCGGATTGATTTCCCGGCCGGCGGTCGCTGCGTGGGCGTACTCGCCGATAATCCCGTGGTAGATTGCAGGATCGACACTCGGCAGTGGGGCGACGTAATCCTGCTCATCCTCGGAACTGACGCGGGCAAAGTCTTTCTGGCGCGCGCCGCGAATCATCCGGGCGAGTTCGCCACCCTGGTACAACTCAGCCACGCGTTGCGGATCGCGGACTTCCCTCAGTCGCGGTTCCCATATCGCGAAAAGGGTGTGAATCGTCGCGTTGTCAAGACCTTGCGCGACAAATCGACCGACGAGGCGTAAAGCGCTGTCATGCAGATCCTCGCCAGCCAGCATGGATTGGAGCCATTCGTCAGAGCGATGCGCCTGTCTTGATGTGGTATGACCAGATGCTCCGGATGCCAAGGGCGGTGTGGCAGAGGGAAAGGCGTGGTTGAGCGTCTCAACATCGTAGGCGACATCACTGCTCTGCTGGATGTGCACCAGGAACGGGTTCATCGGGTCTTTTTGATGGTAAAAGCCGGGGAGTCTCGCCAGCCTCGCCGGGTTATGCACGCTCCGATCGCTGTTAAAGCGATTGAAAATCGCCAACTGCAGAAGCGGAAATTCGCTGACCGGGACATCGTGCGCCCGCCAATAGACATGGTGACGCGCAGGACTCGTGGTGACGATCAGGCTTGGTTTCAGGGGAAATGTCGCAGGGCACGCAGCCGTTTCAGGGGGGTCAAAGTCCGCAAACACAGCGCGAATCCCTGTGACAATGCGATCCTTGGCGATCTTGCCAGTGCCACGGTTAAGCATTACAAACACGCCAGCTCCCTGCCGGTTAAGGGTGTCGAGCATATCCCACTGAGTCAAGAGCGTGCCGCGTTGCGATGACACCAGTTCTGGTCGTTTTGATTCTGATTCGCTTTTTCTGTCGTCGAATGTCACGAAGATGTGCTCTTCATTCTCGGCTCCAATCGCGCGTTCAAACGCGCGTGCGAGCGAATACCGAAGGGCGAGCAAATCACGTTCCTCTTGGCTTGCAGGACGCCGGAGCGAAGAAGGGTTGGTGGACCGTCGAATGTGCGTAATAGCAGGGGCAGTTGAAGTCCTCATGCGTACCTCCGTTGGAGAGGCACGCCGGACTAGATTCGGAGCAAACGAACTGCTATTCTTTAGATGTAGACTCTCGATTAGCAAGTCTGCTCTTCGTCTGATCTGGCGTGCAGGGTTGCAGATAAGGGTGGCGTGCTGGTAACACGCAACCGACACAAAAACGATTTGATCGAAAAACAGCCCGCGCCCTGCGGGCTTTCTTCTTCGTGGTGGTTAGAGCGCAATGACATGTTGGCGTATGCCATTGCGCAGGACGTGGAACTGACTGATTTTGCTTAGGATTGCACCAGCGCACGGTTTTCGTGGGCTGGTTTTTTCATGGAAGCAAGGACATCCGACATGACCTGAGCGGCCGTACTGGTCGCCGCGCGCAGGGTGTCTGGCGCTAAATGCGCATAACGCTGCGTGGTTTTGATCTGCGTGTGCCCCAGCAGCTGCTGGACTTCGTAGAGTGAGCGCCCAGCATTGATCAGCATCGACGCAAAGCTATGACGGAGATCGTGTATGCGAACATCCGGAAGACCTGCGCGCCTTCTAACTGTGTCCCAGCCATAATAGATTTGTCGAAACGGGCGCTCGGTTGCCGGGTTGGGAAACACCCAGGGTACGTGCGGGTAACGTGGAACTTCCGAAAGCAACGCCATGGCACCGTCTGACAGCGGCACAAAGCGACGCTCTTGGCGCTTTGTGAGCGGTATCCGCCAAAGGCCCGTTTCGAAATCGAAATCCTCCCAGCGTGCCTGCAACACCTCATTTTTTCGGGCTCCGGTGAGCAGCAAGAACGCCACGATGTAGCGCAGGACCGGCGCTTCACTCTTCTCGAGTTCCCGGAACAGTCGATCCATTTCCTCCTGGCTGAGATAACGGTCGCGCCGATTGTCTTTTCGCAATAATGGCACTAATTTAGCCGGGTTTTCATCCACGCCCGGCGTGCCCCACCTGATCGCCAGGTTGAATTGATAGCGAAGCAACACCAGCAGGCGATCAACAGAACCCGGTGCGGCCTTCTCTTCCAGGCGTTTTCTTGCGAGATCAGCGATATCTTGTCGGGTGATCGCAGCCAGGGGTTTATCGCCGAAATGCGGTATGAGATGATTCCGGATCAGCGATTCGTCCGTTTTCCACGATACTTTCGAAAGCATCACGTGTTGGAGATACGCGTTAATCGCAAAGTCCCGAAAGGTTGTGGGTGGGGTGGCATCCGCCATGGAAGGATCGCGGCCAGCGGCGATCGTCTCCAATATCTGCTCCGCCGCCTCGCACGCTTGGTCATAATCCATGTGATCGCCCTTGCCCAAGCGCCGCTGGTGTTGGCGGCCGTTGTAGCGATAGCGTAGATACCATGTGCGGTTTTGGCGCCTGGGCCCCCTGACCTCGAGCATCAGGCCAGTGACTTCCACATCGTGGTAATTCGTCTTGCTGCGGCCCAATGAACTCTCGAGAGTGGGCCATGCGTGACGCAATGACTGTTTCGGCATAGATGCTGGTCCCTCCATGTGATGGGTGATAGAGATGGGTAGAGAAGCCGGAGATCGACTGATACCGAGCTTCGAGGGGAATAATAGTACGGAATCCGCGCCTGTCAAGAAACAAATACGAAAACTGCGATTGTGACTGTCCTGGTTTTCCATTTCACGCGACGCAAAAAATAGGTGGATTTCCGGCCCAAAAACGCTGGATTTTTCTCTCCTGCAAAAATGAATCGCTCAAATCCATTGATTATTTTTTTGCGCAAATCATTTGATGGATTCCTCTGCCGTAGAGAATGCCGATGCCACTTTCGCAGACATCATGCGCGTCATTTCGCGATATCCGTACTTTGTTTTCGTTCGGGTCAGTCCGATAGCTCCCTTGCGCTTGGCTGATAGTGGATGGACACGCGTGGCACGCTCAACGATTACGCGCCCTTGGCTGACAGCGAAGGACGCGACGGCGAGGACTTCCGCTGGCGGCTGCGCTGGGCCTGCGAGCGGGTGGGGGGCGTGGTGGCGTTGGCAGAGGAGGCGGGAATGCAGCCCCCGGTGCTTCGCCGTTGGCTTAAGGGCGAAAGTGAGCCAAGTCGCTTGCGGTTGTTATCACTCGCGCGCAGTGCGGAAGTCGCCGAAGACTGGCTGGTCGGGGGAGTGGGCTGGCATTTTCCTTATCGCTGGAGCACAACAGCGCAGGCGCAGGGGCTTGCCGAGCCGGAGGCCTTCCGCCAGCGGATCGCGCTGCTTGCGAAACGGTTGGGCACCATGGTCGAACTCGGGCGAGTGATTGGGCGGCCGGAATCGACCATCCGTGGCTGGGTGCACGGGCCCGCGGAACCCACGCGAGAGATGTTGGTGAGGCTCGCGCTGGGTGCAAATGTTCGCCTGCAGTGGCTGTTAGTGGGCCATGAGCCGATCACCTTCGATACCAATGACCCGGAGGTCTGCGCATTGGACCGACGGATACACGCGGGCCGTTATGATCCACTGCGGAGCTGGGACGAGGGTCAGGTCGAGGCCGGGCTGGCTGCCAGACAAATCGCCGCCTGGCGCGCGCACCCCGATCAACAGAACCAATTTGATCGCCGCCGAAAAAAGCGCCGATCCGCACCAGACGTGGTGGCGGTAGCTGGGGTGCAACAGGCAGGGGAGTCAGGACAATCCGATCCATCGACAGGCGCACTTGATCACACACCGGCGTTGGTGGGCAGCACGGCAGACGCTTCGGCAGGGGGGCCTCATCTGGCGACGAGTCGGCCGCGAAACGCTGATTCCAATCTAAGCGAGGCCGTTACCCTGCAGCGCGTCAAAGGCATGGTCTTGGAAGCGCTGCAACGCGCTGATATTGGGGATCAGCGCCCGGAGGATCGAACCTGGTTGTATGAAACCTGCATTAACCTCTTAAGCGAAATCGGTGGCGGCGCGCGCTGCCAAGAGCGACTCGCAAGAGAGTGCGCCACCGAGGTATTGATGACACTCAGCAGGATGCTGTTGAAACGCGAGCGATGTGACGAATGCAAGAAAAATCAGCCATGAAGCGCCTATGAACGGTGCGGGTTCCTACCAAATGTACGGCCGTTTTCTGGCGATGGTGGGATTTTTGGTAGGAATTGGCTGGCCCCTATTGTAAGAATAAACCATATTTTTTCATCGACTTACAGGGCAATATCAGATTCTGTAAGGGCCAATTTCAATAGCTCAGTAGGAAATTGGTGGGAAAAATGTACTGAAAGTCTCTCGAAAATTCTATAACGCATTGAAAAATAAGCTTAAATAGAATCTCATACCAGCACGTTGACTACTGCTATTGAGAGCATCGACGGTACCTCCGGGGATGATACGTTCAATGGCGTCATCGAGGCGAACGCGGCGGCTGGTGCCACCTTTAACACAGGTGACTCGCTTGATGGCAAGGCCGGCACGGATACGTTCAAGTTGACGGCAGCAACCAATGACACCCCCATTGGAACTTTGGCAAGCATTGAAAACATCCAGATTCAAAACCTGGTTGCCGGCCCGACGGGCGATTTAAACGCTGTCAACTGGACTGGCGTGGAAAAGATCACCGCGATGAACTCGGGTTCCGACTCGCAAACAGCGATGGTTGAGGTTAGTAACCTCCAGAACAACGTCACCGCGGGCCTAGATAATGTGAAGGTGGCTGTCGGTGGAAACGACGCGCTAGAGTTCACCTTTGCAGACGGTAAAATCGGTTCCACCGACGCCACGCTCAACATCGAAACCGCCAGTTCTGGTACCAGCACAAAACGCGCAGACATTAAAGTCACCACCGGTGGAAGCGATAAATTCACCACCTTCGCTGTCAATGCAACCGGCGGCGAGAGCTACATTGGGCTAGCGAGTGTCGCTGGCGACACCGATCCGAAGACCCTGACCTTCTCTGGCGCGGGAAAAGTTGATTTTGCTGCAAGCACCAACGTCGCTTTCACCAATGTGACCTCTGTTAATGCAAGCGCGAACTCGGGCGGCGTGACAGTTGATGTATCCGCTAGCACCAAGGACGCCACCATCACTGGCGGCACCGGTAACGATACCCTAACGGTGAACCTGAACAAAGCGATTAGCGTCAATGGCGGCGATGGCGATGATGTGATCGGCATTGGCAACGCTGCTCTTGGCGATCTCACCACCGCAGACACCCTCAACGGCGGTGGCGGAAATAACATCTTGGCCATGACCGCAGCGGCCGGGGACGCACTGGATGGCGCAAGCTCCACCAACCTGGCGCAGATTACGAACTTCCAGGGTGTGCGCATTAACGATGACTTGAATAACACAACCATCGACATCTCCAAGTTCTCCGGCGCCAACGAGTTGCAGATCGGGGCTGTAACGACCACGGCTGCGGCGACCGTCAATGGCTTCACCTCCGGCGGTACCGTGACCTATGCTGCCGGCGGAGACTCCACTGTTGCAGTCAACATTGGCATGACCGGCGCGACTGATCCGAATACCGACGACACCCTGAATGTTGCGCTGAACTCAGACCTAACGGTGGCTCAACCGGGTAACCAGGTGCTGCTCGGCGTCGATGGTATCGAGAATTTAGCGATCACCACGGCGGATCGTGACAACAAAGATGGTGCGACATCTTCTACAGATGGCACCGGTTACGGCCTGGTTCTTTCAACCGACAGCCGCGTTTCGGACATCACCGCCACCGGCGACCGCGCTCTGAGCTACACCGCAACAACGACTGCCAAAGCATTGAACAATATCGATTTCTCTGGTGTCGGTGCGCGCACTGTCGTGAATCTGGATACCCCCGTGGTCGATTCCGGCGCCGTAGTCAAGGCCGGTAGCGAGGGTGCCTACATCTATGGCACCAACGAAAACGACATCCTGACCGGTGGCGCTAAGGACGACGTCATTCTCGGCGACGCGGGCAAGGACACCCTGACCGGTGGCGCGGGCGACGATTACCTGGTTGGTGGTACTGGAAACGACACCTACACCGGCGATGATGGCAAAAACACCTTTGCCGTGTCGAAGCTGACCAACGTCAATGCCGCGACCTATGTGATGGACACCATCACTGATCTTGACTTCACCAACGACACCTTGGCCGTCACAGCGGTTGCGGCAGGCATCCAAAATGTCTCGAACAACTACGACACCTACGCGACCCTGTACGAAGCGCTCGACACTGCGGTTGCCGGTGACATCGGCGCTAATCGCGCGGGTCTGTTCACCTACAAGAGTGATACCTATCTGTTCATTGACGGCAACAACAACACGGCGCTCAATGCCGACGATACCTTGGTCAAAGTCACCGGGTACAGCGGCACCTTCGCGACAGGCAACATGAGCGCCACGGCTGGCTCCACCATCAATGGCACGGCAGCCAATGACACCTTGGTGGGTACCGCGTTTAATGACACCATCAACGGTGGGGCGGGTGACAATAGTGCCACCGGTAGTTCGGGCGACGATACGATCATTCTCACTGCCGGCGGCAATGACAAAGTAAATTTCGGGACAACTCAGACTCAAAATGGCTCAGACATCATTACCGACTTTGCTGTGGCAAACGACACCATCAACTTCAACTTTGGTGATGGTGGTCTCGCTAATAATGCAGCCTTGAGGGGAACAGGTGTAACCTATGAGGCTGCCAATGTTGTAGCCGGTGCCGTCAACCCGAACGCTAACACAGGTTTTCTTGTGAATAACGGCGCCGACTCAGGGGATCTTACGGTAGGTACGCAGGTCACGGACTTGGCACAATCTGATGCCAACATAAACGCAGGTGATGCATTCTACTACCTCACGGATAATGGAGCGAGTACAGGCCTCTTCCTATTCCAAGATCTTAATAATGACGGTACGGTCGATGCTGGAGAGGTTGGGCTGCTCGGTACATTCAATGTGGCTGATGCAACAACATTCGTTGCTGGTGTTTTCGACAATTTCGCCTAAGCCGGACAAAAGGACAGGCCCGAGTTTCAGCAAACTCGCGCCGCCCTTGTAATCTGGTCGTTCATTACACCCCCAGCCTCTGCTGGGGGTTTTTTTTAGGCGATATCATGATGTTTTCAATCTTTTTTTCGCTGATGGGTTGCACCAGTCGGTGCAGCCGTTTCTTTTCCATAACCAAGAGGACATATTACGATGCTGATGAGCGCATTTTTATTGATCACCAATATCCTTAGCTCGATGCTTGCCGGGTTTCTTTTAGAGCTGTTCATGCTATTGTGGAGACGCCGCCGAAGTCGAGTGTCTATCGTCATACAGGCTGATACGATCCTGATCATTATCGATACTCGACCTTGAACGTTCGTCATCTAAGTTGAAAAAAATGAAATTTTGTGGCCAGCTAAATACGACTTAGGCCAAGCGGTAATAAAACAATGATTCAGGGCAAGATCAGCTTGCCTTCCAACCCCGCTCCCGACCTGTCGGGGCGGGGTTTTTCCATGTTCGTGAGGTCGGTTTTCGCATGCACTGGCAACAGCATCTTCCCGGCTGCTTTGGCGACAGAGATGGCCAATTCGCGCTGCACGCGGCGGATCGCAAGCGCGCCTTGCAACTGCTAGCATGCTGCGATACAGAAAACGTCCCTCTCTCGGCTGTCCTTGACGAGGCCGAACGTCATCTGGGCGGCAAGCACAGCGAGACCGTGACAGATTCAGCCGTGTTTGAAACTCACATCGCCGCCCAGCGTCAGCGCATCGCGGATTTGTTCGGTGGTTGGTTGGAGGATTGAGGCGCCTAAAGGCGCGCAAGAGAGCGTGCGGATGATGACCAAACCATCGAACCAAGGTACCTCTGACAGTCCGCCGTCCCCACTGCAACAGGCCATCAATCACCAACGCGCCGGACGGCTTGAAGACGCCGAGCGCGCCTATCAGGCCATTCTCGACAGCGACCCGGAACAGGCTGGCGCGCACAACAACCTCGGCAATGTGTTGCGCTTGCTCGGTCGCTATGAGGAGGCCCGACTGCACAACGCGCGTGCGGTGGCGCTAGCGCCAGAGAATGTCCTGATGCAGGCCAATTACTGGGCCCTGCTGGAGCGTCTTGGCGATGTGCCGCGCCTGCGTGAGGCGCTGGCGGCGGCGCCCATCTGCCATCCGGGCGTGGATTTGATTCGGGCGCGCTTGTTGCGCCGCGATGGCCAGCTGAAGGATGCGTTGGCCGCATTGGAACAGTCCGACTTAGCGCAGATTCCACTGGAGGATGAGCGCCTAGGGATGTGGGAAGAAATCGCCGCGCTGCGTGGGGCGCTGCATGACCGCCTGGACGAACCGGCGGCGGCCTTTGCCGCGTTTGAGGCGGCCAACACAGCCGCGCAGTCACGCTTCGCGCGCCACGGCATCGACAAGGCGCCCTACAACGCCCACCTGACGCGCCTGGATGCCTGTCTTACCCCGGCTTGGGCCGCAGACTGGCAGACGCACCCGGCCCCGGCGCAGAGCGCCGTGTTTCTGGTCGGCTTTCCCCGCTCAGGGACCACCTTGCTCGACACCATCCTGCGCAGCCATCCGGCAGTGACGGTAGTGGAGGAAGTCCCCTGCGTCGCGCACGCCAAGCTCGCCGCGCTGCGGACCCTGAAGAACTTCCCTGCTGACTTGGCCACCGTCGATGCCCAGACGCTGGAGGCGCTGCAGCTGGCCTATACAACGGCGCTGGACGACGCCCTGAGCCGGGAACCGTCACGCCCGGTGGTGGTGGATAAGCTACCGCTGAACCTCACCGCGGCAGTGCTGATCCATCGGCTGTTTCCCGACGCGCGTTTTATTCTCGCCCTGCGCCACCCGTGCGATTGCGTGCTGAGCTGCTTCATGCACTCTTTCGCGCCCAATGAGGCCATGGCGAATTTCCTCACGCTGACCGACTGCGCGCGTCTGTATGACCGGGCCATGCGCCTATGGGTGCGTGCCAGTGAGGTATTCCCCTTGCGCGTGCATGCGCTGCGCTACGAAGACCTAGTGGTGGATTTCACCAACCAGGTGCGTGCGCTGCTGGATTTTCTCGGATTGCCCTGGGATGATGCCGTCACCCGCTATGCCGAGACCGCCGCCGCGCGCAGGCACATCAACACCCCGAGCTACCACCAGGTGGTACAGCCACTCTACACCCACGCCGCCGGGCGCTGGCAGAAGTACCGCGCGCAACTGGCGCCGGTGCTACCCTGGCTGCTACCGTGGGCGCGCCACTGGGGCTATGCACTCACACCGCAGGACGAGACCCTGATCGAGACCGCCGCGCCCATGCCCGCGCAGACCTTCCTCCACATCGGCTGCGGCCCCAAGCGCAAGGACCAGACCACCGCCGGGTTCAACACCGACGACTGGACGGAGATCCGCTTCGACATCGACCCGGCGGTGCAGCCTGACATCCAGGGCAGCATGACCGACATGGCGGCAGTGGAGTCCGAGAGCATGGACGCGCTCTTCTCCAGCCATAACATCGAGCATCTCTATCCGCATGAAGTGCCGGTGGCCCTGGCCGAATTCCACCGCATCCTGAAGCCTGAGGGCTTCGCCGTCATCACCTGCCCCGACATCCAGAGCGTCTGCGCCTTGGTGGCAGAGGACAAGTTGACCGAGCCGGCCTACCAATCCCCCGCCGGCCCCATCGCCCCGCTCGATATCCTCTACGGCCACCGCCCCTCGCTCGCACAGGGCAACCTCTACATGGCCCACAAATGCGGCTTCACCGAACGGGTGCTGATCGGCACCCTGCAAGCCGCCGGGTTCGCCAGCATCGCCAGCCGTCGGCGCGGCGCGCCCTTTTTTGACCTCTGGGCGGTGGCGAGCAAACGCGTTCGAGACGAGCCGGTATTGCGCGCCCTCGCGCAAGCCCATCTGCCGGCATAAAGGACACCAACCACCATCACCCCGAGAAAGCGCCCATGACCGACTGGACCGCCGGCTACGTCGCCGACATCGGCTACACCCACGGCTACTACCCCGAACTCAACCCCGCGCGCCTGGCGCTGCCCTTGCTCAACGCCGGCCTCGCCCCACCGCAGATCACTCACGCCTGCGAGCTCGGCTTCGGCCAGGGTCTGAGCGTCAACATCCATGCCGCCGCCTCCGGCGTGCATTGGACCGGCACCGACTTCAACCCCAGCCAAGCCGCCTTCGCTCAATCCTTGGCGACCGTCGCCGGCAGCGACGCCCAGCTGTTCGACGACAGCTTCGCTGAGCTCGCCGCCCGCGACGACCTGCCCGACTTCGACTACATCGGCGTGCATGGCATCTGGAGCTGGATCAGCGATGACAATCGCCGGGTGATGGTCGACTTCATCCGCCGCAAGCTCAGCGTCGGCGGCGTGCTTTACTTAAGCTACAACACCCTGCCCGGCTGGGCTGCCTTCGCCCCCATGCGCCACCTGATGACCGAACATGCCGACGCCCTGGGTGCCGAAGGCCAAGGCATCGTCAACCGCATCGATGGCGCCATTGCTTTTGCCGAGCAACTGCTCGCCACCAACCCCCTCTACAGCCGCGCCAACCCCCAGATCAACGAGCGGCTGGAGAAAATGAAAGCCCACAACCGCCACTACCTTGCGCACGAATACTTCAACCGCGATTGGCACCCCATGCACTTCGCCACCCTGGCCGACTGGCTCGCACCGGCCAAACTCCGCTACGCCGGCTCCGCCCACCTGCTCGATGCCATCGACGCCATCAACCTCACCCCCGAGCAACAGACCCTGCTCAACCAGCTCCCCGACCCCGACTTCCGCCACAGCGTGCGGGACTTCATGGTCAACCAACAATTTCGCCGTGATTACTGGATCAAAGGCCCGCGCCGGCTCAATCCGCTCGAACAAGCCGAGGCCCTGTGAGCGTAATCACGATAATTGCGGGACCCATTTCCAAGCCATTTGAAGGACATGGAATGCGTGTGGGATCACGGGGGCCGTTACTGGCCGACAGCGGGAAGCCGGAATCGTGAACCACGCTCCCCCCCTGAGGGGGGAGAGACGCAGCGGGTTCAGTTGCCTCTAGCGCTCTGGCGAATGGCGCGAGCGAGGGTGTAGCGGGCATAGCGCTCGGCATCGGCTCCGCGACGCGGGGACGCGCGCTCGAGCAAGCGTTGGTAGACCGTGGTCGGTGCAAGGCCGGCCTCAAGAGCGCCGCAGACCCAGCCCCATTCGCGGGCAGATTCGGACGGATCACCGGTGGATAAGCGCGCCCGTGGAGCGCAGTTGACGACCGGCGGCGGAGCCGGAGCCATCGTTGGCAAGGCCGGAGTTGGATCCCAGACGCGCTCCTGCGGGCTTGGTCGCCGAAGGACATTGACCCACTCCCCGCCACGCTTGGCATTCTTCATCCCGGCGAGCCGACCGAGGTGCTCACCGGAGACCGAGCCCGGATCGGCGCCAACGCGCGGGATCAGCCAACGCTGCACATCACAGCGCTGCGCCTCATCGAGCGCGCGGGTCAGCCGTAGCCACAGGTGGCAGCCCCCGAGCGTCGAAGTCTGCACCACCAGGGCCGCATAGTGCCGAGCGATGCGCTGCGCCATCGGCCGTGCGACATCATCGAGAAACACCATTGGCCAGGGATAGCCGCGGGCTGGACGGATATAAATATCGGCCTGTTGGACATTGCGCGCTCTGGCCAGCCCCAACGGAAGCTGATCCAAAGAGCGATCATGGAACCACAGCATCGTCGCCTTGGCGGTGCGCACCGCCAAATCGGCACGCACGATGCCAGCGTCGTGCCATGCCTCAAGCATCACGGCGGTGTGTCTTGCCGCTGTCATGGCCTGGTGCGGGCGCTCAGCGCTCAAGCGGCTCATCAGGCGCCCGCCCTGGCACTCGGGCGTTGGCGGGCGTTGCCCGCCGCTGAACCAAACACCTCAAGGTAGAGTTGTTCATCGAGCTGCGCGCGTTCGAGCCGAGCAGCCTGCGCCAGCAATTCTGCCGCCATGGTCGTGAGCACGCGATAATTGCCCAACGCATGCTCAGCGAGCGTCTTCATCAGCCCTGCGCTCATCAGACTCGCATTGCCGGCACTGTGTTGTAAATGCTCCAGGCAGGCGACCAGCGCCTCGCGACTGGCATACTCCATACTCAGGCGCGTACGGATACGACTGCCCAGCGGCAGCAACTCCTCACGGCGCAGCTTGGTCGCCAGGCGGCCATCGCCGGCCAGGATCACGCTCAACAACGTGCGCGAATCGAACTGCATGGAGGTCAGCAGACGCAGCTCATTGAGCACCGTCGGATGCATCTCCTGCGCCTCGTCGATGAGCAACACCGGGCGCAACAGCGTCGTCTCCAGATGCGCCAGCCAGCGCTCGCGCAGGATCTTGAAGCCACCCCAGCGGTTATGGGGCTTGAGGTCAACGGCGAACAGATCGCCCATCTCGCGGTAGAAGTCCGCCACCTTCGAGCTGGGATGCGTGAGCGCCCCAACGCTGATATCGGGCAGCTGGCGCAGACGCTCATCGAGCAGGCGCAGTACCGCACTCTTGCCGGTACCCGGATCACCTTGAATGAGCGCAAAACCGCCTTCGCGGATCAGGCTCTGCTCGATGCGCCAGCAAAACTGCTCCACCGGCGCGCTGCGATGCAGTGCCGCCGTCGGCAGCTCCGGGGAGAACGGATTGAACTTCAGTCCATAGAGGGCCAGCAGGGTCTTGTTCATCGACTGGATTCCAGGTCATCGTGTTTTGGCAGATAGGCCGGCGGCAGACCGGTGGCGGCATACTCGGCGAGCAAGTCGCGCAGCAACGGTGGCAGCGTCGTGGCGCGTTGTGATGGCGGTGGCGGTGCGCCGGCGGGCTCAAGGCGCCGACGCTGCCCGGAGGCATTGGCGGCTTTATCGAGGGGATAGAGGCGGCAGAGGATGGCGCCCGAGTGGGGATCAACCACGTCCACAGCACTCAGATCCCAGCGGGCATAAGCGATATGCAGTTGCTCAAGGTGACGCAAGCGCGCCGGCACCTCGAAGCGCTTGCCCGCCAGGCTGAGCGTCCCATCGCTGCGGCGCTGACGGCGTTGGACGCGACAACGAAAAGCGGCGCGGACCTGCTCGCTGTCCGGACAGGGGCGCCCCACGTTGGGCGCATCGAGAAGACGCGCAAGCGGCGTGGCGGCGGTCTCACTGTGGACCTTGCGGTGGTACTCCTGCTCCACCCACGCCTGAGTGAGGGTGTTGAGCCGCTGCAGGCTCAGCTCCTCCAGCCCCTTAAGCATCGCCATCAGGCGGCCTTCCAGCGTGGCCCAGAAGCGCTCCTGCTTGGCGTTCTGATACGGGCTGTACGGCAGGGTCGGCTCGTGGAGGATGCCCAGCGCATGCAATCCGGCGGTGAATTCCTCGGCCTGCATTGCCGCGCCGTTATCGCTCATCAGGGCGCGCGGCAGCCCGCGCTTGTGCAACGCCTGTCCCAGACCATGCACCAAGGTCTCGGTGGTCTCATCGAGGTACCACTGCAGATGGCAGATCAGGCGCGAGTGATCGTCGATGACCGCCAGCAGCAGGGGCTTGACCCAGACGCCACCCCGGGTGAGGACGTTGCGCGAGCCATGATGAAAGTCCAGATGCCACAAGGCATGGACATACTGGGCTTCATAGCTGCGCACCTCGCAGGCCTCCAGGCGCCGCGCGGCCTGCTCGGCCCCGGGTGTCTTGCGCGCCGGGACACGCCGGCGGTGCAGGCCCGCGCGCTTCATGAAGCGGCGCACGGTGGCATAGGAGGGCAGCGGCCCCAGGGTTTCATCGCCCGCGCACAAGGCGGCGAGGTTGTCGTAATGCAGCTGCACCGTCCAACCGGGGTAGTCGCGGTATTGCGCCTGTACGGCCTCCATCAGGCGCGGGCTCAGCGCGCGCTGCTCCCCGGCATCGCTGCGCCGGCGCGGGCGCAGTGCGGTCACCGGGTCTTGGGCATCGCGTGCGAGGTAATACCAGCGCTCCAAGGTCCCAAAGCTAAAACTGACCGCCCGCCCAGTCACCGGATGACGCCATGACTTGGCCGCCAGCGCCTTCAGCCGCGCGCCCAGCGCGTTCGCCGGCGCAGGATCAGCCAATAAAGGACCAATAATGGCAAAGCGCAACCGCGCCCAACCATCGGGATCACCGAGGCCGTTGTCATCGGACATTCGTCTTCACCTCCCAGTTGTTTCACACATCACCGGGAGTCTAGAAGGCGCCGCCCAGCGGCGCGATGAGGTCTTCTGCGGGTTGGCGTTGCCCTACAGCAAGCCTGTCGCTGTCGTGCTCGGGGCGATCAATATCAGCAGTTGCACGACGCGCTCGGACAACGCTTTTGCGCTCAATTTTTCCAGCAGGGATCCTGGCAGGTGCTCGGTGGCGATCGGCGGCATCAACAGACCAGCCAAGGATCGAAAGCAGCGGGTTTGCACAAACTGCTCACGCCACCAGTGCTGCCACCGCCGCAGGGTTTGGACGGTGACACCGAGCGTCTTGATCAAGCGCCGGCGACGCGATGCGCTCAGTCCGTCATGCAGGGCCGAAATCAGCACGACGATGACCCCGAGATAGACCTTGCGGCCCAGAAACCGAACGGAAGGCGGGGTGCTGCGCCGCCGGCACCCGTCCGCGGCGCAGCAGAAACTCAGACGGCTCTGGTAGCTCTCATCCAAGACGCCACGCACACCTCGGGGCTTACGCGGATAACGGGCGCTGTGCAACGCACCACCGCAGTCACAGCCGCCCGCGCGGACTTCCTCGGCAATCGACTCGTCGATCCGGGTGAGCAGTTGGTAAAAGTTCGTGTCGGCAAGAAAGGCGTGACACACTGGGACTGTCTCCTGGTTTTTGGCGAAATTCGGAGACAGCCCTCTCGGACAACTTGCGTCAAGTTGTTTGAGGGGGTTTTTTGTTTTCCCTCACTGAATTTGCTCAGAATCGCGGCCGATTCCCGCAAATAGTCTGCTCAGGCTCAGGCCCTGCGCGCCCAGCGCCTGGTGCTCATCGCCCATCGCCCCGATGTCCCGCTCAAGGTCACCGGCAGCCTCGGCGAGGCCAACCTGAGTGAGGCCATCTACACGCCCATCCTCGACCAGCTCGCCGACCACCAACCCAAAACCATCGGCCAACTGGAAACCCGTCTCAAAGACCAGGGCATCAACTTCCCCCAACTGCTGCAGGCCACCCTCATCCTCACCGGCGCCGGCCACCTCGCCCCGGTCTCGGCATCGGCAATGGGTGACAAGGCGCAGGCCAAGTCCAAGAAGAACAGCGAGCGCCTCAACGCTCACCTCCTACAGCAGGCCCGCGGCAGCAGCGACATCAATTACCTCGCCAGCCCGGTCACCGGCGGCGGCGTGCAGGTCAACCGCTTCCAGCAACTGTTCCTGCTCGCCTACAGCCAAGGCCACAAGCAGCCCGCCGACTGGGCCAACCAGACCTGGCAGCTGCTGCAGAGCCAAGGTCAGCGGCTGATCAAAGAGGGCACGCCGATCGCGTCCCCCGAGGAGAACCTGGCCGAGCTGAACCAGCAGGCGCAGGACTTTGCCACCAAGCAGTTGCCGATCTTGAGGGCGTTGGGGGTGGTTTAGGTGCAGGCACCATGGAACCCCAAAACGACTCAACATCCAAGGCCAACCGCCAGCTAACGATCCCCGAGGCGCTGAACCAGGCGGTAGCGCATCATCGCGCTGGCCAGCTGCAGGATGCCGAGCGATTGTATCGGGCTATTTTGCAGGCACAGCCCAAGCATCCCGACGCCAACCACAACCTTGGCGTGCTGGCCGTTTCCGTGAATCAGATCGCCGCTGCGCTTGCGCTGTTTGAGACGGCACGCGCGGGCAATCCCGCGGTCACCCAATACTGGCTCAGCAGTGCTGACGCCTTGGTGCGCTGCGCACGCCCCGACGAGGCGCAATCCCTGGTCGCCCAAGCGCAGAGCAGCGGTCTGGATGAAGGCGGTGTCCAAAGGCTGCGAGAATACCTCGCGGTGCACCAGCGAGGTGACAGCTCCATAAACGCGCCAGGCGAGCGCTATCAGCAGGCTTTGCAAGCGCATCAAAGTGGTGATCTGCAGACCGCCGAAGCAGGCTACCGGCAACTCATCGCCCAGAACCCCGCACACGCCGAGGCACTGCATCGTCTGGGGTTGGTTCTGTACCAGCGCGGCGACCCCGCAGGCGCCGAGGCATTCATTCGCCGTGCGATACGCATCAACGATCAAGTCCCGGCCTATCACTGCCATCACGGTGTCATGTTGAAAGCCCTCTTGCGCTTGAAGGAGGCCCTGCAAGCCTATGACCGAGCCTTAGCGCTCAAGCTCGATTATGCCGAGGCGCACTCCAACCGGGGCAATGCCCTCAGGAACCTCGGGCGTTTGGAGGAGGCCCTACAGGCTTATGACCAAGCCTTAGCGCTTAAGCCCGATTATGCCGAGGCGCACTCCAACCGGGGCAATGCCCTCTATGACCTTGGGCGCTTGGAGGAGGCCCTACAGGCTTATGACCAAGCCTTAGCGCTTAAGCCCGATTTTGCCGAGGCGCACTCCAACCGGGGCACAGCCCTCTATGACCTCGGGCGTTTGGAGGAGGCCCTACAGGCTTATGACCAAGCCTTGGCGCTTAAGCCCGATTATGCCGAGGCGCACTTCAACCGGGGCAATGCCCTCAAGGACCTCGGGCGCTTGGAGGAGGCGCTTGGCGCCTATGAACAGGCGTTGCGGCTCAAGCCTGAGTATGCCGAGGCCACGTCTAACCGGCTGTTTCTGCTGCACTACCACGAAGGCGATCGGGCGTTTGAGCTGCTTGCCCAAGAGCGACGCATTGCCCAGATGCAGCGGTCGCGCCCTGTTGAGCCACAAATGTCGTTTTCACGCCCCAACACCGGGCGCCGCCTGCGCGTTGGCTATGTCTCAGGGTATTTTTACCACCACGCAGTTGGCTTTTTTGTCCAAGACTTGTTCACCCAGCATGATCGCACCCGGATCGAACTCTCGGCCTACTCAGGCACCCACCGAGTTGATGCAGTCACGAACCGCATCAGGGACGCCGTCGATCACTGGCAGACGTTTGTGGGTCTCACTGACGAAGCGGCCGCTGCGCGCATCCGCGCCGATGAGATCGATGTCCTGATCGACCTCTCCGGTCACAATTCCCACAATCGCCTTGGCGTCTTCGCCCAACGCGCGGCGCCGGTGCAGGCACATTATCTGGGTTTTCCTGGCTCTACCTATCTGCCCGAGATGGACTACTGGATCGGCGATGACCTGCTCACTCCGGCATGGGTGGCCGAGCATTACTTGGAACAGCTCTGGCCGCTACCGCGCGTCTGGGTCGCCTATCATGGCACCGAACAAGCACCGAAACCGGCCTGGTGCCCGCGCGACGATGGGGTGCTGTGGCTCGGGAGCTTCAATAACCTGATCAAGATCACGCCCACCACCATCGCCTCCTGGGCACGGGTGCTGCACGCCTTGCCGGAGGCCAAGTTGCTGCTCAAGACCAATGAACTGGCGGATGCCAGCAATCGCGAACGAGTGCTGCGAGCCTTCAGCGGCCAAGGGATCGCCGGGGAACGCATTGAGTTGCAGGACCGCCAAGCGACACCATCCTGGTCTGCACACATGGCTTACTACGACCGCCTGGACATTGCGCTGGACCCCATCGGCCCGGTGTGCGGCGGCACCACCACCTGCGATGCGCTCTGGATGGGCGTGCCGGTAGTGACCAAGCTGGGGGATCGTATGGGTTCACGCATGAGCGCTTCGATGCTGACTGCGCTGGGAAGGGAGGAGTGGATTGCCACGGACGATGAGGGGTCCATCGCGAAGGTCGTCGCGCTGGCACGCGATGTCGAAGGGCGCCGCCAGATTCGCCTGACCCAACGCGAGCAGATGCGCCAGAGCCCGCTGTGCGATGCCAGGGGCTTGGCTACCGCGCTGGAGGATGCCTATGAGGCGATGTACGAGCGCTGGTGGGCGGAGCAGAGTAGCAAGGTTGCAGCGTCATGATCGCGCGGGGTATCCATGCCCAAGCGGTGGTGGACTGCCAGGGCGCTTGCACCTTCCCGGAGAGCACCATCCTTGAGCCCGGCGCGGTGATCTATGTCGGCCCGCAAGGGCGGCTGACCCTGGGTGAGCGCAATATTCTCTATCCCAATGCCAGCATACGCATCGACCAGGGTTGGCTGACAACCGGGGAGGAGGTCTCCTTCGGCCCCGGCGTGCAGATCTACGAACCGCGCGCTGGCATCGAAATCGGCAACCACTGCCTGATCGCCGGTGGCGTGCTGATCTGCGGCGTGCGTCATGGCCTGATGGAAACCGACCGCCCCATGCGCCAGCAGCCCGCCGAGTCCTTGCCCATCGTGATCGACGATGATGTGTGGATCGGCATGGGCGCGGTGATCTCCCCTGGGGTCAGCATCGGCGCGGGCGCGGTGATTGGTGCTGGCTCGGTGGTGACGCGCGATATTCCCGCCCGGGCGGTTGCCTGGGGATCGCCCTGCCGGGTGCGCCGCCAGCGCGCGGCGGCGGGAGACGTGCCCTGGCCAGCGGACGGCCCGGTGAAGCTTCACTTGGGCTGCGGCACGCGCTGCATTCCGGGTTTTGTGCATATCGACGCCCAGGCCCATCCCCATGTCGATCTGGTCGCCGATGTGGCCCGCCTGGAGATGATCCCCGATGAAACCGCCGATCTGGTCTACGCCTCCCATGTGCTCGAGCATTTCGGGCGCTGGGAATTCCGCGCGGTACTCGCCGAATGGCGCCGGGTGCTGAAACCCGGCGGCGTGCTTCGGTTAGCCGTGCCCGACTTCGCTGCCTGTGCCAAGCTGTATCATGAACGCGGCCTGGCCGATGGCCTGAATGGCTTGATCGGCCTGATCTGCGGCGGCCAGCGCGATGGGATGGATTATCACAAGATGATCTTCGACGAGCCCTTCCTGAAGCATGAACTGCTGGGGCTAGGCTTTAAGAACATCCGCCGGTGGGATTGGCGCGCGAGCGAGCATGCGGATGTGGATGACCATTCGCAGTCTTACCTGCCGCATTTGGACAAGGAGCAGGGAACCCTGATGAGCTTGAATCTGGAGGCGACGCGGTGACTGAGCTTTCTCCCTGGACGCCCTCCGAGCGCAGCTATTTGGTCAGCGACCTGTGCCGCCAGTATGCTCGCGCCTCTGCCAATGAAGGCTGGTTTCGCCAGTCCTGGCTCGGCGTGGAGCTGTGGCAAATGCCGCAGGACATTCTGCGCCTGCAGGCCGTGGTGCATCAGGCGCGCCCGCGCTGGATCATCGAGACCGGCACCAAGTTTGGCGGCTCGGCGATCTTTTTCGCCTCCCTGCTGGCCATGCTGGGGGAGAAGGACGGTGGGGTGCTGACGGTGGATTTGAATCTGCGTGCCGAGGCGAGGGAAGTCCTCGCCAGTCATCCGCTGGGCGCCCGGGTACGCTTGGCCTTGGAAGGCGATGCCGCCGATCCAGCCATCATCGATCAATTTGCTGATCACATTTCCGCTGATCCCGGCCCGGTGCTGGTGTTTCTCGATGATGACCACAATGCCGAGCATGTGCAGCGCGAGTTGGAGGGCTATGCCGCGTTGATCCAACCTGGCGGCTGGCTGATCGTCGCCGATACCATCTTTGCAGACCTGGCCGGCACCCCAGTGGGCCAAGCGACCGAGAAGTATCCCAATGTAGCTCAGTCCAACCCGCGCACGGCCATTGAGCGGTTTCTGGCTGGGTACCCGGACTTCCAGCGCGTGGCTCCGCCGTTCGACTATGGACCGGGGAATTTTCTCGATGGGTTTTTACAGCGCGAATGGCGTCCAGAGCGATAGGCGCTGCACGCGTAATTCCGATGGACGTTCATGCCGCTGACCAGCCTGCTGCTGGTGAACCACCAGCCGATGCCAAGACACAGCAAGCGCGCTTGCTGCAGGTAGGCCAAAACGGCGCGCCACCGTTGTTGCTGATCCCCGGCGCTCTAACCGCTGCGCAGGGGCTGCTGCCGGTTGCGCACGTCCTAGCGCAGCGGTATCGGGTTGGTGTCTTGGATGTCTCCGTGCCCATCGGCGGCGGCGATTGTTTTACCCTCCCGCAAGCCGTCACCTTGGCGGCCAACGCAGTGCACCATCTGGCCGAACGCGATGCTGAAAAGCCGCTGGTGATAGGCGAATCCGCCGGCGGGTTGATTGGCCTGGAACTGGCGCGCACGCATCCTGCGCTGCTGGCCGGGTTAGTGCTGGCCGACCCGCCTCTGGCGCCGGCCAAGCTCTGGCATGTGCGCGCGGCGATGCAGCAGGCCATTAGCCCGGCACCGGCGGCGGAGCTTACGCTGACGGTGCGTTTTTTTGCTGATTATGCGCGCGAGCTGTTTGGTTATGCCGTTGCTGCGGGAGAGACCGACACCGAACCCCTGTATTTCGACGCTGTCGCCCAATGCCACGCGCCGGTGCTCATTCTGACCGGCGAGGAGCCGCTATGGCCGATGCGCCAGAGCGCGCGCGTGCCCTGCTGCCTGGACGCGCTGGACAGCTGGGTTCTTGAGCGCATTGGCAAGAGCGTTAGCGTCCAGCGGCTACCCGGCGGCGACCATATTCTGCTGCGGCGTCATCCGCAGGAGTCTTTGGACATGATCGCCGAATGGGCCGACCGGGCGATGTGCGTAACTGGGAGCGATGTATGGTAGCGGCAAGGATTTTTACCCCCTCCAGCCCTGGCCCGGACCCCAGCGGTGGGGTCTTCAAACTCGTGTTATGCAGTTTTCAATAGGATCTCCGCATGCCCCAATTCCTGCACATCGGCTGCGGCCCCAAGCACAAAGACCAGACCACCGCCGGGTTCAACACCCCCGACTGGCAAGAACTCCGCCTCGACATCGACTCGGCGGTTGAGCCCGATATCATTGGCACCATGACCGACATGGCGGCGGTAGAGTCCGAGAGCATGGACGCGCTCTTCTCCAGTCACAACATCGAACATCTCTACCCGCACGAAGTCCCGGTGGCGCTGGCCGAATTCCTGCGCGTGCTCAAACCCGAGGGCTTCGCCGTCATCACCTGCCCCGACCTGCAAAGCGTCTGCGCCCTGGTGGCCGAGGACAAACTGACAGAACCCGCCTACACCAGCCCCGCTGGCCCCATCGCCCCACTGGACATCCTCTACGGCCATCGCCCATCACTGGCGCGCGGCAACCTCTACATGGCGCACAAATGCGGTTTTACCGAACGGGTCTTGATCGCAACCCTGCAATCGGCTGGCTTTACCAGCATTGCCAGCCGCCGACGCCCTGCGGCGTTTGATCTGTGGGCGGTCGCGAGCAAAGCGCCACTCGACGAGCCCGCCCTGCGTGCCCTGGCCGGCGCCCATCTTCCGGCGTGAAGATCCTCTTCATCCACCAGAACTTCCCCGGCCAGTTCAAGCACCTGGCACCCGCATTAGCGGCACGCGGCCATCAGGTCAGCGCCATGCCGCTGCGCACGGCCCAACCCGGCCAATGGCAGGGCGTACAACTCTGGCCCTACCAGGTCAGCCGTGGGACCACGCCGAATGTCCATCCCTGGGTGGCCGACTTTGAGACCAAGACCATCCGCGCCGAAGCCTGCTTTCGTGCCGCCCTGGCGCTGAGAGCCGAGGGCTATACCCCAGACGTCATCATCGCCCACCACGGCTGGGGCGAGAGCCTGTTTCTGAAAGACGTCTGGCCAGGCGCCAAGCTTGGGCTGTATTGCGAGTTCTTCTACCACCCCCAAGGCGCCGATGTCGGCTTCGACCCAGAGTTTCCGCCCCGGGACCCCGGCGATGTCTGTCGCTTGCGACTGAAGAACCTCAACAACCTCGCGCACTTTGAAATCGCCGACGCAGGCTTGAGCCCCACGCACTATCAGGCCAGCACCTTCCCCGAGCGCTTTCGCCACCACATCCAGGTGACTCACGACGGCATCGATACCGACGCCCTGGCTCCTGACCCGGGTGTGGAACTGACCCTGACCACCGCCACCGGCGCCCAACTCCGCTTGAGCCGGGCGGACGAGGTGGTGACCTTCGTCAACCGCAACCTCGAGCCCTATCGCGGTTACCACCGCTTCATGCGTGCGCTGCCCGAACTGCTCAAGCGCCGCCCACAGGCGCGGGTGTTGATCGTCGGTGGCGAGGATGTGAGCTACGGCGCCCGCCCTGATCCGGCTGTCCATGGCCAAAAGACCTGGAAGCACATCTTCATCGACGAAGTTCGCCCGTACATCCCCGATGCCGACTGGGCGCGGGTGCATTTCCTCGGCAAGCTCGACTACGCGCCCTTCATCGCCGTGCTGCGCCTCTCGCGCGTCCATGTATACCTGACCTACCCCTTTGTACTCTCCTGGAGCCTGCTCGAAGCCATGAGCCTGGGCTGCGCCATCGTCGCCAGCGACACCGCCCCGGTCACAGAAGCCATCCAGCACAATGAAACCGGCCGGCTGGTTGACTTTTTTGACACCGCCGGCTTGGTCGAGGCCATCGACCAGCTGCTTGAAGACCCCAGCTCAAGACAGCGCCTGGGCCACCAAGCCCGCGCCTTTGCCCAGGCGAGCTATGATCTCAAACGCATTTGCCTGCCGCGGCAGCTGGCGTGGGTGGAGGGGCTGGCCGCTTGCGCTTAGGCGACCAGGGCCAACCTCCTTGCCACCGAGCTGGCTGCGGATACCCTGCGCTTGCGCGCTTTGCGCCACGGACAGAGGCCTGTGGCGCTCGCCATCGCCAGCAGCTGTGCCCGCCGCCGCCCAATCCGCTACACTTTCCCCATGGTGAACCAAGCCCCAGACAACCCCGACAAAGACCCGCTGCGCCAATGGCACCGGGCGTTCGGCATTGCGCTGGTTGATGTGTTTGCAGGCGCCCCCTGGCGGGTGGAACTCGAACAAGAACTGGCCCTGACCAGCCAGGAACTCGATGTGGCGATCATCGAAGCAGCCGAAGAGGGCCGCAAGGCGTACCTGCCAGACCCACTGCCCGATGGGCTGGAGAATCTGCGCGCCATCAACCTGCTGAGCTACAAATCCCGCCACGAGGCACTGGATTTCTGGTCGCTCGACGAGCTGATCGGCTACTACGTCATCTACCGCAAGGTCAAACTGGATGCCGAAAGCGCACGCCGCCCACTCGACGCCTTTGGCCTCTACGCGGTGGCCACCCGCTTTCCCCGCGCACTGGCCCCAGCCGACCGCCTGGAACCCACCGCCTGGGAAGGGGTCTATGATCTCCCCTGGGGCGGTCATCGCGTGCGCATCATTGTCCTGAACCAAATTGCGAAACACCCGCGCAACGCTCCCTGGGAACTGTTCTCCAGCTAGCAGGATCGGATGCGCCAGGGACTGGAGCACTACCGCGCCCGCCCCCGCGAGCGCAATGAACGCGGTTACTGGAAACTGCTCGAACGCCTACACCTGATTTACCAACGCGAGGCACCGGACATGGCCTACACCCTGGAAGACTTCGTGCGCGAGACCGATGAGATGGTGCTAGAAAACGCGCTCAAGCGCGATCCCGAAGCCATCCTCAGACGCTTTGATCCCGAGCAGCGGCTCAAGGGGCTTGATCCAGACGAAGTGCTGGGGCGGTTTGATCCTGACCTGATCGAAGCCTGGCTGAAAAAGCAGCGCCGGGATCATTGACCCGCGTGCAGTCGCATCTGCGCGTTTGAAGCTGCGTCCTTTAGCACCGCCGTATCGATCACGACATCCGCCAGTGCCCAGGCCTCCGGGTTGTGGCTGATGAAGAACTTGCGGTGGTAGCTGCCTGGCTGTAGCCGTTGGTGGGGTTGCTGGGGCTGAACCCGGCTACGCCAGCCAGTAAATCGGCTACACTCTCGCGTTAGAGCTGCGCCAAGCCAATATCCAAGAGTCGCGATGAATGCCTACAAGACCTACGTCCGCATGGATGCTTCAAGCCGTGTTGTTCTGGAAGGAATGCCGTTCCCCGAAGGCGCCTTGCTCGAAGTGCTGGTGGTCGATCAAACGCGCCAGCCTGAAGAGCGCACCGAAAGCTGGCGCGCGTTGATGCGCCATGTGCAGCGCCTGCCCCAGTCGGCAGTGCTCACCGATGCGGACATTACAGCGGAAATCGATGCACAGCGCGGCGAATGCTAATGCGAGTGGTGATCGACACCAATCTCTTGGTATCGGCAGTGATTCGAGATCGTCTGCCGGAACGGGTGCTGCTGTGGTGCTTGAGCCGCTCAGATACCGAGTGGTTAGTGACACCCGAGATCATGGCCGAATACAGCGCCGTCATCCAGCGTCCGAAATTCGCCTTACCTCGTGCAACCATCAACTGGTGGTTGGAACTGCTCGCGGCCGATACGCAGATGATCGAAGTGAGGGAAACCATCGACTTCCCGCGTGATCGCAAGGATGCACCTTTTTTGATGTGCGCGGCCTCTGGCGAAGCTGATTATTTGATCACCGGGGACGGTGATTTTAGCGAGGCGCAGGCGCTGATCGCGACACCCATTCTGAGCGTCCGCGCTTTCGCGCAGGCGGTTGCTCCGCAAACATTGGTCGCGCCAGAAGGCTAGCTGAGGCGCTGCGCGTGTCCTGAACACGAGCAAGAACCACGATGAAGCACCCGCGTGAAACAACACCCAGTTCCAATCAGCAGATCCCGATCCCGGAGGCGCTGAACCAGGCGGTAGCGGATCATCGCACCGGCCAGCTCCAGGATGCCGAGCGATTGTATCGGGCCATTTTGCAGGTACAGCCCAAGCATCCCGACGCGAACCACAACCTTGGCGTGCTGGCCGTTTCCGTGAATCAGATCGCTGCTGCGCTTGCGCTGTTTGAGACGGCACGCGCGGACAATCCCGCAGTCACCCAATACTGGCTCAGCAGTGCTGACGCCTTGGTGCGCTGCGGACGCCCCGACGAGGCGCAATCCCTGGTCGCCCAAGCGCAGAGCAGCGCTCTGGATGAAGGCGGTGTCCAAAGGCTGCGAGAACACCTCGCGGTGCACCAGCGAGGTGACAGCTCCATAAACGCGCCAGGCGAGCGCTATCAGCAGGCTTTGCAAGCGCATCAAAGTGGTGATCTGCAGACCGCCGAAGCAGGCTACCGGCAACTCATCGCCCAGAACCCCGCACACGCCGAGGCCCTGCATCGTCTGGGGTTGGTTCTGTACCAGCGCGGCGACCCCGCCGGCGCCGAGGCACTCATTCGCCGCGCGATTCGCAACAATGATCAAGTTCCGGCCTATCACTGCAACCACGGTGTCATGTTGCAAGCCCTCTTGCGCTTGGAGGAGGCCCTACAGGCTTATGACCAAGCCTTGGCGCTTAAGCCCGATGATGCCCAGGCGCACTTCAACCGGGGCAATGCTCTTAAGGACCTCGGGCGTTTCGATGACGCCCTGCAGGCCTATGAGCAGGCCTTGCGTATCGTCCCGCAGCATCCAGGAACCCATAGTAACCGACTGCTGACGTTGCATTACCGTGAAGCCCGTGCCGATGGTGCGATCCTCTCGGCGGCGCGCGCCCCCCCCGAGCCCGACGTCGTCGTCTTTGGCAGCTTCAGCAACCCGACCAAGTTCTCGGCGCGGACCATCGCGCTCTGGTCAAGAGTGTTGGCCGCCAACCCCGAGGCCCGCCTGCGGCTCAAGTATCGCTCCCTGGATGATCCCCTGCAGCAGCGCAACCTGCATGCGCGCTTCGCCGCCGCCGGCATCGCCCCAGAGCGCCTGCTGTTGGAAGGCGGCGCGCCCCGCAAGACCTTGCTGGAGGCCTACAATAGCGTTGATGTGGCCCTGGATACCCAGCCCTACGGCGGCTGTACCACCACCATCGAGGCCTTGTGGATGGGCGTGCCCGTGGTGACCCTGCGCGGCGGCACCTGGCCGGGGCGTCATGCGACCAGCATCCTGTCCACCGTGGGCTTGCCGGAGCTAATCGCCGAGGACGACGACGGCTTTGTGCGCATCGCCACCGAACTGGCCAACGACGGCGCGCGGCGCGCGAGGCTGCATGCGACGCTGCGGGGAAGAGTCGAGGCCTCACCGTTTTGGGACGCCGCCGGCTTTACCCGCGACCTGGAAGCGGCGTATCGGCAGATGTGGCGGCGTTGGTGTGATCAGCAATCCGATCCCGCCACCCCCCCCCCGGTGTCAGGATAGATGCCGTGACCACGACGACAGAGTCCAACCGCCAACGCCCAAGTCAAAGGGACTGCACGACCCTTGTCGTGCTGGGCGCCTTCTCCAGTGGCACCACCGCGTTAACCGGCTATCTAGAGCGCCTGGGTGCCTACAGCTGCCCACCGCATCTGCAACTCAATGACCCCATGACGCCGAGCAGCTACGAGCCCACCGCCTTGCGCGCGGCTTTGCTTGAGGCGGTGGATGAGCAGCAGTTGTGCCGCCGTGCGCAGCGGGGCGAGGGGTTTGCCGACTGGTTTCAGTCATGGTGGCAGGACCAATGCGCGCAAGCCAGATCCAACGCCAGCACACAGCTGGTTCTGAAACATCCCCTGCTGGCCTTCGTGATGCCTGAGATGGCCGCCGTCTGTAACCCCCGCTGGCTGATCATGATGCGCCCGTTCAGCGCCATCGAAACATCGCGACAGCGCCGTGGTTGGGGGGCGCCCTACGGCGCCGCAGGCGCGAGCAGAATCTACCAGGCCATCTTCGAACACCTCCTCGCCCAGCCTGATGACGCACTGATGCTGAATTTCGAGCGCTTTCGCCAGGACCCTGCCTCACGCAAACGGCTCATTGATTGGCTCGGCTTAGCACCGAGCGCACAGGGACAAGTTCAGGCCGACGCCTGGGTGCGCGGTTAGGGGCGCCATGCCATGGTGGTGTGGATGCAACCGCATCGAAAGCCGCTGGCGGAGGCTGCGCTGCGGGCGTTGGCGGTGGGGCATGTTCCGGGGTAGGGTGGCTTACTCCCGCCCGCGCGAATCGGCTACACTCCCGCGATGACAGCCGACACCCAGGCCACTGACACTACCATGAAGAGCGACGACGACAGGCTCCTGAATAGAAGCACCGGGCTTTGCTGTTGCTATGGTTCGGCTGGTAATTGATACAAACGTCTTTGTCGCGGGACTGCGCTCGGCAGGTGGCGCATCGCGCGAAGTTTTGCGTCGCGCGCTATCCGGCAGTTATCAACCGCTGTTCGGAAATGCCTTGTGGCAGGAGTATTGCGATCTGTTGGGGCGCGATGTATGGAGCATGAAGACCACTGCACAAGAAAGGCAACAGGTGCTGGCGGCATTGGCGCAACGCGGTCGATGGGTGACGATTTATTATGGTTGGCGTCCCAATCTCCCTGATGAAGCAGACAACCACTTGGTGGAGCTTGCCCTGGCGGGAGGGGCTGCCGCAATCGTGACGCATAACGTGCGGGATTTTTCCCGAGGAGAACTGGTGTTTGATCAGCTGAGTTCGCTGACGCCTGCTCAATGTCTGGAGAAATGGTGATGACAACATTAACGATCCACTTGCCGGACGACACGGCGGCGCGCTTGGACTCTCTGGCACGTAGTCGCGGACTCACCACCAACAAATTGGTCGAGGATCTGAGTGCTCGCGCTTTGGCAGCCTGGGATACTGAAAACCATTTCCGGGCGATGGCTGCGACGGGCGACATCAAGCAAGCACTTAAAATTCTGGATCGACTGGATGACGAAGACCGGCAAGCAGGCGCTGACCTGAGTTCCGAAATGCCCGAGACAGCTGACTGAAGTCTCCAGTGGCAAACGGTCGAACTACCGCGTCGGGCCACATCAACCCGCCACACGCAACCCCGCTGTAACCAACACCACATCCGCCAGCGCCCAGGCCTCCGGGTTGTGGTTGATGAAGAGGTTCGTGCGGTAGTCGCCGTGCTGTAGCCGTTGGTGGAGGTGTTGGGGCTCAGCACCAGCACTGCTGCCGGTTAATCCGCTACACTCGCGCAGGTTTAACCAAAACCGACCGCTCCCCGCTGTGAACATCCTGCTCATGCACCAAAACTTCCCTGGCCAGTTCAAACACCTGGCCCCTGCGCTGGTGCAACGCGGCCATCAGGTGACCGCGATGCCGTTGCGCGCGATCCCCCCACAAACCTGGCAGGGCGTGCAGCTGCGTCCCTACCAGGTCAAGCGCGGGACCACCGCCGGGGTGCACCCCTGGGTCAGCGACTTCGAGACCAAAACCATCCGCGCCGATGCTTGCTTTCGCGCCGCTCTGGCGCTCAAGGCCGAAGGCTACGCGCCGGAGGTGATCATCGCCCACCACGGCTGGGGCGAGAGCCTGTTTCTCAAAGACGTCTGGCCAGGCGCCAAGCTTGGGCTATATTGCGAGTTCTTCTACCACCCCCAAGGCGCCGATGTCGGTTTCGACCCCGAGTTTCCGCCCCGGGACCCCGGCGATGTCTGCCGCTTGCGACTGAAGAACCTCAACAACCTCGCGCACTTTGAAATCGCCGACGCGGGCCTGAGCCCAACGCACTATCAGGCCAGCACCTTCCCCGAGCGCTTTCGCCACCACATCCAGGTGATTCACGACGGCATTGATACCGACGCCCTGGCTCCTGACTCGGGTGTGGAACTGACCCTCACCACCGACTCCGGCGCCCAACTCCGCTTGAGCCGGGCGGACGAGGTGGTCACCTTCGTCAACCGCAACCTCGAGCCCTATCGCGGTTACCACCGCTTCATGCGCGCGCTGCCCGAGCTGCTCAAGCGCCGCCCACAGGCGCGGGTGTTGATCGTCGGTGGCGAGGATGTGAGCTATGGCGCCCGCCCTGATCCGGCTGTCCATGGCCATAAGACCTGGAAGCACATCTTCATCGACGAAGTCCGCCCACACATCCCCGATGCCGACTGGGCGCGGGTGCATTTCCTCGGCAAGCTCGACTATGCGCCCTTCATCGCCGTGTTGCGCCTCTCGCGCGTCCATGTCTACCTGACCTATCCCTTCGTGCTCTCTTGGAGCCTGCTCGAAGCCATGAGCCTGGGCTGCGCCATCGTCGCCAGCGACACCGCCCCGGTCACAGAAGCCATCGCGCACAATGAAACCGGTCGGCTGGTCGACTTCTTCGACACCGCCGGGTTGGTTGAGGCCATTGACCAGTTGCTTGAAGACCCCAGCGCAAGACAGCGCCTGGGTAACCAAGCCCGCGCCTTTGCCCAGGCGACCTATGACCTCAAGCGCGTGTGCCTGCCACGGCAGTTGGCCTGGGTCGAGGGGCTGGGATAAGTCGACCAATCCCTGATGAACCGCCTGCTCCAAACCGCCCGCAGCCAAGCCGCCAAGGCCAATTTCTCTGAGCTACTCCGCCTGTGCCAACAGCTCCGCTGCGATCCCGCAGTCACCCCGGACCAGCTGCTGGATGTCGCGAATCTCCTGAACCAATTTGGCTTCCTCAGCGAGGCCGAGGACAGCTGCCGGCAAGCCCTCGCCCTGGCCCCGAAGGATCTGCGCCCCTGGGTCACGCTCGCCAATGTGGAGCGCGAGCGCGACAACCACGCCGCCTCGCGTACTCACTACGCCCGCCTGCAAAGCCAGCTGCCGGACCATCCCATCATTCGCCGCAACCTGCTGGTGGGCCAAGAATACGACCCGGCCATCAGCGATACCGAGCGCTTCAACGCCGCCCGCGCCTGGGGCGACTGGGCCATCGACCGAGCTGGCGGCGCGCGTGCGCGCCCGCCACTCAAGCCACTGAAGAACCGCCCGCTGCGCCTGGGCTATGTCAGCGCGGATCTGTGCCAGCACACCGTTGGACTGTTCCTCAACCCCGTGCTGGGCGCCCATGACCTCCAGCGCATCACCGCCTTTGCCTACAACGCCAGCGCCCAAACCGACTGGGTCACCCGCGCGATCACCGCCAGCTGCCGGGCCACCGGCGGCGCCGTGCGTGACATCACCCGGCTGGATGATGCCGCCCTGGCGCAGTGCATCCAGACCGACCAGATCGATGTCCTGATCGACCTCTCCGGCCACACCGCTGGCTCGCGCCTGAGCGTCTTCGCCCACCGCCCCGCGCCGGTGCAAGTGAGCTGGCTGGGTTACTTCGCCACCACGGGACTCACCACCCTGGAGGCCGTGCTGCTCGACCCCTGGCACGCCCCGGAAGGCACCGAGGCCCAGTTCGTCGAACCCATCCTGCGCCTGCCTGCCGGGCGCTGGTGCTATCAGCCGGTGCCCTGGGCACCCAAGGAGCTGTCGCCGCCGCCGGCTGAACGCAACGGTTGGATCACCTTCGGCAGCTTCAACAACACCGCCAAGCTCAATGACGGCGTCTACGACCTCTGGGCTCAGATCCTGACCGCGGTGCCGGATTCCCGCCTGCTCCTCAAATGGCGCACCTTCAACGACGCCGCCTTGCGCCAGCGGGTGACCCAAGCCTTTATGACCCGAGGCATCGCCGCCGAGCGCATTGAGCTGCGCGGCCCGAGCTTTCATGCCGACCTGCTGACAGAATACGCGGAGCTGGACATCGCGCTCGATCCCTTCCCCTTCACCGGCGGCCTGACCAGCTGCGAAGCGCTGTGGATGGGCGTGCCCGTGATCACCTGGCCACAGGGGCGGGTGGTCAGTCGCCAGGGCTTCGCCTTGCTCTCGGCGATTGGTCTGGCGGAGCTGGCCGCGGCAGGTGCGCAAGACTACGTGCGACTGGCGGTTGCGCTGGCCAATGACCCGGACCGGTTACGCGCCCTGCGCACTGGCCTGCGTAAGCGCATGCGTTGTGCGCCGCTGATGGATGTGGTGGGCTTCACGCGCAGCCTTGAAGAAAAGCTGATCCAGCTCTATAGGCGCATTGAGCGTGAGGTTATTCGCTCTGCTTAAGGTCAGCCCAAGCGCTCGCCACCCACGCCAGCCATGCCTGAATGCACCTTGTCTCCGAACGGGGCAGGGGTTATTCTGACCACATGGTCATTGTCTGAGGAGCTTTTCATGCGACAGGTTCAGGTGACGGAAGCCAAGGCGGCGTTTTCCGGCTTGCTGGCCGCTGTGGAAGCGGGTGAGACGGTCGCTATCACGCGCCGGGGGCGTGTCATCGCCCGACTGGTGCCCGACGCGCCGACCAGCGCGGCAGAGGCCTTTCGCCCGTTCTGGGACAATCTCGAGGAGATCGATCTGGTGGCGCCGGATGAGGAGACACCGGAGCCGGTCGCGGCGTTGTAGAGGACATCGCCGGTGCGCTACCTCCTCGACACCAACATCATGATCGCGGCGATGAAGGAGGTCGCCTCGGTCAAGCGCCAACTGGAGCAAAGGCTGTTGGCCGATCTTCTGCTCTCCCCTGTGGTCTTGGGCGAGCTTGAGTTCGGCGTCGAAAAGAGCGCTTATCGCGAGCAGAACGCGGGACGTCTCGCGAAGTTGGTGGACACCTTAGCGCTGGTACCCATTGATGCGCGTGTCAGCCGACGCTATGGCGAAATCCGCGCCCATCTTGAGCGCTGCGGAACCCCGATTGGCGCGAATGACCTTTGGATCGCTGCGCAAGGCTTGGCGCTGGATGTGATCGTGGTGACGGACAATCAGAACGAGTTCAACCGCGTCCCTGGCCTGCGCACGGAAAACTGGTTAAATCGCTCGTAGCGACTGGCGGGCGAGGTCGCAAGGCGCATCACCACGCTTAAAGACCATGACGCAAGTCGCACCACGATGCTCAAACACCAGTTCATTCTCCACGCCGACATCCTCGGCCAGCTCGCCCTCGATCAGCCGCCAACGCCCTACCAGCAGCGCCCCGGTTTCTCCTAATGAGATGGTCCGCCCCGCTCCTACAACGAGCCCGAAGCGGGCAAAATAGGCGATGGAAAACAAACCCAGCTATCGTCTATCAAGAAGGGAGCAGACCCATGAAGAAGTTTAGCAAACAACCCGTCGCCACCATCGGGATCGATTTGGCCAAGAATAGCGTCCACGTTTTCGGCGTTGATGCCCAAGGCGAGGTGGTCTTCAGCCGCAAGCTCGCGCGCCATGCCTTGAGTGCCTTTATTGCCCAGCAGCCGCCGTGTCATGTCGCCATGGAAGCCTGCGGCAGCGCGCATCACTGGGCACGCACCTTCCAAGGTTTTGGCCATGAGGTGGTGCTAATCGCGCCGCAGCATGTGAAGCCCTTTGTGAAGACCAACAAAAACGACGCCGCCGATGCCGAGGCGATCTGCGAAGCGGCCCAACGCCCCCGGCAGCGGTTTGTGCCGATCAAGAGCGTTGAGCAACAAGACATTCAGGCCATCCACCGCATGCGCTCGCAGGTCATCGGTCAGCGCACCGCGCTGGTCAATCAGGCGCGTGGGCTGTTGGCCGAATACGGCATCGTCATGCCGCAAGGACGCGCGGCGGCCATGCGTCGGCTTCCTGAAATCCTTGAAGACGCCGAGAATGGACTGAGCGAGCGCTTTCGTGCCGAGCTGCACGGACTCCTTGAAGAACTCCGTCACCTCGATGCGCGCGTCGTTCACTTCGATGCGCAAATCAAGACTGTCGCCGACACCAGCGAGTCGGCCCAGCTGTTGAGGACGATCCCCGGCATCGGCCCCTTGGTAGCCACCGCCTTGCTCGCTACCCTGGGCGATCAGTGGGAGTTGTTCAACAACGGCCGGGCGCTGGCGGCCTGGCTTGGACTGGTGCCACGACAGCACTCCACCGGCGGGAAAGCGCGGTTGCTTGGCATTAGCAAGCGCGGAGATGTGTATCTGCGCCAACTCTTGATCCATGGCGCCCGCGCGATGATGCGTTGGGTTGAGAAAAAGGAGGACGCCCTCAGTCACTGGGCTCGCGATCTCAAGCAGCGTCGTCATGCCAACGTCGCCATTGTTGCGATGGCTAACAAGCTCGCGCGCATCGCCTGGGCGGTGATGACCACTGGCAAGGCCTTCGACCCGTCGCGCGGCGCGCTCACGAAGCCGGCGGCCGTGACGGCGTAACGCCACACCGGCCACGAACAATCACGTTTAACCAGCCCTTGAACGGGCGATAACCGAGTTCCACACCACGAGTTGCGAAGAGTGAATTTCACTGTGATGGCATGAAAGGTACGACCGCCTTGCTGAAAACCCGAAAGGTTCCAAAGCCAGCTTACGCTGAGACTGTGACCCTGATTGAGGACGGCGAGGTACGCGCATTCCATCAGGGCACGGGGACCACATGGATCCCGATATCGATGCCGGATATATGGCTGCAACGTTTCCTTCTACCAAATCAGCAATTTTCCTCTTGCATCGCGGGGCGGACCATATATGGTACCTTTGCCCGGTCACCATCGCAGGCGACCAGGAATGGCTGCTGGTCAATGTCGAGTGCGGCTACTGCCAGTTGGTGATCGCGCCCGAGAAAACGCCGATCTACATCGCTGATGTCGCGCTCAATGCCATCGAAGTTCACCTGCCCAGCGACCGTGACGAAGACAACGTCAGCGCCAGCCTGAGCGGCGATGATGTGAGTTGGCATACCGCCGAGGTGATGCCCAAGCATGTCGCCTTGCGCTACGCTGAAGCGCGCAAGCGCATCGGGCGCTGCAAAGATGTCCATGATGCCGAGGATGTGCTGGAGCAGCTCAACGCCAAGCCGCTCACGATCAATGGCCGAACTTTCGCCCCGACTGAGGCGCTGGAAGGACTGTTACTGGAGCTGGCGGATCGTTTCAGGCAGTACAATCAGACCACGCCTTGGTGGAAGCAATGGTGGCACGCCAAGGCGGGTTGCCAGCCGTGGTTGGAGCAGACCGAGTCGCACTGAGAGCAGCGGCCATTTGGCGGATCGTCGCCATCACCGCATTAACCCGCCCCCCAACCCCGCCATCTCCAACACCACATCCGCCAGCGCCCAGGCCTCCGGGTTGTGGCTGATGAAGAACTTGCGGTGGTAGCTGCCGAGTTCCAGCGCTGCGCGAGAGAACCCGCTCGCCCAGGCTTCTCGATCTTCGCGCCGTCTGTAATAATCGCGCCGTCGACTAGCTAACAGGGAGGCGGAGCACAATGGCTGCATCTTTCAAAAACGGTGTATCCCTGCATCAACTTCTGGAAACCGCGCCACTGGGCGCCTTGCAGGACTTTTTGCTAGCCATCGATGAGGCGAGCTATGCCGAGGCATTCGGCGACGTGCCATGGAGCGATGCGGTCGACGACGCGAGTATCCACTCCATCCGCCGCCAGCTCCTCGAGATTGCCAACACACTTGATCCGCCCGCCGCCGCCCCACTGGACCGCCATGCCCACCGCATTTTGACGCTGGCCGAAGGACGCGGCAGCGAGACCATCCGCAAAGTCGGGGCCCGCATCTTTTCCCATGCCGACGTGGAGAGCTTTGCCGCCCAGCTTGACGGCCTCGGTCGCAGCCTCTGGCTTTACCACCACCAAAGCGGCGGAGGATATTCCCCGGCTGGTCATGGCCATCGGTCGGCGCTATGTTCAGACCATCAACAAAACCTACCGCCGCACCGGCACCCTGTGGGACAGTCGCTACAAGTCCTCGCTGATCCAAACCGACACTTATCTGCTGCGCTGCCAGCGCTATATCGAGCTAAACCCGGTGCGCGCCGACATGGTGCGCGATCCAGGGGAGTATGCTTGGAGCAGCTACCGGGCCAACGGGCTGGGCGCCAGCGATCCGCTGCTCTCGCCCCATTCGCTGTACCTGGAGTTGGGAGGCTCGCCCGAGGCCAGACAAACGGCCTATCGGGAGCTGTTTCGCACCGGACTCGATGATGCCGCGCTCTCGGAGTTGCGCCTGGCCATTCAACAGTCCCAACCCATCGGCAGTGAGCGATTCTTGCGGCAGATCGAGCAGATGACTGGCCAGCGTCGCGAGGCACGTCCACGGGGAAGACCGCGCGTCGAGCCAGATGGGCCGGCGGTGTTGCCGGGGCAGATGGAGTTGGAGCTTTAGCGATGCCGGTGGTTCTTCGTGTTGATGGTTTGCGTTTTTTCTTTTATTCAAACGAGGGCAGTCCACTTGAGCCAGCACATATTCATGTGAGTAAAGCCGAGGCTGAAGCGAAATTCTGGCTTGAGCCAGATGTAAGACTCGCGCGTAATGATGGCTTTAATGCAGCAACATTGCGCCGGGTTACCACCATTGTTCAGTCGCACCAGAAGACGTTCAGGAGATGTTGGGATGAGTATTTCACCGACTATGGTTCGGTTTGACGAGGATTGTTTTTGGGTTGAATTGCAAGATGGCCGGACGTTGGGTGTGCCGTTGGCTTGGTTTCCGCGCCTATTGAATGCTTCGGTTGAGGAAAGGCAAGCCTTTGAGCTTAGTCCTCGCGGGATTCACTGGGACAACTTGGATGAGGATATTTCGGTTGAGGGACTTCTCGCAGGTTTTGGGGATCTGACCTATTCTCGTCGTCAGGCGGCTTAATGGGAGGAAACCGGCGTTTTCGGCACCACGACAGACATGGAGCCGGATTGACGTGGACAGTCTAACGAGCAACTTACAGGCCGATCTGGGCAAGCGGGTGCACCATGAGCATGCATTGCGAACGTTTGCGCTAGCTCATCTGCCGGAATAAAGGCAACCAACCACCATCACCCCGAGAAAGCGCCCATGACCGACTGGACCGCCGGCTACGTCGCCGACATCGGCTACACCCACGGCTACTACCCCGAACTCAACCCCGCGCGCCTGGCGCTGCCCTTGCTCAACGCCGGCCTCGCCCCACCGCAGATCACTCACGCCTGCGAGCTCGGCTTCGGCCAGGGTCTGAGCGTCAACATCCATGCCGCCGCCTCCGGCGTGCATTGGACCGGCACCGACTTCAACCCCAGCCAAGCCGCCTTCGCTCAATCCTTGGCGACCGTCGCCGGCAGCGACGCCCAGCTGTTCGACGACAGCTTCGCTGAGCTCGCCGCCCGCGACGACCTGCCCGACTTCGACTACATCGGCGTGCATGGCATCTGGAGCTGGATCAGCGATGACAATCGCCGGGTCATCGTCGACTTCATCCGCCGTGAGCTCAGCGTCGGCGGCGTGCTCTATCTCAGCTACAACACCCTACCTGGCTGGGCCGCCTTCGCCCCCATGCGCCACCTGATGACCGAGCATGCCGACGCCCTGGGAGCGGAAGGCCAGGGCATCGTCAACCGCATCGACGGCGCCCTCGCCTTCGCCGAACAACTGCTCGCCACCAACCCCCTCTACAGCCGCGCCAATCCCCAGATCAGCGAGCGGCTGGAGAAAATGAAAGCCCACAACCGCCACTACCTCGCGCACGAATACTTCAACCGCGACTGGCACCCCATGCACTTCGCCACCCTGGCCGACTGGTTGCAAGACGCCAAGCTCACCTACGCCAATTCCGGGGACGCCAATTCCCACCAATTACCAATTCCGGGGACAGTATACTTAATTCCTTTCGGGCTGCGCCCCAACCCTCCCAACCACGGCACCGAATCGGCTAAACTCAGCCCATGACAGCCGACACCCAAGCCGCTGACACCAGCGACAAACCCGACTACGACAGCCCCTGGAAAGAAGCGCTGGAGCGGTTCTTGCCAACATCTGCGGCGCGTCTCAGCTAAACTTGTTAAAAATGCTGCGCAGCTCTCACAGGCAGGATAGGTCATGCAACACGCGGTTCAAATAGACACTGTTATCAGCGCCGAGGCGATTCACACATTTCCTGCGCTTCGACCCTTGCTTGGGCATCGCGTGAGAGTCACCGTTGATCAACTGGACCAAGATAGTGAGTCAGAAGATAGCTACCAGCCAATCAGCCAAATCGGGCAGCTCGCACTCCAAGCGCGCAGAGCCCACCTCGACGCTGGAGGCAAGCTCATGAACGCAGACGAAATTACCGAGGAGGTGCGCCAGCGTCGAGGCGGTCGTTCGGATGTCTGAGATTCGCACGGCAATTGACGCCAATTTGTTGATTGCGGCATGGTCTGCCACCGGGGATCGCTATGCACAGGCGCTTCGGGTGCTGGAGGCACCAAATCGCCACCTGATCGTCAGCGATGCGCTCTGGCTTGAGGTCATGCCAAAAGCGGCTTTTCACCGCCAAGAAGCAGAGTGCCGTTTTTATGCAGCTGTTTTTCAGAAGGCAGAAAACTGGCCTTGGTCGTTTGCGATTGTTGAGCGGGCGAAAGCCTTGGCTTCAACTTACGGATTAGCTGCAATGGACGCGATTCATCTATCTATTGCCATTGATGCTCAGGCGAATGAATTTATTTCGGGTGAAAAGCCAACGAAGCCGATGTTCCGTGTTGAGGAAATACGCACAACCTCGCTTTGGCAAATGTCTAAATCCTGATGTTTAGCGGGAGTCCCGTGATAGCTGACTGAGCATTTTTGGGGCCAGGCTCGAATTGTTTTTCCAGGCCAACACCAAAACTGTATTAAGCCCAGCGACTGACCCGGGGCCACCTGGCAACTGCTGCAAAGCCAAGGCCAGCGCCTGCTCAAAGAGGTCAAGCCGATGGAGTCCGAGGACGACAACTGCGCCGAGCTAAGGCGCCAGGCCGAGGACTTCGCGGCCAAGCAGCTGCCGATCTTGAAGGCGCTGGGGGTGGTGTAGGGTAGGCGGTTACAATCACCGCCATGCTCTGGACCGCCGACCTTGCCGCCGCCCAACCCTGCGCCGCCCGCGCCGACTTCAGCGGTTGCCTGGCGCGCTGCCAGACCCTAGCCACGGCGCACGCCAACGACCCCGAGGCCCTGTTGAGCATCGGCGCCTTGCTGCTGTCCGCCGGCCTGCTCAGCGCCGCCGAGACCTGCTTCGCGCACGCCAGCACCCTGGCACCCGGGGATGCCCGCCCCTGGGTCAACCGTGCCAACCGCGCACGCGAGGCCGGTGAGCACGCCCGCGCCCGCCACATCATGCAGGCCCTGCTCGAGCAGTTCCCCAACCATCCCGTGATCCGCCGCAATGCGCTCACCAGCCTGGAATACGACCCCGAGGCATCGCCGCCGAGCGCCTCGATCTGCTTGGCCCGAGCTTTCATGCCGACCTGCTCAAAGAATACACCGAGCTGGATATCGCGCTCGATCCCTTCCCCTTCACCGGCGGCCTGACCACATGCGAGGCGCTGTGGATGGGCGTGCCCGTGATCACCTGACCACAGGGGCGGGTGGTCAGTCGCCAGGGCTTCGCCTTGCTCTCGGCGATTGGTCTGGCGGAGCTGGCCGCGGCAGATGCGCAAGACTACGTGCGACTGGCGGTTGCGCTGGCCAATGACCCCGACCGGTTACGCGCCCTGCGCACTGGCCTGCGTGAGCGCATGCGTTGTGTGCCGCTGATGGATGTCGCTGGATTCACCCGTGAGCTTGAGGGAACATTCATCGAGTTGTTTGAGCGGGTGGCATTGGCAGAGGAGCCAAGTTAGGGCGTCGGGCGGTCGATCTTGCAGGTGGACGATTGATCGCCCTTCATTGAAGCGCGCCAGATCGGTCAGAAGCTGAAGTGAGATATCAGCGGCTGCCTGACTGGCCTGGCGAAACTCCCGAGAGTGGGGTTTGCGGACATTACTCAAGCGCCTGTCCGCTGCATGGGCTTGATCAGGCTTTCGGCCGGGATGCCAAACTGGCTATGCAGCTTCCAGATCATCGGTAGGGTTAGGGAGCGGGTGCCGTTCAGCACCTCGTAGACGCGATTGGTGCGTCCAATCGCCGGGGCGAGATCGCTCGCGGTGAGCCCGGATTGCTCCATGCGGAATTTGATAGCATCGACCGGGTTAGGCAGATCGGTCGGGAAGTGCTTGGCTTCGTAGGCTTCCACCAAGGTCAGCATCACTTCAAAGTGGTCCCCTTCTGGCGTTCCTGGTTCAGGCTCATGGTCGAACAGCGGCGAGAGTGCGGCAAGCGCCGCACGGTAGTCTTGATCGTTGCGAAGCGGACGGATCTGCATGGCCTTTACCCCATTTCAACGGTTTCAGCGTCGATTGCGTCGTATTGACGGTGCGTGCCGATGAATTTTACATAGAGGGCGCCGTAGCGATAGGCGACGGCGACGACGAGCCGATAGTCGTTCCCTTTGATGTTGAAGACGACGCGGCGATTTTTGAGAATGCTCGCGCTGCGATACTGCTCCTTGATATCGCTCGGTGATTGCCACTGGGCCTTCTTGGCCTCGTCGATCCATGCCAAGAGCGATTGCTCAGTGTCCGGATACTGTGTCCAGAAGGCCTTCAGATGACTGATCGCGATGACTCTCATCACCGGATGATAGTCCCATGGCGGGACCGTGGCAAGCCTCTCGTCCTGCACCCTGAGACCCTCTGCCAGTTCGCCCGCGACTCATCAACCAGCGGCCCTCAACCCCGCCGTATCCAACACCACATCCGCCAGCGCCCAGGCCTCCGGGTTGTGGCTGATGAAGCACTTGCGCTGGTAGCCGCCGAGAGCGAGCGCGGCGCTGGGCAACCCGCCGATCCACACCCGAGCCATTGACGCCTGGCGGCGGTATGAGGGGCAGCTGGGGCCGTTGGTGGGGGTGTTGGAGCGGAACGCGAGCAGTCCAGCCGCTGAATCGGCTACACTCTCACCATGACAGCCGACAACCAAGCCATCGACACCACCATGAAGAGCGACGACGACAGGCTGAGTTGATGGCGGAGAATGTTGTTCATTAGCCAAGATGCCATTAACGTTTCATCCGCACCCCGGCATGGTGTTGATCTGTGACTTCAACACGGGCTTCAAGGCTCCAGAGATGATTAAGCGGCGACCGGTGGTGGTGATCTCACCACGCCCCCGGCGGACGAACCAGCTTTGCACCATTGTCCCCTTGAGTACCACGGCACCGAATCCAGTGGAGCCGTTTCACCATCGCATGGACCCGCGTTCGTTACCAGGGAAACTTTCCAGGAAGGAGACTTGGGCAAAGTGCGATATGCTCGCCACCGTGTCGTTGGAGAGGCTGGATCGGGTGATGGTTGGGAAGGAGCCTACCGGTAAACGCATTTACATTGCACAACAGGTGCTTGACGAAGACTTCGAGGCCATCCGCCGGGGTGTGATGATTGCCCTTGGGGTGATCAATCCAGCTTGATTCAAGGGCACCTGGGTATTACACTCGTGTTGTTCCCGATTAGTCGGGCTTGTAAGACTACCTTCGGGTAGCAGACCCCAGCCGGTGATGACAAGCTGGCTGGGGACTCTGATCCAAGGCTCTGCATCGCAAGGTGCAGGGCCTTTTGTCTATCTGGCGAATTGTTGTTGCGAATTGGAATTCCGGGGAATTCGGGAATTGGGAATTGGGAATTCGGGAATTCGAATTCCGGGGACAGTATACTTAATTCCTAGACGAAGACCGCCAAATGAGGCTATAGTTTTGCCAAGTCTCTGAGATTAAGGTCAGACATCGGCGACACAATGGCAAGACTTCCGCGAGTGGTGGTTCCGGGGCTACCGCATCATGTGACGCAGCGCGGCAACAGGCGCCAACAAACCTTCTTTGGCGAAGATGATTACGCTGAATATCGGCGTTTACTCTCGCTTTCCTGTCAGGTCTGCGAAACGCAGGTACTGGCTTACTGCTTCATGCCCAATCATGTGCATCTGATTCTGGTGCCCGCCACGGAGACGGGTTTGCGCGATGCTTTGGGGGAAGCGCATCGGCGCTACACCCGGATGATCAATTTTCGCCACGGCTGGCGCGGGCACCTTTGGCAGGAACGGTTTCACTCGTTTGTCATGAATGAGCGGCATTTGATCGCCGCGACTCGGTATGTGGAGCTCAATCCCGTGCGCGCGCGTCTGTGCGAACGGCCAGAAGATTGGGAGTGGTCGAGTGCGCGCGCCCATTTGACGGGAGTGGACGATGAGCTTGTCCAAGTCGGGCCGCTGTTGGAGTTGATTTCAGACTGGCAACATTTCCTTGGTGAGCCTGAGGACGGGGAAACCGTCGAGGCATTGCACGCCCATGCCCGCACCGGGCGGCCGCTCGGTGGGGATGACTTTGTCGAAGCGCTCGAGCGGCGCCTCGGTCGTGCGCTCAAGCGCCGAAAGCCAGGACCGAAGCCACGCCAACGGGAGACGGAAACGCGGGATCTGTTCGACACTGGCGCTTAAGCCTGGCCGGCCTCCCATTTGCCGGAGTCCTTCGAGCGCAGGGATTTCCGCGCGGTGCTCGCCGAATGGCGCCGGGTGCTGAAACCCGGCGGCATCCTGCGCCTGGCGGTGCCGGACTTCGCCGCCTGTGCCAAGCTGTATCATGAACGCTGATGAGCTTGAATCTGGAGGGGACGCGGTGAGCGAGTACGCCCGTTTCGCTTGGAGCCTGGACCCGTGCGGGTGATCTCCAAGAAACCGTTGCGGGATTTTTGGCAGCGGCATCCCGAGGCGCGGCCCGCGCTGGAAGACTGGTTTCGCAAGGCCAGCGCCGTGCAAGCCCACTCCTTCGCGCAGTTGCGCGAGACCTTTGGTTCGGCGGATTACGTCGATGGCTTCACCATCTTTGACGTGGGCGGTAACCGCTACCGCATCGCCGCCGTGGTGCACTACGATGGCCAACGCCTGTATGTCCGGCAGGTGATGACCCATGCTGAGTATGATCGCAATCACTGGAGACGACCATGAACGCACCCTTGTCGATGCAGCAACTGGTGCCGGCCTGGCAATCTCTGCAGGCGGTGGCCCCGCTGACCCACATCAGCAACGAAGCGGAGTACGCGCGCATGACGCAGTTGTTGCACCAATTGCTCGACGTGGTGCGCGACGATGCGCGCCATCCACTCTACTCTATGGTTGCCGTGGTGGGCGATGTGATCGAAACCTATGAACGCGATCAGGACCCAGTCACAGATCTTGAGGTGCCGCAATGGCCGACCTGAGTGCTTGGACACCATCGGAGCCGGTCTATCTGCTCGATGATCTCTGCCGCGGCTATGCCCGCGCCTCGGTCAACGAAGTCTGGTTCCGCCAATCCTGGCACGGCGGCGTGCTGACAGTCGATCTGAATCTGCGCGCCGAGGCGCCCGAAGTTTTCGCCACCCACCCGCTAGGCTCGCGCGTGCGCGCCGCGCTGGAAGGCGATGCCGCCGACCCAGCCATCATCGCCAGCTTTGCCGAGCACATTGCCACCGACCCCGGCCCAGTGCTGGTGTTTCTCGATGACGACCATAACGCCGATCACGTCCAGCGCGAGCTGGAAGGCTACGCGCCCCTGGTGGGCGCGGGCGACTGGCTGATTGTTGCCGATACCGTCTTTGCCGACCTGCATGGCACCCCGGTTGGCCAGCCGACGGAGAAAGACCCCGATGTGCACCACTCCAACCCGCGCGTGGACTGGAGCGGTTTTTGGCCGCGAACCCAGAGTTCCAGCGCGTCGAAGCGCCCTTTCCCTATGGGCCAGGGAATTTCCCCGACGGGTTTCTGCGCCGTTGCGGGGCTGGGTAAATGACCGGGCCTGTTGCGCTGCTCCAACTCGGGGCGACACAAGCACCGCCGTTGTTGCTGCTGCCCGGAGCGCTGACCACGGCGCAGGCACTGCGGCCGGTTGCGCAGGTGCTGGCGCAGCGGTGGCGGAACGCTCACCCGCCCAGTGCTTTTTCGCCGACTATGCGCGTGAGCTGTTTGGCTACGTACAGCTGCCCACCGCATCTGCAACTCAATGACCCCATGACGCCGAGCAGCTACGAGCCCACCGCCTTGCGCGCGGCTTTGCTTGAGGCGGTGGATGAGCAGCAGTTGTGCCGCCGTGCGCAGCGCGGCGAGGGGTTTGCCGACTGGTTTCAGTCATGGTGGCAGGACCAATGCGCGCAAGCCAGATCCAACGCCAGCACACAGCTGGTTCTGAAACATCCCCTGCTGGCCTTCGTGATGCCTGAGATGGCCGCCGTCTGTAACCCCCGCTGGCTGATCATGATGCGCCCGTTCAGCGCCATCGAAACATCGCGACAGCGCCGTGGTTGGGGGGCGCCCTACGGCGCCGCAGGCGCGAGCAGACTCTATCAGGCCATCTTCGAACACCTCCTCGCCCAGCCTGATGACGCACTGATGCTGAATTTCGAGCGCTTTCGCCAGGACCCTGCCTCACGCAAACGGCTCATTGATTGGCTCGGCTTAGCACCGAGCGCACAGGGACAAGTTCAGGCCGACGCCTGGGTGCGCGGTAAGCGGCGCCATGCCATGGCGGCGACTCCACCTGACGCGGCGCAGCTCACCCAAAGCCGGGGCCAGCGCCAGCTCAAACACGGCCAGCCGATGGAATCGGCCGAGGACAACCTCGCCGAGTTGACGCGCCAGGCCGAGGCGTTCGCGGCCAAGCAGCTGCCGATGTTGAAGGCGTTGGGGGTGGTGTAGGGTAGGGGATGCGCTACCAGGCACTCACAGGTTCAATTGTAGTTGCGGATGAAGGCCGGCGCGCGTGGCCAAGGTCAGCAGCATGTCCAGGCTGAAATCTTCCACCTTGCCTTTGACCAAACGGGACACCCGGGGTTGGGTGATTCCCAACTGACGCGCGGCCTCTGCTTGCGTCCAGCCCTTGGCCTTGAGTTGCTGGGCCGTGCGAATCATGACCTCGGTGCGCATTTTCATCACCTCCGCCTCGGCCGGGTCGAAGCCGAGATCAGCGAAGACGTTGCCACTGCTTTCGATCATGCGGGTATCGGCGTCTTTCATGGAGCGTCTCCAATCAGCTTGTAACGTTTGGCGGCCAGGTCGATATCCGTTTTCGAACATTTGGCGAACATTTGGGGCCAGGCTCGAATTGTTTTTTTAGCCCCCCCTTTGACACCTTAATACCATGGGCAAGGACGCCCAAACCCCATTCCCAAACCCCGCTCCCGTTCATGGGGGGCGGGGTTTTTCGTGTTTGGGTTGGCGGTGCGCACTGCTCGCGGCCAAAGCCGCGCCCACCCATGGCATCGAATCGGCTAAACTTCCGGCATGACAGCCGACACCCAAACACCCGACACCGGCGCGCAGTCAGGGAGCCCCTGATGAGCCACGACCAGAACTTCAAAAACCTCATCCTCGACTATCCACGCCAGGCCATCGAGTTTGCCGCCGCCAGCGAAGCGGCACGGCTTGATAATCAGGTGCGCATCCTGCCGCTGCGCGAGGAGCAGCTCAAAGAGCGCCTCGGCGAGCGCTTTCGGGAGTTGGACGTGCCGCTGTTGCTCGAATGGCCCGATGGCCGCCGCCAGGCACTGCTGTTTGTTTTCGAGGAAGAAACCGAGCCCGGGCGCTTCTCCATCCATCGCCTGGCCCATTACTGCCTGGACCTCTCCGAGCTCTACCAGACCGAGCGCGTGGTGCCGGTGGTCATCTTCCTGCACCCCGGTGGCTTCCGCGAAACGCTCAGCCTCGGCAGCGACACGCGCGCCTATTTACAGTTCAGCTATCTGGCCTGTGCGCTGTTCGGGCTCCAGGCGCGCGATTACTTCGACAGCCCCAACCTGGTCGCGCGGTTGAACCTGCCCAACATGCAGTATGCGCCCGAGGAGAAGGTTGAAGTCTACGCCCAAGCCGTGCGCGGCCTGCGCACGCTGGAACCCGACCGCGAGCGGCAGATCAAATACCTCGACTTCGTCGACATCTATGCCGCTCTTGATGAGAATGAACGCCAGCGCTACCAGCAACACTATGCCGAGGAGATCGAGACCATGAGCGCGTTTGCTGATCGTTTTATTGAACAGGGTTTGCAACAGGGAGTGCAGCAGGGTTTGCAGCAGGGTTTGCAGCAGGGCGAAGCCCGGACAATCCTTCGCTTGCTTGATCAAAAATTTGGCCCCGAGGCCGCGCAGGCACATCGCGCGCTCATTGAAACGGCTGAGCTTGAGCAACTGGAAACCTGGCTCGATCGCATCCTTACCGCCGAGACCCCCGAGACGATTTTTCACTGACTCAATCGGCCCCGAGAATCTCGCGCACAGTCATCTCCGGCAGCTGTAATGGTCAAAAAATCCGATGACCATTGAACTGTGTATTTTAGCGTTACTGTCAAGCGTATTTTAGGTCATCGCGGCGGGCCGAACAGCGGTTCGTCACCCGAAATCGGTTCTCGAAGCGCGCTTCCGGCTCGGCACCAGGCCACATTTCCGAATTCCAGGCGCAAGCCATACTCGGCTGTCGGCGCCGAAATCCGCGACCCGAGACCCGCAAGCTTCAGATCAGAGTGCTAAGCCGCCCAGCGATAACTGCTATGCAGCCCGCCAAGCCACTGCTTGCGGAGCAGTTTTCGCGGGGTTTTGAAAAACTCAGGATCGTTCGCTGCCGGATTATCGGTGAGGTCCGGCAAGATTGGCGGCTCGACACCATTGGCCATGTGCGGGCGGGCGGTGTTGTAGTACGCTCGGAACTCGACCAACAGCCGGTTCAAATGGCGATCATTGAGCGGCTGAACATAGCGCAGCAGATCCTCATCAAGGGTACGGTGAAAACGCTCGACAATCCCGTTCTGCCAGGGACACTTGTAGCCGATGCGAATCGGCGTGATGCCCATGGCCGGCAGGGTTTGCTTGACGATGGGTAGAAAGGAGGTGTCGCGATCCATCAGGATCGCCTCCGGCAGCACATTCAAATCCATGAAGGCATTGCGCAGTTGTTGCGCGACCCAGGCCGCCGTGGGATGGTAAGTCGCGCGTGACCAGTGCAAGACCCGACGTCCGTGGTCAGTCAGATTCAAGATATAAAGCGTGTTCCCGGCCAAGTCCAAGGTGACTTTGAAATCGATGGCCATCACATATTGGTTGTAGAGAATGGTCAACCAACCCGGCTCTGACTCGCGCGGCGGTTGCTTGCCTTTGGGACGCGGCTCAAAGCCGTGGGCTTTCAGAATCCCGGCCACGGTGTTTTTGGTGATGTGGAACTGAAGCTCGCCGCCGTCCCCTGGCTTTCAGCCAGCGGATGAAGGTCATCGGGCTGAACCGCAAAAAACGCGTCAGCCAAGGAAAGGGCCGACGCAGCCAGGCGATCAGCCATTTCTGCCAGGCCGCGAGCCTAGGCAACTTCCTCACCAGCCGTCGCTTGGCTGGAGGCGTCCCGCGCCCATCGGCTGAGATCACCTTCTGGCGAAGGCTTTTGAGTTCCAGCGAGAGCACCTTCAGCTGCAAGCGCCGCTTGGCCCAAGCGACGCGGTCGCGCCGGTAGCGCCGAACGCTGAACAACCCCACAATCACTCCGCTGGCAAAGGCCAGCAGGAGTATCCACCACGGCATCGTGATTCCTCCAGTCGGCAAAAAGCGGCGGAGGATACGCGAGGTAACTTGCGCTATTCAAGGAAAGTTGGCAGAATTTGCCATCATTGTTGCTTCAGGGAGCCGTGCGATGCCCACGCGCAATGTTGTGCTGACGGATGTGCAAGCGAAGTTTGTCGAACAGATGGTCGCCAGCGGCCAGTACCAAAATGCCAGTGAAGTGCTGCGCGAGGGGCTGCGTCTGGTGCAAACGCGTGAGGCGGAGCAAGCGGCGAAGCTCGCCGCCTTGCGTGAGGCCGTGGCGGTGGGCATTGCCGACATCGAGGCGGGGCGTTACACCGAATTTGATAATGCCGAAGCGCTGGATGCGCATTTGCGCGCATTAGCGGACGAAGCCATCGCGTCCGCATGAGGCTTTCTTGGCAGGTGCGCCTTTCTCCGCTAGCCGAGCGCGACTTCTTCGATATTTTGCGCTGGACCACCGAGCATTTTGGCAAAAGGCAAGCGCGGGTGTATGCCACGACGCTGCGTTTAGCCTTAAAGGTGTTGGTCGATGGGCCGGGCGCACAGGGAAGTATCGCCCGTTCCGAGCTTGGGGCGAATATTCTGACGTTGCACGTCGCGCGCAATCGGCCCAAAGGCCGACACTTCATCGTCTATCGTGCTCACGAGGACAATCAATGTATTGAAGTAATCCGCATCCTGCACGACAGCATGGACTTGGCGCGCCATATCCCGCTTGCAGCGACTGACTGAAGCTGTTTCAGTTGTCGCGTTGACGGCATTGGACTGAACCATCCCGTGGATTGCTTGACCTCATCTGACGCGTCAGCCTCCCGCACGCTCACCCTCCGCGAGTCCCTCGCCCAAGCCACCACCCACCACCGCGCCGGCAACCTGCCCGTCGCTGCCCAGCTCTACCAAGCTATCCTCACCGCCGCCCCGCAGCATGCCGAGTCCTGGCACCAGCTCGGGCTGATCCACCTGCAACAAGGCGACCTCGGCCGCCCGCGCGAGGCGCTCGCCGCCTACGACCACGCCGCGCAGCTTCAACCCAACTATCCGGAAGCCCACCGCGGCCGCGCGCATAGCCTGAGCCAGCTCAGTCGGTTACAGGACGCCCTAGCCGCCATCGACCAGGTCCTTGCCCTGCTCCCCGAGGACATCGCCAGCCACATCCAGCGCATCGTCCTGCTCAAACGCCTCGACCGCCTGGACTCAGCACTCACCGCCAGCGACGAAGCCCTAGCCCGCTTCCCCCAGGAGGCCGCCCTCTCCATCACCCGTGGTGGTGTGCACAAAGCCCAAGGCCGCATCGACGCCGCCTGCGCCGACTACCAGCGGGCGCTGACCCTGCAACCGCACAACGTCGAAGCCCTGATCAACCTGATCCAAGAACGCCGCCTGCCTCCCGACTACCCGGCACTCGCCCCGCTGCAAGCTGCCCTCCAACAACCCAGGCTTGATGTAGTGCGCCGCAAAGACCTGCACTTCGCGCTGGCCACCCTGCACGACCAACGCCACGAAACCGACGCCGCCTTCCATCACTACCAGGCCGGCCATGCCGCCCGCGCCGAGCACCTGCGCCACCGCTACGACACCCAACAAGCCCGCGCCCGCCTCACCCGCCTGTGCCAGACCTGCACGAAAGACTTCTTCACCGCCCGCCGCGACTGGGGCCACCCCAGCACCCGGCCGATCTTCATCCTCGGCATGCCCCGCTCCGGCAACACCCTGACCGAGCAGATCCTCGCCAGCCACCCCGCCGTCGCCGCCGGCGGGGAATTGCCCGACATCGCCCGCCTGGCCCAGCGCTGGACCCGCCGCCCTGAAGCCCTGACCGCCACCGAGGTGCAACACCTGGCCGAGCGCTATCTGGAAAGGCTCACCCGCATCGATCCCGACGCCCCGCACGTCACCGACAAAATGCCGCACAACTTTGAGCACCTGTGGCTAATCGCGCTGCTCTTCCCCCAGGCCACCGTGCTGCACTGCCAGCGCGACCCGCTCGCCACCTGTTTGGTCCATCTACAGCCACAACTTCGCCACCGGTCATGCCTACGCCGATGACCTGATCACATTAGGCGAGCACTACCGCGACTACCAAACCCTGATGGCCCACTGGCAGCAAGTGCTGCCGCTGACCATCCACCCCATCCCCTACGAGGCCCTGGTCCGCGACCCCGAGCCCCAGATCCGCGGTAGTCTCCGAGCTGACGCCTTTGGTGGCGCATGCGCGGGGGAGGTCAACCAGCCGATCTATACCCGAGCCATTGACGCCTGGCGGCAGTATGAGGCGCAACTGGGGCCGTTGGTGGGGGTGTTGGCTTGCGCAAGCACCGGGTAATGAACGCCGCTTACAATCTTGCATACTTGAAGCTCCATTGGATTGCTCCGATGGTTTTTCCGGGGTGCCGTTGTCATCCGGGTCGCCGATGTTTGGATCGGGATCAACCCGAAAAACCACCAGGATTTCCTCATGGTAAATCTCGATACGCTTGACAAGCGCGCGAATGATGCCGCGCTTGGTCTCGAAATCCAGGCCGGTTAAACGTTCCTGAATCGCGGCGGCAAATTCCTCCAGCCGATTGATCACCAGAAACAGTTCGGCCTGGCCAGCATCTTGTTGGCGAGCTGTCTCAATCTGAATGTGAAGTTGCTCGAGTTTGCTATTGAGCTGCGCCATTTTGGGATCGAAGTCGCTTTTATCGATTAACCCCTCGGTATAGCTATCGATCAGCCGCGATTTCCCTTGTTTCAGGTGCTGGTGCTGTTTTTCCAGCACATCTGTATCGGTGTGCGACGCATGAGCCTGCTGCAGGCGATTGAGGCGCTGTTCATATTCCTGCTGCAAGCGCTCAGGCTGTTGTAACAACGCCAGGACTTGCTCCCACACCAGGTCATCGAGCCGGCTGGTGCGCACTTGCTTGTTGTCGCAAATACGCTCACCGCCAAAGCGATAGGCATCGGTGCCGACGCAGCGATAATAGGCATAGCATTGTCCACCTTTGGCCGCGCTTTTGCTGACAGGCTTGCCATAATACGCATAGCGGCAGTGCCCGCAGACGATGAGCCCTTGCAGGAGATGGCGCGCGCCGCGCCGGCGTTGGCGTGCCAGGCGGCGATTCTCCTCCAATTGCTCCCCCACGGCGAGAAACAGCGCTTCGCTGACCAGCGGCGGGACAGGGATCTCAATCCAGTCCGCGCGCGGGGTACGCACGACGGAGGTGGCCTTCTTGGGCGTTTCGGCGCTGTGGCGGGCGGGGCGCACGCGCGGGCGGTGCGGCTGTGACTGGGTCTTGCCGAAGGCGGCACGACCCATATAGGCCGGGTTCTGCAGCATTCCCCACACCACACTGCGGTCCCAATGCGCTTTGCCGGTGGCGGTGGGAATGCCCTCGGCATCAAGCCGGCGGGTCACTTCGCCGATACTGAAGCGATCCACGCCAACCCAATGAAAGATTTGCCGCACGGTGGCCGCTTGGGACAGATCAATCACATACTGCGCCGGTGCGCCATCGAGTTGCTTGCGCTGATAGCGATAGCCGTAAGGCGCGCCGCCAAGCACATTGACGCGCCCATGACGCGCGCCATGCAATTTCCCGCGACGGTTGCGCTCCATGATCTTCGCCCGCTCGTATTCGGCAATCATGCCTTGCATCTGTAATAACAGGTCTTCTTCCGGGCTCACACCGCCGGCATGATTGAGAAAGACAACGGTGACACCGGTTTGCTGGAACTCTTCCAACAGCAGGGCCTGATGGGCGTATTTCCGCGCCAGGCGATCCGGGGCCAGCACATAGAGCCGATCAATCAAGCCCATGGCCGCGCGATCGCGCAACCGCTCCAGTTGCGGGCGAATGAGGGTCGCGCCGCTGACACCAGCGTCGATGAAACACTGCTCTTCGGGAAGCTGTTCGCCATCACTGGCAATGCGCGCTTTCAGCGCCGCAACCTGGCTGTCGATGGTGCCGGCCTTGGCCTGGCGATCGGAGGAGACACGGGCATAGAGGGCGACGTTCAGGGGCTGGCTCATCGCGCACCTCGGCGCTGTTGGCGCTGTGGTAGAGCGGTCTTTGCCGCAGCAGGAGCCGTTTCGATTGGGCGTGATTCCGTCGGCTTGAGCTGGGCGTAGATCTCGCTCAAGCGTTCGGCTGAAAACCGGTTCGGTTCAAAGGCAATGCGCACCGACAACGCCCGCTGTGGTCGCTTCATCACTGAGCCTCCCGCGTCGTGGGGACGTCAATGACCAGCCGAATCTCGGCATCCACCGTCCCCTGAAAGCCCCACGAGAGACAGGCTCGCGCGACCCGTAGGCCCCATTGTACGCGGGAGTTTGCTACGTTGTTGGTGGCGTTGTCGCTCCCATCTTATCCAGCGAATCGGCTACACTCTGCCGCTGCGCGAGGAGCAGCTCAAAGAGCGCCTCGGCGAGCGCTTTCGGGAGTTGGACGTGCCGCTGTTGCTCGAATGGCCCGATGGCCGCCGCCAGGCACTGCTGTTTGTTTTCGAGGAAGAAACCGAGCCCGGGCGCTTCTCCATCCATCGCCTGGCCCATTACTGCCTGGACCTCTCCGAGCTCTACCAGACCGAGCGCGTGGTGCCGGTGGTCATCTTCCTGCACCCCGGTGGCTTCCGCGAAACGCTCAGCCTCGGCAGCGACACGCGCGCCTATTTACAGTTCAGCTATCTGGCCTGTGCGCTGTTCGGGCTCCAGGCGCGCGATTACTTCGACAGCCCCAACCTGGTCGCGCGGTTGAACCTGCCCAACATGCAGTATGCGCCCGAGGAGAAGGTTGAAGTCTACGCCCAAGCCGTGCGCGGCCTGCGCACGCTGGAACCCGACCGCGAGCGGCAGATCAAATACCTCGACTTCGTCGACATCTATGCCGCTCTTGATGAGAATGAACGCCAGCGCTACCAGCAACACTATGCCGAGGAGATCGAGACCATGAGCGCGTTTGCTGATCGTTTTATTGAACAGGGTTTGCAACAGGGAGTGCAGCAGGGTTTGCAGCAGGGTTTGCAGCAGGGCGAAGCCCGGACAATCCTTCGCTTGCTTGATCAAAAATTTGGCCCCGAGGCCGCGCAGGCACATCGCGCGCTCATTGAAGCGGCTGAGCTTGAGCAACTGGAAACCTGGCTCGATCGCATCCTTACCGCCGAGACCCCCGAGACGATTTTTCACTGACTCAATCAGTCCCGAGAATCTCGCGCACAGTCATCTCCGGCAGCGCCACCGCCGCAGCCAGCGCCGCGCTGGACGGGGGTGGATTAGCACGGGCGAGGAAGCGCACGCGCAGGCACACCGCCGGCGGCACCAGCCCATGGCTAACGCGCCTCCCGCCCGAGCCAGGCCAAGCCCACCCGGGCAGGCACACCGCCCGCGACGGCGCTTCTGCCGCACTGACCAGACGCTCCAGCAGCTGCGCCTGCGTCTCCCCGGGCTGGCACAAGGCCGCCACCCGATCCTTAAAGCCCGCCGTGGCGCGCACGCAATACATGGTCTTGCCCCTGTTAGACACCTGTTTAATCCCGGTTAAACAGCGGTAAAACCGCTGTCAAACCCTAGTGTAAAACAGCTGTTTGACAGCCCTTGTCGCATGCGCCTAGGCAGCCATGGGGAAGCTCACCGCGGTGGCGGCCGGCAAGCCCACCAGCCCGAGCAGGGCGCGCTCCCATTGCTCCAAAGCGGCGCGCGTCTCAGCGCGGTAATGGTATTGGTTGAAAACCCCCACGATGCCCGTCTTGCCATGCCCGATCGTGCGCTCGGGGATTTCGAGAGCGCCCTGGCCGCCCTGCAAGGCCTGCGCGAGGCCGGCGCGCATGTGTTCAACACCCAACCCGGACTCGGCGCGCGCCTGGAGCAACTGCAAAAGCACCCCAAGGACCAGGTGAATTATCTCTATCACGAATCCTTCAACGGCGCCTGGACCCTGTTTTACTGCACCGACGTGATGCACGAAGCAGCGCTCGGCAAGCTCACCTACCTGGCCAGCGCCACCCTGCCGGAGAACTTCGATTCCGCGCTGCCGCCCGCGATGCGCGAGCAACTCGAGCGTGCCCCCGACCCGGCGCTGCGTGAGTTGTACAAAGACCTGCTGATTAACCAAAGCTTTCGCCGCGATGTCTTCGTCCGCGGTGCCGCGCCGCTATGGAACGGCTAGCGCCTGGCCCGCTGGGGCGGGCGCGGCTTCCAACTGTTGCAGCCGGCGGAGCGGATCGAACTGACCTTCAAGACCACGCTGGGCGAGCTCTCCGGGCAAGAGGCCATCTACCGCCCGCTGATCGACGCCCTGGCCGAGGGACCGCGCACCCTCGATGAACTGCAACAGGCGCTTCCGGCGCTCAACATTCCCTCCCTGGTGGAGGCGCTCAGCCTGCTCGCCCACAGCGGCGCCGTGGGTATGGCGCAACTGGCCCCGGTGACCGAACCGGCTCAGCGGTTCAACCGGGTCGTGGCCGACCTGGTGACGCGCGGGGCGCCCTACAACACGGCCGCCGCGCCCGGGTTAGGCAGCGGCCTGAGCCTGGCCGACATCGATTGGATGGCGCTGGATGCCCTGCACCAAGGCGCCACCGACCTCCCGGCCCTGGTGGCCGGCGTCACCACGCGCCTGGCTGCCCTCAACCGCGGGCTGCTCAAAGACGGCAACAGGGTACCGGTCGGCGCCGAACAAGACGCCGAACTGAGCAATCGCCTGCAACCCTTCCTCGAGTCCACCCTGCCAAGGCTGCGCGCGCTGGGCGCGGTGGCTTAGTCACTGCGCGGCAGTGGCCTACGGTCGCCGCAACACCTCAATCAAGGGCTTTAGCTGGCGTTCATAGGCGCGCCAGTGGTCATCGGCGTGGCGGTAGATCGGCTGATTGACCTGCGAAGCACTGGCAGTCTTGACCGCGCGCTTGGTCTGGTGGGGAGCCAGGCAGGCCGGCTCAAACTCAAGCCCGCAGTGCGCAAGTAGGGCGCGAATCTGGGGTTCGGGATCATTGACCAGGGCGTCGTAGCGCAGGGGATGAATCTCAATCGGCAACACCTGTTGCCAATGCGCCATCAGGCTCTGGTAGTCGCGATAGTGCTCACCCAGGGTCACCAGATCATCGGCGTAGCCATGGCCCTTGGCAAAGTTGTGACGATAGATCGACCAGCAGGTCGCAATGGGGTCGCGCTCGCAATGTATCACCCGGGCGTTTGGAAACAGCAGTGCGACCAGCCACAGATGCTCGAAATTATGCGGCATCTTGTCGCTGACCCGCGCGGCTGTAGTGTTGGCCTGGTGCAGCGCGGCCAGATAGTCTTCTGCCAGCGCCTGGGCAGCGGTTGCTGTCAGCGTGGTCAATTGCGGCTGCACGCGCTGCGCCAACTCGGAGAGCGCTGCCAATTCGCCGGCGCCATGCACCTGCGAATGACTGGCCAGAATCTGCTCGGTCAGACTGGTGCCCGAACGCGGCATGCCGACGATGAAGATCGGCCGGGTGCTCGGATGGCCCCAGTCGCGCCGGGCGGCGAGAAAGGCAGGCGTGATCCTCTGGATCAGTGCCTGACAGTCCGCCCGGGATTGCTCCGCGTTCCAGGGTTGCTCATGACGGCGAGCGCGCAATACACGGGCGCGCTGATAATGCGTAAAGGCCGCGTCGGGGCCTTGGCGATCAGCATACAGTCGGCCAAGCGCGAAATGGTAATACTGCGCGTCTTTCTCTCTCACCCAAGGCTTCGCCAGAGCAGCTTCCAGGATGTCCACCGCTGGATGATCGGGTGCGACGCGCTGCTCGCAGCAATAGCCAGCCAGGGCTCTCGGCTCAGTTGGGCGGAGTTCCAACGCCCGCCTTAAATCGCGCAGGGCGGCATCGATATATCCGGCGTCTTTCTGCATCATGCCGCGATTCGAGTAAGCCTCGGCAAACTCCGGCTTCAGGCGCAACGCCTGCTCACAGGCGACAAGTGCCTCTTTGAGGCGCGCCAAAGCTCTTAAGACAACACCGTAATGGCAATGGTAGGCGGCAACCTGATCGTTCTGCGCAATCGCGCGGCGGATCAGCGCCTCGGCTTGGACCAAATCGCCGCGCTGATACATGATCAGCCCCAGCACGTGGAGGGCATCGGGATGCTCGGGGTGTTGGGAGAGCAACGTGCGGCAGTCCCCCTCTGCCGTCTGAAGGTCGCCGCGCTGAAAGGCGCTTGTGGCCGGTGCGAAAAGCCGGTTGATGGCGTCGCGGTGTCCAGGTCCTTGCGCTGCCGTGATGCCCGACCGTGATTTGGCTTTCTTGTTGCGTTTTTCGCCTGCCAGCGTTGGCTGAAGCGCGACGGCTTGGCCTTCTCATCCTGACGCGCCTCGAGCTGTGCGCTTGTTCGGCCATGATGGATGTTCTGCGCCCCTGAGCTGTCAATCTGCTGAGCCAACTGCCCGAGCCCGTCTTCACCCAGGCCCGCCGATCGGGCTGCCTCGAGCAAGGCGGAGAGCTCTGATTCCCGCCCACAGCGCACCAGCGCATCGGCGCTGCTGAGCCAGAACTGCGCGATGTGCGGATTGGCCCGGCGCGCCGCTTCAAACAGCGGCAGTGCCGCTTCCACCCGGCCCACCGACACCGCAAGCACGCCCAGGTTGTGATTGGCATCGGGATGCTCGGGCTGCGCCTGCAAGATGGCGCGATAGAGTTGCTCGGCGGCCTGAAGTCGGCCAGCGCGATGGTGTTCAACCGCTTGCGGCAAAGCCTCTTCGAGGGTGAGCTGCGTACCCTGTGGTGGTTGCGGCTGAGTGGCTGGATGCATCGCAAAAGACTCTTGATGTGCTCACTCATGAGCACTGTAGAGGGAAAAAAATCGGGCAAGCCTCAAGTCGTGCGCTTTAGCCTTGCTGATGGGGCTATTTTAAGGCATCTCGGGAAAGGCGAGCGGGATTTGCCACCCGCAGTCGCTCTCAAACTGAGCGTAATCACGATAATTGCGGGACCCATTTCCAAGCCATTTGAAGGACATGGAATGCGTGTGGGATCACGGGGGCCGTTACTGGCCGACAGCGGGAAGCCGGAATCGTGAACCACGCTCCCCCCCTGAGGGGGGAGAGACGCAGCGGGTTCAGTTGCCTCTAGCGCTCTGGCGAATGGCGCGAGCGAGGGTGTAGCGGGCATAGCGCTCGGCATCGGCTCCGCGACGCGGGGACGCGCGCTCGAGCAAGCGCTGGTAGACCGTGGTCGGTGCAAGGCCCGCCTCAAGAGCGCCGCAGACCCAGCCCCATTCGCGGGCGGATTCGGACGGATCCCCGGTGGATAAGCGCGCCCGTGGAGCGCAGTTGACGACTGGCGGCGGAGCCGGAGCCATCGTTGGCAAGGCCGGAGTTGGATCCCAGACGCGCTCCTGCGGGCTTGGTCGCCGAAGGACATTGACCCACTCCCCGCCACGCTTGGCATTCTTCATCCCGGCGAGCCGACCGAGGTGCTCACCGGAGACCGAGCCCGGATCGGCGCCAACGCGCGGGATCAGCCAACGCTGCACATCACAGCGCTGCGCCTCATCGAGCGCGCGGGTCAGCCGTAGCCACAGGTGGCAGCCCCCGAGCGTCGAAGTCTGCACCACCAGGGCCGCATAGTGCCGAGCGATGCGCTGCGCCATCGGCCGTGCGACATCATCGAGAAACACCATTGGCCAGGGATAGCCGCGGGCTGGACGGATATAAATATCGGCCTGTTGGACATTGCGCGCTCTGGCCAGCCCCAACGGAAGCTGATCCAAAGAGCGATCATGGAACCACAGCATCGTCGCCTTGGCGGTGCGCACCGCCAAATCGGCACGCACGATGCCAGCGTCGTGCCATGCCTCAAGCATCACGGCGGTGTGTCTTGCCGCTGTCATGGCCTGGTGCGGGCGCTCAGCGCTCAAGCGGCTCATCAGGCGCCCGCCCTGGCACTCGGGCGTTGGCGGGCGTTGCCCGCCGCTGAACCAAACACCTCAAGGTAGAGTTGTTCATCGAGCTGCGCGCGTTCGAGCCGAGCAGCCTGCGCCAGCAATTCTGCCGCCATGGTCGTAAGCACGCGATAATTGCCCAACGCATGCTCAGCGAGCGTCTTCATCAGCCCTGCGCTCATCAGACTCGCATTGCCGGCACTGTGTTGTAAATGCTCCAGGCAGGCGACCAGCGCCTCGCGACTGGCATACTCCATACTCAGGCGCGTACGGATACGACTGCCCAGCGGCAGCAACTCCTCACGGCGCAGCTTGGTCGCCAGGCGGCCATCGCCGGCCAGGATCACGCTCAACAACGTGCGCGAATCGAACTGCATGGAGGTCAGCAGACGCAGCTCATTGAGCACCGTCGGATGCATCTCCTGCGCCTCGTCGATGAGCAACACCGGGCGCAACAGCGTCGTCTCCAGATGCGCCAGCCAGCGCTCGCGCAGGATCTTGAAGCCACCCCAGCGGTTATGGGGCTTGAGGTCAACGGCGAACAGATCGCCCATCTCGCGGTAGAAGTCCGCCACCTTCGAGCTGGGATGCGTGAGCGCCCCAACGCTGATATCGGGCAGCTGGCGCAGACGCTCATCGAGCAGGCGCAGTACCGCACTCTTGCCGGTACCCGGATCACCTTGAATGAGCGCAAAACCGCCTTCGCGGATCAGGCTCTGCTCGATGCGCCAGCAAAACTGCTCCACCGGCGCGCTGCGATGCAGTGCCGCCGTCGGCAGCTCCGGGGAGAACGGATTGAACTTCAGTCCATAGAGGGCCAGCAGGGTCTTGTTCATCGACTGGATTCCAGGTCATCGTGTTTTGGCAGATAGGCCGGCGGCAGACCGGTGGCGGCATACTCGGCGAGCAAGTCGCGCAGCAACGGTGGCAGCGTCGTGGCGCGTTGTGATGGCGGTGGCGGTGCGCCGGCGGGCTCAAGGCGCCGACGCTGCCCGGAGGCATTGGCGGCTTTATCGAGGGGATAGAGGCGGCAGAGGATGGCGCCCGAGTGGGGATCAACCACGTCCACAGCACTCAGATCCCAGCGGGCATAAGCGATATGCAGTTGCTCAAGGTGACGCAAGCGCGCCGGCACCTCGAAGCGCTTGCCCGCCAGGCTGAGCGTCCCATCGCTGCGGCGCTGACGGCGTTGGACGCGACAACGAAAAGCGGCGCGGACCTGCTCGCTGTCCGGACAGGGGCGCCCCACGTTGGGCGCATCGAGAAGACGCGCAAGCGGCGTGGCGGCGGTCTCACTGTGGACCTTGCGGTGGTACTCCTGCTCCACCCACGCCTGAGTGAGGGTGTTGAGCCGCTGCAGGCTCAGCTCCTCCAGCCCCTTAAGCATCGCCATCAGGCGGCCTTCCAGCGTGGCCCAGAAGCGCTCCTGCTTGGCGTTCTGATACGGGCTGTACGGCAGGGTCGGCTCGTGGAGGATGCCCAGCGCATGCAATCCGGCGGTGAATTCCTCGGCCTGCATTGCCGCGCCGTTATCGCTCATCAGGGCGCGCGGCAGCCCGCGCTTGTGCAACGCCTGTCCCAGACCATGCACCAAGGTCTCGGTGGTCTCATCGAGGTACCACTGCAGATGGCAGATCAGGCGCGAGTGATCGTCGATGACCGCCAGCAGCAGGGGCTTGACCCAGACGCCACCCCGGGTGAGGACGTTGCGCGAGCCATGATGAAAGTCCAGATGCCACAAGGCATGGACATACTGGGCTTCATAGCTGCGCACCTCGCAGGCCTCCAGGCGCCGCGCGGCCTGCTCGGCCCCGGGTGTCTTGCGCGCCGGGACACGCCGGCGGTGCAGGCCCGCGCGCTTCATGAAGCGGCGCACGGTGGCATAGGAGGGCAGCGGCCCCAGGGTTTCATCGCCCGCGCACAAGGCGGCGAGGTTGTCGTAATGCAGCTGCACCGTCCAACCGGGGTAGTCGCGGTATTGCGCCTGTACGGCCTCCATCAGGCGCGGGCTCAGCGCGCGCTGCTCCCCGGCATCGCTGCGCCGGCGCGGGCGCAGTGCGGTCACCGGGTCTTGGGCATCGCGTGCGAGGTAATACCAGCGCTCCAAGGTCCCAAAGCTAAAACTGACCGCCCGCCCAGTCACCGGATGACGCCATGACTTGGCCGCTAGCGCCTTCAGCCGCGCGCCCAGCGCGTTCGCCGGCGCAGGATCAGCCAATAAAGGACCAATAATGGCAAAGCGCAACCGCGCCCAACCATCGGGATCACCGAGGCCGTTGTCATCGGACATTCGTCTTCACCTCCCAGTTGTTTCACACATCACCGGGAGTCTAGAAGGCGCCGCCCAGCGGCGCGATGAGGTCTTCTGCGGGTTGGCGTTGCCCTACAGCGAGCCTGTCGCTGTCGTGCTCGGGGCGATCAATATCAGCAGTTGCACGACGCGCTCGGACAACGCTTTTGCGCTCAATTTTTCCAGCAGGGATCCTGGCAGGTGCTCGGTGGCGATCGGCGGCATCAACAGACCAGCCAAGGATCGAAAGCAGCGGGTTTGCACAAACTGCTCACGCCACCAGTGCTGCCACCGCCGCAGGGTTTGGACGGTGACACCGAGCGTCTTGATCAAGCGCTGGCGACGCGATGCGCTCAGCCCGCAATGCAGGGCGGAAATCAGCACGACGATGACCCCGAGATAGACCTTGCGGCCCAGAAACCGAACGGAAGGCGGGGTGCTGCGCCGCCGGCACCCGTCCGCGGCACAGCAGAAACTCAGACGGCTCTGGTAGCTCTCATCCAAGACGCCACGCACAACACCTCGGGGCTTACGCGGATAACGGGCGCTGTGCAACGCACCACCGCAGTCACAGCCGCCCGCGCGGACTTCCTCGGCAATCGACTCGTCGATCCGGGTGAGCAGGTGGTAAAAGTTCGTGTCGGCAAGAAAGGCGTGACACACTGGGACTGTCTCCTGGTTTTTGGCGAAATTCGGAGACAGCCCTCTCGGGCAACTTGCGTCAAGTTGTTTGAGGGGGTTTTTTGTTTTCCCTCACTGAATTTGCTCAGAATCGCGGCCGATTCCCGCAAATAGTCTGCTCAGGCTCATCAAACTGCCCTGGCTGCTGCAGGTTTCACCGTTCGGCCCCTGAGGTTCGCGCCTCGGGGCTTTTTTGTGGGGCACTCGGCGCCGCGAGCGGCTGTGCCCGCAGCCGCACAATCCGCTACACTTTCGCCATGGTGATCAATACCCCGAACCACCCATAGAAAACCTGTTGAGTTTTCTCTGAATGAATATGCCAATCAGAGGTTTCCCCATGCAGATTGAAGCTGAGGTCTCGCAAGAGGGTGTGCTAACGGTACGGGTCCCGGATCGGTATCGCGGACGGTATGTGCGTATCAGCATTGAGGATAGGGTAAGCCAATCGTCGCCGCAGTGGCGTGCTTTGTCCGCCATGATCGACAAGGTCGACGTGGTTGATGTTCCACGTCGCAGTCACCGAGAAATACTCGATGCATTGCACGACTTTCGCGAGTCGAGATGAAACTCGCCTATGTCGATGCCTGTGTCTGGATTACCCTGGTTGAAGGGTAGGACCAATATCGACCACCGATTCGCGCTGCACTTGCGGCCCTGGCAGAGGATGGTTGGGAATTGTGCGCGTCCGACGCCGTGCGGCTAGAGGTGCTGATTAGACCGCCGCGCTTGAAGCAGAATGAACTGCTCGATCTGTATCTTGGCCTGCTTGACGCCAATCACGCCTTGCGTATTCCAGCGTCAGTGTTCGTTGATGCGTTGGAGTTGGCGCGTGTCGAAGGGTTGAAGGCGATGGATGCCGTCCATGTAGCAATCGCCAGGTATCACGGTTGCGAACGCTTCATCACAACCGATCCGCATTTCAATTCCCTGAAAACGATTCATCCTGGGTGTATTTCCCTTCCAGCGGATTGATGTCCGTTGGATCATCCCGGCAAGGACGCGCAGTCGGCAATCGTCAAAAATCTACTGACCTGCGAATCGGGGACTCGGACCTGACCATCTCGCCGAGTTGGCCCGACAGGCCGAGGCGTTCGCGGCCAAGCAGCTGCCGATGTTGAAGGCGTTGGGGGTGGTGTAGGGCCGCTGCGCGTGTCGTGAACACGAGCAAGAACCACGATGAATCACCCGCGTGAAACAACACCCAGTTCCAATCAGCAGATCCCGATCCCGGAGGCGCTAAACCAGGCGGTAGCGCATCATCGCGCCGGCCAGCTCCAGGATGCCAAGCGATTGTATCGGGCCATTTTGCAGGTACAGCCCAAGCATCCCGACGCGAACCACAACCTTGGCGTGCTGGCCGTTTCCGTGAATCAGATCGCTGCTGCGCTTGCGCTGTTTGAGACGGCACGCGCGGGCAATCCCGCGGTCACCCAATACTGGCTCAGCAGTGCCGATGCCTTGGTGCGCTGCGCACGCCCCGACGAGGCGCAATCCCTGGTCGCCCAAGCGCAGAGCAGCGCTCTGGATGAAGGCGGTGTCCAAAGGCTGCGAGAATACCTCGCGGTGCACCAGCGAGCTGACAGCTCCATAAACGCGCCAGGCGAGCGCTATCAGCAGGCTATGCAAGCGCATCAAAGTGGTGATCTGCAGACAGCCGAAGCAGGCTACCGGCAACTCATCGCCCAGAACCCCGCACACGCCGAGGCCCTGCATCGTCTGGGGTTGGTTCTGTACCAGCGCGGCGACCCCGCCGGCGCCGAGGCACTCATTCGCCGCGCGATTCGCAACAATGATCAAGTTCCGGCCTATCACTGCAACCACGGTGTCATGTTGCAAGCCCTCTTGCGCTTGGAGGAGGCCCTACAGGCTTATGACCAAGCCTTGGCGCTTAAGCCCGATGATGCCCAGGCGCACTTCAACCGGGGCAATGCTCTTAAGGACCTCGGGCGTTTCGATGACGCCCTGCAGGCCTATGAGCAGGCCTTGCGTATCGTCCCGCAGCATCCAGGAACCCATAGTAACCGACTGCTGACGTTGCATTACCGTGAAGCCCGTGCCGATGGTGCGATCCTCTCGGCGGCGCGCGCCCCCCCCGAGCCCGACGTCGTCGTCTTTGGCAGCTTCAGCAACCCGACCAAGTTCTCGGCGCGGACCATCGCGCTCTGGTCAAGAGTGTTGGCCGCCAACCCCGAGGCCCGCCTGCGGCTCAAGTATCGCTCCCTGGATGATCCCCTGCAGCAGCGCAACCTGCATGCGCGCTTCGCCGCCGCCGGCATCGCCCCAGAGCGCCTGCTGTTGGAAGGCGGCGCACCCCGCAGAGCGGTGTTTGAGGCCTACAATGGCGTTGATGTGGCCCTGGATACCCAGCCCTACGGGGGCTGTACCACCACCATCGAGGCCTTGTGGATGGGCGTGCCCGTGGTGACCCTACGCGGCGGCACCTGGCCGGGGCGTCATGCGACCAGCATCCTGTCCACCGTGGGCTTGCCGGAGCTGATCGCCGAGGACGACGACGGCTTTGTGCGCATCGCCACCGAACTGGCCAACGACGGCGCGCGGCGCGCGAGGCTGCGTGCTAGGCGCCTTCTCCAGTGGCACCACCGCGTTAACCGGCTATCTAGTACCTTATTTCGGCTTATGTTGCGAAAACAAGCCGCTAGTGGTATCTCTTAGAGCATTGCAGAAGGAGATACCGCTATGACAAAGAAATATGTAGTCCGTCTCAGCGATGAAGAGCGTGGTTTGTTGGAAGACCTGGTGAGCAAAGGGCAAGCGGCGGCGCAGAAGATCAAACATGCGAATGTATTGCTCAAGGTCGATGCCGAAGGGGCGAATTGGAGCGATGCACAAGCCGCTGAGGCGTTCGGTTGCGCGCCGCGCACTGTCTTCAGCATTCGCGAGCGGTTCGTCGAACAAGGATTTGAAGCGGCGCTTTCACGCAAGCAACGTGAGCACCCGAGCTGCGAGCCCCTGCTCGATGGGGAAAAGCAGGCGCGGTTGGTGCAAATTGCCTGTAGCGAGCCGCCTCCCGGATACGCGCGCTGGACGTTGAATTTACTCGCGGGGAAGTTGGTGGAACTGGATGTCGTTGAGAGCATCTCGGCACCCACGGTGATGCGCGCACTAAAAAAAACGCACTCCAACCGCATCGGCGCAAGTGCTGGGTGATTCCCCCCGGGGAAGACGCCGCCTTTGTGGCGCAAATGGAAGATGTCCTGGAGGTCTACCGCCGCCCCTACGACCCCAAGAAGCCAGTTGTCTGCATTGATGAACAACCGACCCAGTTGATTGCCGAGACACGCCAGCCCCTGCCGATGCAACCGGGCCAACCCGAACGCTACGATTATGAATATGAGCGCGCCGGTACGGCGGTGAACTTCATGATCACAGAACCCTTGGGGCAATGGCGCAAAGTCAGTGTGCGCGAAACCAAAACCGCGATCGATTTAGCCCAAGAAATCAAGACATTGCTGGACGTGGACTATCCCGAAGCCGAGAAAGTCGTTATCGTCTGGGACAACCTCAATACGCATACGCCCGCCTCTCTGTACAAAGCCTTCCCACCTGAGGAAGCGCGGCGGTTGATCGAGCGCTTGGAAATCCACTACACCCCAAAGCACGGCAGCTGGTTGGACATTGCCGAAATCGAACTCAGTGTCATGACCAAGCAGTGCCTAGACCGCCGCATCGGCGATATCGAAACGCTTCGCCGCGAAACCGCCGCCTGGGCAGAACAACGCAACGAGGCCCAAATCGGCGTCGACTGGCAATTCACCAACGACAAAGCGCGTGTGAAGTTGAAGCACTTATATCCGCAAGTTAAGCTGAAATGAGGTATTAGAGCGCCTGGGTGCCTACAGCTGCCCACCGCATCTGCAACTCAATGACCCCATGACGCCGAGCAGCTACGAGCCCACCGCCTTGCGCGCGGCTTTGCTTGAGGCGGTGGATGAGCAGCAGTTGTGCCGCCGTGCGCAGCGCGGCGAGGGGTTTGCCGACTGGTTTCAGTCATGGTGGCAGGACCAATGCGCGCAAGCCAGATCCAACGGCAGCACACAGCTGGTTCTGAAACATCCCCTGCTGGCCTTCGTGATGCCTGAGATGGCCGCCATCTGTAACCCCCGCTGGCTGATCATGATGCGCCCGTTCAGCGCCATCGAAACATCGCGACAGCGCCGTGGTTGGGGGGCGCCCTACGGCGCCGCAGGCGCGAGCAGACTCTATCAGGCCATCTTCGAACACCTCCTCGCCCAGCCTGATGACGCACTGATGCTGAATTTCGAGCGCTTTCGCCAGGACCCTGCCTCACGCAAACGGCTCATTGATTGGCTCGGCTTAGCACCGAGCGCACAGGGACAAGTTCAGGCCGACGCCTGGGTGCGCGGTTAGCGGCGCCATGCCATGGTGGTGTAGATGCAACCGCATCGACAGCCGCTGGCGGAGGCTGCGCTGCGGGCGTTGGCGCTGGGGCATGTGCCGGGGTAGCGTGGCTCACACCCAATCAACGGCAATCGGCTAAACTCAGCCCATGACAGCCGACACCCAAGCCGCCGACACCAGCGCCGCGAACGACTACGACAGCCCCTGGAAGGAAGCCCTGGAGAAGTTCTTCCCGGAGTTTCTCGCGTTGCTGTTCCCAGCCATCCATGCCGAGATCGACTGGTCTAACGGTCATGCAGGGGTAGCGGCACCCCGGAAAATGAAAGATGCTAAGGGGGAGCCCGGGCAGCGAGGTCGGTCAACTATTTGGCGACTTGATCCTGATTCCTAACGTGACCCGCCGCCGCTGCTCCGAACCCCGGAATGCATCGCCACAGAGCGCACGGTAAAGAGGTCCAGGCGCACACCGCCTGAGAGGGATGTCGGTGGCGGCCTGCGCGGGCTCCCTGTCGTCAGTGTAATCGTTGGGGAGCGCGCATGGAACTGACACCGATCTTTAACAGCGTTGTGGCGTTGGATATTCATCATGCGAAGATCACCGCCTGTGCGTTGATTGCGGACGCCGATGGTGAGGTACGGGTTGAGTTGAAGGAGTTTGGCGGGTTCAAACGTGAGCGCCGCGCCCTGGCCGAGTGGGTGGCCTCCTTCGCGCCCGAGGTGGTGGTCATGGAAAGCACCGGCATCTACTGGAAGAGCCCCTATGCGGCCCTGGAACGGGTGGGCATAGCCGCCTTGGTGGTCAATGCCCGTCATGTCAAACAGGTGCCTGGGCGCAAGACCGACATCGCCGATGCGCAATGGTTGGCGATCCTCGCGCGCAGCGGGCTGCTCACGGGCAGCTTCGTGCCGCCGCAGAATCTGCGCGAACTGCGCTTGGTCTCGCGCCAGATGCAGAAATTCACCGGCATTCTGGCCGGGGAGAAGAACCGCTTGCACAAGGTGCTCACTGACGGGGGCATTCGCCTCTCGGCGGTGGTCAGTGACATCCACGGCACCTCGGCGCGGGCGATGATCAAGGGGCTGTTGGCCGGGGAGACGCCACAACAGGTCTTGAGCTACGCAAGCAAGCGGCTGAAGGCCACGCAAGAGGAATTGCTCGATGCGCTCGATGGGGAACTCAGCGACACCCATCGGTTTGTTCTACGGGAGATTCTCACCCACATCGAAGAGCTCGAAGCGCGCATCGAGGTGTTTCGACACCACTTGCTCAGCGCTCTGCAGCCCCATGAGTCGCTGCTGCATGCCTTGCAGACCATTCCCGGGCTCGACGCGCCCGGCGCGGCCATGCTGTTGGTGGAAATCGGCACCGACATGGACGCGTTCGGCTCTCCCGAGAAGCTCGCCGCCTGGGCGGGTGTTTGTCCAGGCAACAACGAATCGGCCGGCAAGCGCAAGAGCGCACGCGCGCGCAAGGGCAATCCCTATGTCCGACGGATTCTCTGCGAGGCCGCCCATGCGGCCAGCCGCACCCGCTGTGCGTTGGCTGAGAAGTTCAAAGTCTTGCTCGTTCGTCGTGGGCGAAAACGGGCGATCTTCGCGCTGGCCCACAAAATTTTGAAAATCGTCTTCGTGTTGATCCACCGTGGCGATTATTACCGGGATGCCACGGTCAACTACGAAGCCATCAGCGTTGAACGCAACGCACCGCGTTGGATTCGGATGCTCAGGAAGTACCACTACATTCCAGCCTGAGCCGCCGCGACAATCCGTTTTTTTCAGGCCGCCAAGCGGTCAGGGGGTGGTTTGCCTCAAGCTACCTGCATCTTTCACGGTAATGGGATGGTCCACCCCGCTCCTAAAACGAGCCCACAGCGGGCAAAATAGGCGGTGGACAAACCACCCAGCGTCAACCGAAAGCGGAGCAGAACCATGGCAAAGTTTAGCAAAGAACCCGTGACAACCATCGGCATCGATTTGGCCAAGAATAGTGTGCACGCCTTTGGCGTTGACGCCAACGGCGAGACCGTCTTCAGTCGCAAGCTCTCGCGTGGGGCCTTAAGTGCCTTCATCGCCCAACAGCCGCCTTGTCGCATCGCCATGGAAGCCTGCGGTAGCGCCCACCACTGGGCGCGCACCTTCCAGGGCTTTGGCCATGAGGTGGTGCTGATCGCTCCGCAGTTCGTCAAGCCCTTTGTGAAAAACAACAAAACTGATGCCGCTGATGCCGAGGCCATTTGTGAAGCGGCTCAACGTCCACGCCAGCGTTTCGTCCCCATCAAGAGCATCGAACAGCAAGACATCCAAGCCATTCACCGCATGCGCTCCCAGGTCATCTCCCAGCGCACCGCGCTGGTCAATCAGGCACGCGGGTTGCTGGCTGAATATGGCATCGTCATGCCTCAAGGCCGAGCGGCAGCCATGCGTCGTCTGCCTGAGATCCTGGAGGATGCCGAGAACAGACTCAGCGAACGCTTCCGCGAGGAACTCCACGGTCTCTTGGAAGAATTGCGCCACCTCGATGCGCGGGTCAAGCACTACGATACCCAGATCCAGTCCATAGCCGACGCCAGCGAGTCTGTGCAGCTGTTGAGGACTATCCCCGGCGTCGGCCCGTTGGTGGCTACCGCCTTGATCGCCACCTTGGGCGACAATTGGGGACTGTTCGCCAATGGCCGCACGTTGGCCGCCTGGCTGGGGCTGGTGCCACGACAGCATTACACCGGCGGAAAACCGCGCCTGCTGGGGATTAGCAAGCGCGGGGATGTCTATCTGCGTCAGCTGTTGATTCACGGTGCACGCGCGATGATGCGTTGGATTGAGAAAAAGGAGGATGCCGTCAGCCATTGGGCCAAGAACCTGAAACAACGCCGTCATCCAAACGTCGCCATTGTGGCGATGGCCAACAAGCTCACTCGCATCGCCTGGGCGGTGATGACCACCAGGAAAGCCTTCGATGCCGAGCGTGGCGCGCTGGCGAAGCCTGGACCTGCAGCCGTGACGGCGTAACGCCTCGCTAGCGACGAACAATTACGACTAACCAGCCCTGAACGGGCTTCCAACCGAGTTCCACACCACGAGTTGCTGAGAGTGAACATCACTGTGATGGCATGAAAGGTACGACCGCCTTGCCGAGAACCTGGAAGGGGCCAAAGCCAGCTTAGGCTGAGACTGAGAACCTGATTGAGGACGGCAAGGTACGCGAATTCCATCAGGGCACGGGATCGACTTCGATGATGATCCTTCAACGATGCCGGATATATGGCCGCAACGTTTCCTTCGACCAAATCAGCGATTTTCCTCTTGCATCGCGGGGCGGACCATATATGGCCCCTTTGATTTTATCCTTTGATTTCCTTTGATTTCAAACCGCGCCGGGTTCGGGTAGGGCAGCGGTAGCCTCCAAATTCTTGGACGCAGCAACTAGTATCAGCCGATGATATGCTACGGCATGCGTGAGGATTCTGGAATCGACACCCTCCTTGATCTGCACAATCAGGTCATCGAGCAGGGCCATGGCTATTGGCTCAAGATCGTGGCATGGCGGGTTGAGCCGACAAGCGAGATCCCGCACGGCATTCGCTACTCGCTGACGCTCCACGAGCCATCCGGGCAGCGCATACTCGGTTATGACAACGCGCACGCGGTCAAACCGTCGAGAACGTTCAAATACGCCGGGCGCATTCTGACCTTCGATCACAAGCACCGGCACCGCTCGGACACAGGGGTGCCCTATGAATTTCAGGATGCCCACCAACTACTGACAGACTTCTTCGCGGATGTGGACCGCGTACTGCTGGAGGTTCAACAACCATGAAGGCCATTGTGATCGGGATCATGCCGCAGGAAAAAATCCGCGCTCGAATGCTGGCTATCGCCCGGGGTGAGTACCGGCCAAAGCCCGGCGATCCCAAGGTCTGGTTCACCTCAATGAAGTCGCTTGCCGAAGTGCTGAGCGATGATAATCGCGCGTTGCTGAAGGTCATCAGCGAGACCCAGCCGGAGTCGATTACAGCGCTGGCCGAAGCCACCGGCCGCAAGCCCAGCAACCTTTCTCGTACGCTCAAGACCCTGTCGAATTACGGCATCGTCGATATGCAGCGGGAGAAGCGGCATGTGCGTCCAATTGCCAAAGCAACCGAGTTTCGGATTTTGACGGCATAGGTGTAATGCGTAACAGCCATCGTTACCAGGCAACAGGTTGTGCGGGGATTGATGCGATGCGCAATGCTCAGCCCTCGGCCACATCCCCCTCAATCTGCCGATAGAGCTGGATCAACGTCTCCTCCAGGCTGCGGACAAAGCCCGCCACATCCATCAGCGCAGACGCCTGCATCTGCGCTCTGAGGCCGCAGCGCAGGGCGCGCAAGCGCGGGGTATCCGCGGCCAGTTCCGTGGCAAGGCGCACGAACGCGTCAGGGTGTTTCGCGGAGCACTCCTGCAGGCCGATCTGGTGCAGCACCGCGTGGGTCTGGCGGCTCACCACGCGCGCTTGCGGCCAGGTGATCACGGGCACACCCATCCACAGCGCCTCGCAGCTGGTCAGGCCGCCGGTGAAGGGGAAGGGATCAAGCGCGATGTCCAGCTCCGCGTATTCTTTCAGCAGGTCGGCATGAAAGCTGGGGCCGCGCAGCTCAATGCGCTCGGCGGCGATGCCGCGAGCCACAAAGGCTTGGGTCACCCGCTGGCGCAAGGCCGCGTCGTTGAAGGTGCGCCACTTGAGGAGCAGGCGGGAATCCGGCACCACCGCCAGGATCTGAGCCCAGAGGTCGTAGACGCCGTCATTGAGCTTGGCGGTGTTGTTGAAGCTGCCGAAGGTAATCCGAGCGCTGTGCGCAACCGGCGGTGGTGACAGGTCCTTTGGCGCCCAGGGCACCGGCTGGTAGCAGAAGCGTCCTGTCGGCAGACGCAAGGTCGGCTCGATGAACTGATCCTCGGTCCCCGGTGGTGCGTGCCAGGCGTCCAGCAGCACGGCATCGATCTCCGTCAGGCCCGTGGTGGCGAAATAACCCAGCCAGCTCACTTGCACCGGCGCGGGGCGGTGGGCGAATACGCTCAGGCGCGAGCCGGCGGTGTGGCCGGAGAGGTCGATCAGGACATCGATGTGGTCGGCGCGAATCTGCGCGACCAGCGCGGCATCATCCAGGGCGCTGACCTCGCGTAACTGAACGGATTGGCTGATCTGCTGTGTGACCCAGTCGCGCACTTGGCCGGCGTGATAGACGATGGGGGTGATCCGGGCTGGATCATGGGCGGCCAGGACGTCTTTGATGAACAGGCCGACGGTGTGCTGGCAGATGTCGGCGGAGACATAGCCAACCCGCAGCGGGCGGCTGTCGCGCGGCACCAGCGGCGGGCGCGGATGTGGGCCGCCCGCACGGGTCTGCGCCCACTGGCCCCAGGCGCGGGCTTGGGCAAAGCGCTCGGTGGCGGTGGCCTCGGGATCGTATTCCAGGCTGGTGAGCGCAGTGCGGCGGATCACGGGATGGTTGGGGAACTGCTCGAGCAGGGCCTGCATGATCTGGCGGGCGCGGGCGTGCTCGCCAGCCTCGCGGGCGCGATTGGCGCGGTTGACCCAAGGGCGGGCATCCTTGGGTGCCAGGGTGCAGACTCGCTCGAAGCAGGTCTCGGCGGCGCTGAGCAGACCGGCGGACAGCAGCAGGGCGCCGATGCTCAACAGGGCCTCGGGGTCGTTAGCGTGCGCCCTGGCGAGGGTCTGGCAGCGCGCCAGGCAACCGCTGAAGTCGGCGCGGGCGGCGCAGTGTTGGGCGGCGGCAAGGTCGGTGGTCCAGAGCATGGCGGTGATTGTAACCGCCTACCCTACACCACCTGCAGCACCTTCAAGATCGGCAGCTGCTTGGCCGGGAACGCCTCGGCCTGGTGCCTTAGCTCGGCGCGGTTGTCTTCCTCGGACTCCATCGGCTTGCCCTCTTTGAGCAGGCGCTGGCCTTGGCTTTTGAGCGGCTGCCAGGTGGCCTCGGCCCAGTCGCTGGGCTTAATGCAGTTCTTGGTGTTGGCTTGGGAAAACAATTCGAGCCTGGCCCGAATGGCACTAAGATAAGCGATGGCGCATTGCGATGAGCTGGATACCGGTTTGATTCAGCGTTGTTTTTTCGGATGTCCATGTTCGCGGACTTCAGCGCGAGCGGCTTTCCTCGGCTTGGTCAGCAGCGGGTAGGCGTTGGCTCGACGTTTCAGCGCCCGCGGCTCGATGCGACCGGGTCGCAGACCGACGCGCGGCTCGGCAATCAGATTCAGTACGGCAAGCACGCAAACACCATTGGGCGTTGCCCCGCCGCGTTGCTGCCAGGATGACCAGACCTGCACGGTGTGCTTGAAGCTCAGTTGCCTGGGAACTTGGTCGGCCAGCAAAGCGGCTTGGGCCATCAGCAAGCGGATCAGGTTGTAGGCCAGTAGGTAGACCCACAGTTCCTTGATGGCCATCTCCGGGGTCTTGCAGCGCAGTTGTGCCATGCCGAGGGTGGTCTTGATGTTGCGCAGATCCAGCTCCACGTTCCAGCGGCGCAGGTAGAGCACCTTGAGTTTGTTCTTCGGGGCCGCTTTGGCATCCAGAAAGGTGGTGACCATGATTTTCCCACCGGCTGCGAACTCGCGCACCTTCAGCGTTTCCGGGGCTTGCGCGTACTGCTCCTGCGTCATCCAATCCGGTCGCTTTTTCTGGTTTCTCCAGCACCACCAAATGATCACGCGCGCCGAGCGTCTCCCCGGTTTTGAAGTCGGTGCTGCGTTTGCGTGCGCCGTACTGCTCGAACAGCCCATCGACGCCCCGGCGCACTAATTCGCAGAGCAGAAAGTAGGTCGGGTAGAAGGCGTCGCCGAGCAGGATATCGTCCGCAGCGAGCGCATCGAGCATGCCGCGCAGCAACGTCTGCTCATCGCTGCCCCTGCTTCCACACTGGCCTTCGCACGGGCCAGTGGCGGCATCGAGCAGTGCGCCACTGCCCAAACAGATCAGTGCCACCATGCGGCAGATCGGAAAGCCCAAGCCGGGTTTCTGGCTGCTCGGCTGCGGATAGACCGCTTGGTTCTCCTCCGTGTCAGCCATGGTCATGGTCGCACCATCGACCAGGCGCACCGGGCGATTCCACGTATGCCACCAGTTCGGTGTGCCCGCACCGATCATGCCTCCCACCTGGCGCACCAGCGTCGAGACCACCTCTGCCGGCAAGCGTGCGCGGGCCTGGCAGTATGCACTGGTGCTCGCCGCGCAGCGCGGCAGACCGCCAATGATGCGCTTGATCGCCGCGTCGTCGACCGCCTGCTGGCAGCTGCCATCGTCGGCGAGTACCTGCGCCAGAAACATCGACAATGTCTCCGTCGGCGGAAACACGCGTTCGCGATGCGCTGGCAAGAGTGCCTCGACTCCGTCGAGCAGTTGCGAACTGGTCAACACGTTGAAGAACGCGTAGGAGTCGGTCTCCTCGGCGCGACGCTGAATCTGTTTCTGTTGCTCCAAGCCCGGGCGATGGTTAGCATGCATGAAGGCTGGCTCCTCGGGTGGTTGGTTTGATTTGGCGATTTCACCGTATCACCCTAGCTGCCAGCCTTACCCAATTGTTTTCAATCCCTTGCGCTTATCTTAGTGCCATTCGGGCCAGGCCCCTTTCAGGCCATGGGCATCAAGCCCATTCGCATCGGCTACAAGTGCCCGTGGCACAACGGCGTGGTTGAGCGCTTTCACCGCACGCTTGATGAGGATCTGTTGCGATATGTCCAACCACTCAATGACCGCCATTTGAACCGGCTGCTGGTTGAGTTCCGAGCGTACTACAACACCGCTAGGCCGCACGTGGCCAATGGTGTCGAGCCGCCGATTCCGCCGGATCTGACCAACAACCCGGCAGCGAACGATCCGGAGTTTTTCAAGACACCGCGCAAGCTGGTGCGTAAGCAGTGGCTCGGCGGACTGCATAGCAGTTATCGCTGGGCGGCTTAGCACCCTGCTCTGAAGCTTGCCAGCCTCGGGTCGCGGATTTCGGCACCGACAGCCGAGAGTGGCTTGCGTCTGGAATTCGGGGTCTTGGGCAGCGGGATGGTATCCAGCCGGGTTTGCGAGCTGGTTTCGGACTTTCTGCTGCGCTTACGATGCCTGGTTTGGCCTAAAATGGCCTTGACAGTCAGGCTAAAATTCACGACTCGCGGCTGGGATTAGTTTTTGACCATTACAGGTGATGTTGCCAGCGCGGCCCGCGCCTCAGTGGAAGATGGTCTCGGGCGTCTCGGCGGTGAGGATGCGATCCAACCAGGTGTCGAGTTGCTCAAGCTCGGCCGTTTCGATGCGCTCGCGATGGGCTTGCACGGCTTCAGGGCCGAATTTTTGATCGAGCTGGCGCAGCAATGTCCTGGCCTCGCCCTGCTGCACTCCCAGTTTTTTCCCCTTCTCAATCCCCGCTCGCTCAACAGTCGTGACATAAGGCATCTGGCATTGCTCCTCTAATTCATAGAGTTCCCGGCGAAACTCCGCTTCCAGCCCTTCAGGCAGGCGGATCATCCAATCAATCAGCCGGAAAAGTTCTTCAATCAGCGTGCGCTCGTAGCCGCGATCATACATGAGTCGCATCAGGCGAAATTTCCAGCGTTTCAGGGTCTCGGCATCGTCGGTCTCCTTGGCGCGGATTTGGGCCATCACGACCAGGGCGAAGACATTGTCACTGGCTTCCAGCCCCGCCCAACGCTCCGGCTCGGCGTAGTCAAGCAGTTTGACCATCGGGAAGTCAAATTGCACCCGACAGCCCCACAGCGCCGCGCTGTAGGACTTGGGCCGGAAACGGCGATTGGTATCGGCCAGCACCGCCAGGCTCGCGACCGGCACCTGGTAGACATCGCGGATTTTATAGTGGTAAGTGAACATCCGCTCGGCAAAGACGGTTTCCGGGTCGCCTTGCACTTCGATATGGATCAGCACCCACACCGGCGTGCCATCACGCCGATAGACCCCGACCAGCTTGTCGGCATAGCGCCGGGTGGTCTTGGCTTCGCGCACGATTTGCTGGAATTCTTTGTCCAGAAACTGCACGCCTTGCGACCAGTCGATCTCGGTATGGATGGCCGGGAACAGCAGCGCCAGAAACTCCGGGAAGAACCGCTCCAGCGCTTCTTTCCAGGGGCTGTCGTAGTCAGGTTTCTCGCTGGGGTCAGCGGCTTGGGTGTCGGCTGTCATGGGCCGAGTTTAGCCGATTCGGGGGCGGGAGTGGGAGAGGCTTGGCCGGCACCTGCGCGATTCAGAGCGCCACGGCAAATCCGTTCTAGCTGACAGGCGCTGCTCGAGCAGCACGTGGCACTGAGTTCGCCGTCATCCCCAGATAGTCGAAGACACGGCGAACCTTGCGCGCGAGTTTATCAATGGTTGCCGAGACGGAGTCGGTGGATTTCGCCTTGATCAGGCCAGTGGCGAACCGGCGCAGGCGGGTCATGTTTTCCGGTCCATGGCCGGTGCGGATGGTGCAGCGATCCTCATCCCAGTTCCAGTCGAGGATCCAGTGATGGGCTTCAACGCCCCAGTGGCTACGGTTAAAGGCCAGCAAGCGCTAGGGACTGGCGCTCTCGGGGGTGTGATCAGTGAGGCCGTAGACCGTTTCGATGGTCGTCTTGCCAGTCTTCTTGTTCGTGATGGTCCGCTCAATGACGAAGACCTGACCGACAGCGGGGAAGTCGAGATACGCGTTGAGCTTCGTGGAGGTCCAAATCGCGCGGCTTTCGATGCGCCCGTGCTTGAGTTCCGGGCGCTCGCGGAAGTCCGGTTCGCCACGATCCTGGAAGTTCAACCGAATATCGGCCGCGAGGGTCGGTTGGTTATCCTTGGCGATAAAAACGTAGTGCGCGCCGCGTTGGACCAGGTAGGCAGCGAGCTTGCGCTGGGTGAGGAGCGCGTCGGCGGTGAGGGTTTTGCCGGTGAGGTTGAGGGAATCGAGCACCGGGATCGCCATCCCGATCTCCCACTGTTTTTTTGGGGTGCGTTTCAGCTCATCGCTGCCATTGACGGGCAGAGAGCCGACTTTTTTTGGGTGTGACAGCGCTTGGACTCATGTCCAACGACACCGAGGATGTGGGTCTGGTTTCCCTCGGCGTCGATGGCGTTGCACATCGTCTTGCCATCAAGGGCCAAGCCCTCGTCCTCGGTGGCCATCTGCGCGTTCCAACCCTGCAGTGCTCGATCGACGGCGTTGGGGTCCGCCCGCGTGAGGACATCGCGGATGCGGGTGCGGCTGGGCACCTCATAGCGGCCATTGCGATAGCGGCAGCCAAAACGCGCACGGGCGGTCTGACTGAGGTCCTGCGCCCATTCAGCGATGGCCTTGTAGCCGCGCGCCCCGCACAAGACCGCCGCGGCCGAGATGGCAAGCACCACCGGCAACGGATGCCGTCGGCCTTGGCTGCGGCGCGGATCCGGGACATCGGCGAAGAACTCGGGCAACGAACGCATCTGCTGTGCACTTAACATCAGTCTTGGGACTCCATGGTGATAGACAGGATCAAGTGTTGGATGAGACAAGCGTGCTTGAGCCTGCGCGATCAAGGGGCGGACAAACACCCGCTTGGCGCCATCGGCGCGGTTGCTGTAGCCGGCGCGGGTGCGCCGATACCCGCGTGTCTGCCCGACCTCGAGCCAATTGGCGGCGCGATAGCAGGTACCGGCGAACCGGCGCGGATCGACGAAGGTCTCCAGCAACCACAGCGGATAGCCGAAGCGCGCCGGCCAATCGGCGCTGACCCGGCGCTCGCATAGCCCCAGCACACGCGAGGCGAGATTCGGCACATGCCACGCGGGCAGGATCAAAAAACGGGCGTTGTTGGCGATCAGATGCAGCCGGTCGAATTGATAGCGCCGATCCCAGCCGATCCAGCGATCGCGCGCGCCGCACTTCCATGCGGCCGCGCTGAACACCAGCAACGCCAGCCACTGCTCCTGCCAGGTGGCGACATACCAGAGGGTGTGACCGATCTTTGCCGAAGCCCCCAGGTAGTGATGCTCCTCAAGCAGGGCGTTGAAGCGCGGCTCTTCATCCGCGGCGACCAGACGCAGGGTGATCTCGTGCAGGTTCATCGCGCCGCCTCGCCAGTTAGCAATGGCCAGCAGTTTGAACCAGACGGAAGGAAATGTCCAGAATCGAGGGTAAGTTTTTCTACGACCGTTTAATTCCGTCTAGAACGGTTCCGCCCTGCACATTCTGCCAACTCTCCTTGAATCAAGCAAGTTACCTGGCGTATCCTCCGCCGCTTTTTGCGCATCGGAGGTGCAATGATTCCCTGGTGGATACCGCTGCTGACATTTACCATCGCGCTAGTGGTCGGCCTGCTGAGCGTGCGGCGCTACCGGCGCGACCGCATCACTTGGGCCAAGCGGCGCTTGCAGTTGAAGGTGCTGTCGCTGGAGCTCAAAAGCCTGCGCCAGAAGGTGGTCTCGGCCGATGGGCGCGGGACGCCTCCGGCCAAGCGACGACTGGTGAGAAAACTACCCAGGCTCGAGGTCTGGCAAAAATGGCTGATCGCTTGGCTGCGTCGGCCGTTGCCCTGGCTGACGCGCTTTCTTCGCTTTGGTCCCATGACCGATATCCGCTGGCTGCAAGCCAAGTGACGGCGGCGACATGCGCTGAAGAGCGCCGAGGGTAAGCGTCGTGGTCGCCCACCGACGCCACCGTTCGTTGTTGATGCCATCCTGGCCATCAAGAACGCTCATCCCTATTACAGTGCCAGTCGGATCGCGCGGATGTTGTCCGGTGGCGAGCTGAAGCTGCGGATCGCCAAGAAGACGGTGGCCAGCATGCTCAAGGCTCATGGCTTTGCGCCACGGCCAAAAGGCAAGCAACCGCCGCGCGAGTCAGAGCCGGGTTGGTTGACCATTCTCTACAACCAATATGTCATGGCCATCGATTTCAAGGTCACCTTGGACTTGGCCGGAGACACACTTTATATCTTGAATCTGATCGACCACGGGCGCCGGGTCTTGCACTGGTCGCGCGCGACTTACCATCCCACGGCAGCCTGGGTGGCGCAACAACTGCGCAACGCTTTCATGGACTTGGATGCAATGCCCGAGGCCATCGTGTTGGATCGCGACAGTACCTTCCTTCCCATCATCAAGCAGACACTGCCCGCCATGGGCATCAAGCCCATTCGCATCGGCTACAAGTGCCCGTGGCACAACGGCGTGGTTGAGCGCTTTCACCGCACGCTTGATCAGGATCTGTTGCGGTATGTCCAACCACTCAATGACCGCCATTTGAACCGGCTGCTGGTTGAGTTCCGGGCGTACTACAACACCGCCAGGCCGCACATGGCAAATGGTGTCGAGCCGCCGATTCTGCCGAACCTGACCGGCAACCTAGCGGCGAACGATCCAGAGTTTTTCAAAACACCACGCAAGCTGGTGCGTGAGCAGTGGCTCGGCGGACTGCATAGCAGTTATCGCTGGGCGGCTTAGCACCCTGCTCTGAAGCTTGCCAGCCTCGGGTTGCGGACTTCGGCACCGACAGCCGAGAATGGCTTGCGCCTGGAATTCGCGGAATTCGGCAAGAGGCTGTTATCCAGCAGAGTTTGCGTGCTGATTTCAGGCTTTTGGCTGTGCTCGCGATGCCCGGTTTGGCCTAGAATGGGCTTGACGGTTAGGCTAAAACCCACGATTCGCGGCTTAGATTGGTTTTTGACCATTACAGCTGCCTGCTTGAATTAGCATTTCCTGATACCACGTCCGGACGATACCAAGTCCGACTGCGGCCCGTGGGGCGGATCAGGCGCTGTGTTGCGCCATTTTGCGCAGTCGAATTTTCCCAGACAGTAAGCGACAACGGAGCGACACATGTCCGACCTCAGCAAAGACGTCATCGAAGAAGCCATCAAAGGCTACACAGAACCCCATCTGGGCCGCGACCTGGTGTCGACCAAGCTAGTCAAGTCCATCGACATTGAGGGCGATCAGGTCAAGGTCCGGGTGACGCTGGGCTTTCCCGCCCAGGGTGCGAAAGATGCGCTGTCTGCTGCGCTGCGCGAGCGTATCGAGTCGGTGCCCGGCGTCAGTGCCGCCCAGGTTGATATCGACTGGGAGGTGAAGGCGCATTCGGTGCAGAAGTCGCTGAAGCCGATTGGCAACGTCAAGAACATTATCGCCGTTGCCTCCGGCAAGGGCGGCGTGGGCAAATCGACCACGGCCGTGAATCTCGCACTGGCCTTGGTGGCCGAGGGCGGCAAGGTTGGCGTCCTGGACGCGGACATCTATGGTCCGTCGCAGCCGCGCATGCTCGGTATCAGCGGCAAGCCGGAATCGAAAGACGGCAACAGCCTCGAGCCGATGATGAGTCACGGCCTGGAGGCGATGTCGATCGGCTTTCTGATCGACGAGGAAACGCCCATGATCTGGCGCGGTCCCATGGTGACTCAGGCGCTGGAGCAGCTGCTCAATGACACCAACTGGGGAGATCTCGACTATCTGGTCATCGACCTGCCGCCCGGTACCGGTGACACCCAGCTCACGCTGGCGCAGAAGGTGCCGGTCTCAGGCGCCATCATTGTCACCACACCCCAGGATATTGCTCTGCTGGATGCGCGCAAGGGGCTGAAAATGTTCCAGAAGGTTGAAGTGCCCGTGCTCGGCATCGTGGAGAACATGAGCATTCACATCTGCTCCAAATGCGGGCATGAGGAGCACATCTTCGGCCAAGGCGGCGGTGCTTCCATGGCTGAGCAGTATGGCGTGCAGCTGCTCGGCTCGCTGCCGCTGGATATTCACATCCGCGAGGAGGCCGACAACGGCACGCCCAGTGTGGTTGCGGAGCCGACATCGCGCATCGCCGAGATCTACCGTGAAATTGCCCGCACGACTGCTGCCAAGCTGTCCCTGCAGGCGAAGGACTACGGGGCAAAATTCCCGCGGATTGTCATCGAGAACAACTGATGCGTTCTTGGGTGAGCATCCGTCACCCGACCCAAAACCGAAAATCAATTTGAGATTGTATAAGTGGCCGCGGCTTAAAACCGCGGTCCACCTCGTCTTTTCCTTCCTTCCCTGTTTGCCTCGCGCTTCATTACCAACCAATCTCGCGGTGCTTGCCGTCGCAGAAGGGTTTGTTCTCCGAAGCCCCGCAGCGGCAGAGAGCGACTTTTTCCCCTGCCCAGGCAATGCGGCCACTGGCGGCGCGGATTTTGAAGTTGCCTTTTGCCAGCAATGGGCCGTGCTCGATGGGCTTGAGCTCAAGCGGGCCGCCCGCGCTTTCCAGTCCCGGGCCTGAGTCACCCACCGCTCCATAGTCGCGGAAATTACTGTCGCGATGCGAGTTGTCGCAGAAGGGCTTGTTCTTCGACTGCCCGCAGCGGCACAGCGCAGCGCGGGTTTTTAGCCCAGGTTTATCCTCAGGCGCGCCTTCGATGTGCAAATCCCCAGTGGCGTAGAGGGGGCCGTCGGAGACGACGGTGACGCAATTCTCTGCAGGCACCTGCTCCGCCGTGCCGCCGACTTTGTCGGTGTAGCTCAGGGCGCCGCTGGGGCAGCGCTCGACGATCTCGCGCGCCTCTGCTGGGGTGCTGGCGTCTGGCATGCACCAGGGGCTGCGGCCTTTTTGGAATAGGTCGCCGGATGCGCGCCCGCACTCGGCGACGCCGATGCACAGGCTCTTGTCGAAGTGGACGTCAATGTCTTTGCCGGGGAAATCTGTGATTTGGTCATCTGCCATGGTTGAGAGCCTCAAAGGGTGAAAATGAATGGATTGGCGAATGAATGAATGTGATGGGAGCCAAGACGGGAGCCGATAGGCTCAGGTGCCGCTCGCGTCGGTTGGGATATCGGCGCCGAGTGCGCGCGCCACCTCAAGGCCCGCGGCAAGCTCGCGGGTGCGCAGGATGGCGATGCGATCGGGTGTATGGGCGTCCGGCTGAAGCTGAACGCCCTTGGCTTCGGCCTGAGCTGTGATAGCCGAGTCCGGCTCGCCCTCACCGAAGACTGAGATCACGAAGCCGCCGGGGATTTGTGGCGGCGGCTGAAACGCCAAGCCATCGGCCAGCGCGACCCATGCGCGAAAGAACTCGGGCCCGTAGAAATCAAAAAAGCCGTTGGAGCCGCGCAGGTGCATCTCGACGGGTTGTCCGCCGATGAGCTCGATGTTGCAGATGCCGGTGTAGCCCGCCAGATGATCGCGCACCAGGGTGGCGAGAATAGGTTCAATATGGGGCATGTCGGCGCCAATTTCCCAATAGACCGGACGCGCGCCATCGCGCAGCTCGGAGGCGCGAGTGTGGGCGAACCAGCGGGCCTTGCCTTGCTCGACCAGGCAGTCACTGCTGCTTTGCTCGCCTTCCAGGCGCTCGCACCAGAAGCTGCCGGGCTCGTTGGGTATCTGGTCGGCCCGCAGCGCGCGGGCACCAAGCGCCATGCCAGAGAGATTGATGATGGGTTTGACGAATAATTCGGTCTCGGCGCTGATGCCGTAAGCCGCTGGCGGCAGGCCGCAGGGCGCCGCGCGAAGTCCAGCGGCCAGCGCCAGATTGAGCCGATCGTAAATCCGGCAGTGGCTGGGGTTGAGTCGCCACGCGTTCACGTCATTCACTGCGAGGTCGCACTGCGGCTGCGGCTCGAATAGCCACTCACGTCCGGGTTGGATTCCAATAAAAGGCATGTCTTGATGCTGGCTCCGATTCGGCCCAGCGAGGCTGGGGTGCGGCTGTTGCGGCTGGGTTTTGGCTGAGATTCGGTCTTTATCAGGCAGCGGCTGGCATGTCCGTCTGCGTGGCAGCACTGTTCTCCAGCTGCAGACCTGGCGCCGCGGCTTTTTCGACCTGACACAGGCTCGACTTGAAGGGCGGAAAACCGCTGATGGGGTCGAGCGTGCGGTCGTCGGTCAGCTCGTTCACATTGGCGCCGCGCCAGCCATGGACGCAGTGCACCACGCCGGGCTTGACGCAGTCGGTGATCTTGGCGATGAACCGCACCTGCCCGCGCGCGGAGCGCACCACGACGGTATCGCCGTCTGCAATTGCGCGCGCAGCGGCATCCTCGGGGTGCAATTCCACCAGTGGGTTGGGGATGGCGCGGCGCATGCGCTCGATATACTGGTGCTGCGAGTGGGTGTCGAACTTGGTGCGGGCGCCACTGGTCAGCACCAGCGGATACTCGCCGAGCCGATCCGGGGTGGACAGGGGGCTTTCGGCTGGCTCGCGATAGACGGGTAGCCCATCGTAGCCGGCATCTCTGAGTTCGGCAGCGTCGAATTCGATTTTGCCGGTGGGCGTCCTGATGCCTTTGAGCCGATAGCTGCGGTCGGCATCGAGAAATCCGTGCTCGACCAGCTCCTCGATCACATCGGCATAGACGGTGACGCCATCGGGGTTGTTGAAGACCTCTTCACGAATCTCTTCCGGAATACCCTCCCCGGCCTCGGTCCAGGAGGCCTCGAGGTCGCCTTTCCAGAACTGCTCACCCATGCCGAGGCGCACGCCAAGTTCCAAGAACATCTGCGCATCCGGTTTGGCCTCGCCCTTGGGTGCCACCACGGCACGGCGGTAGCGCAGCTCGCCCTGGTAGGCGCAGCCGGGGTAGGCGATTAGCGCTGGGCGCTCAAGGTTGGTGGCGGCGGGCAGCACAATGTCGGCCTGGAGCGTGGCCTCGTTATGGAAGAAATCGCTCGCGGCGAAGAAATCCAGCGCCTGCAGGGCCTCTTTCATGCGTGCGGAGTTGGGCCACATGGCGGTGTTGATGCCCATGGCGAGCAGGCTGTGGATGCGCTGGGGCTGGCCGTCGAGGATGCAGTTGGGTAGCAGCATGCTCTGCGCGGCTGGCCAGTAGCGGGTCCAGATCGGGAAAACCTCATCGCCAACGCGCGGCGGCAGGTCGTTCAGGCAGTGGTCGAACAGCTCGATTGGCTTGGGGCTGACCTTGGTGTTGAAGAACCGATTGCCGCCTTCGCGATCGAGGTTACCGGTGACGGCGACCAGCAGAATGAGCGCGCGATGGTTCTGGAAACCATTGCTGTGCTGCACCGTGGCGGTGGGGGAGAGCGTGATCTGCGCCGGTTTGGTGGTGGCGTAGAGTTCTGCCGCACGGCGCAGGTCGTTTGCGTCGATGCCGCAAATTTCTGCGACCCGCTCGGGCGGGAACTCCTTCACATAGTCGCGGAAGGCCTCGACGCCGCTGCACCACTCATCGAGAAACGCCTGGTCCTGCCAGCCGTTTTCGAAGATCAGATGATGAAAACCGAGCGCCAGGGCGCCATCGGTGCCGGGGCGGATCTGCAAATGCACATCGGCCTGCTCGGCGAGCGGTGTGCGGCGCGGATCGACCACCACCAGCGCCAGGCCGGGTTTGCGATTCGCCAGCGGGTGGGTGTCGAACGGCGGGATGGAGCCGCGCGGGTTGGTGGACCAGTTGAGAATACATTTGGTCTTGGGCGAGGACACGGTGGAGGTAGTCTTGATGCGCGCCCCCAGGGTGACCTTTTCCGCCACCAGGGTGGCCGAGAAGCAGCAGCCGCTCTCGGTCATGTAGTTCGGCGAGCCGAAGGCGTGCGCCAGGCGCTGCAACTGCGGGCGGGCCTCTTTGGTGTAGCCGGCAAAGAAGGCCGCCGCCGGGGCGCCATGCTCACGCCGGGTCTGATCGAGCCGGGCGGCGATGGTGTCGAGCGCTTCGTCCCAGCTGATGCGCTCGAACGCGCCGCTGCCTCTGGGCCCGCTGCGCTTTAGCGGGTAGAGCAGGCGTTCGGGGTGATTGCGCCGGTCGATCTGGGCGTAGCAGCGCGGGCAGTCCGGCCCCTTGATGCTCACCGGCTCGCCGGTGTCGTCGGTCTCGACCGTGATCGCGCAATTGGCATCGCATTCGTAGCAGGTGCTGGGTAAGGTCGGCATTGGTTGGCGGGCGCCTCGGCTGTGATTTGATCTCCTTCAATACAGCCGACAGCGCCAATTTTCAATGCGATTGCCCCTGCCAATGCGATTTGACTGGCGGGGCGACCAAGCCGCCAATCGCGCGCAGGGTCAGTCCCAATCGCTGAAGACGCCATAGTGATGCGCGCCCTCGATCACCCCGCTGGTGTAGTAACCCGACAGGCCTTTGAAGTCGCCTTGGGCGAAGTAGACCTTGAGCGCCGGATTGGCGGTTTGGGCCTCCTTGACGCTTTTGACCAGTTGCTCGTCGGCATTGCGCACCAGGACGCCGGAGAAACCGGCGGTGAGCGGGAAGACATCGTTGCCGCTGTCGCCGCAGAAGACCACGCCGGATTTCTCCAGCCCGAGTTTCTCGGCGACAAATTCCAGTGCGGTTTGTTTGTTGGCGCTCTCGGGCAGAAAGTCGAGCAGGCCATCGCCGCTTTGGGAGTCGTAGCTGTAGATGGCGCTCTCGTCGAAACGGCCCTTTACGCGATCATCGACCTGTTCGAGGATGGCTTCGCTGCGGTCATGGTCGACGAAATAACTCTGTTTAAATTGGTTGAGGCTCTCCGGCGGCTGCTCGCGCAGGCCGTCGATGTTGTCGACCGCAGCCTTGATGCCGGGCACATCCCAGCGCGGGCTCTTCGCGCGCACATGGCTGATCCAGTCATCGTTAAAGCTCCACTGCCCGTCCTTGTAGTCGCGGATGGTGGTGCCGACGTCGCCGATCAGCACATGCGGGTGGCGAATGCCAAACTCGGCGATGGCGTTTTCGGTCAGCTCCAGGCTGCGCCCGGTGACATAGACCACATAAGTCTGCTGCCCCTCGGTGAGCCGGTTGAATAAGTCAATGGCCTGCGGGTCGGCCTCCCAGCTGCCGTTGGGGAGCAGGGTGCGGTCGAGATCTGTTGCCAGTACCTTCATGACAAGCTCCTAATCTGTTCGGGTAGTGTTAGAGATATTGCTTCGCGTGCTCCTGGCCTTCGGCATCGGTGTAGCGGATGCTGAAGGTCAGGTCGCTCAGGTTGGCATCGAGCTCGGCGATGAAGCTGTCTTGCTTCCAGTGCAGCGAGAGCTGCTCGGGCTCGGTCTCGGGGATGGTCAACTCGCCGCCGAAGGCGGGGGCGAGATTGCGCATGCGAATCAGATCAAGCTGGTCGATAACAACGGGCCGGCGCAAGCCTTCCTCGATGTCCTCCGCGCTCAGGTTGCTGCGGTTAATCTCCTTGTGGCCGGCCGGGCCACCACGGTCGGCGGCGATATAGTTGTTCTTGCCGGCAAACAGATCCAGATACCACACCTGCGGAATACCGGGAATGAACATCTGAATGGCGCGGGCAAGCAGCAACTTGCGTTCGTCCTCGCCGAGCGCGCTGAAGAAGGTCGCGTTGAGCTGATAGTAAGCGATCTTCTTGCCATCGGCGCCATAGAGGTTCTTGACCCGCCCGCCGCGGTCGACCAGGCGCTCCATGGTGACCTCAATCTGGGCATCGTCGAGCAACCCGGGGCGCACACCGCCGTCGACTTCGACGCCGCGCAGGTCAAGCACCGGTATGCCGTCATGGCAACCCAGCATGTTGATGGTGCTGAGCCCTTTGCTAGTGACTTCTTTGATCCAGTTGACCAAGGCGCGATTTTGGCCGCGATCGAGTGCGTCGATGACCAGGCCGGGAAAGAAAAAGTCGTAGATCGGAAAGCCTTCGGCGGCGACTTCCTCGTGCAGACCACGACCATACTCCGCGTGAATTTCCGGGAAGATGGTCAGATCGTAATCGAGCGCAATCCGCTTGAGGCGGTCGAGATAGTCCCAAGTCCCAGGCTTGTTGAAGAAATTGGCCTCGCCCGGGGACTTGTGCAGATAGGCGAAAGCATCGAGGCGAATAATGCGCGCGCCGTATCTCTTGAGCTTGGCGAAGGTCTCGGCATAAAACTCCCACACTTTGTCTGACTGTGCGTTGAGGTCCATCTGCCCAAGATAGTCGCGCTTGCCTTCGACGATTTCGGTGATCTGTTGGCGGTAAACGCCAAAATCGCCGAAATTGACGGTATCGATGTGACAATCGGCGCGAATGGCCTCGTTCGTCATGTCCAATAGCTGCGCTTTTGCCTCGGCGTCGAGCTCGGTGAGCGGAGCCAGATCGTCCATTTCCAGCTCTTGATAGATGATCTTCTGATAAAAAGTGTTCCAGTATGGGCGTAGCGATCCATCGGGAAAGCGCACCATCAGAATCGGCAGACCCGGCTTGCGCATGAACAGCTTCTGCAGGCACCAGTCATCGGGGATGACATAGCCATCCGGCCCCATGGTGGCGTGGTCTTTCCAGAATTCGTTCCAGTCGACGAAGAAATCCCGATAGCTCGACGCATCACCATGCGCAAGCAAATCCTGGAACTGGGGCGAGCGCACCGAGAGATGATTGAGCACCAGGTCGAACTTGAACTGGATGCCCAAGTCCTTGAGCTGCTGAATATCCTCCGGCGATACCAACTCGGGATTGATGTCGTAGTCGATGACGGAAAAGCCGCGATCAAGATCGCTGTTGAAAAAGGTCGGCAGGATATAGAGCAGGGAGAAGGTATCCTCGAACTCAGGCCTTTTCAGCAGGGCGACGAGGTCGGACATGCGCTCGCCAATGCTGTCCGGATAGGCATTGAACATCACTCCGCTGGGGAGTTGTTGCGGGTTCTGTTGCGTGGAACTGGTCTTCATAAACAGGACTTTTCGAACATTTGCGGATGGAAAGATCAGGGTTTGACTGTAACATAGACACAATGAATTCCGAGACCGCAAAGCCCTCCGCGCAGTTTCCAGTGGGTGAGTCACAGCGAGCGCCGAGCGCCGTCCCAGGCCCAACCCCAACCCCAACCCGCGCCCCAACCCGCGAGGTGATCGCCTGGGCGCTCTACGACTGGGCCAATTCAGCCTTTGCCACCACCGTGATGGCCGGGTTTTTCCCAGTGTTCTACAGCGCTGTCAGTGTCGGGCTGGATGCCGAGCAATCACAATTCTGGTTCAACATCGCACTGGCGGTCTCCAGTCTGTTAATCGGCATCAGCGGGCCCATGCTGGGTGTAATCGCCGACCGGGGCGGCTGGCGGCAGGGATTTCTGGCCGGTTTTGCCGCTGTCGGCATTCTCGCCACCGCCGCGCTGGCCTGGATTCACAGCGGCCAATGGGTGATGGCGCTGTTGCTCTATGCCACGGCCAGCATCGGTTTTGCCGGGGGCAATGTGTTCTACGACTCCCTGCTGCCGCAGGTTGCGCGCGGTCGCAATATGGACCGGGTCTCGGCACTGGGCTACGCACTCGGTTACGGCGGTGGTGGGCTGTTGTTCGCGCTCAATGTCGTTATGGTGCTTGAGCCTGCAAGGTTCGGGCTGGCTGATCAGGGCGCGGCGGTGCGGGCGTCTTTCCTGTCGGTGTCGGTCTGGTGGTTGTTGTTCTCGCTGCCGGTGTTGCTGATGGTTCGGCCAGCGCGAGCCGCGCAAGCGGCAGGCGGGGCCCAAACCAGCGTCTGGAATGGCGCCTGGCGCCAGTTGTGGGAGACGCTGCGTGCGATTCGCGCCGAGCGGATGCTTATGGTCTTTCTGATTGCCTACTGGCTGTATATTGATGGCGTCAATACCGTCATTAAGACAGCGGTGTTTTTTGGCGATCGGGTGCTGGGACTGGATCAGTCCGGGCTGATCACGGCGCTTCTGCTCACGCAGTTCGTCGCGCTGCCATCGGCGCTGCTGTTTGGCTGGGTCGGGCAGCGCATCGGTGCGCGCACGGGCATTCTGATTGGCCTTGGTGTATATCTGTTCGTGGTCTTCTATGCCTGGGCCTTTCTTGAGTCCAGCCGGGACTTTTATCTGCTCGCCGTCGCCATCGGCTTGGTGCAAGGCGGTGTGCAAAGCCTGTCGCGGTCATTGTTCGCCACTCTGGTGCCGATTGGAAAGAGCGCCGAGTATTTCGGTGTTTTCAATCTGGTCGGTAAGTTCGCGACCGTTCTCGGGCCCTTGTTGATGGCGCTGACCCCGCTGGTCTTTGTCGCCGCCGGGCCGCGCTCAAGTATTTTGTCGCTGGCGCTGCTGTTTCTAGTTGGTGGCGGTCTGCTGCTGCAATTGCCCAGGCGTCCGCTGCCCCAGGGCGGTGCCTGATGCCTGATCCGATCACCGGGCACAGGGTCGGGTATTCAATAGAGGGTGCCGATGAGGCGATGCATGCCAGTGTCGGCTCGGGTGCTTTGAGTGATGATGTGCTCAACCGACTGCACGAAATCCTCAAAGCGCACCCGGAGGGTATCAGCGAGTATGATCTGCTGCGTGAGCTTGAGCAGACATACCAGGCGTCTTTCGCCCGTGCACCTTTCCGTAATGATCTGGCACTGTTTCAGGCGCATTTTCTCTTATTCAATGCGCTCTATCGGTTGCGCGATTGGCTTGCGGCGAACGGCCAGGCCTGGCTGGAAATCGATACTCTGGGCATCGTGCTGCACTCGCGAGCAGGGTTGCCAAGCGCTGAGCCATGGGCCCTGGTGCGACGCGATCCTTTACGTGACTATTATCTCGATATCAATCAACTGGCTGAAACCGATGCAGAGCAGATTGCCGAGTTGTTGGGAGGGTTCTGGATGCGCTATTTCGCGCTAGAGAATCGCGCGGCCGCGTTGGCTGTGCTTGGCTTGACCGATCCGGTCAGCGCCGAGGATGTCACGCGCCGCTACCGGGAACTGGCCATGCGCCTGCATCCCGATCGCGGTGGGAATGCTGAGTCTTTTCAGCGGCTATTGTCCGCTCGCCGGGTGCTCGAGCGCTGCGGCAACTACAGCGCCTCGAAGCGCACCTGAACATCGCGCGGTGGAGCCAGGTGCGGCGCAGTGGTAATCAGCAGATGCGCGCCGGCGCGCGCGTACTCCGCCGCATTGCGCGCGTTAATCCCCCCAGCCGCAGCAACCAGAGCAGGTGATTGGCGATCGCGCAGTGCGGCCAGGGTCTGAGCGACCAGTTCAGGCGCGAACTTCTCCAGCTGTAGCACGTCGGCGTCGGACCAGGCAAGGGCTTCGTCAAGACTGCTGACCTCCACCACCACGCGTTTCTCAGGACAGCGCTGACGCAGGTGCTTCAGCGTGCGAGCCGGGTTGCTCGCTCCCAGAAATTCGCGATGTTCGGCAAAGACCAGCAGGGTTTCCGACAGACCGAGCCGATGCATCACCGCGCCGCCCGCGACGAAGGCCTTGGCGGCCAAGCGGCGGTTACCAGGCACATTCTTGCGCGTGCCGGCGACGAGCGCGTCAGGATGGCCGCTGCGAGCCGCCACCGTGATTTCCGCCGCGCTGCTGGCAACACCAGAGCACCACTCAACCAGGGTTTGCGCGCTCTTCCAGACGCGATGCAGGGCCCCTGCCGAGCCCTGGGCATCGAGCAGCAGTGTGCCGGGCGCCCCATCCTCTCCTGACGGGACTTTTAGGGAGGCTCGCGCGCCGCAGAGCTCGAACATGCGCGCGGCCTCTTCCGTGCCGCAAACGCGCATCGCGTCACGCACGAAAAACCGAATACAGCCCGACGCGCGGCTAATGCCAAGCGACTCGGTTGTCAGATCCCCATAGGGAACGTCCTCTTCAATCAAGCGATGGAGCGCGGCGTCACCGAGTGCTGGGCGTGCCTCCAGGGAGGTTGATAATGTGGTCATAGTCGGCTAAAGAGGCGTTGTGGATTCATCGAAACTGCAGTCTCCAAGTGACATCAAGCAGGCAGCAATGACAATCCGCAGCGAACTGCCATTGTCAGGATAGAGACAAGTTCCCGGCCGCTGAAAAACAGTGGCGGCAGGGTTGTTTCTTCAGGTTGGAGGCATCAGTTGCGGCTATTGCGCAAGCATCCTGCGCGGCTAAACAACGCAGTTGTATCATCATCGCAATGGTCTTTCGGTTTTTGATCGGGTGAGGGTGCAAGGGCGCCGTGAATGTTTTGCCGGCGATGTTGGCGGCTGGTACCCTTACCTAAGGTACAGCCAAAATTTATTCGCGATAAACTTATTTGTTTTCTCTTGCGCATTGGCCATGAACAGGCGTTATAATGAACGAACGAGCAGAGGGGATGTGACTGGGATTCAATCAGCAAGCATGCCCCTTCCTGCTAAAGAGCAAATTTTTTCACATGTTGCCAATCAATGAGAGCAAGTACTGATGGACGAAATGGAATATACCGAGCTCAAGGCCAAGCTTGAATCCCTTGAGGCTCAACAGAAAGAAGTCGAGCGCGCCCTTGCCTCCAAGCGCGACAAGCGCAAGGCCGAGCTGGTCGCTGAGTTTAAGGAAAGGATCACGGGCGAAGGTTTTGCGATTGCGGAGTTTGCCGATATCTTTGGTGGTCGTCGCGGCGCGCGGCGTTCCGCAGGCGCACAGCGTTCTTACCCGCGCTATGTCGATAATGCTGACCCAGATTGCATTTACGTGCGCGGTCCTCTGCCTGGCTGGATGAAAGAGCGAATGAGTGCCGTCGGCTTGAATCCGGGAAACAAGGAAGACCGCGAGCGCTACAAGCAGGAATACATGCACGCGCAAGCCTAATCGGCTCTGCTGTCATGTCTTGGCGCCCGGGCCTGGAAATGCCCGGGCGTGTTTTGTTAAGGGGGCTCCAGTGGCCTCCAATCCTCCACCCCTCCCTTACCTGCCGGCTGTCTGCCGTTTCCGATGCCCGGATCTGATCTGGCGCGATTCTGGCGCCGCGCGCGTACTGCTCCTGATGCGTTGCTCGACCGGTTGCGCCTCAGCATCGCCCGTCCCGACGCCCTGCTATGGCATGCCTTTCTTGGCATTCTGACTGGTCTTGCGACCGGCGTGGTAATTATCGGGTTTCGTCTCGCAGTTGAAGGCACGCAAGCGATGATGCTGCCGCATCATGGCGAGAACTACGAGGCACTCTCCCCCATCACCCGAGCACTGCTGCCACTTGGCGGTGCGCTATTGATTGCCGTAATTTTCCTGCGCTTCTCCGCCGGTATTCGCGTGCTCGGCGTTGCGCGAGTGCTCGAGCGCATGGAATATCACCAGGGACATCTGACCTGGCGCGGGTTCATGCTGCAATTCGTCGGTGCAGCTGTGGCGATTGTGAGCGGACATTCGGTCGGGCGCGAAGGACCCCATGTTTATCTCGGCGCAAGCAGCGGCAGTTTGTTGGGGCAGTTGCTTGTGTTGCCCAATAACAGCATTCGCATCATGGTTGCCTGTGGCACCGCCGCGGGAATCGCTGCGTCATTCAATACACCGCTGGCGGGGGTGATTTTCGCGCTTGAGGTGCTTGGATTGGAATACAGCGTCGCCAGCTTTATTCCGATTATTCTCGCGGCGGCCAGTGGGGACTGGCTATTCGTCTCTGTCTTCGATGCCAATCCACTGTTCAAAGTGCCGCCAGCGGTTGTCGGCTCCCTTGCGGATTTGCTGCCGGTTGTGCTGCTCGGAATCGCTGCTGGCGTGACATCAGCGGCCTATACTCATGGGGTGCAGAGCATTGCCATGGCGACCAAGCGGATTCCTTTCTTTTGGCGCCTGGTGCTTGCGGGGGTGACGGCCGGGGCTTGCGGGGCCATGGTTCCACAGGTGATGGGGCTGGGGTTTGATTCTCTGACGCGGTTGCTCGAGACGCACCTCGCGTGGGATTTCTTGCTGATTTTGCTGGCTGCCAAGCTCATTGCCACATCGGCCAGCATTGGTCTGGGCATCCCCGGCGGCACGATCGGGCCGGCGTTGTTCATGGGAGCGGTTGTCGGCAATCTGACCGCCGTGGGTGCGGCTCAGTTCATGGATGCGAGCGCGGTGCCCGTGAGCTTCTATGTGCTGCTTGGCATGGGCGCGATGATGGGGGCGAGCTTGCTCGCGCCGCTGGCGGGGTTGACAGCTGTCGTGGAATTAACGCATAGCCCGGGGGTCATCATGCCCGGCATGTTGGCGATTATTATCGCTGTCCTGGTTAGTTACAAAGGCTTTGGCAAAGACTCGCTCTTCATCACCATGCTGCGCGCCAATGGGTTGGATTATCGGGTCAATCCTCTCACGCGCGAACTGCGCCGGCGCGCTGTCGGCGGGGTGATGAATCGCAATTTTGTGCATCAGGAAGCCAAGCTCGATCGCGCCAGGGCAGAGCGCCTGGTGGCGGCCAGTCCGGACTGGATCATCATCAACACCGACAAGAAGCCAACCTATCTGATGCCCGCAATCGCGGTGGCGAGCTTCCTGTCGCAGAATCCGGATGTCGAAAGCATCGATTTGCTCGCGATTCCCGGCGATCGCCTAGAGCTCGCACCCGTGCACCTACAGGCAACCTTGCAAGAGGCACTCGACACCTTGAAAACCACTGGCGCCCAAGCGCTTTACGTGCGCCGGCCGCTGGCACCCGGTATCGACCACGTCTATGGTGTTTTAACCCGATCCCGCATCGACACTGCTTATGAATACTGACCATGCATACTGAGGGGACTGCAAAAGCGCCCGCCCGCGCCCTCGTCGTGGCAGCCCGTGGGCAACCAATTTAACACTCTGGGAACCGACCACCCCGGGTCCCAATGGAGATGACAGATGAACTCAACCCCGAGCGTACCCGCCGATCTGAACCTGGATGATCCGCAGACCCTGCCAGGCTTGTTTTCCCGCGTTGCCGCGCGCATGCCGCAGCGCATCGCAGTGCAGTATGGCCGTGCCTGCATCACCTACGCGGAGCTGGAACTTCTCTCGAACCGGGTGGCCGATTGGCTGCACCGCCAACACCGGGTCGAGCACGGCGACCTGGTCTGCATCGCCTATCCGCGCGGCATCGACTTCATGGTCGCGATGCTGGGGGCGCTCAAGTGCGGTGCCGCCTATGTGCCGATCGACCTGCGCGAACCTCTGGAGCGCCGCCGGGCGATCGTTGAGGATGCGGCGCCCAAGTGCCTGCTGGTGGCAGCGAACAAGCGCGGCGACTTTGACTTCGCTGCGCCCATCAGCCTCGATGACCTGAAAGACCCCTATGCCTGGTCGCCGGAGCCGCGTCGGCCGCACATCGATAGCGGCGATGTGGCCTGCGTGTTCTTTACCTCCGGCTCCACCGGGCGGCCCAAGGGCGTGCTGCTGCCGCACCTGTCCATCAGCGGGCTGATCCTGAGTCCCCGCTATCTCAGCATCGATGCCGATGACCGGGTGTTGTCATCAAGCAGCATCGCCTTCGATGCCGCCTCGTTCGAGATCTGGACAGCGCTGCTCAATGGCGCCACCCTGGTCTGCGTCGACTACGAGACCATCATCAACCCGGAGGCCTTTGCCGACTTCATCGAGCATCAGGCGATCAGCGTCATGTGGGTGACCTCGGCACTGTTCGACCAGCTGGTGGCCTTCCGCCCGGGCATGTTCCGCCGGGTCAAGTACCTGCTCTCGGGCGGTGACGTGGTCAATCCCAAAACCGTCCATAAGGTGCTGAACAACGCGAGTGGCCGGCCCCGCGCCTTCGTCAACGGCTATGGCCCCACCGAAACCGGCATCCTGGCCACCTTTCAGCTGATCACGGAGCTGGCCGATCCGGCCGAGCCGCTGCCCATCGGCAAGGCGCTGGCGGATACCGTGCTCTATGTGCTGGATGAGAACCGCAATCCGGTTCCGTCCGGCGAGACCGGCGAGCTGTATATCGGCGGTCATCGACTCGCCAAGGGGTATCTGAATCTGCCCGAGCGCACCGCCGAGCACTTCTTGGCGAATCCCTTCACCGGTGACCCTACCGACAGGGTCTACCGTACTGGCGACCTGGTGCACTTTCGCGACGACGGCAGTCTGGCCTTCGCTGGCCGCGCTGACCGCCAGATCAAGTTCCGCGGTTTCCGCCTGGAGTTGGACGGCATCGAGCAGAGTCTGGTCAACCACCCGGACATCGCCAACGCGGCGGTGGTGATGGTCAAGGTGAAGGGCGAAAAGGTGCTGGTGGGCTACGTGCAGCCGGAAGCCACGCAGCAGGCGGACTTCGACCTGGAAGCTTACAAGCGCTGGCTCGGCGAGCAACTGCCGGCCTACTCGGTGCCCGGGGTACTGATGATCATGGACGCGCTGCCGGTCACCTCGCGTGGCAAGATCGACCGCAAGCGCCTGCCGCCACCGGTGCTGGAGGAGACCGCGCGGCCGGACGCGGTGAAGCCGCGCACCGACACCGAGCGCGTCATCTGGCAGGTCTGGTCCCAATGTCTGGATCGCACCGAGTTCGGCGTCACCGACGACTTCTTTGCTCTCGGCGGCTCGTCCATCCTGCTCGCGACCGTCTATGCCGGCATCCGCGAGCGCATCGCCAAGCCCTTCGAGCTGGACGCCTTCTTGCAGCATCCGACCATCGAGGGCCTGGCCAAGACCATCGACGAGCTGGGCGGGCAGGCCGATCACGCCGCCGATCGCTCCGCTGCCGAGGCCGACGCCGTGCTCGACCCGAGCATCCAGCCGGTGTGGATTCAGCCCGCCAGGGATGCCGGCGCGGGCGCCGTGCTGCTCACCGGCTCGACCGGTTTCCTCGGCGCTCACCTGCTCGCTGAGTTGCTGGAGAAGACCAACCGCTCGGTCTACTGCCTGATCAAGCCAGACGCCGAGGCCGGCGACCTGCAAGCCAAGCAGTGCAATGCCCTGCATCGTCTCGGCCTCGACCCCGGCGATGCCGCCGAGCGCATCCGCCCGGTCGCCGGCGATCTCGCCCAGTCCGGGCTGGGGTTGAGTCCAGTGGATGCGCAGCGGCTGCGCGACCACTGCTCGCATATCATTCATTGCGGCGCCTTCGTCCATCACATCTACGGCTATGACCGACTCAAGGCCGCGAACACCTTCAGCACCCTGGCGCTGATCCGCCTTGCAATGCGCGGGCGCCCGAAGAAGCTCACTTTTGTGTCCACCGCCAGCGCCATCACCGAGGCCGACGCCCAAGGTATCGGCTACGAGGGGCGCGTCGGACCGACCCCGGCGGACTTCTTCGGCGGTTATGCGCTGTCCAAATGGGTCTCCGAACGGCTGCTGGAGCAGGGCTTTGAGCGCGGCCTGAGCGGCCTGATCCTGCGCCCCGGCAACATCTTCGCCAACAGCCGCACCGGCGTCGCCAGCCCAGCCGGCAGCAACTTCGCGCTCTTGATGATGCGCGCCTACCTGTCCCGTGGCCTCGCGCCCGACCTGGATCTCGTGTTCGAGGCGGTGCCCGTGGACCGGCTCGCCGCCGCCATGGTCGCCCTGACCATGGACGATAACACCGACCGCGAGATGCTGAACCTGTCCAGCCCGCACGAGATCGCGCTTCCCGAGTACGTCGGCCTGCTGTCCGAGCTGACCGGCAAATCCATCGAGATCCTGCCCTATGAGGACTGGAAGCGGCGCGTCATCGCCCCGCTGCGCGAAACCGACCCGCTCTATCCGCTAACCCTCTACTTCCAGGGTGGCCCCACCGAGGAGATCCAGCACTTCGAGACCAGGCAGGCACAGGCCCGACTTGGGCCGCTGGGCGTTGAGTTCCCCAGCGACTATCGCGAACTGCTGCGCAACGCCTTCGACCGGACCTTGCGCGGCGCCATGGGGCTCTGAGTCAGCTTCAGCCGAGCGCCTGGCCGACGAAGTAGGCCCCGACCACCAGGACACCGGCAGTGACGGAGAACCAGGCCGCGGGGCCGCGCTCAGCGCGGAAATCGGCCGCGGTCAGCAGGATGCCGGCCGGCACCAGCAGCAGGAAGATCGCACCGAGCGGTGCCACCAGGTCACCAAGGATGTCCATCACCGGCACATTGGCGACCACCGGCGGCAACAGCAGGCAGAAGGTCCCGATCAGCAGCAGGCCCTCGGTCCAGCGGCGAGGGCCGTGATCGCTGCCTGCTGCGCGCGCCAGCAATGCCAGGAGCGACAGCCGATATCCGACATAGATGCCGATAAAGGAGCTGGTCAGCGCGAGCAGGCTGACCGCCGGACCCAGCTCGCCCAGCCAGCTGTGGCTGAAGCGCTCGCCCACCAGGTCTAGGGCGGAGATGTTCTCGCGCTCGGCGGCGACGAAGTCCGCCGCCGGCAGCGCGAGCATGAAAGCAACGACGAAGCCGAGCACAAACCCGAGAAGAACGAGCGTGGTCGCCGTGATGACGTGCCCCGTCACGCGCTCCCGCGCGGCGCGATCCGGCAGCCGCGTCTGGAGATCGAGCACCAGCCCGGACAGGCTCGGAAAGAACATGAACGACAGTGTCAGCAGCGGGTAGAGCACCAACAGCTGCCGCAAGGCAACAGCAGGCTCGGGCGGCGCCAGCGCGGCAAGGGCGATCCCTTCGCTCCAATGCGGCACAAGCGCGAAGGAGACCGTTACTAAAAGCCCGATCAGCACCAAGCTCAATCCGCCCAGCAGACGCACCAAGACCGGCCGCGCCGCGCCCAGCAGCAATAACATAGTCCCGAGCACCGCTACCGCAAGCCAGGCTCGCGGCAGAGCCTCCAAACCCAACCAGCGATGCTGCCTCAGCAGGTCACTGAGCCCGTTCGTCAGGCCAATCGAATAGGCCATCAGCAGCACAAACAGCCAGGCCACGAACAGCAGCCGCAGCAGGCCAGCCAAGCGCGGCCACCAGTGCGCGACCGCAGCAGAGAAGTCCGCGCCCCCTTCGGCCCGGCTCGGGATCAGGGCATAGAATCGATGCCCAAAGGCAATGGTGGGCCAGACCAATAGCGCCGCCGCGCCCAGCACCCAGAAGCCCCCTTGACCGGCCTGGTTCGGCAGAAACAAGACACCGGCACCCACCGCCGTGCCAAACAGGGCGAGCACCCAGGCGATGAATTGCACGGCAGGCAGGGCGGGGGGCGCAGCCTTGTCAGGCCGCACTGTCCCGCAACTCACTCTCGCATCGGGCAAATTCGCGTGCTAATCGATTAACTCGACCTTGCCTGTATTGAGGTCGTAAGACGCCCCGACGATCTTGATCTGGCCAGATTGCTCAAGATTCGCCAAGACCGAACTCTGTTCTCTAACCTGGGCTACCATGTCATGCACATTTTGGTCGATGACCTGCTCGACAAAATCATCGTTAGACGATGTTCGCTGGTCGGGGGAAAACCCCTCCACGCCATCCACTGCTGGGCGGATCTTGGCCAATAGCGCGGTTAAATTGCCCAACTCAGCGCCGTCAATGGCTCCTTTGACCGCGCCACATTGGCTATGACCCAACACCATGACCAGCTTTGCTCCAGCCAGTTTCGTTGCAAACTCCATGGAGCCCAACTGATCCTCATTCACAATGTTCCCTGCAACACGGCCAACAAAGATGTCACCAATGCTGACATCAAAAACTTTTTCCACCGGAACCCTTGAATCCAGGCATGACAAAATAACGGCTTTCGGGTACTGGCCTTGCGCTGAAGCAGCGATCCGCGCGGTGATATCGCGTTGAGTCGCCTCGCCCGCAGCAAAGCGTTCATTCCCAGCCAATAGCGCTTCAAGGACTTGATCGGGTGTAAAGGCTTGTTGGCCTGATTGACTTAATGGTAAGTCGGCGTCTTGTCCCAAGCATACTTGCGTTAGACCGAGAAGAACGCTTGCGAACAAAAGTGATTGATATTTCATTATATTGTTCCTCAAAAGCACTGGTTAGTTGGCATCCGTTAGCGAAACATCCATGGTCATCTTACGCACGGGGTGGGTGATCGGTCAAAAAGCCATCGAGGCGTTGGCGAATTCTCGACGGCGCAGGAGCCGCGTATTACCACGCGCTGGGCCGCGACGCCGGGACCAAAATCGCCAGCGTCGCTCCGAGAAGCACGCATCTCAGACTGTAAAGGAACGGAATCCGGTCAACGCGAACTGGACGCCCATTGAGAGTACAAGGAGCCCCATTAAACGGGTTATCGTGTCCCGCAGAAACCCTGCATCATTTCGTCGGCCAGCGAGAACTGCTGTCAATATCATGACCAGCCAGGTCGTCGCGACCGCTACGCCGATGGCAACAAGGGCTGTCGTCGGGAGTTGCAACCGCGTATGGGCCGCCGCGATCGTAATAACGCCCGTAATGGTGCCCGGGCTGGCGGCGAACAGGATCAGGGGTGTCAGTGAAGGTGTTGAATCTGCTGCCGGTGACGAGGCAATGGACCCCTTGCCGCTGAGCATCAAGAATCCCATCCAGGCGAGCACGCCTCCGCCCGCAACCATGAAGGCATCAAGCGATACGCCGAACAGGTCCAGCACCCTTGTTCCTGCAAGGGCTGCTCCCAGCAGGATTGCGAGGATGGCCATCGCGGCCTTGGTCGCGTCGACAAACTGCTTGCGTCGCGAACTTTCCCCCTCGACTTGGGCGAACAACACCCCACAGATCGCGGGATTCACGAGGGAGAGCACTGTCGCAATGGCCTGGAGTTGCTGTTCCAAAGGCGTTCTCCTCTTAAGCTGAGTAATCGGTCGTGGAAGCGCGGTGGATGCCCTATCGTAGTCGGAAAATTCCGGCTATGTCGTCTCCCCAATGCCAGGGAATGCCCTGCTTACCAGACAGATTTTGCGTCTGGTGGCACTGCATAGACGATCTCGATAAAGAAGGCCGCCGGGATCATACGCGCAACTATCCACAGGTGATATATCCACTGGAGCGTGCACCGGCCCAGTTACCGCGGCGCTAGTCGGATATCGATCCTGCAAGCTAAGGATTTCGGCGTATTTGCGCAGGGTCGCGAGCGACGTGGCGTGCTTGCGTGAGATCAAGAAGGTCGCGAGGCTCGAGTCAGCGCCTTAACCAGCGGATTGGCACTCAGGCCGTGCAGCAGGATACTCAGCAGGATGGTGCAGACCAGGGTACCGGTCAGGATGCCTCCACCGGGCAAGTCGGCGCTGAATACCATGATACCGAACACGATGCTGGCCAGACCGCGCGGCCCAAACCAGCCGATAAAAAGCTTGGTTCTGGGCTGCAATGGTAGCCCCCACAGGGACAGGTAGACCGGAAGCATGCGGATTAGGGTCAGGCTGAGCACTGCGTAGAGCAGCACGGACCAATTGAAGTAGCCCAGCGTTTGGCCCACCAATCCGGCACCGAAGAGCACCCAGGTGACCAGGGCCAGGGTGTCGCCGCTGCCCTCGGCGGGGAGCAGAAATGTATGCTTCTCCTTCTGCGCCAAGGCGCCGAACAAAAGGCCGCCGGAGAAGGCTGCGATGAAGCCGCTGCCGCCAAGCAACTGGGCCAGTGCAAAGCAGGACAAGGCGAGCGCCACCACGGGGAGTTGCCGCCAGGTCTCGGCGATCCAACCCTGACGGGTGCAGAGCCGCAAAAGCCAGGTCGCGGCCAAAGTGGCCCCGACCCCCACAGCAACGCCAATGCCGATCGCCTCGACGAAATACCCCAGGCTAAACCCCAGCCGATACTCTTCGACGCCGGTCGCCAGGGCCAGTAGAGCGAGCAGGATCGGCACGCAGATACCGTCGTTTAGACCACTCTCCACGTTGAGCCCCTCACGCACGTCCGCCGGGACGGACGCGTTGGTGACCACGGCCTTGCCGAGGGCCGCGTCGGTGGGGGCGAGCATGGTCGCGAGGATGGCGATCTCAAACAGTCCGAGGTCGGGGAACAACAGGACCCCGAGCGCAAATCCCAACAGGATCGTCAGCGGCAGACCCAGGCTCAGCAGGCGCTCAGGAATGTGCCAGCTCTTGCCCAGGACCGAGAGATTGGCATTGGCCGCGTCCGTGAACAGGACCAAGGCGAGGGTCAGTTCCGCCAGGGTGCGCAGACCCTCTCGGTCGATATCCAGATTCAGCCAACCAAGCCCGACGGGCCCGAGCGCCAAGCCAAAGGCGGTAAAGACCATGGGGCCGGTGACGGGCGTGCGCTCCACACCGCCGGCAATGGCGCTGTAGACAAAGACAAAGAGTGCGAGAAGGCTGAGGTTTGCATACATGGCGAGGCTCTCGTCCCACTGCAGGATGATCGGGATGGTCTTCTCCATCTTGATGGTCTGGACTTCCTTACCATTGACCTTCAGCGTGCCGGTACCCGAGCGTCCGATGCAGCTAAAGTTGTTTGAAGGCCATGGTTTCCGCGCCGAGGCCGTCATAGGTGAAGGCGAACTCGATGCTGTGTTCTCCGGGTGCGAGGGCCTCCGGTCCTTCCCACTTGATGCGCTCCAGATCAAGCAGGTTCCACAGGAAGACCGGCTTGCCTTCGAGCAGGTAGAAGCCGAATCCAGCGAAACGCCCGCCGGAGGTCACGATCATCCTGTATCGGCAATTTTTGAACCGCTACTAAGGGTTTTATACCCGCTATATTTCTTCTTATGCAAGAAGAATTACAGGTAAAAAGATGGATTGAGCAGGTTCTTCCGACGGCGGATCTGCGCGGCCTTGTCTTGTTGACGGGAGCGCGTCAGACCGGAAAAACGACATCGATCCGCCGGCTTTATTCCGACCTCGCCTATTACAATTTACCGCCCTGCTGGGCTCGGCGCAGATTCTGTTGCTGAAAAGCGTTAAAGACTCACTGGCTGGGCGCGTCTTTCTCTATGAGCTTTTCCCGCTGATGCTCTCTGAGTTGATCGCCAGCGACAAGTTTGAACTGCACGCCCCTCTCCTAGCGGTCCCCTCGTATCGATTGTTTGGCTGAGCATTCCCGCGAAACAGCCAAGCCGTCCGTTTGGCGCGAAATGGTTAGTCGTAACTCCTGGTGATACGGCACTATTCGAACGTCATTTCCAGAATTCCCCGATCCACGAGAGGAGCAGGGCCGGGTAAGGGGGTCGGTAAGTTTGAGCGAGTTCAAAATGAAAGTGGCTAAGCGGGATACCAACGAGGGCAACCTCCTTGTGCTGGCTGTGCTGGCAAGTCTGATCGGCCTTGGTGCGGGGCTGATTGGCGGCCTGTTCCGGCTGTCATTGCAATGGGCAGATACGGAACGGAACGCGCTGATTGGATGGGCCCATGGGCACTCGTGGCTCGGGTTCGCGGCCATTGTCGGAGGGGCTGCGTCAGCCACCTGTTTTGCGGCATTTCTGGTGCGACGGCTTGTGCCGACCGCAGCGGGCAGTGGGATCCCGCATATCGAGGGCGTATTGAAAGGCGGGCTCACGCCTGCGCCGTTGCTCCTTGTCCCGATCAAATTCGTCGGCGGCGTGCTTGCAATCGGGTCCGGCCTGGCTCTTGGGCGAGAAGGCCCGAGCGTTCAGATGGCGGTCAGCCTGGCGCATTGGGTTGGACAGACCTTCCGGCGCACCCAGGCTGATTGCCGGGTATTGATGGCCGGTGCGGGCGGTGCCGGCTTGGCAACCGCGTTCAATGCGCCACTGGCCGGGGCGATCTTCGTGCTCGAGGAATTGGTCGGACGCTTCGATCCCAGAATCGCTGTGGTCGCCTTGGGCGCCTCTGCCAGCGCCATCAGCGTTGCGCGTCTGCTGCTCGGGGACGCAACCGACTTTGTGTTGCCTGATGTGACCGCCGGCGGCATCGTGATCAAGCCGTTCTACATCCTTCTCGGCCTTTTCACCGGGGGGTTGGCCGTTTTTTACAACCGCAGCATGCTTGCATCGGTTGCAGCCGTCGATCGCCTGGGCTGGCAGCCCGAGACACGGGCGTTTGTGATTGGAGCCGGTGTCGGCGCCCTGGCATGGTTCGCACCGGACCTCGTCGGTGGCGGTGATCAGATCACGCAGCGGACCTTAAACGGCGCCGAAGTCATTGTGATGCTCCCCTTGCTGTTTCTTGTGCGCTTGGCGCTGGGAGCCGCCTCCTATTCAGCAGGGACGCCAGGTGGGCTACTGGCGCCGGTTCTTGTGCTCGGCGCCCAGGCCGGCTTGTTCTTCGGGCTCGCCTGCCGCCTTGTGTTCCCGAGTATCGAGATCGATCCCGAAGCCTTCGCCGCTGTTGCCATGGCGGCTTTTTTCGCGGGCGTTGTGCGCGCACCGGTGACAGGGATCGCGCTGGTCACCGAAATGACCGGCAGCACGACCCTGTTGTTGCCGATGGTTGCCGCCAGCTTCACGGCGATGGTGGTCCCGACATGGGTCGGAAATCCGCCGGTCTACGATTCGCTGGGGCGTCGCGCCTCGCGGTCGAATCCTTCACCGACACCTCAATAATTATCAGCGCTGGGTCATCGTTTTTTGTATCAGGGGAGCGCCCGGCGGGTGGGATCAGGCTCGATGATCCCGATTTCTCCCGTTGTTCTGATCAGTTAGCGGAAACTCCTCGATCGGCGCCGGGCGGCCGAAGAGGTAGCCCTGGAAATGCTCGCAGCCGTGGTTGAGCAAAAAGGCGCGTTGTTCCAGGGTTTCGACGCCTTCCGCAATCACATTCAGCCCCAGCGACTGACTCATGGCCAGTACCGCGCGTACGATAGCGGCATCGTTTTGATCGTGCGCGAGATCGCGCACAAATGACTGGTCGATCTTCACCTGATCGAGCGGCAGCCGCTTGAGATAGGACAGCGAGGAGTAGCCGGTCCCGAAGTCATCGAGCGAGAAGCCGAGGCCAAGCGCCTTCAGGTTGCGCATGCGCTCGATCACTTGGTCGGCGCGGTCGAGTACCACGCTCTCAGTCAACTCGAGCTTCAGGTCGCGCGCGTCGATACCGGAGGCCGCGATGGTGTCACGCACCTGCGCGAAGAAGTCCGGCTGGTGGATTTGGCGGGCACTGACATTGACCGCAAGCCTAAGCCCTCGTGTCCTGGTATCTGATTGCCAGACCCGCAGCTGCGCGCAGGCCTGCTCCAGCACCCAGAGACCGATGGGGATGATCAGCCCGGACTCCTCAGCCAAGGGAATGAAACGCGCCGGGGAGACCGGCTCTCTATCGGGTGGCAGCCAGCGCAGCAGGGCCTCGGCGCCGATGACCTGGCCTTCGCGATCCACCTGCGGCTGGTAGTAGAGGTGCAGCTCACCGCGTTCAATGGCGTGCCGCAAAGCCGTTTCCATCTCCGCGCGCACGTCGATTGCGGCCTGCATGTCTGGATTGAAGAAGCGAATGGTGTTTCGGCCCGCGCTCTTGGCCTGATAGAGGGCAACGTCCGCCTGCTTCAGCAGCAAATCGACAGGGAAGTTCTGACCGCAATACAAGGTCACGCCAATGCTGGCGGAGCTGTGATACGCCGGCCGCTCCTGAACCAGGGTATAGGGCTGATCGATGGCGCGGTGAATCTTCTCGGCGATCTGCTCCGCATGCACTGCGGCGGTCGCCTCATCCGCACCCAGCTCATTCGCAATGATTACGTATTCGTCCCCTCCAAGGCGCGCGATTGTGTCTTCAGGCCTCATTTGCTCAGCAAGTCGGCGGGCCACTTCGGCCAGCAGGCGATCCCCGATGTCATGGCCCTGAGTGTCATTAAGGTTCTTAAAGTGATCCAGGTCGAGCATCAGCAGGGCGCCATAATCCCCATGGCGATGACTGACCGCCATCGACTGACGCAGGCGGTCGAGGAGCAGGCGGCGGTTCGCAAGTCCGGTTAGCGGATCGAAATAGGCCAGGCTGTGGATCTGCTCTTCGGCGCGCTTTCGTTCTGTAATGTCTACGCAGAAGCCCATGACGAGTCCATCTGGCAAGATGATCGCGCGCAGGCTGCTGATGATGTCGGCACCATCCTTGCGGCGCAGACCGATCTCCAGCTCGTGGTGGCGATCGGTCAGAGCTTTGGCAAATGCGCCGGCATGCCTGCCCACCAACTCCGGTGGGACGAGGTCCGCGCCGGCCATCTCCAGCAGCTCATCGCGACTGTAGCCAACCATGGCACAGGCTGATGGATTGACATCGACGAACCGGCCATTCTCGTTCAAAACAAAGATGCCTTCTGGCGCATGCTCAATGTAGGTGCGGTAACGCTCCTCGCTCTCGCGCAACTGATGCTCCAGAGCCTCGCGCCGCGCGATCTCGGTGGTCAAGGCGAGGTTGCGACCCTGCAGCTCCGCGCGGTTGCGGTTGGACGCGATGACATCGGCCTCCAGGCGCTGGGTTTGCTGGCGCATGCGAAGGATCCAGGCCGCTGCAAGCAGCAGGATCAGCGGAACCGTGCTGGCAAAGATCAGGAATCCGCGCGAGGTGATGTGACCATACAGCAGAGAATCGGGCAGCAAGGTCACTACAGAAAGCGGGGCTTGGGCGACTGGGACGCGCAACACCAGATCGAAGTCTCGGGCCAAGCCGATTGCCTTGAGGGTCGGAAGGTCGCTCAGCGGAGTCAGCCTGTTCGGCGCAATGCTGGCCAGGCGTGGTTCAGGGGCTTCAATTGGAAGCTCAGGGCTTGCCGCTGTCAGCATCCGTCCGACGTCGGTGATGAGAAACTGCCGGAAACTCAGGTCGACCGCAGACGGGGATAGATAACGAGAGAGCAGATCAAGTTCGGACACAGTCATCACCAGACCGCCCGGTTGACCGCGATAGTCGACTGGCGCCGCAACGAAGAACTTGCCGTGCTGTTCGTCAATGATCAGGCGAGAACTAGGGTCCTGCCCGCTGACGTGCGGGTCCAATGGCGTGTCAGGGGCAGTGTCGACGAGCAGGGCCCCCTGTTCATCGAAATAGAGCAGCCGCTGGTAGATGGGCGCGCCGAGCAGGCGCTTCTGTTTCAGCTTTCGGCGGAAACTCTCATCAATCGCAGAGAGATTGACGTTCAAGCCATAGCGCATCGACATGCCGAGGGCCTTGTTGCCGAGAAAGGTCTGGATCTCATTGATCTCGGCGAGGTCGGAGACGAAGTCCTCCTGATCCGCGAGGAAGCCGCCGATCAGGGTGGCTATTTGCTGCGACTCGGCCAGCAGACGTGCCTCCGCAGCGGCGCGCAGCTGATGTTGGGACCGATAGGCGTTAGTCAGAAGGAGCGCAAGGTACAGGGAGAAGACGGCGGCGACCAGAAGCAGCCAGTGGCGATGGAGCTGCAAAGATCGCACCTTGGGCTCCCCCGCCTTAGTCCTGTTTGGCGAAGAACGCGGGAAAGTAACGCTGCACTCCTGGATAGTATTTCTGCACCAACCGGTCGTAGGTCCCGTCTGCCTTGATTTGGCGGAGATAGGCGTCGTAGGCATCGCGCAGCTGTGGTGCGTCCTTCGGGAAGGCGGCGGCTAGCGCCTGCTCCTGCGAAATGGGACCGATGACTTTGAAGGTGCCGGCCCACTTCTGCATGTCGAGCATGAGGTCAGGGACGTCCAAGAGCGACAGATCAGCATCCAGCTTGAGCAAGGCCGGGACCATTTCATTGATGTTGCTGCTCTTGGTGTAGACGTGCAGCTCAATCCCGACGCCATCCAGGCCATAGTTGGCCGGATCCAGACAGGTCTTCTCCATGACCAGCAAACTCTGTTGACCGATGAGTGCCTTGGTCTCCTCAATGTCCTGGAGCAGGTTGTCACTGCCTTTGATCGGCTGGATTGGCGAGTCAGCACGGGCGATCAGCATCACTTGGGACGGGAAAGTGGGTTCAGAATAGAGCAGCACCTGCTCGCGCCAGGGCAGGACCGTGAATCCGGTCGCGATCATGTCCCCCTTGATCGGAAAGTCGCCTTCCAGGGTGACGGTGTCGCCTGATCGCACGACTTTCTTGCCGAGCAGATCACGCATCACCGAGTAGAAGTCGCTGTAGACCAGTTTGTAATCCACGCCCAGGAACTCGGCGAATCCCCGGGTCATATCAACATCAAAACCATCTCCAGCGCCGGTCACGAAATTGGCGTAGGGGATTCCCAAGTGGCGCAGCTCGCCCCTGGCCTTGATCTCAGGTAGATCGGCCGCGCCTGCCGCGACGCTCACGGCGAGCCAGCAAGCAAGGAAAACCGGGAGCGAGAGCAGGCGATAAGAAGTCATTTTTTGTTGCCGATCCTCAATATTGACGCGGCGATGATACCTGCTGGGCTGCGCCGGCTGCTATCGCGTCCGAGTGCTTTCATGAATATTGCCCGGACTTCGAACGAAATGGCCGGGTGCCGGTTGTAAGTTACGTCACTTTGTTATCGACGGTTCGACGACTGTGTTGAGATCGTACGTGTCTTGCGCAGCAGAAAGTGCCTTCGCCGCCGTCGCTCAGGCGAATGATTTCGGTGTCGACTTCATAACAGCAGTGTGGTCTTGGAACGTCGCATATACGCAGGTCAAAGTGACTGAATGAATGCGTCCAAAGAACTTTGCTCATCGTATGCTCCCGAGATCGAAAGACTGAGCCGAATTAGGCTCAAGCCCTGTAACCGATGCGACACCCGCCCCAATGACGACCTTGGACGTAAATGGGTACTGAGATGTCATGCATAATCTCACCGGTGTCGCGTCGATACGTTTGGATGAGATAAGGCAATTCGTGCGCCCCGCATTGCTTACCGACCGGGTCGTCAAAGCGACGCTTGGTCCGGTTGTTGGCGAGGTCAATTTCCTCATCCCCGGTCAATGGCTGACAAAAACGGGTGTTGTGCGTGGGAACATAGCCATTACGATCACAGCCGATGGCGTAGACCACCTCTGAATTTTCCTTGAGAATCGGCTCCTGAATCCGCGGAAAGAGCTTGTCTGTCAGCGCGTCGAAGCCGGTGGTGAATTTCGCCGGTCGGGTATTGGGAATCGGCTTGTAGCTTGGTTGGAAAAGCGCCTCCTCGCTGACCTGTTTCGAGGCGAGCGCTTCATCCAATAACTTGCCCATCGCGGCTGCGGCCTGCTGGGTAATCGCCGGCATGCGCTGGTGAATGACCATCGCCTGCTGGCCCTCAGTGCCCAATCTAAAAATTTTGCTAATCTCGTGCAGGTTGACCGCAAGGCTTTCGAGTGCCTGCGCCTCTTGGAGTGTCTCGGCGGCACCCGCTGCGTTACGCTCCACCATCGACATGATCTCATGCACATGCCCGACCACTCGATCAGCCTCTTGGCTTTGCTGGGCAATGGCCGTTGCGATTTCGCCGATGCTGTCCATCGTCTGCTGCGCGCCCTGATTGATGCGTTCAAGCGAACCAGCCGCCTGTCCCGCCAACTCCGCACCAGCATGGGCCTGCTCGCTGCCCGCGCGGATTGAGGTGATCGCCGCGCGCGTTTCATCCTGAATGGCAGCAATCATGGTGCTGATCTCACTGGTGGCGGAAGCCGTGCGCTCCGCGAGTTTTTTGACCTCGTCGGCGACCACCGCGAAACCTCGGCCCTGCTCGCCAGCGCGGGCTGCCTCAATGGCGGCATTGAGCGCGAGCAGGTTGGTCTGCTCAGCAATCTCGCGGATCACCTGGACAATGCCGCCGATCGCCTCGGAGCGCTGACCAAGCCCCTCAATCACCTGAGCGGATGCCTCGACGGACTGAGCGATGCGTTCGATTTCGTTCGATACATCGGAGACGGTGCGCGTTCCGTCATCCGATAAATCCCTGGCATCTCGAGCGTTTTCTGAGGTTTGGGTCGCATGACCGGCCACCGCGTTCACGCCAGCCGTCATGGTCTCGATCACGGTGACCAAGCTGCCCGATGCCTGGCGCTGAGCGTGTGAGCCATCCGCGACATTGCGGGCATGCTCGGCGAGCACATCGGAGGCATCCGCGACCCGTTGCGCGTCGAAGATGACTTTCCCGATAATCCCTTGGAAGCACTCGATCAGCGCGTTAAAGCTTTCCGCGCAGTGCCCGACCGGCCCCGAGGACGCCGGCACGCGCAGGGAGAGATCACCATCCTTTGTCATCACCTGCAAGGTGGATGCGAAGCACGCCAGAGGATCACCGAACAGGTGTTTCAGGAAAAGCGAGGACGTGATCGTGATCACAACCCCCAGTATTACATTGCCGGCAAAAACCGGGGTCGAGAACGTGCCAGTCATTGCCGAAAGCGCAATGCCGCCCGCTCCGGAGAAGGCACCGATTGCGATGCCGATCAACCAGAATCCCATGATTTCAATCCCCGAATTCCGCGGTCATTGCCGCGCTTTATAGTTTTCGCAGGCGCTGTTAAGGTAAAACAGAGACCCACCCCTCCTAACTCCTGGCACTATTTTATATAGGAGTCCTAACGCCGTCGCAAGATCACAAACGCCAACCAAATTCATAATTGGCGCACCGATGCCGATTTCACTCAAACTGTATATGCCAGTTTTCTTTCGGGGATTAAAACCAGTTTTTCTTGCGCAGATACCACAATTGCAAGGCCACGATGCCGGCGAGCAGCAGGCACAGTAGCAGGAAGGAAATCGGGTCGCTGGGGTCCGGAGCTGTGTGGCTGATGTTCAGCCAGGATCCGCTGTTTGAGCACTGTAATGGCCTGCAGTCCGCAGGCGCGATGCTGGCCGTCGACTCCCAGAAAGTAGGCGAACAGCAGCCCAAAGCGGTGCAAGGGCGTGGATGGCCGGAATCCGGAGCGCGGGCGAGTCCGCGATTGTTCAGGCTTTGTGTCCGCGGCGGTCATCGGCGCTTCATCATTAGCACTGGGCAGGAAGCGACAGGCGTCGTTATGTTTTCCGCAACTGAGCCAGCGTCTCGCTGGCTTCGGCAAACCGATAGCCGGTGATTTGTCGCTCCAGGCGTCGATATTGATGCGGGGTGAGGCCAGCCTGCAGCAAGATGTTCTCCTCTTGCCACAGGTCCTCCGCGAGCGGATCGTATGCCTGGGCCAACTCGTACAGTCGCGCCAGCACGGCTTGCAGGCGTTCGCGGCTGACCGCTGTGGGCGGCTCGACCGGTGCCTGAGTAGTCGTCTGATCCTTATCAGCCTGGTCGCGCCAGGCGGCGATGGCGACCATTGCTGGCTCCAGCCGCTCGGCGAGCTGCGCGCGTGCCTCGGCCAGCGCGGCATCCGCCGGCGGCTGGTCTCTTAGCGCATCTTCCAGCGCCCGCGCGGCGGTGCGAATTGCCATCAGCCCCAGATTGCCGGCGGCACCGGCCAAACTGTGTGCCCCACGCTCGGCCAGTGCGATGTCGCCGGCCGCCAGTGCTGCGTCGATGCGCGCCAAATTCTCGGCATGGGCTGCAAGTTATGTCACTTTGTTATCGACTGGCTGAAGGTTGTGTTGAGATCGTGCGTGTCTTGCGCAGCAGACAAGACCGTCGCCACCATCTGCTGCAAGCGGCTGAGTCGATCAAGAATCTGGCCCTTGAGTGCGAGCAATTCATCGCACGCCCCACTCAGAGACTCGGACTCGCCGCCGTCGTTCAGGCGAATGATTTCGGTGCCGACCTCATGAATACGCCGGTGGATGGCGTCGATCTCCTGGTATTCGGGTAAGTGACCGTAGCGCTTTTTTCCCTCTCCCGCGTACCAGACACCAAAACGGCAACGGCCAGGGTTCTCAAGCTCATCCCGCGACATGTCAATGTCTGCGCCCTTGGCTGAACCGATGACCCGCTGGACCCATTTGATATGTTCATACTGGGCCAGCAGAAGCGGCATATCGATGCCGTCCCATTCATTCCGGGCCAAGTGATCCCATTTCCAGTCCGGTGTGAAGGCTCGCGTCCAAGCCGCCACCTCGGCTGCCGGCATAGGGTAACCGATCCCATAACCCTGGGCGCAATCGCAACCAAAGTGCATCAGGAGCACCCCGTGTTCCGCCGTCTCAACGCCCTCGGCAATCACCTTCTTATTAAAGACACTGGCCAGCCCGATGACACCTTCGATGATGGCCAGATCTTCCTGATCGTCGAGCATGTCGCGGACGAACGACTGATCGATCTTCAGTGTTTCGGCTGGCAACTGTTTGAGATAACTGAGTGACGAATAGCCGGTGCCGAAATCATCAAGCGCGAAAGTCACGCCGATGGCCTGACAGGCGGCCATCACCTCGCGCATCATATCGACATCCTCCAGGGCGGTGCTTTCGAGGATTTCGAGTTCCAGCAGATGCGCGGGGACATCCGGATGCTCGGCCAGGATCGCCCGCAGACGTGCCACGAAATCGATATGCTGAAATTGACGCGCGGCGATATTGACGCTGACAGCTATCGGCTCGCCGTTCAACGCCCATTGTTCCATCTGCGCCAGCGCCTCATGCAAGACCCACTCGCCGATATCTACGATCATGTGGAGTTTCTCCACGGAGGGTAAAAACTCCATCGGCCCGAGGAGGCCACGCTCGGGGTGCTGCCAGCGGATTAGGGCTTCCATCCCCACGACCTCACCGGTGCGCATATTCACCTTGGGTTGGTAATAAAGCCGGAATTCTCCGTGCTGCAGGGCTTCGCGGATGCGATCAAGCTCACGGTGCTGATCGCGAAGCTCCCTGGCCGCGTCCTGATCGAACAGATGATAGCGATTACGGCCCTGCTGCTTGGCCAGATACATGGCTTGGTCGGCATGTCGCAGCAGAGTGTCCGGGTCGGAATCGTCGAATGGATACAGGGTGACGCCAATGCTGGCCGAGACACCCAGGTCGATGTCGTTGGTCCGAAAGGGCTTGGCCACGGCATCGAAGATCCGGTCGAGGATCGCCTCCAATTCGTTGGCATTGTCCAGCTCGGCAAGCAGGAGCACGAATTCGTCGCCCCCTAGACGCGCGACCGTGTCGCCGCCGCGCAGGGTCCCCCGCAGGCGATTGGCGATCTCGATGAGGAGCCGGTCGCCGATCTCATGGCCATGCCGGTCATTGACGAGCTTGAAATCGTCCAGATCGAGAAAGCAGATGGCGACCAGTCGCTCGAAGCGCTTGGCGTTGGACAGTGTCTGATGGAGACGCTCGGCCAGGAGTACCCGGTTGGGCAGATCGGTCAAGGCATCGTAATGGGCTAGCGCCTCCAGGCGCTGCTGCGTGTGTTTCAGGTCGGTGATGTCGATGAACATGCCGACATAGTGCGTGACCTCACGAGCCGCGTTCTTAACTGCGTTGATATGGAGAATTTCCGGATAGACTTCACCGGATTTCTTGCGGTTCCAGATCTCCCCCTGCCACTGACCGGTTTCATGGAGTCGACTCCACAGATCCTGATAAAAGGACGCCTCTTGCAGACCCGATTTGAGCAGGGCGGGCGTCTGTCCCAGCGCTTCCTCGCGCGAGTACCCGGTCACCCTGGTAAAGGATGCGTTGACATCGAGAATGCTGGCCTTGGGATCTGTGATGACAATGCCTTCCTGCGAATGCTCGAAGACGCTGGCAATTAACCGGAGTTTTCGATCCGCGAGCTTACTTTCGGACATGTCGCGCAGGGTTTCGACGGCGCCAATGACCCGGCCCGTCTCGTCCCGAATCAGCCCGGCGTCGATCGACAGGTAGAGTTCGCTGCCAAGCAGTGGCATGACGCACCAATTCTCGGCATGGGCGGCGAATGCCTGACCCGGACGGACCTCATGGCTGTCATAGAAATGACCGATTTCCCCAGTGCGTTCCAGGACGATCAGGTCGACCAGGCAGGGGCGCGGCTCGCCGTAGAAGGCGCGCCAATGTTCCCGCGTGCCCAGGACTTCCTCAGCGGGCATGCCCGTCAGACGTTCGCAAGCCTCGTTCCAGACGATAACCTTGCACTCGGCGTCGAGAACAAAGGTCGGAATCACCAACTGCTGGACCAACTTGACAGCAAACCCCTGTCCTTCTAAAGGTTTTTCCCTCTGGAAATCAGATGATTTGGTCTTGGACATGCTGGTGCGTGCTGTGCGGTCTCGAAACGTTGAGCGGATGCTTAGGATGCTGCGGACGCAATCAATCCCACTTGAGACATCTTAACCGCCGGACCGGAATCAAACGAATGAGTTTCACGGCAGTTCAAACGGCTGACGGGTATGACGCCCCGAGATTATCGTCGATGTCCAGCCTGAAGCTCAGCCATTTGGCGCAAAATGGTCAGACTGCGGAGAAAAATCCTGGCAACATCCGCGCGCAATCGCATCGCGCCGATTAACCTCAGGGTCAGCCCAAGAAGACACGCCGGGATTGGCCGGGGCAGACCATCAATCAGAACCATTTGAAGGGTGATAAGTACAATGAACACGAAAACTCTCGCACTGTCCGCAGTCCTCATCTTCGGCTTTGGCACTGCCCACGCCGCAACCGACAGCGTTGTTGCCTATACCTTGACTGAGGGAGAGGACATGCAGACTGTCGCCGGAAACTATGACCTGACCGTGGAGCAAATCCTGGTAACTAACGGAATGGAGACCGACGAGATCACGGTTGGCACAGTGATTTATATCCCACCGCTGCATGCGACTGGCTATTTCAACCCTGAGACCGGGGTCTATACCGTCGCAGCCGGCGATGATCTGTACGAAATTGCGCGTCGATTCGGGACAACAATCGCTGCCCTGGAAGCGGTCAACGAACTCAGCGGTGACACGATCGCTGCCGGTCAGACCCTGCAAATCCCGGATTAACTGATCAACCGCCCGGGCACGCTGGCCGAAAAGTCCAATTCCCACAAGGCGACGCATAGACACCGAGTGGTTCGGGTCTATGCGCTTGCCCTGCTGAGTGCGTTTGAAGTCATGAGCAAGTGTTTGGTTTGTGCGCTTTTCGTCCTTTTTGCAGGCCAACTGATGGCGGATGACGCGGCGCTCGCCGAGGTCTTTGCCCGCGGCGGCGTCGAAGGAACGACGGTGATTTCATCGCTGAGCGGCGAGCAGACCTTTATCTATAACGAATCCCGAGCACGCCAAAGGTTCTCGCCGGCGTCGACATTCAAGATACCGAATACGCTGATCTCCCTCGAAGAGCAGGTCATTTCCGGCAAGGATGCTGTGTTCAAATGGGATGGGCGAATTCACGAGATTTCCGCTTGGAATCATAATCAGACGGTGGAGAGTGCCTTTAAGATCTCCTGTGTTTGGTGCTTTCAGCAACTCGCGAGTCAGGTCGGTGCGGAGCCTTATCGGGCTTATCTGCAAGCGCTTGATTATGGCGAGCTGAATGAGCCATTTTCGGAAACCACCTTTTGGCTCGACGGGACGCTCACCATCAGCGCAATGGAGCAGGTTGCGTTTCTCAAGAAGCTTTACCAGCGTTCTCTGCCTTTCAGCGCATCAGCGTATGAGACGCTGCGAGCTATCATGCTGGTAGAGAAAACGCCAGAGTATTCAATCTGGGCCAAGACAGGCTGGGCGACGCGCGTCACGCCGAACGTCGGTTGGTATGTCGGCTATGTTGAGACCGAGACCGATCAATGGTTCTTTGCGACCAACATCCTGGTTGAGCACGAAACCGATCTGCCGCTCCGCCAACGGCTCACGCGAGAGGCGTTGCAGGCGGTCGGGGTTCTTGATGATCGCTTGCGAAACTGACGATGATCGATGATGACGAACTGAAAGCCTTGCACCGGCAGGTGGCCGAGCGGCTGCAGTCCGCGACGCCGACCCTGGTGCCGCTCGACCTGGACGACGCTAGCGCCCGCACCCTTTGGCGCGCTTGCTGCTGCCCGGCGAGCGGATCACCGACCCGCGCGATTCCGACTGGTACCAATCCTATTGGCTCATCGCTGATGGCGAGCGACTGGGCACCCTGGCGTTGCAGGTCTGGGACTTTGGCTGGGCTGGACCGCACCTCGGTTTTGCGAGCTTGTATGTCTTTCCGGAACGCCGCCGACAGGGGCATGCAACGCGGCTGCTGAGCGCACTCTTTTCTGCTGTGGAGCAGGTGGGCCTGTCGGCACTGCGGCTGGAGACGGACTGGCTCTGGCAGCCGGCGGTGCGGCTGTATCTCAATGCCGGGTTTGCGGTGGTCAACTGGAAGCACGCGCTGAGTCTGGTGCGCTGGCGCGACCAGCCGCCGCCGCAGATTCGAGTCAGACCGGGGTGCATTGATCTGCTGCGTGAGCAGGATCAAACGCCGCTCTTCACCGCCACACGCGATGGCGAGCAATTGCTCTGGAGCGACCACCGCACCGAGGCAGAGCGCGAAGACCGCGCTAACAGGTTGCACTGGGAGCCAACATTAGCGCTCTGGCTAGGGGTGCAGGGCTGGCCGCTGATCCGCAGCGAGCAGACCTGGGCGGATCGACTACGCTGGATGGACGCCGGTATGCCAGAGGGTCTAGCCCACAAGATCCAGCTTTGGGAAGCCTATGCTCGCCACCATGGCCTGCCCGTGCGCACCCCGCGCATTCCGGGGCTCAGCTATCCGTGCTGGGAGGAGCTTTCTGGTGCAAGGAGCGGGGACTGTGCCGTCATGCAATAAGCGACGGATAGCGGAGACTGCGGCCCATCGCGACGCGCGCTGTGGCAACCGCATGTGCAGATCGAAGAGCGTAACCACTTGTTGCAGCCACGGCATCGGCGCACACAATGATAGTGGCGACGCGCGACACCAGCCCTTTCGTGGCTGGAGGGATTGATGTAATCAACCCTTGGGTGGCATCGCCGTAAGTTAAGCCAAAAAGCACACGCAAGCTGTCGGCCAACCTGGCCCAAATGAGTGTCACTCTTGCTTAACACCCCCCGCTTGCATATTTCTCAAGACTCGGAGAAACCGTCATTGCGATGCCGCTCGCCCGGTTGCATGCCCGGTTGCATGCATCGCCGGGCAAGCGGCAGACAGTCAGATGGAAAACAGCTTGCGGGGATTCATCTCTACTCCATCGTGACAGTCATTCCGCTCATGCTTCCAAGATTGAGATCGACGCCTTGGGTGCGTGAGTGCAGTACCAAAATCACGCCATTCTGGTTTTTCAAGCGCAGTCCGCCCATGCCGCCGCCCAAGGCGACGCTGGCGTCAAGCTTGGTGTAGGTGCCCGGAAACTCTGAAACGTTAGTCAGATCGTAGACCTCACCAGAGGCACTCATTTTGGACATGCCGACATTGGCCCCAAGACTGATACCCTTGAGCTTGAATTGGTGCTCTTCGCCCTGGAATGTCAAGGTCCCGCTACCCTTGCTTCCGCCAATGATCAATCCGAGTTCTTTTTCTTGAATGGAGACCGCACCAACTGGCTGTTTGTCGTCCCCGGCGATGGCCAGACTGCCGAAAAGCATCATGGCGGTCATGGCAGCCGCGCCGATCATTTTGGAATAGGAATGGAACATTGTTTTACTCTTCGCTGATGGGTTGTTGAATCGGGGGAAGACTGTCGTGCAGATCAGGGACCTGCCCATTCGTCTTTTCGCTTGAAGAACGCTTTGTTCAGGCTCCCGATGTTCACGGGATGAATCTGGATTCAGATCACTCGCTGATCAGTGTTTCGTATCCATCAAATCCCGCGCGCCTTGCTTGGCGGCTTCCTTGGCCTGTTCGTGCTCCACGGCATTTTCGACTTCATCGACGATGACGGCTTCCTCATCGACGATCTCTGCGGCCAGTGCGTCTGCCTCGGCTGCCTCATCCGCCTTGATGGCGGCATCTTCCATCGCGGTTTTAGACTCGGCCAGGGCCAAGCCGCTGGTGAGTCCAATCACGGCGCTCAGTGCAGTTGTTGTCAACAGGGTACGAATCGACATAATCAAGTCTCTCTTTAGGTTGCGTGATGCTAGGCGCATCCCCATGGCGGCGCCTGTTGATATCAGGATTGAAGCTCAATCCTATTTGGGAAACATAAACTGGACTTGCGCGCGAATCTGCCAGTCGGCACCGAAATCCGGGCTCACGGCGTTGTAGTATCCGGAGAGCTGCATGTTCACCGGCAGCTTGCCGAGGTGTGTGATTTTGCCAATGCCGCCGCCGACCGGAATGGTCCAGCGGTTGTTACTGTCGGCGTTCCAATTGGCGGTGATGATCGGCGCGGAGGTCAGATACAGGCCGCCTTTGAAGTTGTAGTTGAGGAAAGGCTGAATCAGCCCGTTGTTGTAGGAACCGCCCTGCTGGTTGCTGCTCAGCGACCAGACGTTATTCACCAGGGCGCCATAGACCCACGGATTGCCGTGCTCCATATGCAAGAGCACCACAGACGGCCCAAGCCCCCAGTTACCGTTCCCCAGCTCGTCGCTGGTGTTGGTCGGGAGTTGGACGACGGGACCGACCCCCCAGATCCATTTGCCGGGCTTGGCCGGCGACAAAAAGGCCGTGAAAACAGTATCCCCGATGCCAGTCGTGCTGCCGATTCCTTCGCCCAGCGATGGCATCCAGACCACGGGCACGATGGTACGGGTGATGATGTTCCAATCTTCGTTAATCGAGATCGGGATCACCGGCTGGATATTGAGGATATTTTGCGTGCCGCCCTCCGGCCCATAGTTCAGATTGGTGTTGTTCTGAAAGGGGACGCTGATCAGGTTACCGACCGGGTTCTGGGCGAGCTTGGCGAGTTCCTCTGCGCTCATCTCGGCCATGGCTGGGGCGGCTGTCAGCGATGCCAGTATTGCCAGCGCGCGGATCATCCGCCTGGAAAAAGGGTGTTTCTTCATCAATGGAGTCTACGCGGGTTAAATATTCGGTATCGATATCGGGGTCGAGATCGTTCACTTACCAGCGGAAGGACGCTCCCAAAGCAGGGCCGGTCATGCGCAGATCCGCGTCATGCTTGTCGTTGAAATCGTAGGAGAGACTGCGAATGGAAAGGCTGACCTCGCCCCAGTCGAAGGCGTAGCCCACGCCGACCAGTGCCTGCCAGGTCCAGTTCGATGAGCCGGTGCCGACATCCAGGTAGTAGGGCATGGTCCAGCGACCGTCGCCGAAGCGAATCTGGCCCTTGACCCCGAGGATGCCGTCCCACTCGGTCAAGTCGCGCGACTTGTTGCGGTCGAGGTCGAGCAGGCCATCGGTGCCCTGGGTGTTCAGCTTCACTTTGGAAGCGATGCCTACATAGCGAAAACCCGCCAACAGATCCAGGTTTCCCTTGCGGTTGTGCACCAGCGTGCGGGCTCCCCCCAGTGTCCAGACGGTTGCCGAAAGGTCGGTGGTGGCCTTCACATTGATGTCGCTTAAAGGTCGGCCATCGGGATAGGTGATGTTGCGCACGCGCGAGTCCTGATTGCCGAAATCGATATAGATGATATCGGTGAAGGCGGACCACTCGCCCTTACGCACCTCGCCACTGGCCATAGCCCCGAACTTGAGTTTTTCCAGATAGTCGTTCGGACCGATCTCGGTGCTGACGTTGAAATCGGGGAGGTTGAGGTTGGCTCCCGGAACCTTGCCATTGAGGGTGCCGTTGACGTTGGGCAGCCAGAGATAGGGCGTCAGGGAGAAGTGCCAGTCACCGTCGAAGGGATCGACCGAATCGGCCGCAGTGGCGGTGGCAGGAGACGTCGATAGGCCGAGGACCGCTAGGGTGCTCAGCATCCGATGGAGGGTTACAGGTACGTGCATGACTTATTTCCGTTTCCGCTTGGATCAATGAAGCCGCCCCGAGTGCCAGGTTTGGAATCATGGCGGTGAGAGGCATATATTTACCGGAATGCTGCCAGAGTTCATCCCCTCGGTCTGACCATTTCACGCCAATTTGCGGGGAGCGTCCGCGTCATTGCCATGGCCTGTGACCACAATTACGGTCCTGCCCCTGGCGCATCGCGCTTCAACACCTTGTTGCATGGGTTGCCGAAGGCAGTCAGGCGGCGGGTGATCTGACCGGCCACCAGACTGAGACCGCCGGTGGCCCAGGCGGCCGCGCCTTCGACGGCGAGATCACCAGAGTCGATGCTTGCATGTGGCGCCGTCAGGGTGCCGTCGAGGACGATGAAACGGTCGGCGACGCCGAGCAGGCTGAGTCCGACCCCGGTACGCTTGATGGTCTTAAAGCGCATCTCGATCTCACCCGTCTCCAGCTTAATGGCTCCGCCGCCGAGCACATTGAGGTTATCGGTTTGGAGCGCCAACCCGCGCTTGCTGGTGGCGATGCCGTCGGCAATATCGAACTGCATGACCGCGCACTTGAGGCTGAGGAGGTCGCGCCGGATGTCGAGGTTGTTGATTCGGGTCGGATTGACGGTCTCGAGCAGGCTGACGACAACACCTCCTAACGGCAGTTGGGAGGCCTTGCGGTTCAACTGTCCGGCACCCAGCACCAGCTCCACGCGCCCGTCGGCGGAGCGCAGCAATTCAGGCACCGAGGCACCGACACCGCGCAGGCGGATTTCGTCGGTGGCGGTCACGTCGTTCGGCAGTGTTTGTTTCTTCTCCGCCTTGATTAGCCGACCGAGATCTAGCTTGCCTCGTTGATGCAGGTCGAACTCCCAGCCGTTCTGTGCGGGCCGCAGCTCCAGAGCAACCGACAAGCTGTCCTGTTCGGCATCGCCCGAGAGCACCAGATGCCCGGCGTCGAGGGTGATATCAAGCGTGCCGTTGTCCATGCCGATGTCGTTGAGCTGGACCTGACCGGCGCGTAGCTTGAGCGAGCCGTTGACCGCCTTGAGTCCGTCGAACGGCAGCGGCTGTGCGTTGCTGGCGTGCGCGCCTGTTGGCGCCTCTGCCCGATCGGGGGCCGCTTTCCGGTCCGGTTTTTGGGGGAAGAAGGGCGTGAGGTCCAGCACCTCAGCGTTCAGCGTGGCGTCGATCCGCGCAGGCTTACCAAGGCCGACAAGGACCTCCCCGGCGAGATCACTGCTACCGGTGCTGGCCTCAATGTCCAGCAGCTCAAGCTGCCCGGTCTGACCACGCAGGCGCGCCTTGGCCGCAAATGGTTGCGGTGGCAGCCCGGGATGCAATACAGCCAGGCTCTTCCCGGTGAGCTGCGCCTGGAGTTGGCTTCCTGTCAGGCCGTCGAGTCGGGCGAGCGTGCCGGTAAGGCTGCCAGTTAGCGCGGTATTGAGGTCAGTGTCTTCGGTCAGGCGAAGGTCGAGCATCAGGTCGCGACCGCTGCGGATGGCCGCGAGCGGCCCCAGATGGCCACGAATGCTGAGCTGATGTTTGTCTATACGGGTCTGAGCAAGGACGTCGATGCGCGGCCAGGACCGTCCGCCGGGCAGCAGGTCGGCCAGGGTACCGCCCGTCAGAGTCAGGTCCATGGTCCGTTCAGACCCGTCTTGACTGGCCATCGCCAAGCCAGTCTGGAAGCTCACCGCCGCGCCGGCATCGATGCGCAGCTTGGGGCGGGTAAACTCGATGGCGGTGGCCGTCCGACCGCGCTTGGCAGGCGGTAGCAGCCGGAGCGATTGGGCCTCCAGGGTGCTGCTCAGGGTGCGGATCAGTGTCGCCGGTGTCGTGCCGCTGGCCGCCGCGTCCAGGCTCAAGCCATTGATGCTACCGCCTAACTTCGGGCGTTGTGCCAGCATCGACAAGGCCTGTGGCAAGTCGACGCGGTCGGTTTTCAGATTGAGCGTGAGGGCGGGTGTCTTGGGGCTTGCGGGACTCGCGGAGCTTGCGTCCACTACCGCCTGACCGGTGACCGTCAGCCCTGGCAGCGCCAGCCTGACCCCGTCGAGTTCAAACCGGCCGCCACGGAGCTTGGCTCGAGCTTGCAGCCCGCGCATGGTGATCCGCTGCCAGGTCAGGGCCTCAACGGCGAACTCCAGGTCAGCATCAAGGCGCGTCAGCAGATCAAACGGCAGTGGCTTGTCGACCCAGGTTGGCGGCTTGCTGGTCTTGGGTTTGGTGGCCGCGGATTCTGCGGAGCCTTGCTCTGCGGTGTCTTGCTTCGTGTGCTTGGTCACATCGTCTTTCGTGAAGGCATCCAATGAGACCGATCCAGCGTTGAGCGTGCCGCTGAGCCGCGCTGGTGCATCATTTTTTGCGGCCAGCTGCAGTTCGCCGTCGAAGCGGCCATCAGCCAGGGTTGCCTTGATCGCCAGGGCGCCAGCCGTCTTGGTGTCCGGCGTTTGTGCTGCGCCTTGCGGCAAGGCGACCGAGGTCAGTTGCAGCGCCCCAGGCTGATCGCCGAGCTTCCCGGTCAGCTGCACGGACCAGGGACCATGCAAGGGCACACTGATCTCGCCATCGCTGATGGTCAGCGGTGCGGGCAGGCCATCGGCCTGCGATGAGCCGTTGATCGCCCTGGCCTCCAGGGTCTGGCCGTCCCAGCTGAGGTCCGTTTCGAGCCGAAACGGTCCCGCCGGTAGCCCATTGATCCCCGCGATCTGCCCAAGCGGTGCCGCCGTCGGCCCTTGCACCTGGAGTTTGGCGTCCAACCCGGTGGTAGCGAAGGGAGCCGGGGCGCTGCCATTCAGCTCGACGCGGGTGTCGGCGCTCTGCGTCAGTAGCTCAAAGGGCCAGCGGGCACCGGCCCGCGCATCCTCAGCACCGGCTTTGCCACTCAAGGAGAGTGGCGTCGCGTTGATCACCAGTTCAGCCTGGAGCACCAAAGGTTCAGCGCCCAGCCCGTCGAGCTGGAGCCGCGTGATCTCGGCGCGTCGCACCGGCCCCTTGGCCGCCGCAAAGCTGATGTCGGAGTCGAGCACCTGCACCCTCGGTACCCGCAGGCTGATGTGGCCGCTTCCCTTGCCTGTGCCTTTTTTGGCGCCCAACTGCCAATTGTTGCGGCCATCGGTGGTCTGTTGCAGCATCAATCGCGCATTGCGAATCACCAGCTGGTCGATGCGGACCTCCCGGTGCAACAGCGCCCGCAGTTGCCATAGCAGGTCCACCCGTTCGGCCTCCAGCAGGTGCGGACCCAAGGTTCCGTCAGTGTCCCAGGCCGGATTCGATACCCGCAGTCCCTTGAGCGCGATCGACAGGCCCGGGCGTGGATGCGACAACCAGCCGAGGGTCACGCTGTCGATGGCGACCGCTCGCCCAAGGGCCTCAGTCGCTGCGGTTTCAAGGTCCGCCTTATGATCTTGCAGATAGAACGGCAGATAGGCGATGGTGCCGCCCAAGAGGACAAGCACCGTCAAGAGAAGCCAGGCAAGAATGCGTAGTGTTTTCACTCAGTGTTGCGCACGCACCGCGTCTGCGATGTCCTGGCTGAGTCGCGCCAGCGCGCGGCTGTGGGCGGCAGCGAGTCCGTCGTAGCCCTGCTCCTGAACAGGCTCCCGAACAGGCTCCCGAACAGGCTCGCGCGTGCTGGTCCGCCCTATCATTGACTTGCCGTCTCCGGGGCGACGCAGGGTCCAGACCGCATCGAGCGTAGCGGCGTCGCCGGGCGTCGAGTCGAACCGCCGCACCTCGATGGAGACGCGATAGTCGACATCAGCGCTCGACGCCCCTAATGCTTGGATGACCCGCGACGTTCCTAACAGGGCAACCAGGTTCTCCGCAACGGTGCGCGAGATCTCGTCCTTCAGCGGCGAGGCCCAGCGGTCGAATTCCTCCAGGCGAACCTGATTCGGACCTGCGGTGATGACGATCTCCGGGCGGTCGACCGCTGCCGGCACGCTCACCGGACCGACGGAGATCGACAGGCTGGAGGCGGGCGCGACGCTGTTCGTCGAGGGGCTCAGTGTGTAGAAGCGCGCCGCCGGCGAGGCGCAGCCGGCCAGCACGGCCGCAAGGGCACAGATAAGCAGGCTAAAACTGGGGGGGATACTGAGGCCTGAGCGGATCTGTGGAGCCATCAGGGTTTCTCTCCATTTTTGCCGCGAATCAAGGATGACGGATTGCGTTCGAGATAGTCCGTGAGTACGCGCAAGGAGCGTGCCGCACGACTGACCTCCTGCAAGGCGTCACGCAGTTCCAGCTGTCCAGGCGCATCCTTGCCGAGTAAGGTCGCGTCGGTATTTTTCAGCACCCGATCCGCGGACATCATGGCGCTGCGAACCGCAGAGATCGCTGGCTTGAGCTCAGGGATGACGCCCTTGTCGATGCGGTTCACGGCCTTGTCGATGTCCTTAATCGCTTCGTTCAAGGCCAGCAGAGTCTGCGCGACCTCGCTGCCGATGGTTTCAAAGGGGATTTTGTCCACCTTGGCGAGAATGTCCGAGACCTTGTCCTCCAGGTTCGTCACCGTGCCCGGGACGGTCGGGATGACAGGCATCTTCGGACCCCAGTCGACTTCCGCCTTGGGCGCGTCGGGAAAGAAATCGAAGGCCACGAACAACTGGCCGGTCAGCAGGCTGCCACTGCGCAGTTGGGCACGCAGCCCCCGGTCCATCACCAGGCGCTGAAAGAACGCATGACTTTGTTCGGGGTTCTGCACCATCGCTTGCGCACTCGACGACTGCTCTGTATGCATATCAGACACGAGCCGCTCCGGATAGGCGACAATTTCCACCCGACCCCGAACCTCCGTTGTCGCCGGATCGATATCGATGCCCACGTCGGCCACCTCGCCCGCCGGCAGTCCGAACAGGGTCACCGGTGCTCCTACAGTCAACCCGCGCAATGATTCCGTGAAGTAAAGGACGTAATGACGCGAGATGGTCTCCGGCTGCTTCATCGCGGTAGCGCGATCAGCATAGAGCACGAAGGTGGTATCGGCCGTTGCGGGTGCGGGCTCGACGGCGGAGCTTGGCGTCGCAAAGGCAATGCCGCCGACAAGCAGCGACACCAGCGACTGGGTGCGCACGTCTAAACCGCCATCGCCCAGTGAGACATCGACACCGCTGGCGTTCCAAAAGCGCGTCTGGGCGCTGACAAAGTGATCGAAGGGGGCGTTAACGAAGACGCTGATCGAGACGGAGTTGCCGTCCGGGGCGAGCTGGTAGGTCATCACCTGGCCGACCTGAAGGCGACGAAAATACAGCGGCGAGCCGACGCTGACCGAGCCGAGATCGGAGGCAGTCAGCTCAAACTCGCGGCCGGGCTGGTCGATGGGGATGACAGGCGCCACCTTGAGGCCGGTGAAATGGCGCTGAGGCTTTGAGGACTTGCCCATCTCAAAGCCGATGTAGTTGCCGGACAAGAGCGTACTCAGCCCGGAGACGCCGCTCAGGGTGACTTGCGGCTGCACCACCCAGAACTTGGCGTCCTCGACCATCAGCCCCTCGGCGTGCTTGTCGATTCTCGCGGTGACCATAACCTTGGAGTAGTTCTGGTGAAGCTCCACCGCCGTCACCTGGCCGATCTTGACATCCTTGTACTTGATGATGGTCTTGTTGGCCTCGACCCCCTCGGCGGATTGAAACAGGATGGAGATGGTCGGGCCTTCATTCAGGATACGGTTGACCGCGATGCCGATAGCGACCGCGGCGGCAAGCAACGGAATCAGCCAGATGGCGGAGATCCGCGAACGCCGGGGCGGTGTTAGTGTAGCTTGCGGCAAGGTATTGCTGTCGAGGGCGTCAGCCAATTCGGGACTCCGGTTCGCCGCCCGCGTCCCAGATCAGGCGGGGGTCAAAGGTGGTGGCCGCAATCATGGTCAGCACGACGACAGCGGCAAAAAACATGACCCCGGGGCCGGGACTCACCGCCATCAGCGGCGAGAGCTGCACCAGGGCCACGGTAAAGGTGTCGACGAAGACATCCAGCATCGACCAACGTCCGATAAATTCGACCATGCGGTAGAGTCGGGTCCGCTCTCGATTGCTGCTCGACGAGCGTCGTTGCACGGAGATGAGCAAATAACCGAGCGCGATCAGCTTGCCGAGGGGCACCATCACGCTCGCGATCAGCACGATCAGCGCCAGCGGCCAAGAGCCGGAAGTGTAGAGGAAAACCACGCCGCCCATGATGGTGTCGTACTCGGTGGAACCGAGCGTGGTGGTCCCGAGCACTGGCAGCAGGTTGGCGGGGATATAGCAGATTGCCGCCGCGATCACCAGCGCCCAGGTGCGCTCAATGGACTGCCGCCGCCGCGACTCAAGCGGGCTGCCGCAACGCGGGCAATGGCCCGGCTCGTCGGCACTTGCGGCCCGTACCAGCAAACCGCAATGCTCGCAGCCGATCAAGCCGGCTTGCGCGGCGGTCAGCGCAGCAGCCATCAGGACGAGGTCCCAGGCGCCGAATCGTCGGCGATCGGTGGTGATGACTTCGGCTCGACCCAGGTGACCCGATGCCAGATCGCATGGGGGTCGAAATTGACCTCAATGGCGGGGATCAGCAGCATCAAAACGCCCACCGCGGCCATACCGATGCCGGGCTCAACCTTGGCCAGGTCCGCGATCTTAATCAAGGCCACCAGGATGCCAAGCATCATCACCTCGACCATGGACCAGGGCCGCATGCGATCGGCCCAGCGCAGCATCTCCCCGACCCAGCGCGGCACTGGCGTTCGCCCGGCGCCAAGCAAAACGACCAACATGAACAGAATATAGCCTGCCGGGGCGACTACCGCGCAGAAGCCGACGACAACCGCCGTCGCCTGTTGGCCCTCAAGCCACATCTGATAAGCACCGCCGATGATGGTGGTGCTTGCGTGGCGACCCACGGCTGAAAGATCCATCAGCGGGTCGATATTGGCAATGATCAACAAAAAGAGCGCGGCGATGGTCAGCGCCAGCGGTCGGCCGATCGGGCCGGCGGTGCCGGTTGCCAGCGCATGGCCGCAGCGCGCGCAGCTCGCCTTGCCTCCGGGTGGGAGGTCCGGGACGCTCTGCAGCAGATCACAATCGGGACAGGCCAGGGTTTGCATGCAAGTTAAAGATGACCGACCCAGACGTCTTGCATGATCACGAACAAGAAAGCCGTCGAACAGCCAAACATCAGCACTCCGGAGATAGCGATCAGTGGTCCGATATGTCGCCAGGGATATTTCAGCAGGACATCGCCGAAGCCCAGCGTCGTGATGGATGCGGCGGCAAAATAGACGCCTTCGGTCAGGCTTGGCAAAAGTCGCTCTCCGCGCAAAAACAATCCCCAGGCCGCAGATTCTGCCAGGTGGGCCGCGAACAACAGAAAGAAACAGCCAAGGATCAAAGTCTTGCCAGTATGGTGCCCAAAATGCTCCAGCATCCACGCTTTCCGTCCAATGATTGCGCCAGCCACATCGAAGATCATAACAAGGTGAAAAAAGAACAGAGCAAGCGCAAGCAGCAGTGCAAAGCCATAGATCCTGACAATCTTGCGACGGAAACCCGGGTGATGTCCTTCCACTGCTGTTTGATCTGACTTGTCTTGATGCCCGGTTTCCGCGCTGGGCCGGGGAGGGAGGGTCAATTCGACGTTTTCTGGAGTCAAGGTCTTGGGCTCTCGCGCTAGTGTCTTTTTCGGGCGACTGGCCTGATCGAGCTGGCGATCATGGATTTCGCGACGCAGCAAGACCCAAGCCAGCAGAGCAACGAGGACAGACAATCCCGTCACCGTCCAGAAGCCGAACGGATTGTGTTGATCGGGGATGCCCGCGACGTTCATTCCGAGCAGACCGGTGATGAAGGTCAAGGGCAAAAACACGGTCGCGACGATGGTCAGATTCAGGCTGGAACGCGTCATGGTCTCCGAGCGTTGCGCATCGATTTGATCCTCCAACAGCTGCACCCGGGTGCGGCATTCATCCAACCCTTGCAAATAGCGGGTCACGTAATTTGAGGACCGGACCAAGGTTTCACGGTCATCGGCATCCAGCACCAGGGCGGGGTCGGTCGTCATCGGAGCGAGCACCTGCTGGGCGGCATTGACTTGCCGTCGGGTGCGAAAAATTCGCCGCCGCAGCTCGCTCAGCGCCTGCGGGGGAGGGGCGGAACCGCCGTCGAGCAGGGCATCCTCGACGGCATCGATGTCTTGGGTCAGATCAAAGATGACAGCTTCCATCCGCTTGGTCATCGCCGAGACCATGAATCCGAGCAAATCCACGGCCGTTACCAGTGAGCTGTCCGACGTGTGCCGTCGTAACACCTCCACGGCGGCGATCGGGCCAGATCGCACGGTCATCGCCCGGGCCGGGCCGATCAGTAACTTCAAATCGGCGAGTTCGCTGATATCCTCAATCTGCTCGGAACGCGGGGTTCTGATACTTACCAAGGTGCCGTCAGGCACCTGTTCATAATGGTTGAAACGCACCGGCGCTAATAACGCCTGCCTGGTCTGATCGTTAATCTCTTGCAAGCCCATCAGCCATTGGCGATCAGCGTCGTCGGCCATGTCGACGTCGAACCAGGTGGCACCAGCGGCCCCTGAGTTATGCGAGGCTTTTCCGAGCCCGAATCGGGAAATCTCAGGCATGGCGGATCATATTTGGGGCGGTCACTGGCAATGCATCGGGGCTACCGCATCGTTGGAATATAGACATAGGCTGTCGGAACATCGGCCCCGATCACCTTGATGGCGTTGCTTTCGTCTAAACCGCCAAGCGAGACAGTTTCGCCGGCGGGAAAGTCACCGATCTTAACCTGGTTTCCCGTCACCTCGTAGGTGCCAGAGCCCGGCGGCATCTGGAAGGACACCTGGCAAGGGCTAGAGTCGCAGTTCGCGGTGTCACCGGGTTTGATGGTGACCGCCATGACGCCAGTGACATGATCGCCCCCGCTTGAAGCGCAGGCGCTCAAAACCGACACGGCCAGTGCGGAGATCAGCCAAGAACCTTGACGCATGATCGCGCGCGGGGTTTGAAAGTGACTATTTGTGTTCATTGCTTTGGTCCTTAATGTTGAATGCTGCGGCAGTGATTGAATCTTTTCGCGATGGCCCCTCGGACCGGCTTGCTTCTCTGATTTTGCCAGGCTTGAGCGCCTCGGTCTGACCATATCACGCCAATTCGCAGGGCGCTTCCGCGTCTCGATCCAAGCGCGGAGACAGCGATCTGAGCATTCCCATCCTGCAGGCGCAACATCTGATTCACTCTGGCGGCGTTCTCCGAGCCGCTGGCTTCCGGACGCCAGCAGGCCCCTTGGTTGAGTAAAGACCGATTGCAGATGCTATTTCTTTTGTGAGCATTTTGCGCATGTACGCGCGATGCGTATAATTGAGGTCATGCGCTACCAATTCATTGAGTCCCCGCTCTTCTGTGCGCTTTTGCCCGATTACCTGACCGACGAGGAATATACAGAATTGCAGGAGTATCTATGCGAACACCCAGAGGCGGGCGACGTAGTGCGCGGCTCAGGTGGGGTGCGCAAGGTGCGTTGGAGCCGCGCCGGGAGCGGAAAGTCCGGCGGTGTGCGGGTGTGCTACTACAGGCGCACCTCCGCTGGGCAAATGCTGATGCTGGTGATTTACGCCAAGAGCGCACGGGATTCAATTCCTGGGCATGTGCTCAAGGCGCTACGCGAGGAGATGGAACATGCCGAAAACTGAAAAAGAACTGCTCGCTCGCGACGCGGGGCGCGACATTGGCGCTGAACTCCTCGAAGCCGTGCGTGATCTGAGGGCAGGGCGCTGGGCGCGTAAGACCGAGTTTGAAGTGCTGGAGAATGGCACGGTCCGTCGCCGTATCCAGCGGGCAGATGGGACGGTGGAAAAGGACGAAGTTCTCACCGGTCCGCGCTGGGAATTGATGGCGGCCCGAGCCCAATCTGGCTTGTCGCAGACGGAGTTCGCCCGCGCGCTGGGAGTGTCGAAGCGGACGCTGGAAAACTGGGAGCAGGGCCGAGCGCAGCCGACGGGAGCCGCGCGGCAGCTTCTGCGGCTTGCGGCCCAGTTTCCGGATACGGTGAGCCGGCTCGCGACAATGGGATAGGTAGGATGAAACCCTTCTACCGCTGATTGACCCGCCGCAGCGAGACTTACCCTCTGACCTGCGCGCCCAAATCACCGTGACTCGCTTGCTCGATCTGCACCCGCAACGGGCTGATGGTGTCGATATGCAGGTCGCGCTGCGGGAAGGCGATGCTGATGCCGGCGGCATTGAACTTCTCGTTGATGGCCACGTTCAATGCGCTGATGGTGCTGACGCGCAGATCGATGGAGTCGACGAAGCAGCGCAGCAGCAGACCGAGCGAATTGTCGCCGAAGGTCTCGAAGATAACTGTCGGGGGCGGCTCATCGAGCACGTTGGCATTCTCCCTGGCGGCTTCCGCCAACAGATCCATGGCCTGACGCACCGGCGCTCCGTAGGCGATGCCAATGGCTAACACCAGCCGCGTGGTCTGATCCGACAGCGACCAATTGAGCAGGCGCCCGGTAATGAACTCCTTATTGGGCACCAGCAGCTCCTTGCCGTCCCAGTTGCGGATGGTGGTGGCGCGGATCTTGATTTTGGTCACCACGCCATCGGTGTCGCCCACGGTGACGGCATCGCCGACGCGGATGGGGCGCTCGAACAGGATAATCAGGCCGCTGATAAAGTTGGCGACGATCTCTTGCAGGCCAAAGCCGATGCCAACGCTAAGCGCCGCCGCCAGCCATTGCACTTGCGACCAACGCGCGCCCAAGGTGCTCAGCACCAGCAGCAGACCCACGGCAACCAGGGCATAGGTGGTCAAGGTGGTGACCGTATAGCGGCTGGCTGCGGTCATTTTGAAACGCTGTAACAGCACGATCTCCAGCAGGGCCGGGAGCCGATCCGCCAGCACCCAGGCGCCGATGGCATAGAGCAACGCCTGCCCAAGGCTCGCGAGCGTGATCGGCTGGGATTGCTCATTACCATCAACCATGACAGTCCCATGCCACAGGACCACGTCGTCAAAGATGCGCAGCGCTGGCAGGGCGCTGAACCAGATCAGGTAGAGTCCGCCGAGCGCCGTGGCGAAGATGAGGATGCGGATCAGCCCATGCGTCTCGTCGCTCAAGGCGGTGATATCCACCTCCGGTGCCTCGAATTGCAGATCCCCGACATCGCCCTCGTCATCTTCTTCCGCTTCCGCTTGCTCCGCGCGGCGGCGCTCCATGGCAGCATCGTAGGCCAGGCGCCGTCGGGTCACCTGCAACCAACGCTGCGCGAGGGCGTTGCTCAGCGCCAGCGCCAGCAGGAACCAGAGCGTCAATAAAAACAGATGGGAATAGGCCGTGGCGGTGTAGACATAGCCGGTCCAGGAGAGAGCAAGCAATACCAGGGGATAACCAACCGCCAGCGGGTACCAGATCAAGTAGGTGCGGGTGACCGTTGGGTAAGCGCCACTGGAGCGCAAGTGGGCGAGCACGCCACGCTGGGGGTGGAGCACCCGGTACAGGAACAGCGACAGCGGAACATAGCCCAACAGCAGGCCGAGCTTGGCCAGGGTGCCGCCGGAGTCGGTCGGATTCAGATCAATCGCGAGCTTGACGATCAAGGCCGAGATTGCGAGCGGCCAGATGACCAGCTTGAGCTGGGTTCGCAACAGCTTCAAATTGCGCTCTGGCCAGCGGAAATGCGCTGCCGCCAAGCCATGAGGTAAGCAGATGGCGCGCAGGCTGAGCAGAATGGCAAGATGCAGGGCGACCCAGATCAGGGATGTACCAAGGGCATGGGACAGTGCTGTTCCGCCACCCGCGCTCTGGAGCTGCCAGCCCACTATCCCCACCAGTGAGGGCAGCGGTGCCGCGAGGAGCAGGGTCAAGGCCAACACACGCCAGGTATGGCCCATGCAGTCGGTCGTGGGTTTGCCGATGCGCGGGGCGACCGCGTTGATGGCGGCGATGGTCGCTCGGCGTCGCCACAGCAGAACCACAGCGCCGACCAGGGCGAGCCAGAAGGCGGGACTGAGCGCGAGTTCCTGACCGATCAGGCGCGGCAAGCCGGGGAGGTCTGCGGTGGCGAACTGGGCGCGGAGCTGGCTCGGCAGCGCACGGATGTCCTCTAGGCTGATGGGTTTAGCGTTGCGTAACCAGGGCAAGTTTTCGCCCAGAAAGGCGTCGTACTCACCGGCGGTCGCGAGCAACGCCTGCTCTGCTCGATCAAGCTCCCGCAGCTTGCCAAGGTAGAGCCGATTCGTCTCCAGTGCCTGGTCGAGCTGCGCCTGACGTTGTTGCACCAGCTCTCGCAGTTTCGCCTTCTGCGCGGCGAGTTCCTGGGCCGTCATAGGCGTCGTCGAGTCATCGGCCTGGAGCGACTGCGCGAGTCGTTCGACTGTCGCATCCGTGTCCGCGATGCGCCGTGCCTCAGAGCGATACTCTAGCCGGCGCACGTTGAGGTTCGCGATCTCGTCCTGGCGCTGATCGGCCTTTTCAGCGAAGGCGCGCGGATCGGGCAGGGTATCGAGCTGGCGCAACAGGATACGGCCAAGATCGTCGTTGACCTCCCCGGACTCCAGGGTTTCCTGCGCATCCTGGTAATCGGCGCCGAGCTGCTCCAGGCGCTGCTCGAGTGCTTGTCGCGCTTCATCTTGCGCCTTGACCTGCTCGATCATTGTGCTGACATCGCGCGACAGTGCCGCGTTTTGTTCAGATAGCTCGACCAACACCGGGTGCATTCCCTTAAGCTCGCGCCGGGTCTGCTCGGCTTCTGCCGTGGCTTGCTTCGCTGCCTGACGGCGTTTGATGTCAATCAGCTCCTCAAGCATCCCGACGCGCTCGCCGATCCGCTCAGCACTGGCCTCATCCCTGGCGAGCTTGGCTTCCAGCAGTTGTGTTCGCAGCGGCTGGCTCGAAAGCTCCTGGTTGAGCATCGTGATCTCAGTGCTCAGCGCCACCTGGCGCGTCGCCAGCTCCCACTGTTGCGCCTCCACCAACACCGCACCCGCATCATCCTCGTCGAGTGCTTGGCGCTGCGCCGCTGCCTCCTCGCGTTCTTGCGTGGCCGCCGCGAGGCGCTGGCCGATGACATCCGGGCGCGCCTCGAGTATCGCCAGCCGGGACTCGGCATCGGCGCGTTCCGCTTCGACCGCGTTCAGGTTCGCCTGCTCCTTCTGCAACAGTTGCTCAAGCACGGGCAGCGGGGTGTTGGCATCCGCCTCCAGGCCCTCGAGTGGCACGGATTTCGGCTCGGTCTGCGGCTCGGTCTCTTCCGGGGGCGCCAGCGCTGCTTGGATGGCCTGAATCTCGGCCGGCGCGCGCTCGGCGGTTTGCTGAAACTTGGCGGCCGCTGCCTCATTGTCCTGTGCTGTGCGCAGATGGCTCAGTGCTTTGCGGTAAAGCTCGATCAGCCGGCTTTTGGCCTCCTCGGTCATGTCGGTCGCCGCCTCGGCTTCGGCGATCTTCGACTCCAGTGCCTCGGCGGTGACAGGCGAGGCCGCCAGCGCGCTCTCGGTCTCCTGAGCGCCGACCAACGAAAGCGAGGCCATCCAAAGGAGGGTAGCGGTTAGAAGAAAGGGAAGTGTTCGCATGGTCAGCCGTCTGACACCAGGGCTTCTGTTACCCGAATAGGCGAAGCGGATTTCGACATGGCGTTGCTCTGTTCTTTGGATGCGTGATTGGGATGCGTGATTGGCCAGGAGCGTAGCAGTGCGCTGTGGCGGGCTCAACGGTCTCGCTCACGATTTTTCGCCCAAAGCCGAGAGGGTTGCAACATCATCCGACTCCTTCCCACTATCATCGCGCAGATAGAGCGTCTGACTCCGGAAAGCAATGCTCAGCCCATTGGCCTCGACGATGGCGCAGCAGCGCATGATCACATCCTGCTTGACCTTGAGCCAGCCTTCCCAGTCGACGGTCTTGGAGAAGCAATAGATCAGGATGTCGATCGAGCTATCGCCGAGGGTGTCGAGATAGACCAACAGCGTTCGCTTGATGCCGTACCCATCCATGGCGTCGGCGATCTTGGCGAGTTGTTGTCGGGTATAGCTGGAGGTGTCGGTGCTGCTGTCGGCAATATCCGCATGGGCGATCAGCATGGCGCGAATGTCATCGACGGTCTTCTTCACCTGCTGCATATCACTGCCGTATTCGAGCCCGAGGGTGAACTTGATGCGCCTTCCGAGTTTGCGCCGGCTCCAGTTGCGCACGTCGATGCTGGCCACATAGGCGTTGGGTAGAAAGATCACGGCGTTGTCGAAGGTGCGGAGCCTGGTGCTGCGCAGGCCGACATCGATCACCGTACCCTCGCCGTCGGGTGTAACGATCCAATCGCCTTGCTGGAACATGTCGTCGACGATGATGGAGATGCAGCCAAAAATGTTGGCGATGGTCTCCTTCGCCGCGAAGGCGACGGCCAGACCGCCGATGCCGAGTGACGCCAGCAGGGCACGGATATCGAAGCCGAAGTGCTGCAAGAGGTAAAGCGCGGCAATCACGATCACCATGAATCGCGTCACGCTCGAGAGGAAATTGACCAACTCGCCGCGCAGGGTCGGATGGCGGCGCAGCAGGGCGCCCGAATACAGCATGACGAGGTTATCAATCAGACGCAGCAGCGCCCAGACGATCAGCACGACGTAGAAACTGTCGAGCACCACCAGGATGCGCTCGCCGGATTCGCGCAAGAACAGAATGCGCGTCGCCTGTACAACGGCGATCAGCACCAGCAGGACGCGCAGCGGAGCGAGAAAGGACTGCCGAAGCAGGCGGACCAGGCGCTCGGCCTCAGAGGGGTCCGCCTGCGCGTTCAGCGCTCGTTGCGGCTGCGCGCGTCGCAAGAGGCGCGGCAGCATTGGCAGCAGAAACAGACCGACGCCGGTAAAGACCAGAAGCAGCAAGGTTGCTGCGAAGAATTGGCCGATGCTGATGAATTGGCCAAGGCTGGACTGGCTGCCCGGCAGCATCTTGGTATTGATGGCGATGGCCCATGGCTGGGCGTCGATGGCGCGGATCAGTGCGCTGATACCAATCCAATGCAACAACTCGTTGCTCGTTGCCGCGCGCTTGACGAAGTTGAACAAAGATTGCGCCACGGCATCATAGACATCGGCGCGCTGGCTGAAGTCCTGATAGGCATCGATCAACGCTTGCTCGGCATCGCTGAGTGTAGTTGGCCCGGCGGCTTGCAAATGCTGCACAGCGCGCCCGAATGGAACCTGATTGAAGCTGGTGCGGTGTTCGAAGCTTTTGAATGCGCGGTTAAAGTCCGCGGCTGGGGCGAATCGGATCCAGTCATGCGCCACCGTGGTGAGCAGATCCGCAAAACTCTGGCCCAGGATCGCGTTGTTGAGGCGCAGAATCGCGATCATCTCGGCGGTCTTGTCCCCGCCGCGCCGGGCACGCAAGACGGCGTCGCGCAGCGGTGGCAGTGCATCCGCAGGGGGGCGGTCCACAAAGCCTCTGCCGCCTTGGGACAGAATGGCCCGATTGAGCTGCTCCAGTACGAGGGAGCGCTGATGCGTCAGCCGAGCCCGGTCGGCGTCATCGGTGGCGGTGCTGATGCGCTGGTCGAGGTTAGCGATCGCAAGCAGAAGTGGCTGGGTAAAGGGCGTGGTGTCGCCGAGATTCTCAGCGCGCATCACCGGCGCATCCGCTGCCGGCAAGCTCGCCGGGAATAGCAGCAGCCCTGCCAGCAGCACCGGAATTAGAGCCGGAATCACAGCCCGAATCACAGCCCGAATCACAGCCCGAATCACAGCCGGTACTCCAGCTTTGATAACAGTTGGGATCAAACTGGAAACTCTGCCGTTGCGCGATGAGCGTAATCACGATAATTGCGGGACCCATTTCCAAGCCATTTGAAGGACATGGAATGCGTGTGGGATCACGGGGGCCGTTACTGGCCGACAGCGGGAAGCCGGAATCGTGAACCACGCTCCCCCCCTGAGGGGGGAGAGACGCAGCGGGTTCAGTTGCCTCTAGCGCTCTGGCGAATGGCGCGAGCGAGGGTGTAGCGGGCATAGCGCTCGGCATCGGCTCCGCGACGCGGGGACGCGCGCTCGAGCAAGCGTTGGTAGACCGTGGTCGGTGCAAGGCCGGCCTCAAGAGCGCCGCAGACCCAGCCCCATTCGCGGGCAGATTCGGACGGATCACCGGTGGATAAGCGCGCCCGTGGAGCGCAGTTGACGACCGGCGGCGGAGCCGGAGCCATCGTTGGCAAGGCCGGAGTTGGATCCCAGACGCGCTCCTGCGGGCTTGGTCGCCGAAGGACATTGACCCACTCCCCGCCACGCTTGGCATTCTTCATCCCGGCGAGCCGACCGAGGTGCTCACCGGAGACCGAGCCCGGATCGGCGCCAACGCGCGGGATCAGCCAACGCTGCACATCACAGCGCTGCGCCTCATCGAGCGCGCGGGTCAGCCGTAGCCACAGGTGGCAGCCCCCGAGCGTCGAAGTCTGCACCACCAGGGCCGCATAGTGCCGAGCGATGCGCTGCGCCATCGGCCGTGCGACATCATCGAGAAACACCATTGGCCAGGGATAGCCGCGGGCTGGACGGATATAAATATCGGCCTGTTGGACATTGCGCGCTCTGGCCAGCCCCAACGGAAGCTGATCCAAAGAGCGATCATGGAACCACAGCATCGTCGCCTTGGCGGTGCGCACCGCCAAATCGGCACGCACGATGCCAGCGTCGTGCCATGCCTCAAGCATCACGGCGGTGTGTCTTGCCGCTGTCATGGCCTGGTGCGGGCGCTCAGCGCTCAAGCGGCTCATCAGGCGCCCGCCCTGGCACTCGGGCGTTGGCGGGCGTTGCCCGCCGCTGAACCAAACACCTCAAGGTAGAGTTGTTCATCGAGCTGCGCGCGTTCGAGCCGAGCAGCCTGCGCCAGCAATTCTGCCGCCATGGTCGTGAGCACGCGATAATTGCCCAACGCATGCTCAGCGAGCGTCTTCATCAGCCCTGCGCTCATCAGACTCGCATTGCCGGCACTGTGTTGTAAATGCTCCAGGCAGGCGACCAGCGCCTCGCGACTGGCATACTCCATACTCAGGCGCGTACGGATACGACTGCCCAGCGGCAGCAACTCCTCACGGCGCAGCTTGGTCGCCAGGCGGCCATCGCCGGCCAGGATCACGCTCAACAACGTGCGCGAATCGAACTGCATGGAGGTCAGCAGACGCAGCTCATTGAGCACCGTCGGATGCATCTCCTGCGCCTCGTCGATGAGCAACACCGGGCGCAACAGCGTCGTCTCCAGATGCGCCAGCCAGCGCTCGCGCAGGATCTTGAAGCCACCCCAGCGGTTATGGGGCTTGAGGTCAACGGCGAACAGATCGCCCATCTCGCGGTAGAAGTCCGCCACCTTCGAGCTGGGATGCGTGAGCGCCCCAACGCTGATATCGGGCAGCTGGCGCAGACGCTCATCGAGCAGGCGCAGTACCGCACTCTTGCCGGTACCCGGATCACCTTGAATGAGCGCAAAACCGCCTTCGCGGATCAGGCTCTGCTCGATGCGCCAGCAAAACTGCTCCACCGGCGCGCTGCGATGCAGTGCCGCCGTCGGCAGCTCCGGGGAGAACGGATTGAACTTCAGTCCATAGAGGGCCAGCAGGGTCTTGTTCATCGACTGGATTCCAGGTCATCGTGTTTTGGCAGATAGGCCGGCGGCAGACCGGTGGCGGCATACTCGGCGAGCAAGTCGCGCAGCAACGGTGGCAGCGTCGTGGCGCGTTGTGATGGCGGTGGCGGTGCGCCGGCGGGCTCAAGGCGCCGACGCTGCCCGGAGGCATTGGCGGCTTTATCGAGGGGATAGAGGCGGCAGAGGATGGCGCCCGAGTGGGGATCAACCACGTCCACAGCACTCAGATCCCAGCGGGCATAAGCGATATGCAGTTGCTCAAGGTGACGCAAGCGCGCCGGCACCTCGAAGCGCTTGCCCGCCAGGCTGAGCGTCCCATCGCTGCGGCGCTGACGGCGTTGGACGCGACAACGAAAAGCGGCGCGGACCTGCTCGCTGTCCGGACAGGGGCGCCCCACGTTGGGCGCATCGAGAAGACGCGCAAGCGGCGTGGCGGCGGTCTCACTGTGGACCTTGCGGTGGTACTCCTGCTCCACCCACGCCTGAGTGAGGGTGTTGAGCCGCTGCAGGCTCAGCTCCTCCAGCCCCTTAAGCATCGCCATCAGGCGGCCTTCCAGCGTGGCCCAGAAGCGCTCCTGCTTGGCGTTCTGATACGGGCTGTACGGCAGGGTCGGCTCGTGGAGGATGCCCAGCGCATGCAATCCGGCGGTGAATTCCTCGGCCTGCATTGCCGCGCCGTTATCGCTCATCAGGGCGCGCGGCAGCCCGCGCTTGTGCAACGCCTGTCCCAGACCATGCACCAAGGTCTCGGTGGTCTCATCGAGGTACCACTGCAGATGGCAGATCAGGCGCGAGTGATCGTCGATGACCGCCAGCAGCAGGGGCTTGACCCAGACGCCACCCCGGGTGAGGACGTTGCGCGAGCCATGATGAAAGTCCAGATGCCACAAGGCATGGACATACTGGGCTTCATAGCTGCGCACCTCGCAGGCCTCCAGGCGCCGCGCGGCCTGCTCGGCCCCGGGTGTCTTGCGCGCCGGGACACGCCGGCGGTGCAGGCCCGCGCGCTTCATGAAGCGGCGCACGGTGGCATAGGAGGGCAGCGGCCCCAGGGTTTCATCGCCCGCGCACAAGGCGGCGAGGTTGTCGTAATGCAGCTGCACCGTCCAACCGGGGTAGTCGCGGTATTGCGCCTGTACGGCCTCCATCAGGCGCGGGCTCAGCGCGCGCTGCTCCCCGGCATCGCTGCGCCGGCGCGGGCGCAGTGCGGTCACCGGGTCTTGGGCATCGCGTGCGAGGTAATACCAGCGCTCCAAGGTCCCAAAGCTAAAACTGACCGCCCGCCCAGTCACCGGATGACGCCATGACTTGGCCGCCAGCGCCTTCAGCCGCGCGCCCAGCGCGTTCGCCGGCGCAGGATCAGCCAATAAAGGACCAATAATGGCAAAGCGCAACCGCGCCCAACCATCGGGATCACCGAGGCCGTTGTCATCGGACATTCGTCTTCACCTCCCAGTTGTTTCACACATCACCGGGAGTCTAGAAGGCGCCGCCCAGCGGCGCGATGAGGTCTTCTGCGGGTTGGCGTTGCCCTACAGCAAGCCTGTCGCTGTCGTGCTCGGGGCGATCAATATCAGCAGTTGCACGACGCGCTCGGACAACGCTTTTGCGCTCAATTTTTCCAGCAGGGATCCTGGCAGGTGCTCGGTGGCGATCGGCGGCATCAACAGACCAGCCAAGGATCGAAAGCAGCGGGTTTGCACAAACTGCTCACGCCACCAGTGCTGCCACCGCCGCAGGGTTTGGACGGTGACACCAAGCGTCTTGATCAAGCGCCGGCGACGCGATGCGCTCAGTCCGTCATGCAGGGCCGAAATCAGCACGACGATGACCCCGAGATAGACCTTGCGGCCCAGAAACCGAACGGAAGGCGGGGTGCTGCGCCGCCGGCACCCGTCCGCGGCACAGCAGAAACTCAGACGGCTCTGGTAGCTCTCATCCAAGACGCCACGCACAACACCTCGGGGCTTACGCGGATAACGGGCGCTGTGCAACGCACCACCGCAGTCACAGCCGCCCGCGCGGACTTCCTCGGCAATCGACTCGTCGATCCGGGTGAGCAGTTGGTAAAAGTTCGTGTCGGCAAGAAAGGCGTGACACACTGGGACTGTCTCCTGGTTTTTGGCGAAATTCGGAGACAGCCCTCTCGGACAACTTGCGTCAAGTTGTTTGAGGGGGTTTTTTGTTTTCCCTCACTGAATTTGCTCAGAATCGCGGCCGATTCCCGCAAATAGTCTGCTCAGGCTCAGCGCGATTCATTCATCAGTTCCTCCGCGAGAAACCCCCATCCTTCAGGGCGGGCAGGGATAGCCAGTGCGACAGTGCTGCCCCGGAAAATAGATGCAGGCTTTCCGCCGGCTGGGCCGTGAGACTCTACCCCGTAAAGGGCCTGGTGACAGAAGCCAGGCGGCTTCGCTCCCTCTGCCGGCGAGCCGTCGCCCTAGGTCAATCGATAAGTTTGCTCGGTTTCGGCGTCTCAGTCTGACCATTGCGCGCCAATTGGCGCGAAATGGTAGGTCGCGACCTCGCTTGATGGGGCAAAATCCTGCCCGCGCTTCTGAAATTTCCTGATCCTCGAGAGGAACGACTGGCGAGCCGACCACCGGGCGCGCTGCGCCTAGGCCGCCAGGCCGTCCGAGGGACAGTCACCGGGAAAGGAAGCGTCCGTAACCCATGCTGTTCCGGCATCACTTTAAGGAGCCTTAGCTTATGAAGACGACCCGCACGCGAACGAGCCTCCGAATGATCGGTCTCGCCCCACTGTTATCTGTGCTCTGGCTGTCTGGCTGCGGTGATCAGGTGGTCGTAGAAGGGATCAGCGCCGACACAGGCCGCCCCGTCAGCGGCGAAGCTGCGCAGGTCGAAGACCTAGGGGATGGCAGCAGCAACGAGGGTGGCCCAGTGGACATGGAGGCGGACCTCTACGACGCGGCCATCACGGATGAGCCAAACCTGGGACCAAATGCGCCTGGCTATATCCCCTGATCACCGCATATTGGGAGCATTGCAACATGATGACCCGGCCTTGTTTGGTCATGGATACTAGGACCACAGGCTGGTCTGGGTTTCAATCGTCGTGACCAGACGAGAGCGAACTGCTCCAACTTTTGAGGAACACGCAATGAAACGTATCGCTTTGACCGCCCTGTGTCTGCTTCCGCTCTTTGCCTGGGGAGAAGACGGACCGAGTGAATTGCAGACTCTGGGTCTGTCCGGTGCACAATCCGGATCGGAATGTTTATCAGCTTGCGAAGCGACCTTGGCAACATGCAAGCAATTCTGTCGAGATACCACCGCGCGGAGCGATGTGAGGCACTTCGATGAGGCGGATGTCTCGGTATCGTCCTGCATCAGAGACTGCGAGGCCGATGCGTCGATCTGCAACAAGGACTGCTGACGCTGAGACAAGATGCAAAAGGAGTATCGGGTGACAGGGAAGACGCACTGCGAGCGGTGATCGAGGGCACATCCTGATGGCGTGCCGATTAACTAACTGAAATCAGAGGACATCTCATGCAGAAGAACTTTTCCAAACGTGCCCCCAAACTTGCCCCAAAACTTGCTTTAGCCGCTTTGCTGAGCGCTGGGGCAGCGTTGCCCGGTGTCGCGTTTTCGCAGGCAATGGAACCCGTCGTTGCCGAGATCAGCGGCAGCCAACTTGCAGGCGAGGTCATGGTTGTGAACACCGAGACCCGGTTGATGACACTTAAAGATGACGAAGGTGTTTTTCACGTCCTGAACGTTCCCCCGGAGGTGAGCCGGATCGATCAGATCAAGATCGGTGACCAGGTGACGATCACAGAGATCAGCAGTGCGCTGATCGGGCTAACGCCAGCCGACGCAGGAACGCCGACCGGGATGGATATAACCACCGATGTCCAGCGGGACCCAGGCAGGAAGCCAGGCGGTACCATCACCGACACAGTGTCGGTTTCGGGCAAGATCGTCGGCGTCGATAAGGCAGCCGGCACGGTGACCATCAAAGGACCCAATCAGACGCAGACCTTCGACGTCACAGACACCTCGCTGCTCGATGGCGTCAAGATCGGAGACGGCGTCGTTGCGCAGTTCCGCAACGTAATCGTTGGCGAGGTCACGCAGACCCAGCAACGCAATCCTGGCCCTCCGGGTATGAACCGCTAACGCAGCCATCGAAGATTAGGAAGCGGTAGCAGGGATCCCGCGTGCCCTGAACCATTCAGATAGACCGTCACGACGCCGGAGCGTCGTGCCGGTCAATAGAACTTGATAATCCCCAGGCCGACTGCCGGACTCCATGCCGGCAGTCAGACCGACGGGGATTGGTTTTACCAGACCTGGCCGGGGTTATTCTCAAGCTGCTGCATCACCCGCTCCGTGGCCTTCTGCAGGCTCAGCGAGTCTGCCCGTTGGCGCGGCGGCCATTCCTGCAGGCTCTTCATGTGCTCGGCGATGATCCCTTGTGCCGGCACCAGGGTCCACATCTTCTGCGCTAGGAACTTGCGGCCCATATAGCCCCATTCGTGGGAAAGGGGGTCGAAGCGTTCCATGGGGTCCATGCGCAGGTTGAACAGATAGGGCGCCGACGGATAAACAATGGGGTCCCACCACAGCCCGTTCTCCTTGACCCCGAACAGCATCTTCCAATCTCCTACGCGCACGCCGGTGAGCGTCGCCTCGTCGTAATAGAAGTAGTCCTTACGGGCGGATTTGTCCGTCTTGCCGGTCCATAGATCGAGATTGTCGACGCCGTCCAGGTGGACCTTGTAGGTCATGTCGCCCATCTCCGCGCCCTCAAGCAGCTTAGCCTTGAGGTCCGGCTCGCCCGCAGCCGAGGCCAGGGTGACGAACAGGTCTTCGTGGCTCTGGATGGCGTTGGAGACGCTGCCGGCTGGAATCTGGCCGGGCCAGCGGACTAGCATCGGCACGCGCACGCCGCCCTCCCAGGTCGAGCCCTTCTCGCCGCGGAAGGGCGAGTAGCCGCCGTCCGGCCAAAACATCAGCTCGTAGCCGTTATCGGTCGAGTAGACCACGATGGTGTTGTCGGCAACCCCCAGGTCGTCGAGCTTCTTCAGCAGCTGGCCAATTTCTTCGTCGTGCTGGATCATGCCGGCGCGGTAAACATCGTCCTCGGGGCGCCCCTCGTCGACGGCCTTCTGCATGTACTCCGTGGGGACGTGGGTCCAGATGTGCATCCGGGTGGGGTTGAACCAGACGAAGAAGGGCTTGTCTTCCTTGACGCTGCTCTCGATGAAGGTCTCGGCCGCCTTCAGGAATTCGCCGTCGACGGTCTTCATGCGCTCGCGCGTAAGGGCACCGGTGTCCTCACAGCGCTGCTTGCCCATCGGACCGAATTTCGGGTCCTCGGTGGGGTCGTCGGTGTCCGTCGCCCAGCAATGCAGGACGCCACGCGGGCCGAACTTCTTGGTGAACTCGGGATTCTTCACCCCCGGGTAGTCGAGCTGCTCTGGCTCTTCCTCGGCGTTGAGGTGATAGAGGTTGCCGTAAAACTCATCGAAACCGTGCACGGTCGGCAGGAACTCGTTGCGGTCGCCTAAGTGGTTCTTGCCGAACTGCCCGGTCGCGTAGCCAAGCGGCTTCAGCACCTCGGCCAGTGTCGGGTCTTCCTTCTGCAGGCCCAGCTTTGAGCCGGGGATGCCGATGGTCGTCAGACCGGTGCGCACCGGCAATTGCCCGGTGATGAACGCGGCCCGTCCGGCGGTACAGCTTGGGTGCGCGTAGTGATCGGTAAACAGCATGCCCTCTTTGGCGATGCGGTCGATGTTGGGCGTCTGGCCCATCATGCCGTGGGTATAGGCACCGACATTCCACATGCCGATATCGTCGCCGAAGATGACGAGGATGTTGGGCTTTTCGGTGGCTGCTTCGGTGGCCGCCATGGCGCCGGGCATCCAGGCCGACAACGCAATCAGTGGAACGAGCTTGAGCAAGGTCTTTTTCATTGTTTCTCCTAGTTAGAGTTACGAGCCAAATTTACGAGCAAGGAAAGCGGGAGCTGCCGAGGGAATTGGCGGCGCCCGCGAAAAACGCTAGTCGGCCGTCCCCCTAAGCTGCGCCAGCAGCGTGCTGACCTGCCCGGACGGGTCCGGGAAGTGGGCCAGGTAGCGCTCTGCCCAGGTGATCGCGGCGTCGCGGTAGCCGGCCTTGGCGTTGAGGCTCACCAGCGCGAGCGCGATCTCGGCGTTGTTGGGGTGGCGGTCGGTGGCTGCCGTGAGGGTGGCGATGGCCGCACGCGGGTCGCCGTTCGCCTCCTGCGCCAGAGCATGAACATAGGCGTAGCGGGGCTGCTCCGGGGCCTGCGCGGCGGCGCGGCCGAGCAGCTCCACCGCAGCGGGCAGGTGCTTGGTGCGGATTTCTAACAGGCCGAGTGCGTGCAGCAGATCGGCGTCGTCCGGGTCCTGCTTGAGTCCCTGTTCAAGCACCGTGCGGCCGTCGTCGTCGCGCCCGAGTGCGCGGTACAGATCGGCGAGGTTGGCGTAGGCGGGCGTGAAGTCGGCTTCCAGCGCCAGCGCCTGGCGGTAGTCGCGTTCTGCCGCATCGGAGTCGCCCAGCAGGCTGTCGAGCACGCCGAGGTTGAGCCAGTCTTCCGGGCGCTCGGCGTTGGTGAGCTGGGCCTCGCGGTACTCAGCCAGCGCCGGTGCGAGGGCCTTGCGCAGCGGGGATTCACGACCGGGGACGTTGGCCTCCAATCGAGCATAGGCGGCCATTGCGCGGGCGGTATCGATGCGCACCACGCGGGTTGGGTCGTCCAGCAGCTCAAGGCCGATGCTGAGCGCGTTCTGCGGCGGCAGGCGCTCCAGAGCGCGGGCGACGGCGGCGCGCAGCAGCGGGGAATTGGACTTGGCAATGCCTTCCAAGAGGGCTGGGTCGATGGGCTGAGGCTGCTGGGCAAGCAGGTCCAGAGCCGTCGCCCGGGCGATCGCGGGTGCCTCTGAATCCGCCGCCAGCTTGGCGAGCTTTGCGGCGGCGTCCGGCGCTCCGCTGTGACCGGCGTGCAGCGCGGTGGCGAAGTGCGCCGGGCGCTTCGGTGTGCCGTACCAGGTTTTCACCTGCTCTGCCGCCTGTGCCGGGGTCAGCTCGGTATGGCAGCCGGTGCAGGCGTCGGGCGTGCCCAGGGTCGCGGCGAGGTCCGGGCGCGGGATGCGCAGGCTGTGGTCGGCGCGGGCGTCTATGACCATGTAGTTGCGCTCGGGCATGTGGCAGTCGACGCAGGCGGTACCGCTGCCCTTGGCGCCCGCAGTTTCAGTTTCGGTCATTGGGTGATGATGGTGCTCGGCGCTGTCGTAGCGCGCCGGCGCATGGCAGCGAGCGCAGACAGCGTTGCCGGGCGCGCGCTGTTGCAAGGAGTGCGGATCGTGGCAGTCGCTGCAGGTGACGCCCTGGTGGAACATGCGGCTCTGGATGTAGGAGCCGTGCACGAACACCTCGTCTTGGATCTGCCCGTCGGCGTAGTACAGGCCCTCCGTCAGCAGGGCCAGCCGATGGGTGTCCTCCAGCGGTGCGTCCGGGGTGTAGGGAACGTGTAGCTGGCCGCGGCGGGCGTGGCACCGGGCGCAGGTGTTGACCTCGGCATGACTGCTGCGGGCCGGCTCGCGGTGTGGCAGGCCGGTCTCCGGATCTTGCGGCCAAATGGGGTTGTCGCGGTCAGCGAGGTCCGGCGCCAGGCCCTTGTGGACGTCCCAGGCCTCGGCATTGCCCGCTGCTGCGGCCTCGGCCTGTTTTGCGTGCGCGGCGCCGGGGCCGTGGCAGGCCTCGCAGGCGACGTCGATCTCGGCCCAGGTGGTGGTGTAGGCGTCCTTGCTCAGATCGTAGCCCTTGTGCAGATCGGTGGAGTGGCACTCGGCGCACTGGTAGTTCCATGTCTGGTCGCGGTTGGTCCAGTGCAGCGGGTTATCGGGGCCGTAGTCCGCCTCGTCCGGGTAGAGGTGGAACCAGCGCTGACCGCCCTGGTCCGCCGGGCGTGAATCCCAGGCAATGCCGAGCGCTTGCAGCCGCCCGCCCGGAAAGCGGATCAGGTATTGCTGCAAGGGCGTCCAGCCGAATGTGTAGGCGATGGAATAACTCGCGGGCTTGCCGTCCGGGCCGTCGGTGTCGACCCGGAATGCGTCGCCGTCACGGTAGAAGCGGGTGGTGACGCCGTGGGCGGTGAATTTGGCGTCATCGAAGTCACCGAGGATGTTCTCCGGCGTCGCCTCGGCCATGGCCAGGTCATGGTGGGAGCCCTGCCAGGCGGTGAGCTCGGTGGCGTGGCAGGTGCCGCAGCGCGCGCTGCCGATATAGCCGTCGGCGGCGGCTTCGTGGGCCGCGTCGGCCGAGCCGGCTGCGAGTGCCGGCACAGCGGGCAGCAATAGCAGAGCGAGGGCCGCCGCGAGGAGGTGCGGGACAACGGGGGCCAGGCTCCGTGCGTCAGACAAGATCGGCAAGGGGGTGGCAGCAGGACACCGACCGGCGGACGGGAAATCGGGCATGGGTTCTCCTCGAAGGGTTCAAAATCAGGCCGCAAAGCTTAACCCGGTTCTGGACTGGCCGCCGCCGACCGCTGCTCCGGCGCCACGCCGAGAACATGGGCCGAGCACATGGTATGAATTTGGATCCAGATCACACGCTGATCAGCGTTTCGTATCCATGAAATCCCGCGTTCCTTCCGTCGCATTTTCCTCGATCATCCCACCTGAACGGCAATGCGACTATCGGACAAAGGGGCAAGGGAATTTGCCCGAAAGGGCAATAGCGGATCGGCGATATTTTCCTGGATCAGGGCTGAAGGCGTGGTCATGCTGGCTTCGCGTTGCCCGCGCCGTCGGCCGCTGGCCATTCGACCCGGAACACCGCGCCCGCACCAGACCCCGAACCGGCATCGGATTCGGCCCAGACGCGGCCGCCGTGGGCCTCGACCAGAGTGCGAGTGATGGACAGCCCCAGCCCCATGCCCTGGGGCTTGGTGCTGAAGAACGAATCGAACAGCTGCGGCAAATGCTCGGGGGCGATCCCCGGTCCGCGATCACGGACCACTAGCATCAGGCGATCCGCCTCGCGCTCGACGGACAGGGTGACCAGGCGTCGCGCCTCGGGCAGGCCGTTGGTCGCCTCCATGGCGTTGAGCACCAGGTTGATGAGTACCTGCTGGATCTGGATGCGATCGCCGAGCAAGAGGCAAGCGGTCCCGCCTAGTCGCAGGTCGAGCGTCACCCCGCGGCGGCGCGCTTCGGCGCGCAGCAAGGGCTCAAGCTCGCGGACCGCTGCGTTGAGATCGAAGGGGTGCCAGTCAACCGGCTGCTTGGCGAGCAGCGCCCGCAATCGGCGGATCACCTCGCTGGCGCGCAGGTTGTCCTTTCGGATGTCGGTCAAAATCGCCCGGAGTTCGTCCCACCGATCCGCACCGGACGCGAGCAGGAGGTCGGCGGCATCGGCGTTGCTCAGAATCGCGCCGAGGGGCTGGTTGATTTCGTGAGCGATTGCGCCCGTCAACTCCCCAGCGACCGCGAGGCGCGAGGCATGGGCGAGTTCGAAGCGCTGTTTTTGCGCGGCCAGTTCAATCTGGCGGCGACGGCGACGCTCAAACAGGAGTCCGCCAATCAGCCCCGCCTCCAGCAGCAAGACGACAATGGCGACAACCGTTGCGGTGGCATGTTCCTCCAGCAGTGTCGGGGGCTTGAAGCGCAAGATGGCATCCTCTGGGATGGCACTCGGGTCGATGTCCCACCGCTGGATCTGGCGCCAGTCGAGGTTCACAACCTGGGGAAGTGGCTCCGGCAAGCGCGGAGCATCGCCAGCAAGCCGATCATTCACCAGGCGTCCCGCCTGTCGCCCCATGGCCACAAAATTCGGCATGGAGCCGCCGACGATGCCGGTGCCGATAAAGGTGTCGAAGGGTCCGTACACCGGTACGGCGGAGGCCGTCGCCATGAGCTCGACGGCTTGACGCGGGGAAAACAGGTGGCCGACACCGTCCTCGAAGTAGCCCGGTGTCACCACCAGGGTGTCGCGATCCAACGCACTCAAGCGTTGCAAGACCGCATCGGTTGGCAGGCCAGCGAGAAACTCGGCGCTGATCCGGTCCGGGAGGCGCGACACGTCATCGCGCAACTCGGCCTCCCAGTCACGATCCAGCGCGGAGCTGCCCGTCACCACCACCAGCCGTTGGGCGCGCGGATGCAAGCGCAGCGCCAGTTCAATGGTGCCCGGAAAATCGAATTCGATGGGAACGCCGACCATGTCGGTCGGCAATGGTGGGTGCGATTGCAGGAACGAACGCAGAACGCCCGCGTAGATGATCGGAACCTGCGGAAACAGCTCAGCGCGATGGTGGAGCAAGAGATCCAGCGCCCCATCGGCCGCGGCGAGCAATACGGTCGGGGGTCGCAACGCGTACTTCTCGTGCAGGAAGCTGATCAGGGCGCCCAGGTAGGACTCGCCGTCAAAATGTGGATAGTCGAGAAACTCGGCATTCACCTCGGTCGCATTGGCGAGCGTCTCGCGCAGGCCGGCTTCGAATTCAAGATTCGCCGGCAGCAGGCGATGGTGGGAATAGAGCACGAGGACGTGCGGGGTCTCCTCGGCCGGCGCAGCCGGCGCGAACAGCAGCCAGCCGGCGAACCAGAGTTGGGCGATTGGTCCGTGCTTTGCCCGATTCATCTTGGAAGCGAGCTGAAAACCGCGCCAAACGCGACAGAGCATCATGTCCGTCGTTGCTGCGTCAGACCAGAGCGCCGCGGTAATCGCGCGGCGTCATGCCGGTCAGCCGCTTAAACGCCCGGGAAAAATGCGGCGCATTCTCGTAGCCGGCGGCGAAAGCGATGTCGGCGATGTTCAGGTCGGAATCAACCAAGAGGTCCGATGCGATCGCGAAACGCGCATCTTGCACAATGTCGGAATAGGTCGCGCCGCATTTTGCCAGCCGGCGCTGCAAGCTGCGCTCGCTCATGCCGACGATTTCGGCCACCAGCGACAGGGGCGGATGCCCCTGCGCGAGATAGGGACGGATGAGCGCGCGCACGGCGGTGACGAAGTCCCAGGCGTCACCCAAGCCGAATGGGGTTCGCGGGGGACTCGTCGGACCATTGACGTCAACGGAGGTTGACCGGCGGCCGATGCAGATCTGCGCGATGTCAGCCGCTGCAACCAGTATCGAGCAGTGCTGCTGACCGGTCAGGATGCGGGCGTTGCCGTAAGCCTCTCGCGCGGCGTGCGAGGGCCGCCCACGCGAGACGAAGGTGATCTCGGTCGGGCACCAGTCAGATCCGGCGGCACTGCGCACAATGTTGATGACGCCTACAATCGCCTTCCACTCGGCGAAGCCGACAAAGGGACTGTTCTGAAACCCCCGTACTTCGCACAGCACGCGTCGATCAACGCCTTCACGGCGGATGTCGATCTGTAAGGCGCTGTTTTCTCGATGCACCTGGTGCGACAGGGCCTCGATGCGGGAAAGTCCGGTGGGCGCCCCAATGACCGCACGCTGCACAGCGGGATGGAGCCTACTGAGGGAAGCGGCGCGACCGGCAAGGAAACCGACCTCCATGATGCCAAGCTCACGACTTGAGCGCCAAGCCCAGTCGAGGGCGCGCGGCAAGCTGACATAAGCATCGGGGGTTTGTTCAATAAAAGCGGGGAGCCGCGAGCGCTCGAGTTCTCGCTCGATCGGGACACCAGCATCTCGGAGGACTCCGATATTATCGATCACATGCTGTGCCCTTACGACAGGGATATGCATGTCGCTGTCTCCGTGATGGATAGGCCGGTGAATCTGGTGGTGAGGAACTTAAAAAGGCTTTCTATGGAAGACTTGGCGATTGAAATAAAGCCGGCGACTGTTCAGGCCGCCGGCTTTGTCACTTCAATACAAAGCAACCTCTAGGGTGCTCTGCTACTCACCCGCGTGGCTGATGTGTTTCGCAGACTGCATCGCCTCGATCACCTGATCCAGGTTGTAGCTGGCCGGCACTTGCAGCGAGGGGAAGTCCCGATAGGTCTCGAGTTCCTTCAGCCACATCAGCTGTCCGATGGGCAGCAGGTTCCAGTCATAGATGTACGCCGTGCTTGGAGCCGCCAAGGCGCCACCGTAGCCTAAGAGGGTCCCATCAACGGTCGCGACCGAGCGCTCGAAAGGATCACGCTTGAGGTTGCTGACATAGGTCCAGTGGTAGGTGAGTGGGGGGTTGAAGGCTTCCGTCGCATTGGAGGAAATCATCGTGTAGTAGAACTTCCAGTTCTTGTAGCGCACCGCCGAAGGATCTTTACCTGTGTAGTAGAAGAAGTGGTCGCGTGCCGAATCCGACTTGCCTTCCAGGTAATCGCGCTGGTCGAAGCCGTCCAGCGTGGTCTTGACGATGCCGGGGTACTCGCCGGCCTCGATCTGCTTCTTCAGCTCATCACCCGAAGGCCCACCAGCGATATTGACCAAGGTGGGCACCCAGTCCAGCGACGAGAAAATCTGGTCCGGGTTCGAGCCGGCCTCGACGTGCCCCGGCCAGCGCACCAGCATTGGCGCCCGCATACCGCCTTCCCAGGTGGTCAGCTTGCCGCCTCTGAAGGGCGTGATACCGCCGTCCGGGTAGGTGATGGCCTCGGCGCCGTTGTCGGTGGTGAAGACGACGATGGTGTTGTCGAGCTCGCCCATGTCTTCGAGCTTTTCCAGCACGTAGCCGATGTTGTCGTCCATCTGCTTCATGCCGGCCTCGTTGATCCCCCAGTCCTTGCCGCCCTTCTCGCCGAGCATGTCCATGTACTCATCCGAGAGCATGGTGGTGACGTGCATGCGCGCCGGGTTGTACCAGACGAAGAACGGCTTGCCGGTCTTCTCGGGGTCGTTGCGCTCAAGGAAGTCGATGACCTGGGTGGAGATCTCTTCGTCGATGGTCTTGGAGCGTTCCAGCGTCAGCGGACCTTCGTCCTTACAACTCTGATTCTCCTCGGTGCCGTCCTTGGACGTGCAATGAATCACCGGACGGGGCGGGGTCATGCAGAGCGCGGTCTTCGGGTCCACCGCACCGGCGACCTCTTCGAGCCCTTTGACCGGGGTGTTCTTACAGGGCGGAACAACGGTCTGCTCGGTCGGTGACTTGTTGATGTCGGGGAAACTCACCCCCTGCATGGCGTCGAGGTGATACAGGTAGCCCCAAAACTCTTGGAAGCCATGTGCCGTGGGCAGCGACTCCGACTTGTCGCCGAGGTGGTTCTTGCCGAACTCGCCGGTGTTGTAGCCGAGATCAAGCAGGAATTTGGCCAGCGCGGGGGTGCCCGGCAACAGCGAGCTGGTAGCGCCCGGAAGCTGTGGCATGACCATGCCGGCGCGCAGCGGATGCATGCCGGTGAAGAAGGCGGTGCGTCCGGCCGTGCAGCTCTGCTCGGCATAGTAGGTCATGAATCGCGCCCCTTCATCCGCGAGGCGGTCGAGGTTGGGCGTCTCCCCAACCATGAGGCCCTGATGGTAAGCGCCGACGTTCATGATGCCGATGTCATCACCCATAATGAACAGGATGTTGGGCTTGTCACCGGAGTCAGTGGAGTCGGCGGCCTGGGCGTTGCCGATGGCGAGACAGGCCGTTAGGGCCAGGAGCGAACCGGTGGCTTTAAGGCCCACCATGGGAGACCATTTCGGCGGTCTTGGTTTGTTGAGTTGCATCTGCACGATTCCTCTGGTTAAGAAGCTGGTTAAGAAGCCGTATCAGCGTCCCGCGCGAAAAAGGCGGAACTGGGGTCAGGGTTGGAGGTGAGGGAGCTAAATCATCTCACTGCAACCGCAGCGCGACTATCGGACAAAGGGGCAAGGGGGTTTGCCCGAAAGGGCAAAGGTGGGCGGGGCGGGATCGCGAACGCGAGCGGGATCAATCGGGCAAGGATTGCAGCCGCTCGGCCAACCGGCCGAGTTCGGCTGCCGAACTCACGCCCAGCTTTGTCATCATTTGCGCACGCTGCATCTTCACAGTGCGTTCGGCGATTCCCAGCGCTTCGGCGATCTGTTTGTTGAGATCACCGGCAACGACACGGTCGAAAACCGCGTGCTCGCGGGGCGTCAGCGCAGCAAAGGCCGCGCGCAATTGCTCCGCGTCCGCACGCGCCTCGCGCTGGGCCGCGTCGCGGGCGAGCGCCCGCTGGATTGCCTCGAACAGCGCCTCGCGTTCGACCGGCTTGGTCAGAAAATCCACCGCCCCGGCCTTCATCGCCTGCACGCTGGAAACCACGTCGGCGTAGCCGGTAAGAAAAACCACCGGCAGCGCATTCCCCTGGCTCAGCAGAGCGGCTTGTAGGTCGAGACCCGAGGGCCCCGGCAGTCGCACATCGAGCAGTACGCAGCCGGGACTATCCGACGGCGCCTGCAACAGGAAATCGCCAACCGAGGCATAGCCGCGCGCGTGATAGCCGGCCGCATCGAGCAACCGCAGCAGCGCCGTGCGCAGTGAGTCGTCGTCATCGACGACGTGGATGATGGGTGCAGGGGTGGTCATGCCGGCTCCGCTGTGGCCACTTCGTCGGCGGCTGGCCATTCTACCCGGAACACCGCACCGGCGTCCGATCCGGAACCGGCACCGGATTCGGCCCAGACGCGCCCGCCGTGGGCCTCAACCAGGGTGCGGGTGATGGACAGCCCCAGCCCCATGCCGCGGGGCTTGGTGCTAAAGAACGACTCGAACAGCCTCGGCAGATGCTCGGGCGCGATCCCCGGCCCGCGATCACGGACTACCAGTAGCAGGCGATCCGCGTCGCGCTCGACAGACACGGTGACCACGCGTCGCGCCTCCGGTAGACCTTTCGCCGCATCCATGGCGTTGAGCACCAGATTGATGAGCACCTGCTGAATCTGGATGCGATCACCGAGGATGGTGGCGGTCGCCGCCAGTCGCAGGTCGAGCGCCACCCCGCGACGGCGCGCTTCGGCGCCTAGCACGGGCTCCAGCTCCCGAACCGCCTCGTTGAGATCGAAGGGGTGCCAGTCAGCCGGCTGCTTGGCAAGCAGCGCCCGCAGCCGGCGGATGACCTCGCTGGCACGCACATTGTCCTTTCGAATGTCGGCCACAATTGCGCGGAGTTCGTCCCGCCGATCAGTACCGGACGCGAGCAGAAGCTCGGCGGCATCGGCGTTGCTCAGAATCGCGCCGAGGGGCTGGTTAATCTCATGGGCGATCGCGCCCGTCAACTCCCCAGCGACCGCGAGGCGCGAGGCATGGGCGAGTTCGAAGCGCTGTTTCTGCACGGCCAGTTCCATCCGCCGGCGGTGACGACGTTCAAACAGGAGTCGAGCGATCAGCCCCGCTTGCAGCAGCAAGACAATAATGGCAACAACCGCTGCGGTGGCATGTTCCTGCAGCAGGGTCGGGGGCTTGAACTGCACGATGGCATCGTCTGGAATAGCGCGCGGATCGATGTCCCACCGCCGGATCTGTCGCCAGTCGAGGTTGATGGCCCTGGGCATCAGCTCCGGCAAGCGCGGCGTGGCAGATGTGTCGCCGGCCAGCTGATCATTCACGAGACGTCCCGCCTGGCGCCCCATGGCCCCGAAATTTGGCATGGAGCCGCCGACGATGCCGGTGCCGATAAAGGTATCGAAGGGGCCGTACACCGGCGCAGCGGAGGCCGTGGCCATGAGCCCGACGGCTTCGCGCGGGGAAAACAGATGACCGACGCCGTCCTCGAAGTAGCCGGGCGTCACCACCAGGGTGTCGCTACCCAACTCACTCAGGCGTTGCAGCACCTCGTCGGTCGGCAGACCAGCGAGAAACTCAGCGCTGACCCGGTCCGGGAGGCGCGACAGGTCACCGCGCAATTCCGCCTCCCAGGCGCGATCCTGCACGGAGGTACCCGTCACCACCACTAGCCGCCGGGCGCGCGGGTGCAAGCGCAGCGCCAGCGCAATGGTGCCCGGAAAATCGAATTCGATGGGAACGCCAACAATGTCGGCCGGCAATGGTGGGCGCGATTGCAGGAACGACCGGGGCACGGCCGCGTGGATAACCGGAACCTGCGGAAACAGTTCGGCGCGATGGCTGAGCAAAAAATCAAGCGCCCCCTTGCCCCCGGCGACCAGCAAGGTCGGCGGTCGCAACGCGTACTTCTCGGCCAGGAAAGTGGTCATAGCGTCCAGGTAGGACTGGCTATCAAAACGAGGATAGTCGAGAAACTCGGCATTCACCTCCGTCGAATTATCGAGCGTCTCACGCAGACCAGCTTCGAATTCGATATTCGCCGGCAGCAAGCGATGGTTGGAATAGAGGACGAGGACGCGAGGGTTCTCTTCGGCCGGGGCAGCCGGTGCTGCGGCCGGTGCGAACAAGAGCCAGCAGGCGACCCAGAGTCTTAAAATCGACCCGTAGTTTTCTCGATACATCATTGAGGAGCGATCTCGCGAGAAATATAGGACGCTGAGGCTTGCCAATGCCAGGTATTTTAACGGGAAAAAGTCCCGCCTGGATAGCCGCTCGCCGCAACGCCATGGGTCGACAGCTCGCTGTCGAAATCGCCGCGCGCATGTTGCTGCGAGCCTTGGACGAGCGCCGTTGCGACAAAGGTCGTGACCGTGAAACTCATGGCCAGTGCCAGGCCTCGAAGCCACAGTCCTGAGTGTCGGAACTGTGCTAGAGTGATTTTTGCAAACAGGTGCCTCATTTTAATTGGCACGTGACGTGTTAAGAGGTGTGTTGGCAAGATGTTCTTGAAAAAGCTAAAGTGGTCATTGTTTCGACTGCTTGCATACGTAATTGTGCTGGTAAATTTTGTTACGTTTGGCGCGTTTTTATATGTGATAGCACCCTTTACATCCTATTTCTTTTTTAACGACCTTCGGTTTTGGAAGTATTGGAGCTTTTATCACAAGTTTTATGTGAACACCTTTTCATACTTAAAAGCCATTTGGGCTGGAGATAGCGCGCTGCTGATCTCGCATCTACCCCTCTCCGCCCCACCGATGGATAGTCCTGACAAGTCCGTCTTCCGCGTATCCCCAAATTGGAATACGTCGAAAGATAACTGTGGGAGTTGTTCAGCATGCTGTACTCTGACCAGCGACTGTTGTTTTCGTGATAAAACAACAAATCTATGCCTATCCTATAAGTCTGTATTTTGGAAGTTTTTCAATTGTGGTCGATTTCCCATATCCAAGGACCAGCTGGATTACTATGGATGCAAGAAGTTCGAAACTGTAGATGCCGTCAACAGCGAATGCAATTCAGACTGCTCGCGCGGGCCGCCTGTCTGAATCAGCCTTGAATGGCTGGCAGTTGGTGATGATCAGCTTGGCACCGGTATCCTGGAGAGCCTGGAGCGGATCGGCGCAGTTGCTCAAGGATGATGGTGGCGACAAGAGCACCAGGTTGTCGATGTTGTAGAGTGTCGCCGGCTCTTTGCCAGCGGCGATGGCCTCGGTCGCCAACTCGCGCACCGCCTTTAAGGTCAACGCGGTGCCGCGTGCCGGCTTTGGACTTTTTGCAGGAACGAGCGCATCATCCGCAGATCATCCTAAGATGGCTAGGAGGTGGTCCTTGAGGCTTTTCCACTCGATCTTCAGTCGCGGTGACGCGCGCGGACACTATCCTGAATCGCTCATCGAACAAGCAACCGAGCGCGCGATCGACGGCACTGATCCGCGCTTGCGCTTGCTTTCAGGGTACCGCAAGCAACTGCGCCAGCCGGTGATTCAGGCCATTGATCACGTGGTTGCGCTGGTGGATGCGATACCTGCACCCGTGGTGGCAGGCGCCAGCCACCATGCCGCCGACCCGCGGCTGAACGCAGTTTTCTCATCGTCCCGTGAGATGCTGACGATCTTGAGTCGTGATGCCGCTCTGAGCGCTTTTCTGGAAAGCCCCGGGGGACGTGGCGCAGAGCAAGTCACCGCGCTCTTGCTGGCCGAACGGGTCGAGCGCAATATCCTCGGCATGGACCTTGTCGGCGAGCAGGTGCGTCGCGATGTGCCTCAGGTCACGGTGAGCTTCACCGCCCACCGCTTGGTTGACCCTACTGCGGATGAGGCTGAAAGCCGCCGCCAATGGAAGCGCCGCGCCTTTGATCACCTGCTTACCCTGGCGCTGACCCAAATCGCCGAGATGCGCGTGGAACGCGCGGAGCTCAAGGGTCAACAAGACATCCTTCGGCGCAAGCTGAGCGCGCTGGAGCAAGGCGGCTGGAGTTTCGCCCCGGCAGAGGCCGAACATCCGGATCCCGCCGCACTGCAGACCGAGCTGGACAAGCTCTCCGCGCGATTGAACACCTTAGGGGCGGATCAGGATGTTCTGCATCGCCATCTCGAGTTCCTCACCGAGGTGCTCGGCGAGGCGCCGAGTCAGCTGTGGACCGAGCCCGTCACACTCTGGCTCGATCCGATGAACATTCAACGCGAGGAACAGGAGCCGTCGGCTCGCCCCATCGAGTTCATGGAGCTTCGCAACGTGCTTAAGCGGCAGGTCGTGCTTCTCGCGCTGAGCATCACGCCCAGCGATCTCCCGGTGCGCGAGGATCTGGTCACCGCTGCCCAGCGGTATTTTCAGTGACCTTCGGCCAATGTCGCCGCTGTTTGATTGCGCAGGCTTGTTGGGCCATCTGAATCCACTCGGTCAAGACAGCGCACCCTGCGCCGCACAAGCCTCCACGGCGAGCGATGCGGATGCCATCACCCGGACGGGACGTCTATTTCACGCGAAAGAGAAACACAGCCATGATTGAGCTAGAAAACGGTGCGCTGACAATCGGACCCTTCCTCGCTTTTACCCTGGGCATCATCGTCTTGTTCGTCGGGAAACGACTGAATAATGCGGTCGGCGCCCTGCGCGAGTTCAGTATCCCAGAACCGGTCACTGGCGGACTGCTGCTGTCGATCTTGTTCGGTCTGTTCTACTGGGGGACGAACATCGGTGTTGAATTCGACCTGGCGGCGCGCGATCTGCTCCTCGTCTACTTCTTCACGACCATTGGCATCAACGCCAGCCTGTCCGATCTGCGCGCCGGCGGAAAGCCGTTATTGATCCTGCTCGCGATCACCATCGCCTACATGGTCTTGCAGAACCTGACGGGCATCTCAGTCGCGGCGCTGTTCGGACTGCCCGCATCTGTTGGCGTACTTGGCGGCACCGTGTCGCTCATCGGCGGTCATGGCACGGCGATCGCCTGGGCGCCGCAGATCGCCGACGAATACGGCATTGCCAACGCGATGGAAATCGGCATCGCCTGCGCCACCTTCGGTCTGATCCTGGCGAGCCTGATGGGCGGTCCGATCGCAAAGTTCTTGATCGCGCGCTACGACCTGAAGCCGAGCGAGGTTCAGCCGCAGGACGTCGGTTTATCAGTCGACGAGGCTCGCGACGGGATCAATCATCTGGACTTCCTCGATGCCCTGCTGGCCATCCATGTCGCTGTCATCCTGGGGCTGATTCTCAATGAGGTCGTTGCCGATCTTGGGTTGCAATTGCCGCTGTTCGTCACCTGCTTGTTTGCCGGCATCATACTGACGAATCTGGTCCCCAAGAACTTTCCGCGCCTCAGTGGGCGCGAGTGGCCAACGCGCACGCCAGCAATGGCTCTGATCGCCGACATTGCCCTCGGCACTTTCCTGGCGATGTCGCTGATGAGCATGCAGCTTTGGACCCTGATCGATCTTGCCGGTCCGATCTTCACCATCCTCGCCGCTCAGTTCACGCTAGCGATTGCCGTGAACATCTTCATCGTCTTCCGCGTGATGGGGCGCAATTACGACGCCGCCGTGGTGTGCGCCGGGTTTGGCGGCATCTCACTCGGCTCCACGCCGACAGCCATGGCCAACATGGCGGCCGTGGCCCAGCGCTACGGGGCCTCCCATCTAGCCTTTATTATCGTGCCCCTGGTGTGCGCGTTTTTTATCGATCTTGTTAATGCCATGCTGATTCCTTTCTTTCTGGGGCATTTTGGTTAGGTGCTTGCAATCGATTGATGTGACTCAGGGACGCCTTCCTGCCCCTCCTTGATCCCAAACAAGATCGCATAGAGCGTCGGCACCACAATCAACGTCAGTACTGTGGCGAAGCCCAGCCCCGCCATCATAGTGATGGACATATTGACGAAAAAGACATCCGGCAGCAGTGGGATCAGACCGAGGATGGTGGTCGATGCGGCCAGCACGACCGGGCGCATACGGCTGACGCCTGAATCCAGGATGGCTCCATAGCCGTCCTTGCCCTCGGCGATCTGCTGGTCGATTTCCTCGATCAGCACGATGGCGTTTTTGATCAACAAGCCCACCAGCGCCAGGGCGCCGAGCATGGACATGAAGTCGAACGCGGCATTGGCGGCCAGCAGCCCGGCTGTCATACCGATGATGGCCATGGGGACCGTAAGCCAGATGATCAGCGGCTGGCGCAGCTTGCCGAAGAGCAGGATGCTGACCAGGATCATGGCGAGGAAGCTCGGCGGTAGCACGCCGAAGAGCGCGGACTGGGCTTTGGTCTGGTCCTCGTACTCGCCCCCCCAGGACAGGCTGTAGCCGGGTGGCAATTCCATCGCCTCGATCTGCGGGAACAGGCGCTCAAACAGCGGCGAGGCGAGCGGTCCGCGCGGATTGCAGGAGGCGATGATGGTCTGCTGGCGGTCACGCCCGCCGATGGCCTGGTTTTCCCACACAGTCTCGAAGTTGCTCACTACCTGCGCCACCGGCACCGCGCGCTTGAGCACCGGGCTCCAGACCTGCACGTCCTGGATGTTATCGACATCGGCGCGCTCGCCGAGCGGCGCGCGCACCAGAATCGGCAGCAATCGCACGCCGTCGCGGTAGTGCCCGACCTGCGCGCCGTCGAAGGCGTATTGCATGGCCTTGGCCACGTCTTCGCGGCTGATGCCGAGCTGGCGGCCGACCTGCTCGTTAAATACCGGGCGAACCACCTTGACCGGTTCACGCCAGTCGTCGCGGATTTCTTTCGCATCCGGGTCGGCATGCATGATGGCCTTGGCCTCGCTGGCCAAATCGCGCAGCACCGCCGCGTCCGGTCCGCTGAAGCGCGCCTCGATCTTGCTGTCGCGACCGGGGCCGATCATCAGCGTCTTGATGATGGGGTCGGTCCAGTAGAGCTCCTCGCGCATGTAGTCATCGACCTTGTCCCAGACCTCAGCGATACGATCACGGGTGTCGGTATAGACGACAATCTGCGCATAGGCTGGGGTCTGATCCTTGGAGTCATAGGTCAGGACAAAGCGCTGATGGGGTCCGCCGATCACCGTGCTGGTGCTGACCACGCCATCGAGGCTGCGCAGGTAGCCCGACACCTTGAGCGCATCCTCGCGGGTCTTGCGGATGTCGGTGCCTTCCGGCTCCCACAGATCGACGAAAAAGAGCGGCGTGTTGGAGCTGGGAAAGAACGCCTGCTTGACGTAACCAAAGCCCCAGATCGACAGCACAAAGAGCACCACCACGCTGCCGACCGTCACCCAGCGAAAGCGCAGCGCCCGGGCCACCAGGCCGCGGTAGATGCGGAAGGGTGCGGCGTCGTAAGCGGCGCCCTCATCCGCCCCGCCGCTGCCGACCTTGAGCAACAGGGCGCAGAGCACCGGGGTGGTGCTGATGGCGGTAATCCAGGACAGCAGCAGCGAGATCAGGATCACATAGAAGAGCGAGTTGGCGAATTCACCGGTACTGTCCTGCGAGAAGCCAATGCCGGAAAAGGCCAGGATGCCGATGACCGTGCCGCCAAGCAGCGGCCAGATGGTCTTGCCGACGGTCTCGCTGGCGGCTTTTTCGGGCCGCATGCCGGCGTTCATGCGCACCAGCATGCCTTCGGCGACCACAATGGCATTGTCGACCAGCATGCCGAGTGCGATGACCAGGGCACCGAGGGAAATGCGCTGCAATTCGATGCCGGCCAGGGCCATGATAAAGAGCGTCCCGGCGACGGTGATCAGCAGCACGGCGCCGATGATGAAGCCCACCCGCAGGCCCATGAAGGCCAGCAGCACCACGATAACAATGGCCACCGCCTGGCCGACACTGATAATGAAGCCGCTCACCGACTGGTCGACCACCTCGGGCTGGTTGTAGATAGCGGTCAGCTCCATGCCGAGCGGGATCTCGCCCTCCAGCGCGGCGAGACGCGCATCGAGCTGCCGCCCGACTTCGACCACATTTTGCCCGCCCATCACCGAGACGCCGAGCGTCAGCGCCGGTTGACCATCCTGATAGTAGTAACGGTTGGGTACATCGACATAGGACCGGCGGATCTCGGCGATGTCGGAGATGCGCAGCACCCGCTTGTCCTCGGAGCTGATCAACACGTCGCCGATGGATTGGACGGACTCGGACTCGCCGGTTGGCCAGATGCGCAGATATTGCTCGCCGACGGCGATGTTGCCGGCATCGGCGACCAGATTCTGCGATTGCAGCACCGAGGCGATGGTCTGTAGCGGGATGCCCAGCTCGGCCAGGCGGGCGCGGGAGATCTCCAGATAGGCGACCTCCTGCTGCTCGCCGCCGATCACGATCTTGCGGATGCCGGGCACCAGAATAAGCTGTTTCTTGAGGTAATCCGCCGTGTCCCACAGGTCGCGCCAGCTATAGCCCTCTCCGGTCAGCGCCAGATAAATGCCGTAGACATCGGCAAAGCTGTCGACCACCACCGGCGCCAATGCTCCGGGTGGCAGCTTGTTTTGCATGTCGGCGATCTTGCGCCGCAGCTCATCGTAGATATTGGGAAAGTCATCGGCCCGGTACTTGTCCTTGAACTCGATGGTGACATCGGACATGCCCGGGCGCGAGACCGAGCGCTTGATGCCTTTCACCTGCTCCATTAGCTGGATGGCTTCCTCGATGTGGTAGGTCACCTCGTCCTGCACCTGCTGAGCCGAGGCGCCGGGATAGAGGGTGATTACCTTGGCCAGCTTGACGGTAAAGGCCGGGTCCTCGAGCTTGCCCATGCTCTGAAAGCCCCAGATGCCGCCACCGACCAGAATGATGACCAACAGCCAGGAAATGACCGGGGTCTTGACGGAGTATTCGGCGATATTCACGAGGATGGGACCTCGTCCGCGCGCGGCTGCGCTTGCTCGCGTTGCGGCAGCAAGCGCACCTTCATGCCCTCGGCCAGATAGCCGACCCCGGCCACCACGACGCGCTGGCCTGGTTCCAGGCCGCCGGCCACTTCAATGGAGCTACCACTCAGGCGCCCGACCTCAACCGGCACCTTGGCCACCGTCATGGCGGGTTCTTCGACCACCCAGACGAAGGGCTCCAGTTGCGCGTCCGCTGTCACCGCCGTTGCCGGCAGGGTGAAGACACGGTCGCCGACACTGACCCGGCTGAGGTCTGCGGTGACCGTGGCTGTCATGCCAGGGAAGACCAAAAAATCCGTCGGCGCCGGCATGGTGTAGGTGACCTCGAAGGTCTGGGTGGCGCGATCGGCGCGGGTCGAGACCTCGCGCAAGGTCAGATCGAAGCGCTGATCAGGATGGCTATCGAAGGTGGCCCAGGTCGGCGCCCGCTCCGCGTTCGGCTGGTCATTCCCGCTTGGCTTGATGCCGCGGATGATGTTCTCGGGCACATCCACCTTGACCTGCAGGCTGTTGTTGTCCTGCATCGCCAGCACCGGCTGTTTGGCTTGCACTTCCTCGAAGCGCTCGACATAGCGCTGGCTGATGGTGCCGTCGAAGGAGGCCTTGAGCTGGGTGTATTCAACGTCTTGTTGCGCGCGCTCGAGCGCGGCCTGGGCATTTTTGTACTCGGCCTCCTTGGCGTCAAAATCGGTGCGAGAGATGAAGCCGTCGTCGACCAGTTCCTTGGCGCGGTTGAAGTCGTTCTGTGCGCGCTCAAAGCTCGCCTGGGCATTGCGCAGCTGGATCTCGTAGTCGGTCGCATCCAGGGTAATCAGCACCTGGCCTTTCTCGACCCGGTCCCCCTCCTTCACCATCAGCTCCGCGACCGTGCCAGGCACGCGAAACGCCAGCTCGGCCTTGGCCTCGGCATCGACCCGTCCGGGGAAGTTGCGCTCTCCCCCCAAGTCGGGCGACTCCACCACCAGCGTCTTGACCGGTCGCACCGGCGGTGACCCCTCGGGCTCGGCCTCCTGTGAACAACCGGAGAGAAGCGGTAGACAGATCAGCAGCAGCACGCAACCAGGCATGCCGCCTGAGGGGAGGAGGGGCTTTGACACGATAGACCACCCGGATGTTGGCGAAGATAAGGACAAATGGCGATCATAACCCAAAATCCTCGCGGAACGCTCGGATGTTGACCAGGCGTGCCGTCTAGTTGCCGCGACGGGCAGTTATCCAGAATCCGCAGTATCGGGATGTCGATGATTTCGAACTGACGAAAGCCTAGCCAACCGAGCCCTGGCTATGAGTTGTTTGAAACCTTGCTGTTAACAAAGACTCAAGACCGCTGCACGCGCAAATCCAGGGTGTGCACGGCTCCGGCTGGCATGCGTGGTCGCAGCGGTGCGCTGCGCCCTGGTGTGTGGCCCATGGCCTCGAAGCGGGCGAGGCGGCGGCCTTGGGCTTCGAGCAGGTTGACGGGGCGCGTCTCATAGGCCTTGCTAGAGTTAATTGCTGTGTCTCCACCAGCACTCCATCATGGCCGTCGCCGCATCACGCCGCCCGATGGTGGCCTATCGTCGCCGCTGTCCGGAGCACACCGCGCTCTACCAGATCGTGCAACAGCATCTGGAGTCTTTTCTCGCTCTCGCGAGAGAGGAGGATTGGGGCGCGCCGCGCGTGCCGACCTATGTCGAGCGGGAGTTTCGCCGCTACCTGGAGTGCGGCATTCTCGCCTTCGGTTTTGCTCGTGCACGCTGCCCTGACTGTGGTCATGACTTTCTCGTGGCATTCTCCTGCAAGGGACGCGGGGTATGTCCTTCGTGCAACGCGCGACGCATGGCTGAAACAGCTGCCCATCTGGTCGATCATGTCATACCGCCACTGCCGGTGCGCCAGTGGGTTCTTTCAGTACCCAAGCGCTTACGCTGGTACCTGGAGCGCGAGCCGCGAGCGCTCAGCGCCGTGCTCAAAATTCTCATGCGCGTCATTGAGGCGCATTTGCGCAGAAGCAGTTCCGCGAATGCCCAGGCGCGCTTTGGCGCGGTGAGCTTTATCCACCGGTTTGGCTCGTCTCTCAATCGTCATGTCCACTACCACTGTTGTGTCATCGACGGCGTCTTCGAGCCGTTTGAGCAGGAGGGTGATGTCTCACAATCCCTGCATTTTCACCCCGCCGCGGAGCTGACCGCCGACGATCTCGCTATCATCTCGGAACGGGTACGCGTGCGGGTGCTACGCCGGTTTGCCCGCCACGGGTTGATTGAGCCAAACGATGTGCGCGAGATGCTCGCTTGGGACAACAGCGGATTTTCCCTTGATGCCGAGGTATGCATCGCTGCCCAAGATCGTGCCGGACTGGAGCGCTTGTTGCGTTATTGTGCACGCCCGCCCTTCGCCCTCGAACGTCTGGAGCTGATCGATGGCGAACGGGTGATCTATCGGTTGCCCAAACCGCTGCGCGATGGCACGACAGTGTTGACGCTCACGCCGCTTGAGTTTATCGACCATCTCGCGGCGCTGATTCCACCTCCACGGCGTCATCGCCATCGCTACCATGGGGTGCTGGCCCCCAATTCGCCGTGGCGTGCCGAGGCGACCGCGTATGGGCGGGATCTCAGTGATGAGCCGCACGAGACTCCCGAGGTTGCCACCACCAAGCCAGCCGCGCCTCCTCGCTCACCGGCACGCTATCTCTGGGTCATGCTACTGGCCCGCCTGTTCGAGTCGCTGCCGCTGACTTGCCCCAATTGTGGCGCGGACATGCGCCTGATCGCATTCATCACCGAGGCCGCGCCCATTGGGCAGATTCTCACCCATATCGGCGAACCCCCTCGTCCTCCGCCCATCGCTCCCGCGCGCGGACCACCCGCCTGGGATGATGCGCCCGAGCCAGCACCGGACTGGGATGACTTTGCTCAACCCGAGCCGGAGTTCGAGTTCGATCAACGCGTCGCTTGGTAGCCACGCCTTTTCCCACCAGACAAGGCGCCAAGGGCGTTTGTTTTCAGTTCGCCCGCCCGCGCCCAACTTCGCTTAAAACACGCAACCAAGTCCGTCCTGCGCCCCTCAAAACGGGCGATCAGGCGTGTTTCCGCCGTTGACCTCGTTCTCATCGACCGATAATATCCGCAATGACACGCGTACTGGATCCCCAGGGTGGTTTGGATTTCCTATCCTCTCATATCGCGGTCTCTTTCGGCGATGTTTAGCGCTTGAACCGCGACACCGTCTCAGTCAGCACCTTGGTCAGCCGGTTCGTGACTTGATTTGTTAGCCAAAATGTCCGTTCGAGTAGCGGATTTCTTTCAGCGGCTCAACGCTTCCTGTGCGGATAGATCGGCCAATGCGGCAAGAATGTCCGGCGGCTCGGCACGCTGACGGTAATCGGTCTCGGCAAAGGCGTAGCGCACGACACCGTCGCGGTCGATCACAAAGGTCGCCGGGACCGGCAGCACAAAGCGGCCATTGCCGTTGTAGTCGGCGAGATCCAGCCCGAGTCCCCGTTGGTAGATCGCGCGCAGGGACTCCGGTACAGAGAAGGCAAGCCGGTAGGCCCGCATGGTTGTATCCTCGAGGTTGCTTAAAATCTCGAAGGGATAGCCGTCCTGTTTGACCTGCGCGAGGGAGCGATCGGGTTGCTGTGGTGTGACGGCGATCAGCTGTGCCTGATAGCGCGCGAAATGCGCCAGGCTTTGATGCAATCCGCGCAGTTGCAGATTGCAATAGGGGCACCATACGCCGCGATAGAAGGTCAGGATCACAGGTCCGGCGGCCAGGCGCTCTGACAATTGCACCATTTTGCCCCTGGCATTGGGTAGCCGGAAGTCCGGCGCGGTCTCGCCAACCCGCAGGCCGGGTTCGGGCATGGCGGCGGCCAAGGCGGCAGCGGCCTCTTCCATCTGTTCGCGCTCGGCGGCGGTGAAAGGCGGCGGATGCTTGGCCTGCTCGGCCTGAAAGGCCTGCAAGTCGGCCTGGTAGCTTGGCAGTGGCGGTGGTTCGGCGGCCGTCGCACCGCCAAGGGTTGCAGCGCCCATGGTGATGGCGAAAGCCAGGGCGAAACGCGGATGGCGGCGGGCCGGCCAGACCCCGTCGCTCGGCGGATAATCCTCGGAAAGGTGGCTGATGGCGGTCATTTCTGTTGGGAATAATCGGCTCATGGGGGCGCTCCTCTGAGTAGTTTTTGTGTTGGCATCGGCTGGATTGAAATCCGATTTCCTGGAATCCAGCATCCGCCGTCAAGTCTGCGGGCGATGGGGGCTCTCACCGGATAAGACCTGATGTGAATCAGATTTCTTTCAGTGCCAGGTGGGCAGCACCGCACGCGCTATCAGAACCCGCACTCTTTCGCGGGCCTTTTGGCCCTGGTGGAGCCGAGTCGGCGAGAAGCGGCACCAATGCGCACGAGCGGACATCCGATCAGGCATGGAAACCGCGATATGTCGGAGTTGCTGGCTGGCTTTTCTTAGCGGATTGGAGCCGGCGGGCAGGTGGAACGGCGGCGGTGAACCAGCGGCCGTGGCACGACGGTCCTAAGCATGGCCGCCAATCGCCGGCTTGCCGCGGCGATTGGCCGGCTTTTTGCTGTCACCTTGCTTTATCCGCTTATCGTTTTACCGAGCTCCCGCTGCTGCCGCGATGATTCTATTCTCTCTCCATGTGTTGGTCTCGCCCAAGGTCCGCGGGGATTTCCTGCGCGGAATTGGCGCCCTGCTGGAGCCAACCCGGGTGGCGCCTGGCTGCCTGGATTGCCGACTCTATGGCGATGTCGAGGATGCCGACGCCTATCTGCTGATCGCGCGGTGGAATACCCAGGCGGAGCTGGACAGCTATCTGGGCTCGAAGGCCGGCGCGCGGCTGGTCGCGGCCATGGAGTTGGCGCTCGCGCCACCGGTGATTCGTTTCGATGAGATTGCCCACAGCGGCGGGCTTGAGGTGATCGAGGCGGCGCGGCGGGCGCGTGGCTTGGTGCAGGACTGGCCCGGCGATGGGTCGGAGGAGCCGGCATGAGCGGTGCGCCTGAGTCCATCCGCTATGGCGATTATCTGCGTGCGATCGGCGCCGGTCGGCAACGGCTGAGCTACAACGCGCTGGGGCCGACCCTGGGCCGGGATGCCCAGGGCCGGGCGCGACCGGCGCCGGCGACCGCGCCGATTCGCTTGCGCCCCGATGAAATCGCGCGGCTGTTGCAGCCTTATGTGTCGGTGCGCTTTGCCGATCAACTCAAGGCCGTGGCGCCCTTGGCGCTCTATCTGGCGCTGTTTCAGGTGCTGATTCTGCGCCAGTTGATCGATGACTCCTGGCTGATCGTGGGCGGGCTGTTCGCGGTGATTCTGGGGCTGATGTTTTTCATGGAGGGACTGAAGCTCGGGCTGATGCCCTTCGGCGAGCTGATCGGCCAGCGTTTGCCGCGCCGTTCGCCCTTGCCGCTGGTGTTGCTGATCACCCTGCTGCTCGGCATCGGCGTGACCTTCGCCGAGCCGGCGATTGGCGCGCTCCAGGCCGCTGGGCAGAATGTCTCGCCCGAACGCGCGCCCTATCTGTGGGCCTTGCTCAATCCCTGGTCGGGCGCCTTGGTGCTGATGATCGGCGCCAGCGTGGGGCTGGCTGCGGTGTTGGGCACGCTGCGCTTTCTCTATGGCTGGAGCCTCAAACCGCTGATCTACACCGCGCTGCTGCCGGTGCTTGGGCTCACGCTCTATGGCGCGTCGCAGCCGGAGCTGGCGCCGGTGCTGGGCCTGGCCTGGGATGCCGGCGCGGTGACCACCGGGCCGGTGACCGTGCCCCTGGTGCTGGCGCTCGGCATCGGCATCGCGGCGGCGGCCGGGCGCGGTGACTCCGGGCTGTCGGGCTTTGGCATCGTCACCCTGGCGTCCATTTTCCCCATCATCGGCGTGCTGCTGTTGACGCTTTACCTTGCTGCCACGCTGACGCCGGCGGAGATTCTTGCCAGCGCCCAGGCGGTCGGCGCGGCGAGCGCGACCTTGCCCTGGTCCGCCCGCAGTCCCTGGGTGGAGCTGCTGATGGGCCTGCGCGCCATTGTGCCGCTGGTGGTGTTTCTGTGGCTGATTCTCAGGTGGGTGCTGAAAGAAGCACTGCCACGCCCGCGCGAGATCGGTCTCGGCATTGCCTTTACCGTCATCGGTATGTGCCTGTTTAATCTGGGCCTGACCTACGGCCTGTCGGCCTTGGGTGGCAGCGCCGGGGCCTCGGTACCGGCGGCCTTCATGGCGCTGCCCGGCGCCGCGGGGTCGCCGCTGTATCGCTATGGCGTCGGGTTGAGCATCGCGGTGGTGTTCGCCTGGGTGCTGGGCTTCGCGGCCACGGTGGCGGAGCCGGCGCTCAATGCCCTCGGCGTGACCGCCGAGCAACTGACCAATGGCTTTTTCAAGAAGCGCACCCTGATTCTGGCGGTGTCGGTGGGTGTAGCCTGCGGCATCGCTTTGGGGCTAACCAAGCTGGTGTTAGACCTTCCGCTGGTGTGGCTCATCGTGCCACCCTATCTGCTCGCCGCCGTGCTGACCTGGCTGTCCTCGGAGGAGTTCGTCAATGTCGCCTGGGACAGCGCGGGCGTGACCACCGGCCCCATCACGGTGCCGCTGGTGCTGGCCATGGGGCTGGGGCTGGGCAATGCCACCGGCGCGGTCGAAGGCTTTGGGATTCTGTGTCTGGCCTCGATCGGGCCGATTATCAGCGTGCAGCTGACCGGGCTGTGGGCGCGCTGGCGGCTCGCATGGCAAGCCCGCGCCGCCGGTCACGCGCCTGCTACCCCTTCCGCGCTGGGGGCGGAGTTGCCGCTATGACGGATGAAAAAATCACGGTGCTGACGGATGTGGTGCTGATCACCTGCGTGGTGTCGGCGGGTCGCGGCGACGCCGTTATCCTGGCGGCGCGGGAGATGGGCGCGGCCGGGGCACTGGTCAGCCATGCGCGCGGCATCGGTCTGCGCGAACGCCTCGGGCTGCTCGGCATCGCCATCGAGGCCGACAAGGATGTCGTCAGCCTGTTGGTGGCGAGTGATCATCAGGATGTCGTGTTCGAGGCGGTGTGCCAGGCGGCGGATCTGGGTCGCCCCGGCGCCGGTCTGGCCTACATCAGCCCCATCGAGCGGCTGGCGACCTTCATCCCGCGCGAGGTGCTGGAGCGTCTGGCGGATCAGGGGAAGGCGACATGAACGGCGCCGGAGCCACCACAGCACCCGCGGCGGGCGCGGCCAAGCTGATTGCCGCCATTCTGCCCGATGACGGCGGCGACCGGCGCCTGCTCGCCTGGCTGCGCGATCATGCCGGAGTCACCCGGGCCAATTCGGTGTATTGTCGCGGCCACGCCGTCTTGCAGGAGACCGCCGCGCGCCAAGGGCATCTGCCTGAGCCAACCCTGGTGCGGCTGGTCAATATCGTGGTGGAAGCCGAACAGGCCGATGCGCTCTTTGCCCAGATCCACGCGCAGGCGGGAATCGGTCGCCCCGGTGGTGGCGCGCTGATGATGCTGCCACTGACCGCAGCGAGCGCCTTGCTGCTGCCCGAGGATGTTCCCAATGAAGCCGGCGAGCTGTCGGAGTGAGCGAAAGATGTCCATGATTCCCTCGCGCGGCTGGCTCGGAAATTGGCTCGGAGCGGGGCTTCTCACCGGACCCGGCGGCTACGGTCGCGACGGGTTGCGCCTGGATCTGATCGCCGGTCTGACCACCGCTGCCGTGGTGATTCCCAAGGCCATGGCCTATGCCACCATTGCCGGGCTGCCGGTGCAGGTTGGGCTTTACACCGCCTTGGTGCCGCTGGTGATCTACGCCATCCTCGGCACTTCGCGACCACTCAGTGTCACCACCACCACGACGCTGGCGATTCTGACCGGCGCCCAGCTTGCGCTGGTGGTTCCCAGTGGCGAGCCGGCGGCGCTGCTGACCGCCTCGGCGACGCTCGCGGGACTGCTGGCCGGTTTTGGGCAAATCGAATCCTCCGTTATCAAGGTCGGCATGATCGGCGAGGTGGCCTGCATGGCCAAACCCTGGCAGATCGTGCCCATGGTGGTGACCGAGGTGCAGCCGGTGATCGCCACCGGGCAGGTCAAGCCTACCGATACCCTGGTCGATCTTCAGCAGATGGGCCGCCCCGGCAGCATCACCGCCGTCCTGGAGCCGCTCTACCCCGGCCAGCTCGATGACCTGCCGCTCGGTGGGAACTGCATCGCCAATCTGTACACCAGCCACCACGAGCAATTGGCCGACCCGGACATCGGCTTCTGGCGCAGCCTGGGCCTGCATGCCATCGACACCATCGGCCTGGTGCACGCGCTCATCCTGCGCATCCAGTCGCTGCTGATGCCGATCAAAATGCTGGTGCTGACTGGCCACTAACCACTCACTTCTCACCACCAACCACTCACCAACGAGGACATTCCCAATGCTAAAGCACCCACGCCCGTTCGCTTGCGCCCTGACTCTGACCCTGTTTGGCGCTGCTTCACTCGCGCTCGCCGAGACCACCCTGGTTGGCGCCACCGGATCCGCCACTGAGATTACCGGCAAGGTGATGGTGGTCAATCAAGACAAGCGCATGCTGACCATCAAGACTCCGGAGGGCGAGTACGTTGTCCTGCACATGCCGCCCGAGGTACAGCGCCTTGACGAAATCAAAATCGGCAATCGCCTGACCATCACCGAGACCGATTTCCTGGTCGTCGATTTGGTTAAGGACGAAGGCCAGTCGCCCATGACCGTGGTGCGAGAAAGCGAAATCATCCGCGAGCCAGGCGAAAAGCCTGATGGCGCCATGATCGAGACCTTGAGCGTCAATGGTGTGGTCGAGGCGGTGGATCCAGCTAAGGGCGAGGTCACCATCAAAGGCCCGATGGCCACTCGCACCTATGCGGTCGAGGACTCTGCGGTGCTGGCCGACTTCGCGCCCGGCGATGGCGTCATCGCCACCTATGTGCGGGTCATTCGCGGCAAGGTCAGCTTCGAGTAACAAGAAGCCCTGCCGAGCGCAACCTAAGGCATCGCGGAACGCACCCGGGTTTCGCCGTGCCTTGCTCACTTCAAACTTCGCTTCACTCGCATCAATCTTGCCTCAACCCCGCCTCAATGGGAGCTTTTGAATGCCAAAAACGCACTTTTTCACGGCCTTGCTGCTCGCGCTCTGCGCCACGTCCGTCAACGCCCAGTTGCTTGATGGCTTAAAACAGGGCGCGGAGACCGTCGGCGACATGGCTGGCAAGGCCGCCGGCGCGGTCACCGGCACCATCGAGTCCACTCAGAAGAGCCTGGGCAACGAGGCCACGCCGGCCGAGACGCGCGAGAAGATCGACGCCATGGCCGCAGAGACCTTACAGCGCCTGTTCGCCGACCAGCCCGACAGCCGCGCGCTCTATGAGCGCAGCGCCGGCTATGCGGTGTTCGACAAGCGCGAGGCCAGCTTCTATGTGGTCGCCGGCTACGGGCGCGGCGTGGCGGTCGATCGCCAGACGGACGCGCGCACCTACATGAAAATGGCCACCACCGGCGCGGGCCTGAGCTTCGGCCTCGGCGGTTTTGCCTCCCAGATGGTGATTCTGTTCGAGACCGAGGCCTTGCTCGAGCGCTTCGTGACCCAAGGGCTGGACGCGACCGCCGAGGTCGGCGCTATGACCGGCGAGGAAAAAGACCAGCTCGCCCTGCGCTTCAACGACGGCAAGGCGGTGTTCGTGCTGACCGGCAAAGGCTGGAAGATCGGCGCCAAGCTGACCGGCTCGCGCTACTGGCCGGACGAGACGCTCAATCAGCGCTAGGTCATGTATCGCCGGTCGGTCAACCACAAGAGGAGAGGGTCCATGCGTTTAACGATCAAAACCGCTTTATCCGGCGCCCTGTTGCCGCTCCTGCTCTGCGCGGGGCTGTCCTGGGCCGCGCCGGAAGACGCCCAGAGCGCTAGAGCCGGCACCGATGCGTCCGCCAGCGCTGACGCCACGGTCGAGCCTGCCAATCCGGCCCTGGCGGAACTCATGCGCATGGCGGAGTTTCTCGCCGGGCGCGGGCGTTTTCAGGTCAGCCTGACCAGCGGCTTCGATGTGGTGCAGGAGAACGGCCAGAAAATCGAATTTGGCGAGCAACGCGACATTCTGCTGCTGCGCCCGGATCGCCTGCGGGTGGATGTCGCGCAAAGCGACGGCAATCTCTCTACCATCGTGTTCGATGGCGTACGCATCAGCGTCTATAACAAAACCCAAAATCTTTACGCTGCCTCCGAGATGCGCGGCGATGTCGATGCGGCGATCAAGCACTTCGTCAAGGATCTCAACATGCGCCTGCCGCTGGCCATGCTGCTGGTGACCAGCCTGCCCGAGGAGCTGAAACAACGGGTGCAAGAAGCCGCCATCGTCGGTACTGCTCAGTTCGACGGCCAAAGCTTCACGCACCTGGCCGTGCGTGCGGACGATGTCGACTTTCAGCTGTGGCTGCCCGACAGCGGCGATCCGCTGCCGCGGCGCATTGTCCTGACCTATCGCGAGGAGCAAGGCCAACCCCAGTACTGGGCGCATTTCTCCGATTGGAACCTCAAACCCTCACCGCCATCGTCGCGTTTCGCGGTCGAGCTGCCGGCGGATGTGGAGCGCATTCAGTTCCTCACCAACCTGACATCCGCCGAAGTGGGTGACGCCCTGCCAGGAGACCAGCCATGAAGATCGCCAACACCCGCAAAGCCCTGACCTTGGCGAGCCTGACCCTTCTGATTGGCGTGCAAAGCATGGAGCTGGCCGCGCGCGGCGGCGGTCGCGGCATGGGCGGAGGCGGCGGATTCGCGCGCTCCGGCCCGGCTGCGGGCGGTAGCTTCGCCGCACGCCCAGCGGGCGGCGGCGCGGGCGGTTTTTCCTCGGGCACGGCGGGCCGACAGGACTTGCGCGCTGACCGCACGGACGGACGCCAGGATCTGCGCGGCGACCGCCAGGACAATGTCACGGATCGTCAGGACAATCGTCTGGACTACCGCGACGAAGCGCGTGATGACCGCCAGGACTATTACGATGATCGCTACGGGTATCCGGGGCGCTGGGACAACTGGGCCACGGGCGCGGCGGTGGTCGCCGGCGCCGCCATTGTCGGCTCGGCGATCACCGCCGCGTCCTATAACGATCTCGACTGCACCACCGTCTATGTCGATGGTTTGAGCTATTCGGATTGCGGCGGCGCCTGGTATCAGCCCGCCTATTCCGGCGGCGATGTCACCTATGTGGTGGTCGATGCTCCGCCCGGCTATTGAGACGGAAACCGTGCGGGAATGTGGCGCGATCAGAGTTCAATCAGCCGATGCTTGACCGCGAAGCGCACCAGCTCGGCGTTGGAGTGCGCGCCTAGAGTGTCCATCATCTGGTACTTGTGGAACTCCACGGTGCGCGCCGAGATGCCCAGGCGCGCGGCGATTTCCTTGGCCGCCAGACCCTCGGCGAGCAGCGGCAGCACCTCGCGCTGGCGCGACGTGAGAGCGGCGACCGGGTCGTCAGTCGCTTGGGGTGAGGCTTGCATGGAGGCGGCGACCGCCTCGACAAGCTGGGGCGTCAGATAGGTCTTGCCCGCTAGCGCGGCGTGCAGGGCCGCCGTCAGCTCGGCCGGCGCGGAGTGTTTGAGCACATAGCCAGAAGCGCCGGCCTCCAGCGCGCGGCGCGCGAAACTGGCATCGCGATGCATGGTGAGGATGACCATGGGCGTCGTATTGCCGGCCGCGCGCAGGCGCGCCAAGGCGTCAAGCCCGCTCAGCCGGGGCATGGTCAGATCGGCGACGATCAGGTCGGGGCGCAGCTGCTCGGCCATCTCGATCAGCGCCAAGCCGTCCTCCGCCACCCCCACCAGGTCGAACGCCTCGGCGAGCAGGCTTTTCAGCGCCTCGGCCACCATCAGGTGATCATCGGCCAGCAGCACGCGCGGGCGGCGTGGGGGACTCTGTGCCGTCACTGCGTGTCTCCCGGCACCCAAGCCAGCACCGTGGTGCCCCGCCCGGGCGCGCTGTCGATGTCGAGGGTGCCGCCGGCGATGTGAATGCGGTCGCGCATGCTCGCCAGCCCCAGATGGCGGCCGCGTTCCGGTTGCTGGGGGTCGAAGCCGCTGCCGTTATCCTGCACCGCGAGCAGCAGGCCGCCGTCCTGCGGGCACAGGCGCAGCTCGGCGCGCTCCGCGCCGGCGTGGCGGATCAGGTTGCTCAGGGCCTCTTGGGCGATGCGGAACAGACACAGGGCCGCTTCCTTGCCGATGATCGCCGGCAGGGGATCGGCGGCGAAGTGGATGGCCAGGCGGTGGTGGCGTCCGCGCCGCTCGCATTCGGCGCGCAGGGCTTCGGCCAGGCCGAGTTCATCGAGCACCGAGGGGTGGAGCTGATAGGCGAGATTGTGCACATCCTCGCTCAGCGCCGCGAGCTGTGCGCGCACCGCGCCCAAGGTGGCGGCGAGCGGCGTGGCGGCGCTGGCCTGCTCGGCGCGCGCCAGTTCGATGGCCAAGGCCGCCAGGCGCTGGCTGAGGTCATCGTGCAATTCGCGGGCGACCAGGGCGCGCTCGCGCTCCTGGGCGCGCAGCAGTTGTTGGCTCATGCGCCGCAGTTCCAGCTCGATGCGCTTTTTGTGGCCGATGTCGCGCAGCACGCCGAAGCTGCGCCGGGGCGCGTCGCTGGCGTCGCGCTCGGCGACAATGCCGAGATGATCGAGCCACAGCTCGCCGCGACTGGGATGACAATAGCGGTATTCGATCGCCAAGCGGCGGCGTTGGCCCTGGTGCAACTGTGCGCGCTGTTCGAGCACGCGGTCGCGATCCTCGGGATGCAGGCCCGCCAGCCAGTGGCGCAGCGACGCCGGGCCGTCGGCGTTGGGCGGCAGACCCAGCAGCTCGCGGCAGCGGGCGTCGGCAAAGAGGCTGTCGTCGTCGAAGCCTAGTTCATAGAAGGCCAAGCCGGCCAGATCGGCGCCGGCGGCCAGGCGTGCCTCGTTGGCGCGCAGCGCCTCGGCGAGCCGCTGGCGTTCGCTGATGTCGAGCACGATGCCCATCAAACCCGGCGTCGCGGCAGACGCTGACGAGACCGGCGCGCCGCGCGCGGCGATCCAGCGCACGCCATCCGGGCCGGGAATGCGATATTCGACATCGACCGTATCGCCGCTGCCCAGGGCGCGGGCGATGGCGGCCTCCACCGCCGGCCAGTCCTCGGCGAGCACCGAGTCACGGAAGCGCGCCATGGGGATGGACTCCTCCGGCGTGTAACCAAAGAGCGCGCGGGTCTGGGGCGAGGCCCAGAAGCTGTTGGTCGTGACATCCAGCGTCCACAGGCCTGCGGAGGCGGCGTCGATGGCCAGCGCCAGCCGCTCCTCGCTGTCGCGCAGGGCGGCGATCAGGGTTTCCAACTCGCCATCCGGGGTGTTATCCGGTGTGTCGCCGGGGGGCGGGGTTGGCAGCGGCTCAGACCGGATGTTGTTGTGCATGTCGCGGATGGCGTCGTGAGGGGTGCGCACTCAGGGCTGTCCCGAACCAGACCCCGGGAAAATTCCCAGGTCACAAAGGACTGCGCGGCGGTCTATAGTGCCCGCGCGGCCTTGACCGCACAAGCGTGATTCCAGCGGAGGGTTTGGGCATGAGCAAAAAGAAGTCGAAGAAACGCAAAGCAGATCAGTTTGCTGAGGTCTTGACCAAGGAGGCCCCTGACGCCGCCTCCGCCGAGACCCCAGGCCGGATGACAAACAAGCGTTACCTCAAGGAATTGCGAAAACTCCACGAGGAGCTGGTGTGCCTGCAGGAATGGGTCAAGCACAAGGGACTGAAGGTGTGCATTGTGTTCGAGGGGCGCGATGGCGCCGGCAAGGGCGGCGCCATCAAGGCGATCACCGAGCGCGTCAGTCCGCGGGTGTTTCGCGTGGTCGCGCTGCCGGCGCCGAGCGAGCGCGAGCAAAGCCAGATGTATTTGCAGCGCTACATGAAGCATTTCCCGGCCGCCGGGGAAGTCGTGATTTTCGACCGCAGCTGGTACAACCGCGCCGGAGTCGAGCGGGTGATGGGCTTTACCCCGCCAGAGATCGTCGAGCGCTTTTTGCACATGACGCCCATGGTCGAGCACGCCATGGTCGAATCCGGCATCATCCTGCTCAAATACTGGCTGGAAGTCAGCCCCGAGGAGCAAACCCGCCGGCTGGAAGCGCGCATCGAGGATCGGCGCAAGATCTGGAAGCTCTCGCCGATGGATCTGGAATCCTACAGCCGCTGGTTCGACTACTCCCGCGCGCGCGATGCCATGTTCGCGGCCACCGACACCGAGTTCGCGCCCTGGTTCGTCGCGCACTCCGACGACAAAAAACGCGCGCGCCTGAACATCATCCGCCATCTGCTCGCGCAGATCCCCTATCGGGAGCAGCCGCGCGAGAAGATCAGCCTGCCCAAGAGGCAAAAACCGGATGGCTACCGGGAGTCCGATCATCCCTTGCGCATTATCCCGTCGTGCGACTGAGGCGAGCGGAGTCATCACCATGATCAGCGGCACGACCATCCAGGCCAGAGGGCGTCGCGACGATCGATCCAACCCGGTGATTGGCGGCAAGATCAGCGCGGGGGTTGATGCCGCGCTTCAGGCGCGGCCTGACCAGCGGCTCGACCATCCGCTCGACCATTCGCTCGATACACGCAATCCATTGGCGGCGCTTCCCGGTGCGGCGCCCGCTGGCAGCGCGGCGGTCTCGCTTGCCGAGCGCCTGGCTTTCGAGCAACTCTTAGGCGATCTGTCGGCGCATTTCGCCGATCTGCCGGGGGAGCGGGTGGCCGAGGAAATCGGTCTGGCGCTGCGGCGACTGCTGGACTTCCTCGGCTTCGATCGCTGCACCTTCGTGGAATTCGCCGATCCGGCCGTCGCCGAAGCGACGGGCGATGACCCCAATGGCGCGGCCAAGGTGCCATCATCGGCAGTACTCTGCTCGGTGGTGCGCGACGGCTTCGCGCCGACCCTGGCCGGGGCCGCGCCGGACCTGCCCTGGTACCAGGGCGAGTTGCGCGCCGGGCGGCTGGTGGTACTGCATGAGATTCCCGCCGAGCTGCCGGCGCAGGCGCTGGTGGAGCGCGACTATTGCGCGCGCCTCGGGCTGAAATCCAATCTCGGCATCCCGCTGCTCGTTGGCGGGCGAATTCTCGGCGCCATCGCCTTCACCGCCTTCCAGCACACCCGCGCCTGGCCGGAAGACCTCATCGTCCGCCTGAAGATCCTCGGCGAGGTCTTCGCCCAATCGCTGGCCCGCGCGCGCCATGAACAGGCGCTCAAGGAGGCGCTCGCGGAAATCACCCGGCTGAAGGGCGGACTGGAGGCCGAGAATCGCCTGCTGCGCCAGTCCCGTGGCGGCTGCCCGCTACCGACACTGACCAGCCGCTCGCCGCGCTTCAATCAGGTGCTCGGGGAGATCGCCCAGGTCGCACCGACCAGCGCCACCGTGCTGCTGCTCGGCGAGACCGGCAGCGGCAAGGAAGTCATCGCCAATGCCATCCACGCCATGAGCGCGTGCCAAGCGCGCCCCATGGTGCGCGTCAACTGCGCCGCGCTGCCGGCGTCCTTGATCGAGGCCGAGCTGTTCGGGCGCGAGAAAGGCGCCTACACCGGCGCCCTGGCGCGGCAGATGGGTCGCTTCGAGCAGGCCGACGGGGGCGCTTTGTTTCTCGACGAAGTCGGCGAGCTGCCGCTGGAGCTGCAACCCAAGCTGCTGCGCGTGCTCCAGGATCGCAGCTTTGAGCGCGTCGGCGGCACGCGCACGCTGCAGGTCAAGGTGCGGCTGATCGCGGCGACCAACCGCAACCTCGCGCGCATGGTGGCCGAGGGCGACTTCCGCGAAGATCTCTACTATCGGCTCAATGTCTTCCCGGTCACTCTGCCGCCCTTGCGCGAGCGCCCCGAGGACATCCCGCTGCTCGCCTGGCAGTTCGTCGAGGAATTGCGCGCGACCATGGGCAAGCCGATCGAGCACATTTCGGAGGACTCCATGGCTGCGCTGCTGGCCTACACATGGCCCGGCAATGTGCGCGAACTGCGCAACCTGATCGAACGCGCCATGATCCTCGCGCGCGGCCCGACCCTGCACATCAACATCGGCGCCCTGGCCAGCGCGCCGGCGCCCGTCACCGCCAGCCCGTCGCCCGAGATGATCGCGCGCGACAGCCTCGCGGCGCGCGAGCGGGCGCATATTCTTGAGATTCTGGAACTGACCGGCTGGCGCATCCGCGGTGCCGGCGGTGCCGCCGAGCGGCTGGACCTGAAACCGACCACCCTGGAATCGCGTATGAAGCGGCTGGGGATTCGGCGGCCCTGAAACGGGTCGGATTGCAACTCCGAAAACTCGGAGGCGCTCGGGTATCTCGGAGGCGCGGTGCGATGGTTCGGAGCGACTGCGTGACAGATAGTCTGGCTGACGCTGTAAGCTGTTGAATAGAAGATAATCTGTGGCGCAGAGGCGCTTGCCAAGACTGGTAGGCTTTTTGCGTTGTTTGCGGAAACGATCCGCCGGAGATCCCTCATCGACGCCAACCCTGTCCCAGCCGTCTGGTCGCGACCACTGCCCATCCTGGCGCTCCTGAGCCTGGTGATCCTGGTTAGCGGTTGCGCCACGCCGGCTCGCTCGCTGATGCCGACGCCGACGCTCTACCTCGCGCCCGAGGGCGAGCCGGTGTTCGCAAGCTCTAACCCGTCACCAGACAGCCCCGATCTGGAGGTGCTCTACATCACAGACCGGGCGCGGCCGAGCGCGGAGGAGCTGGCAGGGCGCGCCGGCAAGCCGGAGCCCATCGACCTCGGCGGCTCGGTGCGGCGCGAGCCGGCGGCGACGGCCCTGCCTTATGGACAGGAACGCGCGCGGCGCATCGCCTTTGGTACGGTGCGGGTGCGGGTGACGCCGGATCTGGACTGGGCGAGCCTGAGCGCCCAGAGCCAACTCGCCCGGCGCACGCGCGAGGTGAATCTGGAACTGGGTAAGGTACAAGAGCTTGGCGCCTTTCCCGAGGAGCCCTATCGGCTGATTCGGGTTGGAGAGCGGCGACTGCTGCGGGATCGGGATCAGCTTAAGCTCCATGAATCGACCAAACATGGGTTGCAGGGCGAGGTGCAACGGCGACTGGCAACGGCGCCGAAAAAGGAGATCCTGCTCTATGTGCATGGCTTTAACGAAACCTTCGAGAGCGCGGCCTACACCACCGCCGAGCTGTGCCATTTTTTAGGGCGCGAGCATGTGTGCGCCTTTTTCACCTGGCCGGCCGCGAGCTCGGGTAACTTCCTCACCGCCTATACCGCCACCACCGAGTCGGGGGACTTCGCGGTCGAGCACTTGAAGAAAAGCATCCGCCTGCTCGCCACCACGCCCGGCGTTGACGGGATGCACATCCTCGCCCATAGCCGCGGCACCGCCGTGGCGCTGAAGGCGATGCGCGAGCTGGCGCTGGAAACCATCGCCGCCGGCAAGGAGCCTGCCGAATACTATCGGATCAAGAACCTGGTGCTTCTGTCGCCCGACATCGATGTCGATATCGCCGCTCAGCAGATCACCGGCTTTCTTTCCGATCCCGATTTGGTCACGGTGTGGCCCGAAGGGCGCTTGCCGCGCGTGCTCGATGGCCGGCTGACAGTCTATACCTCGCCCAAGGATCGGGCGCTTCTCGTGTCCCGCATCCTGTTTCGCAGCCGGGATCGCGTCGGGCAGTTGCGGGCCGAGGACATTCCCGAGCCAAAGCAGCGTTACCTCGCGCAGTTGGGCAGTTTGGCTCTGATCACCTATCAGGGTAAGCGCACCGATCTCTTTGGCCACAGCTACTTCACCTCCAATCCGCGCGTCAGCTCGGATCTGATTCAGTTACTTCGCCACGGCAAGGCTCTGGGGCAGCCAGGGCGGGAGCCGGTGCAAACCGGCCCGATCACCTGGGTATTTCCGGACGCGCCCGACGGGGGTTGAGCCTGATCGATAGCGGCGGTCGCTTTGTTTACTTTGTTTACTTTGTTTAGGATTTGTCACGACCGGCAACGACCGGCAACGACCGGCAACGACCGCCAATTCACCACCACGAACGGAGATTTGAGAGATGACAATGAAATCACCCTTGGCGATGGCCATGGCGCTAACGCTGTGCAGCACTCCACTGCTGGCCGCGGACGCGCCGGAGGCCGAGATTCGGGCGCTCTTCGCCGCCCATGAGGCGGCGCTCAACGGCCACGAGCTGGAGGCCCTGGTGGCGCTCTATGCGCCCGGCGACCAGACCGTCGTCATGGGCACCACCACCGCAGAACGCTGGGTCGGCGCCGAGCAAATCGCCGACGCCTACACGCATTTCTTCGCCGACTTCGACGCCGGCAGCGTCGAACGCGAGTGTCCCTGGATGCAGGCCGAGGCCAGCGGGGATGTCGGTTGGATCAGCGCCAACTGTGTCTATCAGGACAGTCTCAAGGGCACGGAACGTCAATTTGCGCTCAATGTCACCGCCGTGGTGCAACGCCTGGATGGCGACTGGAAACTCAGCGCCATGCATTTCTCCAACCCCACCGCGCCGCTTGCCGAGTAGCCCGTAAGCCAGCAGGAGAAAACGCAATGAACGAACAACCGCATCAAGAACAGGATCTGACCGCGACGCCCGAGGAAGCCGTGCAACAGGAACGCCGCGATTTTCTGCTCGGCTTGGGGCGCTGGTCGAAGGCGGCGATTGCCGTAGCCGTGTTCGGCGGCGTGATGGCGCCGGGAGCTGATGTGCAAGCCGGCGCCTGGGTCAACCGTCGCGGCGGCGCGGTGGTGCGCGGCGGTGGCGGCTGGGTGAACGGCGGTGGCGGCGGCGGGAGCTGGGCCAATCGTCGCGGCGCCGGCGGCTGGGCGAATGGACGGTATTAGCGCTGTAAAGGTCGAGGTCATTCTGCGCACGGACGATCCGACCGGACTCCCGGCACGGATCGGCGCGGCACTCCCGGACTGGCTGCGCCAGATCGAAATCATCGGTCTGGCGGGGGATATGGCGCCGCTGGCCGCTTGGGGCGCGGGCGTCCCGCTCGATCTGGTCATGACCGACCCGGTCGCCGAGTTGGCCTTGCTCTATCGCTGCGCCGAGCTGCTCGATGCGCACCCGGTGCGCGTCAGCCTGCCGTTCGAGATCGGTCTGGCGCGGGCGATGAAGCTAGCGCTGGCGCTCGGCTTTGCGGTGCGTCTGCGGGGGCAGCAGCCAACCTGGTTGGCGGTGGCCGAGGCGCGCGCGGCGCTGGTGGATTATTTGCATAATCCCACAGTGTCCCAGACGGTCGAGCCCTTCAATGGGCTCTTGGTATCCTTTGTTCACGACCAGCCGGTGTCGCTGTGGTCATTGCTGGAACAAGACCCCGCCGAGATCCAGGTCATCGACGACGACGGCGCGCTGGTGCGCGACGCCGGCCCGGCGTCGGTCAGCGAGTTCCAAGCGCAATTGCTGGCAGCGGGCGGCGAGTGCGCCGACTGCCCCTGGCTGTCGCGCTGCGGCGGTTACTTCAAGTGGCTGGCGCGCGACTTCACCTGCGCGGCCGCAGGCTCCGGAATCCAGCGGATGTTTGGCGACATCGAGGCCGCCGCTGGCGCCTTGCGCGCGGATCTGAGTGCCGCCGAAGCGCCACCGGAGCCGGGCTGAGCGCGGCATGAGCGGGCGGACTTTCGCGCTGATTCTGCTGCCGACGCTGCAATGCAACGCGGCCTGTGACTATTGCTTCGAGGAACACAGCAACGAGACGCTGTCGCTGGAGGGCCTGGAGGTCCTGATCACCAAGGTGCTGGATCATCTGCTGGCCACCGGCTACGCGACCCTCTTGATCCACTGGCAGGGCGGTGAGGTGATGACGCTGTCGCCGTCCTGGTTCGCCCATGCCCAGGCGCTGATCGCGACCGCCGCCATCGCGCGCGGCCTGAACGTCCGGCATGAATTGCAAAGCAATTTGATCGGCTACAGCCCACGCTGGAACGACATCATCCGCGAGATGTTCGACAACCGGGTCAGCACCTCGCTCGATGTGCCCAATCTCCATCGCCACCGCGCGGGTCGCGACTGCCAGGATTACGATGCTCTCTTGATCCGGGCGATCCAGCAGGCGCGCGCGGTCGGCATCAAGGTCTCGGCCATCGCCGTGCCCAATGCCGCCACTTTGGAACTGGGCGCAGATGCCTTTTACAGTCACTTTGTTGATACGCTTGGCATTCGCAGCTTCCAGGTCAACACGCCATTTCCAGGCGGCGCCCTCAACGCGGTCAAGCGCGACCTACCGCAAGCCAGCCCCGCGTTGATCCGCTTCTATACCGAGCTGGCCGATGTCTGGCTAGCGCGCGGCCCGGACGACGACACGCGCGTTGGCCCCTTCGATGAACTGCTGGCCTATTTTCGCGATCAGCCCAGCCTGCGGCCCTGCATCTGGACCGACGACTGCGCTCGGCACATGCTGTGCATTGACGCGCGCGGCCATGTCGCCCAGTGCGACTGCTGGGTCAGCAGCTACCCGGACTGGCGCTTCGGCAACCTGTTCGAGGCCGCCTCCCTAACCGCACTGCTCGCCGCCAACCCGGTGCGCGAACGCTTCCATCAGCGCCCGGCGCAGTTGCTCGCGGGAGACTGCCTGGACTGCGACTTTCTCGCCCTGTGCCACGGCGGCTGCCCGGTGCGCGCCTACTCCGTCCATGGCCGCTTGGGCGAGAAAGACCCCCACTGCGATCTCTATCGCGCCCTGTTCGCGCACCTGGCCGCCGCCGCCGCCCGCTGCGCGCGCGTCAGGCCCCCGGCTCGTTCGCCAGCGCCTTGTCAGTAATATCCTTGTAGAGATGCACCGCCCGGGCGTAGAGCTTGCCGAATTCCGGGCGCTTATCCACATAGGCTTTGATGGATTCCGCATCCTCCATGACTTGTTCCAAATGCGTGATATCGGTATCCGTGAGCGCCTCACCGTGATCAACCCGCGCCTTGATCTCGAGCGCGCGTGGCAGGCGGAATTGCTCGAAGCGCTCGACGATAGCGAGCAGGACGCCTTCTTCTTTGCTGATGTCGGTCATGCTGATTCCAGAGGTTGAGGATTGAGGGTCGGGGTTGGGCAGTGAGAGTTGCGGGTTATCCAAGGCTTGGACACGAGATATCGGAGCTTCTCCGCAGCTCCGAGCCGTGCCTTGGAGTCTGACGCGCGTTGTTTGCTCATTGCAGATGCCGCTGCGCCTCGGCCAGCCAGTCCGGAGTTTCCGGCAGATCGGCCGGGTCGATGCGCAACGGCAAGAGCACCGCCCGCCGGTTCATCGCATTGTGCAGTTCCTGAAAACCGATGCGTTGCGCGCTGGCGTCATCGGGGTCGCGTTGAATGTTCATCGCATCGAGCCACAGCTCGATGGTCCCGCGGTGGAGCTGATTTGGCGCATCGTTCAGCACCTCCGCCAGCAGCTCCAGGTGCCGCTTGAGCACCTCGTGGTCGGCGCCAAGCGCGCTCAGGTGCGTCTTGAGCGCCTCCAACTCCGCGTGCAGACTGGCCGGATCGGTCGGCGCCTGCTCTGTGGCGGCGAAGCTCCAGCCACCGCGCTCGAGCGCCTCGAGCTTGCTCCGCAACAGATCGTGCTGATGTTTCAGATCCGCACGCTGTGTCTGCATCGCGGCCATCCGCGCGAGCGCCAGCGTCAGCAGATGATCGAAAGCGCGGCGTTTCCACTGGTGGCGACTGCCCTCTTCATCGGTGCTGGGGTCGAGCAACCGGTGGGCACTGAAACTCACCGCGAGCTGGCGCACATCCTTGCGCACCTGGTCGCCGACCAGATCCATCCCCAGCACCTGGCGTTCGACGCGGTCCGCCAGCAGCAGCGCGGTAACGGCGCCGGCCCCGCGCCCTTCCCCGCTGGCCAGATAGCCCTTGAGCGCCGCATCCCGGGCAAAGATCGCCAGCATCTCGCGCGGCGCGCTGAACAAGGCCCGCAGCCGTGGCTCATCGCTGTACTGGCTGGCCGAGGCCGCCACCGGCGCGCCAATCCCATCCACGATGGCCACGACATGGTCGATGGCGCCGATAATAGGCGCGCGCAGCCGCTTGCGGTAGCCGGGCAGCAGCCGCAAGCGCGCATCGGTGCCATCGATGGCGCGCTCGGTTGCCTGCTCGATCAGCGACTCGGGATAGCGTTCGCGCGCGCGCTCGGCGCCAAAAATCGATTGAAACAGTTTCACGGAGCATCTCCTGCATACGGGGAAAGTCGCCAGCGGGGCGACTGATCGTGCGCGGTCACAAGCCAGCCCGCGATCCGACAGTTGTGATGGCAGATTGATCGACTCCCCTGCCAGACCGGATGACATCACATCCTTGTCTTCGAAATAAGCAAATTCCGGGCCACTGAGGTGGCGGTGACGCTTGCGAGCCTTCTCAACCCCCTTTCTCAGAGCCACAAGCGCGCACGGGTGCCGGTGTGCGCGTCGGAGGTCAGCTCAAAGGTCCAGCCATGGGCATCGGCAACGCGTTGCACATAGGCCAGGCCCAGGCCAGTGCCCGAGTGCTTGGTGGAGAAGAAGGGCGTGCCGACCCGGGCGAGGATCTCGGGTGGGATGGAGTTGCCGGTGTTATGCACTTCGAGACAGGGCCGCTGCGGCTCGCCTTCTGATTCCCCAGCTGATCCCCGAATTGGTCCCGGAACTGGCCCCAGGGTCAGGGTCACAGTGCCATCCGCTGCGGAGGCCTCGGCGGCGTTGTCGATCAGATTAAACAGCGCCTGCGCCAGCATGTCCGCATCGGCTTGGATGGGTGCCAGGGGCGCGGTCTCGATGATCCGCAGCCGACGGCCCTTGAGAGTAGGCAGCGCCCCGAGCGCGGGCTCGAGCTGGCGCACGAAGGTCAGTGGCTCCAGTTCCTGGCGCTCGGGGGGACGCTCGCCGGCGTAGCCGAGAATTTCCGCCAGCAAGCGTTCCAAGCGCGCCGCCTCGCCTTGCGCCAGTTCGATGCGCCGGCGTGCGCGGGTATCCAGGTCGCGCGCGGCGAAATCATCAAGACACAGCTGGATGGTCGCCAAGGGATTGCGAATTTGATGCGCCAGGGTCGCGGCCAGACGCCCCAGCTCGGCCAGGCGGGCGATGGCCGCCTCGCCCGCCTTGCGCGCGGTCTGATCCCGCAGCACGGCGACGAAGCGCACATGCTCCGGGCTGCCGAATTTGCAGATACTGATTTCGCTCGGAAAGCAACTGCCGTCACGGCGCCGATGGCGGCTTTCCATGGTGTGGGGCTGATCGAATGGCAGCCGGGCGCGGATCTCGGTAAGCAATTGGTCGCTGTCATAGCCGAGCAAGGCGCAGGCGTGTGGATTGGCCTGCAGAATCCGATCGGCATGCGGGTCGATGACAAAAATGGCATCGTTGGAATGCTCGAAAATGGCGTGGAGCCGAGCTTGCCCATGCTCTGAAAGCCCCAGATGCCGCCACCGACCAGAATGATGACCAACAGCCAGGAAATGACCGGGGTCTTGACGGAGTATTCGGCGATATTCACGAGGATGGGACCTCGTCCGCGCGCGGCTGCGCTTGCTCGCGCTGCGGCAGCAAGCGCACCTTCATGCCCTCGGCCAGATAGCCGACCCCGGCCACCACGACGCGCTGGCCGGGTTCCAGGCCGCCGGCCACTTCAATGGAGCTACCACTCAGGCGCCCGACCTCAACCGGCACCTTGGCCACCGTCATGGCGGATTCTTCGACCACCCAGACGAAGGGCTCCAGTTGCGCGTCCGCTGTCACCGCCGTTGCCGGCAGGGTGAAGACACGCTCGCCGACACTGACCCGGCTGAGGTCTGCGGTGACCGTGGCTGTCATGCCAGGGAAGACCAAAAAATCCGTCGGCGCCGGCATGGTGTAGGTGACCTCGAAGGTCTGGGTGGCGCGATCAGCGCGGGTCGAGACCTCGCGCAAGGTCAGATCAAAGCGCTGATCAGGATGGCTGTCGAAGGTGGCCCAGGTCGGCGCCCGCTCGGCGTTCGGCTGGTCATTCCCGCTTGGCTTGATGCCGCGGATGATGTTCTCGGGCACATCCACCTTGACCTGCAGGCTGTTGTTGTCCTGCATCGCCAGCACCGGCTGTTTGGCTTGCACTTCCTCGAAGCGCTCGACATAGCGCTGGCTGATGGTGCCGTCGAAGGAGGCCTTGAGCTGGGTGTATTCAACGTCTTGTTGCGCGCGCTCGAGCGCGGCCTGGGCATTTTTGTACTCGGCCTCCTTGGCGTCAAAATCGGTGCGAGAGATGAAGCCGTCGTCGACCAGTTCCTTGGCGCGGTTGAAGTCGTTCTGTGCGCGCTCAAAGCTCGCCTGGGCATTGCGCAGCTGGATCTCGTAGTCGGTCGCATCCAGGGTAATCAGCACCTGGCCTTTCTCGACCCGGTCCCCCTCCTTCACCATCAGCTCCGCGACCGTGCCAGGCACGCGAAACGCCAGCTCGGCCTTGGCCTCGGCATCGACCCGTCCGGGGAAGTTGCGCTCTCCCCCCAAGTCGGGCGACTCCACCACCAGCGTCTTGACCGGTCGCACCGGCGGTGACCCCTCGGGCTCGGCCTCCTGTGAACAACCGGAGAGAAGCGGTAGACAGATCAGCAGCAGCACGCAACCAGGCATGCCGCCTGAGGGGAGGAGGGGCTTTGACACGATGGACCACCCGGATGTTGGCGAAGATTAGAGGACAAATGCGGTCATAACCCAAAATCCTCGCGGAACGCTCGGATGTTGACCAGGCGTGCCGTCTAGTTGCCGCGACGGGCAGTTATCCAGAATCCGCAGTATCGGGATGTCGATGATTTCGAACTGACGAAAGCCTAGCCAACCGAGCCCTGGCTATGAGTTGTTTGAAACCTTGCTGTTAACAAAGACTCAAGACCGCTGCACGCGCAAATCCAGGGTGTGCACGGCTCCGGCTGGCATGCGTGGTCGCAGCGGTGCGCTGCGCCCTGGTGTGTGGCCCATGGCCTCGAAGCGGGCGAGGCGGCGGCCTTGGGCTTCGAGCAGGTTGACGGGGCGCGTCTCATAGGCCTTGCCGCCGGGGTGCATCACATGATGGGTGGCGCCGCCGATTGAACGGCCCTGGGCGAGATCATAGACTTCGATCGTTAGCGGTGAGTGGATACCGATGGTCGGATGCAGGCAGGCCGGGGGCTGCCAGGCGCGGAAGCGCACGCCGGCAACCTGATCTTTAGGACCGGTTGCCGGCCCCAGCGGCAAGATGAAGCCGTTGCAAGCGACCGCATAGCGATCGGCGAGATCGCCCTGCACCCGCACCTGGATGCGCTCGAGCGAGCTGTCGACATAGCGCGCGGTGCCGCCGACGGTGCCCTCCTCGCCGAGCACATGCCAGGGCTCGAGTGCGGTGCGGACCTCGACATTCAGCCCCGCTGCCGAGAAGGTCCCGGCGATCGGGAAGCGGAATTCATAATGTGGCTCGAACCAGCCGGGGTCGATGTTAAAGCCGGCCTGGCCGAGATCGCCCAGGATCTCAAGGAAGTCGGCCCAGACAAAGTAAGGGAGCATGAAGTCATCGCGCAGCCGGTGGCCGTGCGAAACCAGCGGCGCAGTGTAGGGTTGCTCCCAGAACCAGGCGATGAGCGAGCGCAGCACCAACTGCTGGGCGAGCGACATCTTGGGGTGCGGCGGCATTTCGAAGCCGCGAAACTCCACCAGGCCGAGACGCCCGGTTGGGCTGTCGGGCGAGTAAAGCTTGTCGATGCAGATCTCGGCGCGGTGGGTGTTGCCGGTGGAATCCACCAGCAGGTGGCGCAGAATGCGGTCGACCAACCAGGGCGGGGCTGAGCTTGCGTTGGCCGGGTCGGGAATTTGGGCCAGCGCGATTTCCATCTCGAACAGGCTGTCGTCGCGCGCCTCGTCGATGCGCGGGGCCTGCGAGGTCGGGCCTATAAAGAGCCCGGAGAACAGGTAGCTGAGCGCCGGGTGGCGCTGCCAGTAGCGGATGATCGAACCGAGCAAATCCGGGCGGCGCAGGAAGGGGCTATCGGGCGGCGTCGGCCCACCGAAGACCACGTGGTTGCCGCCGCCGGTGCCCGACGGGCGGCCGTCGAGCTCGAAGGTCGAGGCATCGAGGCCAAGCTGGCGCGCTTCTTCGTAAATCGTCTCGGTGATATGGACCTGCTCGGGCCAGCTGGTGGAGGGCTGGATGTTGACCTCGATCACGCCCGGGTCCGGGGTGACCTTGATCTCACGCAGGCGCATGTCGGGCGGTGCCGGGTAGCCTTCGACATGAATGGGCTGTTGCAGGTCGGCGGCGGTGTCTTCGATGGCGGCGATCAGGTCAACGTATTCGTCCGCATGATGAGTGGGCGGAACGAAGACGCACAACTTGCCGTCGCGTGGCTCGACCGTGAGTGCGGTGCGCACCGGGGCGCTTTCGGGTGAGAGCTGGTCCGAGTTGGTCTGGTCGGTTCCCGTCTGGCCAGTTTCGTTCTGGCCAGTGCTGGCCTTGGAAGAGCCAGGCTGATCAGAGCCAATCTGACCGGCATCAGCCTCACCAGAGCTAGCTTGATCAGCGCCAATAGCACCCGATCCGCTCTGACCTGAAGCACCCTGATCGGCATCGCCCGGCCCTTCGGCCTCGCGCGCGGCGCGACGGGCGGCAATGCCCTGCACGCGCGCCCAGAACTCATCGAAGCTCTCGGTGCGCACCTCTGGCACTGCCTCTGTCGTCGTAGCAGTCCCTCCGCGAGGAATCGGTATGCGACCAGTCCCGGCGCTCTGCAGCGAAATCTCGCGCGTTGGACGAGCGAGCAGCGGGTGCTGCACGTCCTGCGCGAATGGATCGGCCGTGATCATGTAGGGATATTCGTCCTCATCGAGATGCGGCAAGCTCCCGAGCGGCAGGCGAAACCCCGCCGGGCTGTCGCCGGCGATCAGCACCAGCTTTTTCGCCCGCGTGGCCCAGATCTCGGACAGCCACTGGTAGTGCCGTCCGCCGCGCTCGCCACGCGCTTGCGGCGCCTGCACCTGCGCGGCTTGCAAAGGGAGAATATAACTGCGCGGCGTGCCGAGCCCGCGCGAGAACACCTGCGCCAACCGGGCGCGCGCTTGCGGGTCATCGAGCTTGTTGGTCTCGGGGTCGAGATTCTCCGGCAGTTCGCATTCCTGCTTGAGAAAGGCCGCCGGGTCCTCATAGGCGGCCTGCACATAGTCGCCGCCGACGCCAAGATGCTCCGCCAGACGCACCGCAAAGCGCTCTGCGGCCACAATAGTCGCCCCGGTGTCAGCTTCCGGTGCGCTCAGACTAGGGTCAGTCCACAGCGGCTCACTGTCCGCGCGCCAGCTCAGGCTGAAGGCCCAGCGCGGCAGTTGCTCGCCGGGGTACCACTTGCCCTGGCCGTAATGCAGCAGCCCATTGGGTGCGAAGCGTTCGCGCAGGCGGCGGATTAGCTTGTCGGCATAATCGCGCTTGGTCGGGCCAACGGCGGCGGTGTTCCACTCCGGCTCGTCGCGGTCGAAGGCGGCGAGAAAGGTTGGCTCGCCGCCGACCGACAGGCGCACATCACCCGCGCGCAACCGCTCGTCGATCTGACGACCGAGTGCGTCGATACCGGCCCACTGCGCGGCGGTATAGGGTGCCGAGACGCGCGGCGTTTCCTTGATGCGCTCGACCGACATGGAAAAGCCGAACTGCACCTCGCAACCCTCGTGGCTGCCGCTGATGGCGGCAGCGGTGGCGGGCTCAGGCGTGGCCGCCAGCGGGATATGGCCCTCCGCGGTCAGCAGGCCGGAGGTCGGGTCCAGCCCCACCCAGCCGGCGCCGGGGAGGAAGACCTCGCTCCAGGCATGCAGGTCGGTGAAGTCTTGGGTCGGCCCGCCCGGTCCGTCGTCAATCGGCGCCAGATCTGCGGTGAGCTGAATCAAATAGCCCGACACGAAGCGCGCAGCGAAGCCATGGTGGCGCAGCAGATTGCACAACAGCCAGGCACTGTCGCGGCAGGAGCCAGACGACTTGTGCAGGGTATCTTCCGGCGTCTGCACCCCGGGCTCCATGCGGATGAGATAGCTCACCATACCCTGCAGCCGCTGGTTGAGCGCGACGATCCAGTCGAGCGTGTCGTCTTTGTCGGTCGGTCGGGTCGCGGCGATCAAGTCCGCCAGCAGCGGCCCAGCCTCCTGGACTTCCAGGTAGGGCGCCAGGTCCTTGAGCAGCATCTTCTCGTACGCAAAGGTCGGGATGCGGCATTCTTCCTCGATAAAGAAGTCGAACGGATTGATTGCCACCATGTCCGCGATCAGGTCCACGGTAACGTGGAAATGATCGACCTTCTCCGGAAACACCAGCCGCGCCTGCCAGTTGCCGAACGGGTCCTGCTGCCAGTTGGTAAAGCGCTCCTGCGGGCTGATCTTGAGGCTGTAGCTCACAACCGGCGTGCGCGCATGGGGCGCCGGGCGCAACCGCACCACCTGCGGGTGCAGTCGGATGCGCCGGTCATAGTCATAAGTGGTGCGGTGATTGAGAGCGACCTGGAGTGTCATGCGGGGCCTCTGGGGGTGGCGAGGGAGCAGGGTTGCAACAGATGCAAAGAAAGCAAGAGTGCAAGCTTAGCCGATCTTGCGCGTGCTTTACCGAGAGTCTCTTAAAGATCCCCACAGCCGCGGAGTTGGGGCCGCGAGCAGTCCCCTCTCAAGACTCGCGCTCGTTTCGCCATCATGAGAGCATCACGCTAGCCCCGAGAGCGCTGGCCAGCGGCTCTCCTAAGCTGGCTCAGCCCACGTAGATCCTGTCCGGTTACAGTGGCGGCTGCCTTGCCTGATCGCGTATCGATCGCCCTTGAACAATGTCGCGATCGAATTTCTGGTGACCGATCTTCTATCAAGTCGGCACCCACGAAAATTTCCATGACCGCCTCAAGCGATATTTGAGGGATCGCGAAGCCTGAGAAACATGACCATGCATCTAACCGCTGAAGACCTCTATCAAGAGATGAAGCAGATGCCAGCCGGCGAGCGACTGCGCTTTTTCTCGCTGCTCACCGGCGAGGCTTTTCGCGATGACGATTTCACGCATGAGCAAGTGTTTAGCTCGGTTCACCGGGAGCCTTTCTCCGTGCCTGAGGCCGCAGAGTACATTGAGGTTTCGGTTCCAACCTTCAGGCGTTATGTGCAAGCGGGCAAGATCCGGCCTGCTCAGACGGTCGGGCGTAGCCAGTTGTTTGAGGCATCGGATTTGCGTGCATTCAAAAGATCACGTTCCTGATGACGACAACGTTTGGATCAATGAGGTGCCGACATGACATCTAGAGTCGGTTCGCACAGCCTACCGCGACGGTCGCGAAGAAGAATTCGATGACTGGAAGGAGGTTAGAGAGACACTCTGATGGCGTATCGTATGCGGCTCCATAAGCAGGCAACAAGGATACTGAAAGGAATGGCGGACGGCGCCCGCAGTGCCATCAAGAAGCGGGTCGATCTTCTTGCGCGGCAGGGCTTTGGATAACGTCTTCGTCGAGCGTCTGTGGCGCAGTGTCAAATGGGAGGACATCTACCCCAAGGGCTATGAGACAGCTCTCAGAGCTGTTCATGGGGCTGTCGGCGTATTTCCCCTTCTACAACAGCAAACGCCCCCACCAGGGGCTCGGCTACCGAACGCCGGACGATGTTCATCGTCGAGGAGAAGGCAGCGGTGTCGTGGTCGCCAACCACTTTGGCGTTCGCCTGCCAGCGGCAGCGCCAATCCGCTGCGACTGAACTGGGCGCGCTAACTTAAATTCGGGGAAAAACTGTCCTTGACATGGGGTCCACCTCAAACCGCAGGTGTCCACCAAGATCATTTGTAACGTTCCAGGCGATCAGTACGATCACGAATATCGCTGGTATCGGCACCTTTGAAGATGCCCCGCATCTCTTCCAGTGCGCGGATCGGCACCAGCGAGATGATGTCACCCTTGGTGATGACCGCAAAACGTTGACCGGCTTGAAGGTGCATTTCCTCTCGCACGGACTTGGAAATCGCAATCTGAAACTTGCTGGAAAGGGTCACGGACGCCATGAGGTACTCCTGCTTTTCCCGATCGATGATGTATTCGCAAAATCTAGCACTCAGCGAATCTCGACGCGGGCACCAGCGGCGGAAAAAGAAACCGGAAAAAGAAACCATGTTCGGCTATATATTTCAGTTTCCGGGCAAACGAATCCGACTCTCGGCTGTTATCTGCGCCTTAAAGTCTCGCAATGTTCAGCGAATCCTCATAACAGTCGATACCTAGGCGCTCAGCCAAATTTTTCGCCTTGGGTTCGATCATCGGGCGAGATAGCGATCAGCCTCGTGGCCTTGCGCGTAACGTCGTATCCGCGCGCAGGTAACCCGGCAATTCGCGTTTGATGGTTTCTTTCAACTCGCTATCGCTCCTCTTTAATTCTTGTCATGGGCTGGCGTGGCGCTGGCTGTTGGAGTTTAGTCCGGCCCATGCTGTTCGGCCGGGCGTGGCGATTGGGCTCGCAATCGACCACGCGGGCGGGCTAACTAGGCCGCGCTGTTCGCGACAGAGTCTGTCGTATGGAATAGGCGGCGGTCAGATGGCAGCAGCAAAGCCAATCGGGCGGGCTCGCCCTTGGCGTTTGTGGCGACACTCCGCCTGAAGTCGCTCGAACAGCAGGGCGGCTGTCCACTTGGCCTGTTCGATGCGCAGCTGACGGATCACGGCGGCGAAATCACCGGGGGTGAGATCGTCGAGACTCGCGAGCCGCGCCCGCCAGGGCGAGCCAGCGGGCGCGGCGACACCCTGCTCGGTCAACACCTGCGTGAACAGCTGCATGCGCTGCTGGACCTTGAGAGCCTCGAATTTCACTTTGAGGTCGAAGCGTCTTAGCGAGGCATCATCGAGTTGATCGACCAGGTTGGTGGTGCAGATGAAGACGCCGTCGAAGGCCTCCATCTGGGTCAGGAGTTCATTGACCTGGGTGACTTCCCAGCTTTGGTGGGCTGAGGATCGAGCGCGCAGAAAGCTATCCGCCTCATCCAGCAGCAGCACCGCCCCATCGCGACTGGCCTCGGCGAACATGGCGGCGATGGCCTGCTCGGTCTGGCCGACCAGGGAGCCAAGCAGATCGGAGGCGCGCTTGGTCAGCAAGGGCCGGTCGAGGCGGCGCGCGACCTCGGCGGCGAAGGCACTCTTGCCCGTGCCAGGCATCCCGTACAGGCACAAGCGACCCTGACCGCCGAGCGCGAGCCCCCGGATGATGGGCTCAATGGGCCGATCGGGGTTGAGCAGATCGAGGCGGTAGGTGGTGACGTCGCTGGCGGCATTTGTCACTTTCATCAGGGGCACGGCCTGTCCCATTGCGCGCAGGGTGCCATTGAGCATGCGCGTCAGTTGCGCTTCGGTCTGCGCGCGGGAAGCGCCGCCAGCCGCGCACAGTCGCGCCACCCGGGCGGCGCGCGTCAGATGAGCCGGGGCCAGGTGTGCCTGACGGGCCAGCTTCTGAGTGAAGGCCGCGCTCACATCCAGATCATTCATCGCGGTCGCAGCGATCCCGGCGCGCACCGATAGCGGCGGCACGGGCATTTCGATCAGCATGTCAAAGCGGCGCACAAAGGCCTGGTCCATCTCCTCGATGGTGTTGGCGATCCACAGAGTGGGAAGAGGATTGGTTTCCAGCAGTTGGTTGATGAAGCCCTTGTTGGTGGTGGGCGCGTCCTCGCTGAACAGGGCATCGAGCCAGGAGGGCGCGAGCAGGCTTTCGGCTTCATCGAACAGGATGAGGCTATCGGGCTGGCGCGAGAGGCGATGCTGCGCGAGTTGGTAGGCGGCGACGCGCTGGGCATCGCCGATGGGGTCGCCATCCTCGTCCGTGGCGCTGATGGCATAGAGGCGAAGCTTGAGCGCCTTGGCCAGGACGCGGGTGAGTTCCGTCTTGCCGGTCCCCGGCGGGCCATAGAGCAGCACATTGCAGCCGGACTCGCTGTGCTGGCGGGCGGCTTTGAGATAGGCGAGCAGATCGCTGAGGGTTGCTCCCAGGTGCGGGTAGTCGCGGCGCTTGAGAGTCGGGCGTGGTGCCAGGGCGAAATAGCGGCGGGTCAGGGTATCGACGCCGATGCGGGACTCAAACAGCAGGGCATCGAGTCCATCGAGTGGCAGGAACTTATCGGCCAGCGTATCGACGCCGCCCAGACTGACCTGCAGCAGGCCAGAGCGAGCCAGGTGGCCGTCGGACGACAATGCCTTGCGCACTGCCGGGCGGGATACGCCCAGCGCCGTGGCGATGGCGGAGATCGCATCCGCGCGCGAGAGTTCGCCAAACTCCTCCGTCAGCCGGGCAAAAGGCGGGTAAGAGCAAAGCGCCAGCACCAGGGTCAGAATCCGGCACTCGACCAGGGATAGCGCGAGTTCCTGCTGCAGGCGCTGGTGCACGGGTTCCAGGATGGACTCGGGCTGTTTGGCGCTCAGCACCTGTAGGCGATCCTTCAGCAGGCGCAGAAAGGCGCGAGGTTTCATGTCCGCATCTTCATAACGCCCTAGGCCGAGCGGGCGCAGCAGATCGCCATCATCGGTCAGCGCATCGGGGTAACCGGACAGCTGCTCCCAGAAGCGCAGCTCGATCAGTAGCCGCAGCGACCAGTAGGCGACGAGGTTGTTCAGATGCTGGCGGGTGGGCCGGCGCGTTGCGCGCAAACGGCGGTTAGTGGCGGCTTTGCTGGGCATTGTAATACCGTGGTGTGACCTGGCGGAACAATAGCCAGAAGGCTAGATGGCACGGGCGGGCATGTCAAGGCACGAAAAGAGTATATTATTTACAACCTGAATATTTTCATAACGCGCTGTTTTAACGATCAAATTTGGGCCATAAATTGACCTGTCAGATGCCATGGTGCCGGTAAGAATAATTATTAAGTCATAAGGTTACAGCGGGTTTCGAAAATCTAAGAAGCTTCGTTGACTTTCAGGATTTTAGTGTGCCATCGCGTTGTCTGTCCTGATGGATGTTTGATGTTTGATTCCAACAAGGGAATTGTTGTAACACGTGTCGTATGAACTGAGATTTCTCAAAACCAGTCAGCTTTTGGCCAGGGTGACGCGGTTTTTTCCCGCTGTTTTGGCGCGATACATGGCCTCGTCGGCCAGGCGCAGCAGATAGTCTGGCGACGTATCTGCGTCGGGGCAATGATCGGGGCAGAGTGCGATGCCGATGCTGGCGCCCACGCCCATGCCTTGCCAAGACAGTGATTCGATGAGCGAGCGGATTTTTTCGGCGACGGCGGTGGCGGCGCTGGCATCGGCCACTTCGGACAGCAGCACGGCGAACTCGTCGCCGCCTTGGCGCGCGGCCAGGTCGGTGGCGCGGCAGCTGGTCTTGAGCACCTCCGCGACCTGAATCAGCACTTCGTCACCGACCTTGTGGCCTTGGGTGTCGTTGATCTGCTTGAAGCCGTCGAGATCAAGATAGAGCACCGCCAAGCGGCGCTGGTGGCGCTTGCCGCGCTCGATCTCTTCTCGCAGGTGCTCCTCGAAGGTGTTGCGGTTGGCCAGGCTGGTCAGCGGATCGAAGCGCGCCAGTTCCTCCATGTGCTCGCGATGGCGGCGGCGCTCGGCGGTAACCAGCAGTATGGCTCGGGTGCCCACGGCAAGTAGCACGAGCAAGGGAACGCCGATCAGGAAAGCCTGGGTGATCACTGTGCGGCGCCAGCCGTTGATCAGTGCTTGCGGCAGATGCGATGCCATCAACCAGGGATAGCCGCTGGTCGCCACGGCGCCGGTCACGCCATTGGGGTGGTTGAAGCAGCCATCAAGCCGTTCCAGCGGATCGTAGCGATCATAGGTGAAGATGCCTTGATCAGAGCGAATTGTGCCCTTGGCGCTCTGGCTCATGCGTGCCCAGACCTTGGGATAAAACTCCGGCATGCGCGCTTCGGCGCGGTCGGGGAACATAAAGCCCCAGCCGACGGGGGGATTGGGCGTGACCAGCCAGTAGCCCTTGTCGTTAAGCATCATCGACTGCCCCGGGCTGACGGAACCGGCGGTTTCGACTTGATCGAGCATGCCTTGGGCGAGGAAGTTGATCAGAATCACACCGCGCCGGTTCCCGTCGCCATCCTCGACCGCTGTGCCCAGGCGAATCATCGGTTTGTAGGGGATTTCAATCTGGCCCTGCTCAATGTTCAGATCGAGCGGCGAGACATAAATCTGTCCAGGCTCCAAAGCCATGGAATCGGCAAAGTAATAGCGATCAGATTTGTCCTGCAAATCCTGCGGGTCGACCAGCGCAGGTGCCCCGGCGTTGTAGTTGACGCGCACGACTTCCAAGCCGTTTTCGTCAAGATAGCGGATCTGGTCGTAGTGACCGGAATTGCGCGCGAGCGCTAGGTACTCGGCCGCCATGGCAAGGCGCGCATCGCTGGTGTCGTCAAGCAACAGGGTGGCTAACTCGTTTTGCCGCGCCAGCACGCAGAGGTCCTTCACCACCCCTTGGAGTTGGGTCGCGACGGCTTCGCGTTCGATATCAACCGCAAAACGTTCGCTGCGCTCTGCTGTTTCCAGGCGGTTGGACAAGGCCCAAACGCTGTAACCCGTCAGAATTCCGATCGGAATCAGCGCCAGCAGCGGATAGAGCAGGAAAAACGACCGCCAGGGAGTGTAGCGCTTGTTCATGGCTGGCATGCTAGCGGAAAAGTTGACAGGTCGCCGGAGAACTTGGCGTCAGAGAAACACTGTTTTTGGATCGCGAATGCGCCAGCTGCGGCGTCAGTCAGACGGCATGGGCGCGGCGCGGAACACTTCCTCGAAGCTCGTCACGCCGGCTGCGATTTTGCGCGCCCCGCCAATGCGCAACGGGCGCATGCCTTCTTTCAACGCCTGGGTGCGCAGACGCGGTTCGTCGACCTCACGGGTAATGCAATCACGCACGCTGGGCGTGAGCCGCAACAACTCATAGAGACCGGCGCGGCCAAAGTAGCCGGTGTTGCGGCATTCCAGACAGCCGACCGGCATGGCCACGCGCGTGGGCGGGGCAACATCCCAGGGTTTTACCAGCGACTTCCACAGCGTCGCATCCGGTGTGGCGGGTGCCTTGCAGTGCGGGCAGAAGGTGCGCACCAATCGCTGCGCCAGCACGCCGATCAGGGTGGCGTTGATCATGTAGTAGGGCACGCCGAGATCGAGCAGCCGGGTGATGGCCGAGGGCGCGTCATTGGTGTGCAGGGTGGAGAGCACCAGGTGCCCGGTCAAGGCGGCCTGAATCGCCATCTCGGCGGTTTCGAGGTCGCGAATCTCACCGACCATGATGACATCCGGGTCCTGCCGCAGCAGGGTGCGCACGCCGCTGGCAAAATCGAGCCCAATGCTGTGATTGACCTGCATTTGGTTGAGGTTCGGGTGCAGGTTTTCGATTGGGTCCTCCACCGTGCAGACATTCACATCCGGCGTGGCCAGGGTGGTCAGTGTCGAGTAAAGCGTGGTGGTCTTGCCCGACCCGGTCGGCCCCGTCACCAAAATAATGCCGTGCGCCAGGGCGGTCATGTCTTTCCATGCCGCGGCTTCCTCGGGCTCGAAGCCGAGCTGGCTTAGGTCTTGCTGCAGGGCCTCAGGGTTGAAAATCCGAATCACCAGCTTCTCGCCAAAGGCGGTCGGCATGGTCGAGAGACGCATTTCCGCCTCAAGCCCCGCTTCGGTGCGGGTTTTGATGCGCCCGTCCTGCGGGCGGCGTTTCTCGGCTACATCCATGCGGCCGAGAATCTTGATGCGACTGGTCACTGCCGCCATCACCACAGGCGGAATCTGAGACACAGCATGCATCACGCCGTCGATGCGAAAGCGAATATTGCCGGCGTCGCGTCTGGGTTCCAGGTGGATATCGCTGGCGCGCTGCTCGAAGGCGTATTGCAGCAGCCAGTCGACCAGATGGACGATATGGCTGTCCGAGGCATCCAGGGCGCCGGTCTTGCCGAGATCGACCAGGGCCTCGAGATTGTGCAGAGAGAGATTGGTTTCAGCATGGGTCGAACGCGCACCGCGCATGGAACGCGACACGTCGAAAAATTCCCGACGATAGCGGTCGATGTCGCGTGGGTTGGATACCACCCGCTCGATCTTCAGCTTGAGGATATTCTCTAACTCGCCCACCCAGTCGCTGAGATGGGGCTCACAGGTCGCGAAGACGGCCTTCTGCGCCGTCAGCGCGACGGGCAGGATACGATTCCATTTCGCGTAGGCGGCGGTGGTCAACTCGCCGATGCTGCCGACATCGATCTTGAGCGGATCAATGCGCAAATACGGCAGGCCGCAGCGCTCGGCCAGCCAGACGGTGAGGTCCTCAAGCCCCAGGGCTTGGTGCGGCGGCCGCGCTGATGTCAGCTCCGCATCCGCGATGATCTCGAGCACATGCTTCTCGGCCGGTTTTTGTCGTGCCGCGCGCTGCAGCAAGGTGTCGGCCGTCTCCCGAGAGACCAAGCCATCCGCTGTCAGATCGGTCAGCACCTCTTTCAGCGTCAGCACCCGGTTTCCCTGCGCCTCCTCGGTCGGTATGGCGCAGTCAGTGACGCGACGGCGAAATGTTGGCGAGGCTGGGTCGCGCTTTTCCATGACAGTGTGCTGGCTTGCGCTCATTGATTAATGACCAGTCAGTTCCTTGGGAAGATCAGGAAAAGTCCCTCAATGAGAATATGGGACAATATGGGTGATGATCGCTGCAAATGATCGACGCCATAGCCTTGCGTGAGCTGCCGGAGACGGCCAGGACTCAAGCAATTTCAGACGGTTCCAAGGAAAAAATATGACGCTCCGATCGTTCAAGCAGCATCGCCTTGGCGCGTCTGAAAAACATCCATTTTGGCCATGGATTGTGTGACAATCAGAGGAGACTACGCCGCAAGCTAGCTCTCTGGGAGCGGATTATGCAAGATTCCAAAAAGGTTGAAACCCAAGTTAGCGTCGAATCGGACGAGGCGCTCGGATTTCGCGCCGCGCTATTGCAAGCCTTGGCCGCGAAAGGACCAAACGCCGTTCATGCACGCCCAGGATCCGCGGCCAGACCGATGAGCCCGCGCACGGCATGGCTGCCTGCCGACCAGGCATCCATGCGCGAGCAAAGCCTAGTGCGCTCCATTCAGCGCATCCTGACACCACCCGGACTGGATGCCACTTGGGTCGCCGGCAACTACTTCCGCTAGCTCGTGCGCTGCTGCCTGGGCCTGGTTCACACCCAGGAAGACCCCGCTGGCCACTGGACGGTGTGTCCGCGCTGGCCGCGCCTGACGCTGCTGCGGCTTGAATTCCAGCCCCAGCGCAGCACCCGCGAGCGTCCACGGCGGGCCTGGTCAGGGCCCCGCGCGGCTTTGGCGCGGCCCTGGGCATGATGCATCTCCATCGCCGCGACCTGGTACAGCCGCTTCGGTCAAGTCGCGTGGAATCAGCTCGGCGCTCACGTCAATCCCTTCAATCCAGCGCTGCGCGAGTGGCTTCAAGCCAGCGACCTGCGCCTGTCGGACCCGACGACGGTCGCCATCCTGACCCATGAGGTCAGCCGTCAGGCGCAGATGCGCGCTTTCACCCTGGTGTTCTCGCTGATCACGCTCACCTTTCTCGTCATGATCCCGCTGCTATGGTTCCTGAAGGCTGGCAAGCCCCGTGCTTGAATCTAAGCGCCACGCCAGCGTGAACAAACCGCGTTTGTCAGGCTCGCCACCACGGGCGCGTCATCTATTTCCGCCGATGGCTCGAGCCAAAATCAGCGGAAAGATCGCACATCGGCGCACAACACGGTGCTCGGATCGAGCGTTGATTGGGGTATGCTCTGGGCCGCCATCGCTTTCCTCAAATCCACCGCGCCACTGGCGCCGGAGAAGCGCCCATGACAATCAATGCGCTCCCAAGCACGGGTCCCAGCACGTTTTCCAGCTCGTTTCCCAGCCCAGGCCCCAGCACGCTTCCCGGCGCCATGCGGAAAGTCACCGCTGATCCCTCGCCCTGGCTGCTGCTAGCGCTCGGCCTATTGCTGACGCTCGCGCCCTGCGCTCAAGGCCGCGCGGCCGATCCCGGCTGGGTGCCGGGCTGGTTCGTAATTCTTGGCAGCCTACCCGGAACCCAGGCGGGTCTCAACGAGGCCAATCGGCTCGCTGGCACTGTCGAGCGGAATTTTCCCTCAGACAACTTGATTGTCTCAGAGACCGCCTTCTACCGCGGCCTGACGCCAGGGCTCTATGTGGTCATGCTCGGACCCTATCCGAGCGCGGCCGCGGCCAAGCAGAAGCTGACCAACAGCGGCCTGAAGCAACTGGTGCCGGATGCCTATGTAAAACAGGCCAGCGAACGCGCACTCCATTAAGCCACACACACCTGTTCTCACAGGTTTCTTCATGACCGACGCCCTTTACTCCCAGGTCGCGAGCCAGGCGTCCATCCGCCGCGTCGCCGACGCCGTGCGCCGGCGGGTGCTCGGGCATACCTTTAACAACAACGGCGGCTATCACAGCCAGGCCTGCTCCTCGGCCGAGATCCTCGCCACGCTTTACCTGCGGGTGATGCGCCTGGGCGCCAGTCGCGCGCCGCTGGTGGGTGCATAGCTTCGCGGTCTTTCTCACCCGCCGCGTTTTCGATTAGGTGGCCATGGCCATCGCCTATCCCAACCTGCCGGAGACGGCCAGGACTCGAGCAATTTTCAGGCGGTTCCAAGTAGAAAATATGACGCTCCGATCGTTCAAGCAGCATCGCTGTCGCGCGTCTGAAAAACATCCATTTTGGCCATGGATTGTGTGACAATCAGAGGAGACTGCGCCGCACGCTAGCTCTCTGGGAACGGATTATGCAAGATTCCAAAAAGGTTGACACCCAAGTTAGCGTCGAATCGGACGAGGCGCGCGGAAGAATCGCGGAAGTCGCCGCCGACGCTCTCTCCGGCAGCGTTGGTAAAAATTTGCTGACGCGCGATGTGCTGCTGGCTCACTCCCCCGTTTGCCACAAGATCGTGGATCTTGACTTGAACTTGCAGTTCATGAACGACAGCGGTTTCGACATGCTGCAACTGACGAAGTCCGACGATGCCTATGGTAAGCCATACCCCTTCAATTTCTTTCCGGAGGAAAGCGCCAACCAGTTGAGAGCGGCCTTGCGGGAGGTGATAAAACGGCCGCAACAAACCCGATTGGAGGGTGTTTACTGCGACACCAAAGGCACTGAGGTCTGGCTCGAGCATGTCATCGTGCCGGTGAAGGATGACAACGGCTCCCTCGCTCACCTCGCGGTGGTGACCTCGGATATCACCGAGCGCAAGCGCGCGGAGGCGCAAATCCGCGAGGCGCTGCTGCGCCAGGAGGAAGCCATACGAGCCGGTGGCGTGGGTATCTGGGACTGGGATTTGGCCACCGATAAGGTGTCTTATTCGTCGGAGTGGAAGCGACAGATCGGATGCGGCGACGACGAGGTTGGGGATGGTTTGGATGAATGGCGCAGTCGCGTGCATCCCGACGAAGTTAACGCCACCTTCGATTTCATCCGCGAGCAGATCGAAGAAGGTGCCAGCAAATACAAGCTCGAGTACCGGTTCCAGCACAAGAACGGCAGCTACCTCTGGATTCTGGTTCACGCGTCCATCATTCGCGCCGAGGACGGCAGAGCCTATCGCGTGCTTGGCTCGCACCTCGACATCACTGAGCGGAAAATGTCCGAGCAGACGATGCTCGAAGCCAAGGAGCTGGCCGAGGCCGCCAACAGGGCCAAGTCCGAGTTCCTGGCCAACATGAGCCATGAGATCCGCACGCCCTTGAATGGTCTCATGGGCATGCTGCAGCTTCTGAAAATGACCGACCAGGACAGCGAGCAAAACGAATATACCGATCAGGCGCTTCAGTCGAGCCGACGGCTGCTGCGGCTGCTTTCAGACATTCTCGATCTCGCCAGGGTTGAAGCCGGCAAGATGAACGTGGTTGTTGAGCCTTTTGATCTCAAAGACGCCATCAATGGCGTGGTCCAGCTGTTTATTCCCGCTGCCGTGGAAAAGCAGGTGGATTTGCGCGTGAACATCGATCCAGACATTCCCACCACCCTGTGCGGCGATGCCACCCGTCTGCAGCAGGTGCTGAGCAACCTGGTGGGTAACGCGATCAAGTTCACCAATGCGGGCCATGTCGCCTTGAGTGCCCAGACCGTGCCGTCAGAAAAGGCCGATCAGCACTGCTTGGTTTTCGCGGTCTCAGATACAGGAATCGGCATGCCGGCTGAGTTCTTGGAGCATCTTTTCACCCCCTTTACCCAGGCCGAAGAGAGCTACCAGAGAACATACCAGGGTGCGGGGCTTGGGTTGTCGATCTCAAAAAGGCTCGTCGAAATGATGGGCGGAGACATCTCCGTGGAGAGCGAGGACGGCGCTGGCTCGACGTTCAAGGTCTGGATCCCTTTCAAGCGTGTGGAACCCGGCGGTGCCTCTCTTGCCGCGGAAGCGGAACAAAGAGCGCTGGAGGGACTTAGAATCCTGGTGGCGGAGGATGATAAGGCCTCAAAGATTATCGTTGTGAAACACCTGGAAAGAGCAGGGCATCAGGTCCGTAGCGTGGATGATGGAGCCGAGGCTTTGGCGGTCTTGCGGGAGCAGCTTTTCGACCTCGTGCTGATGGATGTGCAGATGCCGGTTCTCGATGGGGTTGCGGCCACAACGGCAATCAGACAAGGGCAAGCCGGGAATCAAAATAAATACATACCCGTCATCGCCGTGACGGCCTATGCCATGGCCGGGGATGAGAAAAAATTTCTCGAGTCCGGCATGGACGGCTATGTGGCCAAACCGGTCGAGATGGAACAGCTTCAAGCCGTCGTGAGCCAGGTGCTCGAGAGAAAAGGGCACGAGTCCCGTCGCGATGAATCGCTTTGACGAGCCACCGGCCACCCAGGCCGTGCCGCCCAACCGCCGCATCCTGATCCTGCTCGCGCATCCCTCGCTCGAGCGCTCGGAGATCAACCGGCCGCTTGCCGAGGCGGCGCGGGAGGTCGATGGGGTGACCCTGGTTGACCTCTATGCCGAATACCCGGATTCGCAGATCGACATCGACCGCGAGCAGCAGCGTCTGCTGGCGCATGATGTGATCATTTTCTTGCACCCGCTCTACTGGTATTCGACGCCCGCCTTGCTCAAGGAATGGCAGGATCTGGTGCTGGAGTACGGCTTTGCCTATGGCGCCAAGGGAACCGCCTTGCATGGCAAGTGCTTTTTCTCCGCGCTGTCCGCCGGTGGGCCGGAGGCGGCGTATCGCGCCGATGGGTTTAATCATTTCACCATCCGCGAGTTGCTCCAGCCGCTGGAGCAGATGGCCAACCTCTGCGGCATGGTCTATCTGCCGCCCTTCTGCCTGTTCGGCGCGCGCACGGCGGTGGAGGAGGGGCGCCTCGCCCGCCATGTCGACAATTGGCTGTGGCTACTGGCCGCGCTGCGCGATGACCGTCTCGACGTGCCTGCTGCCCAACGCGCGCCGCAACTCAATAGCGCGCTAGGCCGACAGGCAGATCGACTGGCGGACTGACTCATGGGCGGATGGCTGTTCGACGCCTTTGTTTACCTGTGTGCCGCAGTCATCGCCGTGCCTGTTGCCAAGCGCTTGGGGCTGGGCTCGGTTCTCGGCTATCTGCTCGCCGGCATTGTGATTGGCCCGATGATCGGGTTGGTCGGGGCCGAGACCGAGGAGATTCAGCACTTCGCCGAGCTCGGCGTGGTGATGATGCTGTTTCTGGTTGGTCTGGAATTGCAGCCGCGCATGCTGTGGCGCATGCGCGGCCAGTTGCTGGGGCTCGGCGGCCTGCAGGTGGCGCTCACCACAGGGCTGATCGCCGGTTTTGGGCTCTTGTTCGGGCTCAGCGGGACCCTGGCTCTGACCATCGGCCTGATTTTCTCGCTGTCTTCGACGGCGATTGTGCTGCAGACCCTGAATGAGAAGGGCCTGGTCAAAACCGCGGGTGGTCGCGCGAGCTTCTCGGTCCTGCTGTTTCAGGATATCGCGGTGATCCCGATGCTGGCGCTAATTCCGCTGCTGGCGCTGCCGGAGTTGGCCGGAACCGGTGTCGAGGTCCAGGTCGCGAGCAATGCCGAGGCGCTCGCCGGCGGTGCGCCACACAACGAGAGCTTGAGTCTGGTCGCCGGCTTGTCAGGCTGGGCGCATACGCTGGTGGTGCTCGCGGCCGTGGCGACCGTGCTCTTGGGCGGCCATTACCTGTCGCGGCCGCTGTTTCGCTTTATCGCCGACTCGCGGCTGCGCGAAATCTTCACCGCCGCCGCGCTGTTGCTGGTCATCGGCATCGCGCTGCTGATGACCCTGGTCGACCTGTCGCCCGCGCTTGGCACCTTTCTCGCGGGCGTGGTGCTGGCCGACAGCGAGTTCCGCCATGAGCTGGAATCCGACATCGAGCCTTTCAAAGGGCTGCTGCTCGGGCTCTTTTTCATCACCGTCGGCGCTGGCATCCATTTCGGCATTCTGTTTGACGACGCCTTCCTCATCCTTGGCCTGACAGTCGGGATCATTGCCATCAAGGCGCTGGTGCTTTTTGGGCTGGCGCTGGTGTTTCGGCTCGCACCCGCCGACCGCTGGCTCTTCGCACTCGGGCTGGCACAAGCGGGCGAGTTTGGCTTTGTGCTCTTGTCCTTCAGCCTGCAAAGCCAGGCCATTCCGGGCGAGCTGGCGGAGACCTTGTCGTTGGTCGTGGCGCTGTCGATGCTGCTGACGCCCGCGCTCTTCATCCTCTCCGAGCGACTGGTGCGCCGGCAGACCGCGAGCGGCGGGCAGGAGCCGGCGCGTGAGATCGATACCCCGGGCACTGTGATCATCGCCGGTAGTGGTCGCTTCGGGCAGATCGTCAACCGGTTGCTGGTAGCGAGCGGGGTCAATACCGTGGTGCTTGACCATGAGGCGGCGACCATCGACATGCTGGCAAAATTCGGTGTCAAGGGCTATTTCGGCGACGCCTCACGCCCGGATTTGCTCCAGGCAGCGGGGATCGAATCCGCCCAGGCCATCGTCATCGCGATTGATGATCGCGAACGCGCGGTGCAGCTGGTCGACTACATCCGCCGTCATTACCCGCAGGTCAAGACCCTGGTGCGCGCCTATGATGTCAATCATCTTTATCGCCTGAACAAGGCCGGCGCCGACCTGGCCGTGCGCGAGCTGTTCGACGCCTCGCTGCTGCTGGGCAAAGAGACGCTGAAAGCCATCGGCATGCATCCCTTCAAGGTCGAGCGCATGGCGCGCGCCTTTCGCCAGCATGACCAGGCCGGTCTTGATAGCCTCTATGAGCTCTGGGATGCGGATGTGGCTATGTCCAGCAACAAGGCGTATCTGGCTCGCGCCCGCGAGCACGGCGCGACCCTGGCCGAGTTCCTGGAAACCGACCGGCTGCAGTTGCACGATCGCTCCGAGCGCGGCTGGACCCCGCCGCCGAAGGGCTACACTGAGCATCTGGAGGAATAGCCAGGCCGCAGGCGGACTCGAAAGCGACTTCAGCGCGCATCGGCCTCCGGCGCCAGAAGCTGGCAGCGCAGCATGCCTCGCACCGAGTTGATCGCCCACACCGAGGTGGCGCGCTCCAGATCGGCCAGCTTCAGGTGTCGTTCGATGATCCGCCCGGTGGCCAGCAGTTCCTCGCGGTAGCAGCCGGGCAGCAGGCCGGCGGCGACGGGTGGGGTGCACCAGCGACCGTCGAGCTCTAGGACGATGTTGGTAAAGGTTCCCTCGGTCAGCTCATTGCGCTCGTTGAACAGCAGGACCTCCTCCCCGCTCGCGCTCTGCCGGCCGGCCGCTGCTTGATAAACCCGGCGGTCAGTGGTTTTGTGGCGCAGCAGAATGTCCTTGGAGTTGATCGCGCGTTCAGCCAAACGCAGCCGCAGCGGGCTGGACAGCGGGCGTTCGCTCAGCGGAGCGCAAGAGACAGTCACCACGCCTGCAGCCGTCAAGACGAGCCTGAGGATGCGTGGCTCTGGCGGTTGGTCGCGGGTGGCGTCGATGGCCGCTGCCAGATGATGCTCAAGCGCGGGCTCGTCTAAGCGAAACCCGAACAGCCGCGCGCTCTCGCGCAGCCGTCGCAGATGGCGTTGTTCAAGAAACACCTGACCATCGGGCTGGAGCAGCATGGTCTCGATCAGACCAAAGCCGGGTGCCGTATCGGCGAGCAAGCTGGCCTTGAGCCGTAGCTCGGCCAATTCCCGGTCGAGCTGGCTGTCCCAGACGATACCGCCACCGCTGCCATACTCCGCAAGGCCTATACGGCGATGGACGACCAGGGTGCGGATCGCCACATTCCAAAACGCGCGTCCTGAGGCGAGCCGGGTGCCAATGGCGCCGGTATAGAGCCCGCGTGGCGAGGATTCCAACGCTGCGATGATCTCCATGGCAGCCACCTTGGGCGCGCCAGTGATGGACGCGGGGGGGAAGAGTGCGCGCAGGAGCTCCCCATCCGAGGCCTCGGTCTCGGCCGTGACTTCGCTGATCATCTGATGCACCGTTGGGTAGTGCTCAAGCGAAAAAAGCTGTGGCACTCGCACGCTGCCGCCGCGGGCGACGCGCCCGAGATCGTTGCGCACCATGTCGACGATCATGCGGTTCTCCGCGCATTCCTTCGCTGAGGTCCGCAACGCGCGCGCGGCTTGCTGGTCAGCATCAACCGTCGCGCCTCTGGCCGCGGTGCCCTTCATCGGCCGGCAGCGCACTTGCTGGTGATCGCGCTCAAAAAAGGTCTCCGGGCTGAGGGAGAGCACGGCGAATTCACCCGCATCAATGAAAGCCGCGTGGGGGCAGCGGTGGCGCTTAGCGAGGCGGAGGAAAAGCCGCCGCAGTCCGGCGCGGGTTGGCGGCTCCAGAAGTGCGGCTCGATAGCGTTGGGTGAGGTTGATCTGGTAGGCATCCCCAGCGGCCAGATGCGCCTTGATGGCCGCAAAGGCGCGGGCGTAGTCGGCTCGCCGCATCTCTGGTTCCCAGGGGCCGAACAAGGGCTCGCGCATCAAGGGGTCATCATCTGCATGGCAGGCGGCGAAAAGCGCGTCTGAGTCCCAGTGCTCTAGCGTCTGAAAGCCCGCCATCCACAGCAATGGCTGGTGGCATTGGCCCGGGTGATGTTGCAAGCAGGGATCGAAAGCGGCGGCGGCCTCGTAAGCCAGGCAGCAGAGGCTGGCCGGCGTATCCCTGCGTTCAATCCCCGTGGCCAGCAGTGCACTGACCTCGTTCAGCTCATCCGTGCAGAGCACCCAGGCCGGGTCCTGCAGCTGCAACCAGCCGCCGGTTTCGGGGTCATGAATCAGCGCGTAAGGTGATTTGCTCGCTTCTCCCGGGAGTTGAGCCACTTTTCCACCTCGGCATGAGAAACGGCTTTATCGGTTCGCTTGTCAGCTTGCCAGCGCTTTATATCCTGGGCCTTGTCAGCCTCAGAACGCGCTTCCCGCTGAACGTGATACTCGGTGCTGGGCCTCACGGCTTGGGTAAAGTGCTCAAGTCCGTCAGGGCGCAAAAATCAGCATCAGGTAGGCGAAAAAGAGTGTGAGGTGGACGACGCCTTGCAGCAGGTTGGTGCGAACGGCGCTAAAGGTGACCATGGAGACCATCAGGGTGACGATCAGCATCAGTATGTCGCTGTGCTGCAGGCCCAGCTCCACCGTCTTGCCGGTTGTCAGGCTGATGCCTAGCACCGCTGGCACTGTCAGCCCGATGGTGGCCATCACCGAGCCGAGGAAAATGTTGACCGCCCGCTGCAGCCGGTTGGCGAGCGCCGCCCTGATCGCGCCGACCGCCTCGGGTGTCAGCACCAGGGCAGCGACGATGAAGCCGCCGAGAGCCGCCGGCAGCGCAAGCACCTCGATGCCGTAATCGATCGGTATGGCGAGCTTTTTCGCCATGAGCACCACCGGGATTAGGTAAGCCAGCAACATCAAGCCATGAAACGCGACCGAGTGCAGCCTGAGCGCACCATGCCCTGAATGATCGTCTGAATGGTCGCTGTCGCCGTTCTCGGCTTGCGCCGCAGGCTCGGTGAAATAGCCGCGATGGCGCAGGGTTTGGATGGCGAGGAAGGTCCCGTAGAGTGCCATGCAGATGACAATCAGAAAGACCGATTGAAACCCGGTCAGGCTTGATGTGGCGGTGGAGACCGTCAGGTTTGGCAGCAGCAGGGTCAGCAGGGCGAGCGGAATAATGACCGACAGATAGGCATTCGCGCCTTGCAGGTTGTAGCTTTGCTCGTGATGGCGCAGCGCGCCCAGAATCAGGGTCAGGCCGACCATGCCGTTCAGCACGATCATCACCACGGCGAACATGGTATCGCGCGCAAGCGTTGGATTGTTGCTGCCGCTCATCATGAGCGCGGCGATCATCAGCACCTCGATGGAGATCACCGACAGGGTCAGGATCAGGGTGCCATAGGGCTCGCCGAGCTTGATCGCCAGACAGTCGGCGTGATGGACCACCTTGAGCGCGGCCCAGAGAATCACCACGAACAGCCAGCCAAACATCAGCGCCAGCCATAGCGGGTTGCTCAGGTCGGCGAGCCAGCCCTTGCCAAAGGCAAGGAAGGCCAGTGTTGTCGCAATGACAAGGGCAAGCGGCGCTTCGTCGCGCAGTATTTGCTTGGCATCTGATGCCTGGGGGATGTCCTCGGCCATGATGTTCTCGGTCACGTTAAAATAGGGGCATGGTGCCAGCGGCTTCTCTGCTGCAAGAGTCTCCATGATCTGTCTCCAGCCCACAACCATAATTGCATTTGTGTTGCCTTTCTTATGTCCCTGTCCATCTGGCTCTCACTGGCGCTGCTTTGCTTGCTCGGCGCCATGACTCCGGGGCCGAGTCTGGCCGTGGTGCTCGGCACGACCTGGCAAGGCGGGCGCGCGGCGGGCCTGGCTGTGGCCTTGTCCCATGGCGCGGCGGTCGGGCTCTATGCACTGCTCACTGTTGCTGGCCTAGCCGCGCTGCTGGTGGCGGCACCTGGGCTGTTCACCGGGCTGCAACTCGCGAGCGCCGGCTATCTCCTCTACCTGGCTTACACCGCGCTGCGCCAGGGCACTGGGCTGCCGGTGGCGGAAGCCGGGAGCAGAGAACTCAAGAGTACCGCCACAGCGGCGCGCGACGGTTTCCTGATCGCTTTTCTCAATCCCAAACTTGCGATTTTCATGCTCGCGCTTTTTGCGCCCTTTGTCAGTGCCGATCAAAGCCTGGCCGCCAAGGCGGTGCTGGTGCTGACCATCGGCGGCATTGATGCGCTCTGGTATTCCCTGGTGGTGCTGGTGGTGGTGCGCGGCGGATTACTGCCGCTTTTGGCGCGCAATGCCGCGCGGGTGGCGCGGTTCTATGCGCTGTTATTGGTGGCCTTCGCGGTGTTGATTGTGAGCCGTGCCTTGGGAGCTCTCATTTGAGCCGAAACAATCGGTGCTCGAGGATCGGGCAGCACTTGGCCGCTGTGCTAGAGATCGACCAAGAAAGCCGTTTACAATGACCGCGAACACTGGCGTGCCTGTCGGCAACGTCATCATCCCGGTCAGCAGCCCGCTGACCGCGGCTAGCGATTCGCGGGCGCATGCATCGCGCCCCATCCTCCCATCGCCAAGATTCCCATTCGACCTTTGTGGACTGCTCATGAATTTCAGAATCCTTTTCGTTGCCTTGTCGCTTCTCCTGCTGCCGCTGTCCGTGCTCGCCGAAAGCACCGAGGCAAATGCCGAGACAAGCACCGAGACGAGCGCTGAAACAGCTAGCGAGACCGGCGCAGATACCAGCGCCGAGACGAAGGCCGATGCTGCGGATAAGGATGCCGAGGACGTGCGCGATAACTCGACCTTGGCTTTCGATCCCGCCGCGATTGGGCTGCCCGGGCTGCCGCAGCCGATGCGCTCGGCAGAGGATTTCCAGGCCGGCATCGATTTGATCAATACCCGACTGTCCAAGCTGGAAAACGCGCTTGAACAGGCGCAGGCCGAAGCGGCTGCGGCGGCTGAGACCGGCGTAGGCGCCGAAGAGGCGGCCGGAGGGCTAGATGCGCAGGAGTCAGAATCTGATTCCGACTCTGACTCCGGCCCGGACTCGGAGGTCCAGTCGTCGACGCCAGACGCTGCGGCCGAGGCGCTCGCCGGCCAAATCGAGCTTCTGCGCCAGTTGCGCATCGCCGTGCAGCGCCGCGCGACCCTTGCCGAGCGCACTGCGGACATCGGCAACGAGGTCGCGCAGCGGCAGGCGCAGCTTGAAACCATCAAGCAGGAGGGGGTCGCACTGGAGCCGCCGTTCTCCATTTCGCAGCTCGACCAGCAACAGGCCGAACTCGGCCTGAAGCAGGCCATGGAAGACGTTGCCGAGACCCGCCTGGATACGGCATCGCGGCGTCTGGTGGCCTTGGAGAAGGCCGTCACTAGCGCAGTGCGTGAGCGACGCACCGCGCGCGATCAAATGGCCGCGGCCGAGGATGAAGACATGCCGCAAGCCGAGCGCGCCGCGCTGGCGCGGACGCTGGAGCTGGCGCGACTGCGCGAATTGCTCGCCCGCCAGCAGCTCACGGCGGGCGAAGGCGCGGTGGCGCTGGCGCGCCAAGACGATGATCTGGCCGAAGCCGAGCAGCAAGTGCTGGAGGCGCGCCTGGCGTTTCTCGACGCGCGCGCGGAGCTTTCGGCGGAGATGCTCGAGCAGCGCCTAGCGGAACTGACGGACACCGAAGCCGAGATGCGCAAGCAGATCGAGGCGCTGCAGCGTGACGGGGACCGGGCCGAGTCCGCGCTCTACGAGGCGCAGCGCCGCTTGGCTGATGCCACCGAGGATGCCGACAAGGCCGCACTAGAAGCCCGGGTGACGGCGCGTCAGGCCCAGCTTGATGCGGCGCGCAACGGGGTCGACTCCCTGACCGCTGCAATCACCGATCTTGGCCAGATGCGCCAGTTATGGCAGGCACGTTTCGAGATGATGCAGTCGCCCGATTCCATCAATGGTGCCGAGCAACTGCGCGATGCCATCAAGGCGCTCAACGAGGCGCGCGCCGAGAAGGACGACATCGAGCGCCGCCTCAATGCCCTGCGGGCGATTCAGCTCACCCAGTCACGCGCTTTGCGCGACCCGACGCTGGATACGCAGGAGCGCGAGGCCATGACAGCGCGCGCCGCCGCGCTGGATGCCGCCGAGCAGCATGGCCGCGAACTGCTCGAGACCAAGGACGAGCTGATCGCGCTGCTGCAGGGAATCCGCCACCAACTCGAGGGGCTGGTTGAGAACACGAACGTCAGCCTGCAATGGCTCCAGGCCAAGGAGGCGATGGCGGGCTGGTGGGATGCCGAGCTGATCGTGATCAACGACCAAAGCATCCGGGTGCGGGAGCTGGCCCTTGCTCTGGTGATCTTCACCCTGGTACTGCTCGTCCTGCCGACCGTGCGGGTGCTCGCGCGCCGGGCGCTGCGCAAGCTTGACACCACTCTGGCGGCAACCGAGCAACGGGATCTGCGTTTGGCGCTGACGGCCATTGCCGGCAATACCAGTCAGCTATTCGTGCTGATCGCGGCCTTTTATGTGGCCATGGTCTTTTCGGGGTTGGCCAGCCCAACGGCAAAAGACTGGCTCTGGACCGGGCTGGTCATCGCCTTCTACATGCAGCTCGGCGCATGGGCCAACGCGGCCATGTTTGATTACTTCAGCCGCAAGCGCACGCGCCAGGAGATGCGCGATCCATCGACGGTGACCGGCTACGGTCTGCTGATGTTTTTCATTCGGGTCGGTATCTGGATCAGCGTGGTGGTCTCGCTGCTGGTTTACTTCAGGTACCCGGTTGCCGGCCTGGTCGGCGCGCTCGGTGTGGGCAGCTTGGCGGTCGCCTTCGCGGTGCAGAACATTCTGGGCGATGTGTTCAGCTCCATGGCGATTATCCTCGACAAGCCGTTTCGCGTCGGCGATTTCGTCAAGGCTGGCGAGACCGTCGGCACCATTGAGCTAATTGGCATCAAGACCACCCGCATCCGCAGTCTTTCCGGGGAGCAGGTCGTGCTCTCAAACAGCGATCTGCTCAACAGCCGTATCCATAACTTCAAATACTTCAGAGAGCGCCGGATCTCGTTCAACATTGGAGTGGTGTATCAGACCCCAAGGGAGCTGCTCGAACGCATCCCGGACATGATTCGCCAGTCCATTGAGGAACAGCCGCAGACGCGCTTTGATCGCGCGCATTTCTTCGCCTTCGGCGATTTCTCCCTCAACTTTGAGATCGTTTACTACGTGCTGACGCCGGATTACGCCATTTACATGGACATCCAGCAGGGCATCAACCTCGGCATCCATCGCCGCTTTGAGGAGGCCGGCATCGAGTTTGCCTATCCGACCCAGGAGCTGATACTGCGTCGTGCGCCCATGGCAGCTGCGGCTATCACCGGCGCGCCCGCCGGCTAGCTTAAGAAACTATGTAGGCCATCCAAGTCTAAGCCTCGACATTAACCCCGAGCCACGAGGAGACCGAACATGACCACTGCCGCTGTCCAAACGCCGAAGACCACCCTCTATCTGGCCCTTGAGCTGAGCAACAAAACCTGGAAGCTGGGCTTCAGCAACGGCGAGAAGATCCGCATCAAGACCATCGAAGCGCGCGATCTTCCCGCCTTGCACGAGCAGATCGAGATCGCCAAGGGGAAGCTTGGACTCAGCGCGGATTGTGTCATTGAAAGCGTTTACGAAGCCGGCCGGGATGGATTCTGGATTCATCGTACATTGGAATCCTGGGGGATTCACAGCCGCGTGGTCGACTCGGCCAGCATTCAGGTCAACCGCAAGAAGCGGCGCGTGAAGACCGACCGGGTCGACGTCGAAGCGCTGCTGGTGCAGCTCATGCGGTATCTTGGCGGAGAGAAAAAAGCCCTCGCGGTGGTGAACGTCCCCAGTGCCGGGGCCGAGGATCGGATGCGGCTGAACCGCGAGCGCGAGCGACTGATCCGCGAACGTGGCGCCCACAGCTCCCGAATCAAATCGCTCTTCATCGCCCAGGGTCTCGTCATCGAGCGTCTCAACGACACCGTCATCGATACTCTCGATCACTTGTGCACCGCCACCGGCGAGCCCCTTGGCGCCGACCTCAAAGAAGAGATCCGCCGCGAATACCAGCGCTATTGCTTGGCTGATGAGCAAATCCGCGCCATCGAGCAAGAACAAAAGCGCCGCGTCGAGCAAGCCACCGACGTCTCCCACCAGCAAGTCGCACGCATGCTCGAGCTCAAAGGCATCGGCTGGGTTTCGAGCTGGATCTTGGTCATGGAATTCTTCAGCTGGCGCGGCTTTCGCAATCGCCAGCAGCTGGCCGCCTGTGCCGGGCTCACCCCCACGCCCTATGCGAGCGGTGATGATCAGCGCGACCAAGGCATCAGCAAGGCCGGCAACCGGCGCATCCGCGCGCTCATGGTTGAACTGTCCTGGCTGTGGTTGCGCTATCAGCCTGACAGCGCCCTGAGCCGCTGGTACCGCGAGCGCTTTGCCACCGGCGGCAAACGCATGCGTCGCATCGGCATCGTCGCCCTGGCGCGCAAGCTGCTCATCGCCTTGTGGCGCTATCTCGAACAGGGCGAGATCCCAGACGGCGCGGTGCTCAAAGCCGGCTAAGGCCCGCCGCCCGCGGAAGACATCCAGTTACCCCCAACGGCCAAGCACAGCGCCAACGCCCGAGGAGAGAGCAACGCGACGGATCACGGTCAAGGTTGTCGAAAGCGCCCGACTGGAACCTGGGCTGACCCCTGGTCATGCCGTTTTAAAAGAAGGGGCGCTTTCCTTTTCAATCGGTTTCAGCGGCGAACATCGCATGCAATTTCAGGTGACCGGGCTTCCCGGCACGGATAGAAGGTGGAGCGGATTCGCACAGAATCCGTCGGCTTTCAAACCGAGACAACCCATGGCTGTCACAACGCTCGCAATGCCGATGAAACCGAGCAAAACGCGCTGACCAAACGGCCGCCATTGCACAGGAGAACGAATAAGCGAGTGACGATTCAAAGTGAGTGATCAGGCTATTTGAAAGCGTGTGAACAGCGCTCGACGCCGTTGCCATGCGCGAGCGTTTCGATGAACCACGCCCGCCCCTTCGGGGAGAGAGAAGCGCGGCGGATCGGCCGATTTGCGCGCTCATGCAATGCGGGAACGACTGTAACGTTCTGATTTGCTCGACGGTACTGAATCGGACAAGGCTTTCAAAAGGGCTTGACAAAACACGCCTCATAGAAGGTTTCAGGCTTTCATCAGCCTCAAAAAGTGCCAAGGCTTGACCCGAGGCGTCAAGCAACCTGAGCTCGGTGCCAGTCAGCCGCATGGATCGCGTCTCCTGCAAGGCTTGCATGAAGGGCGTCTCATGCGTCTCGCCACGACAGGCCATTCGCGTCATTCCTATTTGCGAAAATGCCACTGCAATACTGCCCGATTCATCCGCCTCGGGGTCATCCAGACGCACATCCCCGAAAAAACGATTGCAACCGTTGAAGCCTTGAATGCGATGCTCCGACTCCACAAACTCAATATAGATTGGCCGCTCAAGCCCAATCACAGGTTGTCCATTTAGCACCTTCAAGCGCCATGGCTGATCAAAGAGGGAAGCACTCAAGGCGAAAGAATCCATACCGACCTGTCCCTCTTGCACCTTATGCAGCTGATATAACTCCGCCAGATCGCCCTGAATCCGCTGCCCGGATTGATCTAATTGCCAGAGTCTATTTTCACCGACAAAAAAAGCCTTAGCGTCAGGTGCGCGCTGGTTCAATCGCACGATCTGGCCGCTTTCGTCCCACACAAAGCGCCCGGTCTCGCGTTGCCAGTCCTCTGAGCGCCCCAGGTAACGCGTCTTGAGCACAAAAGTTTCGTCCGGCGACAAGGTCAGCTCGGTTTCAATCGCCTCACAATCTGCGCAGGGCAGGCGCCCAACATAACGCCCGTTCCAATCCACGGATGTGCGGCTGGAGTCGGGATAAACAGCTCCAGTCATCACAGTCCCATTGGCAGCGCCACGCAATAAGGCTTCGGAGCCGTTCGCGCCAGAATAACTGGCAAAAAGTACTGCCGTTGCTAAAAAAACTACATCGAACCGCATTATCTAATCTCCCTGGAGTTTGTCAGAAAGGAACCGAACGCTCATGTTCCAGGACTAAAGCATCTGCCGCGCCGCCAGGCGGGCGAACTGCCCTTGGGCCTGCATCAGGCTTGCATAGTTTCCCGACTCGACGATGCGACCGGCGTCCATGACGTGGATGCGCTCGGCATTGACCACGGTGCTGAGGCGATGCGCGACGACGATGCGGGTCACGCGCAATCGGTCCAGACTTTCCGTGACCACGGCCTGGGTGCGATTGTCGAGCGCGCTGGTGGCCTCATCCAGCAGCAAGACCTTGGGGCGGTTGACGATGGCGCGGGCAATCATCAGGCGTTGCATTTGTCCACCGGACAGGGCTCCGCCGCCTTCCATGATGACGGTCTGCATGCCCATGGGCATTGCGTGGATGTCATCGGCCAGACCAACCTGGGTGGCCGCTTCCCAGGCGTCGTCCAGGCTGCCGCCGCTGGTGCCGACAATGTTCTGGTAGAGAGAGCCCGGCATCAGCTGCGCGTTCTGCATCACCACCCCCATTTGTCGTCGCACTGCGGTGGCATCGACACTGGTCAGCGCATGCCCGTCGAAGAAAATCCCGCCGGACTCCAGTGACTCAAACCCCATGATGAGGCGCAGCAGCGTGGACTTGCCGGACCCGGATGCACCGACCAGGGCGACAAAGCGCCCGGGCTCGATCTCCAGCGAGACATCGTCAAGAATCAGCGGTCCGTTCGGGGTATAGCGAAAACTGACATGGGAGACCTCAATGGCCCCGGACAGCGCGCCAGGGTCCTTGCGCTCCTCGCTCACCTCCGGAACCGCCGTGAGCAGAGGGCGGGCGCGCTCCACCTGTGGCTGGATGGCGATCAGGCCAGTCGCCACCATCACCATCATCGAGAGGCTGGCGGAGAATTGCTGGAAAGCGACCAGTAGCGCCGAGAAGGCCCCAATCGCGATGAGGTTGGGCGCTTGCGAGGGTTTGCCAATCAGCAGGACGAAGATCAGCAGCCCGATCAAGGCCAGGACCTGGTTGAGCGCGGATTGCCAGGCGCCCAGGCGTTGGGAGCGCAACTGATGCCGACGACTCTTCGCATAGGGACTGGCCAAGCGGGCAAAGGCGCGATCTTCGGCAGCGGCGAGTCGAATCTTGGCAACACCAAGAATCAAGTGCAGCAGGATGTTGCTAAAGTCCCCCATCAGGCCCGCCAGGGCGCGCTCCTGGCGCAGTCGCAGATAGCTGATCACCAGGCTGAGGATGAGATACACCAGGGTCAGCACCAGCGCCCACAGGGCCAGCCGGGCGTCGTAATAGAACATGAGCAGAAAGCCGGCCAGGCCGAAAATGCCGCTCAGGATGGCATTGACCGCGCCGGTTGAAAGCAGCGTCTGGATCTGCGTCATCGCCATCACGCGGTTGGCCAAGTCCCCGGCGGAAAAATTCTGAAAGAACCCCATGGGCAGGCGCAAGACCCGGTCAAGCAGACCCGACTGCAACGCACGGCCCATGCGGCTCTCGGCGCGAGTGAAAGCTAAGGTCGCCACATAGTCAACGACGAAGGCCGTGCCGCCAAGCACCGCCAAGACCACGCCAATCTCAATTAAGTGGCCCACCTCGTGGTTGGGTATGGCCGTGTCGATCAGGTAAGCGGTTGTCACCGGGATGGCCAGGGTCATCATCCCGGCCATGGCGCTCATCACCAACATCAGGACCGCGTCGCGCCAACCGCGCGCGAAGGCGAAACCAAACAGGGAGCGGAATCCCATGGCCCGAAACGGCAGGTGGGTGGTGAACTCAAAGGCCTCGGGCGCGAGTCGCTGCCGATGGGTCTCAAAGTCCAGTTCCTGACCATCGGCCGGGTCAATTAACTGGGCGCTCCCCTGATCCGTGTACACAAGCGCCAAGGGCCGTTGGGTTTCGGCTTCAAACGCCAGCAGCGCGCCGAAATCCCCCTGCCACCAGTCATCGCGCAAGGTGACAGTGCGCTGACGCAGCCGACTGAACCGCACAATGTTCTCTAAGCTGAGCGCATCATCAGACTTGAGCTCAACCGGGACTTGGATCTGGAACCCGCACGCCTGGCCCACCAGCCGCATGGCACCGACCAAGGGAGTGTCGCCCCGCACCGGCGTCGCCTCCAACCGGGGACGCGGCGCCGTGACCGACATCAAGTCGGAGAATGCGTGATCGCGTTCGGCCTCGGTCGCAACACGGCGCGCCATGAGTCGGTTGTACTCATCGGCATTGCCCAGCATGAGGTTCATCGAGGCCGTCTCAAACAACAAACGATGCAGCGCGGCGACGCCGTCCCAGGCATCGCCGTCGCGCAAGGCGGCGGCAGTCGAGCGGCCATGAAGCTCCAGCGGCGTCATGGTCCACAGCCAGGCCTCGGAGGCGAGGGGGAAGGTCACCTCATCGGCGCTCGAGTCGATCTCCTGAATATCGAGAAAGAACCCGGCCTCGGGCGCCAAGCGAATCCACGTCAGGGCATGTTGAGCGCTGCAACGCCGACCGGAAGCAATCTGGAGCGTCTCATCCGTGCCGATGCCCACATCCACCACCGGGAGCGGCGTCACCCAGCGCGACATGCCCCAACTCAGCGCGCGCAGCCAATGCTCCAATGCCGGGACCAGGGCGGGCATGACATCAGGCGCGGCGGATTCAGCCGACAACAAGGCCGACGGCCACTCGACAAGATCTGTGTCCACATGGGGCACGGCCAGCAAGACAAAGTCTGCCGACTCGTCCAGCCCAATCCCCAGCAGCAGCCCACCTGCTCAAGGCGCACTTGCCCGCTCAACCGGCGTAACGGCGCCGTTGTGGGCCGCTGGGACGCTTCGGCGAAGTTCGTCTTAGTGTCCGTCTCAAGCTCATCAAATTCGCGCGCCAGGGGATAGCCCAGAGTGTCGTCCAATTGAGCAATGGCGCCCTGGGTCTGTTGCAGCATGCCAGCCAAGCTCACTAACACCGTCACCGGCTGATTGAACAGCACCGTGATGACGGAAAACGCCACCAGCATGCCGATGGAGAACTGCTCCGTCATGGTGTAGTAGCCCCCCACCACCAGCACCAGCGCCGCCGTCAGACTCGCCAACCAGGTTTGCAGTCCCGCAATCAGCGCCTCGCGCTTGGCAATCGCTTGCTGCGCGTTAATGTAGAGCACCTGGAGCCCAGACCACTGCGAGAAGAACAGATCATCAGTGCCGGTGGATTTCAGGGTTTCCATCATGCGTACCCCTTGCATCACCTTGCCACCCATTTTCACGGTTTGCATGGCGACCTTCTCCGATGCCTCACCCAGGCTCTTGCGCAGGCGCTGAAAGAGCAGCGCGTTGAACAGACTCATGCCGATGACAATCAGGGTGAGAGAAAGGCTGTACTGCAACATCAGCAGCGTGAGCAGCAGCACGAGTGCCACATTGCTCAGCACCTGGGACAGGCTCTGGGTCAGGGTGAGCACCAGCTGATCTGCCAACCCCACCCGAGCGCTGATCATGCCTGCGTAGCGCTGACCAAAAAACAGCACCGGAAGACGCAACACGCGCCAGGCCAGTCGGCTAGTCAAGACGATGGAGAGTTTGGCGTTGAGCGCGGCAATGAGTCGGGCATGCAACCAGGTGAGAAAGGCCATCACCGGCGCGATCACCGCCAGAATGATGGCCAGGGGATAGACCCAATTATCAAATTGCTCGATCAGGATGCGATCAATATAAATCTGCTGCAGCCCCGGCATCAGGATGCTGAAAACAGCCAGCAGCAGACCAGCCAAGGCCAACAGGCCCAGCGGCCAGAGCGACTGTCGAGCCATCGCCCACAGGCTGGGCAGGATAGATGGTGCTGTGCCACCCGGCTGAAAGGCGTCGGTCGGCTCGAATGCCAGCACCAAGCCGGTAAAGAGTTCGTCGAATTCTTTGGCTGTTAGCAACCGCCGACCGGCCGCAGGGTCATTGAGCTGAAACTTCCCTTTGCTCACCCCCTCGAGCACCACAAAGTGGTTCATGCCGACAAACAATATGGCCGGCACCGGCAAGCTAGCCAGGTCGGCCGGCTCCAGGCGTTTGCCGCTCGCCTTCAATCCAAGGACGCGGGCCGCCTTAACGAGATTGATCGCCTTGCTGCCGTCTCGCGAGACCCCGCATAACAGCCGCAACTTCTCCAGCGGCTCCCAGCGCCCATAATGCGCCAACACCATGGCCAGGGCGGCCGCGCCGCACTCCAGGGCCTCCATTTGCAGGATGGTGGGCGTGCGCACCACACCAACCACCGGCTTGCGGGCGCTCATAGCGCGCGGAACCAGCCGTAGACGTATTCCATCGCCGGGAACAAGAGGCTGATCAGATGAATACGCTCCACCACCACCTCGGAGCGGGCCAAGGTGCCGGGCTCAATCGGGATGTCAGGGCCTTGGCCCGAGGTCCAGGCGTAACCGCTAGGTGTTGTTGCATCGCGCTGCAACTCCACCTCTACCTCAAATGGCGTGCCAGAGCTGAGAATCTCATCCACAAACACGGCATTCTTGAGGCGGCGCATCAAGCCTTCGCGACTGGAAGGCAGTTCCGCGACCCGAATCACACGGCCATGAATATAGCCGTCAAGCTCCACCTTCACCGTTGAGGGCGAAACCCGCGCCGGCATGTCGATTTTGACCTTTTTTCCGTCACCAGCCGGCAAATAGGCAACGGCGGTCAGCGGCGCCTCCTCCGCACCATCGACCAACAGCCGTGCAATGACCTGCCCGGGAGTGACAGGATCGTTCACATCAGCGCCCAGTTCGGCGAGGTCCCCTGTCGCGGTGGCGAGCACTTGACCGTCCCGATCGTAGTCTCGGCGCAGATTGGCGGCGCGCCGGCGCAGATTCAGTGACTGGATACGCAGCTCCGCCAGTTCCTGGTGTCGCCGGGCCGCGTCCTGCTCCTGCTGCAGCGACGTCTCGACCATGCGATTCCGCGCGGTCGCGATTTCATGCTCCACCTTTGCCAAGAGCTGCGCGGTCTCGAACTGATTGACGGCACTCACCATGCCCTTACCCTGCAACCGAGCCTCGCCTTCGGTGCGCTTGGCCAGCACCGCGCGTTGCTTCTCCAGAGTCGCAACGCGCTCCGCATCCGCCGCGCGCAGACGCGCCATCAAGTCCGTCTGGATTTGATCTTGAGCGGCAAACTCGGTTTGCAGAAGCTCATACCGATCATTGACATCGCGGGCCTCATCCTCGGCCGCCTCGAGCTCATCAAGCCGCTCGGGCTGGCGAATTCTGGCGATTGGTTGGCCCAGAGTGACCGCATCACCAGGCTGAACCAAAATCGCGTCAATATGCCCGCTCCCCTCGGCGGTCACCGCAGCCACGCCGGCGGACGAGAGCAGAACCCCGGGGCCACCGACAATCACCGGCGCCGTGGACAAGATGCTCCAGATCAAACCCGCGACCATGACGGCAGCAACAACGCCAAACCCGAGCACATGCCGAGGGCGGACGACACTCAGAAGCTGATCGAGTTGATCAGGATCGGTGACCTTCGCAAGGGCCTGCGGGCGAAATAGCATGATTTAGTCGGCTCGGGATGCCAGGGTAAACTCACTTACCGATGTATTTCGTATCATAGCCAGTTCCCACAGCGACGGCGAAGCGCTCCGAGCAATCAGCCCAGTCCCACCATCGGTTAGGAGACGAGCGCCAGGGCAGAGGCGCAGCTGGAAATTAGAATTCATCGCAATGAGTGTCCGACGGATTCGAGCAACAAGGCAATCTCTTCAAGAACCAGCGCCAGTTCAGCGCCATTGGAAGGCATCACTTTGACGTCTTCATTTCTGGAAACATGCTTATGGTGCGGGAAGGTAGCGACATCCGACCAGTGCTCTGCATTGTCCCAGCGAATGATCAGCGCTCCTTCTTGAGTTTGCCATTGATAGGCATATTTCAGCAGGTGTCCGTCAATGACAATCTGTCGGATATGAAGCTGACTTCCATCCAAAAAAACAATCTGCGCTTTCAGTCTAAGGTCTTCGCCTTCCCGGTCGAAATTCGTGACCGTCCAGGATTGGATGATGGCGCTGTATCGCTTGATCAGATCAATCAACATGCCTTAGCGCATCCAGTTTTTCATTCCATCCGCGCAACGCCCGATCAGCAAACTCCCAATCCAGCAGGTCGTCATCGGCCGCGAAATCTTCCTGGTTTTTCATGGCCAGCATGCGTCGCTGAAAGGCGTCGAACGGCTCAGCATATTTGGCCTCGAAGAGCGCACACTCCGTCTCGTACCGACTGATTTTGGAGAGTGCGAGCAAGATAAGATGCTCTTTGAGCACCTGCGATTCAGTCTCACCAGCCTGTTTCAGCATGTCCGCAACCGTCATTCTTTCGCACCCATGATTCGTCGACGCCATCGCGCGCGTCTCAAAAGAGGACCTAAAGGGAATTCAGCTCATCAACAACGCCAAACCCCAGCACATGCCGAGGGCGGACGACGCTCAGAAGCTGATCGAGTTGATCAGGATCGGTGACTTTTACGAGAACCTGCGAACGAAATAGCATGGTTATTCTGCTCGGGATGCCAGGGTGAAATCACCCACCTAAGTATTCGAATAGTTGCCAGTTCCCGAAGCGGCGGCAAAAGGCTCCAAATCGACTCCGGCTGACCATGTGGCGTTGGTATCGATGGCTGCATGGCGGGCTGCGCGGCCTCGTCAGCACCAAGGGCGATTCATCAGGGTCTGGGTCACAGTGCTGAAAAATCTTCACCTCACCGGTAACCTTATCCGCCCGCGCTAAGCGACCTCCGACTGCACGCTGGTATGGGGTGTCGCCAATAGCAAAGAAAGTCGCGTTCAGCACAGCAAAGCTGCTTACCCAACCTTCCACCTCGTACCCTGAATCTCGTATGAAAATCGCTAAACACTATTGAACCGCTATCTGCAACGAATGCCGCGCGCAGGGTGCTATCCTAAAACGTACGGGTATATCCGAATGTAAAGCAGCCCTCATAAAAACCGCAGGTTGTGCTATCCCCGCATCCTCCCGCCAACCCGCTTGCGTGCAACTCTTCATCCGAAAGTTCGGTAGGCCGTGATGGAATCACCAGGTTCAAAACCTGCGCGGTGTTTTCCAACACCTGAACTTGAACTCCCTCGGGCACCTCAAGCCCCTCGTCTTTGAGCGTCTCAGCCGGGTTGGACAGGAGCCGCTGCTTGAAGGCCTCGTCGGCCCAGCACTTGGCGATGAGTTGCTGATACTGTCTGGATTGGTCGTTCATGTTGCTCACCAGTGGTTAATGATGGCCCCTCGGGCCACTCGCAGCCGTTCGGGCGAGGAGCAGAACCCAAACCGCTTGATCAGATCAGGACGCGGCTGACCGCATGTCCGATTATACTGATTTACCTGATCGCCCCCGTTATAACACAGGCTGAGCACTAGTAAGCTCCCCAATAAGCAACGCACTGGAGACAAACATGTTCGGGCCGTACGAAATTACCCATCAGGGCCGCAGTTACCACGGCAACGTCACACTGGCGGATCATCATATTGTCGAGCGTGACGGCACCTACAGCCTGTTTCGGGTGGCCGATCTGGTGGCTATCCCCATCCGCCCCGCCTTGGCCCTGACCCTCCGTCGGCTCATACCCGGCCCGGGTAGCCTGATCCCCGAGGCACTGATGCAGGTACTGCGTGAGACGGGCCTGGTCCCGCCGACCGAGCCGACAGACACCGCTTTGCCGCCAGAGACGGCCCCCGATCAAGCCCCGGAGACCACCGCCGACCCGACCTCGGCGCGACCTTACCCGGTCGTCAACATCGCGCTCTTTCTCACCCAGACCTGTAACCTGCGCTGCGTCTACTGCTACGGAAAGGGTGGGGAGTACGGCAACAAGGGCGTCATGAGCTGGGACACCGCCCGCAACGCTGTGGACTGGCTGATGGATAACTCCCTGGATGCCGGGCAGGTCCACATCGGCTTTTTCGGCGGCGAGCCCCTGCTTAATTTTCCGCTCCTGCAACAAGTGGTCAGCTACGCCAAGGAACAGGCCGCCAGCCGCGGGAAGCGGGTCGACTTTAACATGACCACCAACGCCACCCTGCTCAACGACCCGATCATCGCCTACCTCAAGGCCGAGAACATCGACCCTTTGATCAGTTGCGATGGCCCCCCGGATATTCAGGATCGCCAGCGCCCGTTCAAGAACGGTCGCGGTTCCTACCAACGCCTCCGCGCCAACGTCCAGAAGCTTCGCGCAGTCTTTCCCGAGCTCACCGCCCGCGCCACCCTCTGCGAGGACGCTGACCCCACAGCCATTCGCCAGGGGTTAGCCGAGATCGGCTTTACCACACTGAGCTTGTCTCGGGCATCGCCGGCGATCCTGGCGGATGCAACGCCGCACGGTCCCAAGACCGCAGAGCAACCCGACCCGATCACGGTCGATGACCGGTTCCTTGCCGACCAGCGCGCTGAAGTGGCCCGGCTCTTCGCCGCAACGCATGAGCGCACACTCGTCGCCCATACAGCGCCCATGGCCATGGCCTTGCTGCAGTATCTGGTCAGTGGCCGGAAGCGCCAGGTGGCGTGCGGTGTCGGTCGGGGAATAGCTGGGATCTCGGTGAGTGGCGAGCTCTATCCCTGTCACCGCTTTGTCGGCTTGACGGAGACCCGCCTCGGTCATCTCGATGACTATCGCGCGGGTGAATTGAACGACTATCACCGTGCCGTGGTGGACAATTTACCCGTCTGCCGGGGCTGCTGGGCTCGCTACCTGTGCGGCGGGGGCTGCTTCTATGATAACCAGGCCCGGACCGGTGACCCTCACCGCCCCGATGCCCACTTCTGCCAAGAGATCAAAACGGTGTGCGAAGACTTGATCCACGGCTGGAGCTATTTGCCGGACGCTGATCGCGATTACCTGCGCGAGCAGATCGAGACCCTCAGCTCTGCAGAGCGGACGTGAAGCTCATTAATCGTGGCTTTCACCTCAAATGATGTCGTGTGCCCGCCGCCCCAACCGCCCCACAGTCCTCGTACGGGCATCCTGCACCCCCCGCCGCATACAATAAATCCTCCTCGCCGATCTGTGCTGGGCACCCGGGAATCACCAGATTAAAGACCTCCGCAGTGTTCTCCACTGCCTGCACCCGAACACCCTCAGGCACCTCGATACCCTCGGACTTGAGCGTCTCAGCGGGGTTTGCCAGGAGCCGCTGCTTAAATGCCTCGTCGGCCCAGCACTTGGCAATGAGTTGCTGATACTGTTTGGATTGGTCGTTCATGGTGTTCTCCTATACAAGACCGTAGGTTGATGTATGTGTCGCTCATGGGCCTTGTCCAGGGCGGCATTCAAGACGAGGCCGGTCAGGGTGTTACCGCTGATGTCCGCCGCCTGCATGAGCAGTTGCTTGGCGTTGTCGGGCAAGCGGATGTCGAATCGCTCGATAGCTTCATTCATGCTTTTTCTCTATACGGTTTATTTTCCGTACAGCCTGGCAGGCTTAAAGACCGATTTCCAAGCCGATTTCACTGCTTGTCGAGATACGGTTTCACGCGCCAGCCCTGCGCACCATCTCCGGAGTCTAACCCAACCGGGGTGCTCGAAATATGCTACATTTCCACCTTATCAAGCCACTATGTCGAATATTTCAGACAATGGACTTTTGCACGCTTGGTCAGTTTCTGAAGCACACACGCCAAACCAAGGGCATCACCCAGCAGCGGATGGCTCAGGATCTGGCTGTTTCCCGCAGCACGATCAACGCCTTCGAGCAGGGGCGTGCTGGCGATGTCGGACTGCGCAAGGTTTTGAAGATGTTTGATTACCTGGGGTTTGCACTCGAACCCATGCCGCAGTCGCCCTTTCCGACCTTCGAGCAACTGCGCGACCAGCGATGAAGCGCCTGCCAGCATTCACCGCCACCCAGCCCACCGGTGAGCTGCTGCAAGTGGCCGAGGGTGAGTGCGTGTTCAATTACAAGACGCAGGCTTCAACCGCCTTCGTGTCCTTGACCATGCCAGTGCGAGCGAAGAGCTACGCCCACAGACGCCTGCTTCCTGTGTTCGAGATGCATTTGCCCGAGGGCTATTTGCTTGCTGTAATTAAAAAGCACTTTGGCAAGTTGGGCATTTCCGATGACTTTGCGCTGTTGTCGCTCTTAGCTCCCAGCCTGAAAGGCCGGGTGACCCTGAATGAGAGAGCGCATGCAGCCACTGCCGAACTCTCTTTGGTGGATGTGCTCGACAGCCCATCGCCCGATCTGTTTGAGGCTCTGGTGCAGCGGTTTGCCTTAAACTCGCCCCTCAGCGGTGTCCAACCCAAAGTGCTAACGCCATTACTAGACAAAGCAACTCTCCGGGTCGAAGACTTTGTTGTTAAATCCTGGGGATCAGATTATCCCCATCTGGCACTCAACGAATGGCTTTGTATGCGTTGTCTACAAGAAGCACAGGTCGAAGTGCCGGAGTTTTACCTTTCCGAAGACGAGCGGCTTTTTGTCATGCGCCGCTTTGACCGGCATCCTCACGGAGGCTATTGGGGTTTTGAAGACTTCTGCGTGCTGCAAGCCAAGTCACGAGATGAAAAATATACTGGCAGTTACGAGCAATTAGCCAAGAGTATTATGCAATTCGTGAGTCCCGCGCATCGACAGCGAGCCATGACGCAATTTTTCAAGGCGCAGCTATTGAATCAGTCTTTGCAAAACGGTGATGCGCATTTGAAGAATTTCGGCGTTCTCTATTCAAGCATGACGGATGTGCGCCTGGCGCCGATTTACGATGTGGTCTGCACCACGGCGTATATTCCGAAGGATATGCAGGCACTCACCTTGCGGGGCACAAAGCGGTTTGTTTCACTGAAAGAGATGCAGCGTTTCGGTATCGACGCCTGCGGGCTCACGCTGAAGCAGATCAGGCAATTGACGGATGAGTGCCGTCAAGGACTGGCTTGGCTTGCATCTGAAACAGAAAGGTTACTCGACGGCGCGGATGATGCTTCACGCGCAGACATGCTTTCACATACTCACCGACTGGCCGCGCAAGGACTCGACTGATTTATAAAATAAGATAGCGCCGAGAAGATTGAGCTCGCTAGCTGTTGGGTACCGCCGCTACGAAGAGTGGCGCTTAGCGCGGCAAATCGCTACGCCCCATCAGCCACTCATCGACGGCGCGGGCGCATTGGCGGCCCTCGCGGATGGCCCAGACCACCAGGGACTGGCCGCGGCGCATGTCGCCGGCGGCGAAGACGCCTTCGACGCTGGTGGCGTAGGCTTGCGCGCCTTCCGTGCTGGCCTGGACGTTGCCACGGCCGTCGAGCGCAAGATTGGCGCTTTCTTTCAGCTCATCGAGCATGCCTTCGTGCACCGGGTGGACGAAGCCCATGGCAAGCAGCACCAGGTCGGCGGGCATCTCGGCCTCTGAGCCCGGCACTTCGCTCATCTGCCAGCGGCCGCTGTCGTCCTTGTCCCAGCGCACCAGGACGTATTTGACGGCCTTGACGCGGTTCTCGCCGTCGCTGACGAAGCCTTTTGTCAGCACATTCCACATGCGCTTGCTGCCTTCCTCTTGCGAGGTGGAGGTGCGCAGTTTGTTCGGCCAGTTGGGCCAAGTCAGGCCTTTGTCTTCCTTGGCTGGCGGTTTGTCGAGGATCTCGATCTGGGTGACGGTCTTGGCACCGTGGCGGTTGGAGGTGCCGATGCAGTCTGAGCCGGTGTCGCCACCGCCGATGACCACAACCTGCTTGCCCTCGGCGCTGATGAAGTCCTCCTCCGGCACATAGACGCCCTGCACCCGCTTGGAGTTGGGCCGCAGGAAGTCCATCGCGAAGTGAATGCCGTCGAAGCTGCGCCCGGGAACGTCGAGATCGCGCGCTTTCTCAGAGCCACCGCAGAGCACCAGGGCATCGAAGTCGCGCTTCAAGTCGGCGAGCGGAACATCCACGCCGACATGGCAGTTGGTGTGAAACTCGACGCCCTCGGCGCGCATCTGCGCCATGCGCCGGTCGATGAGCGTCTTGCTGAGCTTAAAGTCAGGGATGCCGAAGCGCAGCAGGCCGCCGATGCGGTCTTCTTTCTCGAACAGGGCCACGGCATGGCCGGCGCGCGCGAGTTGCTGGGCGCAGGCGAGCCCCGATGGACCCGAACCGACCACCGCAACCTTCTTGCCGGTGCGGTGCGCCGGCACCTGGGGCTTGACCCAGCCTTCGTCCCAGGCGCGGTCGGCGATGGCGCGCTCGATGGCCTTGATGGCGACCGGGGCGTCGTCGATGTTGAGCGTGCAGGAGGCCTCGCAGGGCGCCGGGCAGATGCGCCCGGTGAATTCCGGGAAGTTGTTGGTGGAGTGCAGGACCTCAATCGCTGTCTGCCAGTCCTGGCGATAGACCAGGTCGTTCCAGTCCGGAATGATGTTGTTGACCGGGCAGCCCTGATGGCAATAAGGGATGCCGCAGTCCATGCAACGCGCGCCCTGGATGGCGAGCTCGCTGTCCGGCAGCGGCAGCATGAACTCAGAATAATGGACAATGCGATCGCCAACCGGCTGCAGTCCCAGCTCAGCGCGCGCATATTCCATGAAACCCGTTGGCTTACCCATTTTCCGCAACTCCAGCCCGCTGTTCTGATGAAGGTTTTTCTGAAAGGGGGTTTTCTGAGAGGGGTTTCGCTGAAAGGGGATTGGAACCCGCGATCGCGCCCTCTACGGTACCGCCAATCGAGCCCCCTATTGAACCCCCTATGGAAGCGCCAATTGAACCGGGCCCAGGCTTCGATGGCGGCGGCGGGTGGCGCTGATTCGACTGCATCTGCTCGAGCGCGCCGCGATAATCGACCGGCATGACCTTGACGAACTTGCCGAGCATTTGCGGCCAGTCGTTGAGGATGCGCGCGGCCACCGCCGAGTTGGTATGGTGCTTGTGCTTGAGGATGAGCTGCTTGAGACGCAGGGCGTCGAAGCGGGTCATGTCACTGCTGAGATCAACCAACCCTAAGGATTCCAGATCACCACCCTGGTGAGCGCTCGCTTCAAGCGCATCGTCCTCGGCCTGAATTGGCTCGAGTTCCACCATGGCCATGTTGCACCGCTCAGCAAAGGTGCCGTCTTCGTCCAGCACGTAGGCGATGCCGCCCGACATGCCAGCGGCGAAGTTGCGACCGGTGGGGCCCAGGCAAACCATGATGCCGCCGGTCATGTACTCGCAGCCATGGTCGCCGACGCCCTCGACGACCGCCGTGGCGCCCGAGTTGCGCACGCAGAAGCGCTCGCCCGCGACACCGCGGAAGAAGCTCTCGCCACTGATGGCGCCATAAAGCACGGTGTTGCCGACGATGATGTTGTCCTCGGCACGGTCGATGCTGGAGTTGGCAGGTGGGTAGATGATCAGCCGCCCGCCGGAGAGACCCTTGCCGACATAGTCGTTGGCCTCGCCTTCGAGCTCGATGGTGACGCCATGGGCCAGCCAGGCGCCGAAGGACTGACCGGCGATACCGCGTGCTTTGATAAAGATGCTGTCATCGGGCAGGCCCGTGTAGCCATAGCGCTCGGCCACCCGGCCGGACAGCATGGTGCCAACGGTGCGGTTGAAGTTCTTTACCACCGTCTCGATGCGCACCGGTTGCCCTTGCTCCAGCGCGGGGGTGGCCTGGCGGATCAGCTCATGATCCAGAGCCTTCTCAAGCCCATGATCCTGCGCCTCGCTGTTGAACAGCTTGACCTCTGGGCCAACCTGCGGCTTGGCGAGAATGCGCGAGAAGTCCAGTCCCATGGCCTTCCAGTGGTCGATGGCGCGGCGCATCTCGAGCCGATCCATCTGCCCGATCATGTCATCGAAGCGCCGGTAGCCGAGTTTGGCCATGAGTTCGCGGACTTCCTCTGCAATGAAGAAGAAGAAGTTGATCACATGCTCGGGCTGACCGGTGAAGCGCCGGCGCAGTTCGGGGTCTTGCGTGGCGACCCCGACCGGACAGGTGTTCAGATGGCACTTGCGCATCATGATGCAGCCGGCGGCGATCAGTGGCGCGGTGGCGAAGCCGAATTCATCCGCCCCGAGCAGGGCGCCTATGACCACGTCGCGACCGGTACGCAGACCGCCGTCGACCTGCACCGCGATGCGCCCGCGCAGGCGGTTCAGCACCAGGGTCTGATGGGTCTCGGCCAGGCCGATCTCCCACGGGGAGCCGGCGTGCTTGATGGAAGTCAGCGGACTGGCACCGGTGCCGCCGTCGTAGCCGGCGATGGTGACATGATCGGCATGGGCCTTGGACACACCCGCTGCGACCGTGCCGACGCCGACCTCGGACACCAGCTTGACGCTGATGCGCGCCTTGGGATTGGCGTTTTTCAGGTCATGGATCAGCTGGGCCAGATCCTCGATGGAATAGATGTCGTGATGTGGCGGCGGCGAAATCAGCCCCACGCCGGGAGTGGAATGACGCACCCGCGCGATCTGGGCATTGACCTTATGACCAGGCAGCTGACCGCCTTCGCCGGGCTTGGCGCCCTGGGCGACCTTGATCTGAATATCATCAGCATTGACCAGATACTCGACCGTGACACCAAAGCGCCCTGAGGCGACCTGCTTGATGGCCGAGCGCTCCGGGTTCATGGAGCCATCCGGCAGCGGCTTGAAGCGCTCGGGCTCCTCGCCACCCTCGCCAGTGTTGGACTTGCCGCCGATGGCATTCATGGCCTTCGCGAGCGTGGAATGCGCCTCGTAGCTGATGGAGCCAAAGCTCATGGCGCCGGTCGCGAAACGCTTGACGATGTCCTTGGTCGGTTCGACCTCGTCGATGGGGATGGGCTGATCGGCCCACTTGAAGTCCATCAGGCCGCGGAAGGTCAGCAGCCGCTCGTTCTGCTCATTGATCTGGCGGGCAAAGTCGGCAAAGGTCTTGGCATCATTGCCGCGCACCGCGTGCTGCAGCTGGGTGATGCTCTGCGGTGTCCAGATATGGTCCTCGCCACGCAGGCGGTAGGCGTAGTCACCGCCGGCGTCGAGCTGGTGCAGTAGGACTTGATCGTTGCCATAGGCCTGCTCGTGCCAACGCACCGCCTCGCGCGACACTTCAGCAAGGCCCACGCCTTCAACCATGCTGGTGGTGCCGGTGAAATACTGCTCGATAAAGCTTTGGTTCAGACCTACGGCATCGAAAATCTGCGCGCCGCAGTAGCTCTGGAAGGTGGAAATGCCCATCTTGGACATGACCTTCTTCAGCCCCTTGCCGACGGCCTTGATGTAGCGGCTCTGGGCCTCATCGAAACTCTCCGGCGCGCCGCTGCCACCGGGTAGTTTCGGCAGTAGCGCATCAATGGTGTCGAACGCCAGATAAGGGTTGATCGCCTCGGCGCCAAAGCCGGCCAGGGTGGCAAAGTGATGCACCTCAAGCGCGGCGCCGGTTTCGACCACCAGGCCGGAGCTGGTGCGCAGGCCGCGGCGGATCAGATGATGATGCACGGCCGAGGTGGCGAGCAGCGCCGGAATCGGGATGAAATCGCGGTTCGCGGCGCGGTCGGACAGGATCAGGATGTTGTGGCCGGCCAGCACGGCTTGCTCGGCCTGGTTGCACAAGCGCTCGAGCGCTGCCGCCATGCCTTCGGCACCCTCGGGCGACGGGTAGACGATGTCGAGATTCTGGGTGCGGAAGGCGCCGCCGGAGTTGTCCTCAATGTGACGGATGCGCTCCAGGTCCTCGTTCGTCAGCACCGGTTGGTCGACTTCCAGTCGCCAGTGGAAGTTGTCGTCCTGGCCTTCCTCATGAATGGCGAGCAGGTTGGGCCGCGGGCCGATCAGCGACACCAGCGACATGACTAGTTCCTCGCGGATCGGGTCGATGGCCGGGTTGGTGACCTGGGCGAAGTTCTGCTTGAAGTAGGTCGACAGATGCTTGGAGCGTGCCGAGAGCACCGAGGGCGGATTGTCCGCGCCCATGGAGCCGATGGCCTCCTGCCCGGTCAGGACCATCGGTGTGAGCAGGAACTTGATGTCTTCCTGGGTGTAGCCGAAAGACTGCTGGGCGTCGAGCAGTACGTCTTCGGTCGGCGCCATGGGGGCGACATCGGTCGGCAGAGAGTCGAGATGGATCTGGGTGCGATTCAGCCAGTCGCGATAGGGGCGGGCGCGGGCCAGATCGTGCTTGATCTCGGCATCGTCGATGATGCGTCCCTGTTCGAGATCGATCAGGAACATCTTGCCTGGCTGCAAGCGCCACTTCTTGATGATGCGCTCTTCGGCGATGTCGAGCACACCCATCTCCGAGCCCATGATGACCATGTCGTCGTTGGTGACCAGATAGCGCGCGGGGCGCAAACCGTTGCGGTCCAGTGTCGCGCCGATCTGGCGCCCGTCGGTAAAGGCCACGGCTGCCGGACCGTCCCATGGCTCCATCAGTGCGGCGTGGTATTCGTAAAAGGCCCGCCGCTCCTCGTCCATCTGCTTGTTGCCGGACCAGGCCTCGGGGATCAGGATCATCATGGCATGGGCCAGCGAATAGCCGCCCATGACCAGCAGCTCAAGCGCGTTGTCGAAGCAGGCCGAGTCCGATTGGCCTTCGGGGATCAGCGGCCAGATGCTGTCGAGGTCTTCGCCGAGAATCTCCGAGCGCATGGTGTGACGGCGTGCCGCCATCCAATTGACATTGCCGCGCAAGGTGTTGATCTCGCCATTGTGGCAGATCATGCGGAAAGGCTGCGCCAGGTCCCAGGTGGGGAAGGTGTTGGTCGAGAAGCGCTGATGCACCAGCGCCAGCGCCGAGGCAAAGCGCTCGTCCTGAAGATCAAGATAATAATTGCCGACCTGATCGGCCAGCAGCATGCCCTTGTAATTGATAGTGCGCGAGGACATGGAGGACACGTAGTAGGCCGTCTTGTCGAAACCAGCGGCGCGGATGGCATTGTCCATGCGCTTGCGGATGACAAACAGCTTGCGCTCGAAGTCATCTTGATCCTTGCAGTTGGGTCCGCAGGCAACAAACACCTGGCGAGTGACCGGCTCCGAGGGCAAGACGCTCTCGCCCAGATCGCTGTTATCGACCGGCACATCGCGCCAGCCAAGCACTGTCTGGCCGCCGTCGCCCAGATGCTGCTCGACCGTGGTCTGCATCTGCTGCCTGGCCGCCTCGTCGCGCGGCAGGAAGACCATACCGACACCATAATGGCCGGGCTCGGGCAGCGCGAAGTCGACAACCGCGCGGAAGAAATCATCCGGCATCTGCACCAGAATGCCCGCGCCATCGCCAGCTTTAGGGTCGGCGCCGACTGCACCACGATGGGTCAGGCGGCGGAGGATCTCGAGCCCCTGTTGCACAATTTTGTGGCTTTGCTGGTTCTTGATGTGGCAGACAAAGCCGACACCGCAGGCATCATGCTCGTGGGCCGGGTTATAAAGACCCTGGGCAGGTGGCAGGCTGGCCAATGTCATGTCTGACGCCTTGGTCGCGCCAGGCGGCGAGCCAGACAGGGGCGCGCCAGACGGAGAGCATGCCTGTGCGTTTGACGAGGGGTCCTTCAGGGGCGTCATCTAGTGACCTCGCTGAAACCGTTGCTGTTTTTCGGATGATTGTGCATGCCCGACCGGGGTGGAGTCACCCTCGGGATTTTCGGGAATCGTCCGGCTGGATTGCGCGGTTGGATTGCTCCGGGCGCGCGAGCGAACGCGCCATGATAAGCGAGATGCAGGGGCTATGCCAGCCGCGCGTCGAGCGTTATGCGGGTCAACGCCGCTGCACAGGTCGCAGGCGCAAACTTTATTGTTTATTTATCCCGCCTGTCGAGGTAAACTGGATGGTTTGACGTATTCATAGTTTTCCCAGCGCTCCTCACGCTCATGGTCCCTGCCACTGCGGGCCATGAACGCATTCTTAAAGAATCCATGCCCCGGATCCATTTCCATGAGTCCATGCGGCTCAGGTTAGGGTTCCGGCGTGGGATGAGCGCTCGGAGAACGGTCGAGATTGTTGATTCGAACAGGTTATACATTCATGGTCAAAATTCGTTTGTCGCGCGGCGGTGCCAAGAAGCGGCCATTTTATCAAATCGTGGTGGCGGATATTCGCTGCACGCGGGACGGTAAGTATATCGAGCGCATTGGGTTTTTTAACCCAGGTGCCAAAGGTGGCGAGGAGCGCCTGCGGGTGGACCGCGCGCGTGCCGAGCATTGGGTCGGGCAGGGCGCGCAGCCGACAGAGCGCGTCGCGCAACTGTTAAAGCTGGCTTCCAAACAAGCTCAGGCGGCTGCCTGAGCAGGTTGAGAAAGCAACCCGAACCTCACTCAGACAAGCCGCGGCTGGTTTTCTGAGCGCTCGTCGCCATGGCTGCGAGCAATCAACCTCAGGGCGCTGATCGCCGGGTTGTCCTCGGGCGCATTGTTGGCGTTTTCGGCGTGCGCGGATGGGTCCGGGTACTCTCGGAGACAGACCCGCTTGAGAATATTCTCAAGTACTCGCCATGGCTGTTGAGTGGCGCGCCCAACGTGCGCCAGCCTGGTGCATCTAAGCTTGATGCATCTAAGCCGGACGTATCCAAGGCGCCACCGGGCGGGCGAGAGCTTGCCGCGGCTGATGCCTGCGAATGGCGGGTGTTGCAGGGGCAGCGGCATGGCAAGGGGCTGATCGTTCGCTTGCAGCATTGCGACGACCGCGACCTGGCCCAGAGCCTGGTCGGGGCTGAGATCGCGGTGCGGCGTAGCCAGTTGCCGCAGCCGGCGGCTGATGAGTTTTACTGGACGGATTTGGAAGGTCTGAGAGTCGAGACCACCGAAGGCGTGGTGCTCGGGCTGGTGCATGGCTTATTGGCGACGGGCGCCAATGATGTCCTGGTGGTGCGCGGCGAGCGTGAGCGCCTGATTCCCTTCGTTTGGGATCAGGTCGTGCGCGAATTGGACTTTGCACAGGGGCTGATGCGCGTCGACTGGGACCCGGATTTCTGACGTGCGCTTCGACGTCATCACGCTGTTTCCGGAGCAGTTTCGCATTCTGTCCGGCGAGGGCGTGGTGGCGCGCGCGCTAAGCCGTGGCATTGCTGATCTGCACCTGTGGAATCCGCGCGATTTCGCACTTGGCCCGCATCGGCGAGTCGACGACCGGCCCTATGGTGGCGGGCCAGGCATGGTGATGCTGTATGAGCCGCTGGCCGCGACCATCGCGGCGGCGCGCGCGGCCTCGCCCGATGCGCGCGTGGCGTATTTGTCGCCGCAGGGCAGGACGCTCGATCAGCAGGCGATGCAGGACATCGCAGCGGCTCCGGGGTGGATTTTGCTGGCAGGGCGCTACGAGGGCGTCGACGAACGCCTGCTCGAGCGTTGTGTCGATCAGGAGTGGTCGATCGGGGATTATGTCCTGAGCGGCGGTGAACTGCCGGCTATGGTGGTCATGGATGCCGTCATCCGGCTGCTGCCGGGAGCCCTGGGCCATGAGCGCTCGGCGCTGGAAGACTCTTACATGAACGGTCTGCTGGACTGTCCGCATTTCAGCAGGCCGGAGGACATTGCCGGTGTGCGGGTGCCGGATGTTCTGCTAAGCGGGGACCATGGCGCCATTGCGCGCTGGCGCCGCAAGCAGGCGCTGGGGCGAACCTGGCTGAAACGCCCGGATTTGCTGGCGAATATGACACTTGATAGCGAAGAGCAGCAGTTGCTGCATGATTTTATTCAGGCTCGGCAGGGCGCCGCGCAGGATTCAGGAGAAATCGAACAATGAGTAACGTAATTCTTGAGCTCGAGCGCGAGCAGATGACCCGCGAGGTGCCGCCTTTCGCGCCCGGTGACACCGTGGTGGTTCAGGTGAAGGTGACAGAAGGCAACCGCGAGCGCCTGCAGGCGTTCGAAGGTGTCTGCATTGCCAAGCGCAACCGCGGCCTTAATTCCGCCTTCACCCTGCGCAAGGTCTCGCATGGCGAGGGCGTCGAGCGCGTATTCCAGACCTACAGCCCCGCCATTGCCAACATCGATGTGAAGCGTCGCGGCGATGTGCGTCGCGCCAAGCTCTACTACTTGCGTGAGCGTTCCGGTAAGTCGGCGCGTATCAAAGAAAAGGTGTAAGACTGCCGCCGGGCGTCATCCCGGCGGTTTCGCGCCGCTGGGGTTTCCCAGCAGCGCGGCGGCGGCGGCTTTTCCCGCTGTCGCTGCCTTGGATCTGATCCCGGCGATCGCTCATCCGCTTGCCACTGCAACCGACTTTTTACTGGTACGACTACGAGACCTGGGGACGCGATCCCCGGCGAGATCGCCCCTGTCAGTTCGCCGGTCTGCGCACCGATGCCGAGCTCAATGAACTCGGCCCGGCCGAGCCGCCGCTGGTGCGTTTCTGTCAGCCGGCAGACGATTTTCTCCCTTCCCCCGAGGCCTGTCTGGTCACCGGTCTGACACCGCAGCAGGCCGAGCGCGAGGGCGTGATCGAGGCGCAATTCGCCGCCGACATCCAACAACAGCTTGCCCGCCCGGGCACCTGTTCGGTGGGTTACAACAGCATCCGCTTCGACGAGGAAGTCTCGCGCTTCCTGTTCTACCGCAACTTTCGTGATCCTTACGCGCATGCCTGGCGCAACGGCAATTCGCGCTGGGATCTGATCGATGTGGTGCGCCTAGCCCATGCGCTGCGCCCGCAGGGCATCAACTGGCCGCGTCATCCAGGCGGCGAGCCATCCTTCAAGCTCGAGCACCTGACCGCCGCCAACGACATCGCCCATCAAGGCGCGCACGACGCTCTGGTCGATGTGCGCGCAACCCTGGCGCTGGCGCGGCTGTTGCGGGCCGCGCAGCCGAGGTTGTTCGGCTATGCCCTCCAACTGCGCGACAAGGAGCGGGTGCGTGAGTTGCTCAGCGGTGGAAAGCCGCTCCTGCACGTTTCCTCTAAATACCCGGCCGAGCGCGGCTGCATCGCACCGGTGATGGTGGTGGCACCCTCAAGCGCCGATGATCGCAACGCACTAATTGTCTGGGACTTGCGCGAGGACCCGGCCGAACTGATCGGGCTTGTGCCGGAGGCGATTCGCGAACGGGTATTCACTCGCTCAGAGGATCTGGCGGCGGGTGTCGGGCGCCTGCCGCTCAAAAAGCTGCGCGTCAATGCCTCTCCGATGGTTGCGCCCATGGCCACTCTCTCGGGCGACGCCGCAGAGCGCTGGGAGATCGATCCCGCCCAGGTAGAGCGTCATTACCGACGGTTTCAGGATCATGCCGAAGCATCCAGGCAGGTCGCGGTCGCAGTGCGCGACGCCTTCGCGCGGCCGGGCGATGCCAAGGGCGAGCAGGACCCCGATGAAGCGCTCTACGGCGGGTTTTTATCCGATGCCGATCAGCGCTTGCTGGAGCAGGTGCGACGCCTGCCGCCGCAAGAGCTCACAACAACACATTTCGCGTTTCAGGATCAGCGCTTGCCGGTGCTCTTGTTCCGCTACCGGGCGCGCAACTGGCCGGAAAGCTTGACGCTGCAAGAGCGCGAGCAATGGGATGCCTGGCGGCTGGCGCGCATTCATCAGGAGACAGCCGCAGACCGCCTCAGTCTGCGTCAATACTGGCAGCGCATTGCCGAGTTACGCCAGGAACATGCCGCAGACCCACGCCGCCAGCAGATTCTGGCGGAGCTCGAGCACTGGCCGCAGCGCATCAACGTGACGCGTGATGCAGATAGGCCGCCCGCGACGGTGCCTGGGTGATGATGCCCGGAATCGCTGAAATAGGAACAATGCCATCGACACCGCCGAGCTTGACGGCTTCTTTGGGCATGCCATAGACCACGCAGGTGGCTTCATCCTGGGCGATGGTCAGGGCGCCTGTGCCGTGCATTTCACCCATGCCGCGAGCACCATCATCGCCCATGCCGGTCATGATAATGCCAATCGCATTGGGGCCTGCTGACTGGGCTGCTGAGCGAAACAAAACATCCACCGATGGCCGATGGCGGCTGACCAAGGGCCCGCCCTTAATTTCCACGAGATACTGGGCGCCGCTGCGCCGCAGCAGCATGTGCGAGGTACCGGGTGCGATCAGTGCCTGACCGGCAATGACCCGGTCGCCGCTTTTGGCCTCGCGCACATGGATCTGACAGAGACTATCGAGCCGCTCCGCGAACGCTTGGGTGAAGGCGCCGGGCATGTGCTGCACCACTACAATCCCGGGCGCGGTGCGCGGCAGACGCGTCAGCACGTACTCGAGGGCCTGGGTGCCACCGGTCGAGGTGCCGATGGCGATGACGCGGTCGGTGGTGGTGGACAGGGGCTTGAAGCTGCGATCGGCCACCACCGAGTCTGCCGCCAGCTTGGGCGTCGGCTTCATGGTGGCGGGTGCCGGGGTCCCTGGCCGCGAGACCTTGTCCATGCGCGCATGGCTAGCGCCGCGGATGGCATCGCCGAGTTGGGTCTTGGAGTCCTCCAGGAACTGACGCAAGCCCACCGTGGGTTTGGTGATGATATCAACCGCGCCGGCGCTCATCGCCTGCATGGTGATCTCGGCGCCTTTGCCGGCGAGGGTGGAACAGATAATGACCGGTGTCGGGCGTTCTTTCATCAACTGGCGCAGGAAGGTCAGCCCATCCATGCGTGGCATCTCGATGTCGAGCACGATGACATCGGGCCAGCCTTTCTCAAAGGCCTTGTGAGCGAAAATTGGATCGCGCGCCGAGCCGATCACCTCAATGCCGCTGAGAGAGTTGAGCTGCTCGGTCAGCACCTGGCGGACGACGGCGGAATCGTCGACGATAAAGACCTTGGTGGTCATGCGGAGATTGCTCCTGTAACCGGTGCCGAAACCGCCAGGAGCCAAGGCCCCGACGTCGGGTTACCAGAATTCGACACTGCTTTTTTCGCGTTGATGTTTGAGCTCCTTGTCGAAGTACTGTTTTTCCTCGACCAGAATGCGGCTGGCGCGCTTGATCGGGATGCGTCTGAGGTAGACCGAGAAATCGCTGCTCTCGAAACGAATCTGCCGGCCCATGTCGCCGCCGAAATCCTGCGCCACCAGGGGGATGCGATCTTCGTTGAGAAACTTCTGTACAAACTCGACGTTGATCTTGCCGATGCTGAAGCGATCGGGTAGTTCATTCAGGCGTGTGGCCAGAACATTGCCGCCGCCGAAGGCCTTGGCGCGCAGATTGGCGCGACGGGCGCCGAGCTTGAGCATGTCGTTGATGAGGAGTTCCATGGCGCCGAGCCCGTAGCGCCCGGCGTCCGAGGCCAGAACCGGGTCTTGACTCGGGTGACGGGTGGCAAGCAAAAAGTGATTCATCCCGACCACGCGGGTGATTGGATCGTACAGGCACACCGACACGCAGGAACCGAGCAGCGTCGAGAGCACGATTGGCTTGCGCGAGACGTGATGCTCTCCGGCGTGAATGACGCACTTTTCAATCTGAGGTTGCGCTTTTACGGCGGCATTCATGCGACAGCAAGTGGAGGCGTGGACGGTTTATGTGCGCGCTCAGCGCGGTGGTTTTCTGAAAATCGAGGGGCCAATACTAGTCAGATCGGTCTTGACGCCGTGGAGAGACTCGACATGGCTAATGAACAAGTACCCGCCTGGAGCGATTGCCCGACTGAGGCAGTCTAACACCAATTGCTTCGTTGGCGTGTCGAAGTAAATGAGTACGTTGCGTAAAAATACAATCTCAAACTGACGGCTGTCGTCGCGGGGTTTTTTGAGGTTGCGCTCTTCAAACCGCGTGCGCGCCTTCATCTTGGGAATGATCAGCAGATTACCGGCCTGCGCGCGCACACCCTTCAGGCAATACTTCGACAGCCACTCTCGCGGGAGATTCTTGGCGCGCTCGAGTGGGTACATGCCGAGCTTTGCGGTGGCCACCACCTGGGAGTTGATGTCGGAGCCGAGAATATCCCAGTCGCCACGTCCCAGGGTTTCCGCCAGCACCATGGCCAAGGTGTAGACCTCCTCACCGGTTGAGCAGGCGGCGCTCCAGACATGCAGCTGGCGGTTGCGGTACTGCGGCAAAATTTTTGTGCGCAGATAATCGAAGTGCGCCGGCTCGCGGTAGAAGTAGGTCTCATTGGTAGTAAGCAAGTCAACCAGATGGCGCCGCTCAGTTTCCTTATCGGGCTTCGAAATCAGGTCGATGTAGGCGTCGTAGTTGCGCAGACCGTAGTGGCGCAGCCGCTTTTGCAGGCGCGAGCTAACCAGCTGGCGCTTGTGCGGGGCGAGGTTGATCCCCGCCTTTTCGTAAATGAATTTGCGAAATCGCTCAAAGGCTTTGTCGGAAATCGGATCGAGCTCGGCCAGAGCCTCGATTGCCGGGTTTTTCTCGCTCGCCGTCTTGGAGTCAGCTCCCCACATTTGGGCCGTCCAGGCTTGCCCCCTCTACCAGCTTCTTGAGCGATGCCAGCTCTTGAATTGACAATACATTGTCGACCGCCAGAATGATGATAAAGACATCGTTCACCCGGCCCATTGCCTCAATGAAATCCGTACGGATCTCCGAGCCGAATTCCGGTGCCGGTTTGACGTCATCATGCGGAATCTCGAGGATGTTGTTCACCTCGTCGACCAACATGCCCAGATGATGGCTGATTGTCTGGGACTTTACCTCGACTAAGACGATACAGCTGCGTTTGGAAATGGTCAGTGCACCGCGGCTCAGGCGCGCGCCGAGATCGACCACGGGCACCACATTACCGCGCAGGTTGATGACACCACGAATGTAATCGGGTGTCATCGGGACCTGGGTGATCCGTGGTGTTTCGATGATTTCCTGCACGGCATCAATCGACATTGCAAGCCGTTCTTCGGAAACCGAAAACGTCAGATACTGAGCCGTATCTCCGGCGCCCAGGTCGTTGGCGCCGGTGCTGGGCGCCCTTGATGCAGTCGCCTGATCAGTCATAGGGTTCTCCGCCTAGAAGCGCTCGAAGTCCTGTGCATCCAGGTTGTCTCCGCCGTCGCGGGAGAAACCATCGTCGCTGCTCTTCGTTGCCGCAGCCTTGGGAGGCGCGCTTCTTTTGCCGGGTGGGCTCGCGCGCTTGCCGCCGGAGAGCTTGAAGAAGGCCATGGTCTCCTGTAGTTGCGCGGCCTGACCGCTGAGCTCCTCGGCGGTGGCGGCGAGCTCCTCAGAAGAAGACGCATTCTGCTGCGTGGCCTTGTCGAGCTGACCCATGGCGTCGTTGATCTGACCGATGCCGGAGGCCTGCTCGCCGGAAGCGGCAGTGATTTCTTCGACCAGCTCGGCGGTTTTGACGATGTTGGGAACCATCTGCTCAAGCACTTTTCCGGCGTCTTCGGCAATGGAGACGCTGTTGGTGGCGAGCTGGTTGATCTCCTGCGCGGTCACGCCACTGTTCTCAGCGAGCTTGCGCACCTCTGCGGCGACCACGGTAAAGCCCTTGCCGTGCTCGCCGGCGCGCGCGGCCTCAATGGCGGCGTTGAGCGCGAGGAGGTTGGTCTTGTAGGCGATCTCCTCGATCATGCCGATCTTGCTGGCGATCTCCTTCATTGCCGCGACCGTGCGGGTGACCGCCTCGCCGCCCTGACGGGCCTCGTCGGCCGAGCTTCTGGCGATGCCGTTGGTGACGCGCGCGTTCTCGGTATTTTGCTGGACCGAGGCGTTGAGCTCTTCGATGCTCGCGGTGGTTTCCTCGACGCTCGCGGCCTGCTCGGTCGCGCCCTGGCTCAGCGCCTGGGCGGTGGAGCTGACCTCGCTGGAGGCGGAACTCAGGTTATCGGCGCCGACCCGCACCTCGCCGACAATCTGCTGGAGTTGCTGCACCATGCCGTGCATGTCGCCATAAACACCGCGCAAGCCTTGCTGGTCGAACTCGATGCCGAGATCGCCGTTGGCAACGCGCTTGGTGACATCTGCGATGACGGCAGGGTCCTTACCAAGTTGCGCCATGACACCGCGGATGATCAGCCAGGCGATGACGATGCCGAACAACAGGGCAATGGCAGAAAGCACTGAGATGATAAAGACAGCGCGCTCGTTGGCGGCCTGGACCTTGGGGCCAAGCTCGTCCATCTCCTTGATGATCGCGACCTTGATCTCATTGAGCAGGGCCGCAAATTCGGGGCCGAGAACGTCGAGCGTGTTGACCACGTGGTCGTTACGCGTGTCGATGGCTGTCACCAGACCGGTGAAGTTCGAAGCATATTCCTTCTCCAGCGTCCGGATATTGGCGAGAATGCTGCGCCGGGTGGGGTTTTGCAACCCCCGGTCGAGCACGTCGAAAGTCTGCGTCGCCTTTTCCAACTCTTGGCGCACGCGGTCCTGGCTTTCCTTGAGGTTGTCATCGACGTATTTCATCAAATAGACACGTGCAAGCAGAATGTGGCGCAAGGCCGCAGCCGCATCGCTCGCGGATTCCGGGTCGCCGTCTCGCAACGCCGTTTCGAAGATTTCCGTCAAGCCATGCTCGATTTCCGCCCCGAGCTTGGCCAAGACCTCATCGACCAGGCGGTTACGGTTGGCCATTTCCACCTCAACCGCATTAAAGGTCGTGACGTAGGTCTCGATTTGCGTCTGAGCTTGGCGAATTTTTGCTTGGCGCTCGGGATTTTTGATCTGTCCCTCAGCTTCGCCGAGCAGACGCAAGGTCTCCTGCTTGTAATGGTGGAACTCGGCCTTGTCCTTGTCGCTGCCCTTGGTGATCAGGAAGTCCTTGACGTTCATGCGACCCATCAGCATGGCTGCCTGAAGCTCGCCCAAGAGGTTCGCGTTTCGGGCCTTGCGGCGATACTCGCCGAAGTCGGTCGAAGCGTTGTTGATAGTGACGTACGCAAACCCGCTCACGATGACGAGCAGGGCCAGGACGATACCGAAGCCAAGAATCAGTTTTTTGGCCATGGTCAGGGAGCTAAGCATCGAATTCTCCGTCTCGAGGCAAAATGACAACAACAAAAAGCGTCAAAAAAATAAATCTGTAGCCGCCAGGTTATGGGGCCGGAAATTGCCGATGGCAAGCAAAAGCAGCGCTCTAGGCAGCGATGCGACGGTGATGCTGTCCAATATTGGCATTGGCCAATTCGGCAACGTCGAGAATCAGTGCGATGTCCCCGGTGCCGAGAATTGTGGCGCCGGCGATGCCCTGCAGGTTCTCAAACAGGCTGCCCAGGGGCTTGATGACTGTCTGCAATTCTCCCAGCAAGGTGTCCACGACAATCCCGAGCTTGTGATGCCCGAAGCGCACCACGACCAGGCTCTCGCGCGCGGCTTTGCGCTCTCCCATTGGACTGTTGAATAATTCGGTCAGTCGGATAAAGGGTAGCACTTCTCCACGAAGGTTGACGTAATGTTCGCCATTGCGATTTGTCGTTGTCGTATCAGCTGGGTTGACCTCGACGCACTCCGAGACCTGTGACAGCGGAATCACGAACTTCTCCTTGCCGGCACCAACCAAAAAGCCGTCGATAATGGCAAGCGTCAGCGGCAGGATGATGGTCACTTTTGTGCCCTTACCCAACTCGCTTTCGAGCTCCACCGAGCCGCGCAGCGCCTCGATGTTGCGCCGCACCACGTCCATGCCCACGCCGCGCCCGGACAGGTTGCTGGCGGTATCCTTGGTGGACAGCCCGGGCTCGAAGATGAGCCGCAGGGTTTCCTCGTGGCTCAGCACATCCTCGGGCTTGACCATCCCTTTGGCCTCTGCCTTGGCGCGGATGCGTCCGGCATCGAGGCCGGCACCGTCGTCTTTGATCTCGATGACGATATGCCCCGAGTCATGGAAGGCGTTGCACAGGATTGTCCCCGTGGTCGGCTTGCCGACGCGCTGGCGCTCCTCGGGGGATTCGATCGCGTGGTCGATGGCGTTGCGAATGAGATGGGTGAGGGGGTCGGTGATCTTTTCGATCAGTGTCTTGTCGAGCTCTGTCTCACCGCCGGTGATGGTGAGGTCGATCTCCTTGCCGAGGTCCTTGCTGGAATCCCGCACCACGCGGCGGAATCGCGACAGGCTGTCGCCAATGGGAACCATGCGCAGCTGCAGCGCGTTGTCGCGGATTTCCTCGACCAGATAATCCACGCTGTCGACCACTTCGGCCATGTCCTCGACACCGGCGCGCTCGACCATCACCCGGATGGCGGCGCTGCTGGTGACTAGCTCGCCGACCAGGTTGATCAGGTGGCCGAGACGCTCGGCGTCGACGCGAATGAAGCGGTTCTCATCCTGGCGTTTGCGCGCCGCTTCTTGCGTCTTGACCGCCTGCTCCATGAGGGCCGGCTTGACCGAGCCTTGCTCGACCAGGATTTCCCCGATGCGGCGTTTCTTGGCGGCTTCGTCCTCGCTTTCCTCCTCCGCCGTGGTCCCTTGCGAGGCGAGCGCGCGCTCTAGCTCCTGCTGGGTTAGTGCGCCGACTTCAACCAGCATGTCGCCGATGCGGCTGATGTGATCGTCGGGCATGCGCTGCAGCAGCTCGAGGTATTTTTCCTGTGCCGTCTCGGGCGCAAGAATGCGGATGTCGCAGTCGTCTTCGGCAAAGGTGAAGACTCCAGCGATGGTGGGTTTGTCAGCCTCGCTGCGGAAGCTGATGCGGAAGCTCAGGTAGCAGCTTTCCGGGTCGACGTTGTCGAGGCTTGGTGGCCACATGGGAATAGTGGCGACATCGACGATGTTGCCGAGGGTGCTCAAATAGCGCAGGAAGGAGATCGGGTCCATGCCGTTGCGCAGGGCCTCGGGTCCGAAGTCGAGCGCGATGATCCAGGCGTCGCTGGCCACTGGCAGGTACTTTGGCTGGTCGTCGTCGCCACTGGCCGTGGTGCTTGCGTCTGCCGCTGCATCCTGAGCCGAAGCAGAAGCAGAAGCTGGCGCTGGAGGTGCGCCGTTGCGCGCGGCGAGCTTGGCGACCAAGGTCTTGCCGGCCTCGGTGAGTTCGGGGCCGATGTCGATGCTGTCCTCGCTGTCCCCGGAGACCACGGCCTGCACCAGATTGCCGGTGTGGTCGCGGCACTCAAACAGGATGCTGACGAGCGCATCTGTCATGGGCTCGCGCCCGGAGCGGACCTCCTCCATCACCGACTCGATTTCATGGGTGAAATCGACAATGGGCGTGTAGCCGAAGACACCACCGGTGCCTTTGATGGTGTGCATGGCACGGAAGACTGCGTTCAGCGCCTCGTTATCATCGGGGCTGGATTCAAGCGCGAACAGCGCGTCTTCCATCGACTGCAACAGTTCTTCGACTTCCTCAAGGAAGGCTTGCCGGGCGGCATCCATATTCATGAGCTAGCCTCCCTCGACGCGGTGGACGTTGGCAACCCGAAGGTCCGTCTCAGAAAAAGCAGATCGAGCATGTCATCGATCGCCTCGCTAGTAGCGGCGACGGAGAAATCCAGCCCATGCGCGTCAGCCTCGGATTGGGCGTAGAGCAGGATTTGCAGTCCGGAGCTGTCGATTTCGGTGACTTTCGACAGGTCCAGATGCACAGGGGAACGCTTGGCGATGAATTCCTTAAGCCGCTGAAAATTGGCCGATGCGCTATAGATGGTCATTTCCCCTTCGTAGGCGAGGGTGTCCGCCGAGGGCGTCGGTTGGTCGGTCGTCATATCGAGCAGCTCCAAGGGCCGGCGATTGTTCAGTGGCTATTGGCTGACAGACCTTGCGGGTCACTTGTCATTGTCAACTGATGGAAACAGCGGCAAAAAACCGGCAAGGAAAATAGCCATTCTCCCAAGTTACAGCATAGACGGTTTTTCTCACGTCAACAGGGCCTGAGACCAGCGCGTCAGGGGCAGACTCGCCCTGCAAGACTGGTCAAGGTCAGCTCGGTGGCTGCAGTGTGTACATGGACGAGTGGCTTGGGGTTGCGGCTGAACAAGGGCATCGCACATCACCTAACGAGCGCGGGCTTTTGAGCTCGACTCAGCCGCGGCAACCCCGAGAAGCAGTTCGACCGCGAGGGCGAGCAGTGAAAAATCAGGGTAAAACCAGCTTAGAGACAGCGTCGAGCAGGATAGGAGGCTGAAAGGGCTTGACCAGCCAGGCCTTGGCGCCGGCGGCCTTGCCTTCTGCCTTCTTTTCCGGCTGGCTTTCTGTCGTCAGCATCATGATCGGGGTGAATTTGTAGGCGGGGAGCTTTTTGATCTCACGCACCATGGTGATGCCGTCCATGTTGGGCATGTTAACGTCGCTCACAATGAGGTGAACCTTTTGTCCGGTGAGCTTGGACAAGGCCTCTTTCCCATCGCCGGCCTCGATCACATCGTAGCCGGCCCCTTTCAGCGCGATGCAGACGACGTTGCGCAGCGAGGCGGAATCGTCAACTACCATGATTGTTTTGGCCACTTCTTTTAGCCCTCCCATGGGAACTCGAGCATTTTGGACCAAGTGCCCGAAAAGCGAACCCGGTTGCGTAATTGTTGTGTATGATGCGCCGCTGCCGGGGCAGCTTGCGACCCGGCTTGCGACCCAGCTTCGAAGCCGATGGCCAATGGCCAAATGGGGCACAACAAGGCTCGTCGAGATTGCAAGCAGGATCGCTACAGCGGTCCGTCCATCGCGCGCTATTATACATGAGGCCGACAGGGCGACAAATATAGCACGGCCAATAATTGGCGGCCCAAGCCTGCGCGCGCTATGGCTGAAATCATTAACTTTAGGTGTGTGGTGGTCAGGACGGTGGGATGTGCGGTAACTCGATGTTGCTTGTTTTGTTATAACATAGCAGCTGGATTTGTTTTGCATTCTGTCTGATTTGGGCTTGTCTGAAAATCTGGCCTGATTGATCTAGACTGGATTGATCCAGGCCGGCTTGACCGAGATTGGCTAATTTTGCCTGGCCGATGTCGTCTAAACGGAGGTTTGCCGGGATGAGGTGCTTCAGGCATCGATCTATAGATATCCGCTTCTATGTGCGGGCGACTTGGGCGTGCTGGTCGTGCGGTATCGGGCGGGTGCCTGCGTTGGTGCTGCTGGTGGCGCTGTGCTCGCCCGGCGCTCGCGCGGACTCGGCGCCGAGTCTGCGAGTATTCGCCAGTGTGCTCCCGGTGCAGTATTTCGTGCAGCGGGTTGGCGGAGATGATGTGCAGGTCGATGTCATGGTGTTACCCGGCCAAAGTCCTGCCACCTACGAGCCGCGTCCGCAGCAGGTCGCGGCGCTGGCGCAGGCAGATCTTTATGTGCGGGTTGGCGTGCCGTTTGAAGACGCCTGGATGCGTCGGATCAGCGCGGCCAATCCTGACATGGAGGTGCTGGATTTGCGCGAAGGTCTGCCGCTGCGTCCGATGGAGGCCCATGCCCATGACGACGCTCATGGGGCGCACGAGCATGGCAACACCGGACAGCATGGCGAGCTTGATGCGCATGTGTGGACCAGTCCGCGCCTTGTCCGCGAGATGATCGTGCGGATTCGTGAGCGCCTGAGCGCCCTCGATCCGGCCCATGCCGATGCCTATCTGGCCCGGCAGCAGACATTCGACCGCGAGCTTCAGGCTCTGGATGAAGAACTGACCGCGCGGCTGCGTGGAATCGCACAGCGGTCTTTCATGGTGTACCACCCAGCTTGGGGGTATTTTGCTGATGCCTATGGCCTGCGCCAGATTCCGGTTGAGTTTGAGGGAAAAGAGCCGGGAGCCAAGCGGCTGGCGGTGGTGATCGAGCAGGCGCGTGCCTCGGATATTCATGTGGTTGTGGTGCAGCCGCAGTTCGATCAGCGTGCCGCTCGGCGGGTGGCGCAGGCGATTGACGGGCGGGTCGCTAGCGTTGATCCGCTCTCGGTCGATTACGCCGAGAGTCTGCGTGCCTTGGCGCAAGTCATTGCCGGTCCGTCTGCGGACGCCGCGGCATCCAAGCCAAGCCAATGATGCGCGCCAGTGAACCCCAAGTCTGAGCAACCCGCTCCAGTGTCTACCGCTCCAGTGCCCCCGCTTCCAGTCATCGAGGTCGAGGCCCTGTCATTCGCCTACGACGGTCTGAGGGTGCTCGAGAATGTGACCCTCGCGGTTGCGGGTGGTGAATTCCTCGGGTTGGTCGGCCCAAATGCTGGCGGCAAGAGTACCCTGCTGAAGCTGATTCTTGGTTTGCTCGAGCCCACGGGCGGGCGTTTGCGGGTGCTCGGATTGGCCCCCAAGCAGGCGCGTCGGCGGATTGGGTATGTGCCCCAATATCCCGCTTTCGCGCGCGATTTTCCGATCACCGTGGGCGACGCCGTGCTGATGGGCCGTCTGGGAACGCGCGGGCTGGTGCTGCGCTATTCGCCGCGCGATCACCAAGCCATGGAGCGCGCCCTGTGCGAAGTTGAGGCCGAGGACCTGGCCCGGCGCCCGATCGGCAAGCTCTCCGGTGGGCAGTTGCAGCGGGTGCTGCTTGCCCGCGCGCTGGTCAGTGAGCCGGAGATTCTGATTCTCGACGAGCCCACGGCCAACATCGATCAGCGCCTTGAGGGTGAAATCTTCGAGCTGCTGGCGCGCTTGAACGCGCGCATGACGATTCTGGTGGTTTCCCACGACATTGCGTTCATCTCTGGCTATGTTAGCCGGGTCGCCTGCCTGAATCGCACGCTGGTTTGCCACACCACGGGGGAGATTGACGGGAACGTGATCACTGACCTCTATGGCGAGCAGGTCCGGGGGATTGTGCATGCACACTGAGCGGAGGGGAGCTATTTCGACCGCTGCGCCGAGGTGCCGGTCAGGTTATCAGGCGGATAAAGCGCCATGACTGAGTTCCTCGCCGCGCTGGTCCAGCACGACTTTTTGCAACAGGCGCTGGTCGCGGGCTTACTGGCAAGCCTTGGCTGCGGGCTGATGGGGCCCTTTGTGGTGGTCAAGCGCATCACCTTTCTGGCTGGCGGCATCGCGCACTCGGTGCTGGCCGGGATGGGCGCGGCGGTCTATTTCAGCTTCGATCCCCTGCTCGGAGCCTTGGTCGCCGCGGTGGTGGCGGCCTTGCTGATCGGCTGGGTGCGGCTTTACTCGGACGCCCGCGAGGACACCACCATCGGCGCGCTCTGGGCCATCGGCATGGCCGTCGGCATTTTATTTATTGCCAAGACGCCCGGTTACACATCGGACCTGATGAGCTTTCTGTTCGGCAGTATTTTGCTGGTTCCCCGACGTGAGTTGGTGTTCATGGCGCTGCTCGACGGCGTGCTGCTGATCAGCCTGACTCTTTTCTACCGGCAGTTCGTCGCCGTGGCCTTTGACGAAGAGTTCGCGCGGCTGCGGGGCATTCCTGTCAACGCGCTCTATCTTGCGCTCTTGGTGCTGGTGGCGATCACCGTGGTGCTGATGATTCAGGTGGTTGGCCTGATCCTGGTTATCGCGCTGCTGACACTGCCGGCCGCCATTGCCGGGCTCTGGACCAGCTCCCTGGCGGTGATGATGCTGCTGGCGACGCTGCTCGGCGCGCTGCTGACCAGCGGCGGTCTGGCGCTGTCCTATGCGCCGGACTGGCCCGCCGGACCGACTATCATTGTATTGGCGGGCAGTGCCTATTTCGTGGCACTGGTGGCAAAGCGGCTGTGGCTCCGCTGGCGTCGGCACTCAGCGCTCGCCGCCTCTGGACAAACATCCGGACCGGACGGGAGCTGAGCTCGACAGGAGATCGGCCAGTAAGCGCGTGAAACTATTGATGCCAGACTAACTTGGTGCCTGATACAGGGCTGGATTGCGTGAGGGCGCGGTGACAATCGGCTATAGGTGTGAGCGATGAGAGCAACTGGGCAAGGGGGTTCGTGCGCGGCTGGGGCGCGGTCTACGCGGCGATGGGGTGTGGCGCTTGGCGTGATGCTGGCGCTGCTGGTCGCGGGCTGCGGCAATCAGGACGATGACGCGTCCGAGCCGGCTGAGGAGCTAACCTGGGACGATCTGCTGCCCGCCGACTGGCAACCGGAAAAGCTGCTCGAGGACTTCAATGTCGAGGACGTGGCCGACGAAGACCCGCGCGCCGCAGAACTGATGGATAAACTCCAGGCACTGTGGCAGCAGGCTCCGGTCGTGCCAGAGCTGGACGGGCGACGGGTGCGTTTACCCGGCTTCGTGGTGCCGGTGGACCTTCAGGCCGAGAAGATTAATGCCTTCCTGCTGGTGCCCTACTTCGGCGCCTGCATCCATGTGCCGCCGCCGCCGGCTAATCAGACCGTCTATGTGCAAACGCGCGAGGGTCGACCCTATGTCGGCGCCCTGTTCGACACCGTCTGGGTCGAGGGCACCATGCAGGTGGAGCAATTCGACAGCGACCTCGGCAACGCCGGCTATCGCATCGAGCAGGCGCGAGTCACGCCATACGAAATTAAGGAATAATCAGCCGCAATCCCGAGCGGCAGCGCCTGGACCGGTCAAAGGGGATGTCGATCTGTTGCGTCAGCGCCCTTGGTGGGTCATGGGTCATGGGTCATGGGTCATGGGTCATGGGTCATGGGTCATGGGTCATGGGTCTTGGTGCGTTGCGGTCGCTGCTCGGCTGCGCGACGCGGTGATAACCTCCGCCGGTCTGAGGATCTGCTCCCCGCGGTGGTAGCCGTTGCGAACTACCGCAAGGATGGTTCCTTCCTCGACGTCGTCCCTGGCCTGGGTCTCAATGACTTTGCAGCGCCCGAGTAGGGCGCGACCATCGGGAAAATCGAGCTGTTCGATGCCGCGCGCCTCCAGCAGGCGTCTGAGCTTTCTGTGAATGGCACGGACGCTCTTGAACGCCCGTTTGGTCGATTTGTCGAGCGAGCCCTGCTCATCCATCGGCGCCATGTTGTTGAACAGATTCTCGAAGGCGTCGAGCACCCCGACCAGTTCCAGGAACAGGTCGTCCTCCTGATTTCGCGTCTCGCGCTTGTGCGCTTCAAGCTCGGCGCTCAAGCCGAGCGTGGCGCGTTGGAGCACGATCAGCTTGGCCCTGAGCCGTTCCTTGTCGCTGAGTGCTGGGTTTGACACTCAACAGAGCCGTTCGAGTCGCGGCGCTCGGATCAGGCGATCCGGGCGGTTCCAGATCTGGCTCCCGGTCTGGCTCCCGGTCTGGCTTAGGGCTGGGCGAGCGGCCACATGCATCGAAGCAGTGCTCGAATTCGGCGACTGTGCGGGCCAGAGGGTCGAACAGGGTCTTCTGTGCCTCGGCGATGACGCGCGCGTCAAAGCGCCCGGCGCGCAGTTCCGCGGCGACCGCCACCAGGATCTCACGCTTGCTGGCGGCGGGCCCGAGGGACAGGATGGCGAATGGATTGGTCATGGGGTCTGGGGCTCATTGAGCGCGGTCGCGATTTCAATCATCAGCGGATGATTTTCATCGACGATCCGGCAGCTGTCGCGCAGTTCGGTCAGAAGCGCTTTCCGCGCGGGCGGTTTCATGCCCAGCGCGGCCTGATACCAGCGCTCGATTGAGTTGAAGAAGTAATCGCGATTGTGGGGATCGCTTGAGGTCCGTGTCAGCTGAGCGGCGCGCACGGGGTTCTGGCGTTTGAAGGCCTTGGCGATGTCATCGCCGAGGCGGTACTCTTCGATATCGGCCAGGGTCGCGCCGGCCAACTCGGAGTCTTGAACCTCTCACGCTGGCGCAGGCTGCCAAAAACCCGGCAGCTTACCAACTCGAGAGTGGAACTTGAAGCGCGCCGGGTTTCGGCGCGCAGCTCCCGGCTCAGCCGACCGAGGGCAGCCCTGCCAGTGCCATGGCCACTTCGGACTCGTCGTAGACCAGATCCTTCAACTTGCCGGCCGTGTAGTCCATATAGGCCTGCATGTCGAAGTGCCCATGGCCGCATAGGTTGAACAGAATCGCCTTGGATTCGCCCGATTCGCGACATTTCTCCGCCTCGTGAATCGCACCGCGTACCGCGTGGTTGGCCTCCGGCGCAGGCAGGATGCCTTCGGCCTTGGCGAAGGTAATGCCGGCGGCGAAGCATTCGAGCTGATTGTAGGAGCGCGGGTTGAGCAGCCCGAGCTTGCTCAGGTGGCTGATCTGCGGCGCCATGCCGTGGTAACGCAGCCCGCCGGCATGAAAGCCCGGGGGCACGAAACCAGAGCCCAGGGTGTACATCTTGACCAGGGGCGTCAGATGGGCGGTGTCGCCGAAGTCATACGCAAAGGCGCCCTTGGTCAGGGTCGGGCAAGCCGATGGCTCCACGGCGATGAACTCGATGTCACGTCCGCGCCGCAGCCGCTCCTCAAGAAACGGAAAAGCCAGCCCGGCGAAATTACTGCCGCCGCCGGTGCAGCCGATCACCATGTCCGGGTAATCATCGGCCATGGCCATCTGCTCCTTGGCCTCGATACCTGTCACCGTCTGGTGCAAGAGCACATGGTTAAGCACGCTGCCGAGCGCGTACTTGGTGTCATCGCGCTGAGCGGCGAGTTCGACCGCCTCGCTGATCGCAATACCTAAGCTGCCGGTGCTGTCAGGATGCTCGGCGAGAATCGCACGTCCGGATTCGGTGGTGTTGCTGGGGCTCGCGATACATTGGGCGCCGAAAGTCTCCATGAAGGCACGCCGATAGGGTTTGTGGTCAAAGCTGACGCGGACCATGTAGACGACGATCTCAAGCCCAAAGAAGGTCCCCGCCAGCGCCAGGGAAGATCCCCACTGGCCAGCGCCGGTCTCGGTGGTAATGCGCTTGACGCCCTCCTGCTTGTTGTAGAAAGCCTGCGCAATGGCCGTATTGGGCTTGTGGCTGCCGGCGGGGCTGACGCCCTCGTACTTATAGTAGATGCGCGCCGGTGTATCGAGCGCCTTCTCCAGGCGACGGGCGCGAAACAGCGGCGAAGGGCGCCATTGCCGGTAGACCTCGCGCACCGGCTCGGGGATTTCGATCTCGCGCTCGGTACTCATTTCCTGCTCGATCACCGCGCGCGGGAAGATCACGGCGAGATCATCCGGGCCGATCGGCTGCTTGGTACCCGGATGCAGCACCGGAGCCATGGGCTCGGGCATGTCGGCGTTGATGTTGTACCAGGTCTTGGGCAGGTGCTCTTCGTCGAGCAGGTATTTAACAGTGTCGCTCATGGGTGTGAGAACTCTTCAGTTGGCGTCGTCGCCAGATTGAGACCTGACGCGGCTGGCAGCCTGGCGAACGGCAAGGGAGCAGGAAGTTTAAGGGGTGTCGCAGGAAGTTTGTAGTTGAAACAGCTTGAACTCGAACTCGAGCTCGAACTCCGGCTCGGGCTGGGCGACTGAATCCCAGTCCCCCGTGGCGGCTAAGGGGCGACCCGCTAGTCTATGCGGAAAACCCGCTCCTTGGTGACCATCCTGCGCCACGTGACCCTTGGGGGATCACAGAGGCCATGAAGGCGGTCGAGGCTCGTTTGGAGCGCAGCCCGACCCTGGCCCAAATGGGGTACCCTTATCCGACATGATTTCGGGTAAATCCTGTCGCGGAAATCACCTTGGCCTTCAGATGAAAATCGACCAGCGCTTTTTCCGTGCGAACCCAATCATCTACGCGGTCGATTTCACCCTCTCGCTCTGGACTGTCTTGCGCGGCCTCAGGCGCCTGGTCGGTGCCGATGCTAAGGGATGAAGACGCCGACACGGCGAGGTTTCAGCGTTCCCTGCTGACTCGGGAATCAACCCTGCACAGCGTCGCGGAAATCCTGCAATGGGTCGCGGGCATCCGCCAAGCGACCGATTGCTGCATCGAGCCAATCCCCTTAGCACGCCTGGATGGCTGGTCTTTCGATGACCGGCAGGGCGCTCTGTGTCACCGTAGCGGCCGATTCTTCCGCGTCGAAGGCGTGCGGGTGCAGACCAATCTGGAGCGACTCGGCTGCTGGGAGCAACCGATCTTGAATCAACCGGAAGTCGGCTTTCTCGGTCTGCTCGCCAGGGAGATCGACGGCGTCCTGCACTTTCTGCTGCAGGCCAAGATCGAACCCGGCAACCTCAACCAGGTGCAACTCTCCCCCACCCTGCAGGCCACCCGCAGCAACTACACCCGCATCCACCTCGGCCGTGCCCCGGCCTATTTGGACTATTTCAACGGGGAACAGCCCACCCAGGTTATCGTCGATCAGCTTCAATCCGAGCAGGGCGGCCGTTTTCTGCATAAGCGCAACCGCAACATGGTGGTTGAACTCGACGCCGACACCCGGATACCGGTCCATGACGCATTCCGCTGGGCCACCCTGGGCCAGATCAAGCAACTCATGGCAGAGAACAATCTGGTCAATATGGATTTGCGCAGCCTGGTGGCGGGCATGCCGCTTGCCCCCAGTCAGGACCCCTGTTCGGCCGATGCGGTCTCTGATGCGGTCTTTGGGGAGCAGCGGGGGGATTGCCGCAGCTTGTTCGACGACGGGCCACCCATCCATTCATTCAATCAGCTCATCTCCTGGATCACGCGCCTGAAGTTCCGCTACGAGTTGACGGCAGAACGCATCCCGGTGCAAGACGTTCGCCACTGGCACTACGACGGCAACTGCATCCACCACGAGGACCACAAGTATTTCTCGGTGATCGGCGTGGACGTGAAAATCGCCGGCCGCGAGGTGGCCCAGTGGCAGCAACCGATGATACGGCCAGCCCAGGAGGGCATCCTGGGCTTCTTGGTTCAACGCGTCGGCGGCGTGCTGCATTTTCTGGTGCAGGCCAAGGTGGAAGCGGGTAATTTCGACACTCTGGAACTGGCACCCACGGTGCAATGCCTGACCGGCAATTATCGGCCCGGGCACAATGCCTACGAGGTGCCGTTTCTCGATGAATTCCTCCAACCGGACAACAGTCGAGTCTGGCACCGCTCCCTGCAATCCGAGGAGGGCGGCCGCTTCTTTCAGGAACAAAACCTGAACATCATTGTTGAGCTGGACGAATCGCGGCACCTGGAACTGCCGGAAAACTACTGCTGGATGACGCTTCGGCAGCTGATGGTCTTTTTGCAATTCAACAACTACCTGAACATCGGGGCGCGCAGCCTGATTTCCCTGCTCTGTCCATGATTCACATTGGCATACTCGGCTGCGCCAGCATCGCTGAACGCGCCTTTATCCCCGCGATACTGAAGCTGCCGGAGCAGTTCCGTCTGGCCGGTGTCGCCAGCCGTGCGCCAGAAAAGGCGAATCGTCTCGCCAAGCGCTTTGCCTGTCGCGCTTACCCGGGCTACGAACATCTGATCGCAGACGCCTCGGTGGACGCCATCTACATTCCACTGCCCACCGGCCTGCATCTGGAGTGGGTGTGCCGGGCGCTCGCGGCGGGTAAGCATGTGTATGTGGAAAAGTCGGCGGCCGCCAGTCTCTCCGAGGCGGAAACCATGGTGAGTGCTGCCACAACCGCCGACCGGGCACTGATGGAAGGCTACATGTTCCAGTACCATCGCCAGCACCGGCAACTGAAGGCCATCTTAAGCGCTGGCGTCATCGGTGATGTCCGCCATTTCGCGTCCGCCTTCGGCTTTCCGCCGCTACCCTCCGAAAACTTCCGCTACAACCCCAAGCTCGGTGGCGGCGTGCTGCTGGACGCGGCCGGCTATCCGCTGCGGGCCGCGCACTTGCTGCTGGAACGGGATCTTGTGGTTCAGGCCGCCACCCTCCACCGCAACGCCAACGGCGTCGGCATCTACGGCAGCGCCTTCCTGTCCGCTGGCGACGGCCTGGGCGCATCCTTGGCATTCGGTTTCGACAACGGCTATCAATGCTTTTACCAGGTCTGGGGCAGCAAGGGCCGCATCACCGCCAACAAGGCCTTCACCTCGCGACCGGAACAGACCCCCACCTTCACCTTAGAAACCGACAGTGGCGTGGAGACCATCGAGGCGGAGGCCGACGACCACTTTGTCGGCGCCTTGCGAGCCTTTCACCGGGCCGTCCATGACACGACCGAGAGCCAGCGACTGTCCGCCGAATTGCTGGAGCAAAGCCGAGCGCTGGCTGACATCGAGGCCCTGTCCCGGTGAGTCGGATCGCCATCACCGGAGCCAACGGCTATCTGGGCCGCCACCTGGCCCATTACCTCGCCGAGGCCGGACATCAGGTCTACGCCTACGACCTGCAGCAAAGCGCAGATCCTGCCCTGCCATCTGAGGTCGTCTATCGCCAGACCGATCTATGCCAGGCGTCAGCGCTGCAAGGTATCGATCTCGAAGTCGACTATGTCCTGCACTTTGCCGGTATCACCGGCACTGAGCAGGGCTTCAGCGATTACCGCCGCTATCTGGATGCCAACGAGCTGGCCCTGCTGCAGCTGCTCGACGCCCTGCGCAGCCGCCAGAACCCAGCGCAGCTGATCTTTCCCTCAACCCGATTGGTCTATCGGGGCAGTGAAGCACCGCTGAGCGAAGCGGCTGAAAAGCAGTGCAAAACGGTTTACGCGGTGAATAAGCTGGCGGCGGAACAGTATATCCAGGCCTACGCCAACCGCTTCGGCCTGCGTTACACCATCTTCCGCATCTGCGTCCCCTATGGAAACCGTTTCGACGACAGCTTCTCTTACGGCACCATCGGTCATTTTCTCGGGCGGGCGCGTCGTGGCGAGACGATCCGCCTGTTCGGAGACGGCCTGCTGCGCCGGACCTTTACCCACGTGGATCACCTGTGCGCGCAGATCGCCACCGCCCTATCTCACCCCGGAGCGATCGATCAGGTGTTCAACATCGGTGGCGAAACCCTGAGCCTGAAACAGGCCGCCCAGTTGATTGCCGACCGACTCCAGGTTGCGGTCGAGCATGTCCCCTGGGACTCAGACGCGCTGCGCATCGAATCCGGAAGCACCGTGTTCGACAGCGCCAGGATAGAGGCCATTGTTGGTCAAGATCGAAGCTACCGGCTCCAAGACTGGGTTGCCCGGCTCAGTGCAGGCGAGCGCCGATGACCGGCCAAGATCGTTGACACCGCACAGCCCAGCGACAGCCTGGCCCTACGATGTCTGCGTCGTGACCAGTGCCGCCCTGCCCTGGCGCACCGGCCCGGCCTACCTGTCTTTGTGGCACGCCTGCGGCTTGGCCGAGCTGGGACTACAGGTCGCCTATGTGGTGCCCTGGTTGGGGCGAGGTTCCCAGCGGCGCCTGTATGGCGATGTGCGCTTCCAGGACCAGGCAGCCATGGCCACCTGGCTGAGTGCCGAGGCTCAACGCCTGGGTTGCCCGCCACTCCCGCACCTGTTCACCTACCCGGGCTACTACAGCCAGTCGTTACGCAGCATCATTGCCCGCAACCTATTCATCTCCGTACCGAAAAGCCGCAGCCTGGTGTTAGAGGAGGCCGAGCACCTGTGCTGGGACCCGCTGAGCACCCCACGCTCCCGGCTCGACGCGCAGCGGGTCATCGGCGTACTGCTGACCGACTACGGATATTTCATAAGACGCAGCGGTTGGCCTCTGGCGTCCTGGCTGTCAAAAGCGGTGGGCCGCTACCACCGTCGGCAGATCCGCCGCCATACCGATCTGGTCGTGCCGCTGTCGCCGGCCGTGGCCTTGGAGCCGGACTCACACCCTCAGATCGAGGCCCGCATCAGCGGCGTCTTGTCCCACTATGCCGCCGTGCCGCCGGTGCGCCCGGACAACAAGGGGATTTATTTTCTCGGCCGCCTGGTCTGGAACAAAGGGCTGGACATGCTCATCGAACTGTCCTGCCGTCTGAATCTCAGTATCGACGTCTATGGCGAAGGCCCGGATGGCGACGCGCTGCTTCGGACGGCTCGGGAGCGCAATGCCTCGCTGCGCCTGCTCGGCCACCACCCGAGCCCCTGGGATGCGTTACCCAACTACCGGGTCTTCATCAACCCGTCATGGAGCGAAGTGCTTTGCACCGCCACGGCCGATGCCCTCGTGGCCGGGCGCCACGTGGTGCTGCCCGACTGCCCAGGAAACCGGCCTTTTGCGGCCTACCCCAATGTCCACCGTTATCGGGACATCGCCGGTGCCGCCGCCGCTGTGCAGTTCGCTCTCACCGAGCCGCCGCAGGCGCCGGAACGGGTGCGGCGGGACTTCGATTGGGGCAATGCCTGCCGCAATCTGGCGCAGTTGCTCTGAGCTAATGGACGCTTATGCCTAGACGCACCAAGGTAACGCCAAATGTCACGGACTCCGCCGCGGTGGCTTCCGCTGTTGCAAGGATTGAGGCTAGCCTTGGCCCACCTGATGCGGTTGCTGCTGGATACCTACAGCTTGCCGTGATGGGTGTGATGGAATCGACTCCGCCATCGGCGGAGCGCTCCGACGCTATTTCAAAGCTGTTATCGCTGCGCGATGAAGTACCTGCGTAGAGCAGTGCGCCGCACCGTATCCGCTACTCAGATTGGAAAAGTCCATCCATGTCGCATCAACCCCATTGTTGGCGAGCGTTTGTTTGTACTGCTCGCTCACACCATCGACGCCGAGAATTTTTCGCCCTCTGATTGTGAGAAAGTTCACGCCGTAACGAAGCTGATCTTCGCTTGTAACCGGGATGATTTTCATGCCAAGGGTTTCGCGCACGAATTTGACGAAGGACGCGTCGGCCTTGATTTTGACGTATTCACCGTCCTTGTTTTCATAGACGTCGACGGTCAAAAAGCGCTCGTCGCCTTCTTTGGCATTCACGCGCGTCTCTTCGAGCACCGCCAGATCCGAATCGATGATGTTGAAGAAGGTGTCCAGGTGCATTTGTTCCTGATCTTTCCAGGCGTCTTTCACGACGACAAAATATTTCGCGCCGATAGCGCCGCCGTCCAAAAGCTGGCGAACCGCCTCGGCATTGGTGCGCAAACCCTGCCCAAGAAGCGCGTAATCACCGGCGGGCAAAAAGTCGCCGCCTTCGAGTCGCCCGTCGCCGGAGATTTCAAGAATTGGCGTCACGCCGAGTTTCGACAGCGCGAATGTAATCACGCGGGTTTCCGCTGCGCGTTGCTGTGAGTTCATTTTGCTGATCACGACGCCCTTTTCGGTGGTGATCATCTGGTCGCGCAGAAAATACAGATTCATCAGCGGCGCCTGGCTGTATGTCGCCTCGAAGCCGGTGTTGAAGTCGGTCTTCTGGAGGTGAACCGTGGGGCGGAGAAGGATGATCTCGACCAGCTCTTGCGGGTCAAGCGCGCGCAGCGTCTTTTCTTTGTAAGCCTCTTGCGCGGCGCGTTCCTGTTCCGGCAGCGCCGAGGTGTCGATAGTCAGAAAATCCGCGGCGAACTCCCGCAGCCGGTCGAGCGCCTCTCCTTCGATCACATTTCCGTTGTTATCGAGAACACCACGCAGCAGGGCCTCTCGGACGGTAAAAACGACAGCGCCGTTTTTCTCCAACAGGCGAATATATTCTTGGTGTTCATTTGCCGCTCCATTGATGCTGAACGGTTTTTCGAACAGGGCTGCGTCGGGGTGAATAACGCCTAAAAAAAGCTCCTGCCCCGGTGTATGCATGAGGATCGTTTCCGCCGCTAGCCACTCGGCACTGGCGCCAACTTCTGTGATTGGCACTTCACCGGGCTTTTGCACGTCGGCGACGAAGGCCAGCGCCGCTGTTGAGCAAAGCGCGAAAAGCGCGATGAAGAAGAACGTGAACCGGAAACGATCGTGGAAACAGAGTTGGAGTGTTGTCATGATAAGTCGGCCTTTCAAAGATTCCAGCGCTTCATGCTCGGCTCATCTGTATTGATAGAAGCCAAGAGTGGGCAGTATAGAGTTGACCAAGGTTTAGGGCAATTCAGAGCTGAAGTTAATCCATTCGTCAGGATAACAGCGGTTTGATGCTGCCCCAGTACCTCCCCGGAAACCGCTCCGGCTGAGCATAGCTGAGTCGGATGCCTGCGCGTTGTAAATGCGTTGACATCCCATCCCAACCCCGTTAATTTCCCCGCCTTGCCTCATCTGGAGATCGATCTGGACGGCGTGTTCCATTTTCTCGCCGATGACCTTGGCCTGCGCGGAGTGCAGTCGGTGCACCTGCGTCTGCAGATTATCAAAGGCCAAGCGCCCCTTCCGCAATTCTCGGTTGGCTGAATACGCCGCTGCTCCTGCGCGCCATGGGCCATTTCATCAGCCCTATCCGCAGCTGGACGTTTTCCTACAGTAGGCTGTGACTTTGCCACACCAGACTAGGTGGAAGGATAGGCAATACAAGCGACCCCGAGGAGCGTAGCTTCGCTCCGAGCGAAGGCGAGATGCGCGGTCAAGGTGCAACGGTGGGGCAGACGGGGATCGCGCGCGTCGCAACGGCGCGGGTTGCTGGGGCGGGGTTGTGTGGCACAGCGTGCCGTCGGGCGATGAGGGCGTCCCCACCGTCTCTTCTGCAGCAGAGAGTCGACAGTTACCAAAGGTTGCGATGGCCAAACTCGAAGTCTGGCTTGGGCTGGTCGAGAAGCTCACAGTCCGGCATCGGCAGGGGAGCGTGGTCCACGGCAGGCGGGTTTTTAGGGCGGGTCTAGTCTTATAATCAATGAGTTGGACGCTATGCCGCTCGGGAGTGCACTACCGCCGTTGCCGCTCGCAGAGCCGATGACGGTAGTGTGTCAGGAACCGCCCCCAATACTTCGGTCGAACCGCTTGCGGTTTTTCCGCATCTATGACGACACCTGTTGGGGTCGCTTACCGGCCAGCAGCTGACAGTGGCGCCCTCCACCCGATGCATCCGCTGTGGGGCAGGAAGCAGACCCTCGTCCTCAGGGCGCCTACTTACAACTCTTGGCCAACGGCGGACATCCAGCAGGACAGCTTAAGCATCGGTAGGTAAGATTCAGCAAAGCATCTGCCTCGGACGGCTTGATGCTCGACGAGACCTTGGACTCGATGGAATGTCCGGCTGGGGCTGGGCGCATTCCATCCTGTCCCTAGGTTGACTGTCCCGGCCCCTCTGGAGAGTCCGTGTTCCTGCCCGCTTCACCGCTCGCATCGTGCCGCCGATCAGTGCTTGCCCAAAGTCGCCTCGACTGCATCCCTGTTTTACCCGTATCCTCGGGATTCATGGCCGCTGTTGCCGGAGGATGTGCATGGACCAGATAGCCTCCGCATCGGCTTTCGCGGGACTGACCGCCGCCGCGACCACTTTCGGTTTGATCTTCCTGGCGGAGATCGGTGACAAGAGTCAGCTCGTGTGCATGGCCCTAGCGGCCCGTCACTCTCATCGGCCGGTGTTTCTGGGGGCGATCGCCGCCTTTGTGGTGCTCAACATCCTAGCAGTGGTCTTCGGCGCAGGACTCGCACACTGGGTGCCTGAGCGCGTTCTCGCGGCGGTGGTTGCTATTCTCTTCGCCGTTTTCGGCGTTCTCTCGTTGCGAGCCGAGGAGGAAGACGGCACCGAGGAGATCAAGGAGCGCAGCGGCCACGGCATCTTCGCCACCACCTTCCTGATGATCTTCCTTGCCGAGATGGGCGACAAGACCCAGCTCGCCATCGCTGGGATGGCCGGAACCCTCCCAGCAATTTCGGTTTGGATCGGCGCCACCCTGGCGCTCGGCGCTACATCAGCACTCGGCATCGTCGTTGGGCGGAAGCTGCTCAGACGCATCCCCCTGCATCGGCTACGCCAGATCAGCGGCATATTCTTCCTGGTCCTTGCGGCCTTTGCTCTGACTAAGGTCTTTTGAGGGTGTCCGAGCGAATCTGATCTGATGAGCAAATTGGTGATGTTCGTCGGGGGGCATCTTAATCGACTTGGTGCGCATCGGGGGCAATGCCATCGTGCTGGGCATGGCTGCAGCCTCTGTGCCGCTAACAATAGACCAACGTTGGCGGGTGATCCTCTGGGACACAGCTGCGGCGGTAGTGCTGCGCATCCTCTCCACTCTTGGCCCTGGTTACGCCCGAGCTGTTGCAGATTAGCGCCCTGACCCTGGCCGGCCGGCTCCTGCTGGCCTTGGTGGCATATCAGATGACAATCCAGGGACAGGCAATCCAGGGAAGGTATATGTAAATCGTGGACGTAGCGAGTGCCTGCTGGCCGCTCTAGAGCGGACCCTTATCCCCGAGACATCAGTGGCTGGAGTGGGTCGAGTAACCGTCCCCAGGACTTAGGTCGACCCGCTCGCGAATTTTCCGCATCTATGACGACACCTGTTGGGGTCGCTTACCGGCCAAAAGCTGACATAAGCAGGGCAGTGAGCCGACCCATGCGATAGTGTGCCGGCTTACGCTAGGGGAATTGCTTACTGTTCGTCCGATTGGATTGTCCATCCGTGCCGTGCCGATCACAAAGATAATCCGGCGCATGCCGCCAGGGTCTCGAGCGCATGATTGGCTGCCTCATACTCAAATGTCTCAATGCATTTTTTCAGCTTGTGGGCAGGATCGCGCATCTCGGGTGAAATCGACATCATGTCAAGCTCGTCTAGCCATTCAGGCGGAATGAATTCAGAACGCTCGAGCCGGTCCTTGATCTTGCGCAGCAAGGTCTCGAGCACTTGTTGATCCACGGCCATCTCAGTTACAGACCCTGTCGGCGGCATGGATGCGTTCTCGGCTGCCGCCTCTTCATCAAGTAGTCCTGATCCGATCAAGTGCCTCAGAGTTGCCGTCAGCTCAGGAAAGTGGATGGGTTTGGACAGGAAGGCATTCATGCCGACAGCCGCGCAGGCGTCGCGATCAGCCTGCATCGCGGCAGCGGTCATGGCGATGATCGGTACCTTGCGACCATGCGGCAAAGCGCGAATCCTGCGTGTTGCCTCTAGACCGTCCATTTTCGGCATTTGTAGGTCCATCAGAATGACGTCAAAGCGCTGGGTGCTCGCTAGCTCAACGGCCTCGTGACCATCCCGCGCTAGAGTCATGGCAAGGCCCAGCTTCTCAAGCAACTCGCCTGCAACCATCTGGTTGATCGCGTTATCCTCCACCAGCAAAGCGCGGGCCTGACCCATGGGCGCGGCGGACTGGAGCGTCATCGCGGTCTCCGTCGCCAAACCAGTCGGTCTTTGATCTCTGATCCCAGGAGTGGCTAGGCCAAGCCGAATCTTGACATCAAACTTGCTGCCTTGACCCGCGACGCTCGTCACCGCGATCTCCCCGCCCATCATCTCGACCAAGCGCTTGAGGATCGTCAAGCCCAACCCGGTTCCTCCGTACTCACGAGTGGTCGATGTATCAGCTTGTTCGAATGGTTGGAACAGGCGATCGAGTTGCTCGGGGGTCATGCCAATACCGGTGTCGGTGACCCTGACCTGGAGCGTCACGGTCTCATCGTCTCGCCCGAGCAGACTCAAGGTCAGGCGCACCTGCCCCGCGGAGGTGAATTTGATGGCATTGCTGAGCAGGTTGTTGATGACCTGGCGCAGGCGCAGCGGGTCGCCGATCAGCACCGGGGGGATGTCCGGCTCGCGCTCGAGAATGAGCCCGAGCCCTTTGTCCTTAGCGGCCAGGCCGAAGAGGTCGGACAGGCCGCTGAGCAACGCGTCGAGATCAATCTCGACGGTTTCCAGATCCAGCTTGCCGGCCTCGATCTTGGAGTAGTCGAGGATATCGTTGAGGATACCAAGCAGGGAACGGGAGGCGTTGTCCATCTTGGTGAGATAGTCGCGCTGACGTGTGCTGAGCTCGGTATCGAGTAGCAGCTGGGCGAGGCCCATCACCGCGTTCATCGGTGTGCGGATCTCGTGGCTCATGTTGGCCAGGAACTCGCTCTTGGCGCGGTTCGCCGCCGCTGCCATCTGGGCGGCGGCCTCCGCCTCCTGCTTGGCGGATAACAGCACCGCCTCGGCCGCCTTGCGCGCGCTGATGTCGTTCACCGAGACCACCACGAGTTGGCGCTCGCCGTCGGTGAAGGGCGCGAGTACGACCTCCACCGGAAACTCGTGCCCATCCCGATGCAGGCCAACGAGATTGCGGCCCACGCCCATCAGACGCATGGAGCGATCCGCCTCGAAGCCTTGGCGCTGCCGTTTATGAACCGCGCGCAAGCGTTCCGGCAACAGCAATTCGATCGGCTGACCGATTAGCGCCGCGCGCGCATGACCGAAAATCTGCTCCGTGCGTTCGTTCGCCTGTTCGATGCGCCCCTGCTCATCAACCGATAGGATGGCCGACGGCACGATGTTCATCACCCGGCTGGTGCGCGCTTCGCTCTGCTGAAGCGCCTGCTCGGCGGACTTTTGCGCGGTGATGTCTGACTCGATGGCCAAGGCGCCGTAGACTTTACCTTCGGCGTCCGTCATTGGATTGCAATCGATTTTGATCCAATAGGGCTTGCCATCGCGAGTGTAGTTAATGAGGCTTTCGCTGAAGGGCTTCTGGCCAGCCACAGCCTCGCGAATACGCGCGACGGTTGCGGGATCGGTTTGAGGGCCTTGCAACACTTCGCCTGGTTTGCGTCCGAGCATCTCCTCGAGCGAGTAACCTGAAATGCGCGTGAATCCTTCGTTCACCCACTGGACCAGGCCGTCGATGTCGGTGATGATGACTCCATTGGTCGTTTGACGGGCGACGTGAGAGAGCTGCTCCAACTCCCGCGTGCGCTGCGCGACCTGTTCTTCGAGCCCGGCCTGGGTGGCGCGCAGTTCAGCAAAGCTTGCGGCCAGGCTCTGCGCCATGGATTCCAGGCGCATCGATAGGTCGTTGTACTCACGCAGAGGACTGGTTGGCAGTCGCGGTTCCTCGCCTCGCGCCACCGTATCCTTCAGGCGTTCGCCACGAAGCCCGAGCTCGCGCAGCGGCTGGCTGAGCCAGTCGCTGACCAGGGCCGCCACCGAGACACCAATGAGCAGCAAGAGCAAAAGAAAACCAAAGAGCGCTAGGCTGCTTACCTCTAAGGCTGCCACCAGGGGTACCGCCGGTGCTTCCACCAGCACCTGCCCCAGTCCCGGCACCGAGACCGGCGCGGTCAGCCAATAACGCCCTTGCTGCCAGCGTTTCATCAGCGGTAGCTCACCCTCGGGCATCCAAACCCCCAATTCCATGTTCGGCGGGGTCAAGGAAGCCCCGGCATCGGCCGGGGTGCTCAGCTGACCACGTCGGGCCTTCACTTCGCCGTCGGCATCAGTCACCGCAAGACCCATCCCAGGTCTGAGCCGCTCACGCTCCAGCGCCAGGTCAAAATCAAGGCGCCCTTCGCTGGCCTGCCGTTCCAAGCGCAGTGCCACGTGGTCGAGAATGCCCGCCAATTCAATCCGCAGCCGTTCCTCCAGCTCCGCGCGTTGATGGTCGCTCTGGTAGACGAGTGGCACACTGCCCGCGAATAAAATAGCGACCAGTAAGAGATGGAAGATCAAGTTACTCAGAGGCAAACTGCCTGGAATCTGGAACTTGGGCCATAGCATGCGCGCGCCGATGACCAGCAACCCCGCCAGCAAGGCGTTAAACACGCCGTTCAAGGGTTGCTTGAGCGCGATCTGAAACACCGCCGGCCACGGCAGGCCAATGAACTGACCGTAGAACAAGATGACCAGTGGCGCGCCCAGGAACAACCAGAAACCCATGTCCGCGAGTACCAGGTTGGCGCGCCAACGCCAGTAAATCAGACCGACCACCAAAGGCTCGAGTGTCATGATGACCAGCGCGTAGGGGTGACCCCAGAGCACCCAGGTGTAGAGTCCACCGGCGAATCCGACGAGCGTGGCCGGCAGCGGCCCCAGCAGGACCACCGCTAGCATGGCGAAGACGGAGCCGAAGATGAACACGACGCCGAAAGCCACCGGTACGCTAAGGATATTACCCAGGACAGCCAGGACAGCCAGGACAGCCAGGGCTAGGGTGAGGGGAACCAAGGGGGGAAGACCAAACATCGACTGTCGTGCTCGCCGATGATTCAGAACGGAAGGCATGGATGTCACCAAAGCGCCTCGGGCAGATATTTTGCTAAATGAGCGTATCGAGGCTCACGGGATATTGCACGCAAGCATGAGCCGCGCGTTCGATCAGTACCAGCTCGCCGCGATGTTTCATCGCGACCTTCCGCGTGCCGATCAAGCCTGTTCAATCGGCTTGTTCCAATGACCGCTGTTTGGCAACCAGCCAAGCACGACTCTCAGCGGAGCGATGGCACTCCGGCCGAGATTCTCTCTGGCCCTGCTCGCCTCGGGGATCATACTATCGGACTTCTGGGCATTCCATGAGCGGCCCACAGGCCTGAAGTTTGCCATTGACGACTCCAGGGTTTCCTCGCAAGCCCGCCAGCATTCAAGCATTTGTCCTTCTCGGTGCTCATTTCCTAACGTCAACGCAACCGCGCTTGGAGCATGCTTCTTGTTATTTCCGCTTCGGGTCGAACTGGGAAGCGACAAACTCGCTCGAAAGCGCTTTGGGGAGATGGCTCCACAAACGCCAACTGGCAGACCTCTCTCACCAGCAATACGCCACCGGCAACTCCTCCAACCCTGTGGTATACCGCGGTTGATGACGCTGGACAAGGTGCGACATTGATTTTTTGCCGCCATCACGACCCCGGATCTTCACGCATAATCCGCGCCTTCGTGAGGAAAAACAGCAACAGCGGCGTGTCGAACATTCATTCAACCAGCACGCGCATCTTCCTGGCCGTGACGGCATTTATTCTTCTTGCCGACGGGCTGACCGGTCTGCTCAATCGCGGTGGCAGTTCTCGAAATTGCCGGCGTTGCCTCGCCTCTCTTTGCGCCCTAAAGGGTGTTCAGTCAGATGCAGTTCCACATACATGCGTTGTCCAATCTCAGGAACCGAACTGCCAGTGACTCATGGCACTGCATCCACTCGTCCTGCGCAATCCTTGCGGTAATTTGCCATCGAATATCCCGATCCGCCGGCTTGAATTCCACAGGCTTGGAATGTATTTTCAAGCCGTTGCGGCGTCATCAGCTGTCCACGGTCTTTGGTTCAGCCACTGGGTTCGAGAGGTTCGCACCGAGCGCTATTGATTGCCCGCCTTACCAGGAGAGCCCCATTCACCCTCGGGCCAAATTCCGCTTTTCGCTGACTGTCACATTCCAATCCGTGAAGTTTTGCCATGCGACACGCCGCCTCAACACCGCCGCATCCTTCTCACTCGCTCGCATGGTTCGCGCTGATCCTTGGCGCCCTTCTCAGTGTTGCCGTTGCCGCGCTCGACTGGCAGTGGGGACAACGCCGTTTGGCCGAGCTGACGCGCGAGCGCGTTGAAACAACAGCAGAAGCGCTGCGCACCAACCTGGACCATTTCGCGGTCGATGCACTGATCCTGGCACGGTTCTATGAGGCCTCCGATGAAGTGCGCCCGGACGAGTTCAGCCGGTTTTCCCGCGCCATCCTCGATCGCCACTCGGCGATCCAGGCGATTGAATGGGCACCTCGTGTGGGCGCCAGTGACCGGCAGCGCATCGAGGCCCGGGCGCGCGCCGACGGCCTGGACAATTTCCGCATCCGCGAGCGCGTGGACGGCCAATTACAGCCGGCGGACGCCAGAGACGTCTACTTCCCTGTGCTGCGCATCGAACCCATGGCCGGCAATGAAGCCGCGCTGGGCTATGATCTCGGCTCTGAATCCCTGCGCCATGCCGCGCTGACAGCCGCTTGCGCAAGCGGCCAGCCCGTCGCCAGTGCCCCATTGACGCTGGTTCAGGAGACCGGCACCCAGCGCGCGATCATCCTGTTCGCCCCACAAAGGCGCGTTGGTCAGATCGAGGTACCAGCCTCGGCGGCGCCCTGCACGCATGTCGAGGGCTTCGCCGTGATCGTCCTGCGCATAAGCGATTTGATGGACAGCGTGCTGGGAGCGCTGCCCGCGCAGCCGGTCAATTTCGCGCTCTCCGATGCCGAGCTGTCAGCGAGCGTATCCAACCAGGCAGGCGTGTTGCACCTGCATCCCAGCCGCCTTGCATCCGAAACGCCCGCGCCGGATGCCGCGACACTCATCACCGATCCGGACGCTTATAGCCGTGAATTCACCGCCGCCGGGCGACGCTTTGTCTTGCACGGCGCCGCCACAAACCCGCCCCAGTCGTTGTTTATGGCCCCGCCGGTTGTGCTGCTTGTCGGACTGCTCCTGACCGCGGGCGTTTTCGTGATGCTTCGCTGGCGCTCCGACGCCATCCGCGAGCGGCGCACCAGCGCGGAACGCCTGCGCTTGGCCAGTGACGCGGCCAAGCTCGGACTCTGGGACTGGGACCTGAAAACTCGCCGGCTGGCCTGGTCCTGGCATCATGAACGGCTGTTTGGTTTCGCGCCCGGCGAGTTCGACGGTTCCACCGTGACCGCTTTTTGCCGCGTGCATCCCGATGACCGTGCCGCGCTCGAAGCCGCCGTCGCCCGCGCGGAGACCGAGGGCACCCCCCTCTACCACGAATTCCGCGTCGTCTGGCCCGACGGCAGCCTGCATTGGATTCTGGCGCAGGCGCAATTGCTTCGCGACCCCGCCGGCGCGCCGGTTCGCATCACTGGCACGGCGATGGAAATCACCGCCCGCAAGCAGGCCGAGGCCGTCGCCGAGGAGCGCCAAGCACAGCTGGAGCTGCTCATTGAGCACGCACCCGCTGCACTGGCCATGTTCGATCGCGACATGACCTACATCGCCTGTAGTCGACGGTGGCGCCAAGACTATGGCCTGGGCGACACCTGTCTGATTGGCCGCTGTCACTTCGAGGTTTTCCCGGAAATCCCCGAGCAGTGGAAACACATTCATCAGCGCGCGCTCGCCGGCGAGACCATCGCCGGCGAAGGGGAGCCCTTCGAACGCACCGACGGGCGGGTGCGGTGGATTCACTGGGTGGTCTGCCCGTGGCGCGACAGCACTGGCGCGGTCGGTGGCATCGGCTTGTTCAGCGAAGATATCAGCGCGCTGAAAGAAACCGAGCTGCACTTACGCCGCTCCCAGCAGATTGTCGAGACCTCCAGCGAAGGACTGGCGTTTCTGGATTGTCAGCTTCGCGTTCAGGTGGCCAACCCGGCCTACGCGGCACTGCGCCAATGCGCGCCCGCCCAGCTGCAAGGGATGCATTTGCGCGAGATGCTTGGCGAGGATGCCTACACCCGCGCGCTGCCGGAGCTGCAAGCCGCCCTGGCGGGAGAGCGTCGGCATTTCCGCGATGAGATGACGCACCCCGATGGCCGCCGGCACCATCTCGACATTCGCTACGAGCCCTTCTGGCTCGATGGCGAGGTGGTCGGGTTGGTGGTCAGCTTGCATGATGTCACCGACGCCCATGAAGCGCGTCTTGCGCTCGAGCAAGAACGCACTCAGCTCGAGCGGCGCGTGGCGGAGCGCACCGCCGCGCTGCAAGGGTCCGAGGCCAAGCTGCGCACCATTTTCGACCTGCTGCCCATCGGTGTCTCGATCACCGACCCCGGGGGTCAGGTTGTCGATTGCAACCGGGCCGCCGAGGATCTGCTTGGGCTGACCCGCGAAGCACATCTGCGGCGCCGCCATGACAGCCCCGAATGGCAGTTGATCCATCCCGACGGCTGCGTCATCGCACCCGAGGACTATCCCGCCGCACAAGCCCTGCGCGAGGGTCGCACCATCCGCGATGTCGAAATCGGGGTTGCGGTCGCGGATGGGGGCGTCTGGCTGTCAGTCAGCGCGATGCCAACCAACCACCCGGATTACGGCGCGGTGGTCGCATTTGTCGACATCACCGAGCGCAAGGCCGCCGAGCAGGCCCTCCAGCGCAGCGAGGCGCATGCGCGCGCCATCATCGACGCATCCCCAATCCCGTTTGCCCTCAATGAGGCCCCGGAGCGCATCACCTATCTGAATCCCGCTTTCACCGCGACCTTTGGCTATGCGTTGACCGACGTGCCGACGCTGGCGCACTGGTGGCCGCTGGCCTACCCGGACGCCGACTACCGCCAATGGGTCATGGACACCTGGCAAGCGCGCATTGCCGAGCATCGGCGCACCGGCGCGCCTTTCATTCCCGTGGAAGCCAAGATCCGCGCCAAGGACGCTCGTGCCCTCAGCGTCCAGATCAGCGCGACCACGCTTGGCGACTCTTTCGCGGAGCTGACGCTGGTCAGCTTTTACGATGTCACCGACATTGAACGTGCCCGCGAGTTGGCCGAACAGAGCGCACGGGCAAAAAGCACCTTCCTCGCGCAGATGAGTCACGAGATTCGCACGCCCATGAACGGCATTCTTGGGCTGGCTGAAATCGCCCTGCACAAGACACGCGACCCCGAGGTACATGACGACCTCGAGCACCTGCATCTGTCCGGCCGCTCGCTGCTCGGCCTGCTCAACGACATTCTCGACCAGGCCAAAATTGAGGCCGGCGAGTTGCAATTGGAGCAAGCCGCTTTCAAGGTGCCGGCCCTGCTCGAGGCAGTGCAGTCCTTGTTCGGCCCCAGCGCGCTCAACAAGGGCCTGAGCTTGGTCATCGATGCCGACCACCGGGTTCCGGACGTTCTCAAGGGCGATGCCCTGCGCCTGCAGCAGGTGTTGTCCAATTTGCTCAGCAATGCCATCAAATTCACCCAGCGCGGCGGGGTGCGGCTGTCGGTTGAGGTGCTTGCCGATACCGGTCAGGCGGTGCAGCTGCGCTTCTGCGTGGAAGATACTGGCCTCGGGATGGACGCCGAGACCATCGCGCAACTGTTCAAGCCGTTTAGCCAGGGCGACTCCAGCATCGCGCGGCGGTTTGGCGGCACTGGCCTGGGACTCAGCATCAGCCGGCGCTTGGTGGAATTGATGGGCGGACACCTGGATGTCACCAGCCAGCCCGGGCAAGGCAGTCAGTTTCACTTCACCCTCCTGCTGGAACGCGGCCAGGAGGTTCCGCAAACCGCCGCGAGGACGGCCGATCACCCGGTGAACTTCCGCTCCGCCCGCGTGCTTGTGGCGGAAGACCAGGCCGTCAATCAACGGGTCATCGGCAAGATGCTCAATTTGCTCGATGTCGAGTATGATCTGGTCGCCGATGGCTCCCAGGCTTTGGCGCGGTTGAGGGAGGTTGCCTACGACCTGGTGCTAATGGATATTCAAATGCCTGGTATGGACGGATTGACCGCCACCCACCAGATTCGCCAACAACCTGAATGGGCTGAGTTGCCCGTGATTGCCCTGACCGCGGGCGTCACTGAAGCCGAGCGCGAGCGCATTGCCGCTGCGGGGTTCACTGCCCTGTTACCGAAGCCCATCAGTCTTCAAAGCCTGGAGGCGACACTAACACAGTGGTTGCCGCAGGCCAGTCACCCAGATGAGGCGGAATCGACCGCGTCCCCAGCCAGCGTCGGCGAACCCCGCGCCGATGATCAGGACAATCCACTGTCTCTGTCTGGCTTTGAGCTGGAGGGCTTGAACAAGCTGTTTGAGAACCCCGAAGAGCTGGCCGAATTCTTGCGTTTTTTCGCCAAGGCGGTGAGGGACGGCATGGCCGCAATCGAAACAGCGGTATCCGATGAGGATTGGCCAGCCGTGCGAGAAGGCACGCATCGGCTGAAAGGCACCGCCGCCAACGCCGGTGCGGTCGCCTTGAGTCAAGCCGCTCAGCAACTCGAACAGGCCATCGATGCCGCTGCCAAAACGCAAGGATCGGCGAATATTCAGGAATGCCTTGCCGCCTTGCGCCAAGCAGCCGACACTGCGTTGCAAGCGATCGACTCCTTGCCAGGGGCATCGTCATCGGACCGCGAATAGATCGCTCACCATGAAAACTTCAAGATGATTGTTTGACAGGATTTTTGCAAAAGACGGAGCAAATGCTCGTCTTCTGAAAAGAGTTCGTCAACAAGATCACTGCCTTTCTAAAGGCTTTTTGTCATCCAATTTGTCCCGGCGCTCGTGACCATCCGTTCACGTCCTCGCTGTTCGGATTGTTTCACCTGCATTTCGGTTTCGCTGCCGTGATCCTCACGCTGGTCAGCAGCGTGGTTTTCGGGCTCTTTTACCTCCGAAACCGCAACCTTGCCGGTGTCACCCTATTCCACTTCATCGCTGGTGGTTGCGCCTTTTGGTTTGGGCTGCTGTGAGCCGAATGGAGCTGTATTCAACGTCAGCTCTCCTTTGATGTTGCTGAGGGCTTCTGCTCTGATGGCACCTTTCTAGCGTTCTCAACCCGAGCTTCTGCGTTATATTGCGCCTTTTGGGGAGCGGTATGCCGCTGCTGGTTGCGGTCGCCGCTATGACACTGAATGCCTGCGCCCTTAGGGTGCGGGCCAAAAGCGTGGTCAGGATGCGAGTGATCGCGGGCCAGGCTCTGAGGTGACTGTCGATGACTGAAAGCGTGCGGTGGTTGAGCGAACTGGGCATGAACGATGTGCCCGTGGTGGGCGGCAAGAATGCTTCCCTGGGCGAGATGATCCAGCATCTGACCAAGGTCGGGGTGCGAGTGCCAGGCGGTTTTGCCACCACCGCCCAGGCCTATCGGGATTTTCTCGCTGTCGATGGGCTGGATGAGAAAATTGCCGCTGAGCTTGAGAGCCTGGATGTCGAGGACATCGCTGCCTTGAGCGAGGCCGGCCCGCGCATCCGTGGCTGGATCATGGAGCAGCCTTTCCCGTCAGCGCTGGAACAGGCCATCGACGCGGCCTATGCCACCCTGACTGCCGATGCCGGCTCGGGACCTGGTGAGGCCTCCTGGGCTGTGCGCTCATCAGCCACTGCCGAGGATCTGCCGGATGCCTCCTTCGCCGGGCAGCAGGAGACCTTCCTGAACGTGCAGGGGCTCGACAACATCAAGCATGCCATCAAGGAGGTTTTCGCCTCCCTGTACAACGATCGCGCCATTTCCTACCGAGTCCATCAGGGTTTCACCCACGCCGAGGTGGCGCTCTCCGCTGGCGTTCAGCGCATGGTGCGCTCCGATCTGGCCGCGAGCGGTGTGATGTTCACGCTCGATACCGAATCCGGCTTTCGCGATGCGGTCTTCATTACCGCAAGCTATGGCCTGGGTGAGATGGTGGTGCAAGGCGCGGTCAACCCCGATGAATTCTATGTTCACAAGCCCACGCTGGCGGCCGGGCGCCCGGCGGTGCTGCGCCGTGGCGTGGGGGACAAAGCTGTGCGCATGGTCTATGCCGAGTCCGGCAGCAAAGCGCCGGTGCGCACCGAGGATGTGCCCGAGGATATGCGCCAGCGCTTCTGCATCACTGATGAGGAAGCTGAGGCGCTCGCCCGCCAGGCGGTGCTGATCGAACAGCACTACGGTCGGCCGATGGACATCGAATGGGCCAAGGATGGCAACGACGGCCAGCTCTATGTGGTGCAGGCGCGCCCAGAGACGGTTCAGAGCCGCACCGGCGGCGTGATTGAGCGCTATCAGCTACGCCAATCCGGCAGTGTGATTGCCAGCGGGCGCAGCATCGGCAACCGCATCGGTGCCGGGCGTGCGCGGGTGGTGACATCCCTCTCCCAGATGGATCAGGTCAAGGCCGGCGATGTGTTGGTCGCCGACATGACCGACCCGGACTGGGAGCCGGTGATGAAGCGCGCGGCGGCAATTGTCACCAATCGCGGCGGGCGCACCTGTCATGCCGCCATTATCGCGCGCGAGCTGGGCGTGCCGGCAGTGGTCGGCTGCAACGACGCGACCGATCGCATTGCCGAGGGCGCCGAGGTGACCGTCTCATGCGCCGAGGGTGACACTGGCTATGTCTATCAGGGTTTGCTGGAGTTCGAGCACAAGCGTATTGAGCTCGAGAAGATGCCCGAGGTCCCGGTCAAGGTGATGATGAATGTCGGCAACCCGGAGCGCGCCTTCGCCTTTGCCAGCACGCCCAATGCCGGCGTCGGCCTGGCGCGGCTGGAATTCATCATCAATAACATGATTGGCATCCATCCCAAGGCGCTGCTGGAATACGACAGCCTGCCGGCTGATCTCAAGGCCGAGATCGCCCCGCGCATCGCCGCCTATCCGGGACCGCGTGAGTTCTTTGTGATGCGCCTGGTCGAAGGGATTTCGACCCTGGCCGCGGCCTTTGCGCCCAATCCGGTCATTGTGCGCATGTCAGATTTCAAGTCCAACGAATACGCCAATCTGATAGCCGGTCCGCGCTATGAGCCGCATGAAGAGAACCCCATGATCGGCTTCCGCGGCGCCGGGCGTTATCTCTCGCCGGATTTCCAGGATTGCTTCGCAATGGAATGCGAGGCTCTGCGCACCGTGCGCGAGACCATGGGGCTGACCAATGTGCAAGTCATGATCCCCTTCGTGCGCACGCTGGGTCAGGCCAAGGGCGTCACCGAGGCCCTGGCCGCCCAAGGGCTGAAGCGTGGTGAGAAGGATCTCAAGCTCATCATGATGTGCGAGATTCCTTCCAACGCCGTGCTGGCCGATGAGTTCCTCGAGTATTTCGACGGCTTCTCCATCGGCTCCAACGATATGACCCAGCTCACCCTGGGCCTCGACCGCGACTCCAGCCTGGTGGCGGAATATTTCGACGAGCGCGACCCTGCGGTGAAAAAGATGCTCGAACTGGCTATCACTGCCTGCAAGGCCCGAGGCAAGTATGTGGGTATCTGCGGCCAGGGGCCGTCCGATCATGCCGACCTGGCCGACTGGTTGGTCAAGCAGGGTATCAGCAGTGTGTCACTGAACCCTGATACCGTTGTGGATACCTGGCTCTATCTCGCTGAACAGGGCTAAGCAGGCCTAAGCACCGGGGCGTTCACCGCCCCGTTGTCACCTCACTGAAGAACAGCGCGTGAGTAGATCGGCTGCAGCGGCCTGTTGTTCGGATGTCCCATCACGCTTGCGAAACGAGCAATCTGATCACCACTCGCGGTGACGGGCTGCTTCATCACAATCCATAACACTCCCTCGCTGCAAGGTGGTGTGGTGAGGGAGCCGTTGAAACGGAAATAGTCCCGCTCTTTGGGCAGCAGACCAGCGGCGGATGGCCGTGCTGGCAGTGGGGTATGGGTGCCCGGTTCCTCCGGCATGAGCTGCCATGCATCTTCGAGCAGGGGGTTGGCTGCCCCCTCTTCGAACATGACGGCAACTACGGCGATATTGCCAGCAGCGTCTGTATGGACCAAGTGCGCTTCAAGCGGAAACTCCCGGCCGGCAATGTGGTTTTCGCTCGGCGAGTGAAAATGAAATTGCCTCAGTTGATAGTCGTGTCCGTTGGCAAGGATCCAGTTATCGGGTTTGTAGCTGATTTGGATTGTGTGTCCGTTATTGACAATCTCGTCATTGGTTTTCTCAGAATAATGCCAGCCAACGGGCGCTAAATCCGCATCAAGTGCCCCCTGGATGTCGATGGGAGATTGGTTACGGCCTTGGCCACACATGAGCCATTCAGGGCTCAGCTCCCCCCAATGCGTTGGCCCCACTTCGCCCTCGTAGCCCCAATGGGCGCCTTCCTCGCTATACACCGGCGAGGCGGACAGGGCAAAGAGGGTGGTCAGGCAAACCGAGGCAAGATGATGCGTCAGAATAGGGTGTTGCTTATACATGCGGTGCTCCGTTGTGTGATCGCTGCCCATGTTTGAGGGACAATCTTGATTGACTGTCATGAGTGGCAGCGCAATTTTGTGTTCAGTCTAGCCCGCGAGGAGTGGCGCTGTTGACTGACCCCCAAGGATGATCATCACAATCGGCGTCGGCACCTCAGGTTTGAGTTTAGTCGGTTATTTGTCTGACGGCGGTGCCAATACATCCAGGACCTGCGCTTTACCGTGAAAGATGCAGGTAGCTTGAGGCAAACCACCCCCTGACCGCTTGGCGGCCTGAAAAAAACGGATTGTCGCGGCGGCTCAGGCTGGAATGTAGTGGTACTTCCTGAGCATCCGAATCCAACGCGGTGCGTTGCGTTCAACGCTGATGGCTTCGTAGTTGACCGTGGCATCCCGGTAATAATCGCCACGGTGGATCAACACGAAGACGATTTTCAAAATTTTGTGGGCCAGCGCGAAGATCGCCCGTTTTCGCCCACGACGAACGAGCAAGACTTTGAACTTCTCAGCCAACGCACAGCGGGTGCGGCTGGCCGCATGGGCGGCCTCGCAGAGAATCCGTCGGACATAGGGATTGCCCTTGCGCGCGCGTGCGCTCTTGCGCTTGCCGGCCGATTCGTTGTTGCCTGGACAAACACCCGCCCAGGCGGCGAGCTTCTCGGGAGAGCCGAACGCGTCCATGTCGGTGCCGATTTCCACCAACAGCATGGCCGCGCCGGGCGCGTCGAGCCCGGGAATGGTCTGCAAGGCATGCAGCAGCGACTCATGGGGCTGCAGAGCGCTGAGCAAGTGGTGTCGAAACACCTCGATGCGCGCTTCGAGCTCTTCGATGTGGGTGAGAATCTCCCGTAGAACAAACCGATGGGTGTCGCTGAGTTCCCCATCGAGCGCATCGAGCAATTCCTCTTGCGTGGCCTTCAGCCGCTTGCTTGCGTAGCTCAAGACCTGTTGTGGCGTCTCCCCGGCCAACAGCCCCTTGATCATCGCCCGCGCCGAGGTGCCGTGGATGTCACTGACCACCGCCGAGAGGCGAATGCCCCCGTCAGTGAGCACCTTGTGCAAGCGGTTCTTCTCCCCGGCCAGAATGCCGGTGAATTTCTGCATCTGGCGCGAGACCAAGCGCAGTTCGCGCAGATTCTGCGGCGGCACGAAGCTGCCCGTGAGCAGCCCGCTGCGCGCGAGGATCGCCAACCATTGCGCATCGGCGATGTCGGTCTTGCGCCCAGGCACCTGTTTGACATGACGGGCATTGACCACCAAGGCGGCTATGCCCACCCGTTCCAGGGCCGCATAGGGGCTCTTCCAGTAGATGCCGGTGCTTTCCATGACCACCACCTCGGGCGCGAAGGAGGCCACCCACTCGGCCAGGGCGCGGCGCTCACGTTTGAACCCGCCAAACTCCTTCAACTCAACCCGTACCTCACCATCGGCGTCCGCAATCAACGCACAGGCGGTGATCTTCGCATGATGAATATCCAACGCCACAACGCTGTTAAAGATCGGTGTCAGTTCCATGCGCGCTCCCCAACGATTACACTGACGACAGGGAGCCCGCGCAGGCCGCCACCGACATCCCTCTCAGGCGGTGTGCGCCTGGACCTCTTTACCGTGCGCTCTGTGGCGATGCATTCCGGGGTTCGGAGCAGCGGCGGCGGGTCACGTTAGGAATCAGGATCAAGTCGCCAAATAGTTGACCGACCTCGCTGCCCGGGCTCCCCCTTAGCATCTTTCATTTTCCGGGGTGCCGCTACCCCTGCATGACCGTTAGGCCAATGGCGCGGATTCTTCGTTCGCACCCTGGGGCACGGATTGAAAAAAGCCGCATCCAAAGATGCGGCTTGTTCTTGATGACCGGCGTCGAAAAACCGCCTGGGTTTTTCCGACGCCCGTGGAGTGTGGTCAAGATCAGCAGTGACCCAATCTCAAGGGTCTCTTGACCCGGTGGTGTGCCTCAGGTCCCGCTTTTGCCGTCATTTCCGGCTTTTCCATCGGGAGTCATGGCAGCGACCGGCTCGATCACGGACTTGGTCGCCACGACCAGCCCATCCTCAATGGCTTTCAATGAGAGATTGGCCTCGTGGAATTTCGACTGCTCGAGCTGATCCCTGGCCTCGTCCAAATGCTTGCTGGTTTCCTTCAAAGGCATGGTTACGACCCGCGCCACCAGTGCTAGCTCAACCGGCTTCAGGGTTTCGACCGCGGCCTTCGCATCGCCTTGTTGCAATTGTGTTTTCGCCTCGGCTATTGCTGCAGACTGCTGCGCCTTGCTCACGCTGGAGCTGTCTGACGCCGACTGATCCGCTGCGCTTTTGTCGGTTTTTGCAGCGTCCGTTTGCTTTGCGTTTCCCTTCGTTGACGCAGGATCAGCCCCGGTCTTTTCCGCAACGACGGCCTCAATGACGCCGATTTCGCTCAGAATCGGGATCATGTTGGGCTTGCCCGTTACTGACTGCTTCTGCGCCGGCTCATCGCCAACCTTGACCTCCGTGCTGACTGTTACAGGCGGATTTTCTTCCTCGACCTGATCCAAGAGCGTGCGCGCCTTAGTGAGCAACTCACCGGCTTGGTCCGTGTAGCCATCGTTAATCGCCAAGCGCGCGAGCTGGATGTCGCTCATGGCGGTCATCCCATGCTCTGACACTCTGGCGGCGTCCTGAGCTCCTTGCGAGGATTGCGTGCTTTTGCTGTCAGGGTTAGTTGCAGCCAGCAACTGACCGACCGCACCACCAGCGACGGAAAGGGCCAGAACACCGGTCAGCAAGATTCTTTTCGACGTCTGCATCGCCATTACTCCCGCCCGCATCATCAGCGAGCAACTGGTTTGAGTTCACACCCGCCGAAGCCCCCTGGGCTCCAGCATGCAAAACATTCTCAACCTTGGCGGCTTAACGGACACTGGCGAGCGCATGAAATTTTGTTAATCCTGGCCCCCTCGGGAAGGCGCGACAGGCTTGTGCGACCATGCGTGCACACGGCGACTCGACCTGTTTCAGCGCTGATTTGACCGAATAGGTTTCCGCTAATACAGTTTAATTATGACAACCTGGGACGAGAAGAAGCGCTGCGGCAATTTGTCCAAGCATGGATTGGACTTGTCCGATGGAGTGGCGGTCTTCGATGGCCCGGTCTTTACCGTAGAGGACACCCGCGAGCGCTATGGCGAACCGCGTTGGAAAACCCTTGGTTTGCTCGGCACGCGCGTGGTTGTGATGGTCTGGACGGACCGGGAGACCGGACCACACATCATTTCATTGCGTTATGGTGACAAGCGTGAAACCCGAAACTTCTTCCAAAACCTTCAGCCCTGAAGAAATTCAGGCAATGATCGATGCGGCGCCCGAGGAGGTTGCATTTGATCCAGATAGCCCGCCGACACAGCCGGAAGATTGGCAAGACGCTGTTTTCGTTCCTGGCGGCGGCTACCATGCTGTGAAATCTGCCCTGGCCGAGCGTCGGCGCACGCGCGATGCACAGAAAGCACCGACTAAGGTGTTTGCAACCGTCCGTTTCGACGCCGATGTGCTGGAAGGCTTGCGCGCGACGGGCGACGGCTGGCAGACACGTGTGAATGACGCCATGCGCGATTGGCTGCGGTCCCACTGAGCCGGCAAGGTCGGCTGCTCGCGCGACATCGGGTAGACAATGATGGCCCGGTGAGGCGCGGACAAAATTCACACACTTTCAAACCGAGAGTGGACACAATGAGGCGTGGTCTACATTTGGCATGAATGGCTACCCAACCCGACGCAGTATCCAGAGCGCAGTCAGCACGAACAGTGCTGGCGGGAAAAACGCGGCCAGGGCCGGGTTGAGGCCATAGAGCAGTGCCAGGTAGGTGAAAGTCCGGTTGACCAGATAGAAGGCGATGCCGATCAGGATGCCGGCGAAGATTTTCATGCCCAGTCCGGTGCTGCGCGCCGATCCCAGTAGCACGGGGATGGAGACGAAGATCATGGCGAGCACCAGAAGGGGATGAACCAGCTTGCCCCAGAAGGCGACCTGGTAAGGGCCACTGTCCTGCTCGCTTCTATCGAGAAAACGCAGGTAGCGCCACAAGCCCCAAATGGGAAGGGAACGGGGTTCGACGACGATCACTTTCAGTAGCGCCGGGTCTATCAGTGAGCGCCAGCTGTCCTGCTCAAGGTACTCCGTGCGGACGCTGTCATTGTCGATATGACTGCGAGCGATGCCGTTCAGAATCCATTTGTCGTTTTCGTAATGGGCTTCTTGTGCGTGGGTGGTGGCGATCAGCCGGTTGTCTTCAAGCTCGAAGATAAAAATATCCTGCAAGCGCGCATCCGGCAGCACCTGCTGCACGTTAACGAAGGAGTTGTCATCGCGCGCCCAGAAGCCATGCTCGGTGATTTGCAGGTCCTGCTCGCTCTGGGCGTTCGAACGCAATGCCAGAGCATGCTGGTCAGTCAGCGGTGCCACGCCTTCGCCAACCACCAGGGCGGCGATGGCCAGGGCCACGCCGCCCGCCATGGCGCCCTGCACAATGCGGGCGATAGAGACGCCTGCCGCGCGCATGGCAACCAACTCCGAGCGGCTGGCCAGCAGCCCGAGACCGACCAGGGCGCCGATCAGAGTGGCGATTGGGAACAGCTGATAGGCATAGCGCGGGAGGCTCAGGGTCACGTACATCAAGGCCGAAGAGAATCCATACGCATTGGTGCCCATGTCGTCCATCTCGTCGGCAAGGATGAAAATACCGAGCAATGGCAGCAATGCGGCCAGCGTGATCAGGGTGCCGGTGATGACGGCCATGGCGAGGTAACGGTCGAGAATCTTCATGGCGCGGGCGCGAATCCGTTAGACTAAATGTTGATTGGTCTGTCACTGGCGCTGCCAGTGTTTAACCGGGCCGGGCGACAAACAGCATGTTTTGGAGGATGCATGGATTTCTCAGTCAAAACGGGCGAGTTAGCAGCACTCGAGACGGCTTGCCTGATCCTCGGGGTTTTTGAGCAGCGCAAGCTTTCCGCCGCAGCGCAGAGTATTGATGATGCCAGCGGCGGGCACTTGGGTAAACTGCTCGCATGCGGCGATCTCGACGGCGATGCCGGGCAGACGCTGATGCTCTACCAGGTGCCGGGTGTGGCGGCGGAGCGCGTCATGCTCGCCGGTTGCGGCAAGGCAGAGGAACTCGACCGCCGCGTGCTTGATAAGGTGCTCAAGGCCGTGTTCGCGCGCTGTGCCGAGCTTGGCTTGACTGAAGTCACCTGCGCGCTGGCCGAGGTGCCGGTGGCGGATATGACTCCCTACCAGCGCCAGCGCGCGCTCGCGCACTCCGCGGCGCAGAGCGCTTATCGCTATGAGCGCACCAAAGCCAAGAAGCCCAACGCCAAAGCTCCGCTTGCATCCCTGGGGCTCTGGGCTGGGTCCGAACAGCTTTCCGCGTCGGGTTCAGCGCCCGCTGCCGAGACAAGCAGTGATCTGGCCGCGGCGGAGCAGGCTGCGGCGCATGCCGGAGCCATTGCCGCCGGTGCCAGTTTGGCGCGCGAGCTCGGCAACCTGCCTGGCAACATCTGCACGCCGAGCTATCTGGCCGAGCAGGCTAGCAGCCTGGCTGAGGGCGGTGAGGATTTTAGCGTCGAGGTGCTTGACGAATCAGCAATGGCTGAGATTGGCATGGGCGCGCTGCTGTCGGTGTCGCGCGGCAGCCGCGAGCCGGCGAAGTTGATCGTGATGCAGCATCATGGCGCAGCCAAGGGTGAGCGCCCGGTGGTGCTGGTGGGCAAAGGGCTCACCTTCGACGCTGGTGGTATTTCCATCAAATCGGCCGCTGACATGGACGAGATGAAATACGACATGTGCGGCGGTGCGGCGGTGATCGGCGCCATGCAGGCGGTACGCGATCTCAAGTTGCCACTCAACGTCATTGGCGTGGTACCAACGTCAGAGAATTTACCCGATGGCGCCGCTAACAAGCCGGGCGATATCGTCACCAGCATGTCTGGCCAAACCATCGAGATTTTGAACACCGACGCCGAGGGGCGGCTCATCCTGTGCGATGCGCTGACCTACTGCGAGCGTTTCGAGCCCGAGGTGGTAATCGACATGGCGACCCTGACAGGCGCCGTGATCGTCGCGCTGGGCCGCCACCCCTCGGGACTTTTCACCGATGACGAGCCGCTGGCCGAAGCGCTGCTGGCCGCAGGGAATGCCGCCGGCGATCGGCTGTGGCGCCTGCCGTTATGGAAGGACTACGACAGTCAGCTCGACAGCAATTTCGCCGACATGGCAAATGTGGGCGGACGCGATGGCGGCGCCATTACCGCAGCGGCATTTTTGGCCAAGTTCACCAAAAAATATACCTGGGCGCATCTGGACATCGCCGGCACCGCCTGGGTGACCGGCAAGGAAAAAGGCGCGACTGGCCGGCCGGTGCCGCTGCTGCTCGAGTATCTGATGCGCCGGGCTGGCTTGGCGCAGTAGCGCAAGCGAGCCGTCATGCGGGCATGACACCAACGGCAATGCGATGACGCGTATCGATTTCTACACCTTGGAGGCTGGTCGCGGTGACCGCTTTCAGTTCGCTTGTCAGCTGATTGAGAAAATACGCGCCCAGGGGCTGCGCGCCTTGGTGCATTGTCCGGATGCCGCCCAGGCGCGGGCACTTGACCGCTTGCTCTGGACCTTTCGCGAGGGCAGTTTTCTGCCGCACGGATTGGTCGGTGAAGTGGATGTCGAATTGACGCCGGTGCTGATCAGCCCGGATGGCCAGCCGGCGCAGGAGCATCAGGTGCTGCTCAACCTGGCGCTGGATGTACCGGAGTTCTTTGCGCGCTTTCAGCGGGTCTGCGAACTCATCGATCAAACGCCCGAGGTGCTGGCCGCCGGACGCCGGCGCTGGGCCTGGTACAAACAGCAGTCCTGTCAGCTTGAGCATCATAGAATCGGCCGCAGCCCCGACACGCCGCTTGGCGCCCAGGGCGAGGGTGGTTAGACTGCAGCAGGAGTCGGCCAGACAATCGCTGTTCGGGCCTTGTTCGCAAGGCGCTGGAGGGAGGAAAGTCCGGGCTCCGTAGGGCAGGGTGCCAGGTAACGCCTGGGGGGCGCGAGCCTACGGAAAGTGCCACAGAAAAGACACCGCCAACCCCGCTGCCAGCTCGCTGGCCGGCGGGCGGTAAGGGTGAAATGGTGCGGTAAGAGCGCACCGCGCCCCTGGTAACAGGGGTGGCAGGGTAAACCCCACCCGGAGCAAGACCAAATAGAGGAGCGGGCGGCCCCATCCGACGGGGCCGCGCCATGCGGCCCGCATGGGCTCCCGGGTAGGTCGCACGAGGCAGACGGTGACGTCTGTCCCAGATGAATGATTGTCCACGACAGAACCCGGCTTATCGGCCGACTCCTTAGAATTTTCCAATGGATATACTCAAGCAACTGATTCCCCTGATCGCCATCCTCGCGCTGCCGATGCTGTTTGCCATCACGGTGCATGAGGCGGCGCACGGTTGGGTGGCCAGCCGGCGCGGTGACAAAACCGCCTTGATGTTGGGGCGGGTCACCTTCAATCCGATCAAGCATATCGATCCGGTCGGCACCATTGCGGTGCCCTTGGGGATTTTCCTGCTCTCATCGCTTGGCGGGGCGCCATTCCTGTTTGGCTGGGCCAAGCCGGTGCCGGTCAACTGGCGTAACCTGCGCCAGCCGCGCCTGGACATGGCGCTGGTGGCCGCGGCAGGTCCAACGGCCAATTTGCTGATGGCGCTGGCCTGGGGGCTGACGATCAAGCTTGGCTCCCTGTTGTTGCCGGTCTCGGACTGGGTGGCGCTGCCGCTGATCTACATGGGCGCGGCTGGTGTGCTGATCAATCTGGTGCTGATGGTGCTAAATCTGTTTCCGCTTTTGCCCCTCGATGGCGGGCGGGTGCTGAACGCCGCGCTGCCGCCGCGCTTGTCCTACTATTTCAGCCGACTCGAGCCCTTCGGTCTGATCATTCTGATCGTGATGCTCTTCACTGGCGCGCTCGGTCTGATCCTGTTCCCGATGGTGTCGGCGGTGCTGTCGCTGATGCCCGGTGCCGATATCGTGCGCGAGCTTTTTCCGATCTGATTATTCCGATCTGATTATTTCTGATCTGATCACTGCTTTTGATCTGCCCTAAGAACTTCTGCGAGGTATAGCGACATTGTCTTCGGTATCCGCTGCGCATGCGCGCGTGCTCTCGGGCATGCGCCCGACCGGTCGACTGCATCTGGGGCACTATCACGGCGTGCTCAAGAATTGGATCGAACTGCAGCATGAGTATGAGTGCTTTTTCTTCGTCGCTGACTGGCATGCCTTGACCACCGACTACGAGCAGCCTGGGAACATCCCCAAGGCCAGCTGGGAAATGGTGATCGACTGGCTGGCGGCCGGCATCAACGCCGGTTCCGCGACCCTGTTTGTGCAGTCGCGGGTGCCTGAGCATGCCGAGTTGCATCTGTTGCTGTCGATGATCACGCCGCTCGGGTGGTTGGAACGGGTGCCAACCTATAAGGACCAGCAGGAAAAGCTCAAAGAGAAAGACCTGGCGACCTACGGCTTTCTCGGCTATCCGCTGCTGCAGAGCGCGGACATTCTGATGTACCGCGCCGGCATGGTGCCGGTCGGCGAGGATCAGGTCGCCCATGTCGAGATGACACGCGAGATTGCCCGCCGCTTCAATCACATCTATGGGCGCGAGCCGGATTTCGAGGAGCAGGCCGAACTGGCCGTGCGCAAAATGGGCAAGAAAAACGCGCGCCTGTTTCGCGACCTGCGACGCAATTATCAGGAGCAGGGCGATCAACAGGCGCTTGAGGTCGCCCGTGCCTTGCTCGAGACCCAGGCCAACCTGACCTTGGGCGATCGCGAGCGACTGTTCGGCTATCTCGAAGGAGGCGGCCGGGTGATTCTGCCTGAGCCCAAGCCGCTGCTGACCAAGGCCGCGAAAATGCCCGGGCTCGACGGGCAGAAGATGTCCAAGTCCTATGGCAATACCATTGGCCTGCGCGATGACCCGGCGGAGATCGAAAAGAAATTGCGCACCATGCCGACTGACCCGAAGCGCGTGCGCCGCACCGATCCGGGCGATCCGGATGTCTGCCCGGTGTGGCAGTTCCATCAGGTCTATTCCGACGACGAGCGCCGCGCCTGGGTGCAGGAGGGGTGTCGCGCGGCCAGCATCGGCTGCATCGAGTGCAAGCGCCCGATCATCGATGCCGTGCTCGCCGAGCTCGAGCCCATTCAAGCCCAAGCGCGTGAACTCGAACAGCAGCCCGAGCTGGTGCGCTCAATTCTGAACGACGGCTGTGATCACGCCCGCGATGTGGCGCGCGAGACTATGGCCGAGGTGCGCCATGCCATGTCCCTTGCGCAGGGGTAGCCAAGAGTTTTCAACTCCTTGGAATCTCTCGCAACGCGGCTGACGGGGATACTGTGATCTCAGCCCGCTGACTTCTCGCGTTCGGCAAAGCCAACTCCCATTCCATGACACTGAGCACGCAAACCGCGCCCGTTCCCGCCGCCGGACCGCCACCAGATCTGGTGGTGGATGCCTTGCCGGTGGGCGAGGCCGAAAGGGATGCATTGCACGCCCTGGTGCGGGGCCAGCCTTTCGTCGATTGGCCGCAGGATTTGTTCATCCCACCGGATGCCCTTGAGGTGTTTCTCGAGACCTTCGAGGGACCGCTCGACCTGCTGCTCTATCTGATTCGGCGCCAAAACCTGGACATTCTCGACATTCCGATTGCCGACATCACTCGGCAATACATGGATTATGTCGAGCTGATGAAAGAGATGCGCCTGGACCTGGCGGCCGAGTATCTGGTGATGGCCGCGCTCCTGTGCGAGATTAAGTCGCGCATGTTGCTGCCGCGCCCGGAATCAGAAGATCAAGACGCCGACGACCCGCGCGCCGAGTTGGTGCGGCGTCTGTTGGAGTACGAGCGTTTTCAACAGGCCGCGCGCAAGCTCGACGAACTGCCGCGGATGGAGCGCGATTGGGTGCAGACCCAGATCGAAGTGCCGACGGGCTATCTGCGCCGTATTCCCCCGCAGGTGGACTTAGCAGATATTCTGCTCGCGCTGCGAGCCGTGCTTGAGCGCGCGGACCTGTCGGCCGCGCATCGGGTATCGCAGGAGTCCCTGTCCCTGCGCGAGCGCATGACCATTGTGCTGGAGCGGCTGCAAGATCGCGGATTCACGCCCTTTGTCGAGCTGTTCGACGCCACCGAAGGGCGCCCCGGGGTGGTGGTGACCTTTCTCGCGATCCTCGAGCTGATCAAAACCTCGGTGCTGGAGTTGGTGCAGGCCGATCCCTTCGCCTCCATTCATGTGCGCGTGCGCGACGCGGCGAACGAACCGACGGTCGCCTGACGATGCCGCCGCCCGAGCTCAAACAAGTGGTGGAGGGCGCGCTGCTGGCGGCCGGCGGGCCGCTTAGTATTGAGCGTCTGCTGTCGCTCTATGAGGAGGACGAGCAGCCCCCGCGCGAGGCCGTGGCCGCAGCGCTCGATGGGCTCGAGCAAGACTATGCCGGGCGCGGCATTGAAGTCATGCAGGTTGCCGGCGGCTATCGCATCCAGGTGCGTGCCGAGGTCGCCCCGCGCGTGGCGCGGCTGTGGGACGAAAAGCCAGCGCGATACTCCCGTGCGCTGCTTGAGACCCTGGCGCTGGTCGCCTACCGCCAGCCGATCACCCGCGGGGAGATCGAGGACATTCGCGGGGTTTCTGTCAGCACCCAGATTATCAAGACCTTGCTTGAGCGCGAATGGGTGAGAGTGGTCGGGCATCGCGATGTTCCCGGGCGCCCGGCGCTCTACACCACCACCAAGTCCTTTCTGGATTACTTTGGCCTGAAGTCACTGAACGAACTGCCGCCGCTCGCTGATCTGCGCGACCCGGCCGAGTTGCTGCGCGATCATCCAACGCTGGCCGAACTCGCGCCGCCCGGGCCTGAAGAGGACGCGCCGGAAGTCAGTCCGCCTGAAGGCGATGAGGAAATACCATGAGCAGCGAGGAAAGCGGTCATCCGCAAGGCGTGCGTTTGCAGAAGGCGCTGGCGGAATTGGGTCTGGGCTCGCGCCGGCGGCTGGAGGAATGGATCGTGGCTGGGCGGGTGCGCGTCAACGGGCATCAGGCGCAGCTTGGCGATCGGGTGGTGCGCAGCGATAAGGTGACGGTCGATGGGAAGCCCGTTCGCCTGGCCCGCGAGGAATTAAAACGCCGGCGCATCATCGCCTACCACAAGCCGGAGGGCGAGGTGGTGACGCGACGCGATCCGGAAGGGCGTACCACCATTTTTCAGCATCTGCCCGGGATTCGCGACGGGCGCTGGATTGCCATCGGGCGGCTGGATATTAACACCGCCGGGCTGCTCCTGCTGACCAACGACGGCGATCTGGCCAATGCGCTGATGCACCCTTCGCGCGCCGTGGAGCGCGAATATGCCGTGCGGGTGCAGGGGCCGGTGGATGATTCCGTGCTACACCGCTTGACCCATGGGGTGCAGCTCGAGGATGGTGAGGCCCGGTTTGAGGATATTGTGCCTTCCGGCGGCAGTGGTCAGAATCAATGGTTCCATGTGGTGCTGTGCGAGGGGCGCAATCGTGAGGTGCGACGCCTGTGGGAAGCGGCCGGCTGCACCGTGAGTCGCTTAAAGCGCGTGCGTTTCGGCAATGTGATCCTCGGCGCCCGACCGCGCCCGCGCGAATGGCGGGAGCTGACCGAGGAGGAGGAAACCGGCCTGCTGCAACTCGCTGGCTTGCCAGCACCCCGACCGCCACGGGCGCGGGGCCCCGGGGGTGGGCGAGAAAGTGCGCCGGCAGGTGCGCGACCCGGTTCGCGCACTGGAGGTCGCGTGAAAGCCCCGGGCGGAGCCGGTAACAACAGGCACCAGACGCGAGGCCCGCGAGGTCCAGCCCGGTCGCGCTAAAGCAGTTGCCAGGTTGGCATGTCTGTCTTTCATCCGACAACGCAGCGATGCCATGAAGGCCGGTCGTTCTGGCTCGACAATTGCGTGACTTGGATTTACAGCCAGACGCCTGGAGTTATAGCGATCACAAATGCGCTTTCGGTTTTGGGTCGGGTGATCGGCACGGGGGTCTCCAGCGGCAGGACGCCGCTGGGAAGCCTACAGGGAAGTATTCACGGCGTCCCCCGTGACTATCACCCGGCCCAAAACAAGCTGAAGTCTCATGCCGTTTCGGTATTGGGAAACCAGCATGCCGAGATGTTTTTGCATGCTCGATATCGCAAAACATTGACCACCAAAGTTAGGACGTTTTCTCGACCCAACAAAATTCACTAGAAATAGGAGCCTTATTCGCATGACCATGACTCACGATGGTGCAAGCAGGACCCGAAATGCCCGGCTGCTGGCCTGGGTGGATGAAATCGCGGAATTGACCACGCCGCAGCGCATTCACTGGTGCGACGGCTCGGAAGAGGAATACAAGCGCATTTGCGATCAATGCGTCGAGAGCGGAACCTTCATCCGCCTGAACCCGGAGAAGCGCCCCAATAGTTTTCTCGCGCGTTCGCATCCGAGTGACGTCGCCCGGGTGGAGAATCGCACCTTTATCTGCTCCGAGCGCGAGGAAGACGCCGGCCCGACCAATAACTGGATGGACCCCAAAGCGATGCGCGCCGAGCTCAAGGAGCGTTACTCCGGCTGCATGCGCGGGCGCACCCTTTACATCATCCCGTTCAGCATGGGGCCGATTGGCTCGCCGATTGCGCACATCGGCATCGAGATTACCGACTCACCCTATGTTGTCGCCAATCAGCGCATCATGACGCGGATGGGGCAGGCGGTGCTCGACACCCTGGGCGAGGACGGTGATTTCGTCCCTTGCGTGCACAGTGTTGGTGCGCCGCTCGAGCCCGGCCAGGACGATGTGCCCTGGCCCTGTGAGGCGAACATCGACAACAAATACATCGTCCATTTCCCCGAGACACGGGAAATCTGGTCTTTTGGCAGCGGCTATGGCGGCAATGCGCTGCTTGGCAAAAAATGCTTCGCGCTGCGCATTGCCTCGGTGATGGCGCGAGACGAGGGCTGGCTCGCCGAGCACATGCTGATTCTCGGTGTTGAGTCGCCTGAAAAGAGAAAGCACTATGTCGCCGCTGCCTTCCCGAGCGCTTGCGGCAAGACCAACTTCGCGATGCTGATTCCGCCCGCGGGTTTCGAGGGCTGGAAGGTGACGACGGTCGGTGATGACATCGCCTGGATCAAGCCGAATCCAGAGGATGGGCGCTTCTATGGGATCAATCCGGAATATGGTTACTTTGGCGTCGCGCCAGGGACCAATGAGAGCTCCAATCCCAATGCGCTGGCGTCGCTGAAGGAAAATGCCATTTTCACCAACACCGCGCTGACCGACGATGGCGATGTCTGGTGGGAAGGGCTGACCAAGGAGCCGCCTGCGCATCTGATTGACTGGCAGGGCAACGACTGGACGCCGAATAGCGACCGACCGGCCGCGCATCCCAACTCGCGCTTCACGGCGCCGGCGTCCCAGTGCCCGTCGGTCGATCCCGAGTGGGAGAATCCGGCCGGTGTGCCCATCAGCGCGTTTCTGTTCGGCGGGCGTGTCAGCAAGAACTTCCCGCTGGTGTTCCAGAGCTTCAGCTGGGAGCACGGCGTCTATCTGGCCGCCACCATGGGCTCCGAGGCGACGGCCGCGGCCGTGGCGCAGAAGTCGATGCGCCGAGATCCCATGGCCATGTTGCCGTTTTGCGGCTACAACATGGCCGAGTACTGGAAGCACTGGCTGCGCATCGGGCGGAAAAAGGTCGCTACGCCGCCGCCCATCTTCCGCGTCAACTGGTTCCGCAAGGATGACCACGGCCATTTCGTCTGGCCGGGCTTTGGCGACAACATGCGCGTGCTGGAATGGATCGTCGAGCGCTGCGAGGGCCGCGCACCTGCGGTTGAAAGCCCTTACGGGTTACTGCCGCCGTATGAGGCTCTGAATTGGACCGGAATCGACTTCAGCGAGGAGAAATTCGACACCATCATGCGCGTCGACCAGGAAATCGGCCGCCAGGAAGGCCATGATCAGGAAGAACTGTTCGCGCGCTTTGGCGATCACATGCCGCGCGAGCTCGAGATGCAGCGCGAACTGCTGCTCAATCGGCTGTTTAACTCCCCAGAGGTCTGGAATCTGCCCAAGGCGGATTTGGGCTGAGGCCCAGCGCGTCGGCGCGAGACTCGGGCGAGGCGGCTGCTCGCCGATGTCCCGCGCCGGCAAGCTGTAGTATCCTTTCGGGCAGTTCTTTCAGTCGGCGCCTCTGGGAACCCCCGGGGAATGGGGTCGCCAGCTGTTTCTCTGATTTCCGGAAGTCCTGCCTGATGCCTGAGACCGTCGCGCCCGCCACGCCCGCCACGAACTTTATTCGCCAGATCGTCGCGGCAGACCTTGCCGCCAGCAAGCATGCGCGCATTATCACGCGTTTTCCGCCGGAGCCGAACGGCTATCTGCACATCGGCCATGCCAAGTCCATTGTTTTGAACTTCGGTCTCGCCGTGGACTTCGACGGTCAGTGCAACCTGCGCTTTGACGATACCAATCCGCTCAAAGAGAGTCCGGAATTCGTCGACTCCATCAAGACCGACGTGCGCTGGCTCGGCTACGACTGGGGCGAGCGGGTGTTCTTCGCCTCCGATTATTTCGAGCAGCTCTATGGCTTTGCGCTCGAGTTGATCGACAAAGGCCTAGCTTACGTGTGCGACCTGAATGCCGAGGATACCCGCGCCTATCGCGGCACCCTGACTGAGCCCGGGCGCGACAGCCCCAATCGCGACCGTTCGGTGGCGGAGAATCGGGAGCTGTTTCAGCGCATGCGCGCCGGCGAGTTCGACGACGGCAGCCGCACTCTGCGCGCGCGCATCGACATGGCCTCGCCCAACATCAACATGCGCGATCCGGTGCTTTATCGCATCAAGCGCGGGGCGATCCACCATCAGACCGGCGCTGCCTGGTGCCTGTATCCCACCTATGATTTCACCCATCCGCTCTCGGATGCACTTGAGGGCGTGACCCATTCCCTGTGCACCCTGGAGTTCGAGGACCACCGCCCGCTCTATGATTGGTGCATCGCGCATGTCTCGGTGCCGTCGCGCCCGCGCCAGATCGAGTTCAGCCGGCTCAATCTCGAATATGCCGTGATGAGCAAGCGCATTCTGACCCGCCTGGTCGAGGAGGGCATGGTCACCGGCTGGGATGATCCGCGCATGCCGACCATCGCCGGGCTGCGCCGGCGCGGCTATACACCCGAGTCAATCCGCGATTTCTGCGGGCGCATTGGCGTGACCAAAGCCGATAATCTGGTCGAAATGGGTATGCTCGAGAGCGCCATTCGCGATCATCTCGACGCTACCGCGCCGCGTGCCATGGCGGTGCTGCGCCCGCTGAAAGTTGTTCTTGAGAACTGGCCCGCGGACCGCGTTGATGCGCTCGAGGCGCCGCGCCATCCGAAAGATGCCGATATGGGCACGCGCACCCTGCCTTTCGGCCGCGAGCTCTGGATTGACCGCGAGGATTTTTCCGACAATCCTCCCAAGGGCTACAAACGCCTGGTGCCGGGTGGGGAGGTACGCCTGCGCAATGCCTATGTGATCCGTTGCCAGGACATCATCCGGGACGCGGACGGCAACCCGCTGGAGCTGCGCGCCTCGGTCGACTTAGAAACGCTCGGGTGCAATCCGGCGGATCGGAAAGTCAAAGGTGTCATCCACTGGGCGGCGGCGGACAGCGCAGTAGATGCCGAGGTCAGACTCTATGACCGCTTGTTTCAGACCCCCAGCCCCGGTGCTGGCGGGGGCGATATTGGCGCGGATCTCAACCCGGACTCGCTGCGGGTCCTGCATGCCTGCAAGGCCGAGGCAAGCCTGGCAGGCGCCAAACCCGGCGAGCGTTTTCAGCTCGAGCGAGAGGGCTATTTCATGGTCGATTCCGACAGCCAGGCAGGCCGCTTGGTGCTGAATCGGACCGTCACCTTGCGCGATACCTGGGGCAAGCAGCAAACCGGCAAGCAGGCCCCGGCGCAGCACCCAAAAAAATGAACCCAAAGAAACTGCGCCCGACAAAACAGCCCCCAGCAAAACAGGGCTCCGCCGGCAAGTAGCAAGCGTTGTGATGAGGTCAGTATGAGACAAAAGCCGCGGAAAGCCGAGGGCGTCGGGATTCCCGCGCTGGAGCGCGCGCTGCTTGCCACGAGCATCCGGCTGACAGCCAGGTTCTATTCCAAGGACCGCATCACCGCTATGTTTCGCGAGGAGTCTCGCCTGGCGCTCGCGCTGGCATCGGGGTTGTCGGTCGAGGCAGGGCAAAGACGCGTTCGGATTCGGCGCTTTCTTGGGGTCGAGAGCGACAGTTGCAACTGGTCGGTGTATATGACGCTCGAGCATCTGGTGATTGCCAACACGGCCATCACGGCGCTCTTGCCACGGCTTTACGCGGGCCATGATCCGGGCGTCGATTTCCCGCTCGAAGACCTCAAGCCCGTCGCCAGTGCTGGCCCCGAGCAGCTTGACAGCCTCGCTACCTTGCTCGAGCGCTATACCGAGGTCGTCGATAAGCTCGGTAACCTCCATGCCGGCAATCGCTGCCCACACCCCTGGTTCGGCGCCTTGTCGGCCGCGCAATGGCACGCGCTCGCCGCATTCCATACCAGCACCCACCGCCGTCAGATCGAGCGCATCGTCAAGGCGGGATAATTTCCCCCCACTTCTCCCCACCAGCTTCGCAGCCCCCTGCTGCCCGTTCACTCTCCGGACGCTTCCGGCCGCTCTTTTTCCGACGAGCGGTGGTTTGGGGCGCGCGTATTTCTCTGTCTAGCCTGAATTACCCTTGCAATCGCGCGAAATACCGCCCACCGACAGCATGCTGGGATTGCCTCGGTGTAGTCCCTAAATCGCCTGATCTCCCCTGCCAAACTCCTCGCCAATAACTCGATTTTACATCATAATACTGCTTCATAACACTGAAAAACAACAGTTTTATTTTTTGTTTGAGTCGGTCGTAAGAATTCTCCGTAAGTTGCTGTCAGATCGACAAAAATCGCTCAAGCCTCCTTGACCGGTGGCGGAACCTCTCCTAATATCATCGCTAGTGGGGAACTGTGGGGAATTAGGAGAAAAGTCGCCGGGCGGTAATCAACGTGTTTCGTGGAGTCAGTTATTTGAATCTCGACGCCAAGGGGCGTCTAGCGATCCCCGCGCGACAGCGCGAGCGATTGGCGCGTCTGTGCGACTCCAAACTGGTCATTACTGCTGATCCGCAACATTGCCTGCTGGTCTATCCAGACTCCACCTGGACAGAGATCGAGCGCAAGCTCATGAGCTTGCCGTCCTTCGACCAGCAAAGCCGGGCCCTGCAGCGGTTGCTGATTGGCTACGCCAACGAGGTCGAGATCGACTCTCAGGGGCGTGTGATGGTCACCAGCGAGCAGCGGGATTACGCGCAGCTCGATAAACGCGCCGCGCTGGTCGGCGTTGGCAACAAATTCGAGCTTTGGGATGAGGCGGCCTGGCGCAAGACCCTCGAGGAGGCCGAGGCCTCTTTCAACATGGCAAGTCTGGCCGCGAACTCCGAGCTCGGCTCACTTTCGATCTAGGCCCGGCTGGACCCAGGCCGCACAACGGAGAACGGGATGGCCGAGGCCGGCGGTGGCGACCTTGGGGACGGCACTGCGCCCTGGCATCGAGAACATCAACCTGTCCTATTGGAAGAAACCATGCAGGCATTGGCGATCAATCCGGCAAGCATCTATGTCGACGCGACCTTCGGGCGCGGCGGGCATGCGCGCGCGCTGCTTGAGCGGCTGGGGGCGGCTGGTCGCCTGCTTGCGTTCGATCGCGACCCCGAGGCCATTGCTGCGGGCGAAGCCCTGCAGCGGCGCGACAGCCGGATGCAAGTCCACCACAGTCGGCTGGCTGAGACCCCAGCGCGCCTTGCTGAGCTTGGCGTGGCTGGACATGTCGCTGGGTTTCTGCTTGACCTGGGGGTCTCATCACCGCAGCTCGACACGCCCGAGCGTGGCTTTAGCTTCTCGCAGGACGGCCCGCTTGACATGCGCATGGACCCGAACAGCGGCGAGCCCCTGTCGAACTGGCTGGCACGTGCCCCGGTGGCGGAGATCGCCCGAGTGCTGAAGGACTATGGCGAGGAGCGCTTCGCGCTGCGTATCGCGCGCGCGATTGAGCGCGAGCGTGCCGAACGACCACTGACTACCACAGGCGCGCTGGCGCGGTTGATCGAGCGCGCGGTACCCACGCGCGAGCCCGGCAAGCATCCGGCCACGCGCAGCTTTCAGGCGCTGCGCATCCTGATCAACCAGGAGCTCGAGGAATTGCGTACCTGTCTTGCTGGCGTGACGGACGTGCTCGCGGCCGGCGGGCGACTGGCGGTGATTAGCTTTCATTCGCTTGAGGATCGCATCGTCAAGCGCTTCATCCGCGAGCAGTCGCGCGGGCCCGTGGTGCCGAAATCCGTGCCTGTGCGCGGCCCTCAGGCGAGCGGTCCGCTGCGGGTGATTGGCGGCGCGCAGCGTTCGGGCGAGGCGGAGATCGCCGCCAATCCTCGCGCGCGCAGCGCCATCCTGCGGGTGGCGGAGCGTCTGCCATGACTCGCCCGCGCCTGATTGGCTTCGCTCTGCTGGCCTTCGCGGTGATCGCGAGCGCCGTGTCGGTGGCCTATGTCAAGTTCCTTACCCGCGCCGAGTTTGTGCGCTTGCAGGAGGCGCGCACCGAGCGCGACGCCCTGGATGTGGAGTGGGGCCGCTTGCGCCTAGAGGAAGCCTCCTTGATCGCGCATTCGCGCCTTGAGGATCGTGCCCGACAGGAACTCGGCATGCATTTGCCGCAGGCAGCGGAAGTGCGGGTGCTGGAGGTTGTGACCCATGGCAACTAAAGCGGAGCGGCAAAAACGCGCCGAGCGCTGGCAGAAGGCGCTGACGCAAAAGCCTAACTTTCAGGCGCGGCGGCTGGTGCTGCTGGCCTGCCTGGGACTTGGCTTCAGCGCGGTGCTGGCGAGTGCTTTTCACCGCCAGGTGCTGGAGACCGATTTTCTCAAGCACGAGGGTGAGCTGCGCTCAGTGCGCGAGCGCGAAATTCCCGCTCGTCGCGGCATGGTGATGGATCGTCACGGAGAGCCGCTTGCGATTAGCACCGCAGTTGCCAGTCTGAGTATCGACCCGCGCTCGCTGAGCAAGCGACCGCAGGCTATCGCCCCACTTGCAACCAGCCTGGAACTCGACCCGGCGGTGCTCGAACAGCGTCTGGCCAATCATCAGGACAAGGGCTTCATGTACCTGCGTCGGCGCGTCGAACCGCGTCTGGCCGAAGCAGCCGAGGCCGTTGTGCGCCGCTACGATGTGGAGGGCTTCGGCGTTGAGACCGAGTACCGCCGCTTTTATCCCGGCGGCGAAGTCTTTGCCCATGTGCTCGGCTTTACCGATATCGACGATCAGGGCCAGGAAGGCATCGAACTGGCCTATGACCCGCGTCTGCGGGCCATTCCCGGCAAGCGCCGGGTGATACAGGACGGCCGTGGCCGGGTGGTGGAGGAGGTCGAGCAGATCCGCCCGCCCCGCCATGGCGACGATCTGTCTCTCAGCCTGGATCGGCGCTTGCAGTACCTTACCTACCGTGAACTCAAGCGCGCGGTGAGCGAGCATCAGGCGGTCGGCGGCACCGCCATCCTGCTTGATGTCAACACCGGCGAAGTGCTTGCGGCTGCCTCGCAGCCCTCGTTCAATCCCAATGCTCCGCGCTCGGAGCAGGCGGCGCAGCGGCGCAATCGGGTGCTGACGGATGTGTTCGAGCCCGGTTCAACGGTAAAGCCGCTGGTAGTCGCGATGGCGCTTGAGAACGGTGTCATCGATCCGGCCAGTCCCGTCGATACCGGCCCGGGCTTTTTGCAAGTGGGCCGCAACCGCGTGCGGGATGTGCACAACTACGGGCTACTGAATACCACCAGCGTGCTGACGAAATCGAGCAATGTCGGCATTGTAAAGATTGCCCAGCAGATGGATCGATCACTGCTGTGGCAGCTGTACGACCGTGTGGGCTTTGGTCAGCCCCTTCACTGGGACGAGGGTGAACAGCCCTTTCCAGGGGCCAGCACCGGCTATCTGCCCAGTTTCGAAGGATGGTCGGATTTTGAGCATGCCACCCTGGCCTTTGGTTACGGGCTCAATGTCAGCACGCTGCAGCTCGCCAGCGCTTACTCGGTGCTCGCGAGCGACGGTCTGCTGCGGCCGGCCACTCTGCTGCGACGCGATCACGGTGGCAAGTCAGAACGTGCATTCTCCGCGCGAACCGCGCGCGAGGTGCGCCGTATGCTTGAGACTGTGGTGTCCCCAATAGGTACCGCCAAGCGTGCCGCGGTGACCGGTTATCGAGTCGCCGGCAAGACCGGGACTGCCAAGAAGGCCGGCCCCGATGGTTATGTCGATGGGCGCTATCAAGCCGTCTTTGCCGGCATGGCACCCGCGAGCGCGCCGCGCTTTGTGATGGTGGTGATGATCGACGAACCGGGCGGCAAGCAATACTACGGTGGACTGGTGGCAGCGCCGGTGTTCGCCAAGGTCATGGAGTTGGCCTTGCGCCTGTACAACGTGCCGCCTGATGACCCGGCCGCGTCGCTGCTGCTGACCGCCGGTTCCGACCCGCGATCGGAGTTGTTGAGATGATGGCCGCGCGTGCCCAAGGTCCCGGCGGCTGGCTGCTCGATGAGCTGCTTGTCGGCATGACGACGGCTGCGGTAGCGCCGGTGCCGGTTTCGGCTCTGGCGCTCGACAGCCGCAAGGCGGCGCCGGGCAGTCTGTTTCTCGCCTGCCAGGGCGGGCGGGCGCATGGGCTGGATTTTGCCCGCGCGCTGGTTGGGCAAGGTGTCGTTGCCATTGCCGCCGAACCCACCGAGCGGTGGTCGAAGGGCGAGATCGGGGCGCTGGCCGCTGAGTTGGGGCTGCCGGTGATCCCGGTCGAGCGGCTCGCCGCGCGGACTGGCGACATTGCCGCGCGCTTCCACCAGGACCCGAGCACCGCGCTTGAGGTGATCGGCATTACCGGCACCAACGGCAAGACCAGCGTCAGTCATTTCATCGCGCAAGGCCTGGCGGCTGAGGCGCGCTGCGCCATCGTCGGCACTCTCGGGCAGGGGTTTCCTGAGACATTGTCAAGCACTGGCATGACCACGCCGGATGCGATCAGTCTGCAGGCGACGCTCGCTGCACTGCGCGACCAGGGTGCCGAGGCGGTGGCGATGGAAGTCTCCTCGCATGCGCTGGCACAACAACGCGCTGATGCGGTGCATTTCGACGTCGGACTGCTGACCAATCTGACTCGGGATCATCTCGACTATCACGGCAGCATGGAAGCCTATGCGGCGGCCAAGGCGCGGTTGTTCGCGCTGCCGGGGCTGCGCTGGGCCATTCTCAACGCCGATGACGATTTCAGCACCCGGGTGCTCGCGACCCTGGCGCCTGGTGTCAAGCTCGCGCTCTATAGCCTGAATCCGGCACTCAGTCTGGCGCCGGCGGTGCAGGGTCGCTGCGACCTGCTGGTGCGCGCGCGCCATCTGGAGCTGCATCAGCGCGGGCTGCGCCTCGAGGTCGAGGCACGCCGCCATGGGGAGGATGCCGAGCTGCTCGTGGGCGAGTTCAGTGCAGGGCTGATCGGGCGCTTCAATGCCGCAAACCTGCTTGCCACGCTGACGGTGTTGCTGGCGCGCGGCATGGCCTTCGAGACCGCTTTGCACCAACTTGCGCGCGTCAAAGGCGTGCCGGGACGGATGGAATGCTTCGGCGCCGAGGGCGAGCCGCTGTGCGTGGTCGATTATGCCCATACCCCGGATGCCCTCGAGCAGGCGCTGATGGAGCTGCGCGCGCATTGCCGCGGGCAGGTGATCCTGGTCTTTGGCTGCGGCGGCGAGCGCGACCGTGGCAAGCGCCCGCTAATGGGGCAGGTCGCCGCGCGCCTGGCCGACCGTATTATTCTGACCGACGACAACCCGCGCCATGAGGACGGGGACGTGATCATTGCCGAAATTCTCTCGGGTATTGGTGAGCCTGGAGGGAAGACTTCATCCGCCGCGGCAAGTGACCAACCGCGATCAAGCCGCGCGGAAGTTGACTCGGCGAAGGATGGCCCGGCAAATCAGTCCACTTCAACGATTACAGAGCGTCAGCGCGGTGTCGCAATCCGCCGCGCCCTGCTGATGGCTGGTCCGGAGGATGCAGTTTTGATCGCCGGCAAGGGTCATGAGACTGAACAGGACATGGGTGAGCTAAAGGCACGCTTCAGCGACCGCGCCCAGGTGATGCAGGCGCTACGCGAATGGCGGGGGAGAGACGGATGATGTGGACGCTCGCGCAAGCCGTGGCGAGTGCCGGTGGACGTCTGGAGGGCGCCGATGTCGCCTTCGACGGCGTAACCACCGACAGCCGTCAGGACTGCACCGGCAAGTTATTTATCGCGCTCAGCGGTGAGTGCTTCGACGGGCATGATTATGTCGCGGCTGCCGCCGAGCAAGGCGCCGTGGCGGCCATGGTCGCCCGGGCGCTGCCAGCCGATCTGCCGCAGTGGATCGTTGATGATCCGCTGCAGGGACTCGGGCGTTTGGCGGCGGCCTGGCGCGCGCGCTTCAAGGGGCGGGTGATTGCCATTACCGGCAGTAATGGCAAAACTACCGCCAAGGAAATGACCGCCGCCATCTGCCAGCAGGTCGGGCGCACCCGCGCCACGGCGGGCAATCTGAACAATGCCATCGGCATGCCGCTCACGCTGCTCGCCGCGCGCGATGAGGATTTTCTGATTCTCGAAATGGGCGCCAATCATCACGGCGAGATCGGCTACCTGAGCGGCATCGCCGCGCCCGAGGTGGCGGTCATCACCAATGCCGGGCGCGCTCATCTCGAGGGCTTCGGCAGCCTCGAAGGGGTTGCGCATGCCAAGGGCGAGATCGCCTGCGGATTGCGCGCCGATGGCACCTTCGCTTTCATGGCCGACGTGCTCTGGACGCCTCTGTGGAAAGAGCTGGCCGGCGCCCGCCGTTGCCTGCCTTTCGGCACCGGGCCGGGCGCGCTGCTGCGGGCCGACCCAGAATCCATTCGCACCCGTTGGGACCAGGATGGTTTTCGCACCCTGTTCTCGGCGCAACTGCCGGGTCAGGAACAGCCGCTGGAGATCGAGCTGAGTCTGGCCGGACGGCACAATGTGAATAACGCACTGGCCGCCGCCGCGTTGGCCGTGGCGCTGGAGCTGCCGGTCTCTGCCATCCGCAACGGACTTGCCGCGCTGCAGCCGGTCGCGCGGCGCATGCAGCCGCGTCGCACTGCCGAGGGCGAGCGGCTGATCGACGACAGTTACAACGCCAATCCGGACTCGCTCGCCGCCGCCGTGGCGGTGCTGGCCGATCTGCCCGGGCGCTCGCTGCTGGTGCTGGGCGACTTCGGTGAACTGGGCGCGGACAGCGCTGCTCTGCACGCGGACATGGGGCGCCAGGTGCACGATGCCGGCGTCACGCGGTTGTTTACCGTTGGTCCGCTGGCCGCACAAGCTGCCGCGGCCTTTAATGAATCTTCCGCTCGGGAGCTCGGCCAGTCCTCCGTCCAACCCGCCACTCAAGCATCTAGCAAGGCGCTGGCCTGTGACAGTCAGCGCGAGTTGCTGTCCGCGCTGCGCGCCGAGATGCAGCCGGACGATGTGCTGCTGGTGAAGGGCTCGCGCCTGGCGGCGATGGACAAGATTGCCGATGCCCTGTGCACCGGGGCGGAGGTGAACTGACATGTTGTTGTGGCTAACCAACTGGCTGGGGCAGTACGAGAGCGCATTCTTTGTCTTTCGTTACCTGACGTTGCGCGGGATTCTGGGGGTGATCACAGCGCTGGCGATCGCCCTGCTGGTCGGTCGTCCGCTGATTCGCTGGCTGAGCAGCTACAAGGTTGGTCAGGTGGTGCGCGACGATGGACCGAGCAGCCACTTCTCCAAGGCCGGCACTCCGACCATGGGCGGCACCCTGATTCTGGTCGCCATCGCCGTCAGCACCCTGCTGTGGGCGGACTTGTCGAATCGGTTCGTCTGGGTGGTGCTGTTGACCACCCTGGCCTTCGGGCTGATTGGCCTGATCGATGACTACAGAAAGCTCATTCTGCGCGATTCCCGCGGCTTGCCCGCGCGCTATAAGTATCTGCTGCAGACAGTGTTTGGCCTGGCGGCGGCGCTTTATCTCTATTTCACTGCCGCGTCGCCACACGAGACCGAGCTGTTGGTGCCCTATTTCAAGGAGGTTGCCATACAGCTTGGCCCCTTCTTCATCCTCTTTGCCTATCTGGTCATAGTCGGGGCTTCCAATGCGGTGAATCTGACCGACGGGCTGGACGGTCTAGCTGTGCTGCCGGCGGTGCTGGTGGCTGGTGGACTGGGCATTATGGTTTATGCCGCCGGGCACGCCGAGATCGCCAATTATTTGAAAATTCCACACATCCCCGAGGTGGGCGAGGTGGTGATCTTCTGCGGCGCCCTGGTGGGCTCCGGGCTCGGCTTTTTGTGGTTCAACACCTATCCCGCGCAGGTGTTCATGGGCGATGTCGGTGCCCTGGCCCTGGGCGCGGCGCTGGGCGCCATTGCCGTGGTCGCCAATCAAGAGCTGGTGCTCTTCATCATGGGCGGCATCTTCGTGCTCGAGACCCTGTCGGTGATGCTGCAGGTGGCGTCCTTCAAGCTCACTGGCAAGCGCATTTTCCGCATGGCGCCACTGCATCACCACTACGAGCTCAAGGGCTGGCCAGAGCCGCGCGTAATCGTGCGCTTCTGGATTGTCACCGTGGTGCTGGTACTGATTGGACTGGCGAGCCTGAAGATCCGATGAGCGCGAGTCAACTCAACATCATCTCGCCAATGGCGCCAAGCACCAGGGCCGAAACTGGCTCCGGGACCTGTGTGCGAATTGGCGCCGTGCCCGAGCTCTCGGGTGCTCGGGTACTGGTGGTCGGACTCGGGGTGACGGGCTTGTCCTGCGTGCGCTATCTGGCCAGCATCGGCTGCCAGGTGGCAGTGACCGACAGCCGTGACCGGCCGCCAGGTGCCGAGACCCTGAGTGATGAATTCCCCGACGTCGCCATGATGCTTGGCGGCTGGGATGCCGGTGCCTTTAGGGTGGCCGATCAGATCGTGCTCAGCCCCGGCGTGCCCCTGAGCGCGCTGACGCCTTATCTCGCCGGGCGCGATGTCCCAGTCTGCGGCGACATCGAGCTCTTTGCCCAGGCGGTGTCGGCGCCGGTGCTCGCCATTACCGGCTCCAATGGCAAGAGCACGGTGACTGCACTGCTCGGGCAGATGGCTCGGGAGGCCGGCCTCAATGTGGCGGTCGGCGGCAATTTCGGCACGCCGGCGCTGGCGTTGCTTGCGTCGAGTTATGAGCTTTATGTGCTTGAACTCTCAAGCTTTCAGCTCGAAACCACTGCTTCACTGCGCCCCCGTGTCGCGGCCCTGCTCAATCTCTCCCCCGATCATCTCGACCGCTATCCCGATCTGAGCGCTTATGCCAGCGCCAAGCAGCGGATTTTCTCAGGTGCCGAGGCTGCCGTGGTCAATCGTGATGATGCTGCGTCCTGCGCCTTGGCGGCGGGTGTTGATCCTGTTGTCAGCTTTGGTCTTGGGCAACCCGAGCGCGATCTGGACTGGGGGCTGCGCGCGCAGGGCGGGGAGACCTGGATTTGTCGCGGGGACCAAGACCTGATCCCGGTGCGCGAGCTGGCACTCGTGGGTGAGCACAATCTTGCCAATGCCCTGGCGGCGCTGGCAATGGGCGACTGCTATGGGCTTGCACTGGAGCCGATGCGCGCGGCGCTGGGGGAATTCCCGGGTCTGCCGCATCGGTGTGCGCTGGTGAAAGAATCCGGCGGCGTGCGCTGGATCGACGATTCCAAGGGGACCAATCCCGGTGCGACCATCGCGGCGCTTGAGGGCGTCGCCCGCGCGCTCCCGCATGAGGGCAAGGTGGTGCTGATTGCAGGCGGTGACGGCAAGGGCGCCGACTTCGCTCCCTTGACCCCGGCGCTTGAGCAATTTGCCCGCGCCCTGGTGCTAATCGGTCGCGATGCGCCCCTGATCGAGGCCGTGGCGCCCGCAGCGCTGCCGTTGGAGCGGGCAGAGGACATGGAAGACGCCGTTGCCCGGGCTCGTGGCTTTGCACGGCCAGGCGACGCGGTGCTCCTGTCACCGGCTTGCGCCAGCTTCGATATGTTCGAGGACTATCGCCAACGCGGGCGGGTCTTCGCCGAAGCCGTCACGAGGATGCGGCGATGACAGGCGCGACAACTGCAGCCAATTCCGCTGCCGCATTGGTCCCGCTTGAGCGCATGCCACGCATGCCGCGTAGCTGGCATAAGCGCGTCGGCACGACCCTGGCGCCGCTGGATTATCCGCTGGCGCTGGCGCTGGTTTTCTTGCTCGGGCTCGGCTTCGTCATGGTGGCGTCGGCCTCGATGCCTATCGGTGCGCAGGCGCCGCATTTCGAGCCCCTTTATTACCTCTACCGCCACGTCATAGCGCTGGCCATGGGTGCCGCGGCTGGCTTTGTCTGCTGGTGCCTGCCCATTGCCTTCTGGCAGCGCGCCGGTTTGTGGCTGTTGTTGGGGGGCATGGTTCTGCTGCTGTTGGTGCTGGTCCCTGGAATCGGCTACAGCGTCAATGGCGCCACGCGTTGGATTCGCCTCGCTGGATTCAACCTGCAGCCCTCGGAGCTGGTCAAGCTGTTTACGGTGGTCTATCTCGCCGGATTCCTAGTACGCCGGCCGCTGTCAGGCGATCTGAGCGTGCGCGACGTGGTGCGCCCGATGTTGCTGATTGGCGGTGCCGGTGCCCTGGTGATGGCACAGCCGGATTTCGGTACCGCGGCCGTGCTGCTCGCCACGGTGCTAGGCCTGCTGTTTCTCGGCGGCGCGCCGATGGTGCATTTTTTGGTGCTCATTGCACTGGTGCTGGCGGCCCTGGTGGCTTTGGTGGTGTTTGAGCCTTATCGTCTTGAGCGCGTGACCTCTTTCATGAATCCGTTCGCGGACCCCTTCAACAGCGGCTACCAGCTCAGCCAGGCGCTGATCGCGCTCGGACGAGGGGAGTGGTTCGGTGTCGGGCTCGGCAACGGGATTCAAAAGCAATACTTCCTGCCCGAGGCGCATACCGATTTCTTGCTCGCCGTCATCGGCGAGGAGCTCGGCTTTGTCGGCTTTGCTGCGGTGATGGCAGCGCTGGGTTTCGTCACCTGGCGCGCCTTGGCCATCGGCGCGCGTGCGCGTGAGATGGGCGAGGATTTCTCAGCCTATATCGCCCATGGTATCGGTCTGCTGATCGGTATTCAGGCGTTCGTTAACTCGGGTGTGAATACCGGCCTGTTGCCGACCAAGGGGCTGACGCTGCCCTTCATGAGCTATGGCAGCAATTCCATCGTGGTCGCCATGATGAGCGCGGCCTTGCTGTTGCGCGTCGATGCCGAACTGCGGCGCAAGCTGCAGGAGCCGAATCCGACTGGAGGTGTCCAATGGCACCGCGGATAGCCGTGATGGCCGGTGGAACCGGTGGGCATGTCTTCCCGGCACTCGCAGTGGCCGAGGCGCTGCGCGCGCGCGGAGCTGAGTTGTTCTGGATGGGAACCCGTGCCGGGCTTGAAGCGCGTCTGGTGCCGGAGCACGGTTTCGATATCGAGTGGCTCCGGGTCCAGGGGCTGCGCGGCAAGGGAATCAAGACCCTGGTCAGTGCGCCCTGGCGGCTGGCCGTTGCGCTGCGCGAGGCCGGCCAGGTGCTACGTCGGCGTGCGCCTGACCTGGTGCTCGGCATGGGCGGATTCGTCTCCGGGCCCGGTGGCGTGATGGCTTGGCGCCAGGGCCGCCCGCTGGTGATTCAGGAACAAAACAGCGTGCCGGGCATGACCAATAAATGGCTTGCACGCGTTGCTGATCAGGTGTTCGAAGGCTTTCCAGGCAGTTTTCCGCCCGCGCGTGGCGCCATTGCCAGTGGCAACCCGGTGCGCGCCGAGATCGCCGCGCTCGCGTCTCCCGCTGAACGCTGGGCTGAGCGGCGCGCGCATCCATCGGGGCCGGTGCGGCTCTTGGTGCTTGGCGGGTCGCTTGGGGCGCGGGCGCTCAACCGCCTGGTGCCGCGGGCACTCGCGTTGCTGCCGCTGGCGCAACGCCCCGAGGTGCGTCATCAGGCCGGCGAGCGCACGCTGGAAGTGGCGCAACAGGCGTATCGGGAGGCAGGGGTGCAAGCCGACATCCAGCCTTTTGTATCTGACATGGCCGAAGCTTACGCCTGGGCGGACGTGATGATTTGCCGCGCTGGCGCGCTCACCGTGGCCGAAATCGCCGCGGCGGGCTTGCCGGCTATCTTTGTGCCTTTCCCCTTTGCGGTCGACGATCATCAGGTGGGCAATGCGCGCTTTCTGGTCAAGGCCGGTGCCGCCCGTCTGCTGCTCGAGAAAGACCTGACGGCCGAGACGCTGGCCAAGCCGCTCGTGGAACTGCTCGCCGACCCGGGATTGCGCTTGTCCATGGCGGAAGCCGCGCGCGCGAAAGCGCAGCCCGAGGCCGCCGGGCGCATTGCCGATGCCTGCATGGAGTTGGTTGCCTCATGAGCCGGGAAAATCCAATCGCAATGGCGCAGGCGCCGATCGATCGGCCGCATAGTGCCGCCAGTATGGGGCGCATCCGACGGCTGCACTTTATCGGCATCGGCGGTGCTGGCATGAGCGGCATTGCCGAGCTGATGCTGAACCTGGGTTACCAGGTCCAGGGGTCCGATCGCCGTCGCGGCGCTGTGACAGAGAGACTCGAACGCCTGGGAGCCGCCGTCTTCATCGGTCATCGCGCTGAGCAGGTGCGCGGTGTGGATGCCGTGGTGGTGTCCTCCGCGATCGACCACGAAAACCCGGAGATTGAGGCCGCGCGCGCCGCGCGGGTGCCCATTGTGCGTCGCGCCGAGATGCTGGCCGAGCTGATGCGCTTCTACTATGGCGTGGCCGTTGCCGGAACCCATGGCAAGACCACCACCACCAGCCTGATCGCCAGCATTCTCGGCGAAGCGGGGCTGGACCCAACCTTCGTGATTGGCGGTCTGCTGAACAGCGCCGGCAGTCATGCGCGCCTGGGCAGCAGCAAATTTCTGATCGCCGAAGCCGACGAGAGCGATGCCTCCTTTCTGCTGCTGCAGCCGATGCTGGCCGTGGTCACCAATATCGACGCCGATCACATGGTGACCTATGGCAACGACTTCGGTCGGCTGCGTGAGACCTTCGTCGACTTTCTGCACCATCTGCCCTTCTACGGTCTCGCGGTGCTGTGCGCCGACGACCCGGAAGTCATGGCGGTGCAGTCGCGCATCGCGCGTCCGGTGCGCACCTATGGCACCGAGGCCGGAGCCGATCTGCGCGCCACCGAGATCAGCCATCAGGGCGCGCGCATGAGCTTCCGCGTCCAGGATCGCGATTCCGGTCTTAGCTTGCCGATCGAGCTGAATCTTCCCGGTCGCCATAACGTGCTGAACGCGCTTGCGGCCATCGCGGTGGCTCTTGAGCATCAGGTGGCGCCCGAGGCAATTCAGACGGCCTTGTCGCAGTTTCAAGGCATCGGGCGGCGCTTCGTGGTCAAGGATGTCACCCTGGGCGACGGGCGTCGGGTCACTCTGGTTGACGACTACGGTCATCATCCGCGTGAGGTGGCCGCTACCCTGGCCGCGATTCGCCAAGGTTGGCCGGGCCGGCGTCTGGTGCTGGCGTTCCAGCCGCATCGCTACACCCGCACCATGGAGCAATTCGAGGACTTTGCCGCGGTGCTCTCGGATGTCGATGTGCTGCTGCTGTGCGAGGTCTATCCCGCCGGCGAGCAGCCGCTGCCGGGCGCTGATGGACGCAGCCTGAGTCGCGCCATTCGTGCGCGCGGGCAGGTGGACCCGGTGTTTGTGGCCGATCTCGAGGAGGTTCCGGGCGTGCTCGGGCATCTGCTTGAGGACGGCGACATGGTCCTGGTCAGCGGTGCCGGCGACATTGGCGCGCTGGCGGCGCGCTTGCCGGAGCATTTGGCCAGTCCTGCGGCGGGCACTGGGGCGGGCGCCGCGTCGTCGCGGGAGGGCGGGTGACATGAGCACTCCAGAGCGCATCCCGCTGCGCGGCGAACTGAGGCATAACGAGCCGCTGGCCAGGCATACCTCTTGGCGTGTGGGCGGGCCGGCGGCGCGCCTCTATCGACCGGCGGATGCCGAGGACCTCGCCAATTTTCTTCGCGGTTTACCAACCGAGGAACCGCTGCTGTGGATCGGTCTCGGTAGCAACCTGCTGGTGGCCGACGAGGGCTTCGCCGGCACCGTGATCGAGACCCAGGGCTGTCTCGCCGAGCTGGTGCGCATCGGTCCAGAACGACTGCGCGCCGAGGCCGGGGTGGCCAGCGCCAAGGCAGCGCGCTTCGCGGTGCGTATGGGCTTGACCGGCATCGAATTCCTCGCCGGGATTCCCGGGACCATTGGCGGCGCTTTGGCGATGAATGCGGGTGCCTGGGGGGCGGAGACCTGGGATTTTGTCAGTCGCGTGAGGACCATTGATCGCGCCGGGAAGATTCATGACCACGAACCACAGGATTTCAAGGTGGACTATCGCTCTGTGCAGGGACCGCCGGGCGAGTGGTTCCTGTCGGCCGAGCTGCGTCTGGCGCCGGGTGACCCGGAAGTCGGTGCGGCCTGGATCAAGGAGCTGCTGACGCAACGCTCAGCAACCCAGCCCACCGGGAGTGCCAACTGCGGATCGGTGTTTCGCAATCCGCCCGGAGACCGGGCCGCGCGTTTGATCGACTCGGCAGGTCTCAAAGGGGTCAGTGTCGGTGGGGCGGTGGTGTCGGAGAAGCACGCCAATTTCATCATCAATCGCGGCGACGCGACGGCCGCGGACATCCTCGCGCTGATCGAACGCGTGCAGGACGAGGTCGAGCAGAAACATGGCATCCGGCTGAGTCCCGAGGTACATCGCGTCGGAGGGGAGCAGGCATGAACACAGACGAAGCCGCACGCTTTGGCAAGGTGGCGGTGCTGATGGGCGGGCAATCGGCGGAGCGGCCTATTTCGCTGAAAAGTGGCGCTGCGGTCATGACCGCGCTGCGCGAGCTTGGCGTGGACGCGCACGAGCTCGACCCTGACAGCCAGGTGCTTGAGCGGCTCGCTAAGGGCGGGTTTGAGCGCGCTTTCATCATCCTGCACGGACGCGGCGGCGAGGACGGTCAGATCCAGGGCGCGCTCGAGACCTTGGGCATGCCCTATACCGGTTCCGGCGTGCTCGGCTCGGCGATCGGCATGGACAAAGTCTGCACAAAGAAGATTTGGGCCGGCAGTGGCCTGCCGACGGCGGATTTCGCGGTGCTGCGGGGCCGCCAGGACATGGACGCCGCGGCCGCGCTGGGCTTTCCGCTGATGATCAAGCCGGCGCGCGAGGGCTCGAGCCTCGGCATGGCGCGGGTTGACTCGCCGCAGGAGCTGGAAGACGCCTACCGCGAGGCGGCGGCCTTCGACGCCGAGGTGATTGCGGAGTCCTGGTTGAGCGGCGCGGAGTACACCTGCGCCATCCTCGACGGCGAGGCGCTGCCCTTGATTCGGCTCGAGACGCCCAACTGCTTCTACGACTTTGAGGCCAAGTACAGCGCCAATACGACCAAGTATCTCTGTCCGTGCGGTTTGTCTGCGGAGCAGGAAGCCTATTACAGCCAGCTGTGCCTGCGCGCCTTCGATGCCATTGGCGCGACCGGCTGGGGCCGGGTGGACTTCATGCTCGATGCCGAGGGCCAGCCGCGCTTGCTGGAAGTGAACACCGTGCCCGGCATGACTGATCACAGTCTGGTGCCGATGGCGGCAGCGGCGCGCGGAATGAATTTCAACGAGCTGGTTGCGCGCATCCTGCGCACGAGCTTGAAACAAGCCGCCGTCGGCGCCTGACCGTCGTTTTGATGTTCAACACACGCCATTAACCGCAACCCGAAGCGAAGGACCCATGCCCGATCCCTCCGATCGCAACTACTACAGCCTGATCGCTGCCAGTCTCAGGCGCGACTCACCCAGTCGCCCGATGCGTCTGGGGGTGACCACCGAGACGCTGCTGGCGCGGCTGTTCGTCGCGCTGTCGCTGATGATTGCGTTGGCGGCAGGGCTGTGGCTGGCGGCGGAGTGGGAGCCGCGCGTGTTGCCGATTCGCGCGATCGCGGTGGATGGCGAGATGCGCAGTCTCTCGCGCCAAGCCTTGCAGGAGCAGGTGGCGAGCCACCTGACCGGCGGCATTCTGTCGCAGGATCTCGCCAGCCTGCGCGAGCAGATCGAGGCGCTGCCCTGGGTGCAGGGCGCGAGTCTGCGGCGGGTGTGGCCAGATCGGCTGATCCTCCAGGTGAACGAGCATCAGGCGATCGCACGCTGGGGCGATGACGGGCTGGTCACCCGTGAAGGTGTGATCTTCCGCCCGCAGGATCGCAGGGTTCCCGCCGGTCTGCCGCGCCTGTCCGGGCCAGATGAGCGAGCCGCTGAGGTGGTGGATCGCCTGCTGATCTGGCAGCCGCGCCTGGCCGATCTGGGCCTATTGATTGACGGGCTCGGACGCGATCGTCGCGGGGACTGGACCCTGGAGCTTCTCGGCGGGCCAGTGCTGAATTTTGGCACCGAGCAGCTCGATCAGCGCTTCGATCGGCTGCTCGCGGCTTTCCCGCGCATCGAGGCCGTGGCGGTTCCCGAGCGGATCGATCTGCGCTACAGCAACGGTCTGGCGGTGCGCTGGCACTCCGAACACGGGGACGATTTGCACGCCCAGGGAAAACGCATGGCCGCGGTCAACGACAAGCGATAGAGCACAGGAATATGTCCAGACGCAGAGAAAACTTGGTAGTTGGTCTCGATATCGGCACCTCGAAGGTGGCCGCGCTGGTGGGCGAGATCAAGGCGGACGACAGCATTGAGATCGTCGGATTGGGTAGCCACCCGTCGCGCGGCCTGAAAAAGGGCGTGGTGGTGGATATCGAGTCCACGGTGCAGTCCATTCAGCGCGCGGTCGAGGAGGCCGAGTTGATGGCCGGGTGCGAGATTCACTCAGTGCATGCGGGGATTTCGGGCAGTCATGTCGGCAGTCGGAATTCCGATGGGGTCACAGCCATTAAGGAGCACGAAGTTGGTCAGGGCGACATCGACCGGGTGATCGATGCCGCGCGCGCAGTGCCCATTCCGGCGGATCAGAAAATCCTCCACATCCTGCCGCAGGAATTCATCATCGACAATCAGGAGGGCATCCGCGAGCCGGTCGGCATGTGCGGCGTGCGCCTCGAAGCCCGCGTGCACATCATCACCGGTGCCGTGAGTGCCGCGCAGAATATCGTCAAGTGCATCCGCCGCTGCGGGCTGGAAGTAGACGACCTGGTGCTCGACCAGCTCAGCTCCAGCTACTCGGTGCTGACCGAAGACGAGAAAGAGCTCGGTGTGTGCCTGATCGATATGGGCGGCGGTACCACCGACATGGCGGTCTTTACCGATGGCGCCATTCGTCACACGGCGGTGGTGCCCATTGCCGGCGATCAGGTCACCAATGACATCGCTGTGGCGCTGCGCACGCCCATTCACCATGCCGAGGCGATCAAGATCAACCACGGTTGCGCCCAGGGCGACGCCGCCGGCAGCGACAGCATCGAGGTGCCGAGCATCGGCGACCGGCCCGCTCGCCAACTCTCACGCCACACCCTCACCAATGTGGTTGAGCCTCGCTATGAGGAATTGCTCGGGCTGCTGCAAGGCGAGTTGCGCCGCAGCGGGTTCGAGGACCTGGTCCCCGGCGGCGTGGTGCTGACCGGCGGTAGCGCCAAGATGAAGGGCCTGGTGGAACTGGCCGAGGACGTGTTTCGGATGCCGGTACGCATCGGCGTGCCGCAATACTTCACCGGGCTCGAGGACCGCATGCGCGATCCGATCTATTCCACCGGTGTGGGCCTTCTGATCTACGCCAAGCAGCATCGCTTCGAGACGCATCCCGAGTATCGGGAAAGAAGCGGTTTTGGTGCTGCTTTGCACAAATTCCGCTCATGGCTGAGCGGCGACGTCTAAATGTGGAAAAGCAAGAAAGGGTGGGGCGCTGGCCTCACGCGACATACGACTCTTAATCCCTCTCAACGGAACTTATCAGGAGAACTGCGATGACTTTTGAATTGCTAGATGCCCAGACCCAGACCGCGGTGATCCGCGTAATCGGCATTGGCGGTGGTGGCGGCAATGCTGTGAATCATATGGTGGCGTCTGATATCGAAGGGGTCGAGTTCATCTGCGCCAACACCGACGCGCAGGCACTCGAAAATTCCAACGTGAAGACCATTCTGCAGCTTGGTACCGATATCACCAAGGGGCTAGGCGCTGGCGCCGACCCCGGTGTTGGTCGCAGCGCGGCTGAAGAAGACCGTGATCGCATCAAGGATGCGCTCGAGGGGGCCGACATGGTGTTCATCACCGCTGGTATGGGCGGTGGCACCGGCACCGGAGCGGCTCCGGTGGTCGCCGAGATCGCGCGCGAGCTTGGCATCCTGACCGTCGCCGTGGTGACCAAACCCTTCCCGTTCGAAGGTGGCAAGCGCAAGAAGGTCGCCGATCTTGGTATCGAGGAATTGGCTAAATCCGTCGACTCCTTGATTACCATCCCGAACGAAAAGCTCCTTGCCGTACTCGGTAAGGATATGAGCCTGCTCGGTGCCTTCAGCGCCGCCAATGACGTGCTGCGCAACGCCACCCAGGGTATCGCCGAGCTGATCACCCGGCCGGGGCTGATCAACGTCGACTTCGCCGACGTCAAGACCGTGATGTCGGAGATGGGCGTGGCCATGATGGGCACGGGCTCCGCCAGTGGCGATGACCGCGCACGTGAGGCCGCTGAGGCGGCCATCAATAGCCCGCTGCTGGAGGACATCGACCTCTCCGGCGCGCGCGGCATCCTGGTCAATATCACGGCGGGTAGCTCCCTGACCATCGGCGAGTTCACCGAGGTCGGCGATACGGTGCGGGATTTTGCCGACGATGAGGCCACCGTGGTTGTGGGGACCGTCATCGACACCGGCATGGACAAGGAAATGCGCGTCACCGTCGTGGCCACAGGCTTGGGGGCGCGCGCCGCCGCCCATGCCGATCAGCCAAAAATGCGGCTGGTTTCAAATGAGCCCGAGCGCGCCTCGGTACCGGATTATCGCGACATGGATCAGCCTGCCTACATCCGCAACAAGCGTGCGGCGGCCAATGCAGCGGCAGCCGAGGGTGGCTCGGCGGCGGCGGACCTCGATTATCTCGATATTCCCGCCTTCCTGCGTCGACAGGCAGATTGAGCGCATGGAGCCAGCAAGCGCAACGGGGCGGTGCGGTCGTGCGTCAGACGCCGCGCCGCCAGCCTGATTGATTCACCATCATGGGTTAAATAAATGATCTAAACCTTTGCGTTTCATTGATAAAAGGTTATTTTTTTCGGTTCGCGCGGCCTCCGGACGGTCGGGAAATGTGGCGTTTTTGCGCCGGAGCGACTCATAGTGCTTGATTCTACTGCGGGAAAACCCTAATATGGCGCCCGAGAACTGGCTCGACTGGAGCTAATTCCGAGTCCTCGCGTATGAGTGCCCGGTCACGCCAGCGAGACAAGTCGCTCCCGACGGATGCCTGCTGCATTCGCGCGGATGGGGCAGATACAGCAGATGAATCAATAGCTTCGACGGATGCCTGGTTATACGCTGGTGTAGACACTGGAGCAGGCGCTGTAACAGTTACTGGCCGGAGCGCGGTTGAACCACCCGGTTCCACGGCGGAGGCGGGCGACGATCTTGCCGACCAGGAAGATCGCACCCAGAGCGATAACAACTCGAGCATGAGCAAGCAGTTGGCGACACCGCAGGGACCGCCGCAGCGAACGGAGAGCCTTACAATGATCCGGCAGCGAACATTAAAAAACATTATCCGCGCCACTGGCGTCGGATTGCATACCGGCGAAAAAGTCTATCTCACGCTTTCACCTGCGGCCGTGGACACAGGCATTGTCTTTATTCGCGACGATCTCCCCGAACCCTTCGAAATAAAGGCTTGTCCCGCCAACGTCGGCGATACCCGACTGTCCACCACCCTGGTGCGAGACGGTGTGCGTATCTCGACAGTTGAGCATCTGTTGTCTGCTTTCGCCGGCCTCGGCATCGACAACGCCTACGTCCGCGTCAGTGCGCCCGAGGTGCCGATCATGGACGGCAGCGCCGCGCCCTTTGTGTTCCTGATTCAGTCCGCCGGAATCGAGGAGCAGTCCCGGGCGAAGCGCTTCATTCGCATCAAGCGCCGTATCCGCGTCGAGGACGGGGATAAATTCGCCCAGTTTGATCCCTTCGACGGTTTCAAGGTATCTTTCGCCATCGATTTCGATCACCCGGCATTCGCGTCGCGTGAGCAGTCGGCCAGCATCAATTTCTCCACCACGTCTTTTGTCAAGGAAATCAGTCGCGCCCGCACTTTCGGATTCTTGCGCGATATTGAGGCGCTGCGTCAGCAAAATCTTGCGCTCGGCGGCACCATGGACAATGCGGTAGTGGTGGATGACTACCGGGTGTTGAACGAGGAGGGGCTGCGCTACGACAACGAGTTCGTCAAGCACAAGATCCTCGACGCGATCGGTGATCTGTATTTGCTTGGTTACTCACTCATTGGCGCATTCCACGGCTATAAATCCGGCCACGCGATTAACAATCAGTTGCTGCGCACCTTGCTCGAAAACCAGGATGCCTGGGAGGAGGTCACCTTTGGCGATCCCAAGAAGGCGCCGATCAGTTATGCGCAGCCGGTTCCCGTCGCTTAATTTTTACCGTTAATTTGCGTCCAATCTCAAGGTTTTGTTTTGACACCTGGCCCGTGATGCCGGGCAATCCGATTGAAACAGGCAGCGATGCGCTCGTCCGGCAGTCCCTTCGCAGCCTGCTGTAAATGAGAGGCAGCCATTTCCGAGATGCGCCCGGAGCCGCCTCTTGTGGCCCCGTTATCAGTTTCACGGCGGTGCGCGTTAACAGTTGAGGCTGCGCCTGCTAGCGCGCCCAAATCCGCACCCAAATCCGTACCGGGATTGGCGCGTCGGTCGGAATTGGTGTACAAGGTGCCGGGGCCGGTCGCCGAGGAGGGGGGAGACACGCGCACCTGGCATTGCTCGAGCATCAGGCCGCGCTCTGCCAGAGCACTCAGTAATGGTCCGGTCAGAAGTCTGAGCTTGGAGGCCCAGACTGGCGAGTCGGCAAAAAGCCGCAAGCAGTCATCGTCGATGCTTGCCTGGCAGCAGTGGCTGCGGACATCATCAGGGAGTAGCGGTTTGACCTGGTCAAGCAAGCGCTCGCGATCGGCAAGCTCGCGCAAGAGCTTGGCAAGAGTTTTGCTTTGATCACGTTGGTTTTGATCTCGCCTGCTTTTATCAGAGGTCTTGTGATCAAAGTTCTTGCGGTCAAAGGTGTTGTGATCAAAGTTTTTCTGATCAAGCCCCGCCAGGCTTCTGGCAGGTTGAAGTTTTTTTAGCATAACGCGGAAGACGCGAATTAAGATCCACGACGCTCAACAAAGGGCGCGATGGGGAAAGCTTACCTGAGTCCACCAGTCCTGAGTCAGCCAATGCCCTGAACCAGTCATCGGTCAGGATAGCGACGGCCCTGCTCGGATTCAATCATTTAAACCGTTCTTTCAATTACTGGAAAGAAATTTTCAGGGGTACTTATGCATCGACGTCAATCATTCGTCGCCGAGCAAGGTTTCAGCTCTGTTGTTTTGCTGAGCATTATGCTCATTGGGCTGATGGCTGGTGGCTTTGGCTACTGGCTTGGAAAATACCGGCTCAACGAGCCTGCTCCGGAAACTGCGAACCTCGCACTGGCGCAGGAGCTTGAAGCCACTCAGCTCGAGCTTGAACAGAAAAAACGCCAGATTCAGGCCCATATCGACACCATCGCGGTGCGGGTCGCGGAAATGCAGGCCGAGGTGCTGCGGGTTAATGCTCTCGGGCAGCGCCTGGTGAAAATGGCGGGGCTGAACAGCGATGAATTCGACTTCGAGAACCCCGCCGGAGCGGGTGGTCCGGATCACTACAAAGACCCACCCAACCGCATCAATGAGGTCGCGCAAGACCTGGCCAAAGTGCTCTCTGCGCTCGACGACCGCAAGCGCAAGCTCGGCCTGCTCGAAACCCTGATCATGGAGCGCGATCTGACCAAGCACACCCGGCCAGACGGCTGGCCATTGCGCTCGGGCGGGGTCGTCACTTCAGACTTCGGCTACCGTCGCCACCCCATTACCGGACGGCGTAGCATGCACAACGGCATCGATATCTCCGCCAAGGTCGGCACGTCGATTCTGGCCATGGCCGACGGTCTGGTAGTGTTTGCCGGGCGCAAGCATGGCTATGGCAACATCGTCGAGATTCGCCACGGCAATGGGCTTGAGACCTGGTATGCGCACAACAAAGCAAACCGGGTGAAGGAAGGTGACCTGGTCAACCGTGGTCAGGAAATCGCCACCCTCGGCTCCACTGGTCGTTCCACCGGGCCGCATGTGCATTTTGAGGTGCGCAAGAACGGCGTTCCGATCAATCCCAGGAGCTACCTCAATCCCCACGGCTCTGGGCGCGTCGCGAGTCTCTAAGAACACCAAGTCAGATCACCGCGCCGGGTCAGGATTGGCATGCCAGCTTCGGCGCGCCATGGCCGCGGGCGCGCGCTTGGCGCTATACTGGCGCCCAATTTGCGCTTCCGTTGAGAGCCACGCATGGGGATGAATGTTTTTAAGAAGATTTTCGGCAGCCGCAACGAGCGACTGGTCAAACGCCTGCTGAAAACCACCGAGCAAATTACCGCGTTTGAATCCGATCTGGCCGCGCTGTCAGATGAGGAACTGCGCGGCAAGACCGCCGAGTTCCGCGAACGCCTGGAGCAGGGCGCCAAGCTTGACGATCTGCTGTCCGAGACCTTTGCCGTGGTGCGTGAGGCCGCCAAGCGCGTCCTCGGTATGCGCCATTTCGACGTGCAGATGGTCGGCGGCATGGTGTTGCACTCGGGCAAGATCGCCGAGATGCGCACCGGCGAGGGCAAAACCCTGGTCGCCACCCTCGCGGCCTATCTGAATGCCCTGCCCGGCAAAGGCGTGCATGTGGTGACGGTGAATGATTACCTCGCCCGCCGCGACGCCGCCTGGATGAGCCAGGTCTATCATTTCCTCGGTCTCTCGGTCGGGGTGGTGAACTCCTCCGGCGGCATGGGACCGGATTCTGCCTCCTACATTTATGACCCGGAGTTCGAGCCGTCCGACGGGATTGGTTTTCGGCACCTGCGCCCGGTGACCCGGCGCGAGACCTACCACGCCGACATCACCTACGGCACCAACAACGAGTTCGGCTTCGACTATCTGCGCGACAACATGGCCTTCACCCCGGAGCAGCGGGTGCAGCGCGATCCCTTCTACGCCATTGTCGACGAGGTCGATTCCATCCTGATCGACGAGGCGCGCACGCCGCTGATCATCTCGGGTCCGTCTGAGGGTAATCAGGAACTCTATGTGCAGATCGACCAGATCGTGCCCAAGCTTGAGCGCCAGGAGCCGATCACCAACGAAGAAGGCCAACCGGACTTTGGTCCTGGCGATTACTCAGTCGATGAGAAGGCACGTCAGGTCTACCTGAGCGAGGACGGGCATGAGAAGGTCGAGGACATGCTCACGGAGCTTGGTCTGCTCGGGGAGGGCCAGAGCCTCTACGATGCCGCCAACATTTTGCTGATGCACCATGTCTACGCGGCGCTGCGCGCCCATGCGTTGTTTCAGAAAAACGTCGACTACATCGTCCGCGACGGGCAGATCATCATTGTTGATGAGTTCACCGGCCGCACCATGCCCGGGCGGCGCTGGTCCGAAGGGCTGCACCAGGCGATCGAGGCCAAGGAGCGGGTCAGTATCCAGCAGGAGAACCAGACCCTCGCCTCCATCACCTTCCAGAACCTGTTCCGGCTCTATCCCAAGCTCGCCGGCATGACCGGTACCGCGGATACCGAGGCCTTCGAGTTCCAGCAGATCTACGGGCTGGAAGTGGTCGTTATCCCCACCAATGTGCCCATGATCCGCGCTGATCATGGGGATCTGGTGTATCTCGAGCAGGACGACAAGTACAAGGCGATTATCGAGGACATCCAGGACTGCGTCGCGCGCGGCCAGCCGGTGTTGGTCGGTACCGCCTCCATCGAGACCTCCGAGCTGGTCTCCAAGCAGCTCAATGCCGCGAAGATCACGCACGAGGTACTCAACGCCAAACAGCATGAGCGTGAGGCCGGAATCATCGCCCAAGCCGGCGAGCCGGGCGCGGTCACCATTGCCACCAACATGGCCGGGCGCGGCACGGACATCGTGCTCGGCGGCAACCTCGATGCCGAGCTCGAAAATGCGCACAGCGAGACCGAGCGTGAGCGCATCCGCGGTGATTGGAAAATCCGCCACCAGCGTGTCATTGAAGCCGGCGGCCTGCATGTGATCGGCACCGAACGCCACGAGTCCCGCCGCATCGACAACCAGTTGCGCGGGCGCTCCGGCCGCCAGGGCGACCCGGGCTCCAGTCGTTTTTATCTGTCCCTGCGCGATAACCTAATGCGCATCTTCGCCTCCGATCGGGTGGCGAATATGATGCAAAAGCTCGGCATGCAAGAAGGGGAGGCCATTGAGCACCCCTGGGTGAGCAAGGCAATCGAGAATGCCCAGCGCAAGGTCGAGGGGCGTAACTTCGACATCCGCAAGCAACTGCTGGAATACGACGACGTCGCCAACGATCAGCGCAAGGTCATCTACCAGCAGCGCCGTGAGCTGATGGACGCAACCGGCATCTCCGACACCGTCGAGGCAATGCGCCAGGACGTGCTCGGCCGCCTGATCGATCAGCATATTCCGCCCCAGAGTCTGGAAGAACAATGGGACGTCCCAGGCCTGATCCAGGCGCTCGTCGATGAGTTTGGCGGTGACTGGCCGATCCAGCAATGGCTTGATCAAGATCCGGAGCTGCATGAGGAAACGCTGCGCCAGCGTATCGACGATGAACTGTCCGCCCGCTACAAGGACAAAAGGCGCCAGATCGGTGAAGAGAATCTGCGCCAGGTCGAGAAGGCGGTGATGTTGCAGACGCTCGATACGCAATGGAAAGAACACCTCGCGCAAATGGATTACCTGCGCCAGGGCATCCATCTGCGCGGCTATGCGCAGAAGAACCCCAAGCAGGAGTACAAGCGCGAGGCGTTCCAGATGTTCTCGGGGCTGCTCGACACCATCAAGCAAGATGTCGTGCGCACCCTCGCGCGCATGCAGGTGCAGGGGCCTGCGGGGATGGATGCGCTCGCCGAGCCCGGACCGGCCCAAGGCCGCGGCTTTGAGTTCAAGCATGAAGCCTTCTCTGGACTTGATGCTCCCGCAGATGAACCCGCAATGCCCGGGTCTGGCGCGGGGGCGAGCCCGGGCGACAGCCAGAACCGGCGGGACGCGGGCGCAGCGAGTGAACACCAGCCCTTTGTGCGTTCCGAGCGCAAGGTTGGACGTAACGAACCATGCCCCTGCGGGTCCGGTAAGAAGTACAAGCAGTGCCATGGCAAAATCGGTTGAGTCTCATGCCCGGGCCGTCTCTGCGATTGATTAAGGGCGCTGCATGAGCGACTTTCAGGTTGCGGGTGTGCGCTTGGCGGCGCATGCGGCTGGCGTGCGTTATGCCGACCGGGACGATCTGGTCCTGGTTGAATTAGCCCCAGGCGCGCAATGCGCTGGGGTGTTTACCCGCAACGCCTTCTGTGCAGCTCCCGTAGAGCTTGCAAGAACGCACCTACAGCAAGAATCCCCGCGCTTTTGGTTGATCAATTCCGGCAATGCCAATGCCGGCACGGGCGCGCGCGGGCTTAACGATGCCCGCGAGTGTTGCCAGAGCGTGGCGAACGCGGGCGGGGTTGCCGCCAGCGAGGTGCTTCCGTTTTCGACTGGAGTGATTGGTGAGGACTTGCCAGTCGGGCGCATCGTCGCCGCCGTGCCAGAGCTGTTTGCCAAGCTCGAGGCAGCCGGCTGGGAATTGGCAGCGCGGGCGATCATGACCACGGATACCAAGCCGAAGCTGGTCAAACGCGAAGTCAGGCTTGGCGAGCACACCGCCACCCTGGTTGGCATGGCCAAGGGCGCGGGCATGATCTGCCCGAACATGGCCACAATGCTCGCCTTTATTGCCACCGACGCCGCAGCCGAGGCGCCCTTTGTGCGAGCAGCGCTGCAGCAGGCCGTGGCCGGCTCCTTTAACGCCATCAGCATTGACGGCGATACCTCAACCAACGATGCCTGCATGCTGGCTGCCACCGGCCGGCTTGGCAACCCCCCCTTGGCCTGGCCGGAGCAGCCGGAGAGCCGCGCTTTTCAGCAAGCACTCGACTCCCTCTGCCTGGAACTTGCTACCGCCATTGTGCGCGATGGCGAGGGCGCCACCAAGCTGGTGCGCATTGAGGTGAGCGAGGCAGAATCACTGGCCGAGGCACGCGAGGTGGCGGCGACCATCGCGCATTCACCGCTGGTCAAGACCGCGCTCTTTGCCGGCGACCCGAACTGGGGTCGGATTCTCGCCGCCGTCGGTCGCGCAAAGGTGCCAGGACTTGCAATCGAACCGGTCAGCCTGTGGCTCGATGAGGTCTGTATCGTCTCCGGTGGCGGGCGTGATCCAAACTATCGCGAGCAAGATGGCGCGCGGGTCATGGGCCAAGATGACTTTCGCATCGGCGTGCGCCTTGGGCGCGGGCGGGCGAGTGCGACCATGCTGACCTGTGATCTGTCCTACGACTATGTGCGCATCAACGCCGAATATCGCAGCTGAGGGCCGTCAGCCGCGTCACCCATGAGCCGCGCGACGATCCATGTCGTCGCCGGTGTGCTGAGGGATGGCTCGGGCCGGGTGCTGATCGCGCAGCGTCCCGCGCAGAGCCATCAGGGTGGGCGATGGGAATTCCCAGGCGGCAAGCTCGAACCCGCTGAACAGCCAGTAGATGGGCTCAGGCGCGAGCTGCACGAAGAACTCGGTATCGCATTGCAGGCGAGCCGGCCGCTGATTCAGGTCGAACACGACTATGGCGACCGTCATGTGCTGCTGGATGTGCATCTAGTGCTGAGCTACCGCGGCGAGCCGCGCGGCTGTGAGGGACAGCCGCTCGCCTGGTCCCCGGTTGATGCACTCGACCCAGACCAATTCCCGCCCGCGGACCGTCCAGTGATCAGCGCCCTCAAGCTGCCGTCGCTCTGTCTGATCACACCACAAGATGCACCAGACGCGACCGATCCGGCGCAAGAGCCGCGAATGGCGCGGTTTCTCGCCTGTTTTGAGCGCGCCACCGATGCCGGTGCGATGCTGGTTCAGTTGCGCGCGCATGACCTTAGCGACAGCGGATTTGCCGCGCTTGCGCGCGCCGCTGCCCCCATTTTTCAGGCATGCGCTATTCCGCTGGTGCTAAATCGCTCACCCGAGGTAATTGCCCCTTTGCTGCACCAGCAGCTGGCGCAAGGGATGCATCTGAGCGCCGCGCGCCTGCACCAGTTGAGTGCGCGCCCGCTCACCGGACAAGGATTGGTTGGCGCCTCATGCCACACGGCGGAGGATCTGGCGCATGCCGGCGAACTGCAGCTCGACTATGCCCTGTTATCGCCGGTGCAGCCCACCCGCAGTCATCCCGGCGCGCAAGCCTTGGGATGGGACGGTTTCGCGCGCCTGGTCCGGCCTGCGCGCCTGCCGGTCTACGCCCTTGGTGGGCTAACAGCCGATGATGTGCATCGCGCCTGGGCGTACGGTGCTCAGGGAGTTGCCGCGATACGCGGTCTCTGGCCGTGCTGACACAGGCTGTGGTAATACACATGCGCACCCCGGAGGTTGCGAACGCGTCTAGTCCCCCATGCGCCCGGCAGGCATAGAGATTTCAATCCGGGTGCTGTTACTGGCATCCGAGGTTTCCATGCGCATATCGAACCCCATGGTGGTCGCCATCATCTTGGCTGAGTAGGTGCCGAGCCCGGTGCCGCCCTTCTTGCCGTAGGTGCGGTATTTCTCGAAAAAATGTGAGCGAATCGCGGCGGGTACCACGCCCTGGTTGATGATAGCGAGCAGCAGCGGGTCACCAAGGCGCAGCTCCAGAACAATGCGCTCATCCGTCGGTGAGGCGTCAATCGCGTTGGTGATCAGGTTGGATAACATCGAAAACAGCAGACGTGCGTCAGCGCGGATAAAAATCGGCTGCTCGGGCGAGGGGTCACCCTCGATGCCGTCGATGCGATAGTGGATGTGCAGCCGCCGCTCCGAGATGCGCGTCTCGGCAAGGCGAGTGACCTGGCGCAGAACCGGCAGCAGATTGAGCGTTTGCGGGTGATAGTCGAACTGGCCGGTCTCCATCTTGAACAAATCCAGCGAGAGCTCGATCATGTCGCGCATCTTGCGGGCACTGTCCTGAATGACGACCAGGGAGTCGCGCTGCTCGTCGTCTAGGTTGTCGTCCAGCAGCAGCAGCTCGGGCAGGGCCAGGATGGCATTCAGCGGACTTTTCAGGTCGTGGCGCATGATGCGCTCGACATCCTCTTTGACGCGCTCGAGCTCCTTGCGGTCGTCGATATTCTCCTTGACGCCGAGATAGTTGACCGTCTCGCCGCGTGCGTCGCGGATGGGCGAGATGGTCGCCGACTCCCAGTGCAGGCTTCCGTCCTTGCGCTTGTTGACGAGATCTCCGCGCCAGGTCTCGCCGCGCTTGATCGTGTTCCACAGCTCCCGATACATGTCATCCGGGTGCTCGCCGGACTTGAACAGCCGCGGTGTTTGGCCAAGAACCTCCGCGCGCGAATAGCCGGAGATTTCGCAGAAGAACGGATTGACATACTCAATCTGCGATTGCGCGTCCGTGATCAGAATCGACACCGGCGCCTGGTCGATGGCGCGCTCGAGGCTGCGAAGCCTGGCCTCGAGGGCATTGCGCTCGGTGATATCGAGCGCAATGCCCTCGATGAACTCATGGCCGTCATCCTGACTTTGGGCCCGATAGGCATGAATGGCGAGATGATGGATGTCGCCACCAGGATGATGATAGGCAAGCTCAAAGTCAGCGCGCTCAACCTCGCCGATCAGGAGTCGGGTGAACTGCTTGAGCAGGGTGTTACGAGACTCGCTGGTCCAGTCGGCCAGGTCACGCCAATGCAGGCCAAGCTGGCCCTGGGAGGCGCCCTTGCCGAGCAACTGGATGCCGTCGCTCAGGTAGAGCAGCTCGCCTGCCATGGTCGTGGTGAAGACAAAGAGACTGTCTTTTAGTCCCGCGGTCAGGCGCTCGAAACGGGCCTGACTTTCGCGCAGCGCCGCCTCGGCACGGTCGCGCTTGGCGAGCGCGCTATCCGCAGGAGTGTGTTGGGGTGCGTCGCCGAGACGCTGGGGTGGCCGCGTATCTTGTGTCATTATGGGCCAATGGCGTGGCGGGGCTGGACGATAATGTGTTGACCTTCAAGGCAAAACAATAGCATTCGCGCGGCAAAATGGATAGTCCAGCGGACGCGAGCTTGGCCCGAAAGATCAGGCAGGATGAGACCGCGAGGGATGAAAATTGACACAAATCGCCTTACTATCCATGCTTCGGTACGCAAGGCGCCCCTAGGCATCAGCATCACACCACTGAGGGTTCGGTTATGTATCTCACGCGGATCACCTATTGCAGCGAACTGGCCGGCGTCGACAAAGAGGCCATCAGCCAAATTCTGGACGTATCGCGCAAGAACAACGCCAAGGCATCAATTTCCGGCATGCTGCTGTTTAATGGGACTTACTTCCTGCAATGTCTGGAAGGCTCGCGCAGCGCCGTTAACGACACCTACCAGCGCATCATGCGGGACGCCCGTCACAGCCGCCCGGTGCTGCTCGCCCATGAAGAGATTTCCCAGCGCGAATTTGGCGACTGGGACATGGCCTATGTGCCCTGGACTGCGGAAATCCGCGGAATCATCCGCAGCTTCTCCACCAGCGACGAGTTCAATCCCTACGGTCTCAGCGGCCAGAGTGCCATCGGTTTGTTCCGTGCCCTGCGCGGGCGCCTGCCAAGCAACGACCATTGGGTCAAACCGCTTGCCCAGGAGTGATCCACCCCGATTCAGGGCTGGCAATCTGCCGCTAAGCCGTTGGCCCGGCGGTCGTTGTGGGCGATGTCGATGAGGATGGCGATGTCGCGCTCGCGCCGGCTGGTTTTCAGGTCGGTTTTTTTGGCGGCTTTCCAAGTCGCTTCAAGCTTAGGGTAGATGGCCTCGGCTGCGGCTGTGTCACCCTGATCGCGCAGGATGGCGGCTTTTAGCATCCAGGCGCGTTGAATGTGCATGTCATCGCCGCGCTCTATGGCCATGTCGGTTAGTTGCAGTGCCTGTGCGTAGTCGCAACGTCCGAAGGCGATCAGCGCCATGCGATTGTCTGGCCCCATCGGGTCCTGCGGGCAACCGCTGAGCAGTGGGGTGATCGCCACCAGCAAGCCTATCCACAGGGCTTGGGTCATCCACTGGGCTCTGGGGTGCGTCGCGCCGCGGCGGCGAAGGCCCTCGCCTGGTGCGAGCGCTGATGGGGCGGCGGCTTTCCGCATCGGTTCAGCTATCATCTTGGGTTCCTGCTCGGGTGCGATCAGCACTTTTTTGTTCAGGTGCCAAATTTGCGATCCGGGCCTGCAAGCCAGCTAGGCAAGCCAGATAGGCAAGCCAGCTGGGCAAGCCTGATTCGTGTGGGCGATTCTCACTCATCATAGAGTAACAGCGGGCTTGCGCTTTCCGGCTTAAGCAGCCCAGACGTGGCCAGAGACGCGGGTCGGCGCGGCAGGTCGATCCAGAAGCAGCTGCCCTCGCCCGGGGTACTCGCAACGCCGATTTCTCCGTTCATCAGGGCCACCAGACGCTTGACCACCGCGAGACCGAGACCGGCGCCCTTAATGCCCTGCATTTGTGCATCGGGCAGTCGCCGGAAGGGCTCGAAGAGTTCCTTGAGCTGCTCTGGCGGAATACCGGCACCGGTATCGCTGACGCGGATACGCACCCGTTCTTCTGCGTCTTCGCTGGCGGGCAGTGCCTCGGCTTCCAGGCCCACGCGGCCCCCGGGGCGATTGTACTTGACCGCATTGGAGAGCAGGTTAACCAGGATTTGCTTGAGCCGGAAGGGGTCCACCGCTACTGCTAGATCACCGGGTCTGACAAAGTCGATATGCACATGATGGTCTGCGGCGCTTTGTTTGATCAGGGCCAAGGATTCCTCCAGCGCGGGGGCCAGTATCAGCTGTTCCACTTGCAAATCGGCTTCGCCGGATTCGATCTGCGCCAGGTCCAGCACCTCGTCGATCAGTTTCAGCAGATGGTGGCCGGACTGGAGGATCTCCCGCACGCTGTCGTGCTGGTCGCTGTTTAAGTCCGGGTCGCTGTCGAGTAATTGCCCGAATCCGAGCACCGCATTCATCGGAGTGCGCAGTTCATGGCTAACCTGTGACAGGAACCGGGTTTTTAGCTCACTGGCTTGCTCCGCCATGTCGCGGGCATGGCGCAGGCGGGCTTCGTTTTCCTTGCGACGGGTAATGTCGTAGCAGACCCCAATAATGTAGCAGTCTGCGTCCCTGTCCTGGCGGTGAACGCTGCCAATGATACGCAGGTAACGCAGCTCGTCCTCGGCGATCTGCACGCGCATTTCCTCATCGAGCTCGTCATCTTCCTCGAAGGTGTTGTCCAGGACGCGATGGAGTTTGGGCATGTCTTCCGGCAACAGCCGCAGCATCCAGTCGTCGATGGAGCGCACTGCCAGCGTCGGTTGCAGCGCCAGCAATCCGTGCATGGATTCGTCCAAGCGCAGCTGCCGGGTGGTGGGCTCGTACTCCCAGATGCCGATGCCGGTGCTGCGCATGGCCAGCGACATACGCTTTTCGCTGAGTTCGAGCCCGCGAGTCGCGAAGTGACGGTTTTCCTCGGTGGTCAGGGCCGCGGCCAGGATGCCGAGCAAGCGCTTTTCCTCGTCGCTCGGCGAGCGCTGATGTTTGAATACCACGCACAGTGAGCCGACATTTTTGCTGCCGCAGCGCACGACATGGCCGAAATACGCCTTTAGCGCGTACTTGCGCACCGCCAGGTCGGTGTTCAGATAGGGTGTCTGGGACAGGTCGCGCAGGAAAAGCGCCTCGCGGCTGTCGTTATCACCGGGGACGGCCCCGCAATGTCCGCTGGTGCGACTGTTCTGGCCGCTGATCAGGTCGTAGCAAATGTGCCCCTCGGGATGATCTCGGTAGGGAAGGTCATCGGGCGCATTCCAGCGCCCAAGGGTTGTGAGCATGCCGTTGTCGAGCTTGTTGTAAAGCGCCGTGTCGGCCTCGAGGATTTCGCCACATACCGCTGTGATGCGGGTGATGTTCTCGCGGTAATCTGAGCCCAGATTGGCGAGGCAGCCGTTCAGCTTGACCAGGCGTGCCTGGCTGCGCTTGCGCGCGGCGATGTCGCGCAGCACGCCGATGCCGTGCCACTGGCCGTCGAGCTGCATGGCCGACAAGGAGAGCTCAAGCGGCAGACTGGAGCCGTCTTTGTGCTGGCCTTCAAGCTCGATCAGCTGACCGACGACCGGGCTGGAGCCGGGCCTTTGTGCCGAACCGCGCCTTTGGTAGGCGGTTGCAGTGGCGGAATTGCAAAGCAGTTGATGTAAATCCTGCCCCCGGGCTTCAGCCTCGGTATAGCCGAACAAGCGCTCGGCGGCGGGATTCCAGTAGGCGACCTTGGACTCAGCGTCCATCATGATGATGGCGTCGCGCACGGCGTTGGTGATAGCGGCAAAGTTCTCCTCGCGCCGCTGCAGGATGGCGGTGCGCTGATTGAGCAGTTGCTCCAGGCTTGCCAGACGCCCGCGCAGCCAGATGACCAGCACGGTGGCGACCGCGGTCAGGATGAGCCCAATGGCCGCTGCGGCGCCGGCTGCGCCTGTCGTCGGCCTGACGGCTTGAGCATCAAGGATACGAAGCCTGAGGGCCAGTGTCCGATCGCCCGCAAACACCGGCAGCAGTTCCTGCAGTTGCGCGGCGGCGGATAGCGGCGGCAGCGGTGCCAGGGTCTCTCTGGGTGCATCTGTCTGGTCTTGCGCATTCGTCTGGTCTTTGGAGAGCCGTTCGACTAAGCGCGCCTCGTTGTGTTCATCCAGGGCAAGTATGCTCGCGTCGATGCGCACTTTTGAGCGATTGTGCTGGCTGGCTGAATGCTGCAGCGATTGCTTTATCGCGGCGATGATGGTGGTGCTATCGGAGTTTGCAGAATTGCCTGGCAGATCATCCCAGGTCGCGGGTGCTTGCGTGCCGGAGGATGCTGCAGTGGCGCTGTCGTTGTGCGACAAAGACCGCAGGGCCTGGGTCAGGTCGAAACTGGTGCGTGCGCTTTCCCATTCAAGCAGGTCGGATTTGAAGTCCTGCTCAAGCTGGTAGGTGATGGCCGTGGCCGTGATGGTCAGGGCCACCCCCGTCATGGCGGCCAGCATGGGCTCGAGGTAGCGCAGGCTGGTTGCGGTTTCAATATGGTTGGCGCCGCTGCGGTTAACCACCAGGAACGCGATGGCGAAAATCAGCGTCAGCAGTCCACCCAGCGCCAACGGCAAGACGGCGGCACGCAAGATTGCCACGCGCCATTCGCGCTCCGGCAGGTCAAGGCCGACGAGCACTGTCGTGCGCGGGGATTCCGGGGATGATGCTGGTACAGACGAGTTTGGCCCAGATGACATTGGCCCAGACGAGTTTGGCACTGGCGCCAGCGCCGAAATCATTCTCAAGTGCGCGCGTGAATAGCGGGCGCTGAGGTCAGCCTGTCCGCTTGCCAGGACCTGCTCAACGTCAGCCGGAGGGGCTTGCATGGCCGGTGCGGCTTGGGTGGCGCAATCGCTGGACGGGTCATCGCTGCTGGGGCCGAGCCGGTATTCGCCGTCGCGCGCGATCAGAGTCCAGGCTCCCGCATAGCCGGCAAAGGTGGCGAAGCGGTGTAAATGACAGCTCAGTTGGGTGAATTCTGCGCTGGGTTCATTGCCCGCCAAGGCGGCGTCGAATGCCTGGTCGGACCAAAGCGACAGGGCTTGAGCGAGTCCCAGGGTCTCGGTCAGGAATTTTTCCTCGAGCTCGGATTGCTGCAACCCGGTGCGCCAGATGGCCAGGATGACGGAGACGGCCAGCAGTCCGATGCCGGCCAGGATGGGGATGGCGAGTCCGCGTCGGGATTCGCGTCGCGACAGTTGTTTTGATTCAGCGGATTGCGATCCGGCGGAATCGGCAGTAGGCATGAATGGCACCTGATGGCGTCACCGGCCCGATGACAATGCTGTCAGGACGCAGGCCGGAGCTTGCCCAATCGGGATCGGCGGCGCACATCTGTGGGTGCTGTTGCGACCGATCGGTCGGGCGGCTGCTGTTAAATGGCTCGCAAGGATACCCGAGAATCCACTGGTTTAGCAGGGGGATCTGGTTTCAGTATAGCGACTGTCGCTTTTTGAATGCCCTTTTTTTGTGTTCCAGCAGAAAAAGCGCCGGGCTAATGCAAATTCCTTTGGCGCATCCCCGGTTAGTGTGTCATCGATTGGTGTGCCCTCCGTTCGATAAAGTCGGCTAGTTCAGTGGCCGAGAGCGCCGGGGCGGCGATAAAGCCTTGGTAGCTATTGCAGCCTTCCGCGCGCAGAAAGGCGATTTGCTCGACGCGCTCGACGCCCTCGGCCAGGGTGTCGAGTTTCAAGCTGCGCGCCAGGGAAATGATGGCCGAACAGATGGCGGCATCTTCGCTATTGCGGTCGCATTCGCCAACGAAGGAGCGATCGAGCTTGATCACATCGATCGGGAAGCGCTTCAGGTAGCTCAGCGATGAGTAGCCGGTGCCGAAGTCATCGATGGCAATGGCAATGCCCATTGCCTTGAGCTTGTGGAGCACGTCGATGGACATCTGGTTGTTGGATGCCAGCACGGTCTCTGTGATCTCAAGCTCCAGGGTGCTTGCGGGCAGATTTTCTTCGCGCAGGATGCGCGCGACCAGATCGGCAAACTCTGGCTTCAGGAACTGCTTGCCAGAGACGTTGACTGCGACACGCGGGATTGGGACCCCCTTTGCCCGCCATTGCGCCTGCTGCCGGCAGGCGGTGCGCAACACCCATTCGCCGACGGTCAAGATCAGGCCGCTTTCCTCGAGGATGGGAATGAAGACACTCGGCGCGACTAATCCCTCGGCGCTGTGCCGCCACCGCAGCAATGCTTCGGTACCGGTCAGGGTTCCGCTGTCGAGATCGAACTGGGGCTGGTAGTGAAGGACGAACTCGCCACGCGCAAGTGCCTCGCGCAGGTCGTTCTCCCGGTCAAAGCGCTCGGCATGGTAACGGGCCAGTGTTGGGGTGAAGAATTGAAAGTTATTGCGTCCGGCGTCCTTGGCCTCGTAGAGCGCCAGGTCGGCGTTGCGGATCAGCAGGTCCGCAGTCTCGCCCGATTCTGGATAGACCGCGATACCAATGCTGGTGGGGGAGCGCACTGGCTTGCCGTCGAGCAAATGTGGCTCGGCCAGCTTGGTAACGAGCTCGCTCGCCTTGTGCCGGATGTTGTCCACACCACCGACGCCAAGTAGTGCGATGACAAACTCATCCCCGCCCCAGCGCGAGACGACATCTTCTTTGCGCGTGCAATGACGCAGGCGCTCAGCGACGCCGCGCAGCAGCTCATCACCCACCTCATGGCCGAGGCTGTCATTGACCTGCTTGAAGCGGTCGAGATCGAGAAACAGCACCGCGACCTTCTCGCTCGGCTTGGTCAGCAGATAGTAGTCGAGCTGCTGGCGAAAATGCCCACGGTTGGCCAGTCCGGTCAGGATGTCGAAGTGCGCGAGCTGATGCAGCCGGCGCTGGACCTCGCGTTGCCGCGTGATGTCGCGGATGTGGAGGTTATATTCGATGTTCTGTCCACCGCGAACCCGAGTGATGCTGAGCTCGGCGGGGAAACTCTCGCCCTCGTTGCGCTTTAAGAGGGTCTGGATGCGGCGATCAAGCAAGAAATGTCCCTCGCCGCTGAATTGCAATTGCAGTCCGGCCTCGAAGGTCGCGCGTTGGTCGGAGGGGATGGCGATGTCGCAAATCTTCCGCCCGATCGCCATCCGCCGCGAGCAGCCAAAGGTGCGCTCGGCGGCCGGGTTGAATTCCAGTACCTTGCCGTGGTCGTCGGTGGTGATGATGCAGTCCAGCACCGCGTCGAGTATGGCGCTCTTGCGCGTTTCGCTCGCCGCCAGGTCGTGCAAAAGCTGCTCGCGGCGGTGAATCTCGTCGTTGACCCGCCCAAGCACGTCATTGTACTGACGCGCGATCTGGCCCACTTCAGTGTGGGGCTCACAGCTCACCGGCCGGGAGAAGTCCCCGCGTCGGCGTTGCTGTTCCATCTCCCCGAGCAGGTCGAGGATTTCGGTGCTGGCGCCATGCTCGGCGACATTCAGCCCGACCTGTTCTTCTTCGGCGGTGACGCGCAGTGGATAGACGCGATTCATCAGCCACAGTGCCACAAGGCTCAGGGTAAATGAATAGGCACCGATAGTCAGGATGCCGAACGCTTGCACGCCGAGCTGGTTCAGGCGTCCGCCGGCAAGCTCAAAAGCCTCTGCCGGGGCGAACAAGGCCACGGCCAGGGTGCCCCAGATACCGGCGAACAGATGCGCCGGGATGGCGCCGACAGCGTCATCGATGCGCCGGCGCTCAAGCCAGGCTGAGCCCCAGGAGGCCAGCAGACCAGCGATCAGACCGATAAGCGCGGCAAACGCAGGCGTCTGCAGATGGCAGGAGGCGGTAATGCCGACCAGGCCGGCGATGACACCGTTTTGCAGATCCATGACCACCGGGTAGCCGCGTCGCGCATAGCTGTAGAACAGACCGCCGACACCGCCGGCGGCTCCGGACAGAAAGGTATTGAACAGGATCAGCGGTACCTTTGCGGTGAGCGCGAAGGTGCTGCCACCATTGAACCCGAACCAACCGAACCACAGCAGGATCACACCGAGTGCGGCAAGCGGCAGATTACCGCCGGCAATTGGGCGGGTGCCCTGTGCGCTGAAGCGCCCGCTGCGCGGGCCGAGCAGCAGCACCGCCACCAGCGCCGTCCAGCCACCGACCGAATGCACCACCGTGGAGCCGGCGAAATCGATAAAGCCGATCCGCGCCAGCCAGCCTGTCGCCTCGCCGGTCGCCGCGCCACCCCAAGCCCAGTGTCCGCTGACCGGATAGATCAGCGCCGAGAGCATGATGGCCGTGAGCCCGTAGGCGAAAAAGCGCATGCGCTCGGCCACCGCGCCCGAGACGATGGTGGCCGCGGTGCTGCAGAACATCGCCTGGAAGAGAAAAAAGCTCATCAGCCAGGGCGAGTCCGCGCCATCGAACAAAAAACTATCGTGCCCGACCAGGCCGGAATAGCTATTGCCGAACATCAGCGCATAGCCTAACAGCCAGAAGACCAGCGCCGACAGGCACAGGTCCATCAGGTTCTTGACCGCGACATTGATGCTGTTTTTTGCTCGTACCAGGCCGGATTCCAGGCACAGGAACCCCGCCTGCATCAGAAAGACCAGAAAGGCGCACAGCAGCACCCACGCGATATCGAGTGGGGCAAAGTCGGGTAGCGGGGTCTGCATGAAGGATTCTTGCGGCCTTGGTAGCGGCTTCAGGGGCGCTTGCGTGGGAACGAAATCCGCAAGCTTACAGCAATACGCGCGCCATGGCCTCGATGCCGCAGGCAATGCTGGCGCACCATCAGCGGGCAATGGCGCTTGCCGCGACATGGTGCATGAATGCTATCAACCGGTGCGCTGCCGCAGACCTGAGCCGATTTTTCCGGGCTCGCCCCAGTGCGTCGGATTTTTGCGTAGAATAAGACGCGTTCAATCACTTGAGGGCGGGTCTTTTCCCCATGGATTTTGCAACCATTGTTGGCCTCGTTGTCGTGGTAATCGCGGCCGTTGGCGCGATCCTGGTTGGCGGCGACATCGGCGTCTTTGTCAACGTCCCGTCCATTTTGATCGTGGTCCTTGGAACCCTGGGCGCCACCCTGGTGCGGATTTCCTTTGGCGAGTTCTTTGGCTCCTTCAAGATCGGGCTTAAGGCCATCATTCACTCATCGACGCCGCCGCGCGAGTTGATCGAAGAGGCGGTCCAGCTTGCCACCGTGGCGCGCAAGGAAGGCATCCTGGCGCTCGAGAATCAAACCATCAGCGAGCCGTTTCTGGAAAAAGGCATCAGTCTCTGTATTGACGGTCATCCGCCGGAGACGGTTGAGCGCCTGTTGTCGAAGGAGATTGATCTGACCATCGAGCGCCACCGCCGGGGCATGGACATGTGGAAGTCGATCGGCGACTATTCTCCCGCTTTTGGCATGATCGGAACCCTGATCGGTCTGGTGCAAATGCTCTCGAACATGGATGATCCCAAGGCCATCGGACCGGCCATGGCCGTAGCCCTTCTGACCACCCTTTATGGAGCCCTCATCGCCAACGGTTTCGCCATTCCGATCTCGGATAAGCTGAAGGCGGTGAGCGAGGAGGAACGCACTATCAAGGACCTCGTGCTCGAGGCCATCTCGGCCATCCAGTCCGGCATCAATCCGCGCGTCATGGAGCAGATTCTGCTTACCTATCTCCCATCCAGCCAACGCGCCTCGACGCTTGATCACGGGTGATGCATGGCCAGGGCTGAAGAATGTCCCAAAGGTTTGCCAGGATGGATGGCAACTTTCGCCGATCTGATGGCGCTGCTGCTGTGCTTTTTCGTGTTGCTGCTGTCGTTCTCGGAGATGGATATCCATAAGTACAAGCAGATCGCCGGCTCGATGAAAATGGCCTTTGGCGTGCAGCGTGAAGTTGACGTGCAGGCCATCCCGATGGGCACCACGGTGATCTCGCCCGATTTCAGTCCTGGGCAGCCAACGCCAACCCTGGCCCAGGAGCTGCGCCAGCAGACCACGGATGAAACCAAGAGCGAGCTTGGTCCGGACCAGATGCGCAAGGAGCTCGAAGCAGCGGCGCAGGAGATTGCCGCGGCGCTGGAACAGGAGATCGAGCAGGGGCTGATTGCGGTGGAGGTGGTTGGGGAGGAAATCCTGATCCGCATTCGCGAGAAAGGGTCTTTTGCCTCTGGCAGCGCACGCCTTCAGGATTCCTTTCTCCCGATTCTCGACAAGATCGCCGAGACCCTGTCGGTGACCACTGGTAATCTGATTGTTGCCGGCCACACCGACGATCTGCCGATCAATACACTGCAGTTTCCTTCTAACTGGGTGCTATCCGCCGCGCGCGCGGCGGCCGTGGTGCATCATATTGGTGAAAGTCAGCCCGATCTGGCGCCGCGGATGCAGATTCGCGCCTACGCTGATACCCGGCCGGTGGCGACGAATGACACGCCGGAAGGGCGCGCGGAGAATCGCCGGGTTGAGATCGTCATTGCCCGCGATCGCGTCGATGAGGAGGGCCGTGATGTCTCGGGCGATGCCATCGACATCCCCTACGAGAGTGTGATGCCACCTGATGCCGGATTGGCGCCAGGAACTGTGCCTTAAGTCTCCACGGAGCTGCCATAGTGAATTTATCTTTCCTCAACCAATGGCCAATCGAAGCCGCGCTGGCCATTCTGGCCGGCGTGCTGATCCTGCTGCTGCCGCGACTGCTGAATGTGATGGTCGCGGCCTACTTGATTGCTGTCGGTATCCTCGGGCTGGTGGCCTTTTTTTACGGTGCTGCTCTGCCCCTCAAAGCCATCATCGCGCTGGTGGCCGGGATTCTGGTGCTGCTGCGCCCGGCCGTCTTGAGCTATGTGGTGGGCATCTATCTGATTGTGGTCGGTCTGCTCGAGTCCGGCCTGATCAGGTTCTGAGCGCGGCGCGGGTTCTCTGATCATGGCGGCTGGAGCGCTCGAGCGTGTCGCCGCCTGGGTCGAGGCCGAGGCGCCTGTTATCTGGTTGCTGGGCAAAACCCAGGCCGGCAAGACCAGCATCGTCGCCGAACTGACCGGGCAGGCGCGCGATCAGATCGGCAATGGCTTTGAGCCCTTCACTGCGCATTCGCGCCTCTATGCCTTTCCCGAGCAGCGTCCGCTGCTGCGCTTTCTCGACACCCGCGGGCTGGCCGACAGCGCGGTGCAGGCGCCATTCGATGAGCTGCACGCGGCCGAGTGCCAGGCCCATGTGCTCCTGCTGGTGGTCAGGGTCGAGGATCTGGCACTCGATGAACTGTTCGCGCTGGTGCGCAAGCTGCGTCGCGCCCATCCCGGCTGGCCGCTGATCGTGGCGCACAGCTGTCTGCATCACCTCTATCCGCCGGGAACCGGGCATGGGCTGCCCTATCCCTTCACCGGCACTGAGGCTGACTTCGCGCTTGCGGCACTGCCGCCCTCGCTGACGCGCGCGCTGCAGGTGCAACGGCAGCTGTTCGCGCAGCTGCCCGGAGCGGCGCCGGTATTCGTGCCGATTGATTTCACTCGCCCAGAGCAGGGCCTAGCGCCGGTGGACTATGGTGGCGGCGCGCTCTGGGCGGCACTTGAGCGCTTGCTCCCGGATGTGGTGGTCGCGCTGAAGGAAGCTGCCCAGCCGCTCGGCGATGAGAGCCAGCGTCGGCGCTTGATTCTGCCCTGGGCGCTGGCCGCGGCCACCGCCAATGCGGTGCCGCTCCCGCTGCTGGGTGGTCTTGGCTCGGCCAGCCTGCAGGCGGCCATGGTGGCGCAGATCGCCCGTGCTGCCGGACGCGACAGTAGCCGCGATGCCTGGAAGGAGCTGATCTCGACCCTGGGCGGCGGTTTCGCGCTGGGGTATGGCGGCAGCTGGCTGGCGCAGCAGGTGCTCAAGCTCGGCGTCGGCTGGGGCAGCGCCCTGACCGCGAGTTGGACCTTCGCCCTGACCTGGGCCATTGGCGAAGTGGCCATGCTGCTGTTCGCCGAGCAGGCGGCGGGCCGCACGCCGGATCGCGAGGCGCTGCGCGCGCATTATCGCGATGCCTACAGACGCGCCCTGCAGCGCGCCCGCAGCGAAGATGGCCTGCGCCGTCAGCGCTGATGTGCCATCTGTATGGGATTGACTTGCGTTTTGTTCTGGGCCGGGTGACGGTCGCGGGGGACGCCGTGAATACATCCTTGAACGCCGCTTACAATCTTGCATACTTGAAGCTCCATTGGATTGCTCCGATGGTTTTTCCGGGGTGCCGTTGTCATCCGGGTCGCCGATGTTTGGATCGGGATCAACCCGAAAAACCACCAGGATTTCCTCATGGTAAATCTCGATACGCTTGACAAGCGCGCGAATGATGCCGCGCTTGGTCTCGAAATCCAGGCCGGTTAAACGTTCCTGAATCGCGGCGGCAAATTCCTCCAGCCGATTGATCACCAGAAACAGTTCGGCCTGGCCAGCATCTTGTTGGCGAGCTGTCTCAATCTGAATGTGAAGTTGCTCGAGTTTGCTATTGAGCTGCGCCATTTTGGGATCGAAGTCGCTTTTATCGATTAACCCCTCGGTATAGCTATCGATCAGCCGCGATTTCCCTTGTTTCAGGTGCTGGTGCTGTTTTTCCAGCACATCTGTATCGGTGTGCGACGCATGAGCCTGCTGCAGGCGATTGAGGCGCTGTTCATATTCCTGCTGCAAGCGCTCAGGCTGTTGTAACAACGCCAGGACTTGCTCCCACACCAGGTCATCGAGCCGGCTGGTGCGCACTTGCTTGTTGTCGCAAATACGCTCACCGCCAAAGCGATAGGCATCGGTGCCGACGCAGCGATAATAGGCATAGCATTGTCCACCTTTGGCCGCGCTTTTGCTGACAGGCTTGCCATAATACGCATAGCGGCAGTGCCCGCAGACGATGAGCCCTTGCAGGAGATGGCGCGCGCCGCGCCGGCGTTGGCGTGCCAGGCGGCGATTCTCCTCCAATTGCTCCCCCACGGCGAGAAACAGCGCTTCGCTGACCAGCGGCGGGACAGGGATCTCAATCCAGTCCGCGCGCGGGGTACGCACGACGGAGGTGGCCTTCTTGGGCGTTTCGGCGCTGTGGCGGGCGGGGCGCACGCGCGGGCGGTGCGGCTGTGACTGGGTCTTGCCGAAGGCGGCACGACCCATATAGGCCGGGTTCTGCAGCATTCCCCACACCACACTGCGGTCCCAATGCGCTTTGCCGGTGGCGGTGGGAATGCCCTCGGCATCAAGCCGGCGGGTCACTTCGCCGATACTGAAGCGATCCACGCCAACCCAATGAAAGATTTGCCGCACGGTGGCCGCTTGGGACAGATCAATCACATACTGCGCCGGTGCGCCATCGAGTTGCTTGCGCTGATAGCGATAGCCGTAAGGCGCGCCGCCAAGCACATTGACGCGCCCATGACGCGCGCCATGCAATTTCCCGCGACGGTTGCGCTCCATGATCTTCGCCCGCTCGTATTCGGCAATCATGCCTTGCATCTGTAATAACAGGTCTTCTTCCGGGCTCACACCGCCGGCATGATTGAGAAAGACAACGGTGACACCGGTTTGCTGGAACTCTTCCAACAGCAGGGCCTGATGGGCGTATTTCCGCGCCAGGCGATCCGGGGCCAGCACATAGAGCCGATCAATCAAGCCCATGGCCGCGCGATCGCGCAACCGCTCCAGTTGCGGGCGAATGAGGGTCGCGCCGCTGACACCAGCGTCGATGAAACACTGCTCTTCGGGAAGCTGTTCGCCATCACTGGCAATGCGCGCTTTCAGCGCCGCAACCTGGCTGTCGATGGTGCCGGCCTTGGCCTGGCGATCGGAGGAGACACGGGCATAGAGGGCGACGTTCAGGGGCTGGCTCATCGCGCACCTCGGCGCTGTTGGCGCTGTGGTAGAGCGGTCTTTGCCGCAGCAGGAGCCGTTTCGATTGGGCGTGATTCCGTCGGCTTGAGCTGGGCGTAGATCTCGCTCAAGCGTTCGGCTGAAAACCGGTTCGGTTCAAAGGCAATGCGCACCGACAACGCCCGCTGTGGTCGCTTCATCACTGAGCCTCCCGCGTCGTGGGGACGTCAATGACCAGCCGAATCTCGGCATCCACCGTCCCCTGAAAGCCCCACGAGAGACAGGCTCGCGCGACCCGTAGGCCCCATTGTACGCGGGAGTTTGCTACGTTGTTGGTGGCGTTTGTAGGCTTCCCAGCGGCGTGCCAGATCAGATCAAGGGCGCTGAGACCCCGAGTCCGTCACCCGGCCCAAAACTGGAAGCGCATTTGTGATTCCTATGAGAACTTTCGGGAGAAAATCCGCTTGAGAGAGTCAGAAGGTCATTCACCGCTTGGTTGGCAAGCGCTGGTACGCCGCCTGTGGCCGGAGCTGCTGACGCTGACGCTGGTCTCGGCGGCCTTTTCGGTTCTGCCTTTGTTGGGCATTCTCTGGTTGTCGCAGCAGGGCTGGCTGGCCTGGTGGCTGGGGCTGTGCGCGGTGCTGATGGGTCTGCTGGCGCTGTTTCGCCTGCTGCCGCGCGATCCAGCGGCGGGCATACCGGTCGGCATGGCACAACCTGGTGCCGCGGTGGCCGAGCGTCAGGCGCGCGAGGCACTCGCGGGACTGGCTGCAGCGACCGTGGCGGAGGACCTGGCCAATCGCGAGGCGGTCGACCGGCTGCTGCGGCGCACCGTCAGCGCGGTGGCCCGGGCCTATGCGCCGGATGACGAAGCCGCGGTACTGAATTTCACCCTGCCCGAGGTCCTGCTGATGCTCGAGGAGGTAGCGCGCCGTCTGCGCCACATCCTGAGCGAGGAACTGCCGATATTGCGCCATCTGCGCCTGAGCTGGGCCGCCAGGGGCGGCGATCTGCTCGGGCGTGGGCTCAAACCGGCGCGCGGGCTCAACAATGCCTGGCGCGTGATGCGCCTGGCCGATCCACTGAGCGCGGTGATGGCCGAAGTGCGCTCACTGGTCATCGAGCAGGGTGTCACCTTGCTAGGACGCGAGGCGCGCGCGGTAATGGCCAAGGTGCTGGTGCGCGAGATCGGCGAAGTGGCCATCGAGCTTTACTCGGGCACCTACCGCAAGTACGCTGAGCCGCCGCCGCGAAGCAGCCGTCAAGAGTCCAGCCACGCCGGCAGCGGGGCGCTGCGGGTATTGGTCACCGGCCAGCGCAACAGCGGCAAGTCGAGTCTGGTCAACGCGTTGCTCGGCCGGGAGGTCGCGCCGGTCGGGCTGACGCAGACAACCTCAGAATGGACGCCTTATCCGGCCCCGCCAATGACGCCCGACAGCCAGGGTGCTGCCGAAGTTGGCTTTGCAGAGCCAGCCCATTCCATCGATCCCCAGACTGTCGGTGCCCAATCCAATGCTGCCCAGCCCAATGCTGCCCAGCCCAATGCTGCCCAGCCCAATGCTGCCCAGCCCAATGCTGCCCAGCCCAATGCTGCTCAGCCAAATGCTGCTCAGCCCATGGGCGGCGCAGCCACTGGCACCAAGGCGAATGACTCGAGTCGCGCCGCTTCCAGCCCCGCCGGTTATCGTTGCGCCGACACACCCTGGGAGTTGATCGACAGCCCACCGCTTGCGGCTGAGACCGAGGCGGCCTGGCTCGTGCAGCTGCGCGAGGCGGACCTGGTCATCTGGGTTGCCGCCGCCCACCGTGCCGATCGGGCCGCGGATCAGCGCGCGCTCAAGGTGCTGCGCGAGCGCATCGATAGCGATGTGCGGTTGCGCCCGGTTCCGCTGCTACTGGTGCTGACCCATGCAGATCGCCTGGAGCCGGTGCTTGAATGGCAGCCGCCCTATGATCCACTTGCGGGACAGCACCCAAAAGAGCGCAGCATGGCGCGCGCCCTGCATGCGGCAAGCACGGCATTGTCAGTCCCACCCGAGCGCACCTTGTTGGTGGCCTTGGGTGAGCATGCCCGGAGTTGGAATCTTGCGGCGCTGAACCAGCAGTTGCGCGTCCGTTGGCCGGAGGCCGAGCAGAAACGCCTGGAACGGCTGCGTCGCGCCGAGGGCGTTCTCAAGGCTGGTGTCGATCTGGTGCGCAGCCTGCCGGGCGCGATCGATCGCGTCCGGCATTTTCTGCGCCGCTGAGCGCTCTGGCTATCTGACTGTTCCTGACGCTCCCTGTTCCTCACGCTCATAGCCCCGACCGGCCCACAGAATGAATCCCTGTGATTCGCGGTAACCCTTCAGCCGGCCGGCTGCGCCAGTGACTGCCAGAATTCATCCAGAGTCTTGGTGGTCGCGGGCAGATCTTCCCAATGCGGCAGGCCCATGTTGGGGACGACCCGGCCGCGACGCCAGTTGTTGTGGGTGGCGATGAAGTCATCAAGGCCGTCGAAGCGCACATAGGGATCGCGATCGGCCAGGACCAGGGTGGGATGGCTGGTCAGGCGGCCATACAGGCTGGACATCGCCTCGGGCGTGAACAGTTTGCCCGACAAGAATGTCAGTGGTGCGTGTCGTGCACCGGGCTGGTGCGAGGTTGCATGGGCGTAGTCGAGCATCTCCTGCGGGGCCTGCTGCATGAAAGACTTGCTCAGGTAGTAATTGATGCTGCTTTTGGAGGCGACCAGATCGAACAGCGGCTGGCTCCAGGGCAGCCCGGCCAGTAGCGGGTGGATGGCATTGCTCACTGGTCGCGGTGGCGGTTGGCGTTTGCTAAAGCCAGTGGGTGAAATCAGCACCAGGGAACGCACCCGCTCCGGCACGGACAAGGTTGCGCGTAGCGCAAATTCACAACTCAGGGAGAGCGCCAACAGGTCAACCGGCTGATCTGGCACCTGCTCGAGAAACTGGCTGATGACGTGAGCATAACCCTCGGGCGAATACTCCGAGGGGCCGCGCCCGGCCTGGCCGAACCCGGGAAGATCCAGGCTGAAGACTGGCCGCTGTTGGCGGTAGTGCTCGAACAGCGGCTTGACCTCAAAGCTGCTGGGCGCGGCATTGATGCTATGGATCAGCACCAGCGGGCGGCCAGGGGTTTGGTTGGCGGCATAGTAGGCGAGGCTCGGCCGGTGGCGAAACGCGATGTGCTCGCAAGGGGCGTCGACAGCGGGGGGCAGGCCTGATGGGCCGCTCGCGCCGAGCGCGGTGGCGATTGGTAAGGGCATGGAGCAGTCTCCGTAATCGAGGGGGGCGAAGAGGCGAAGAGGCGAAGGGGCGTTGAAATAAGTCACTGCCCGGCGATGGCGGCTATCCTACCGCGAATTGCATGGGGTTATTTTGCCAAAGGGGGCGGAACGGGTTAAGACTGGGCAGGATTCAGCCGAATTAGACCGAATTAGCCTGGCTGTGAAGCGTCGCTGCTGTCGTTCGCGATGGCGCCTTCATGGCGCAAGAAGGCGTTGACGAGATCCTTGCCCTGGTCGTTCCAGTGCCAGGGCGCCCACTCAGGCTCTTTCGCCCAGCAGGCGTTGCCCGAGTCCGGCGGCAGCCGGCGGTGATGCGCGCGGTTGCCGATGACCCGGTATTGCTCGCGCACCGCCGAGTCGGGATCGAGCGCATCGGGATAGCGCAGCTCCAGGGTGCGATCAGGCAGCAGGCTGGCGAGCATGCCGTCGAGTTCGGGATGCTTGAATCCGGGCGCCGCCGCCCATTCCTCCAGGACCTGGGCGATCTCATGGCCACCGGCGCTTCCGCGTCCGCGCTCAAGCGCCTCGCGAATCGCGGAACGGTAGCAGTGCATGGCGGTGTCTTCGATGGAATGCGGCACGAAGAACCACCGCTCCGGCAGCGGCAGGCGCCAGACAGGCAGATAGGTGCGCAGGAGGTCGCAGTAGGAGGGGGCGAGGAGGAAGTTCGCGAGATCGTGCGCATACCAGCGGGCAATATCGAGCGCGGACACCGATGCCGGTAGCAGCGCCGGTTGCGGGCAATTCTCAGCGAACCAAGCGGATTCGATCGTCAAAATATCTGGTCTGGTTGGCAAATGCGGGACGATTATTATCGGACAATGTGCGTTTGGGACAAAATGGAGTTTTCGCTGCCAGTCGCGTTCGGCGCGCGGCTCGCTGCGTGCCTGCTTGTCGGTATCGCGAATTTGCTAGACTGATACTCAATGGAATGCGGAGTCTGCAATCATGATGCCATTTGAGCAACGGCTTGACAGCTTTCTGTCGGGGCTTTTCAGCTATGTGGAGAAGCTGGTGCTGCTCGTCGTCGGTGGGCTGGCATTGGCCGGAATTGGCCAGATCATCGTGGCGATTCCCGAGCGTGGGGAGATCCGGCTCGAGGATTTGCTGCTGATATTCATCTATATCGAGATCATGGCCATGGCGAATGTTTACTTCCTGCGACGGGAAGTGCCATTCACCTTTCCCATGTTCATCGCTGTCACGGCGCTGTCGCGTCTGATCGTGCTGCAGGGCAAGGAGATCGTGCCGGAAACTCTGCTTTACGAAGGCGGCGCGGTGCTGCTGGTGTCGCTGGCAATTCTGGTAATCCGCTTCAGTCAGCGCTACCGGATACCCCCGTGCGGCCCGGAAGCTGAGGTTGAAGATGCCGATTACCACTGAATTCAGGCGGCGGGCTGTCGCTATCGCGCGCTGGTCCCGTCCGGGTATGATGATCCGGCATGACGACTGGAGTCAGTCTTGAAGAGCGAACAACAAGTGAGCCAGCAAACAGCCTCCACGCAAGCAGCGCCGACGCACCTCCCAGGGTCGGTCGAAGCCTGGCAGCCTGGCGAGAATGTCGCCAAGCTTCTGATCGATGTTGGATTGATCGATCAGGAACACCTGCGTCACGCCAGGCGCGTGCGCGAGAAGCTCGACGAGGATTATCCGCTTTCCAGAGCGCTTATCGAGCTCAGATATCTGGACCCGGTAAAGTTCCGGGACGCTTTGCGCGAGCACGGCCACAGGGTCAATCTCGGCGAGGTGATGGTTGAACTCGGGTACCTGAAGCCCCGCGACTTTCGCGCGGCGCTCAATACGCAAGCGCAGTTGGGTGAAAACGCCAAGTCTCTGAGTGAAATCTTGCTGGACAATGGGCTGGTTTCCGAGCAGCGGATGATTGAAGTGCTGTCGGATCAGCTGGGATTCTCGCTTGAGGCACCAACCTTCTCGGAAATCGACCCGATGCTGCTCAAGCAGGTGACGCCGGATTGGTGTCGGCGCCTGCATGCAATTCCGGTGCGGCAGGAAGCCGAGGGCGTTTGGGTTGTGTTTGCTGATCCGCTCGATGCGGCCGCGCGCCATGAGGCGGAGGCCGCGTTTGAGCATGTGAACGTGATACCGGCCTTTGCGACGCGCCGGGCCATCGAGCATCTGCTGAGTGACTATGAAGGCAACCGCGACGGCGCAGCCAAGCCTGCGGATGAAGCCGATAAATCGAATATCGGCCCTCAGGTCGAAGCGCTGATTCTTAGTGCGCTTGAAACCGGAGCCAGCAAGGTTCACATCGAGCCGGCGGCTGAGGTCGCGCGCGTGCGTTTCCGCATTGAAGGCGGCTTGACGCTGTTTCGCGAGCTGGCACCCGATCTGGCCGCAGGCATGGCGAGCTGGTTGCGCACGCTCGCGAATATCGATTCCGCTTTCCCCCCGGCAGTCCAGACTGAATCTCAGGCTGGGGCCAAAACAGAAACCAAAGCTGGAATCAGAGAGGGCACCTTCCAGCTGAAGGACCCCGAGACCGGCGAACGCCACGCTGCGCGCCTGTCCTTCTGTCCGACTGTTTTCGGTGACAAGGTTGTTATTCATTTGCCAAGCGGCCATAACGCGCGGCGCGACTTCTCTGCCTCGGGTATCGCGCCAAGAACGCGCGAGCGCTTCAGCGATCATGCACTGGAATTGCCCGGTGGGGTGATTCTGTTCGTTGGGCCGGCCGGTTCGGGTAAGACCACCACGCTCTACAGCTGCATCGACCAGCTCAAGGGTGTCGGAACCAGCATCTCGACACTGGAAGATCCGGTCGAGGCGGTGATCACCGGGACTGCTCAGTGCGGGCTCGACCAGACGGGCACAAGCGTTTTTATGCGCGGAATGGGCGCATTGATGCGCCAGGACCCGGATGTGCTGGTTGTGGGTGAGATGCGCGAGCGGATCGCGGCTGAAGCTGCAATGCAGGCTGCCTTGAGCGGCCACAAGGTGCTCTCAACCTTCAACGCCGAGGATAGCGTCAGCGCCTTGCTGCGGCTGATCGGTATGGAGGTCAAGCCGTTTTTGCTCGCATCCACCGTTGTCGGTGTGCTAGCTCAGCGTTTGCTGCGCAGGGTTTGCGATCATTGTGCCGAGCGCCACCAACCCTTGCCGCGCGACCTCAAGCGGGTTGGCTGGACCCAGGCCGAGCTTGCTGGCGGCGAGTTCCGGCAAGGGCGTGGCTGTCAGAAATGCAATTTCAGCGGGTATTATGGTCGGATCGCAGTGTTTGAGTTGCTTTTGCCCAATGATGGCATCAGAGAGGCGTTATTGAATCACTCTTTCTCAAGCAAGATTCGCGGGATTGGCATCCAGTCGGCGGGGCTGGTGACTCTGCTTGAGGACGGGCTGGCCAAGGCGGGCCAGGGGCTGACCAGTCTTGAGGAGGTTGCAGCCAAGCTGCCGCGAGGCGGGCACCCGCGCGCTTTCCAGGAGATAGTGGCGATGGTGGGCGAACACAACGCCTAGTTGTCGATTGCGCTGAAACCGCTTACCAGGGAATCATTCGCCGCGCTGGCGTGTCGCCCGCGCGGGCGAGCCAGACGGAACAGCCGAAACAGCCAAAACAAAAGGGGCGCTAGCGCAGAGCCGCATCGATCGGGTCGGGCCGGCATGCATCGGGTGCGTTAGTCGCCACGCAACAAAACGAGTTAACAATGAGCGAAAAAAGCTTAATCGCGCTGGTTGAAGAGCGTTTCGACGCCGACAGCGAGCAATTGCCGGTGTTCAACCGTGTCGCGCTGGACGTACAAAAACTCAAAGAGTCCGAAACCGCGACCATGAACGAGATGACCACCCTGATTATGCGTGATCAGGCATTGACCAGCCGCATTCTTCAGGTGGCCAATTCATCTTTTTACGGCGGTCTGAAACAGGTCGATACCTTAAGTGGCGCGGTGCTGCGGCTTGGTCTCAACAAAGTCGCCAGTCTGGCGATGATGGCCTCGCAGCTGATGGCCTATCAATCCAAACGTCAGTCGACCGCCGAGCGCATGGGGCAGTTGTGGCAGCGGGCCTACGTCTGCGCATCGGGATCGCGCTGGATTGCCGAGAATTGCGGGCTGCGCGGCGAGGCCGAAGCGGCCTTCTTGAGTGGCTTGCTGCATGATGTTGGCGAGCTGTTTCTGCTCAAAGCGCTTGACGCGCTCTGCGATGACGCCAAGGTCGGCGTTTCGGTGACCGAGCAAGTCACCGATGAACTGCTTGGGGCCATGCACAATGAGATCGGCTATCGCTTGATGAAAAAGTGGGAGCTACCGGAGTGTTATGCGCTGACCGCGCGCGACCATCACACGCCGTCTTTCGATCACAAGGACAGGCTGCTGGCGGTGACGCGCCTGCTCGACTGGGTTTGTCTGAAACTTGGCGTCGGCCAGCAATCCGACCCGGACATTATGCTGGCGGCCACGGCTGAAGCTCAGGCGCTTGGGCTGCGGGAGATACAGATCGCCCAGCTCGAAGTCATGATCGAGGACATGGTCAGCGAGGCGAAAGCCATGCTGTAGCGCGCCCCGCGTCCGGGCGTTGAAGCAGCTAAGACTGAAACCCAACGGCTTTTGCAATGAACTTTTCCCGCTCTAACTGGCACTGGTTGGCGCTCGCCCTTGTTTGTGGGGTGGCGGCGGTGACCAGCATCGTGCTGACAGCCTGGCTGCAGCTCGACCCCTGCCACCTGTGCATTTTTCAGCGCTTGCTGTTTTTGTTGATGACGCCCCTGGCATTGCTCGCCCTGTTGCGGGCGCCCTGGGGCGCGCTGGCCGGCGGCGCCTTTGCGTCACTGGCTCTCACCGGCGCCATGGTGGCAACTTATCAGACCTGGCTCCAGCTGCAGCCGCCGGGCAGCATCTCCTGCATGGGTGCCGAGATGGGCCCCATCGAGCGATTGGTCGAATGGCTGGGATCGCTGTGGCCGGCGCTGTTCATGGCAGGTGGGTTTTGCGAGGATCGAGAACTGGTCATTCTCGGCCTGTCACTGGCTAATTGGGCCTTGGTGCTTTACCTCGGGGTGCTGGCACTGGCGCTTTGGTGCCTGATATCCAGACGGAGCAGGCGCTAACGGATGCAACCTGGTTGCTGACTACTGTCCTAATTCGCAAGGAGTCTTTAGATGATGTTATCGCGTCGGCAATTTCATGTCCGCGTTCTGGCGGCCCTTGGCGGTGCCCTGTTGCCGGTTTCCCTGATGGCAAAACAGGCTGCTGAAAAGACGCCGGATCAGGCGGCGGAACAGACTCCGGGGGAGCTGCGCGAGGGTCAGGAATGGCGCGCGATCTCGCCACCGCAGCCGTCTGACGAGCTTGGCATCATCGAGGTGCTGGAGTTTTTTTCTTACGGCTGCTCGCACTGCGCGCACATCAATCCGTTAGTCAAAGACTGGGCTGCGCGCTTGCCGGCCGATGTCCAGTTCCGTCGGGTGCCTGTCACTTTCGGGCGCGCCGCCTGGAAGAATCTTGCGCGCCTGTATTACGCGCTCGAGCTTGCTGGCGTGCTCGATAAGCTGGATCAGCAGGTCTTCAAGGCGGTCACCGAGGAGCGTATCGCGCTCTACCGCGAGGGCCCGATGCTGGATTGGGTTGAAGAGCAGGACGTCGATCGCGATGCGTTCGCGGAGATTTTCCAGGGCTTTGCGGTTGAGACCAAAGTCGGCCGGGCCAAGGCGCTGAGCGAGCGCTACGAGGTCGATGGGGTGCCAATGATCGCCGTCGGTGGGCGCTATGCGGTTCTCAATAGCGGCGCTAAGGGCTACGAGGATTTGCTAGTCATTGCCGACCAACTGATCGACAAGGCGCGCCAAGAGTCTGCTGCTGCCAGCCTGGCTTCACCCAACTGACTCAAGCTTGCCCGATACGACAGGAGTGACCCTTTCTTGGGCGAGTCGCCCGTGGCTAGGGTGACAAAAATCTATCTATTATTGTCTATTCTCAGTATAAGAAAAATCAGTTTTAATCTATCGAATTGCACCTCATAGTGTTACCGACCGCCCGGAAGCTGATCCGTCGCTGGCCGCGTTGCCAGCCTGTTTCGGCCACGGGCGCAGTGGTCGCGGATATCGCGGCAACAGACGGCAAAGTCGCGAACTAAAACAGCGAAGAGGAGCGAATCGATGGACTTTCTGTTGGATTTCCTGACCCGTTTCGCCACGCAGTTTCAATCACCAACCCTGGGGTTCCTGATCGGGGGTGCGGTGATTGCGGCGCTTGGCAGTCGATTGGAAGTACCGGACGCCATCTACAAGTTCATAGTCTTCATGCTACTGATGAAGATTGGCTTGAAAGGTGGGATGAAAATCCGTGAGGCCGAGCTCGGCGAGATGCTGCTGCCGGCCTTGTTTGCGGTGCTGATCGGGGTGGTTATCGTGTTACTGGGGCGGTTCACCCTGGCGATGCTGCCCAAGATTCGCACCGAGGAGGGCATCGCCACCGCTGGTTTGTTTGGTGCGGTGAGCGGCTCGACCTTGGCTGCCGCCATGGCCGTGATGGATTCCGAGGGCATCACCTACGAGGCCTGGGCACCGGCGCTCTATCCCTTCATGGACATCCCGGCCTTGGTGCTGGCTATCGTGATGGCCAATGTCTACTTGAGCAAGCGCAAGGGCGGGGGCGGCACGCGGGTCAAGATCTGGCCCATCGTTGCAGATAGCCTGCGTGGCTCGGCGCTCTCGGCGTTGTTGTTGGGCATGGCCCTGGGGCTTCTCACACGACCGGAATTCGTCTATGAATCCTTCTACGAGCCTCTGTTCCGTGGCTTGTTGTCTGTGCTGATGCTGGTGATGGGGATGGAGGCCTATGCGCGGGTCAATGAGTTGCGCAAGGTCGCGCACTGGTACGCTGTTTACGGGGCCGTCGCGCCACTGGTGCATGGTCTGATCGCTTTCGGCCTTGGCTATATCGCGCATATTACGACGGGATTCAGCCCCGGAGGCGTGGTGATTTTGTCGGTGATCGCGGCCTCGAGCTCCGATATTTCAGGCCCGCCCACGCTGCGCGCGGGGATACCAACCGCGAATCCGTCCGCCTATATCGGTGCCTCGACCGCGTTGGGTACTCCGGTCGCCATTGCCATCGGCATTCCGTTGTTCCTGGGGCTGGCGCAGGTGGTCTTCGGCACTCAGTAGCCGGAGTTGGCACAGTGAAACTTACATGAGGTGATATCCGATGATTCAGCAAGCCATCAAGCTCACCATCGTGACGGAACGCATGCTGCTACGCGAGGTGACCCGCATTATCGACGCAGCCGGTGCTAGCGGCTATACAGTCACGCCGGCCAGCGGCAAGGGCAGCAAGAACCTGCGTTCCTCCGGTGATCCGACGGTGTCCGACAACTATGGCAACGTGCGGATCGAGGTGATTACATTGGAGCCGGAGATGTCCGAGCGCATCGCCAATGAGATTGGCGAGAAGTTCTTCGAGAATTTCTCCGGGATCATCTACCGCGATCAGGTTGAGGTCCTGCGCGCGCACAGGCTCTGAGACCTGGGTTAGGAAGGGCGTCGACTGCTGCGCGTCCCCCTTTTCTTGGGGGGTGGGCGCAGCGGTTGACGTGTTGATGTCCGAATGCGATCGAGAATATGGGTGTGCGCAGTTGGCGTGCAAACCCATAACAACCAGCTTTCACTCAATCGGCGCTTAAGGTCTTGAGTTGAGCCAGATCGGTTTTTCCCAAAAGCATCTTGAAGATGCCGTCTTGGCGCAGGGTGCGCATGCCCTCGCTCATAGCGTGCAAGCGGATGTCGGTCACCAGGGCACGGACGGCGATCAGTCCGCGAATCCGCCGGCTTGAGGCGAGAAGCTCATGGACCGCAATGCGGCCCTTGTAGCCGGTGTCATCGCATTCGGGGCAGCCTTTTGCGCGGAACAGGCGCAGCTTGCCGTCTTTGTCGGCGAATCTCTGCCGCCAGTCCTTCAGTAGATCGACCTGAGTTGGAGGAGCTGTCTCGGGAGTATCGGCCGGAAGAAAATCACTGAGGTAAATGTCCACCAGTCGCCCGAGCTCGTCCTCGTTCGGAAAATATGGCTCTCGGCATTGCTCGCACAGTCGTCGCACCAGCCGCTGGGCGAGTATGCCCTGCAGGGCGTCAGCGAAGTTGAAGGGGTCCAAGCCCATGTCTAGCAGACGCACGACGCTGTCCGGTGCTGTATTGGTGTGCAGCGTTGAGAGGACAAAATGGCCGGTCAGCGATGCTTTGATGGCCATTTGCGCGGTTTCCTCGTCGCGCATCTCACCAATCATGATCACGTCGGGGTCGGCGCGCAGAAACGCGCGCAGGGCCGTTGCAAAAGTCACGCCTTTGCGCGCATCAATCGGCATCTGACGCAATCCGGTCTGGGTAATTTCGACCGGGTCTTCGGCTGTCCAGATTTTGCGCTCGGTCGAGTTCAACTCCGCAAGCACTGAGTGCAAGGTTGTGGTCTTGCCCGAGCCGGTTGGGCCGCAGACCAGAAAAATCCCGAAAGGTCGATGAATGAGTTTGGCGAGCTGTGTTTCGATTTCGGGCGAGAGCGTCATGGCGGCCAGCGGGATCGGGTCGCCGCGCTGCAACAGGCGCATCACGACGTCTTCGCGCCCATTGATGGTGGGAATGGTGGCGACACGCAGCTCGAGCTTGGTCTTGCTGAAGCGGCTGAAATCGATCTTCCCATCCTGGGGCTTCATGCTGCTGGTCATGTCCATCGACGCCATGACCTTGATGCGCGATACCACGGCGCGATGCAGGCTGCTCGGAAACTCGGCGTGTTGAATTAACTGGCCATCGCGGCGCATGCGCACGCGGCTCTGGTTCTTGTCGAGCTGAGGCTCGATGTGGATGTCCGAGATGCCGAGGTTGACCGCATCCAGGATGAGCTTGTTGACCAAACGGACTACGATATGATCTTGGGTGGCCGCGTCATCATTGAGGTCGTCGATGTCGTCCTCGGTTTCCTCGAACGAGATTTCTTCCAGACCGCGGGAGCCATAGGCCAGATTGATGATTGCAGAAATGGCCTGCTCCGGCGCCATGACTGTGTCGATCTGCTTGCCGGTGGCGAAACGCACGGCTTCGAGTGCTTGCCAGTCGAGCGGGTTGGGAATGGCGACAATGAGATTGTCACCATGCTCATGCAAAGGCAGCACCAGATGCTTGCGCGCCAGTTCTTCCGGGACTAGCTCGAATAGCTGGTGATCGAGCTGGAAGCGTTTCAGATCGACAAAGGGAATGCCCAGTTTGCGCGCCAGCGCCTGCTGGATGTCCTGCTCCTTGAGCAGACCCATCTTCACCAGTAACTTGCCAAGAGGCAGGCCGTGGCCGTGCGTTTGCTCTTCCAGCGCTTGCTGAAGCTGCTCCTCGGTGATCAGCTTTTGCTGCACCAGGATTGAGCCCAGGCGCACCGTGGGCATTTCTTTCTGCTCGCGCAGGGCGGTTTTGAGGTCGTCGCCGCTGAGGACGGTTTTTTGCGTCAGAAAGTCACCCAGCTGCGGCGGAGTGGAACTTGCCGCGGGCTCTTCGGGCGTCGCTTCAACCTGCCGGGCCCCAACCAGCAAATCCCCGGCTAGATTGGCTCCGGCGCGGGGTCTGATGCTTTGTTTGTCGATATGTATGTGAGACATAAAAACAGACAGATAACGTGTCTGGTTCTGGGTGGGGAACAGATATAACCCATTCGCGTCATTATGGGAGCCAAGCGTGAGTCCCTTCAACTCATCTTTATCCTTGAAGCGCACGATAAATGCCTGGCAACCGAGCTCGGCTGGGGACATCGCGCGCTCGCCGGATGCTGCCTCCGGGGTTAGCCGCCGCCAGGTCGGCAGATGCATGATCTTGATGTCGGCAAGCTTGATCTCGATCGGCTCGTCTTGGTATTCCAGGACGAGCAGCCCTAACTCGGGGTCGAAATTGGTCAGCAGTCCAGCGAGCTGACTGCCATCCCCGAGCTTGATGATCGCCCGCTCACCGCAACGCACGGCATGCTCGCCATGCACCCACGGGGAGCGCGGTACAGGGAAACGCGTCAGAACCCCCGGGGAAATAACCGCGTGGGAAATGGCGTTAGGTGGCTGCGCCTCAAGCATTGAGTTCCCAGTCTGCCAGTGCTGCTCAATCTCGCGAACTGCTTGATCAATCAGGCGTAATCAATCATGGAAATCGCGCTTCCTTGTGATCGGCTGCGGCCAGTCCAGTGACCTTGCCCTTGAACGCATTATCCACGAAACCACGGCGCGCCGCTGAATCTTCTCACCCGAAATGACACCCGCGCGCCGCAATACACCGCGGTCAAGTCCAGGTGGCAGGCTCAGTTGGACGCGGGCTCGGCCCCATGAGGTTCCCTTATCTCCATGGTGCATGATGGTATAGTCCCGCTTGGGCAGCGCCGCCGCTGCAGATTCGGCGGCGCAGCCGTTATGGATGGGGAAGCGGAGAGTCCCACTTAAGTAGTGGTGCTTCTAAGTGGTGTGGCCTCGCGTGCTGCATCGCCGCGAGCAGTTGCAGCACGTTCGAGCGGTCCTGATTGATCCGGAGATGCTTTGTGCAGTCATTCTTGCTGCCAGGAGTTATTGTGAACTCAGCCATACGGGCGAGAAGCACCGAATGAGCGGGCAGGGACCCTCGTTTTTCCGCTCCCATTGGGCGCGTTTGCCGCAGTGGTTCCGGCTGTGGCTGCAGATCTCGGCTGCCATTACCGTTGCATTCTATTTGCTCGCGCAAAGCGTTCTCGGTCAGATTCGGCTCGGACTGCCTGAAACTCTCGGGCTCTGGCTGTTCTTGCTGATACTCACTGCCTTGCTGTTGCGCCAGCAGCTAAGGCGGTCATGGCGTGAGCAGGGGGCGCGCCTGGACGGCGCTCCCGACGATGGTCAGAGTGCCAGGGCAGTGGATGCGCGCGGGGAAAGGCTCGGGGATCTGTCAGCCCAAGTGGATGCTCTGAAGAGCAAACTGGAACTGCGCGAAAGCGAACTGCAGGCGGTGCGCCACTTCGCCCGCGTTGGTTTCTGGTCCTGTGATTTAGGCTCGGGGCAGGTTCAGTGGTCGCCGGAGGTTGAGTCCCTGATCGGTTGGCGGGCCGAGATGCGCGAAAGTCCGCTAACGCGTCTGTTCGAGCAGGTGGTGGATGCGGCGGATTTTCCATCCCTCAATGAATCGCTTGAGAACGCACTGACAAGTGGCCAAGCATTTTCCTGCGAGTTTCGGGCGCATGTTTCGCAAGATCGTACCACCTGGCTGAACACGGCGGCGGAGGTGGTCACTGACGATCTCGGCAAGCCCCGGTATCTTCGCGGCATCCTGCAGTACATCGGCGAGCGCAAGGAGGCCGAGTCCGGCCGAGAGGAATACGCGAACCTGTTCGAGCGGTTATTTGAGTCCACCGGTACCTTGATGAGCCTGTCCGATCCGAGTTCGGGGCGCCTCGTGGATGTTAATCCCGCCTTCGAGCGGATGACCGGCTATCCCAGAGGTATGGCGGTTGGACGTTCCTGGCCCGAACTCGGCATCGCCACGGCGGAGCAGCGCGAGGCGACGCTGGCGCGTTTGCGACGCGATCAGTCGGTTCGCAATCAGCGGGTGAGCGGGCGCAATCGGGCCGGAGAACAGCTTGAGCTACAGTATTCCGGCACTCTGATCGAAATCGGCGGCCAGACCCGGGTGCTGTCGATGGCCCAGGACATCACCGAGTTGGTGCGCAGCGAGGACGCCCTGCGCCACAGCCAGCAGCGTCTGGAACTGGCGATGCGCGCCACCAATGACGGGCTTTGGGACATAAACCTGCGCACGCAAGAGGTCTACTATTCGCCGCGCTGGAAAGAGATGCTCGGCTACCGCGAGGACGAACTGCCCAACGATATCGCGACCTGGAAACGCGTGGCTGATCCCGATAGCGACAAGCGTGCCTGGGAGTTGTTAAACCAGGTGGCCGCTGGCAAGACCAGTGGCTTCACCATCGAGATCAAGCTCAAGCACAAGTCCGGCCACTGGATCGATGTGCTGGCGCGCGCCTACCTGGTGCGCGACGATGACGGCGAGCCCTTGCGTCTGGTCGGCACGCATACCGATGTGACCCTGCTCAAACAGGCGCTGAGCGATGCCGAGCGCGAACGTCAGCGGGCGGCGGATTATCTGAAGATTGCCGGTGTGATCATCGTCGCATTGGACCTTGATGGACGGGTCACTTTGATCAACGACAAAGGTTGCGCTCTGCTCGGTCGCGAGGAAGCAGACATCATCGGCATGGATTGGGTCGAGCACTTCCTGCCGCAGCGGGTGCGAGCTGAGGCCGGTCATTTCTTTCCCCAGATGCGCGATGGCGAACTCGACGGGGTCGCCCCCCTGGATGAACCCATTTTGTCGGCCGATGGCCGCGAGCACATCATCAGTTGGCACAACGGTGCCCTGCGTGATGCCGACGGCCAGATCATCGGCACCCTGAGCTCCGGCCTTGATGTGACCGAGAGACGCCAAGCCGAGGCCGATCTGGCAAGAGAGCGCAGCTTTCTGCAGCACGTCATCGACGGTATCGATGATCCCCTGATGGTGATTTGCGAAGACTATCAGGTCATCCGCATCAACAGCGCTGCCGCCCGGCTGGCGGAATCCCGCGGTCTGACGGGACAAGACCTGACCTGCCATCAGCTGCTTTACTCAAGCGACATACCTTGCGCCGAGCGAGGACGGGAGTGCCCCTTGTCTGCGGTGCTGCAACTCGGTAAGCCGTCCAAAGTGGTCCATCTCGAGCAAGGCAGCGAGGGTAGCATCGCCGAGGCTGGCGAAGACGACCCAGCGGAGCGCAGTTACGAGATCTCGGCCAGTCCGCTCTATGACGATCAGGGCGAGATTGTCGGCATCATCGAGGTCGCTCGGGATATCTCAGAGCAACTGGCCATAGCAGCGGAACTCAAGCGCAGCGAGCATAGCGTGATGCGCCTGTCGCAGTATGACCTGTTGACCAGTCTGCCCAATCGGCTGCTGTTTGCCGATCGCCTGAGCGCCGGTATTGCCGAGGCGCGCGCCCACGGGGCCTGTCTGGCGGTGATGATAGTCGATCTCGACCGTTTCAAGCATATCAACGACAGCTTCGATCACCACGACGGTGATGAAGTGCTCAAGGGGGTGGCCGCGCGCCTGCAGCATTTGGTGGGTGAACAGGAGACCCTGGCCCGCCTTGGCGGCGACGAATTCGGGATTATTCCCCGACCCTTCCAGCAACAACGCGTGGCAGCCGGATTGGCCGAGCGCATCCACGAGGTCTTGCTAGAGCCCTTCGCGTTACAGGGCCAGCGCGTGCTGGTGGGGGCGAGCATCGGGATTGCGCTGTATCCGAAGCAAGGCGAGACCGCCGATGATCTGCTGCGCAAGGCCGACGCCGCGCTCTATTCGGCCAAGGCCGACGGCGGCAAGACCACGCGCTTTTTCACCGAAGAGTTGACCGCCGACGCGCGCGACCGCCTTGAGCTGGAAGTGAACCTGCAGGAGGCGCTGGAGCGCGATGAGTTCGAGCTCTATTACCAACCGCAGGTCGATCTCAATACCGGAGCGCTGAGCGGTGTTGAGGCGCTGGTGCGCTGGCGCCATCCCGAGCGCGGCATGATCTCGCCCGGGCACTTCATTCCCTTGGCCGAGGAGTCCGGTCTGATCAATCCGCTGGGCGACTGGGTGCTGCGCACCGCCTGCGAGCAGATGCGTGTCTGGCGCGAGGCGGGTGTGCTGTCGCCGCGGGCGAGCATGTCGGTGAATCTGTCCGCGCGCCAGTTCGAACAGGCGGAGCTGGCGCAGAAAGTGCTGGGAATCGTCCAGGGCAGCGGATTGGCGGCGAGCGCTTTGGAGATCGAGATTACCGAGTCCACCGTGATGCAGTCGCCGCAGCGCTCAATCGACTGCCTGCACCGCTTGCGCCAGGCTGGCATCAAGGTGGCTGTCGATGACTTTGGCACCGGCTACTCGTCGATGAGCTACCTCAAACGCCTGCCGCTGACCAAGCTAAAGATCGACCGGTCGTTCGTCTCGGACATTCCCGAAGATACCAACGATGTCGCTATCGTGCGCGCCATTATCGCGCTCGGCACCAGCCTGTCGCTCGAGCTGCTGGCCGAAGGCATCGAGACCGAGCAGCAGCGTGACTTTCTGCTTGAGGAGGGCTGCTGGCTGGGGCAGGGGTATTTGTTCGCCAAGCCATTGTCCGACGCCGATTTCGTGCGCTTTGCCAGGGATTTCGCCGCCACTGAGGGCGGCTAAGACCCCTGTCCCGGGTCTGCTCGGCCCGGCTTCCTCACCTGCCTGGCGCTTGCGCAGCCGGGCTTTAGCGCCCGTCATCCAATTGTCATGGCGCGTTTCCTTCCAGCTGAGCAAAAATACACTCCAGTGCGGGGCCGTTGGTGCCGGTTGGGTACTGGGAATTAATGTCGCTGGCGAAGGTTGCTTTATCCACTTCACCGGCCGACAGCTTGCTCGCCTCGTCGATAAAGTAGGTGTCGTTGTTATTGATGTCGAGCAGGTAATCGAGCGGTTGATTGCCGATCTTTAGCTTGCCGCACGTGTCGCCGATTTGATCAAGAAAAGCGTTGGACTGGGGCGTTTCCGGTGCGATCAAGCCGCCGCCCTGGCAGCCGCCGAGCGCCACGGCGATAAGGCCGATGAGTCCGGTGGCGAGTCCGCGGGTGCGGGAATGGCGTGGGCTGTGGTGTGGATGGTGCATCTGTGCGTCCCTCGTAAGGTTGGTTCTGAAACTGTGTCTGCAGCCAGGTCTAAATCTGGGTTGTCTGGAGGACTGCGGCCTTAGGTTGTGAGCCGAAGTCGCATCGCGTTTTGGCAGGTGCCAAGTGCCAGCGGACACACTATAGCGGAAACATCCGCGCGTGCGCGAGGATGTGCCAAAAATGGATACTTTGGCGCAGAAACATCTTTTTTTGCATGGTCTGTCCACCTGTTGGTTTCGGTTGTCTGCGGTATCCTCGATGGGATAAGTCGCTCAAAGCGCGTTTCGATCACAAACCGATATCCCATTTGCGGGCTGTAACCCGGTGTTCTTTTTTTGGATTTACTACAGTTAGGTCAAAGCATGTCATCAGATCCTCTGAAAATCGTCATCATCGGCGGCTCTGCCGCTGGCCCCAAGGCGGCCGCGAAAGCGCGGCGCACGGACGAGTTCGCCGATATCACCCTGATCCAGCGCGAGCCCGATCTGTCCATGGCCTCCTGCGGCTTTCCCTATTACATTGGCGGCACCTTCGATGACCGCAATCTGCTCGTCTGCACGCCGGCGGGGATTCCACGCGATCCCAAGTTCTTCGATAAGGCCAAACGCATCAACGCCCTGGTGCGCACCGAGGCCATCGGCATCGACTCGGCCAACAAGACCGTCACCTACAAGAACCTGGAGACGGATGAGAAGGCGACCATCCCCTATGATCGGCTAATCCTGGCCACGGGCGCGGCGCCGGTCTGCCCGGTCGCCCCCGGATTCGACCTCGAAGGTGTGCTGACCTTGCATTCCATGGGGGATGCGGACGCGCTGCGCGCCATCCGCGATCAAGGCAAGGTCACCAAAGCCATTATTGTCGGCGGCGGGCTGATTGGTTTCGAAGTGTGTGAGGCGCTGCGCCTGGCCGGGATCGAGACCACCGTTATCGAAAAAACCGACCAGGTGCTGCCGTTTCTCGACCCGGATCTGGCCAAGCTGGTCGAAAATCACACCCGGGCGAATGGCGCCGACATCATCGTCGGCAACGGTGTCGCGGAGTTTCTTGGCGAGGATGGACATCTCGCCGGGGTGAAGCTCGAGAACGGCACCGAGTTGCCGGCGCAGCTCGCGGTGATTGCCGTGGGTGTGCGGCCCAATATCGGGCTTGCGCAGATGGCAGGGCTTGAGATCGGCGACAAGGGCGGGATTCGGGTCAATGAGTTCATGCAGACCTCGGACGCGAACATCTATGCCGCCGGCGACTGCGTGGAATGCACCTCGCTGATCACTGGTCAGCACAATCGCGCGCCCTATGGCGATCTGGCCAATCTACAGGGCCGCGTGGTCGGGCAGAATGTTATCGAGCCCGGTAGCGCGCGCTTTCCCGGCAACACGCAGACGGGTATTTGCAAGATCTTCGACTTCACCGTCGGTGTCACCGGCCTGTCCGAGGCGGCCGCGCGCGATGCCGGGCTTGATGTCGAAACCGTGGTGATCTCGGGGCTGGATATTCCGGTGTTCATGGGTGGCAAGCTCTTGATCAGCAAAACAGTCGCTGAGCGCAGCAGCGGGCGTATTCTGGGCTTTCAGTGCGTCGGACCGGGCGATGTCAGCAAGCGGGTCGCCATCATGGCCACTGCCATCATGGGCAAGCTCAGGGTCACAGACATGGTGAATGCCGATCTGCCCTATGCACCGCCATATTCGCTCGCGCTCGATCACGTCATCGTTGCCGCCCATGCGCTCGAGAACAAGCTCAAGGGGCGCATGCAGGGCATTTCGGTCAGCGAGGTCAAGCGCAAGGTCGACGCCGGGGAGGATGTCTTCATCCTCGATACCCGCAACCCAGTCGAGTTCGAGCAGATGCGCCTTGGCATCGGGGAAACCCTGATTCCGCAGGGCGCGATCCGCGGTCGGCTCGATGAACTCCCGCAGGATAAGGACCAGGAGCTCATTCTCTACTGCAAAATCTCCCTGCGTGGCTATGAGGTGGCGTCCATCCTAAAGGCCCACGGCTGGCGCAATGTGAAGGTGATGGAAGGCGGCCTGATGGCCTGGCCTTTCCCACGCGAGAAGTAGTAAGGCTGTAAACCCCCCGCGCCTGTCACCCGGCCCAAAACCGAACATTAGATCTGTTATCACTCTCACAGCGACACCGCTTGGCGCCTGCCACTGGACCGCGGGCGGACAATGGTCTAGCCTTGTCCGCCCTGTCCATACGGCGAAGTCGCCGTTGTTATCTTCTTGATGACCAAAAAGCTCTACATTCAGACCCAGGGCTGCCAGATGAACGAATACGACTCCGCGCGCATCGCGGACGTATTGCGGGCATCGCACGGCATGATACGGGTCGACCAGCCCGAGGACGCGGACGTCCTGGTGCTGAACACCTGCTCCATCCGCGAGAAAGCACAGGAGAAAGTCTTCTCCCAGCTCGGGCGCTGGCGTCCGCTAAAAACCCGACGGCCAGATCTGGTTATCGGCGTTGGCGGCTGTGTGGCCAGTCAGGAAGGAGAGGCTCTGCGCGAGCGCGCGCCCTTTGTCGACATTATTTTTGGCCCCCAGACGCTGCACCGGCTGCCGGGCATGCTCGATGCCGTGCGCGCTGGCACTCAGATTGACGTTTCCTTCCCCGAGATCGAAAAATTCGATCATCTGCCCGCACCCAGGGCTGAGGGACCCAGCGCCTATGTCTCGGTGATGGAGGGATGCTCAAAATACTGCACCTACTGCGTGGTGCCCTACACCCGCGGCCCCGAGTTCAGCCGGTCCTTCGATGACGTGATCGCGGAAATCGCCGGGCTTACCGAACAGGGCGTGCGCGAAGTCAATCTGCTCGGGCAAAACGTCAACGCCTATCGCGGTCTGATGGACGACGGCGAGCCCGGCGATCTGGCGTTGCTGATCCACCATGTCGCGGCCATCGACGGCATTGAGCGCATCCGCTTCACTACCTCGCATCCGGTGGAGTTTTCCGACGAGCTGATCGAGGCCTATGCCGAAGTGCCGGCGCTGGTAGATTTTCTGCATCTGCCGGTGCAGAGCGGCTCGGATCGCATCCTTGCGCTGATGCAGCGCGGCCACACGGCGCTGGAATATCGTGCGAAGATCCGCCGCCTGCGCGAGGTGCGGCCGAATATCAGCATCTCGTCTGACTTCATTGTTGGCTTCCCGGGCGAGACCGAGGCCGACTTTGAAGCCACGCTTAAGCTGATTGAAGACATCGGCTTCGATCAGTCCTTCAGCTTCATTTTCAGTCCCCGGCCCGGCACGCCGGCCGCCAGTTATCCGGACGACACCCCGCGCGCAGTCAAGCAAGCGCGCCTCGAGCGTTTGCAGGCGTTGATCAACAGCCAGGCCCAAGCCATCAGCCAGGCCATGGTCGGCAGCGTACAGCGAGTGCTGCTTGAGCGCCCATCCAAACGCGACCCGAAGCAGGTCAGCGGGCGCACCGAGAACAACCGGGTGGTCAATCTCAGCGCTCCAGCCGAGCTGATCGGCTCCTTCGTCGATGTCCATATCACCGAGGCCTTGCCCAATTCGCTGCGCGGGCAGTGGCTCGGTCCAGTCGCCAATTCTGCTGCGAATCTTGGCACCAACCCTGGCCTGGATCTCGGCCCTGATCCCGATGGGTTTCCAGGCGGACTCCCGGGCGATAACGCAGGCGCCACCCCCCTCACTCTCCCTTGAGCAGTCCCAGCACCCCAGACAGTCTCGATCTCGAGCTTGCTCCCGAGGACAATGTCCGCCTAGCCAACCTGTGCGGACAGTTCGATCAGCATCTGCGTCTGATCGAGCGTCGCCTTGGCATCGAGATCAACAACCGCGGCATGAGCTTCCGGTTGATCGGCGAGGGCGCGATCCTGCCCCATGCCGAACAGTTGTTGCGCGAACTCTATGCGCTGACGGATGAAGAGGCTCTTTCCCCCGAGACCGTGCACCTCCACCTGCAGCAGGTTTGGCAGCAGTCCGGCATCGAGGCAGTCGTGAACGAGCCCGAGTTGCCCGAGATTCTTATCAAAACCAAACGCGGCCTGATACGCGCCCGTGGGCCGAGCCAGCAGGCCTATCTGCACGCTATCTTGCGCCATGACATTAACTTTGGCATCGGCCCCGCCGGTACCGGCAAGACCTATCTGGCGGTGGCCAGCGCGGTCGAGGCACTGGAGACCGAGCGCGTGCGCCGCCTGCTGCTGGTGCGCCCGGCGGTCGAGGCGGGCGAGCGCCTGGGTTTTCTGCCCGGCGATCTGGCGCAGAAGATCGACCCTTACCTGCGCCCGCTCTACGATGCCCTGTTCGAGATGCTCGGCTTCGAGCGCGTGAACAAGCTCATTGAGCGCAATGTCATTGAGGTTGCGCCACTGGCCTACATGCGCGGGCGCACCCTGAACGACGCCTTCATCATTTTGGACGAGGCACAGAACACCACGCCCAAGCAGATGAAAATGTTTTTAACGCGCATCGGCTTTGGCTCCAAGGCAGTGGTCACCGGCGACGTGACCCAAATCGACCTGCCGCGCGGCCAGCCCTCCGGCCTGCGTCAGGCGGCGGATGTGCTGCGCGAGGTCGACGGCATCAGCTTTACCTTTTTCAACTCGCGCGACGTGGTGCGCCATTCCCTGGTGCAGCGCATCGTCAACGCCTACGATCATCACGAGCAGCGCCAGGGCAATGCCGGTTCTGGTTCCGATTTCGACGGTGACTCAGGCGCCGGGCGCGCCGTGGTGCCTGATGAGTGAAGTGACCATGTCGTCCGCAACTATGTCCCCCGATTCCGCTTCCGCGGCCCCGCCCGAATCTCGACCGGACTCTGGCACCGATGTCGACCCTAATGCTGGTGCAGCCTCTGGCAAAGGCCTTGGCCCTGACGCTGGCGCGGACCTCCGCACCGAATCCAGCGCAGATCCCGGAGCTGAATCCCCGCTGGTTGTCGACCTGCAATGTGCCACTCTGGCGGAAGTGCCGGCCGCTCTGGAACTGGAAACCTGGGCTGCCGCCGCGCTTGCTGCTGGCCGGGTGTCGCCCGCGCTCGAAATGACCATCCGCCTGGTGGATGAGGCCGAGAGCGCCGCGCTCAATCGCAGCTACCGCGGGCGCATCGGTGCGACCAACGTTCTGTCCTTTCCCTTCGAGCACCCGCCCGGCGTGCCACTCACTGGCCTGCTGGGCGATCTGGTTATCTGCGCCCCGGTGGTGATTCGCGAGGCAGCCGATCAGGGCAAGCCCGCACAGGCGCACTGGGCGCACATGGTGGTGCACGGCACCCTGCATCTGCTCGGGTATGACCATCAACTCGACGATGAAGCCACTGACATGGAAGCATTGGAAACCCGCATCCTGACCGGGTTAGGATTCGAGCCACCCTATGAAACAGGCAACGGAGCCGATGAGTAACGACCGACCGCGTAGCGGCTCGCCCGGGGACGGCTGGCGCAAACGTCTGCGCCGGCTGCTCGGCGGCGAGCCGCGCGATAAAGACCAACTGCTGGACATCCTGCGCGACGCCGAACGCGCCGCGCTGCTCGACCGCGATGGGCTGAGCATGATCGAGGGCGTGCTGCAGGTCTCCGACCTGCGCGCCGAGGACATCATGATCCCGCGCGCCGAAATGGTGACCGTGCGTCGCGAAGCTCCGCTTGAGGAAATTCTCGCCGTCGCCGTGGAATCCTCCCACTCCCGCTTCCCGGTCACTGGCGAGGACAAAAGCGAAGTGCTTGGCATTCTGCTCGCCAAGGACCTGCTCTCCTACTGCACCAAGACCAATACCCGCCCATTCAACATCCGCGACCACCTGCGCAGCGCCATCTTCGTGCCCGAGAGCAAGCGCCTGAACGTGCTGCTGAAGGAATTCCGCGGCAGCCGTAACCACATGGCTATCGTGGTCGACGAATACGGTGCTGCCGCCGGCCTTGCCACCATCGAGGACGTGCTCGAGCAGATCGTCGGCGAGATCGAAGACGAGCACGACTTCGACGAAGGCGCCGCCATCTTCAAGCGCGGCCAGGGGGAATACACCGTCAAGGCCCGCACCAGCATTGAGGACTTCAACGAATACTTCGGAAGCACCCTTGCCGGCGACGATGTCGACACCATCGGCGGCCTGGTGGTGCATGCCCTCGGCAAGCTCCCGGTGCGCGGCGAGCGCATCGAGATCGAAGGCTTCCGCTTCACCGTTCTGCGCGCCGACAGCCGCCGCGTACACCTGCTCAGCGTGCGCGTCTCCGCCGCGGTGGAGCAGGCGCGAGTGGATTCAGGTTGACGGGCCTATTCTAGGCATCTGGAAAAACGCGCGGCCGGACCAATGGGCTGAGCCATTAAGGGGGCGCATGGGGTGGCATCGGACAACCTGCAATTACAGCTGGCCCAGGCATTCGTCCGCGACACCAACCGCAGTATCTTCCTGACTGGCAAGGCTGGTACCGGAAAGACGACCTTTCTGCACAGCCTTAACCCATATTTAACAACTGGTCACAGAATTATCTTGATTTTCAGCAGGATAAGTGTACACAGATGTCCGTTATGGCACTACATTTGCGATTTTGCCGCCGGTGCTGCTCATTCAGATCAAAGTCAGCTGTTGTCCACCCGGGCGATCACTCACGCCCAAGGCATCGTAAATGGCTTGCTGGCGCGGCTCCGCCCTTGTGGCTTTGCGAATATGCAGGGTGCGCCCATCGTCGCGCTTGAGCTCAACCGTGACGCGATCTTGCCCATCGAGCTCACGGCGGATGCCCTCCCAGCTCAGATGAATGCCAGCGGCTTTCAGCTGCAAGCGCAGGGTATGAACCAGATGGTAGGCTAGTACCGAGATGAACAGGTGCGCGCTAACCCGGTCGGTTTTATGGTGATAGACTGGGCGCAGGCCGAGTTCCGACTTCAGGGAGCGAAACACCGCTTCCAGATCGGTGAGCATGACAAAGGTGTGCCATAGGCGCGCTTCATCCCATTCGGTTTGATTCGTGCGTAGGCAATAGACACCGGGCAAGGTGTCATCGACCGGGGTGATCCGCGACCATCGGATGGCCTTGGCCTTTTTCCCTTTCTCATCGGGGTCGACGCTGATCTCGTAGTAGCGCGCGGCACGCGGATATTTCTGCTTCAGCCGCCCGATGCGCTCGATGACTTTCTCAAAGCGCTTGACGGTGCCTGGCTTGTGCAACCCATCGGCGAGTTGCTGCAGGGCCTGCTCGAAGCGTTGCGCGAAGCGATCGGCAATGCCGCGATCTTTGAGCTCACGTTGGCTGGAGTGACAATACAGCTCGACTTCGTTGGTTTCTTTCTTGACTACCCGCTGGGCGCGGATGGTCAGTGGGCCGTCTTCTTTGATCAAACAGGCCGCCTCGGGATCGAACTGCAGATGTCGCTTTCGGCTGACCACGACATAGCGGTAGCCCTGCGCCACCAGCCAGGCGATGTTCTCCTCGGTGGCAATGCCGGCATCGAGCACCACCGTCGGTGGGGTGCGTTGTTGCTCGGGCGTCAAGGCACGCAGCATTTTTGCCAGCGTCTCGGCTTCCACGGCGTTCCCAGCGAACACCTCGCTGCGTTTGGGAAAGCCACTGGCATCGAGCGTCAGCGCCAGGGTGACCAGCGGGCAGTCGCTGCGCTTTTCTTTCGAACGGCCAAAGGCGGCGTTGGCGTTATGCTTGGCGCTGCCCTCGAAATAGGTATTGGTCAGGTCGTAGAGCGTAATCACTTCATCAAGTTCGAACAGATCGCGCTCGCGGGCATACAGGAAGGACTCCAATGCCGGTTTGTGGGCGAGCAGCCGATCGGTGATGCGGTAGAGCGCCATCAGATCCAGGTCGGCGAAATCAACGTCGATCAACTCGCCCAGGGCGCTGCGCTGTTGCAACCACTGATGGGTCGCCAACTCGCTACCCGGCACCACCATGCGACCGATCACATTGCCGATGGCCGCCGCGCGTTGCGGGCCGCTGAAGCCCAAAGCCGTGAGTTTTTCATCCAAGCCCATCTGCCCCCAGGCGGCCAAGGCGACATGCTCGACCGCGACACTGCGCGGGCGCACCACATCGACTGTCTCGACATCGACCCGTTGGAAGTTGGGCGCGCTCCCCTCGGAGGGATCCTCCCCCGCGCGGGCGCGAATCACCTGCGCCGCCAACTGTTGCGCCAGCGGCTCCCAACGGGCATCGAGGTCAATGAACAGCTCCGACTGCCCGCCCACCAAGGCCTCAATGCGCCGTGCCAAGGCCGGCCATTGCCCGCGCGGGACCTCGAAGTGACGGCCGAGATTCAGCACCGTGCGCTGGCGCACCCGCCCGGCTTCGCGCACCGACTCCACCAGCCGATAGGTGAAGTACGGCTGACCAGTGCGTCGGCTCTTGATGGTGGTGCGGCGAATGTACATGCACGCATGCTCCGCTGCGCGGGCGCGCGCGTCAATGGGGCTCCGTAATATTATGGCACTACATTTGGGTCGCCAGTTTCAAGTCACTGATCCGGCAGGATATTATTTTCTCTCCAGAGAAAACTTCAATGACTTACGCCGATTTTCGGCGTGGAAATGTTAAATATGGGCTGATATGTTTTGACCTGTCAATGTTTGGTAGTAACTATTGTTTAACCACCTCTTCTTCTTTGTCTTTTTTCGAAAACGTTGTTCTCGGGCCGGTGATGGCAAACACCTTGGCTCAGGGCACCCAGCGGCAGACTGCGACGGTGGATCATGCTGATATACGTGGATTGGGTACCACCGGACTTCACTGCGTCGCGGAGCTGGCCTTTCTCTAAGAGCAGGGATCGGCACGTGGGATGCCCATGATGGGATTCTCCCGCGCACCACCGGTATAGCCCAAACAAGGGTTCTCCACACCGGCCGCGGATGCCCTGAATCAAGGTGTCTGTTGGGTTCTCCATGGTTGAATCGATTGGGGTTGCGTCAGCGGGTTGTCAGCATTGGCTCAACATGCGGCCACTGATCAGACCGCTTGGGCGTTCACTTGAGGCATCTCCTGGCGCACGATGTCCCAGAGAAAACCGGCCAGCTCCCGGGCAATGGCCACGCACACCAGCTTGGTGTTTTTGCCGGCACCGGTGAGCGTGCGGTAGCGCCCGCACAGGCGCACCTGCGCCTTCCAGGCGATGCGTCTGGCCCCGGCTGAGGCGTTCACGGCCTTGCCTCGGAGATGCTTGGTCTGGCGTGCCGGGAAGCGATAGCTCCAGGCCGATTCGATCAACATGCGCCGGGCGTGGCTGTTGCCGGTGAGCGTAATCGCCCCTTGGCGCCGCCGTCCGCCACTGGAGTGCTCGCTGGGGACCAGTCCGAGGAAGGCCATCAGTTGGCGCGGGGAGTCGAAACGACTGATATCGCCCAGTTCAGCGAGCAGCACGATCGCGGCGAGCTTGTCGATACCGCGCAGCGCCACCAGGGAGTCAACCACGGGGGCAAGTGACCACTCCGGCAATGCGCGCATGAGCTGATCGGTGAGCTGAGCGACGCGCTCACCGGCGGCCCGCTCAGCGTCGATGTAGTTCTGTAGCACCACCTGCTGCCAAGGATCGGCCATTTTCAGTCCGGCCAGCCAGTTCTCATGCGCCGCACCCCAGCGCGTCTTGCCGGTGGGCCAGTGGTGACCGTGACGCAGCAAAAAGGCGTTGAGCTGCTGACGGGCTTTGCGTTCCTGGGCTTTAATATCATCGCGCGCGCGGCTGAGATCGCGCATGCGCTCCTGCTCTTGGTCGGGAACCCAAACCGCGGTGAGATCGCCGCTGCGCAGCAGTCGCGCGAGCTTCAGCGCATCGCGCCGGTCGGTCTTGATGCGCTCGGCGGCTTTCTTGGGAATCAGCGATGGGGCAACGACTTGGCAATCATGGCCGCTGGCGAGAAGCTGGCGATAGAGTCCATACCCGCAGGGACCGGCTTCGTAGCAGAACAACAGCACCGCTCCATCATAGGCTTCGCTCAGACGGGCGATGAGTTGCTCGATCTTCTTGGGCTTGTTAGCAATCTCGCCACGATAAATCGGCTCCTGACGTCCCGGCTCAGCCACCGCCACGGCGATGGTGTCTTTGTGCACATCCAGGCCAATATAGGCGCCGTGCTTGTGTTCCGGCTGGTTACTCCCGTGCAGCAAGGCGGATAGGGACGATGCGCTCTCGATGCGATCGGTTGCTGGGTTAAACTGCTTCATGACCTGCTCTCCTCAAGGTGGCTCTGTGTCGGTGGTTCTCCATCCTCAACATAACCTACATGCGTTGAGGATGGGCAGGTCAAAACATCATGTCTAAGGCGGATCTGCCCAAGCGCATGGTGGTCACCGCGCCGACCGGGGTGGCGGCCATCAACGCCGGGGGCGTGACTCTGCATTCCTTCTTTCAGCTGCCATTTGGGCCTTTCGTGCCCGGCAGCGAGGCCCAGCGCCAGGCGGCGGAGCGGCGCTTTAACCGGCAAAAGCGCGACATCATCGCCAGCCTCGATCTGCTGATTATCGACGAGATCAGCATGGTGCGCGCCGACCTGCTCGACGCGGTCGACTTCATGCTGCGGCGCGAGCGGGCGACCGATGCGCCCTTCGGCGGCGTGCAACTGCTGATGATCGGCGATCTGCATCAGCTCGCGCCCGTGGTGCCAGATCAGGACTGGGCTATTTTGCGGGACTTCTACAGCTCCGGGTATTTTTTCAGCAGCCGGGCACTGGCGGCAATGGAAGTGGTGCCCATCGAGCTCACGCACATCTATCGCCAATCCGATGCCGACTTTATCGCGCTGCTCAATGCCGTGCGCGACAACCGGCTTGATGAGGCGGCGCTGGCGCAGCTCAATGCCCGCTATCAGCCCGATTTCGCGCCCAGGGAATCGGATGGCTATATCACGCTCACCACGCACAACCGCGCCGCTGATCAGATCAATGACACCCGGCTGCGCGCCCTCGCCGCCAAGCCGCGTGAGTTCGAGGCAGAGATCGAGGACGACTACCCGGCCCACAGTTACCCGACCGCCGCCACCTTGACGCTGAAGCAGGGGGCGCAAGTGATGTTTGTGCGCAACGACAGCGGCGAAGACAAACGCTTCTTCAACGGCAAGATCGGCACCGTCACGCGTCTGGAGCGCGAGCGCATCCTGGTGCGCTGCCCTGGCGATGATGGCGACATCACCGTCGAGCCCGCCACCTGGGAGAACATCCGCTACAGCATCGACACCGACACCAAGGCCATCACCGAGGAGGTCATCGGCAAGTTCACCCAATACCCGCTGCGTCTCGCCTGGGCCATCACCATCCACAAGAGCCAGGGCCTGACCTTCGAGCGCGCCATCATCGACGCCGCCGCGGCCTTCTCTCATGGCCAGGTCTATGTGGGCCTCAGCCGCTGCAAGACGCTCGAGGGTCTGGTGCTGAGCGCGCCCATCCCACGCCACGCGGTCAAGACCGACCAGCGCGTCTCCCACTATGTCGATGAGGCTACCCGGCAACCGCCCACCCAGGACCAGCTCGATGCCGCGCGCATCGACTACCAGCAGCGGCTGCTGCGCGAGTGCTGGGATTTCGACCAGCTCGGTGCTCGGCTGCGGCGGCTGCTTGGCCTGCTGCGCACGAATCATCGCGTCATCGACCTGCACGGTGCGGGCGTCGCTCAGTCCAACGACCCGATCGAGGCCATGAACACGCTCGAGCGTCGGATCAGCGACGAGCTTGTCACCGTCAGCGCCAAATTCCGCCGCGAGTTGGAGCACCGCTTTCGCACCGACCGGATTCCCGAGGGCGATCCCGACCTGCAAGAGCGACTGCGCAAGGCCTCGGCTTATTTCACCGCTAAGCTTGCAGAGGGACTTGCTCCCTGGCTCGCCGACCTGGAATGCGAGACCGACAACAAGGCGCTGCGCAAGACACTCAGCCAGGCCGTCGAGGAACTGCGCAAACTGCTCGCGATCAAGACCGCCGGCATCGCGAGCTGCACCCACGGCTTCTCCGCCAAGGCCTATCTCGTGGCGCTGGCGAAAGCCAAGATTGACGATCCCCGCACCGGGGCGCGACAAAGGAAAGGCACGAGCGCGCAGCCTGCAAAGGGCAAAGACGATCCCCTGCTCGACGGGCTGCGCCACTGGCGCGAGCAGAAGCAAGCCGACGAAGAGCGCACCGGCGAAACTCGCTATCGCATCCTGACCCGTACCGTGCTGCGCGAGATCGCCGCCAACCGCCCCGACAGCCTGAATGCCCTGGCCGCCATCCCAGGCATCGGCATGCGCACCGCCGAGCGTTATGGCACGGAGATCCTTCAGCTTGTCGCCCAGCATCCGCCCCCGGATGCGCATCAGGGTCCATCAGGGGGCGACCCCGAGAACCAGCCCAAGACCAAAGTCCAGCCCGGCGATAGTCGCCGGCTCAGCTATCGCCTCTACCGCGAGGGCCTGGGCATCGCCGAGATCGCCGCAGAACGCTCACTGAAAACCACCACCATCGAAGGCCATCTGGCCCACTTCATTGGCACCGGAGAGCTGGCAGTCACCGATTTCGTCGACCAAGACAAGCTCGCGCGCATCACCACCGTCTTCGCCCAGATCGGCACCGAAGCGCTCACGCCGGTCAAGGAAAGCCTCGGCGACGACGTTTCTTACGGCAAACTCAAGATGGTACAGGCGCATCTGACTTGCGAGCATGGCGGGCAGTCAAATCCGGAAGGAGCGACTGATCGCAACCCACCAAGCCGGTGATGACGATGCTGGTGACAGGCCGGCGACGCGAAAACAGCGCGCGAACCAGCCGCTCTTGGTCATTGTCAGGATCACGGGAATGGTTCAACAGCAACCCCCAAAAAAGTGGTTTATCGTCAAAAGCATGCCGGATCTCGGGCAGCAGTTCTACAGGATTGAAATTCGGACAAACCATTACCATCCTGGTTTCAGTTCGACTCCCAAATTGTTAACGAAAGAGGTGAGAAGTGAAAAGTTCCGTGCTGCTGGTGATTGGATGTCTGCTTCTATCTTCAACGGCCTTCGCCCAGTTCACGGGGCCGGCGGCGAGCGGTCGAGTGAGTACGGTCGAGGACGCGCGAAAGGCCCCTGTCGACACCTATGTCACTGTAACGGGTAACATCCTTTCCCACCTCAGAGAGGATTACTATACCTTCCGGGATCAGACGGGTGAGGTTCGGGTCGAGATCGAGCCGCCTGTCTGGCAAAACCGGAAGATCGGCCCGGACACCAAGGTCAGGTTGGTTGCTGAAGTTGATCGAAATGCATCCGGGACCATCTATCTGTGGGTCGAATCACTCCAGATTGCGGATTGACTCCCTCTATGGGCCGCCAGCTAGCGAAATTGTGCGAGCAAGGCGCTGTGACTGCGATTCTCTATTTTCATCAATGCCCTAGCTGCCGCAAATAGCGCTCGCCACCAAGCTGGTGCATTTGCTGGCGAATCCAGCGTGCGCGCTGTCGCACTTTGGCTGATGGCTGATCGAGGCGGTAAATGCGCGGGTTGGGCAGGACCGCGGCCATGCGGGCGGCTTGTTCGGCGCTGATGGCGGCAGCGGGGCGGTCGAAATAGCGCCAGCTTGCGGCGCCGACGCCATAGGTGTCGGCGCTGAATTGGGCAATGTTCAGGTAGAGCTCGAGAATCCGTTCCTTGGTCAGCAGGGTTTCCAGCAGCAGGGTAAACCAGACCTCCAGTGCCTTGCGGGCATAATCGCGCCCGTTCCAAAGAAACAGGTTTTTGGCGGTCTGCTGGCTGATAGTGCTGGCGCCACGCAGCCGTTCTCCCTGGCGAAAATCTTCCCATGCGGCTTGAAGCTCGATCAGGTCGAAGCCCAGATGCTCGGGGAAGCGCTGATCCTCGCCGGCGATCACCGCGAGCTTGAGCGATGGGGCAATGGCATCCCTGTCGACCCATTCGTGATACACCACCGGCGGCTCCTTCCCTGCGAGGTGCTCGCTTACCCAATGTTGGACAATGACTGCCGAGGTCGGCGGATTGAACCAGCGCAAGGCGGCGACGGCCAGAATCGAGCCCAACAGCAGCAGAAAGAGAGTGAGTATTAGAGCGCGCATGCCGCGCGCAAGCAGGGAGCCCTTGCTCATCGTTGCTTATCGTTGCTCATAGTCGGTCTCGCCGGCAGCGGATATCCGGGGGGCTGTTCCCGGCAGTGTCCGGGTGCTGGTCATGGGTTACCTTAACACTCGGTAATGTTTTCGCACGCGGATGTTAAGGCAGTCGCATAACATTACGGGCTATCCTGTTTCTGAACGAGGCTGTGCGCGAGCCTGTGCCAACTCGGCGGCGATGACCCTGGGTGTCTGGACTTGGATGCCGGGCTGCCAGCGGTGGGACCGAAGCGCATCGGAATGATCACATTGAATGGAGATTATGCATGACAGCGACTCAAAGACCGGCCGCTCCGGCAAGTGCCCCGCGGACGGCCGCGACCGAGGCGGTGGATGTTGCGCACGCCTTTGCCGAGCTGCGCCGCCAACTGGCCGCGCGCATCGTCGGCCAGGACGCACTGGTGGAACGGCTGCTGATTGCGCTCCTGGCCTCCGGCCATCTGCTGGTCGAGGGCGCGCCGGGGCTAGCCAAGACCTCGGCCATTCAGGCGCTTGCCGCGCGCATCGAGGGCAATTTTCAGCGCGTGCAGTTCACGCCCGATCTGCTGCCGGGAGACCTGACCGGCACTGACATTTACCGGCCAGAAACGGGGGATTTCCAGTTCCAGCCCGGACCCTTGTTCCATAACTTGGTGCTGGCCGACGAGGTCAACCGCGCGCCGGCCAAGGTGCAGTCCGCGCTGCTCGAGGCGATGGGCGAGCGTCAGATCACGGTCGGCGGGCGCACCTATCCGTTGGCCGAGCCCTTTCTGGTCATGGCCACGCAAAATCCCATCGAGCAGGAAGGCACCTATCCGTTGCCGGAGGCCCAGCTCGACCGCTTCCTGATGCATGTGCGAGTCGGCTACCCCGATCCTCACACCGAGCGCCAGATTCTCGCCATCGCGCGCAATGAGGCGCGCGGTCGCGCCCATCGCGAGCAAGTCCCTGCGCCCCTGCTCAGCCAAAAGCAGATCTTTGCCGCCCGCGACCAGGCGATGGATCTGCACATGGCCGATAACCTCGAGGAATATCTGGTCCAGCTGGTGCTGGCCACGCGCGACCCGGCTCCCTATGACAGCGAACTGGCGCGGCTGGTCGACTATGGCGCCAGTCCGCGGGCGACCATCGCGCTTGACCGCTGCGCTCGCGCGCGGGCCTGGCTGCGTGGTGGCGACTATGTGACGCCTGAGGATATCCATGCCACGGTGTTCGATGTGATGCGCCACCGGGTGCTGATGAGCTATGCCGCTGAGGCTGAGGGCATCACGGTTGATCGCTTCGTCGCGGAGCTCATCAAGCGCGTGCCGCTGATTTGATCGGTCTCAATGCTCGACACTGGAACACGCAGATTAGGCCCCTCGGATTCTGGCTCATGATCGAAGCGGATGTTTTATCGGCAAGACGGCAGTTGGCCTGGAGCAAGCACACCCCATGAACCTCCCCAGGCCCCAAATCGCGCCTGATGCGGACTGGCGTGTCGATGCCGGCGATCTGATCGCCCTGCAGGCGCGCGCCGCTCGGCTTGCAGGCGCGCCGCGTCGGCTCACCCGCTCGGTCCTGGCCGGGCAGCACCGTTCGCGCTTTCGCGGGCGCGGCATGGACTATCGCGAATCGCGCCATTACCAGGCCGGCGATGACATCCGTAACATGGATTGGCGCATCACCGCGCGCGCCGGGCACGCCCATGTGAAGGTGTTCGATGAGGAACGCGAGCGCCCGGTGGTGGTGGTCGCCGACTTCGGCCCGAGCATGTTCTTCGCTAGCCGCGGGGCGTTCAAATCCGTGATGGCCGCGCGCCTGGCCGCGCTGATTGGCTGGTCCGCGGTCAGCCGCGGGGACCGCGTTGGCGCCCTGCTGTTCAACGGCGAGCATCGCGAGATTCAGCCCGCTGGCGGACGTCGCGGGCAGATGCGCTTGATCCGCACCCTGGTCGATGCCGGCAATCCGGCGGTCGGCTTGGCCGACACCCTGCACGCGGGTGAGCTGAGCCGCGCGCTCGCGCGCCTGCGCCATGTGATTCGCCCCGGCAGCCTTGTGTGGCTGCTGTCGGACTTCGTCTCAGCGGATGCCGAGACCGAGCGCCATCTGAGCCAGCTCGCCGTCCACAACAGTCTGTTCGCCATTGAAATTCTTGACCCGCTCGAGCTCGCGCCGCCGCCGCCAGGGCGTTACCGCATCAGCGACGGACGCCGCACCGGGCTGCTGGATACCCTGAGCGCGTCGCTCCGCCGCGATCATCACCGGGTGCTCGAGGAGCGCCGCACCCAGGTGCGCGCCTTGATCGAACGCTGCGGTGTTCCGCTGCAGCGCTGCATGACCCAGGATGACCCGGCGATCGCACTGACGCGCGCTCTGGCGCTGCCGGCAAGCGTCCAGGCACGGGCCGCTGCGACCCGGGAGGCCGCCGCATGAAGGCAGACCCCGCGCTGCTCGCGCAGCTCGACCTGCGCGACATCCACGAGCCTGGATTGCCGTCCCTTTGGCCGCCGGCCCCCGGCTGGTGGCTGTTAGGCCTGCTGCTGCTCGCGCTGCTGCTATGGCTCGGGCGTCTGGCATGGCGCTGGTGGCGCCGCCGCAGGCTGCGCAATCGGGTCCTGCGCGAGCTGGCCAGCCTGCCCGCCGTCGATGACTGCGAGCAGCTCATCGCCGGTGTCTCCGCGCTACTCAAGCGCGTCGCCCTGCGCCGCTTCCCACGTGAGCAGGTCGCGGAGCTAACCGGCGCTGCCTGGCTTGCGTTTCTCGACCAAACCGGCGGCAGTGGACAATTCGCCAAAGGCGCCGGCCGGGTGCTGGAACAAGGCGCCTATGCCCCGGCCCCCGACTGCGATGCCCCGGCGCTGCGCGCGCTGGCTCGCGACTGGCTGGCAAGGAACCTATGATCCTTATGACCTGGTGGGTTGGAATGGTGAGTAAAGTAAAGATTTCGTGTCGGACCTCCATCCTCTGCCCACGAAGAAGCTCGCGACCAAGAATGTGCTTTGATTGCCGGTAGAAATGGACCGCGACTGCCAGCACGAATGCACTTTATGCAGAATCACAGATGAACTGCGAGCACCAGAACGAAGCAACGTTGAGCACCGACACGCATGAACTTTAGATTAACAGCACGGATGGACTTTGAGTGTTGGGTCGGGTGACGGGCGCGGGGGTCTCGGCGGCAGGACGCCGCCGTGAAGCCTACATGGAAGTATTCACGGCGTCCCCCGCGACCGTCACCCGGCCCAACGCGAGCCGCAAGCCCAAGATTTAAGTCAGGGGCACCAACGACCATGACCTTCAGTTTCTTGCCATGACCTTCAGCTTCGCCCACTGGTGGGCCTTTTTTGCCCTGCCGCTGCCCTTGCTGGCCTATTGGCTGCTGGCGCGCGCGCCCGCGCTCGACGGCGCTGCGTTGCGCGTGCCTTTTTATGCCCTGGTCATGCGCGGGCCGGAGGCATCGAGTGCTCGGCCTACCGGGCTGCTGGTCTTGCTGGCGCTGCTCATCTGGCTGCTGCTGGTGCTAGCTGCCGCGCGGCCGCAATGGATCGGTGAGCCCCTGCCGTTGCCGCTGGCCGGGCGCGATCTGATGCTGGCGGTGGATATTTCAGAATCGATGGAAACAAAGGACATGGTGATCGGCGCGCGGGTGACCGACCGGCTCACCGTTGTGAAAGCGGTCGCAAGCGATTTCATCGAGCGCCGCGAGGGTGACCGCGTCGGCCTGATTCTGTTCGGCCAGCAGGCCTATATGCAAACCCCGTTGACTTTCGACCGCGAAACCGTCCGCACGCTGCTATTCGAGGCCGCTACTCGACTCGCCGGACGCGCAACCGCCATTGGCGATGCCATTGGTTTGGCCGTCAAGCGCCTGCGCGATCAGCCTGCCGAGCAGCGGGTGCTGATTCTGCTGACGGACGGCGCCAACACCGCTGGCGCCATCGCGCCAGACAAGGCCGCCGAGCTGGCCACCGAGGCTGGCGTGAGAATCCATACCATCGGCATCGGCTCCGATCCGCGCGGCCCCTTCGGCATGTCGCTTGGGCGCAATCCGCTCGACGAACGCACGCTCAAGGCCATTGCCGAGCAGACCGGTGGGCGCTACTTCCGCGCCCGCGACCTGCGCGAGCTGCAGTCGATCTACGCCCTGCTCGATGAGCTCGAGCCGGTCGAGTCCGAGCAGGAAGGCTTCCGCCCGGTCGCCGAGCTCTTCGCCTGGCCGCTTGGCCTGGCGCTCGCGCTGAGTGCGCTGGCGGCATTGGCCAAGGCGCTCTCCAACGGCAGGCTGTCCGTGCCGGGTGCGAGCGCGCCGGAGCAAAGGACTCGCGCCAATCAGCACGCGCCAGTCAACAAGAGTCTTTAATCGACAAAGCACTTCTACGCACCCAAACCATGTTCAGCGATTTTCACTTTCTCAATCCCTGGTGGCTCCTCGCCCTGATGCCGCTGGCCCTTTTGTTGTGGCTGAGCGCCAGCGGCCAAGGCGCCAGCAGTGCCTGGCGCCGGGTGATCGACGAGCGGCTGTTGCCGGTGCTGACCATCGAGCCGGCCGAGCTCAACCGCTTTGCGGCGCGGCTGCCTTTGATGCTGCTCGGCCTCGGTTGGCTGATCGCCACGCTGGCGCTGGCAAATCCGACGTTCGAGCGCAAGCCTGTGCCGACCTACTCAGGCGGCGCCGACCGCGTCGTGGTGTTGGATTTGTCGCGCTCCATGCTGGCTGCAGACCTGACGCCGAACCGCTTGGCGCGCGCGCGCTACAAGGTGGCCGATATCCTGGCTCGGGTGAAGGATGGTCGCGTCGGGCTGATCGCCTTTGCCGGCGACGCCTTCACCGTCTCGCCGCTGACCCAGGATGCCGCCACCATCACGGCCATGCTCGAGGCGCTGCAGCCGGAGATCATGCCGGTAGCTGGCAGCCGACCCGATCTTGCGCTTGAGCGTGCCGGTGCGCTGCTGGAGCAGGCCGGCGCTCAGGGTGGCGAGGTGGTGCTGATTAGCGACGATGCCGGTGACTCCCGCGCGCGCGCGGCGGCCGAGGCGCTGGCGGCCAAAGGCTATCGGCTGGCGGTGATCGGTGTCGGCACCGAGGAGGGCGCGCCAGTGCCCGGCGTGCGCCGTGCCGAGGGGCCGGTGATGGCTAAGCTGGACACCGACGCGCTGCGCGCGCTGGCGCGGGCGGGTAATGGCGCCTATACCCCGCTGACCTCCGACGACCGCGACCTGGCCACCGTGCTGCGCTCAAGCACCGCCGGGCGCGCGCTGCCGGCGGTTTTGACCGAGAACCAGGCCCAGGCCTGGTATCCGCTCGGTCCCTGGATCGTGTTGGCCCTGCTGCCGCTGGCGGCTCTGGCCTTTCGCCGCAGCTGGCTGCTGGTGACCTTGCCATTCGTACTCGGACCAATGCTGACGCTGGCACCCGCGCCCGCGCAAGCACTCGGCTGGGACGATCTGTGGTGGCGCTCGGATCAGCAAGCCGCCCAAGCCATGGCGGAGCAAGACCACCAGCGCGCACGTGAACTGGCGCGCGATCCGCAACGCCGTGGCACCGCAGCCTATCGCGCCGGTGACTATCAATCTGCCGCGGAGGATTTCGCCGCCGGCGAAACCGCCACCGACCACTACAATCGCGGTAATGCTCTGGCGCGCGCCGGCGCGCTCGAGGACGCACTGGCTGCCTACGAAGAGGCGCTGACGCAGGACCCGGCGCAGGAGGACGCCCGTTACAATCGCGACCAGGTCAAGGCGGCGCTGGAGCAACAGCAGCAACAAGAGCAGCAGAGCGGAGATTCCGGCGACCAAAACGAGGAGCAAGATCAGGAGTCAGGCCAAGATCAGGGCCAGAATCAAGATCAGGGCGAGTCCGGCCAAAATGAGTCTGAACAGAACCAGTCTGGCCAAAGCGACAGCGATCAGCCGCAAGGCGACGACCAACAGGACGGCTCCGAACAGGAGCAATCCGGCGGGCCAGATGATCAGCAAGAAGAGCAGAATAAGGCGAATGCCGGGCAAGAGCCTTCCGACGGCGATACGAACGAACAATCTGACGCGCAACAGCCGCAACAGCAACAGAGCGGCGCCGATCAGGACCAACCTGCTGGCGAAGACGAGATCGAGTCCGGCCGCGATCAACAAGCTGAGCAGCAGGCGGCCGAGGATTATCGCGCCGCGGCCGAGGCGGCTCAGTCAGCCGACGCCGAGACAGGAGACGAAAACGAACAAGCCGCGGCTGCCGGTCAGTCCGCCGATCAAAGCCCCGAAGAGCAGGAAGCGCGCGCCGCCGCCGATCAGTGGCTCAGACGCATCCCCGATGACCCGGCTGGCCTGCTGCGGCGAAAATTCCTCTATCAATACAGTCAGCGTGCCGGCCCGGAGCAGGGCGTCGCGGCGGGAGAGCCCTGGTAGGCATGGTGGATGCTGATGACGCTCTCGGCCAACAGAGTGGGAGATTCTTGTTGCCTGTGGTCCAATCACTGTTCGGACCCTGTTCAATGACCGATGGCCGGAGATCATCAATTCCGGAAATCAGCGCAACCTATCAGTTTTCAAAGGGACGCAAGCAATGATGGCGCGAGCTAAGAAAAAGGTGCTCCAGACCTCGGCGCGGAGTTTGAGGTTCGGTCCCGTCACCCTGCTCCTGTGCGCCTGGCTTGTCTGGCCAGCGCTTGCCAGCGCTGCTGTCAGCGCCATGGTGGACCGTCAGCAGGTCTATGAGGGCGATGCGCTGACCTTGACCATCGAGGCCGAAGGGCAGGGGCAGGGTATCGAGCCGGAGCTTGGGCCGTTGGAGCAGGACTTTGACATCCTTGGCACTGGCCGCAGCTCGCAGATCAGCATCGTCAATGGACGCGCGAGCAGCAGCCTGCAGTGGCGCATCACCTTGGGCCCGAAACGGCTGGGGGAGCTGACCATTCCGGCGATTGAAGTTGGCTCCGAGAAAACCCGGCCGATTCAGGTGCAGGTGACGGAGGTTCCGCAGGGCGCGCTCGGTGGTCCGGGGGATGATGTCTTTGTCGAACTCGAACTTGAGCGGCCTGATGGGGTGGCGAGCAATGAGCCGGTGATGGTGCAGCAGCAGTTGCCGGTGGTGGTGCGCCTCTACAGCGCCCTGCCGCTTCGCGGCGGCACCCTGACCGATCCGCGTGCTGATGGCGCGGTGCTTGAGCGGCTGGGACCGGATCAGCGCTACAGCGCCAATCGCGATGGGCGAGAGTATCAGGTGATTGAGCGGCGCTATAGCCTGAGCCCGGAGCGCAGCGGTGAGCTGCGTATCCCGCCTGTGGTATTCGAGGGCGAGCTGACGCCCAACGCCCAAGGCCGTTCTGGCAGCACGGCTGGCAACGGGAATCGAACTTCCGGCGATCCGCGTCTGGATCGCATGTTTCAGGATTTTCCCTTTGGCTCCAACTTTTCGAGCGACCCACTGTCGATGTTGCAGCCGGGCCAGCAGGTGCGGGCACAGAGCCGGGCGCTGACGATTGAGGTCGCCGCACGACCGGATGATTTCGGCGGCGGTCATTGGCTGCCGGCTGAGGCGCTGACGGTTGCGGATTCCTGGGCTGGTCAGCCGCCTGCGCTGCGCGTCGGCGAGCCGGTCACTCGGACCCTGACGCTGACCGCGAAAGGACTTGCTGGCAGTCAGATCCCGGATGTCGATATGCAGGTGCCAGATGCTGTGCGCACCTATCGTGAGCCGACCGAGAACGAAACCCGCACCGATGGCCAGGTGGTCTATGCCGTCAGCAAACAGGCGGTGACGCTCATTCCCACCCAGCCCGGCACGCTCAAGTTGCCGGAGTTGAAGGTGCGCTGGTGGGACATTCAGGCGAAAAGCGAACGCGAGACAGTTGTGCCGGCGCTCAGCCTGCAGGTCGCGCCGGCTGCAGGAGGAGCGGCGGCTCCGCCCGATCGCGAAGCGGTCGAGGCCACACCGGATTTTGAAGCCCAACCCGACCGCCCCGCGGTCGCGGATTCCGGTGAGATGACGCCCGACTCGGAAGACCGTGGCGATACCGCCTCTCCAGGTGCGGGCAGCTCTGACATCTGGGGCGGACTGCTCGGCGCCCTGCTCGCGCTGCTTGCGCTGGCAGCCGCGGGTGTGGCAACCATGGTCGCGTTCGGGAAACGCAGCGCGGCGCAGGGTGGTGATCAATCCGCAAGGGCGTCGGCTGCAGTCACAGGCAGCGCCAAGGGCGCCGCCATCAGCCCAACCGGGCGCCAGCCGCGCCAGAGCGCCTTGCGGGAGGCCGTGCGCAAGGCGGCGGCGGACAATGACCCGAAAGCTACCGCCGATGCCTTGCTGGCACTCGCCCGAGCACTTTGGCCGGATGATCCGCCGCTGAATCTCGGCATGCTGGCGCGGCGACTCGGCGGACGGGACCAGCCGGGGGTGACAGGCGCTGCGGCAGCCCAAGGCGCCGAAGCAGCCATTGTGGAGTTGGAACGTGCGCTCTATGCGCCCCCGGGGGAGGATTGGTCAGGCCAGGGCTTCTGGGACCAGGTCCGCGTTGCCCTGGGGCAGACGGATGCGCGGGCAACCGACGCTGAAGCGGAGCTGCCGCCGCTTTATCCGGACCGGTCCTGAACCGGCCGCAGCCGGGCTCGCGATCCAGCCCGGCGCGGTCTTCAAGTCGACAACATCACAGGGGGCGGGCAGCCGCAGGTCAGCCGCCGACTTCCGGCACGCTGAGGCTGGCGCCTTCGGTCATCTTCTGCAGTTCGGCCAGTTCCTGCACCGAGAGCACATGGTTGATGGCGAGGATGATCACAAACACATCCTCCACCCGGCCCATGGCCTGGATGAAGTCCGTGCTGATGTCGGAGCCAAAGGTGGGCGCCGGGCGGACGTTCTCGCGCGGAATGTCGAGAATATTCTTGACCTCGTCGACCAGCATGCCAAACACATAGCTGCTGCGGTTGGACTCCACCTCGACCACCACGATGCAGCTGCGCTTGGACAGGGTCGCCGCGCCGCGATTGAGCCGTGCGGCGAGATCGACAATGGGCACGACATTGCCGCGCAGGTTGATGACCCCACGGATGTAGTCGGGCGTCATCGGCACCTGGGTGATCTGCGGGGTTTCGATGATTTCCTGCACAGCGTCGATTGGCATCGCAAGCCGTTCTTCCGCCACCGAGAAAGTCAGATACTGGTTCGCCTCGTCGGCGACGTCGGTTCCAGCGCTGCGCTGCTGCTGGGATGCAGTTGCCTCTGTCATTCGGGTCTCCGCCTAAAAGCGTTCGAAGTCTTGTGAAGATGTGTCATCATCGCTGCTCTGGCCGGCAAAGTCATCATGGCGCTGTGCCGACGCGCGCGGTTTGCTGGCCGTCGCGTGCTGCTTGCTGGCCGTGGCGCGCTGCTGCTTTCCGCCCGATACTTTGAAGAAGGCCATGGTCTCCTGCAACTGCGCGGCCTGACCGCTGAGCTCCTCGGCGGTGGCTGCCAGCTCCTCAGACGATGAGGCATTTTGCTGGGTGGCCTTGTCGAGCTGGCCCATGGCCTCGTTGATCTGACCAATGCCGGATGCCTGCTCGCCGGAGGCGGCGGTAATTTCCTCCACCAACTCGGCGGTCTTGACGATGTTGGGCACCATCTGCTCGAGCACCCGTCCGGCATCCTCGGCAATCGACAGGCTGTTAGTCGCGAGCTGATTGATCTCCTGGGCTGTCGTGCCGCTGTTTTCGGCCAGCTTGCGCACCTCGGCGGCCACCACGGTGAAGCCCTTGCCGTGCTCGCCAGCGCGCGCGGCCTCAATCGCCGCATTAAGCGCGAGCAGATTGGTCTTGTAGGCGATCTCCTCGATCATACCGATCTTGCTGGCGATTTCCTTCATCGCCTTGACGGTGCGGTTGACCGCCTCGCCGCCCTCGCGTGCCTCATCGGCCGAGCTCTTGGCGATGCCATTGGTCACGCGCGCATTCTCGGTGTTCTGCTGTACCGAGGCATTGAGCTGCTCAATGCTCGCCGTGGTCTCCTCGACGCTGGCGGCCTGCTCGGTGGCGCCCTGGCTGAGGGCCTGGGCGGTGGAGCTGACCTCGCTGGAGGCGGAGCTCAAGCTGTCGGCTCCCGTCAGCACGTCGCCGACGATCCCGCGCAGCTGCTCGACCAGGTTATGCATGGCGGTCAGCATCTCACCAATCTCATCCTTGCGATCGCTCGCGACATTGGCGCGCAGATCACCGTCGGCCACCAGCTTGGCCACGCCGACCGCCTCGACCAGCGGCTTGCTCAGGCTGCGGGCAAAGGTCAGCGCAATCACCACGACGACCAAAACAAAGAACCCGGTGATCATGGCGATGTTGCGGATGAGCTGCCATACCGGTGCCATCACCTCGGCGCGGTCGATCTCCGAGAGCAGCGCCCAGGTGGTGTTGCCGACCTTGACCGGCGTGAAGCTCGACAGCACCGGGTTGCCGTTGTAGTCGATGATGATGCGGGTGTCGGTCTCGCCCGCCAGCGCTGCGCGGCTGGCGTCGGTGTCGACGCCGTTGTCCGCCACCGTCCCCTTAAACGACGCCTGTACGCTGCGGTTTGTCGCGTCGAGGAAGGAGTCCGAGCGCATGCGCTTGTCCTGGCCCACCAGGTAGGTTTCGCCGGTTTCGCCCATGCCATCGCGCTGCTGCATGATGGCGTTGATCGGGGCGAGTGGCATTTGCAGGGCGACGATCATTTCTACTCGGTCGCCTTTCATCATCGGCGTGGCGATGAAGGACGCCGCCGCGCCAGCCGATGGCGCATAACGGGCAAAGTCCGCCAGGTTAAATTTTTGGGTGCGCAGGACCTCCCGCGTGAGCTCGCCGAGGTTCGAGTCCTTGAACTCGCCATCGACGATGTTGGTCATGTAATCCGCTTCCTTGGCGACGGTGTAGAAGATTTCACCTTCTGGATGAATCAGAAACAGGTCATAGTAACCATAGTGCTCCACGAAGCGGGCGAAGATATCCTCGCTCTCTCCTGGTGCGGCCTGGGTCAGGACTTCCTCAAGGTTGCGTTTACTGATAATGGCCCAGTCGAGACCGGGAATGTCGAGCGGGCTGCCGTTGACCAACACCAGCTTGCCGCTGCTGTCGGTGAAGATCCTAGTGACGCTCTCGCCGTTGAGCGCTTGTTCGATGTAAGGGGTCGAAATGGGTGTGCCGATCACATAGCGCCCGTCGCCCATGGTGAGCATGTTGCTGCGAAAGGCGGTTTCACCATCAAGGGCTCCGACCAGATAGCTCTCCCCGGTCTCGCCCATTCCGGCGCGTGCCTGCACGACGGTATTCAGCGCTTCTGCTGAGATTGGCATGGCGACATAGCCGCTCAGGCGCCCGCGCGCGCCGGCGATTTTCGCCACCATGAAAGCCCGCTGTTGGCCATCGGCGGATGGATCGGGCTGAAAGTCAGCGATGGCCAACTGCTCGGCAGAGTCACCCTGTAGCGCTTCAATGCCGCGTTTTAGCGCACCTTCGGCGGAACCCCCGATGCTCTCGGCGTCGGCAGCCGAATAGAGAATCTGCGCATTGCGATCGAGCAGCAGCAGATCGCTCCAGCCAAGTTCCTCCGCGAGCGCCTTGAGCTGCTCGCGCTCCTGCCCAGGATCAGCAGTATTCGAGGCCTCAGCCTGGTTAGCGCCAAACAAACCGTCAAAGCTTGAAGGCGCTTGATTGCCTGTCAGTACGTCGATGGTCTCTGCCAGGTCGGTGTTCGCTGCAACCTGGGTGACTTGTTCTTTCCAGCGCGCGAAAATGCGCTCGATATGCTCTTGTTTCTCGGTGTGCAGCGCCGCCATTGCGGCCGTTGCATCGGCTTGGATTTTGCGCACGATGTCGACCAGAACACTGATGTCGCCTTCGCGCTCGGAAAAATAGCGTTCGATCTGGCCCTGCTTGATCCCGCGCACCGCCTCGAGGCGGCCGTTGGCGTCCTGCATCAGTGCATCGCGCGCCGATTGCGCGCTCCACCAGGCAACGATGATCAAGGGCACCAGGCTCGAGATCAGCATGAGCCCAATAAGCTTGGGTTGGAGTCGAACGTTCTTAAGGTTGAACATGTTATTACCCGTGATCTACTCAGTGGTGTGCTCTTTTGCAGGCCTCGTGTCGGGCCCCTTGTTTTGCCCCCTTGTTCTGCCCCGTTGTTCTGCACAGGGCTGTGTTCAGGGCCTTGCCTCTGGCGGTGCTTAACTCCGCACAGGACGGGCGAGCTTGTTAGGCGAGCTTGTTATTTGAGTGCTTGTTCTTGAGAAAAGCGTCGCGCGCTGATTGGCTCCACACGCGCCCTTTTTATCATCAAGCCTAGCAAATGGCCGCGATTCAGCAGGGAATTTCGCGTCTGGGGCAGGCTGGATCACAGCGGAGCGCGTTTTGTGCTGCGATATCTTGACCAATTTCTCCCGGGAAGCTATATTTTCCGGTTCACATCGGCGCGGTTTCCGCGCGCCCCTCTGCTGCGCGGCCCACGCGCGTGCGACCAACTCGCGCGCCATAGGCCCCGCACTTTCAGTTTCTCTACGAGGTCAGCCGTCATGTCTCGAGTCTGTCAGGTCACCGGCAAACGTCCGCTGGCCGGGAATAACGTTTCTCACGCCCACAACAAGACCCGCCGCCGTTTCTTGCCGAATCTGCGCTACCACAGATTTTGGGTGGAGGCGGAAAAGCGCTGGGTGCGCCTGCGCGTCACCAGCAAGGGTATGCGCATCATCGATAAGAAAGGCATCGAGGTCGTGGTCGCCGAGCTGCGCGCCCGCGGGGAAAAGATCTAAACACGCTTTAGGAGATGAGCAATGGCAAAAGCCGCTCGCGATAAAATCCGGCTGAATTCCAGTGCCGGCACAGGTCATTTCTACACGACCACCAAGAACAAGCGCAATCAGCCCGGCAAGATGGAGATCAAGAAATATGATCCCGTCGTGCGCCAGCATGTGATGTACAAAGAAGGGAAGATCAAATAAGCGGTTAAGGACAAGCCGCGTTCGACCAACTAGGGTTCAACCGCCCAGGGCCGCCCAGGCCCGGCTGAGCCGCAGATTTGCTGCATCATCCAATCTGGCCTGCCAGCCGGGTGCAATCCAGGTCGTCGAGACCGGGTCGAGTACAATCGCCGGTCCGGTGACTGTCTCCTGCCGTTTCATTGCTGCGCGCTGCAACACCCTTGCTGCTTTGTCGGCGCCATAAGCGGCGCTTTCAGCTGGCCCAATTTCAGCTGGGGCATCCACCCCGGCTGACACCTCTCCGTCTCTTTGCTCGTGACCATCCAGCCCCAGCGCGATCTGCGCCGGCGGCGCGGTCAGGCGCACGCGCAGATTGACGATCTCCACCGGTCGCTCGAGCAGGTGGCCATAGCGTTGCTGATGGAGGCGCGCAAAGGCTTGCTCTGTTTTACTGCGCCCGAGCCACTGAAGATTGAGCGTCGCTGACTGCCCAAGGTAGCGCAGATCAACCGAGCGCTCCGTGGTCAACTCCGCCTGCTCAATGCCCTCGCTGACCAGTTCTGCGCTGGCTTGGCGCGCCAGATCATCGAGTGCCTTCAGAATGTCGTCGCTATCGCAGGCATCGAGCTGCTGCAGCCAGGCACGAGTCAACACCCGCCCAGGCGGCGCGACCAGCATGCCAAGCGCGGAGAGCACCCCGGCATGGGCTGGCACCAGCGCTGTATCCATCTCCAGTGCCTCGGCGAGCGCGCAGACATGCAGACCGCCGGCGCCGCCAAAAGAACAAAGTGTGAAACCCTTCGGGTCGATGCCGCGCTGAACTGAAATCACCCGCAAGGCCCCGGCCATGTGCTCATTAGCAATGGCAATCACGCCCAGCGCAGCATTCTCGGCGCTCATACCCATGGCCTGACCGAGTCGGGCAAGACCCGCGCGCGCGGCATCGGTGTCGAGTCGCATGCGCCCGCCGAGAAAAGCCTCCGGGCGCAGACGCCCGAGCACCAGATTGGCATCTGTGACTGTGACTTGAGTTCCGCCCTTGCCATAGCAGATAGGCCCCGGATCGGCGCCGGCGGATTCCGGTCCGACCAGCAGCAGGCCGCCGGCGTCGAGTCGCGCGATGGACCCGCCGCCGGCGCCGATGGTGTGCATGTCGACCATGGGCAAGGCCACCGGATAGGAGCCAATGCGCCCCTGAGTCGTCAGGCGCGGCGCGCCGTCGATCAGAGCGACATCGGTCGAGGTGCCGCCCATGTCGAAGCTTAGCAACTGGTGCAGCCCCGCCTGCTCGCCGACCGCGCGCGCACCGACCAGGCCGCCCGCCGGCCCGGACAGCAGCAGGCGCACCGCGGTGCGCGCGCTCTGCTCGGCGGCCAGGGCCTCGCCGCTCGACTGCATTACGCGAATTTGGGCGCCTGGCAGCCCTTGCTGCAAGCGCTTCAGGTAACCGGCAAGGATCGGCCCGACCCAGGCGTTCAGCCAGGTGGCGATGCCGCGCTCGTATTCGCCCTGCAAGGGTAGGATTTCGGACGAACGGGAGACGAAAATCCCCTCCGGCACGGCCGCGGCGATGCGGGCCTCGTCCTCACTGTCGAGATAAGAAAACAGCAGATTGATGGCTACCGCTTGCGGTGCCAGCGCGCTGAGCGATGCGCGCACTGCCGTCAGTGCGTCTTCGCTCAGTGGTTCGATGATGTCGCCATTGGCTGCACGTCGGACAGGTAGCTCAAGGCACAGTGCGCGTGGCACGGGTCGCGGCGGCACACTGGGCTCGAGTGCATAAAGCTCTTCACGCGCCTGGCGGCCAATACTGAGCAGGTCGCCCATGCCCTGGTTGGTCACATAGGCGGTGCGCACGCCCTTGCCTTCCAGTACCGCATTAGTGGCCACGGTCGAGCCATGGATCATGCGCAAGTGTTCCGGCACCAGGCCGAGATCGCGAATACCCTGCAAGATGGCCTGCTCCGGCGCCGCCGGTGTCGATAGACACTTGTGCAGCCGCAGCCGGCCATCCTGCCACAGCACAAAGTCGGTAAAGGTTCCGCCGGTGTCGACGCCAAGTAGCATGGTGGTGGTTAGTGGTTTTAGTGGCGAGTGGATCGTGGTGAGGAATGATTTGCGGACGCATCCGGCGGAAAATTTGGGTTAAGCTGGTTGCGGCTGAATTGACGCTGTCCAGCGCGCTTGCTCGGTTAAAAATGCTCTGTTATTCAATGGTTCATCGGCAAAAAGCGACCCACTGATTGGCGAAAAAGGGCGGACGGCAGAAGGTAGGCGGAAAAAGGCAGGCGAAAATAAGGCAAATGGAAAAGGTCCTGGAAGTCGAGGCGCTGAGTCGCCAGTTTGGCACCCGTCAGGCGGTGCGGGGGCTCAAGCTGCAGTTGGCCCGCGGCGAGATCCTGGGTCTGCTCGGCCCCAATGGTGCCGGTAAGACGACCTGTCTGCAAATGCTGGCTGGTCAGCTGGCACCTGGCAGTGGTTGTATTCGCATCCTCGGGACCGATCTGTCGCGGCGGCCAAGGCTGGCCAAGCGTCAGCTCGGGTATCTGCCGGAGCGGGCGCCGATTTATCCTGATCTGCGTCTGCACGAGTATCTGCATTACTGCGGCCGCCTGCATGGCCTGGGTGGCGCGCGCTTGGCTGAGGCCGTCGCGAGCGTGATCGCCGAGTGTGGCTTGGAGACCGTCAAAGGGCGACTGGTCGGGAAATTGTCAAAAGGATACCGCCAACGCGCCGGTCTGGCCCAGGCGCTCTTGCATGATCCCCCGCTGCTGCTGCTCGACGAGCCGGGCGATGGGCTCGATCCGCTGCAAAGCCGCGAGCTCAGAGGGCTGATCCGCCGCCGTGCCGAGCGCGGCTGCGCTGTGGTGTTCTCGAGCCATCGGCTCGATGAAATCAAGCATCTCTGCACCTCGGTGCTGATGCTGCGCGACGGCAGCGCGCTCTACCGCGGTGAGCTTGGAGGGGGGCAAGTCTCTCAACAGATTCGGGTGCGCCTGGTGCCGCCGAGCACGCCGGCCGCATTGGAGGCGCTAGAGCCGGTGGCCAGTGCGAAGGCGCTGGAGGATGGCCGCATTCGGCTGCAATTGCAGGCCGGTTGCACGCCAGCGCAGGTTAGCCGCACCCTGGTCGAGCGTGGCTTTGGCCTGGCCGAGCTGAGCCCGGAGCCCAGTGATCTCGAACGACTGTTCCTGGACAGCTTCGGCCTGGCGGATCAGGCGGACTGAGGGCGCAAGTCATGCTGTGGGTCATTGCTCGACGCGAAACCCTGACGCTGTTCCAGACTGGCCTGGTCTGGCTGCTGCTGGCCGCTTGCTCCGTCATCCTGGGTTGGGTGTTTCTGAATCTGCTCGATCCCTTTGTCGGGGTCGATCCGGACAGCCTGGAGCAAATCTCCATCGGCGCGCTGAATCGGCAACTGGTGCGCGAGTTGTTCGGTGCAGCTGCCGTGATGCTGCTGCTAATCGCACCGCTGCTTGCCAGCCGACTGCTGAGTGGCGAGCTGCGCGATGGCCGCTACTTGCTGTTGTCCGCCGCTCCGCTATCCTCGTTCGAGATTCTGCTCGGCAAATGGCTGGCGCTGGCCGTGGTGCTGCTGGCACTGGCGTTGCTGCCGCTGCTGCTGTGTCTGTCGCTGGCACTTGGCGCGCCGGTGGATCTCGGCCTGTGCCTGTCCGCCACCCTCGGCCTCTGGCTGCTGGGACTGCTGTTCGCGGCGGTCGGCCTGTTCGCCGCCAGTCTGAGTGCTCAGCCTGCGGCGGCGGCCGTGATCGCCTACGGTATCCTGATTCTGCTGTCGGTCATCAATCGCGCCGAGACCGCGGCAACCCTGAGCCTGGGTCTGCTCGACTGGTTGTCCTGGGGCCAGCACCTGTTCTGGTTTCTAATCGGTGCTGTGCGCCTGAGTGACCTCGGCTATTTCCTGCTGCTCGCCGCCTGCTTCCTGGCAATGGCTGAGCGCCGGCTGGCCAACCTGCGTTTTCAATGACAGTGCCAGATTGGCTGGATGAATCATTTGCTTCAACCCGCGCCCCTATGACAATCACGGATCGGCAAGACAAACCGGCTGCGTCATCCCGCGCTGGCCAGCTAAGCCGGCGCCTGGCGGATGCTGTCTATGTCATCCTGCTGTGGGCCTTGGTGTTGTTAGCTGGGTGGCATTTGGCGCGGCATGAAATTTACTGGGACTGGTCGAGCACCGGGCGCAACGTCCTGAGCACCGAAAGTCTGGAAGTGCTATCCGCGCTTCAGTCGCCGCTGACGCTGCGCGTCTTCGTCGCGCCGGATCATCCGCTGGTGCGGGAGATCGAGCAGGTGCTGATGCGCTATCGCCGTGCCAGCGACAAGGTGAAGGTTGACTATATCGACCCAATTCGTGCTCCCGAGTTGGCGCGCGAGTTCGACGTGCGCCTGCTTGGACAGTTGGTGCTTGACTATCAAGGCCGGCGCGAGAGTCTCGCCCGACTGGACGAGCCGACGCTGACCAACGCCATCGCGCGCCTGAGCCAGACGCGCGCGCCCTGGATCGCGCTGCTGGAAGGCCATGGCGAGCGCAGCCCAAGCGGCGGCACCGGTCGCGACATCGGCCGCCTGGGGCAGTGGCTGGAGCAACGCGGTTTTCGTCTGCAGCCGGTCGATCTGGCACGCCTGAGCCGCATCCCGACGAATACCGACGTGCTGGTGCTCAGTACCCCATCCATCGCGCTCTTTCCCGGCGAGGCCGAGGCGCTGATCGACTATGTCTCGGCCGGCGGCAATCTGCTGTGGCTGCTCGATCCGGGCGACTGGCTGGGCTTCGCGCCCCTGGCGGAAGCGCTCGGCATCGAGAGACTGCCGGGGCAAATCGTCGACGCGGCTGGCAGCGCCTTCGATGTTGCGGCGCCCAATGTCGCCGTGGTCGCGGACTGGCCGGCGCATGCGCTGTGGCAGGGGCTTGGTGCGCCGGCTTTCTTTCCCGGCGCTGTGGCCTTCGCGCCCGATCTCGCATCCCGTCTGGCCCCCGACTGGCAGCTGGTCGCCGAACTGGCGAGCGGCGAGCAAAGCTGGAACGAAACCGGACCCATCCGCGGTAAGATCGCGCGCGATGCCGATCTGGGAGAGCAGCCCGGACCGCTGCCCTTTCTGCTCGCCCTGAAGCGCGCGGTGCCTAGCGCCTTGCGCGCGGGCGGCGGCGCCATGGCGGCTTCCGCGCTGGCCGAGCAGCGCCTGGTGCTGGTCGGGGACGGGGATTTTCTCAGTAATGCCGCGCTCGAGCGCGGCGCCAATCGCGAGCTTGGCCTGCGCCTGCTGCGCTGGCTTGGCGGCGAGGAGCTGATGGAGGCCAAGGCGGATCATAACGATCAGCCGCTTGCGCTGACGACCGGCCAGGCTTTCGCCATTAGCCTGTTCGCGCTGGTTATTCTGCCGCTTGGGTTTTTACTGCTGGCACTGGCCAGCGTCTGGCGCCGACGGCATGGCTGAACGGAGGAACACCCCATGAGCGGTCGCTGGCTGATCAATGGCGCGCTGCTGCTGGCCTGCGCGCTGCTCCTGCTGCTCGCGCGCTGGCAGCCGGAGCCGGCGCAGGGTCTGGCGGATGTGGTGGGTCTGACACCCGAGACCGTCACGCGCATCCGCATCCGCCACGGGCAGGAGACGCCGCTTGAGCTTGTGGCCGCCCCAGAGGGCTGGACCATGCACGGGCCCCTGCAGGGTCGGATCAACGACACCATGGCCGAGCGCCTGGCCGCGTTGCTGCGCGCCCCGGCCACGCGGGCATTCGGCGTTGGCAACAGCGATGCTGGTGACGCGCGGGATGCGCCAGCGGCGCTCGCCGATCTAGGGCTGGCTGACCCCTGGCTGGAGCTCGACCTCAATGACATCCACCTGCGCGCCGGCGCCGCCGAGCCCATCGACCGGCGCCGCTACCTGCAAGCGGGCAATGACATCCTGCTGATCGACGACCGCTGGCTGCTGCCGCTGCTCACGCCGCCAGAGGATTATCTGTTGCGCACCGAATCTCCAGGTTCCGAGCATACCGACGCGGCTGGTACTGCCCAAGATGCCGCTCGCGCGCCCACCGAAGACGCGGCAAGTGTTGCGACTGGTGCTCCAGATGCTAGCTCGACCGCTGGCCCAGATGCGGCTCTTGGTGACTCCGCGATTGAGACATCAAGTGAGGCACCAACTGGCATCCCCGCTGCTGCTGCCTCCCGAGCCACCTCGGATTAACCGGCAGCACTCCTCAGACCGCCCATCCGCGCATGCCCGAATTACCCGAAGTCGAAACCACCCTGCGCGGCATCGCGCCGGCATTGACCGGCCAGCGTATTCGCCGAGTGCTGGTGCGCGACGGGCGCCTGCGCATGCCGGTCTCGCGCGAGACCGAAACACGCCTGCCCGGTCAGCGGATTATCAGCCTGCGCCGCCGCGCCAAATATCTGCTGCTGTCGCTGGAGGAAGGCGTTGTGCTCGCGCATCTTGGCATGTCCGGCAGCCTCCGCCTGGTCCCCGAGGGCACCGCCTATCGCCCGCACGACCATATCGAATTGACGCTTGAGACTGGCCCCTGCCTGCGTCTGCACGACCCACGCCGCTTCGGCATCTTCCAATGGATTCCCGACCCGGCTGAGGCCCATCCGTTGCTCGCCAGCCTCGGGCCAGAACCTCTGTCGGACGCCTGCAACGGCAGCTACCTGCATCAGATCTCCCGCGGCCGCCGCGCCGCCGTCAAAAGCCTGATCATGGACAGCCGCCTGCTGGTCGGCGTTGGCAACATCTACGCCAACGAGGCCTTGTTCATCTCAGGCATCCACCCTGCCCGCGCCGCCGGTCGCATCAGCCTCTCACGCTACCAGCGCCTTGCCGCCGCCATTAAACAGGTGCTCGGCGAGGCCATCGAGCAGGGCGGCACCACCCTCAGGGACTTTCTGCGCGAGGACGGCACCCCCGGGTACTTCGCCCAGCACTTGCGTGTCTACGCTCGCGCCAACGAGCCCTGCCACCAATGCGGCACGCCCATCCGCCTCGCGCGCATCGGGCAGCGATCGAGCTTTTATTGCCCCAGCTGCCAACGCTAAAGTATGGAAAACGCCGCAGAAATCGCAATAGCCAAAGGCGGGTTCCTGGTGTTCAAGGAGCCCCCTTCAGCCACCCTGGCACGCGGCCTGCGCGTATTTTTGATGGACTCCAAACCGAAAACCTAATGGCGTCTTTTGGAGGTGCCTTTTCGAGGCGAGCTGAGCGCCTTGAGTGCGAAGACATGGCCGCAGCCCTGTCCCTTCCGAGTTCCACAATCGTGAGCCAATCGACAAAAATCACCACAAACCAGGATAGCCAGTTGTGGAATCTTGACATAGGCTTAAAGCATTTCCTGTCAATGCGCTATGTCAGTTGGCTTGCCGCTGGCCAATTTCCTGATGTCCTCCAACACCGCTCCAGCCACCAGCCCCCAACCGCGCGGTGGCCCAAGGCCCCAGATCTGGCAACCCGAGCGCCATGCCCTCATCGACGCCTCCCAGGCCGCCGATGAACAGACCTGGATGTCTGAATTCAATTGTCGCCAGCTCAGCGCGGGGCGCTTTTCCGGTCTGTTGGAGCGGGTCGACCTGGACGGCATTGAGATCGTGCGCGAGCACCAAAGCCAGGATATTCACAAAGTCGGCGTCATGCCGCCGGGCACTTGCACCGTCTCCCTGATCGATCACACTGCCGGCAAGGCCCGCTTCTCCCAATTTGCCGCGGACGTTGCCGATCAGCTGTTCTTCATGCCCGGAGACACCGTGTTCGACGCCGTCGTCCCCGGCGGTATCTCTACCCGCTATGTCCGCCTCGACCAAGCCGCGCTGCTCAAAGGGCTTGCCGCGCTGGATGAGCCCCTGGCCGAGCGCCTGGCCAACGGCGGTGGGCTGCAGTCCCTCGGGCTGGCAGGCAGGGTGCCGTTCCAGCTCAGTCTGCGCGCGCTCAATTCCATCGCCCGCGATCCGCGCACCGGCCACCGCGGTGCCAGTGTGCAAGCGTTGCGCCGCAACCTGCTGGAACTGGTGCTGCTCACCGTCAGCGCCGCCGATGAGGTCATCCCCAGCAACCATCCGAGCCTGCATGCCCGCCGCCGGGGCCTGCACATTGTCCGCGGCGCGCAGGCTTACATGGAGGAGCAGCTCGCGCTGGGCGCCAACCCCAGCCTGGTCGATTTATGCCTGCACACGGGCGTCTCCGCGCGCACCCTGCAATACGCCTTTCACGACCAGCTCGGGCTGACACCAAACACCTACCTGCGCCTGCTGCGCCTAAACGGCGCGCGCGCCGAACTCGTCGCCACCACCGCCGCGGGCACCTCGGTCACCCAAATCGCCACCCGCTGGGGTTTCATGCACCTTGGCCGCTTCGCGCGCGCCTATCGCGAGCTGTACAAAGAGCCCCCGTCCGCCACCCTGGCGCGCTGAATCCCGATCCCGCCTCGGCGGCCATTCGCGGCCCTGGCCCGCCCCAGGCTGAGCCGCGCCCGGCGATATTGGTGATTGCATTTTTTTTGGTCCCCAGCTGCAAGTCTTGCGCAAAATGACCTAGTCAGATCAAAAACAGCCAATTAGGCTCCTTGTAAAGCATCCGAGCGGTGCAGCGACGAGGAACCAGGATCGCCGTGATATCGCCCGACTGGATCAAAGCCGCACAAACCCAATGCCGCTTGCGACGCCGGCCAAATAGCGCCGCTGACTTCGCGTGCCATGCGAGCTTGGTTGCGCGCTGTCGCAAACGACCTTGAATTTGTCCAAAACAAGGGGACTGCAGTCATGACCCAAGCAAACGCCTTCCGCCGCCACCCACTCACGCTCGCCGTCGCGATCGCGATTGGCCCCAGCGCGCTCTGGGCCGCGCCTTGCGACTGGTCGCTTGATCCCACCAACTGCGACTGCGGCACCGCCACGAGCGGCGTGCTCCAGGTCAGTACAGAGGCCTGCCTGCGCAACGCCATCTTCGACATCAGCAACAGTGCTGTGCTTGGCACGACGCTTGACTACAGCACCATCCAGCTTACTGCCGACATCAAGCTGAACAACGTCCTGCCGATGATCCGCGGCGACCTCACGCTCGACGGCAATGGGCACACCCTTGATGGTGACAATACCTACCGCGCCTTCGTCGTCGCCGGCGGCACCACCCAGATCTCCAACCTCACCATCACCGATGTCAGGGCCACCGGTGGAGCTGGGGGCGACGGCGGAGTGAATGGGTCGGACACAGGCGGGGGTGGCGGTGGCGGTCTTGGCGCCGGTGCCGCGGTGCTCGTTTACGACGGTGCCAATGCAGGGCTGAGCGGGGTCACCGTCACGAACGCGACCGCGGTTGGCGGCGCCGGGGGCGATGGCGGAGCAGTTATCTCCGAAGGAGGTGGTGGAGGCGGTGGCGGCCTCCAAGGCGCGGGCGGCGATGCCGGCATAGGTGGCGGCGGCGGTGGCGGTTATGCTGCTGTTGGGGGCAAGGGTGGTGCCGGCAGTGGTGGTGGCGGAGAGTTCGGTAGCGCGGGTTCTGGAGACAGCCAATACGGCGGTGGCGGTGGCGGTCAACAGGGCATGGGCGCGGACGCCACAGCCTCTTACGCCGGCGGCGGCGGCGGAGCCAAGGACAATGCGTCCGGCAGCACCGGAGGCGGCGGCGAGGGCGGAGACGGCGCTGGCTTCGGCGGTGGTCCTGGTGATCAGGGTGCCCCCCTTGGCGGCGGCGGCGGAGGCAAATACAACACAGGTGGCGATGGCGGCGCCAGCGGTGGTGGTGGTAGTGGTGGCTTCGGCGGCGGCGGTGGCAAAGGTGGCTTCGGCGGCGGCGGTGGCGGTGGCATGAACCAAAACGGCGGCATTGGCGGCGTCTTCGGCGGCGGGGGCGGAACCGGAAACGCTAACCCGGTCGACGGCGGTGACGGCGGCTTTGGTGGTGGTGGTGGCGGCGCGCGGAACGACGACCACCCATCTTTGCGGCAAAGTGGCGGCGACGGCGGTTTCGGCGGCGGTGGCGGCGGCGGCTATAACGCCGGCACCGGCGGCAGCTACGGCAGCTACGGCGGCGCTGGCGGCAGCGGCGCCAATGCCGACGGCGGCGGCGGTGCCGCGCTCGGCGGGGCCTTCTTCGTTGCCAACGGCGGCAGCCTGACCCTGGACGGGATCAGCCTCAGCGGCAGCTATGCGCTCACCCCCGGCAAGGGTGGCAATGACAACGGCGGCGGCGCCAAGGACGGCCAGGCTCAGGGCGAGGTGCTCTTTGTTTACGACAGTGGCACCACCACCATCAATGTCCCGGATGGCAAGACCCTCGGCATCGCCGATGGCGATGACGACACCACCAAGACCGCCGCCATCGCCGGCACCGGCGCGCTGACCAAGACTGGCGCCGGCACCCTGCGGATCAACGACGCCAATCCCAACTTCACCGGCAGCCTCAGTGTTGATGCCGGCACCGTCGGCGGCAGCGGCGGCTTGACCAATGCCAGCGGCGTCACAGTTGCAGACGGCGCCGCACTGGCACCCGGCAAATCCGCCGGCACCCTGAGCCTCGGCCCGCTCACGCTCAACAACAGCTCGGTGCTCGACTACGAGCTTGGCGACCCCAGCGGCACCGCCGGCACCCATAGCGACCTGATTGCCGTTACCGGCGACCTGACCCTGGATGGCACCCTCAATGTCACCGATCTCGGGAGCTTTGGCGCCGGCACCTATACCCTGATTACCTACACCGGCAGCCTGACCGACAATACCTTAGCGGTCGGCACACTGCCCGCCGGCTATTCGGCCACGATCGATACCACGAGCGATTCAGGGAAAGTGCTCCTTGAGGTGGTTCAGCTCTACAGCATCGGCGGCACCGTCTCCGGGCTGGCCTCGAGCCAATCGGTGGTGCTGCAGAACAACGGCACTGATGACAAGACCGTCTCGGCCAGCGAAGCCTTCACCTTCGACACCGCGGTCGCCTCCGGGAGCAGCTACGCGGTCACCGTGCTGACCCAGCCCAACGGGCAGACCTGCACCGTTAGCAACGGCTCCGGCAGCAATGTCATGGCCGATGTCACCGATGTGGCGGTGACCTGCGCCACCAACAGCTACAGCATCACCGAGAACGCCGGCACTGGCGGCAGCATCAGCTGCACTCCCAATCCAGTCCCTGAAGGCGATGACAGCCAATGCACCGCCACCGCCAACAGCGGCTACCGCTTCAGCAGCTGGGGCGGAGCTTGCTCCGGCAGCACCAACCCCTGCACCCTGAGCAACGTGAAGGAGGCCAAGACCGTCTCCGTCATCTTTGAATCCACCGGGGGCGGCGGTGGTGGAGGTGGCGGCACTCCCAGCCCCATCAACGGCCGCTGCGGCAGCGCCGAGGGCGAAGCTTTCACGGTCGCGCCCATTAGCATCCTGTGCAACCTAGGCGTCCCCAGTGCGGTCACCGGCACCGGCCCCTGGTCCTGGACCTGTAGTGGCCTCTACGGCGGGACTGATGCCTCCTGCACTGCCACCACCGCCGAAGTCGACGGCCGCTGCGGTTCCGCCAGCGGCGCCACCTTCGCCACCCGCCCCAGCAGCAACCTGTGCGCCAGCGGCACCGCCGGCGCCATCGCCGGCACCGGCCCCTGGTTCTGGAATTGCAGCGGTCAGCACGGCGGAGCGAGCACCTGGTGCGGCGCCAATGCCGACGGCCTGCCGCCCTATAATCCCGACCCCGACATCCCCAGTGATGAGATCTGGTCGCAACTGCCCGATGAAGACATCGACGGCATTCCCGATGCCGTCGAAGGCCAGGTGCTCAGTCTCGACGGTCAAACCCAGGGCGATGGCAATGGCGACGGCATCCCCGATGTCGAACAAGCCCATGTCAGCGCCTTCACCGGGGCCGACTGTCCCGAACGCGAACGCCCGCGCTTCGTCACCCTCGCCGCCCCCGTTGGCACCGAGCTGAGCGATGTCACCCGCCGCGAGCCACCCGATGATCTGCCCGAAGACCTCACCCTCGGCTGTGGCGAAATCGCCTTCCAAGTCCAAGGGCTCGAGCCCGGCGCCACCCTCGACTTCTCCGTCTACGTCGAGAACGACGCCGCCGTCAACGGCTACTACTACCGCAATCGGCAAACCGGCGCCTGGGACAACATCGCCACCGCCGTCACCCCTGAAGGCATCAAAATCCGCCTCGACTACCAACTCCAGGACGGAGGCCCCTATGACGCCGACGGCCTCACCAACGGCACCCTCGTCGATCCCGGCGGCCCCGGCTATCGCGGCGAGATGGCCAGCCTCCTGCTCCCGGTGAACAACGGCATCAGCCTCTACGAACGCCTGTACGTCTATGGCCAACAGGGCCAAGAATGGGTGCGTCTGGAAGGCGGACGCGGCAGCTGGATCGACCAAAACATCGACGGCATCGAACTGCCTGGTGCGCTCAGCGACTACCGCTTCAGCCAAGCCGGCAACACCGTCTGGATCGAAGGCCCCAACCGCAGCGCCCGCATCGTCGTCCAAGGCGGCGCGCACGGCACCGCAGTGGCCACCGATGAAGGCGGCACCTGGCTGCACTTCAGCGGCCAGCAGGTGTTACTGGGTCATCAACCGCTGAGCAGCCGAGCCCAACAGTTCGATGCCAGCGAACTCGGCGACAGCTTCGACCCGGCGGCGGCAGCCGGGACGGGACCCTTCAGTGACAACCTCAGTCCCAACCGGTTGCTGCTCGAGCCCAATGCCGTGGTGCATCTGGCCGAGCTTGCTGACGCCTATGGCACCCCCGCGCGCGATACCCTGCGCTTGGTTGGCACCCCCGGCGTGGAGGTTGACCAAAACATCGACCGCGTGCATCTCGACGGCGCGCTGGGTGACTACCGCTTCCGCCAGCAAGGCAATGGGGCGGAGATCACCCGCAATGACCGCTGGGTCGCGACCATCCGCGCCCAAGGGGATGCCGATGGCACCGAGCTGCTCTTCACCGATGTGAGTGCGCCGCTGTGGTACGACGGCAACCAGATGCGCCTGGGGCGGGCGGCGTTGGCGAGTGAGCGCGCGGGCATCATTGAACAGGATGCGCTTTCGTGGTGATTACTACCCCCAAGCCCCCCAAGAGATTTTGGGCTGCCCCGGACGCCTTGCCTGTCCGCGGTGCCTGCATCAGGGGCATGTGGGTTTGATTGGACAGCTTTAACACAATGGGATTACATCATGATCAAGTATCTTGACGCGGGTAACGACACCTTCTCCATCACCGGCACCTACGATAAGGTGCTCGACTTTGGCGGCACGGATACCTACATCCTGGACCTCGACCTCAGTGAGTCGGTGACCGTGGTTGACAATCAAATCAGTGAGGTTCGGCTGCCAGCCGGGCTGTTGGTGGATTCTGTGCGCTTTGCTGCCGACGGCGTGCAGTTCTCAGTCTTGGGCAAGACCGTCACCTTTCTCGGTCAACCCCAATCGTTCAACTACTATCTCGGCGATAATACCGAGACCCCGCTGAGCTTTAGCGCGTTGGCGGCAGAATTTGGAACGACGGTGCCGGCCGCTGGGGCTGCCCCCAATGAAGTGAGCCAGAGCGTCATGATCCAAGCCGATGGCGGGATTGCGCCGATGACGACAGTCGAGGTGACTGCTGGCAACACAAACCCCAGCGATGCCAGTGAAGGAGACTTCTATTTCGACATTCACCCTGGCGATTATCACTACAGCATTGCCGGTTTTGGTGCTGGTGACGTCCTGGCGTTTCCCAGCGGCAATGCCCCGACGCTGGTGAACGATGATTTCGACGACGGTATGGTGGAATTTAACTGGGTAGGGGAAGGCGGCTTGGTGCGGATCGAGCTGACGGGCCTCAGCGCCAGCGACGATGCGCAGTTACTCGACATCGCGGCTTTCCAAGATCTATTTGGGGCAACGTCGATCCTTTAGGCCTCGGCACGCCAGACTTGCCTGCGATCCACAGACCATCCCAAGCAACAGAACTGTCAATCTGGAGTGCTAATGAACCGGTCTCATTTCTGCCACATATCCTTACGAGCGCAGCCATTTGCAAATGTCTGCTAAGGGTCGCTATGTGAAGCTTCACATAGTGAGCCCTGGGCTCCAGCCCCCGCTCGATCACTGCCGTCAGCCTGAGCGACAGCCTTGACCCCGGTGCCAACGCTCCAAGCGCCGCCAATCAATCACGTTGCTGTGATCGCTTTGGCGGCGCATGGCCGTCTGTGAATCACAAGGCCGCGTCCGGAGTGCTGCGCCACAGCAGCCGCTCGAACCCCAGCGCCACCACGGCATGGGTGTGCAGGCGCAGCCGCCCGCCGTAGTCCGGTTCGAGTTCCTGGCGGTGGCGGGCAAGCTGGGCTTCGGCCTCGTCGAGCAGGGCGGCGACCTGGGGCCGTGCGCTGAGTTCTTCGCGCGATAGCTGCCGCAGGCGCTCTGCGCTTTCCCCGAGATCCTGAAGACTCAGGTACTTGAACTCCAACAGATGATCGAGCAGCGCGAAGCGGCGCATCTCCTCGCGCACCATCAGTGACAGATCGGCATGGCCGCGCGCAATGGCGGTTTCCGAGTCCATCACATAGAAGATGTCGGCGAACAAGGCCACCAGAAACACAGTCTTGACGGTCAGCTCGTTCGACCAGCGATAGTCGCGATTATCGAACACCTGCAGATGATTGGCTTCCAGCACCTCGATCAGGGGAGCGAGGTTGCCTTGGGTGTAGAGCGCTTTGGCTGCCGCGCGCAGGCTTTCGCGTTCGGGATACTCGGGGAAGAGCTGATCACGGAACTTTTCGACATAGAGCTTGCGTATGACCAGATTGGGGATGCCCATGACCAGCTCGCCGATTGGCGTCTGATCCCTGAGGGTGAGTGCGCCAAGAAAATACAGCAGCGAGCCAAGAAAAGGTGCATCCCCGGGCGCGCGGCGCAGATCCTCGACCCCAAAGCGGTGCGCCAGACTGGCGATCACTGGCGGATGCTCAGGATCAAGCGCAGCGCCGATCAACTCCTGCCCATGCGGCTGACGGGCGACGAAGTCGATGCGGTTGCGATCCATCGCCAGGTTATTGTCGAGCATCTCCCGTGGCGGCAGCCCGGTGGCGGCGAGGGCATCGAAGAAATACAACGCCAGGGTCGGGTTGTAGAGACCGGGGCCGGGTTCGTAGCCGAAGCGATAGCCGTTGTACCAGGTGCGCATGGTTTCCAGCATGCGTGCCGACCACTCCGGAGCGTGCTTTTGTTCGGCGGCGAGCTGATCCAGCACGGCGGCCATTTCGGATTCGGTGAATCCGCACAGATCGACAAAGCGGGCATCAAGACTGATGTCTTTCGAGACATTGTAGCCGCTGGAAATATCCGCCAGCACCACCGGCGAGACCCCGGTGATGAACACCCGGTCGATGCCTTGACCGGAGGCCAGGGACTTGACGGCCTTGAATACGGTTTTCAGCAGACCTTCGCCAGAAACCAACGCCTCATAATCCGCGTGCCGCCCCTGCATCAGTTCGTTGGCGAAGTTGTCGTATTCGTCGATCAGGAGATAGACATCATGCCCTTGGGTGCGGGCGGCACTGACGGCGGCCCGCAGGGCCACCAGGCCATCGCTGGGATGATCGCGCAGCGGGCCACCAAGCTGTTGGGCATAGCGAACACCAAAATCGGCCACCTGACCATTGATGTGATTGTGCAAGGCTTGGCGAATCTCCGCCAGGCTGCCGCTGGCATCGACCATGGAGAAATCCCAGCGCAGCACGAAGTATTGATTGCGCCGCGCGGTAGGGTCGCGACCAATGGCAAGCGAACCGAACAGGGCGTCGAATTCCCCGGCACGGGCCAGATCGTAATAGTTCTCCAGCGTGGTCAGCCAGGCGGTTTTGCCAAAGCGGCGCGGGCGCAATAACAGGAGTTGCTCGCCGGCGTTTTCCAGCGTGCGAATGTGCGCGGTACGATCTGCGTAGTAGTAGCCCTCGGTGATAATTTTGTGAAAGTCAGCCGTGCCGTAGGGAAATTTCATGGCGATGCGGTCTCGGTGATGGCGGCTGGGCAGGAATCACGGCCAGACTCAGCCCTGCTGTTGCACGCCGGAGATCACCCAATCGCCTTCGGGGCTGTTCCAGTCATGTTGCACATGCCAGACCTCGTCGACGCGGTTAGCGGTGCCATTCTCGTCTTCTCTGACCAGGCCGGTGAAGCGCACGCTGGCGACAACCAGGTCGGCGTCGCGCTGCACGCCGAGCAGCTCTGCGTCCAGGGTGACGACTTCGGTGTAGTTGGGTGCGTCGCCGAGTGCCTCGCGCTCGCGCTTGATCTCGGCGAACAGTTGCGGCGTGGTGTAATCGCGAATGTCGCGGAAGTCGGATTGATCCCAAGCTGCCTGTAGGCGGATGAAATGCGTCTTGGCGCCCTCGACGAAGGCGCCGGCGTCGAACCAGGTCGGGGAGGCTTCTTCCGTGCTAGCAGCGGTGGCGATGGTCTGCGCGCTGCCGCCGAGTGCGGCATCTCCCAGCGAAGGTGGGCGTGCATGCCCGGGTGCGCCAGCGGTAGCGACCCGACCCATGGGGTGTCCTAGACCGCCGCCGGTGCCACGCTGGCGCAGGGCTTTGAAGAGCATTATTGCGCCGAAGATCAGTGCGGCGATGATTAGGAAATCGAGTATCTGAAAGCCCTGAAAGCCGTCGCCAAAGAAGAGCGAGGCGAGCAGGCCGCCGGCGGCCAGACCGGCGAGCGGGCCGAGCCAGCGGCTGGCGCCGCTCTGGCGCGGCGGCGTGGCGCCCGGTTGCGTCTGGCTCTGGTTGGTGCGCTGCTCGGACTGGCGCGGGGCCGTCTGGGCTTTGCGCGGCATGGTGAATTGCTTGCCGAGGCTGCGCCCGGCGCCGAAGCGCTTGGCATCCGCGGTATCGGGCAGGCTGAGGCTCGCGACCGCAAAGGCTGCGAGTAGAACAATGAAAAGTCGGGACATGGTATGAGTTCCTCAGAGGTGTTTGCGGCCGACTCTCACAGGTCAGCCGAGCTTGCGAGTGCGATGCTATTTGCTGGCAGCTGCGGTTGGTTGGCGAGCGGGTAGCACGACCGCCGTGCCATGGCCGCGCGGATCAGAGGCCGCCTGCACCTCGGCGCGCGCGCGATCCCAGTAAAGCAGCTGCATGTTGCCGAACATGGCTGGGTCGACTGTTTTCAGCCGATGCCCCATAGCCTGGAGTTCCGCCTGTTCGCGGGCCGTGAAGGCGTCCGGCTCATGTTGGATCACATCGGGTAGATATTGGTGATGAAAGCGCGGTGCGCCAACCCAGTCGTCCGGCGTGCCGCCCTCGGTCAGCGCCAGGATGGCGTTGAGCACCATGGTGATGATACGGCTGCCGCCCGGCGTGCCAAGGATGGCGACGCCCTGGTCGGATTCAACGAAGGTCGGACTCATGCTCGAGAGCATGCGCTTGCCGGGTGCGATGGCGTTGGCCTCGCCACCGACTAGCCCGTAGGCATTGGCAACGCCTGGCTGGGCGGCAAAGTCGTCCATCTCGTCGTTCAGCAGCACGCCAGTGCCGGGCGGGACGAAGCCAGAGCCGAAGGGGTAGTTGATGCTGAGGGTTGCCGCCACGCGATTGCCGGCGGCATCGAGGATGGAGAAATGGGTCGTGTCCTGGCCCTCGCTTGGGACGTCCGTCGGCGCCTTTGGTCCGCTCGACCCTTCCGATGCGCTCGAAATAATGCTGGGTGTGACGTGGCTCGGGTCGATATCACGGGCAAGTCCGGCCGCATAGTAGGGATGTGTCAATCGCGTGAGTGGCATCTCGATCTGGTCCGGATCGCCGAGGAATGCAGCGCGGTCGCGATAGGCGCGGCGCATGCTCTCGACGATCAGATGCGTGCGCGTGACGCGGTCGCGATCTCTTAGCTCCTGACCTTCGGACTCCAGGCTCTCAAGCATCCGCATCATCTGCGCCAGGCCGACTCCACCGGCGGATGGCGGCGGGGCGCTGGTGATGGTCCAGTCGCCATAGTGAAAGACAAAGGGCGCGCGCTCGATGATCCGATAGTCGCGCAGATCCTCCATGGTCCAGATGCCGCCGGCTTCGCGCACGCCATTGACCAGTTGCTCGGCCAGTTCGCTGGTGTAGAAGCCATCGCGACCGCGCGCGGCGATGCGCTCCAGTGCGGTCGCAAGGGCTGGTTGGCGCAGTAGATAGCCTTCGGCGGGCACCTGGCCGTCGACCAGAAATTGCTCGGCCGCGGCCGGGGAAGCGCGCAGCACCTCAAGGCGCCATTCGGCCAAGCGACGGTAATGTGAGTCGACCGGGAAGCCATCGCGCGCCAGACGAATGGCTGGAGCAAGAGTTTGCTCCAAGGGCAGGCGAGCGTATTGAGCGGCCAGATGATCGAGCGCAGCCGGAACGCCCGGGATGCCGGCCGCCAGTGGACCGTTCAGTGATAAATCCGGCACCAGCTCGCCCGCAGCATTGAGGTACATGTCGCGGTTGGCGGCAAGCGGCGCGCGCTCGCGGCCATCGACAAAGACGCTGCGGTCTTCATCGGCCAGATATAGCAGCCAGAAACCGCCGCCGCCGAGTCCGGAGCTGTAAGGCTCGACCACCGCCAGGGTCGCGGCCACTGCAATGGCGGCATCGAAGGCATTTCCGCCAGCATTGAGCACCTGCTCGCCGGCGGCGGTCGCGGCCGGATGGGCGCTTGCGATCGCCGCGGCGGGCGGGAGTTTGGGCTGGGCCCAGGCCGGGGTCGAAGCCGGGGGAAAAGCCGCGAGAAAAGCGGCGGCGCACAGCAATAACGCGGCGCTCCGTGGGAGGAGCGACCGTCGGGTGCTTCTAGGCATGGGAAGGATGCAGTTGCGGGAAGCGGAGAGGAGATGGCGCGATCCGGCGACAGCGGATCGCGCCACAGAGCGAGCGGACTCAGCCGTTCTCGCTGGTGATTTTCTCGTACTTGGCGCGCAGCTGGTCTTCGGTCTCGGTGTGCTCCGGATCGGTGATGATGCAGTCGACCGGGCAGACCTCGACGCATTGCGATGTCTCGTAGTGGCCGACGCACTCGGTGCAGAGGTCCGCCTCGATCACATAGATTTCGTCGCCCTGAGAGATGGCGCCGTTGGGGCACTCGGGCTCGCAGACGTCGCAGTTGATACATTCGTCGGTGATGATTAATGCCATGGGAAAAACTCCTGATGTTCGCTGAGTGGCAGTTTCAAGATCGGGTCCCGCTCAGTTTAGCGAAAGCGCTCGCGCAATGCAGCATAGACGCTCGGCGGCACGAAACTGGACACATCGCCCCCGAGCCGCGCGACCTCTTTGACCAGGGATGATGAAATATAGGCGTACTGCTCGGCCGGTGTCAGAAATAACGTCTCAATATCCGCGGCCATGCGCCGGTTCATGCCCGCGAGTTGGAACTCATACTCAAAGTCCGACACCGCGCGCAGCCCGCGCATGATGACAGGGATGCCGAGGCCGCGCGCGAACTCTACCAGCAGTCCGGAAAAAGAGGTGATTTCCACATTGCTGTGATTGCTTGCGATGCCGCGAAGCATCTCGAGGCGCTCCGCGACCGTGAAGGTCGAGGCTTTACTCGAATCTTCTGCCACCGCGACCACGACATGATCAAACAGCCGCGCGGCGCGCGCGATCAAGTCGCTGTGGCCGTTGGTGACCGGATCGAAGGTGCCAGGGTAGACGATGCTGCGCATGAGTTCTCGGCTCAGGGGGACGATAAAACATCAGCATAGCAGAGGGACGAGTGTGTTTGCTGTGATTCACATGGCGTCATTCTCTGGGGGCGGCTCCGAGGATGGCTCTGGGGACGGCTCTGGGGGCGGCGAAGCCGTTGTCTCTGCGCTACCGGCAGCTGAAGGCGAATCAGATGCCGCCGGATCAGTCGGCTGCGGTGCTTTGAGCAGCTTGCTGGCATCGAGCCCGAGCAGCGGGCCGAGGTCAAAGTCCGACAGCAGAAAGTAGTAAGGGCGGCCTTCGACCTTGAGCACAAAGTCCTCTTCAACAGCGGTATCACCACCGGCGCTGGCCCCAGCTGCATCCTCGGAACCTTCCGTGTCGCCGGGTTGATCGGCGATTGGACGGGGGGCGATCAGCCGAGGGGCGATCAGATAGCGCTGGTTGTCGCCATCGGCCAGGCCGATCTCGAGCGCAAGGGTGGGCGCGGCGAGGTCGAAGCCGTCGGGAGCTTCGGTGCCCAGCATCTCGCGATAGCTGAGATTGGCCAAGGTGGTCAGCAGCGCCTCGACTTTCGCTTGGTCGAGCTGGCCTTCGTTGTCGGCACCCGTCAGGTTCCAGGTGTCGTCGTCCTTGCTCAGGCTCCAGCCATCGGCGGACAGGCGTTGAATCTGCTCGCGCGCAAGGCGCAACTGGTCGCGGGCGATCCACTCGCCGGGCTGGTCAGACAGGTTGAAGACATCGAAGCGCACGTCATAGACGCCATCGTCGTCCGCGGGACGCAGGTAACGGCGTCGGAAACCGGGAGAGTCGCCGAGAATCAGGGTAGCGACCTTATCATCGCCGCGCTTGAGTGTGATGCTTTCGGCAAAGGCGTCATCCGCGACCTTGAACCGCTCGCGCGCGGCCTCGCTGGTGGCGATGGGTAGCGATCGCTGCAGCCCAGCCAGGGCTTCCAGCAACTGATCGACGCGGGTACTGTCGGCCGGGAAGTCGCCGAGCCTTGGGATGTCCCAGCCGTCGCCGTCGCCGTCGCCGTCGCCGGTTCGGCTCAGAATCAGCGCAGTCTCGCCTTCCGGGGTGGCGATCTCGATGCTGTCGATCTGCTTGGCGTCGAATGCGGCCAGCGCGGTGTTGGTCGCGGTCGGTGCCAGGTGGCTGCCGCCGCTGGTGACTGCCGCGAGCAGCAGCTGCACCCCGAGCAGGGCGCCAAGGCCGATCACCAGCGGAGTGCGCAGCGCGGCCGGCCAACCGGAGCTGGAGCTTGCTGGTTCCCGCGCTTGACTTGGGCGTGCATCCTCGGGCGCTGCGCGCTCAAAAGCCTCAGCGGTTGCTTTATCTCGTGTTGTCTCAGCCATGTATCATCCCTCCAGAATGGCTGCCTGGGCCTGTTGGTGCCGCCGCCGCAGGATGCGGTGCACGACATACAGCAGCACCAGTCCGCCCAGCGCGAGCAAGTAGTTGAGATATTCCCAGAACATGCGCCCGTCGCGTCCAACCGGCTCGAGTAGCCGGCCGAACTGGCCGCGTCCGCGCAGTGCGAGCAGACCGCGATCCTCCAGCGACCACTCAACCGCGTTCTCGATTAACTCGAGCGGCTTGAGATAACCGCTCTGGGTGGCCTCGGACGCCAGGCTGATGGCGGTGTCGGTCAGGAAGCTGGTCGAGCCGATCAGGATCAGGCGCGCGGCGGCCGGGGAGTGATCGACCACGGCAGAGATGACCGGTGGCGGGGCTGCTATATCGGCGTCTTCTTCGCTGTCGCCGGCGGTGGCGTCGAGCCTGTCATCGTCTCCCAGCGGGGCGTTGTTCTCATCCACTGCATCGGTGTCAGCCTGCGCTGCGTCTTTCGCATCCGTCCCATCCGCGAGCAGCGGTGAGGCTTGACCGGCAAAGGCGGACTTGAACGGACCGTTGACGGCGACGGCAAGCGTCTTGCGGCCGATGTCGTCACCCGTTGGGAAGCCCAGCGGGCCGTAGGCATCAAAATTCGGCTGGATTTCGGTGGACTCGCTGGTCCAGGCATCGGGCGAGCTTTGCAGCAGCACCGCGACACGGTTGCTCAGGTCAGCGGGTGCGATGGGCTGATCTTGGGCGTCGGCTTCGGCTTCCGCGCTCGCGCTCGCACCGATGCGAATCGGCGATGCCCAGTTCATGGTCAGCTGCCCCAGGTTGGCGGTGATGCCGTTGTCGGCCGACAGGCTGTCCCCGCGCAGATCGGGGAAGTAGGGATAGTCGAGCATCTGAATCTCCTCGACCTGGAAACCGCCAAGATCACGCTGCACCGGAATCGGGAAGGGCGTGTTGCGCGCGTCCAGCACCAGGCTGGGCTCCAATTCCAGGCCGATTCCCGCGAGCCAACCCTCAAGCCCGGTGGGCTGCTTGCGCGCGCTGATCTGCCCGCCGCTCAAATCGACATCGAAGGGCGAGGCGGCCATCACGACGGTGCCGCCCTGCATCAGGAACTGATCGACCGCGAAGCGCTGTTTCTCATCGAAGTCCTTGGGGCCGACTACCAATAGCAGGTCAGCGTCGGTCGGCACCTGGCCGTCGGCGAGATCCGTCTGGCGCAGGTTGAAGCTCTGGCGCAGGCTCTCCTGTAATAGCTGGTAACCGGGGCCGGCTGGCACGCCCATGAAGCCACCGCCCGCGGGCTCGGGCGTGTAGAGCGCGATGGTGCGCAGCATGCCGGGGGCAAAGCGCTTGATTCCGGCTTCCAGCGCCCGCTCAAGGCCCGCTTTGTCCAGCTCCTCCGGCAGCGGCACGGGCACGGCGGTTTCGCCCTGCTCCAGCACCAGGGAGAAATAGAAGGGCGTCGGGTCGAGTAGGTCAAGGATCAAGGACGCGATGCCATAGCGCTCGGCGATTTCGTCGGCCAGCGCGGGATCGCTGGCCGGGTCGATCAGCTCGAAGTCAAAACGCTCGCCGCCCTGATCGCTCAGCTCGGCAGCGACCTGCTCCAGATCCGCGCGCACTTCCGGCAGCGGCACGGGCAGACTGGCCGGGTCGGAGACGAAGGCGCGCAGGTGGATGGGCTCGCCATTGGCCTCAGGGACTCCGGCGAACAGGTCGCCGCCGCTCTGGTAGCCGTAGAGCACTTTCTTGATGGCGCGGGTGAGGTCATATTCCGGATTGCGCAGTTGCACGTCCAGGTCCGTCTCGCCGCGCGCCTTCACATCGATCAGGTCGCGGAAGCCGAGCGTGGTGTATTCATCGCCGTATTTGACCAGGATGTCGAAATAGGAATTGACCACCGAGGCTTGATACTTGGTCGCAGTCTGAAAGGCCACCGGCTGGATGCCATATTGCTCACCGGCTTCGCGCTCAAGCTCCGGCGACTCGGCCGGGTCGACAAACTCCACCTGCACCTTGCCTTTGCCGGCGACCTGATACTCGCGCAGCAGATCGCGCAGCTGGGGCACCAGGGGCGCGAGCAACGGATGGGTCTCGGCGCTGAAGTAGCCACGGATCAGCAGCGGCTCCTCGAGTTGGTTCAGGTAATTCTCGGTTGCATCGGAGATGGTGTAGACATGGCCGGCAGTCAGATCGGCGCGCAGAAAGTTGGCCTGCTGCAGCCACAGATTAGCCGCGAGCAGATTGGCGGCCGTGAGACCGACGATCAGGCTCCAGCGGTGATGTGCCGCTGGGCGGTCGGAGTCTGGCGCCCAGCGTAACCGCTCGAGGCTATCGATGGTGAGCGCCATAAAGACGCCGAGAATGCTCAGGTAATAGTAAAGATCGCGCAGATCGATCACCCCGCGGGTGATGGAGGCAAAGCGCGAGCCGCTGCCGAGCAGCCGCAGGATTTCGCCGCCGCTGTGCCCAACCAGGGCGGTCAGCGCCGGGGAGCCGATCAAATAAAAGACGGCACAGATCAGTGCCGTGCCGATCAGCGCGACGATGGGATTATCGGTGCGCGCCGAGACGAACATGCCGATTGCCAGATAAGCGGCGGCCAGCAGCAAGGTCGCCAGATAGGCGCCGAACACCGGCCCCCAGTCGAGCGGCCCGAGGATGGCGACGGTGATAGGCAGCGGCCAGGTCAGCGCCAGCGCTACCGCGACCAAGGCCCATGCCGCCAAAAATTTGCCTAGCACCAGTCGCCAGGTCGGCACCGGCAGGGTGGCCAGCAGCTCCAGGGTGCCCGCGCGGCGCTCCTCGCTCCACAGCCGCATGGTGAGCGCCGCGGCGAGGAAGATCAGCAGCACCGGCATCCAGTCGAACAATGGCCGGGTGTCGGCGATATTGCGGGCGAAAAAGCCCTCGGCCCAAAAGAATACGAACAGACAGGCGGCCAGAAAGGCGCCGATGAACAGATAGGCCACCGGGGAGCCAAAGTAATAAGACAGCTCCTTGCGGACGATGCGCTGGATCTCAGCCATGAGTCACCTCCTGACTGGAAACGGCCTTGAACAGCGCTTCCAGATCATGCCGCTCCGGCTCCAGCCGATACAAAGACCAGCCTTTTTCGTTGATCAGCCGGGCAATGCGTGGCGCCAGCGCGCTGGCATCCGCGGTGCCCAGGGCGTAGCTGTGTTGCCCGCTCGAGTGCCCATCAGTCGCTGTCAACGGTGCGAATCCGGTCACTCCGTCGACCGCAGCCAGCGCTTCACGCGCCGCGCCTTCGGGCTGATCCAGGGTCACCAGCAGCCGTGCCGCGCCAGCCAAGTCGCCGAGCTTGCTGTCCAGCGCCAACTGCCCGGCGCGCATAATCAGCACCCGCTCGCAGATGGCTTCGACCTCCTGCAGGATGTGAGTGGAGATGATGACCGTCGCCTGCTCGGCCAGCTCGCGGATCAGCGCGCGCATGTGGTGGATCTGGGATGGGTCCAGCCCATTGGTCGGCTCATCCAAGATCAGGATATCCGGCTCGTGCAGGATCGCCTGCGCCACGCCCAGGCGTTGGCGATAGCCGCGCGATAGGGTGGCGACCTGCGCCCTGGCTTTGGCCTCGAGCGCGGTGCGCGCGACCGCGCGGCGGATCGCTTTGGCGCGTGCAGCGCCGGAGATGCCATGCAGGGCTGCCTGATAATCCAGGTGATCCAGCACCGTCATGTCCGGGTAAAGCGGGCAGTTCTCAGGCAGATAACCGATGTGGCGCTGCACTTGAATACGCGGGGCTATGCGGGAGCCCTGTTGCGCCTGTCGAGCGGTGGCGGCGATATCCAGCCCCGCGATGCGAATGGTGCCGCGGCTTGGCTCCAGAAACCCGGTCAGCATCTTCATGATGGTCGTCTTGCCAGCCCCGTTGTGGCCGAGCAAGCCGACGATCTCACGGCGACCGATGTCAAACGACACCTGGTCAACCGCCTTGAGCGCGCCATAATGGCGGCTCAGGTCGCGTACTTCGATCATGGCGTCTCTCCTTAGAATTCAATCGGCAGACGGCGCGCGCGTTGGCACCTCGTGCGAAGCGCTGCGCTTCAGCATCCGCCAGGCGGCGCAATTTCTAATGCAGACAGACGCCTCTGGGCAAGCCTCGAACCATGACGATTTGTTAATCTGCCGCGCCCCTCAGCCGATGGGCGATATGATGATGACACTTGGCGTCAGAGATTCTCATCTGACCGGCCATCCGTTTACCATCTGTTGGAGAGCAGGCAGGAGAGAGCAAAAAAATGAAAAATCACCTTGATGACCCGTTGTTTTCCCCGCTCAACGCTGGAGCGCTTGAGCTGCCCAATCGCATCGTTCTCGCGCCCCTGACGCGCTCGCGTGCCGGGCAGCCGGGCAATGTTCCCAGGCAACTGAATGCCGATTACTATGCTCAGCGCGCTGGTGCGGGACTGATCCTGTCGGAAGCGACCAATATCTCCCAGATCGCCACCGGCTATGCACTGACGCCCGGGATTTATACCGACGAGCAAGTCGCCGGCTGGCGTCTGGTGACGGATGCCGTGCATGCCGCCGGCGGGCGCATGCTGCTGCAGCTGTGGCATTGCGGGCGGATGTCGCACGAGTCCCTGCATCCGGGCGAGGCGCCGCGTGCGCCATCGGCCATCCACTGTGATAGTTGCCAAGTGTTCACTGTCGATGCCGAAGGCCGTGGCGGTCTGACACCGGTCTCCCCGCCGCAGGCCATGACCGCGGCTGAGATCAAATCCACCATCGACGACTACGCCCGCGCGGCGCGCAACGCCATGGCGGCCGGCTTTGACGGCGTGCAGGTGCATAGCGCCAATGGCTATCTGCTGCATCAGTTCCTGGCCAGCAACACCAACACCCGTACCGACGGCTATGGTGGCAGCTTGACCAATCGCTGCCGGCTGTTGTTTGAGGTGATGGACGCGGTGCTAGCCGAGGTGCCGGCAGGGCGCGTCAGCGTGCGTCTCTCCCCGCTGTTTGGCCTGAACGGCATGGCCGATGCCAACCCGGCCGAGACCTTCGGCACCGTCGCCGATCATCTCAACCGCCTGGGCATTGCCGTGCTAGAGATTGCCGATACCGATGTCATGGCCGGCGCCGAGCCACGCATGGAGCAGATGCGCGATTTCACCCGTAAGCGTTTCGATGGGGTTCTGATGTTGAATGGAGGTTACACGCCAGAGCGGGCACGCGCGGCCATCTCCGCCGGCGATGGGGATTGCGTGTCCTTTGGGCGGCTGTTCCTGGCGAATCCGGACCTGCCGGATCGAATCAGCCGCAATGGTCCGTACAACGAGCCGAATCAGGCAACTTTCTACGGTGGCGGCGCGGAAGGTTACACGGACTACCCCGGCCTCGCTAGCTGACACAAGCAATGCCGGCTGAAACAGTCCGCGCGCGCAAGCTGCCAAGCAATCTCCGCAACGCTGCCGAGGAAATACACCATGACTGATGATGAAAAAATCCAAGTGCTGTGCGAATCGGTTCTAGGAGCCGAGCTGACCGAGGAAGAAGCCCGCCGCCTCACCGCGCTGATGGGCGAAGTGATGCTCGAACCAGGCGAGACCCTGGTCGCGGAAAACGAGGAGCGACCAACTCTTTTCGTGCTGGCCAGTGGTCGCCTGAATGTCTGCAAGCTGGTTGGCGAGCGTGAGGAAAGCGTCTATGTCATGCGGCCTGGGGAATGCGCCGGCACGCGCGCCTTTGTTGATGGTGCACCCAGGCGCGCGGCCCTGCGCGCTGACAGGCCCGCAGTCGTGCTGACGCTCGAGCCCGAGGCGTTCGACACCCTCGTCGAGCCAGAACCGCGGCTCGCGCATAAGCTCATGCGCGCAATCTTCCGCATCACCCACCGCAACCTGATGCGCATGAACTTAGAAAGTGCCGAAATGCGCAACTATCTGCTGAAAACCGGAGGCCGCTACTGAGCCATACCCTGGTTGCCAAGGTTCATGGTGCGGCACCACTAGGGAGGGTTAAGCTGCTGTTTCGGTGAGTAGAACCCTGGGTCATCGCATACAGGACATGGTGAGTATGGCCAATCAGCTCGACGATCTCGGCGGCATCATTGCTGCCGAGATCGCCATCCCGTGTAGTTGCTGCGGTGTGTCCACCGCCATGAGTTAGAGCCGCGGCTTGGGAGTCTCGGCCGTTTCGACCGGGAGCATGGGATAGTCGACCTTGGGCGGCACTCCGGTCAGGCTGCGCAGGAAGGCGGCGATGGGGGCGATGTCTTCGTCGGTGAGGTCGATACCCAGCTGGGCCGATCCCATCACGGCGATGGCCTCTTGCAGTGACCAGACCTGCCCGGAGTGGAAGTAGGGCGCGGTCAGCGCGATGTTGCGCAGTGGCGCGGCGCGGAAGACATATTCATCGCTCGGCGTGTGGGTCACTGCAAAGCGCCCCTTGTCTCCCGGTGGGCGAATATGCGCGTCCGGCTTGCGGATCAGCCCAAAGGGAAAATACGCCTGTCCGCCGACATTCACGCCGTTGTGGCAGGCAGTGCAGCCCTTGTCGATAAAGCGCGCCACACCCTGCTTGGCCTGTGGGTCGAGCGCGTCATCCTCTCCCTGCAACCAGCGGTCGAAGGGCGCATTCGGCGTGACCAGGGTGGCCTCGTAGGCTTCGATGGCCTTGGCGAGATTGTCGAAGCTGAGCGGCTCGGCAGCGTCTGGAAAGGCGCCGCTAAAACTTTCGATGTACTCAGGCATGCTGCGTAGGGTCGCGACCGCCTGCTCCGGAACGTTGGCCATTTCCACGCCAGCTTGAATCGGGCCTTTGGCCTGGGCTTTCAGGTCCTCGGCGCGGCCATCCCAAAACTGGGCGGTGTTATAGACCGCGTTGTAGACCGTTGGTGCATTGCGCGGCCCGCGCTGCCAGCCATGCCCCACCGATGTGGGCATATTGTCGTCCCCACCGAGCGCCAGGTTGTGGCAGGTGTGGCAACTGATCAGCCCGCTGGCGGACAGACGTGGCTCGAAGAACAGTTGCCGGCCGAGCGTGACACGCTCCGGCGTCAGCGCATTGTCCGTGATCGGCCCCGGACCTTCTGGCAGCGGCTTGAGTCCGGCGGACAGCGCTTTCTTGCGCAGTACCTCATCCGGGCTTGGTTCGGCAGGCGCCGGCTTGGGCGCCGCAGCTTGAGCAGTCGCCGCATCGACCGCAGCGGTTTGCGGCAACGGGCGGGTGGCCGGCCGATCGAACAGCGCGAGCACCACCACGGCCAGCACCAGCAGAGACAGCAAATAGGCAGGTTTCATCAAAATCGAGCTCCAGCGATGGGAAGGAAGACCATCCTATTCTCCCACAACCGCGCTTCGGTGCAGCCCCGGTGTTGCGGCCATGCCCGAGATAGAAGCGCCGGCATTCAGCTTCCACCAGGATATGGCGGGAGTCGGATCGGTAACCCTGCTGCAGGATCGGAGCTTGCTCGGTGAACTCTTGCTGATCCAGAGCGCGGCGATCCGTCTAAAGCGTCAACCGCATCACCCCGGTGACGATACCCAGGATTTCAAGCTCCTCGTGGCGCAGGTAGATGGGTTGCATGTCGGGGTGGGCGGGCTGCAGGCGGATGCCGTCGGCTTCGATGTAGAAGCGCTTGAGGGTGACGTGGTCGCCGTTGATCTGGGCGACCACGGTTTCGCCGTTCTCGGCGCTCTGGCGTTGCTCGACGATGATGATGTCGCCATCCTGGATTTGGTCTTCGGTCATGGAGTGGCCGCGCACGCGCAGGGCATAGCTGGCTTTGCGGGTCATGTGGGCGGGGACGCGGATGGTTTCGCGGTCTTCGAGTGCCTCGATGGGCAGGCCGGCGGCGACGGTGCCGAGAACGGGCAGATCGACGCCTTGCTCGAGCTCTAGGTCCAGGGGCTGTAAGTTGGAGTTCCAGACCGGGGCGGGCTGGCGCTTGGGGATGAGCATGGCGAGTGCGGACATGGTGACCTCCGGCGGTGGCGGGCGGGCGGTAGGTTGCTGGCGCCTCTGAGCGGCGCGGCGAGTGGCGGCGTGGAACGCAACCTTAAGCTTTCCCCTGAGTCTAGTTCATCTATGCGACAGGCGTTGACTCTTGCAGGGGGTGGACATTTCGCCAATGACCCATTGCGCACTCACGCCCGTCATGGAATGCCAGTAAACTGCTGCTGCTGCGGCCGGCTTCCAATTGGAGTGGCCGACCCTATTTTCAGCCACACAATCCAGCGGAGGACAGAGCAATGGGACTTTTCGATTTTGCAAAAAGCGTGGGTAAGAAGGTCTTTGGCAAGGAAGCAGAGGCGAGCGAGAAGATCAAGCAGGAAATCGAGCAGGACAATCCGGGCCTGAGCGGGCTGGACGTCAGCTATGACAATGGCGTGGTCTCGCTGAAGGGCAAGGCGGACAGTCCGGAGGCCATGGAGAAGGCGGTGTTGATGGCCGGAAACATCCAGGGCGTTGCCGAGGTGAAGGTGGACGCGCTTGAGGTGCCAGCGTCGGCGGATGCCGCATCCGCGCCCAAGGTGGAATTTTATCTGATTGAATCCGGCGATACCCTCTCGGCGATCGCCAAGCGTTTTTATGGCGATGCCAACGCCTATGGGCGGATTTTTGAGGCCAACCGGGAGGTGATCAAGAACCCGGATCTGATCTACCCGGGCCAGAAAATTCGCATTCCGCACGACGCGAGCTGACCGGTAATTTGAGGGAAGGATCATGAGTGCCACCCCCATGCAATATCTTGACCGGGCGATGACCCGGCTGCAGGATCTCGGCCTGCTGTCAGAAGAGCGCGACGAGCGGGCGCCCATCATTGCGCTGCTTGGTCAGATTTCCGATCTTGACGAAGCGCGTGTAGCGGCGATCGCGCGCACCCTGAGTCAGGCGTCGCTGTTCAACGACGTGGTGCGCGTGCAAGTGCAGGCCATGGAGATTGGCGAGCGCTATCAGGAGATTACCAGTGCGTTTAACAGCATCCGTGACGATGCTAAAACGATGGTAGATCAGATCGAAGACGGTAAGCTCGATACCTTCGAGCGGCTGGGCAATGTGTGGATGAAAGCCACCCGTGGCGATATTGCGAGCCGCTTCGACAAGATCAAGCAGACCTATCTGGATGTGACCGCCGCGACCAGCGATCAAATCCAGCGCGAGCGCAAGATTCTGGAGGCTTATCAGGATTTTCGCGGAGCGCTGAAGGAGTCCGAGATTCTCGCGCTTGAGGTGCTCAAGACCGCCGAGGGCAGGCTCGATGCCGCCAAGGCGGAGGTCAAGGCGGCCATGGACACGATAGATCATGCTCAAGCAGCTGCGACTGAGAAAAACCAGACCGAGGACCCGGCCGCGCGTGCCAAGCTCGAGCTGGCGCGCGACGAGAAGGTGCGCGCCTTGCAAGGTGAGGAGAAGCGCTATCAGATCGCCAAGGACCTGGCCGACAACCTCACCATCGCCTACAACACCTCCGAGGTGGTGATGGCGCGGCTGCTGCAGACCACCACTGCCAAGGAGCGGGTCTATGCGCAGGCGGTGAGCTTTTTCAGCACCAACGAGGTGGTGCTGACCGCTCTGACGGCCTCTTTCACCGGCATGTTCGGCCTGCACGAAGGCACCCGCACGGTGGAGGCGATGAAGGAAGGCGTCAGTCAGTCGCTCGAAGTGCTCGCCGACATCGGCGGCCAGGTGCAGGAGGCGGCGGTGCGCGCCGGCTACGGACCGACGGTGCGCGCCGATGCGGTGAAAAAGCTGGTCGACTCAGTGGTCGACTGGCAGACCCGCTCGCACGAGATTATCGAGGAGATGCGCGTCCAAAGCACCGCGAATGCCAATGAAATCCGTAACGCCGTGGAAGACGGCAAGCGCAAGCTGGCGCGCTTGGCTGAGCAGGGCAAGGGCCTGGCGGTCGGCCCGGCATGAAGGCCGCGGGCGCCGATAGCGCGGCGAGTGCGCCCGTGGACAAGGCGCCGCTCGACGACGTCATGCTGGCGATGGATGTGGTGGACACCTTGCGCCGTCGTCAGCAGCTGGCCGCGCGCGAGCTCGATACGGCGGGGCGGGAGCAGGACCTGAAAGCACGGCTGCACCGCATCTATCAGGGGCAGGGCATCGAGGTGCCCGAGCACATCCTCGACGAGGGCGTGGCCGCGCTCAAGGAGGACCGCTTCGTCTACCGGCCGCCGCCCGACAGCTGGGCGGTGCGCTTCGCGCGGATTTACGTCAGCCGCGGGCGCTGGGGGGCATGGCTCTTCGGCGCACTGGGCGTGCTCTGCCTTGGCTGGGCACTTTACTATTTCATCCTGGTCGCGCCCGCTGCCGCCCTGCCGGAGCGCATTGCCACGGCTTACGCGGACACCATCGCCTTAGCCGGCACCGAGACTGCGCGAGAGGAAGCCGAGCGTCTGCGCGATGCCGGCCGGTTCGCGGTCGCGGCGGATGACCGCGAGGGCGCGCGTCAGGCGCTGGCCAAGCTGGACGCCATGCAGGCCTTGCTGGCACAGGAATACCAGCTTCGCATCGTCAATCGTCCCGGCGAGCGCACCGGTGTTTGGCGGGTGCCCGACATCAATACCCAGGCGCGCAACTATTACATTGTTGTCGAGGCGATCGACCCTGCCGGTCGGGCGCTTGAGGTGCCGGTCACTAGCGAGGAGACTGGCAAGACACAGACCGTCTCGGCCTGGGGCTTGCGCGTCGATCACCCGACCTTCGAGCGCATCGCCGAAGACAAGCGCGACGACGGCATCATTCAGAACGCCGAGTTTGGTCACAAGCCGCTCGGGGCGCTGCAGCCAGAGTATCGGATGCCGACAACCGGCGGTGCCATAACCAAATGGTAGAGGTCTGACATGATTCCAGGACGGCAAATGCTGGCATCCATCGACCAGAGCCTGGCCGAGCAACGCCGCGCGCTGAACGAGACCGAGACGCGCCTGGAGGCGGCTCAGCGCTCGCTGCTCGAGCTGCAGCAGGCCGATGTCGAGGACTATCGCGCGTTGGCGGCCACCCGTGTCGACCAGTTAAGCCGCGGCGAGCTGGAGCGACATATGGACGCGGCCGAGCAGCAGGTTTTGAATCTGCTACAGGCACGGCAACAGGCCTTGCACCAGCTTGAGGAACGGATTACGGCTGCGGCGCGCCAGCGCGAGCAGCTCGCGGCCGAAGGCGAGATCCAGGCCGAGCGTGTGGAGCAAGCCGCCGACGCTGTCGATGCCGCTGAGGCGCGCACCCAAGCGCGGCTTGATGAAGACCCCGACTACCGTCAGGCGCGCGAACGTGCTACCGAGGCCGAGCGCACCGCCATGCATGCGGCGGAAAAAGCCGACGAAAGTGCCCAGGAGGAAGAAGCCAAGGGTACCTCCTACCGTGCTGATCCGCTCTTTATGTACCTCTGGAAGCGCCGCTATGCCACCACGGAGCAAAAGGGCAACCCGCTGACCCGCTGGCTGGACGCCAAGGTCGCGCGCCTGATTGGTTACGCGGATGCGCGCGCCAATTTTGCCCGCCTGCGCGAAATCCCCCTGCGCCTGCGCGAGCATGCCGAGGCACTTCAGACCGCGGCGGATGCTGCGCTGGAGGCGCTCGAACAGCTTGAGGACGGGGCGCGGCAAGCCGATGGCATCACCGCGCTGGATGCGGAACTGGACAGCGAGCAGAATGCCTTGAGCGCGCTCGATGAAAAAATCGAGACCGCCATGGCCGAGGAGCGCCAGCTCGCTGAGGAGCGCGGGCGCTTTGCCAGCGGAGAGGACGATCACAGCAAACAAGCCATCGCGCACCTAGCCGCCGAGCTCGCGCACGATGATTTAATGGCGCTGCGGCGCGAGGCACTGGCGACGCCTTTCCCGGAGGATGACCGGATTGTCGCGCGTCTGCTCGAACGCGAAGATCAACGTCGTCTGCTCGAGGCCTCGCTGCGTGGGCTGCAGCAGGGCCTTGCACCGCAACGCCAACGCCTCGGCGAGCTGGAAGCTGTGCGTCACGATGTTGTCCGAAAGGGCTATGATCGCCCGGGCTCGAGTTTTCAGGATGGCGACCTCACTCGCACCATGCTCGCCAGCTTCGTCAACGGCCTGCTTGACCGCCAAGGACTTTGGCAGGTGCTGCGCGAACAGCAACGCTATCGCGCGCCGCGCAGCGACTCGGGCTCGGGATCGGGCTTAGGCGGTTTTGGGCGCAGTTCGCACTGGGGTGGCGGGTTCAATCCGGCCGGCAGAGCACGCGGGTCGGGTTCTTCCCGGCGGCCGGCACGACAACGCAGCGGCGGTGGCGGCAGCGGCTTTCGCACTGGCGGCGGTTTTTAATCTAGCCGTGCACATGCAATCTCCTGCTCCAATCGCTATCCTGTCGCACCGGGGTGGTGTTCGCGTCCTGCAATCAGGCCGCGACCCCACGGAGCGATAGCGCGGCGCCCGCGCTTTTCTTTAGTTTTCATGGGGTGTGCACATGTCATGTCGCGGTTGTGAACAAATTCCGCTGCTGCCGACGGAAGCCGGGTCTTTTTGGCTTGCGCCACCGCTCGAACATTCCCGTGCAAAGCTGCTGACGGCACTGGCCGCGGCTGGCTGGCAACATGATAGCAACAGCGACGACCTGATCCGGATTGCAACCGGCGGCGGGCAGCTGCCCGCGCTGCTGGAGCAATTAGCTGCCTGGCTTAGCCAGACCGAGCTGGCGCGCACTAAGGCGCTGTTCGCGGCGGATGGCGTGCAGCCTGGGGTCGGGCTGCTCGCGTCGGTCGAGCCGCTGTCGCATTGGATCGGCTTGGTGCGCGGGCAATGGCTGAGCGGAATGCTGGAAGCCGGGCGCATGACCATGCATTTTCAGCCCATTGTGCATGCGCGTGAGCCGGACCGCGCCTATGCGCATGAGTGTCTGCTGCGAGGTCTGGACGACGAGGGAAACATCGTCTCTCCCGGCACGCTGTTCGATGCCGCGCGCGCGGCCGACATGCTGTTCCATCTCGACCGCGCGGCGCGGCTGCAGGCGATCGAAGACGCCTGGCGCCTGGGCATCGAGACGCCGATTTTCATCAATTTCACGCCGACCTCCATTTACGACCCGGCCTTCTGCCTGCGCACCACCATCGCCGCGGCGCGCAAGACAGGCTGGGCGCCCGAGCGTTTTGTCTTTGAGGTGATCGAGACCGAAGAGCTGGCCGACACCCGCGACCTGGTTGGCATTTTGGCCGAGTATCGCGCAGCGGGCTTTCGTGTGGCGCTCGATGATCTCGGCGCCGGTTACGGCTCCCTGACTCTGCTCGAGCGGCTGCGCCCCGATATCGTCAAGCTCGACCGGGACCTGATTACAGGCATCGACAGCACGGTATCCAAGCAGGCCATTGTCTCTAACCTCGTGGCCATGGCAAAGGAATTGGGCATCGCCATTGTCGGCGAGGGCATCGAGACCCGCGCCGAGTGGGAGTGGCTGCGCGAGGCTGGAGTCGACTACCTGCAGGGTTTTCTGTTCGCGCGACCGGGCCATCCGCCGCCACAGCCACAGGTGCCGGCGGATTAATGATGTCGCGCGCCTCCCAAGCGAGGGTGCGGGCTGAAGGATCCAGAACTGGATGGACCGGCGATAGTTACGGGGGAAGGCGGTAAACCTGGCAACGTTTTAAGCGACTTCCTTTAAAGTTGCTGAACTTGCACGTTTGCTGACTGCGATAACCTCTAGGCCAACCAGATGGCCTTCGTCGTCGTAGTCACCGAAAATGCCAGGCTCGAGTTCCTTCGTTTCCGCAACATCTGATGTGGCGATTTCGAAGTAAGCAGCATCAGCCTCAGGGTCATATTCAAGTTTCATCGAGTTCTCCGCTAAGAGTCGAAGAACGCCGTCACAATTCGGACAGGCTCTTGTGCTTCATTGTAGATGACACGGAGGGAACGAAACTCCTTTTCCGGAACTGAGTAGATCGCGTGAATGAGAGATGGATCCAAGTCGTCAATCTCGATGCGCTCTGGATTGGTGATTGCCCGCTCAATCAGTTCCAGAGAAATCTGTCTTCTGCGACAACGTTTTTTTGCATGCTCCGTCAGGACGAAGTTGACCATAAGCATACAGGCGGGCTAACTTTTTGTGTTCGCAATTGCCAGCCCAAAGCGCACCTGCCCGGCGGTTTTTTCTCGCAACCACTCCCAGCCTGACGGCAGATCGGGTAGCGGCTCGCGCGCGTCGGTTTCAACATAGACCCGGGCAGTTGAAGTCAGCCAAGGACGAACGCTGAGCTGCTCCAGGGTGGCGGGGAGCAGGTGCTCTGCGAACGGTGGGTCGAGAAAGACGATATCAAAAGGGGTTGGCTCGGCGCTGGCCAGCCACCGCAGGCTGTCGGCCTCTCGGATGTCGAGCCCATCGGCTGAGAGCAGGCGGGCATTGGCGCTGAGTTGGTGCGCGACTCTGGCGTTGCGCTCGAGCATCACGACCTGCCCGGCACCGCGCGATAGAGCCTCGAACCCTAACGCGCCGCTGCCAGCGAAGACATCCAGACAGCGGCTGCCGGTGATGATGGGCGCCAGCCAGTTGAAAAGGGTCTCGCGAATGCGGTCGCCGGTTGGTCGCAGACCGGGTTGATCCAGAATGGGCAGTCGGCGGCCGCGAAAGCGACCGCCGATCAGCCTCAGCTGGCGCTGATGTGAGCGGCGCGGTGAGTGTGAATCTGCCACCCGATGCGACTTGGAGCGCGCTTTAGGATCTGATCTGGTATCCGATCCGCCACGCGGGCCTTTCCGGCTAGATGTCGCCAGCGTTTGCTCCGGTGTCAGGTGTTGATGTCTGCTCGCCGCTCTCGTCTTCCATTGGTTCCTCGGCCGCGGCGACCGGCTGCCCCACCATCACGATCTGCAGTTTGTCGGGATGCACGCGACGCGCAAAGGCATCCTGGATCTGCTCCCGTGTCACGGCGCGGATGCGGTCGGTGAGGCGGTCGAGGTAATCCAGTGGCAGGTCGTAGAAACCAATCACGGCCAGATAGGACACAATCTTACTATTGCTGGCGATGCGCAGCGGGAAGCCGCCGGTGATGTTTTTAACCGCGTCGTCCAGTTCCTTCTCGCTCGGGCCCTGCGCAATGAACTGCCGCAGGGTCTCAAGCAGCACCTCGCACGCTTGTTCCGCTTGGACATTCTTGGTCTGCAGACCAAGCATGAAAGGCCCACGCTGCGCGAGCGGCAGGAAGTAGCTATAAACGCTGTACGACAGACCGCGTTTCTCGCGCACCTGCTCCATCAGCAAGGACACCAGGCCACTGCCGCCGAGGATGTGGTTGCCGACGTAAAGTGGAAAATAGTCCGGATCGCCGCGCTTCATGCCAGGCGCACCGGCGTAAAGATGCGTCTGGCTGGACGGAAAGTCGATGGTCTGGGTATCGCCATGATCGAGCCCCGCGACCGGCGGCAGATGCGGCGGCGCTTCGCCTTTTGGCAAGCCGGCGCTGATCGCCTTGGCGATGCGTTCGGCCCGCGCCCGGTCGATGGCGCCCACCATGGCAATGGTCGCACCGCTGGCGCGGTAATAATCCTGGTGGAAGCGCTGGAAGTCCTCCGGTGCGAGCTGGGCGACGCTTTCGGCGGTGCCGGATGGGTCGCTGGCGTAGGGATGGTCGCGAAAGACCGCGCGATAAAATGCCTTGCGCCCGACCGTCCCTGGGTCCTGCTCGGCTTGTCGCAGCGCGGTCAGACGGTTGCGCTTGACTCGCTCGACATCCTCGGTTTCGAAGCGCGGTGTGCTCAGAACGGTTGTCAGGGTCTCGATCGCGGTGTTCAGCGCAGGCTCGTCGGTCAGGGTGCGCAGGCTCACGGTCGTCATGTCGCGCTCTGTGCTGGCGCTGAGCTGGGCGCCGATGGACTCGACCCGCTCGGCAATGGCGTCGGCATCCCAATCGCCCGCACCCTGTGTCAGCAGGCCCGCGCTCAAAGAGGCGATGCCGGGGCGTTCGCCATCGCGCGCGCTGCCCGCGTCGAGGGCGACGCGAATGTCGAGCATCGGCAGGTCGGGTGCCTCGACGAACAGTACCTTGGCACCCTGATCGGTCATCCAATGCTGGATTTCCGGCCCGGCCAAGGCGCTATGACTGACCAGTAGCGCCGAGAGAACCAACAATGGCAACGGCAATGGCAATGGCAGGCCTGCCAGCAGGGTCGATCGCCGCCTTTGCCGCGCGTTGCCGCCGAGCCGAGAGTCAGTGACTTTAGCGAACATGCTGATAACCTCCGACGGCTGTGGCAGCCGATGCCTGTTGTGCCGCCTCGTCAATTGGCTGAGGCTCCAGCACGGCGCGGGTGCGGTTCTCGGGCTGGATGTATTTCTGGGCGACGGCCTGGATCTGCTCAGGCGTCACCGCGGCGAGATGCCTCACATAGTCATCGGCGAGCTGCCAGCCGAGCCCGACGGTCTCGAGCTGTCCGAGTAGCATGGCCTGATAGAAGACTGAGTCCTGCTCATAGATCTTGCCGGCAATCAGCCCGTTGCGGATGCGCTCGAGCTCCGCGTCCGTGACCGGTTCTTCGCGCAACTGCTCAATCTCTGCGAGCATCGCCTGCTCGAGCTCGGCGATGGTTTTGCCCTTGGCCGGTGTGCCGTCGAACAGCAGCATGCCAGACAAGCGGCTGAACGCGCTGTAACTGGCATCGACAGCGGCAGCTACCTGCTGCCCGCGCACCAGGTTGCGACTGAAGCGCGAGCTGGCACCGTCGTCGATCACCGCGGCCAGCATTTCCAGCGCATAGGCTTCCCAGGCCTGGTCGCTGCTAGGGTCGAGATCACGCAGCGCCGGCGTCTTGTAGCCGAACAACAGGTAAGGTTCCTTGGCCGGTGCCTCCACCGTGAGCGACTTGGTGCCAAGTTGCTCGGGCTCGGTGCGCGGCTTGGGCGTGCTGATGGCTTCCGCCTGCAGCGGGCCGAAGTGCTTTTCGGCCAGGGCGAAGACCGCATCGGGCTCGACATCGCCTACCACCACCAGGGTGGCATTGTTGGGTGCATACCAGCGCCGGTACCAGGCCCGCAGATCTTCCACCTGCACAGATTCGAGATCACTGGCCCAGCCGATCACCGGAATGCGGTAGGGCGAGGCCTCGTAGGCAGCGGCGTTGAAGCGCTCAAAGGTCAGAGATTCAGGATCATCGTCGGTGCGCAGGCGGCGCTCCTCCTTGACCACTTCCAGTTCCTTGGCGAACTCCTCCGCCGGCAGCGCGAGCCGGCGCATGCGCTCGGCCTCCAGCTCGAACGAGATTTCCAGCCGGTCGTCGGCGAGCGTTTGGAAATAGGCGGTGTAGTCGCGTCCCGTGAAGGCATTCTCATCACCGCCATTGGCCGCGATGATGCGCGAGAATTCACCCGGCGCCAGGTTCTCGGTGCCTTTGAACATCATATGCTCAAGCAGGTGGGAGATGCCGGTGATGCCGCCATGCTCGAAGCTTGAGCCGACCTTGTACCAGACCTGGGAGGTGACGATGGGCGCGCGATGATCCGGTTTGACCAGGACCTTGAGCCCATTGTCCAGCACTTTCTCCAACACCTTGGGCTCCAACACCTGGGGCTGTGATGCCGGGGCCGACTCAGCTGCTGTGGCCGTCGGCTTGACCTCAGGCAGATTGTCCGTTGGCACTGGGCTTGCCAGGACGCCGAACGATAGCGAACTGGCGAGCAGCGCAAGCACGGGGTATCCGGGGTAACGCATTAAAATCCTCATGGCACTCCGATGAAGCTCTTTGTCGGTAGTAAGGGGAAGCACGAAATGGTCGCTCGAATGTGGGCGGACTATTGGGGCGGGAGCAGGAAAACTCCAGCATAGGGAAAAGCTGGGCTTGAAACGAAGTCCGAACTGGGCTCGAACAACTGGGCTGGAACAAGTGCTCCGTGAGTCGATTGGACAACTGGAGCAGGCATCTGGCAGAACTCGCGCGGCACCTTCTGCTAGCATACCGGAGCATTGGATACAGTGCCTGGAACCGGTGCGCGGGCGAGAAGACGCGAACCGCTTCCAGGGCCAACCTCAGGTTGCAGGAAATCGTCGCAAGCCATGTTTGGATTTGGGAAAAAGAAACAGAAGTCGGATCAATCCGCGTCTGATCAAGCAGCGCATGAATCCGCGTTGCAAGCGGCCGCCGAGGCCCGAGCCCAGGCTGTCACTGATCAAGACATCCGTTCCAGTCGCGATATGGGGCGCCCAAGCAATGTTGTCTTGCCCGTGCCGCCTCCCGCCCAGGCGGAATCTACCAAGCATGAGGCTCTAGTCGCCACCCGGGCGGCGCCGGTCACCTCGACTCCCGAACCCAATCGCCAAGCAACTGCCGAACCGGCTGGCGAGCCCGTTGGGGAGCCAGCTGGGGAGAAGGGTAAGCCGGAGGCTAAAGGCGGCAAGAAGGGCGGTTTTTTTGCCCGCTTGCGCGGCCGTGGCGACGAAATGTCGGAGCATGAGCCAGGGCCAGAATCGGAGTCGGAGCCAGCGCGCTCCAAAGTGGCAGGGCAGCGCCAAGCGCCAGTTCCGCCCAAGGCGCCCGAGCCAAAGGCACCCGAGCCCAAAGCATCTGAGCAGGCAGTGCCTGCTGCACCGTCTGCGACGTCCAAGCCCGAGCGCAGGACCAAGTTGGCAACCGGCTCAGGGACCGAAGTCGCGACGGAGCCTGAGTCCAAGCCTGAAGCGGAATCGGCAGCCACGCGCGCCAGCCTGCTTGGCGCCGCCAAGGCAGAGGCTGAAGCCGCGGCGGCAGCCGACCAACGCCGCGGCATGTTCGCGCGGCTTAAGACCGGACTCAACCGCACTCGCGCGATCCTCAATGCCGATATCGGCGACTTGGTCAGCGGTCGCAAGGAGATCGACGAGGACCTGCTCGAGGAACTCGAAACCCTGCTGCTCACAGCGGATGTCGGCGTGCCTGCCACCACCCGCATCATCGACGATCTGTCTGGGCGCGTGCGCCGCCATGAGTTGTCCAAGCCATCGGCCTTGGTCGAGGCCCTGCGTGCCGAACTCGATGCAATCCTGAGCGCGAGTGCCGCGCCCGTGCGACAGCCCGCGTCCGGCCGTCCGCAGGTGATTTTGATGGTCGGCGTCAATGGCGTCGGCAAGACCACCACCATCGGCAAGTTAGCCAAGCAGCTGCAGGCTGAGGGCAATTCCATCATGCTGGCCGCCGGCGACACCTTCCGCGCCGCGGCGGTCGAGCAGTTGCAGACCTGGGGCGAGCGCAACCAGGTGCCGGTGATCAGCCAGGGTAAGGGCGCGGATTCGGCATCGGTCATTTTCGATGCCCTACAGGCTGCCACCGCGCGTGGCATCGACGTGCTCATTGCCGACACCGCCGGGCGTCTGCATACCAAGAGCAACCTGATGGAAGAGCTCAAGAAAATCGCTCGAGTCATGCAGAAGATCGACCCCGATGCCCCGCATGAAGTCATGCTGGTGGTGGATGCCACCACCGGGCAAAACGCGCTGCATCAGGCGCAGGAGTTTCATCGCGCCATCCCGCTGACCGGCATTGCCCTGACCAAGCTCGATGGCACCGCCAAGGGCGGGATTCTGTTTGCGTTGGCTGATCAACTGCACATCCCGATTCGCTTCATTGGCGTGGGCGAGCAGATCGATGATCTGCGCTACTTCGAGCCGAACGAATTCCTCGATGCGCTCTTGTCGCCCTGAGATGCGTCGGTGCTGTGACCGGCGGCCAGTGGCTATTGCATGTGGTGATGAGTTGATGAGACGTCTTACCCAAAAACGCGAAGCACAAACCCTCTTGCGGCCTGTCTCGGGCGCAAGCACAGGTGCTTGCGCGCGGGGAATGCGACCCCGGTGGACCCAACTCTGGCAGACGCAACTCTGGGGAACGCGACCATGATCCGCTTCGAGCGTGTGTGGAAGCGGTTCCCGGAGCGCGGCGATGCGCTCAAGGATTTGAGCTTTGAGTTGGCCAGCGGCGAGATGGCCTTTCTGACCGGGCATTCCGGTGCCGGTAAGAGCACCCTGCTGCGCCTGATTGGCTTGCTGGATCGCCCAAGCCGAGGTCAGGTGCTAGTCAATCGGGAGAATATCGGTGATCTGCCGGCGCGCAGGATTCCGCACTTTCGCCGCCAGATCGGCATGATTTTCCAGGATCACCGGCTGCTGTCTAATCGCACGGTGTTTGACAACGTTGCGCTGCCGTTGATCGTGGCCGGTATGACCCGCATGGAAATCGGCAAGCGCGTGCGCGCGGCGCTGGATCAGGTCGGCCTGTTGCGCTTCGAACGCGCCTTGCCTATCACCCTCTCCGGCGGTGAGCAGCAGCGTGTCGGCATCGCGCGTGCCGTGGTGGCGCGCCCGCCGGTCATCCTGGCCGACGAGCCCACTGGTAACCTTGACCCGGAATTGTCGCGGGAGATTTTCGGTCTGTTCGAGCGCTTTCATGATGTTGGTGTAACCCTGCTGATCGCCACCCACAACATCGATATCGTCAGCTTCATGCAACACCGGATCATCCGCTTACGCGACGGACGCCTGGATGCGGACAGCGGTGGCTGGTAAAGCGCGCATGAAAGGTCGCTCGCGCCGTCATCAACGCCCGTTCTCCGCTCGCTTCGAGGCCTGGATGGCGCATCATCGCGACAATGCGGTGACGACCTTGCGGCGCCTGTTGGGCGCGCCTTTCGCAACCGGCATGACGGTGGCGGCCATGGCGGTGGCCCTGATGCTGCCGGCCTCGCTCTTTGTGCTGACAGAAAATCTCAAGGCCCTTGGTGGTTACTGGGAAGGCTCAGCGGCGATTTCGGTGTTTCTCGAGTCCAGTGTGGACGAGTCTGCCGCCGAGGAGTTCGCACGGCGCTGGCAGGCGCGTAGTGATATCGTCCGCGCGCAGGTGATTTCGCGCGAGCAGGGGTTGGCTGAGTTTCGTGAATACAGCGGCTTGGGAGCCGCCTTGGATCAGCTAAGCGAGAACCCGCTGCCGGTGGTGATTTCGGTATTTCCGGCACCGCATTTGACGGGCGTGAAGCAACTGACGCAGCTGCTTGATGGCCTTGAGCAGCTTGATGATGTCAATTTCACGCGCCTGGATACCGAGTGGGCGCGGCGCCTGCAGGCGCTGGTGGAGCTGCTTGAACGCGCGCTCGGGCTGCTCAGCCTGGCGCTGGCGCTAGGCGTACTGCTGGTGGTGGGCAACACCATCCGCCTGGAGATCGAAAACCGCCGCGATGAAATCGACGTCATGCACCTGGTGGGGGCGACCACCGGCTTTATTCGGCGGCCCTTTCTCTACAGCGGCGCCTGGTACGGCCTGCTCAGCGGTGTGATGGCCTGGGTGATGGTGTGGCTCACCGTGGCGGCGATGCAACTGCCGGCGGATCAGCTCGCGGCGAGCTATCAGAGTGTCTTTCACCTGCGCGCGCTTGGCCCGCTGCCATCCCTGGCCCTGATTGGCGGCGGCACCGCGCTAGGCATATTCGGGAGCTGGATCGCGGTCGGTCGCCATCTCGGCGCGATGCGGCCTGAATCCTGATCGCCGCCTGGGGCCGCTGTTGTGCGAAGCGCCCCGCGGGCGCTTCCAGTGCTGGAGAGATCCGCTGGATGGCGTTGCGAGGCGCGTGCCAAAGAGAGGGGGAGTGGGCTTCAGGCGGCCTTGCTGTTGCTCGCCGGCTTGCTGGTGCTGGAGGACTTGCCCGAATCGCTCGCGGCGGTCTTCTTAGTGCTGTCGGCCGTGGTGGCCGGCTTGCCGTCCCCTTTCTTCTTATCGCCAGAGGAGGCTTTGTCTCCGGGCTTATCGCCTGAATCATGCACGTTTTTGCGACCGTCCTTTTTGAAATCGGTCTCGTACCAACCAGAGCCTTTCAGGCGAAAAGCGGCAGCCGAGATTTTCTTCTTCAGTGTCGGTGCCCCGCATTCCGGGCAGTCGGTCAGCGGCGCGTCGCTGATCTTCTGCAACGCGTCCATCTCATGACCGCAGGCTTGGCACTGATACTCGTAAATGGGCATGGTCGGGTCCTCGCTTTAACGCAATGTTTAACCCGCGCAATATGGGGTTGTTCTGCGCCAGAAGCAAGCGGGTGCGATAAAAAATTTTTAATCCAAATTAGGCCCCAATTCTGGGCCGGCTCGGACCAGCACCGCGCGGCCTGTATTGGCCGAGGTTCTGGCCGAGGTTCTGGCCGAGGTTCTGGTTGCGGATGACGGCGGCTGCCGCTCCCGCAGTTAAGCGCCTGCAAGCCTTGCCGGATGCGCTCAGGACCAAGAGGCATCAGGGCGCACCGGTGCCAGCACGGAGGTTAAATGCATGAAAGAGATCGAGCCACGCCGCATTCTGATTACCGGCTGCTCCAGTGGCATCGGGCGGGTTTGCGCGCTCGGGCTCGCGCGGCGCGGCCATCAGGTCATCGCCAGCGTGCGCAACATTGCGGACGTCCAAGCGTTGGAGCAGGCGGGGCTTGCCGCCGTGCGGCTTGATCTCGCCGATGGCACGAGCATTGCCAACGGGTTGGAGGCAGCGCTCGCGCTAACCGGCGGCCGCCTGGATGCGCTATTCAATAACGGCGCCTTCGGCTTGCCCGGCGCGGTAGAGGACCTGACACCCGAGGCGCTGCGCGCCCAGTTCGAGACCAATCTGTTCGGTTGGCACGATCTCACCCGACGCATCATTCCCTTGATGCGCGCCCAGGGCAGCGGCCGCATCATTCAGAACAGTTCGGTGCTCGGTCTGGTAGCCCTGCCATTTCGCGGTGCCTATGTGGCGAGCAAGTTCGCGCTTGAGGGACTCACTGACACCTTGCGGCTGGAGCTTGCGGGCAGCGGCATCAAGGTCATTCTGATCGAGCCCGGTCCGATCGAGAGCCGCTTTCGTGGCAACGCGCGAACCGCCTTTGAGCGGTATGTCGATCCCACAGGGAGTCCGCACGAGGAGGCCTATCGCCGCATGGCGGAGCGCCTAGAGCAGGAAGGCGCGGTGCAGCCCTTCACTTTGCCGGCCGAGGCGGTGCTGAAAAAACTCATTCTCGCGCTCGAGCACCCGCGGCCGAAACCCCGTTACGCCGTGACGCTACCAACCCATCTGCTGGGTGTCTTGCGGCGCTTGTTGCCGACCTCAGCCCTGGACGCTCTGTTGCGTAAGGTCAGTCGCGGCGGTCGGGGGTGACCAGAGCGGGGTTGCCGATGTAACCGGCTAATCGGCCCGAATGGCCATGCTGCTGACGCCCTGCGCCTGGAGCTTTTTGCCCAGGGCGTCGGCGCCGGCTTTGTCGAAGGTGCTGGTTCGCAGTCGGTAGGTTTTTGCACCGCCGACGTCGGCGGCGACGATGTTCACGCTGAGCCCTTGCAGGGCCAGCTCAGCCTTGCGCCGCTCGGCATCCGCGCGATCGCGGAAGGAGCCGAGTTGTAGCTGGTATTTCGCGGCTGCGGCCGGCGGGGGTGTCGAGGCGGGCTTGGGCGCGGTTGACGCCGCCTTCTCGGCAGGTTTGGGTGTCGGGCGCGGTGCTTGTGGGGCCGCGGCCTCCTCAACCGGCACCAGGACTTCTTCTTGCGGCAGCGTCTCAAAAAAGTCGAACGTTGGTTTCGGTTTCGGCGCCTCGGCCACCGGCGCTTGGGTGGCGGGCTGTGGAATCCTGGCGTCCCGCATCCAGGCGAGCCCCATGCCGAAGGCGCCGACCAGGGCGCCGAGCAGGAACCAGAAGGCACCGGTGCTCTGTGGGCGGTCGCGCTTGCGCGATGATGGACTGCTTCTTGTCGTGGTTCTCGCCATAATCCAAATCCAGACGGGGCGTTGGGGTTGACAAAGGAATTGCAGGTGTTTCGGCTTGTTTTGAGCCGGATGGCAGTCGCGGGGGACGCCGTGAATACTTCCCTGTAGGCTTTCCAGCGGCGTCCTGCCGCTGAAAACCCCCGCGCCCGCCATCCGGCCCAAAACCGAGAGCTAAGTTGTGATGACTACATCGCCTCAGGCGCCGAAACGCCGATCAGCCCGAGGCCGTTGCGCAGCACCTGGCGGATCGCCAGAATCAGCGCACCGCGCGCTTCGCGCAAGTCGGCATCCTCGACGATGAATTGATGCGCGTTGTAGTAAGCGTGAAAGTCGGTCGCGAGCTCGCGCAGATAATGCGTGAGCTGATGCGGCTCGGACTCGAGTGCTGCGGCCAAAACGACCTCCGGGTAGCGCGACAGGGTGCGCAGCAGGCTTTGCTCGTGCGGCTCTGTCAAGCGCGCGAGCTGACTGATGCCTTGCTGACCGGGGCTTTCTGCGTTGTTGGCTCCACTATCGGCCGGGTCACTCGCCACGCCCCTGGCCATCGCAGCCGTGCCCTCGATTGCTAGTCCTTTGTCTGCCGCCTGGCGCAGCACGCTCTCGATGCGGGCATGAGCATACTGCACATAGTAGACCGGATTGTCGTTGCTTTGGCTCTTGGCGAGATCCAGGTCAAAGTCTAGATGTTGCTCACACCGGCGCATGATGTAGAAAAAGCGCGCCGCGTCCTTGCCAACCTCCTTGCGCAGCTCGCGCAGGGTGACGAACTGGCCCGAACGGGTGGACATCTGTACCTTCTGTCCGCCGCGGTAAAGGATGGCGAACTGCACCAGCAGCACATCCAGCCGGCCCGGATCATCACCGAGCGCCTGCAGGGCCGCTTTAACGCGCGGCACATAGCCGTGGTGATCGGCGCCCCAGATGTCGAATACCCGGTTGAAGCCGCGCTCGAGCTTGTCGGCATGGTAGGCGATGTCGGAGGCAAAGTAGGTGCTCTGGCCGTTCTCGCGCACCAGCACCCGGTCTTTCTCATCGCCAAAGTCGCTGGAGCGAAACCAAAGCGCGCCCTCACGTTCATACACATGTCCTGCGGCGCGCAGCCGTTCGATGGCCTTGGTCACCACGCCGCTCTCGGCCAGGGTGCGCTCGGAATACCATTCCTGATACTCCACGCCAAACTGGGCGAGATCGTCGCGGATGTCATCGAGAATGCTGTTCAGCCCCAGCTCGAACACCAGTCGGTAGCGGTTATCGCCCAGCAGTTGCTGGGCGCGCGCGATCAGCGCGTCGATATGGGCCTCCTTGTCGCCGCACGGGGCCGCAGGCAGCGGCTCGCCCGCTTCGCTTAGCTCATCGGCGCTTGGCGCATCCTCGGGTATCCCTTCAAAGACCGCGTTGGCCTCCTGGCGATAGGCATCGCCATGCTCGCGATGCAAGGATGCCGCGATGTCCCAGACATAGTCGCCACGGTAGCCGTTGGCCGGAAAGCGCAATTCCTCGCCGCACAGCTCCAGATAGCGCAGCCATACCGAGGTGGCCAGGATGTCCATCTGCCGGCCGGCGTCATTGACATAGTATTCCCGATGCACCTTATAGCCGACTGCTTCGAGCAGGTTGGCCACCACGGCGCCATAGGCCGCGCCGCGCCCGTGCCCGACATGCAGCGGCCCGGTCGGATTGGCTGAGACGAACTCCACCTGCACCCGCTCATCGCTGCCCTGGTCGCTGCGGCCATAGGCGGGGCCGGCGCCAAGGATGTCCGGGATCAGGCTCAGGTAAGCAGTCTCTGCGAGGAAGAAATTAATAAAGCCAGGTCCAGCGATCTCAACGCGCGCGATCAGCCCCGACTCCGGCAGCTGCTCCACCAGCCGGGTGGCCAGATCGCGCGGCTTACAGCGCGCCGCCTTGGCCAACACCATGGCGGCATTGGTGGCGAAATCGCCATGCGCGGGATCGCGGGTGCGGTCGACCTGGATGCGGCCGGACGGAGCGGCAGGGTCGAGACCATCCGCTGCCGCGATCGCGGTCCAGGCTTGTTTGACCTGTTGGAGGAGTGCTTGCTTCATGCGTGTGTAAGACCGCTTGGGAAACTACAGCTATGGTAGCGGAATTCTTTGACCGCTCGCCAGCGGACAAGACTGGCAGGCCAGCTCAACGGATGCCCAGGCAGGCTATAGCGTCTCTTGCGGGTCCACATCCAGGCTGAAGCGCAGGTCGCGCGGACGGGGCAGGGCGCGCAGGGGCGGCAGCAGGCGGTCGAGCAGCTGGTGCAGCGGGCCGCGCTCTGTGGCTTGCAGCAGGAGTTGGGCGCGGTGGCGGCCGGCGCGTTGTTCCATAGCGGCGGGTGCCGGGCCCCAGACGTCGATGCCGGGGCGCTGGTGCTCGCGGGCAAGGGCCGCTGTCTGGCGCAGGAAGGCGAGCGCGGCTTCCTCTCGCGGGCTGTCTGCACGGATCAGCGCCTGATAGGAGAACGGCGGCATGGTCGCGGCGCGGCGCTCATCAAGGGCGGCACGGGCAAAGGCGCCATAGCCATGCTGGAGTAGCGCGCGCAGCATCGGATGATGCGGGTGGCGGGTCTGCAAGATGACTGTGCCGGGTTTCTCCGCGCGTCCTGCACGTCCGGCCACTTGCACCAGCAGTTGCGCCATGCGCTCGGTGGCGCGGAAGTCGGCGCCATAGAGGCCGTGGTCGAGGTCGAGAATGCCGACCAGTGTGATGCCCGGCAGGTGGTGGCCCTTGGCCAGCATTTGGGTGCCGAGCAGGATGCGAAAATCGCCGTTCAAGGCGCCGGTGAGCAGGCGCTCGAGCTCACCCTTGCGGCTGGTGCTGTCGCGGTCGATGCGCGCGAGCGGAATGCCGGGGTAGCGCTGGCGCAGGCTGTCTTCGACCCTTTCGGTCCCCTGACCGAGCGGGCGCAAGTCTGGTCCTTGGCAGTAAGGACAGCGCGCTGGAAGTGGGCGGATCAGGCCGCAGTGATGGCAGCGCAGCTCACCGCGATTGCGGTGGATGGTTAGGCGCGCGTCGCAGCGAATGCATTCGCTAATCCAGCCGCAGTCGTGGCAGGTGAGCACTGGCGAGAAGCCGCGCCGGTTGAGGAACAAGAGCACTTGCTGCCCGGCACCGATGGTCTCCTCGATGCGCTGATGCAGAGTGACGCCAATACCGGTGTCCAGATATTGCCCACGGATGTCGGTGATCAGGATGCGCGGGTCGCGCGCCTGTCCTGCACGTTGCGACAGGACCAGGCGCTGGTAGCGCCCAAGCTCGGCGTTGCGCAGGCTCTCGAGCGCCGGGGTGGCCGAGCCGAGCACCACCGGGCATTGGGCCAGTTGCGCGCGGCGCACGGCCAGGTCGCGCGCGGAGTAGCGAAAACCGTCCTGCTGTTTGAGCGACAGGTCATGTTCCTCGTCGACGATGATCAGCCCAAGTTCCGGCAGGGGGGGGAAAATGGCCGAGCGGGTGCCAAGCAGCACCCGTGCGCTACCGCGTGCGGCCTGCAACCAGTGGTCCTCGCGCTCGCGCTCACTCAGGCCCGAATGCAGCACGACCATTGGGGCCGGAATGCGTGCGCGCAGGCGCTGCTCGAGCTGTGGGGTCAGACCGATCTCGGGCACCAGAACCAGAATCTGGCAGCCCAACTCGAGCGCATCGCCGATCAGGCGCAGATAGACCTCGGTCTTGCCGCTGCCAGTGATGCCATCGAGCAGGAAGCCGGCAAAGCCCTGGCTGGCGCGCACCGCTGCGACTGCCTCGGCCTGCTGTTGGTTAAGTGCTGGGCCGGGTGCCAGAATTTGGGCCAGATCAATTGCCGGGTCAGGCGCCGGATCGGGCGCAGGAACGGCCGATGGGCTGCGTTCTGGGCTAGGGGCTTGATCAAGCTTTGGCGTGACTGCGGTGATGACGGCTGCGGCTGTTTTCGGCGTTGTTGCCGGAGTTAGTGCAGTCGCAATCACTGCGCCGGTATCGCTGGGGGGCGGGGACGCAGCTGCAGGCGGTGCGATTCGGCAGGCCTCGATCAGGCCCTTTTCGGCCAGCGCGCGCAGGCTGGGGCCGCATGTGCCCAGTGTCTCATTGAGCTGGCGTTGGCTGACACCCTCCGGATGTGACTGCAAGTAGGCCAGGCTCTGGCGCTGGCGCGGCGCGCGGTTGAACGCATCAAGCTCGGCGGTTTGACCGGCCGGGGTCGGACGCCACCCGGGTAAGTCGCGCCCTTGCAGAGTCTCGGGCCGCCGCAGCCGGGTTGGCAGCGCGCTAAAGAGCGCTTCCCCGGGCGCAGCGCGGTAGTAGCGGGCGGCCCAGAGAATGAACTCCAGGTCTTCGGCTTGTAGCAGCGGCGCGCGGTCCAGAATCGTCAGTGCCGCCTTGAGCCGCTCCGGCGGCTGATCGCTCTCGGTGGCGAGCGCGACGATCAACCCGACCCTGCGACCGCGTCCGAAAGGCACCAGAACGCGCATGCCAGGCTGGGGTGTCGGGCTTGCGTGACTGCCGCTTGGGGGCAGGTAGTCGAATAGGTCAGGCAGCGGGGCGGCGACCGCGACCTGAAGAATTGTTTGGCAATTGCTGGCGGGCGTCATCGCGGTGCGTGCTGGGTGGCGGGGACCTTGGCTGGTCCTTGGCGGCTCTGGATGGTGGGTGGCAGCGGGAGTCGGTACCGCTGCATGCTTGGTCGCGCGGGAATCAGCCGCCAGTTTGAACAATGATCATTGACTATGTGGCCGTCGCTTGTCGGCGTGCCTGGCTGGTGCTGTTTCGGACAGATGTTCACAATGGCTGTGGATAACTGTGGGGATAAGGCTGTCACATGGGTTCCAAGTGGCCGAAAATATTAACGCTTCTTAACATTGCGCAATTTTTGATCGCCCCATGAAAAACAAATAAAAACAATGGGAAAGACCTGATGTCGGGTGGTTTTGATGGCGTTTTCTGGCTTCTGCTGCGCGTGACGGATTCCGCTAGGGGCCAGATTTCCGCTTGTTGACAGTCTTGGTCGCGATGTCAAGCCCCGATGCGCATGTGGAAGTTGCGTTGGCGGGCAGAGGCGGTATCATGCACCGCATGCGTCGATCCCCCAACGTTGACCCATCAGCGTCGATTCAGGCTCGTATCATCGTGTTACTCAGTCAGCAAGTTCTTCGAACTGATTTGGGCGGTATGCCCTTGGAGTGGATCGACTACCGCGTGGCCGCGCGGCTGTATTTCCTGGGGCAGGTCGCATACTCCTGCGGGGATGCCATTTTTCTGCTGCGCGGCGGTATCAACGCGAAATCGCGTGAGCGCAGCCAGCTCGAAGTGCATTCCATCATCGCCACCCATGGCGCGCAGCATGCGCCAAGCAAGCTGCGCGACGATTACGTTCCGCCGCTCAGCAATCGCACGCTGTTTCAGCGGGATAATCATATCTGCCTTTACTGCGGCGGGCACTTTTCGGGCCGACACCTCTCGCGCGACCATGTCCGTCCGATCAGTCAAGGTGGGCGCAATGCTTGGAATAATGTTGTCACCGCCTGCGTGCGCTGCAATAACTACAAGGCTGGGCGCACACCCGAGGCCGCGCGCATGGAGTTGTTGGCCGTGCCCTTTACGCCCACACATGCAGAGTACATCTATCTCATGGGGCGGCATGTGCTGGCCGATCAGATGGAATTTCTCCGCGCCCATTTTCCGCGCACCAGCCCGTTGTTGAAGCGTCTGCTGGAAACGCCACGCGCGATTTGATTGCCGGGCGGTCTGGGGCGAGGGAATGCCGAGTGCCATCGACAACGGTGTACTCAGGAAAAGCGATGACATTCTTGCGCGCGCGGTGGCGTTAAGTGCTGGACCAGGTGCGCTTGTTACAGCCTTGCTGAACGGGTTGCTTTGTTATCAACGTTTATATCGACAAATACAGCATCGCTCATGGATTGGTCGCAGATTGCCGAACAGATCGCCGCCGCGAGCGGCACGCCCTTCGCTCCATCCGCGCCGCGCTCGATTGGTGGCGGTTGTATCAACTCGGCCTACCAGCTCGATGACGGTGAGCGGGCCTATTTCGTTAAGATCAACCGCGGCGAGACGCTGTCAATGTTCGAGGCCGAGGCGGCCGGGCTGGCGGAGCTAGCGGCTGCGGGTGGGCCGCGAGTTCCGCAGCCCTTGTGCACCGGTGTGGCCGACTGCGACGCGTTCATCGCCATGGAATGGATCGATCTCGGGCGTCAGCGCGGTGACAGCGCCGCTGAGGCCGGGCGGCAGCTGGCGCGGATGCACCGCTGCACCCGCGAGACCTTCGGTTGGGATCGAGAGAACACCATTGGCTCGACGCCGCAGCCGAATAGCCCAAACGCCGACTGGATTGCCTTCTGGCGCGAGCAGCGCTTGGGCTTTCAGCTCGAGCTAGCCGCGCGTCATGGCCATGGCGGGCGCCTGCAGGAGCGCGGCGCGCGCTTGATGGAAGCGCTGCCGGCACTGCTCGACCATGCCCCGGCGCCCTCCCTGCTGCATGGTGATTTGTGGGGCGGCAACATCGGCTATGACCGCGACGGGACACCCATCATCTTCGATCCTGCTGTTTATTTTGGCGACCGTGAGGCGGATCTAGCCATGACCGAACTGTTCGGCGGCTTTGGCGGCGATTTTCATGCCGCCTATCGCGAAGCCTGGCCGCTGCCGCCCGGGTACAGCACGCGCAAGTCCCTGTATAACCTCTACCACATTCTCAACCACCTGAATCTGTTCGGGAGTGGTTACCTGAGTCAGGCCGAGGGGCTGATCGACCGGCTGCTCTCCGAGACACGCGGCTGAGGGGCGCGAAACTGAAAACGTATTCGTGACTGCAATAGAGATTCTGGACCGCGTCTTTGGCTATCCCGCCTTCCGCGGTCAACAGCAGGCCGTGATTGAGCGGGTACTGGCCGGTGGCGATGCCCTGGTGCTGATGCCGACCGGGGGCGGTAAGTCCCTGTGTTACCAAATTCCGGCCCTGTTGCGCCCAGGGACGGGCATTGTCGTGTCTCCGTTGATCGCTCTGATGCAGGATCAGGTTGATGCGCTGCGCCAGCTCGGGGTGCGGGCGGCATTCCTGAATTCCTCGCTTGCGCGCGGCGAGGCCGAGCAGGTAGAGCGCGCCCTGCTCGGCGGACAGCTCGACCTGCTCTACGTCGCGCCCGAGCGTCTGCTGACCGAGCGCTTTCTGGCCCTGCTTGAGCGCCTGCCCGTTGCGCTGTTCGCGATCGACGAGGCGCATTGCGTCTCCCAATGGGGGCACGACTTCCGCCCCGAGTATGTCCAGCTCGATCTGCTGCACCAGCGCTGGCCCCAAGTGCCGCGGGTGGCCCTGACCGCCACCGCCGACGCGCCAACCCGCAACGAGATTCTGGAGCGGCTCAGGCTGCCGCGCGATGCCCAGTTCGTCTCCAGCTTCGACCGCCCGAACATCCGCTACCGCATTGTTGAAAAGCGCAATCCGCGCCAGCAGCTGCTAGGATTTCTTCAACGCGAGCATCCGCGTGATGCGGGTATTGTCTACTGCCGCTCGCGTCGCGGAGTCGAGGATACAGCCGAGTTTCTTTGCGAGCAGGGATTTCAGGCGCTGCCCTATCATGCTGGCATGGCGGCTGAGCAGCGACGCGTGCATCAGGCGCGCTTTCTGCGCGAGGAAGGGCTGATCGCGGTCGCGACCATCGCCTTCGGCATGGGCATCGACAAGCCGGACGTGCGCTTCGTCGCCCATATCGACTTGCCCAAGAGCCTGGAGGCCTACTATCAGGAGACCGGCCGTGCCGGGCGCGATGGGCTGCCAGCGGATGCCTGGATGACCTATGGCCTCGGCGATCTGGTCATGCTGCGGCGGTTCATTGATGAGTCTGATGCCGAGGAACAGTTCAAGCGTCTCGAGCACCAGAAGCTGGACAATATGCTTGGCCTGTGCGAAACCACCGAATGCCGCCGCCAGGTGCTGCTGAATTACTTCGGCGAACAACTCCCCGAGCCCTGCGGTAATTGCGATACCTGCCTTGAGCCGGTGCCGACCTGGGACGGCACGGTGGCCGCGCAGAAGGCGCTATCTTGTATTTACCGCACGGGCCAGCGTTTCGGCGCCAGCTACCTGACCGACGTACTGCTCGGTAAGACCAATGAGCGCATGCGCCGCTTCGGGCACGATGAGGTCAGCACTCACGGGATAGGCCGCGAGCTGACCGCCGACCAATGGCGCTCGGTCTATCGTCAGCTGGTTGCCGCCGGGATGATCGCGGTGGATGTCGAAGGCCACGGCGGTCTGCGGCTAACGGAAAAAAGCCGCCCGCTGCTGCGCGGCGAGCGCGGAATCCGGCTACGCCAGGACCCGGATCAGAAGGGACAGAAGCGCGCCGCACGCAAGCCGGTCGCCACGGCACCCAGCGACCCGGAAGCAAAAGCGCTCTGGGAAGCCCTGCGCGAGCACCGCCGCAAGCTCGCGCGCGAATTGGATGTGCCAGCCTATGTGGTGTTCTCCGATGCCACCCTGCGCGAGATCCTCGCCCACCGCCCGGGCAACCGCGCCGAGTTTGCCGGCATCAGCGGTGTTGGTCAGGCCAAGCTAGAGCGCTTCGCCGATGGGTTCCTGAAGCTGCTGGGCGCACATCGACAGCGACATGATGGCCCCACTACCTTTAATGGATTACAGTTCTGATGGACATTCCGACGGTATTAGAAAAGTTTGCTAACCTCTGGATTATGATAACATAAGCCCCAAACATTTAATCCACCTTTGTCTCGGTCTGTCCGCTTATTTTCTGCCGTAAGCCTGATGATATTCATTTTTCTCATTCTTATTGTTGTTGCTGTAACGATTCTTTTTGCTCCGTTTCCTGACCTGCGCACCTATGCCCTGCTATGGAGGTATGTTTTAACTGAACGACAACCCGAGATCGGTTTTCGCGCGCGGTTGCAGCAAGGATTTTTTCTGCTAAGAAGTGGTGCCCTAATGCCTCTCTGGACGCTTCTGTGGTTCATCGACGAGCTTCTGTTTCCGCACTACCGAGAACAGACGGTTCGCCCAGTGTTCATCATTGGTGAGCCAAGATGTGGGACCACATTGCTGCATCGCACCCTGGCTGCGGATCAGAGGAACTTTTTCGCGATTCGCCATTTCGAATGGCGGTATCCGTTTATTTGTGTTCAGAAGCTAGTGCATTGGCTAGAGCTGGAACCGCTGCTCGAGAAAATCAGTTACTGGCCCAATACGGAAACTGGGCGAGTAGCGATGCGGATGCATTCGAATATGCTGTACGATTACGAAGAAGATGGAATTTTTTACGAAGAGAGATTTTTGCACCATCTTTTTGTGTTTCTGCGGTTTCCGTATGCCGGGCTTCTGCCTGCTCTCGATTCGTTTCCGGAGTTAACCGAGGCGCGTCAGTCGCGAATGCTGGCAATTCATCAGAAGGTAGTCCAGAAAATGGCCTTCCTGGCGCCCTGTGATGACGCGATCTATTTGTCAAAAGAGGTAACCAGCCACACAAAAATTCCTCGCCTCATTGAAATGTATCCACTTGCTCGCTTCGTCCTCCTGGTGCGACCATCCGGCGAGCTCATCGATTCCTTGTTGGCCTTAGTTAGGATTTCGACGATGGCGAAAACAGATATCGATCCAATTCGGATTGAGGGGTGGAAAGAAGCATTTTTGGCAAGGATGCGCAGGGATTGTGAGAATCTCGTAGAGCTAAGCGAAGAGGTTATCGAGTCGGAAAAACAAGCTTGTCTTTCCTTTTACTCTTTGACTGAACAAATGGCCGATGTTGTGCAGTGGCTTTACATATTTCTAGGGTTGCCTCTCGAGAACTCCTTTGTAACCTACCTCCAAACACAGGATGATCAGCAAAGCGAACGGGAGCGAGGTTATGAATACGAGCATGAGCAAGCCCCCGGGTTCGAAATCTATGACAATTTTGTTCGACAAGTCGAGGGCAGAAGCTTTCAATCTGTCCCTAGGCTGCCGTCCGCGTCTTGAGTCCTTGAAGATGATGTATTTGCAAGAACAAAAAAAATACGTGATTTACTCAGTTGATCTTCTCAATCAGGGGTGGCGATGAGCGTGTCAAGCACCGTCGGCGAGACAATTTGGCGAGTTGTAGTTAATCATGAGGAACAATATTCGATCTGGCCAGCGGACCGTGACCTGCCACTAGGCTGGAGGGATGCGGGCAAGCAAGGCCTGAAGCCAGATTGTCTAGATTATATTGAGACGGTATGGGCTGATATGCGGCCCTTAAGCCTCAAGAATGAATTAGTACAGGATGAAGATAGAACGAAAGAATAGCTGAAAAGAAGTCACATTAAATAGCTAATCTTGGTCTGGAATTTTTCCCCTAGCAAGCAGGACGGACGCGCATGGCTAATTGGAACGTAAAAATTAAAGATGCTGACACGGAAAAGGAGGCTCAAGTTGACGCCGAAACAGCAGTCACGACTGCGCCGCCGGCAAGCCAACGCAGGCAACGCCGTCACCCACTGAAGGCTGCTTTAGATGAAGCGCAGCAACTAGTCGAGGATGATCGTCTTGATGATGCTTTTGCAGCCTACGAAGCAATCCTTGAAAAAGACCCGAACATAGCCATGGCCTATGTGGGCCTCGGGAAGGTCCACGCAAAAAGAGGGCTGGATGATGAGGCGCTGGAGCACTACGCGGGCGCCCTTCATATTCGTAAGGACTTCTTACCGGCGCTCTTGCATTCTGCTTACGCGTACCTTCGCTTGGGCGAGGATCAAAAAGCGTTAGAGAATTTTCAAGAGGCGCTGAAGGTTAATCCGTCCGTTAGCGTGGCGCGGTTGAGTATTGCGCGCATACATGTGAGGCAAGGTGAGTTTGATCAGGCGATCAATTGGTTGCAGCAAGCATTGGCGTTCAATCCACAACTCGACAGCGCGCGCCTGGCGCTTGGGGAGATCTATCTTAAACAGGACGACCCAGACGCCGCCCTCGCCGAGGTTGACAAGCTGAAAGACGCAACCTTGGAGTCGTTTAATAGTCTGCTTCATCTTGCCGGTCTGCTTTTCAAATTGAAACAATACCACCGTGCATCAGACGCTTGCGAAAAAGCCGTCGGTATTGCCCCCGAACGCGCTGAGTGCCATCAATTTCTTGGGCGGTGTTATGTTGCTGAGAAACAATATCAGAAAGCGATTCAGGCGTTTGAAAAATCCAGTGAACTTGACCCTGCGCAAGTGGCGGCGATTTTTGGAATTGCTCAGGTAAAAGTCAAAATCGGGGAGTTAGATGAAGCGCAACGCCTGTTGGTCAATTTGACCAAGGGGGATAAGAAGCTTGGGATCGCCCATCGCATGCTTGGCGAGTTATATATGCGCAAAGATTCTTGGGAAGATGCGGCAGCAGAATTCAGAGCCGCCGTTCTTCACAGCAAATGGCTGGTCCAAAAGCATCAGGAGTTTGAGCAAATTGCCGAAGAAACGCAGAACTCACATCAAGAAGCTCAGCGATATGCGGCGCTTTTCGCAGAGTTGGTCCCGTATGAGGACATTCTCGGGGAAGAGGGCTCGAATGAAGATGATACTTCTGCGTAAGTCGTAACGGGGGAGAAATAGGCGAGCAGTAATTGCCGGTACGTTAGTAATTCCCTTTAGATGAAAGAAGATATGTCTAGCTTCTGTGAATGATCGGGTGCGGAATGTATATGTCAGCAGATGTACTGATTGCGGTGAGCTCGTACTGATCTGTACCAGGAGTTGACGTGGTTTTTTGCTTGAAAGCGCATTATTGCAAGAACTATACGAATCTGATTGTTTTTCCTGAATAGGGGAAGGGTATGGCTGTTTCTGAATTAAGTCATTATGAATCGATCAGGGATGCGTACGCGTGCCCTTGTGATGAATCTAAAATGTATGATCGTTTTGTCAATCCCGTGAAGGCAGAGGGGATGTGGGTGTGGTTCGATGGTGATCCGGAACCATACCTGGACTTAGTGCTTAATTACTGCTCGGTCAACTTTGGCCATTGTTATCCGCCGATTGTAAAGATTGTGCAAGAGGCTGTAAATGAGGTCGACCAGATCCATTCTTTCCACTCAAAGGATAAACTCGAGCTCAGCGAAATCCTCGCACGCAAGGTGGGGCGTGATCAGAGAAGCTATAAAGTCTATTTTAATATCGGGGGGTCTGCCGCCGTCTCCGATGCTGTCCGACTTTGTCGTTTTGGTAGTGGAAAGCGTTATATGATCGCGTTCGAAGGTGCTTTTCATGGCGTGAGTGAAGCGGCAGCGTCACTTGCCGATGAAAAGTTAGTCGCAAAGGAGCAATATGGGGTCCCAATTTCGGACTTTACGTTATCTGTACCCTTTCCGAGTCAGCATAACGATGTATCCGTCGATGAAAGCTTGGCGACTATTGAGCGGCTGTTTTCCACTCACGATGTAGCTGGGGTTATTGTTGAGCCAATTCAAGGCGCGGGTGGTTTTGTAATTCCAAAAGAATCGTTTCTTCCAGGGCTTAGCCAACTCTGCAAGAAGCATGGCGTGAATCTTGTCATGGATGAGATTCAAGTTGGCTTCGGGCGTGCCGGTTCGTTGTTTGTTTATGAGCAATATGGAGTCGAGTATCCGGATGTCGTCTTGCTGTCGAAGTCGATCGGCGGTGGGTTCTTCCCGGTCAGCGCTGTGATTGCTCGGGCTGAATTGTTCGATAATGTGCCAAGTCGGGGCACGGCGTTCCAAACAACCTTCAATAATAGTTCGTTTGGTTTGCGCGTTGCGAATCGACTGATGCAATACGTTGAGAAAGAAAAGATATTCGATGATGTTCTGGAACGCGGGGCTTTGTTTCTAAAAAAGCTAGAGTTTCTTAATGCTAAGCAGTGCGTGAAGAATTTGCGCGGCGTCGGCTTTGCGGTTGCCTTTGACGTTGTCGACCCGAAGTCTGGGCAACCTTCTGAGCGTCTTGCAAAGAAACTGATGTCTATCTGTATGGATGAGCATGTTATCGTTTATGCCTGTGGAGTTAACTTTAACAGCATCAAGATTATTCCGCCAATAGTTATTGATGAGGCAGATATGGATCTCATTGCGATGCGGTTACAATCTTGCTTTGATAGATTTTGTGATTGTGCCCATTAAAGTCGATGAAGCTACTTTATATTGGGGTTTGTCGAGAGAATCTTGAAAAGTTCTATCCGGAATATATCGCAGGGGAGTTTCGTGAGGGCCATATTACTCGAGATGAATTAGTTCAAACGATAGAAAAAGATGGTATCGACGTCTTAATGGTCGATGTTTTCAATTTTGTGTTTGACTCGGCCTTGCTGGAGAAGTTGCGAGGGCGTATTCGTCAAATTAATTTCCTCTATCAGTCCGTTTCCTCCTTGATTGATCACGGTAAAGCCGCAGAATGTGACATTAAAATAACAAAATTGCCGGACGACGTTTATTGCAATGAGGTGGCGGAATTTGCTTTGGCACAACTGCTTTGTGCTAGTAAAGGGCTTGTGCAATTCGATCTCTCCGTGCGGCAAGGGCAGTGGAATCAAGCGCTGACCACGAATCTCACTTTGCGGGGAAAGACGCTTGGGGTGGTCGGGTTTGGGAATATTGGGCGACGCATTGTCGAGTTGTGTGGGTGCTGGGGTATGGAAACCCTGGTGGTGAAACGTGATCTCGCAAGGCATCCTCCCATTGCGAACGTGTCCTGGGTGGGGATCGATCAACTATTGCAGGAAAGTGATTGTGTCGTGCTTGCTATTCCGCTTACTGAAGAAACGCGTCAGATGCTAGATGCAAAAGCTATCCAGCGGATGAAAAGGCACGCCATTTTGATTAATGTTTCGCGTGGCGACTTAGTAGATGGGGAAGCAGTTATCGCCGCTTTGAAGGATGGGCATCTCGGGTACTACTGCGCAGATGTTTTTCGACAAGAGCCTTTGCCAATAGGAGATCCGTTAAGCACGTGTGCGAAAACGATTCTGTCGCCTCATGTTGCTTGGTGTACAGGTGAGACTCTCAGGAGATCTTTTGAGCTTTGGTCAAAACAGTTGATACCAAATGACCTTGGTGGGGCGGGGCGATTATCTCTCAGTAGCAAAGGGATGGCTTGAATGAGTAGCCGGAATCCTAGCAAAGATTTAAGTGGCGGTGTATCAGGCATCTCGGAAGAGGCACGTAGTGACAAAGAGTCAGGCGAGCGCGGGCTTACCTACGCACTCTCGCCCTTACAGGAAGGGATGCTTATTCATTCCCTGGCCGACGAGGGCGTGGGGATGTACGTTTCCCAAGGCGTTCATCTGCTCAATCAGATTGACCATTGGGCGTTGGAGCAAGCATGGCAACAGGTGGTTGATCGACATGAAGTGCTGCGTACATCTTTTCTCTGGGAGGGGTTGGATCGGCCGTTACAAATTGTCAATCCAAAGGTCGAGGTTCGGATTGAGAAGCGGAGCTTGGCGCATTTGTCGCGTTGGGAGCAAAAGATCGAACTGCGTAGCATTCTCAGCCAGGATCGGCAACAGGGCTACAATCTAGCCCGGCCGCCGCTTTTCCGTTTGTTCCTGATAAAGCGATCGTCGGAGTCTGATTTTCTCGTATTCAGTCATCATCATCTACTGCTCGACGGTTGGTCGAACCCGATTCTCCTGGAAGAGGTGCGAGCCTGCTACCGTGCGATTCTGCGCGGGACCACAGCGAATCTCCTGCCGCCTCGCCCGTTTCGTGTTTTCATTGGGTGGTTGGAGAGTCAATCACCTGAGGGCGAGAGACGTTTTTGGCAAAACTACCTGAAAGATTTTCGTGAGCCCACGCCGCTGCCTTACGATCTCGGTGCCGGGCGGCAGGCCGGTTACCCGCTTAAGTCCGAAGAGTGGCCCCTAGAAATCAAGGGCACTGAGTTTGAACGGCTGAGGGAAATGGCGAGGCGCAGTCAGGTATCGCTCAATACCGTGATTCAGGCGGCCTGGGTTTTGCTACTAAGTCGATACAGTGCACGAGAGACTGTAGTCTTCGGTTCTCTGGTGTCTGGCCGGTCGCCTGTTTTAACGGGGATCGAGAGGATGGTGGGGATGTTTCTCAATACACTGCCGATGCTTGTAAGGGTAGATGATGCAGCGCCTTTAAGTGATTGGCTGAAGTATGTGCAAAAACAGCAAACTGCGCTGAGCGAGCATCAGCACAGCCCACTTGCTCAGATCCAACGCTGGAGCGAAGTGCCTCGTGGAAGTCTGTTGTTCGAGTCGGTCATCGACATAAATAACACGCATCAGCCTGAGGAGGATAGTGCGGAGGAAGGCGAAGATAGTGTGATGGCACCAATCAACCAAAGCATGCCGCTTTTGTTGTTTGCGAAGCCTGCGTTGAATCGCTTGGTATTGATCCTTGTCTACAACAACCGTCGCTTTACCAGAGGCAGCGCGGGACAATTAGGCGAGCAATTTGTGACGCTCCTGAAATCCATGTCAGAGGGCCTGGAGATGCCTGTTGGACAGCTTTCGATGGTGTCCAAGGAAGAGTCGAGGCGCACACTGGTGTCATGGAACCAAACGCACACCCAATACCCAGCGCACATGGCCCTGCATCAGTTGTTCGAGCAGCACGCAGCATCCACTCCAGATGCACCTGCTGTTCACTACCTAGATCAATCCTACAGCTATGGCATTTTCAATCAGAAAGCGAATCAATTTGCGCATTACTTGATTTCAATCGGTGTTGGGCGGGGGCAGTTGGTAGCATTCTGCCTGGACCGTTCGTTCGACATGGTGGTCACCTTGTTGGCCATTTTAAAAGCGGGCGCTGCTTATGTGCCACTTGATCCAAATTATCCCCTCGATCGCTTGAAACTGATGCTGGAGAGCTCAGGCGCGTCGCTGCTCGTCAGTCAGGAAAAATGGGCGCAGCAGTTTAAGGACATGGTATCGCGAATTATTTGTTTCGACCTCGAAGCGAATACGTGGTCCGCTAAGCCAGTAACCAATCCAGATCTGACGCTAAGCCCTGAAGATCTTGCCTATGTGCTCTACACATCGGGATCAACTGGAATACCGAAAGGAATTATGATCCCGCATCGTGTGCCGGTTAATCGCATGTTCATCGAGCCGCACTCTTTTGCGTCGGATGAGGCACTCTGCGCAAAGACTTCCATCTGTTTCGTCGACTCAGGGTGGGAACTTTGGAGCGCCTGGAGTAATGGCTTGCCACTCACCCTGATCCCTGATGACCAGGTCAAAGACCCGGCAAAACTCGTTGATGCGCTAGCGGAGTCGGGTTCGACACGCATGGTATTGGTGCCTTCATTGCTGCGCTCGATGCTCGATACCGCGCCCGACCTCGGCGAGCGGCTGCCACGCATGCGCCACTGGATCTGCAGCGGCGAAGCGCTGCCTGGGGATCTGTCCGCGCGCTTCGTCGCAGCAATGCCAGATGCTGTTCTGACGAATTTGTACGGAGCTACGGAGATCTGGGATGTTACCCGTTGCGACACCACAGAAGATCTTCCTTACGATCCGATGTCGATTGGCCGGATCATGGGAAATATGCAGGGCTACGTGCTGGACGAGGCTTTGCGCCCGGTTCCGGTTGGAATTGTCGGCGAGCTGTATTTTTCCGGCGAGCATGTCGCGCATGGCTACTGGGAAAAACCGAAGCTGACCGCGCAGGCATTTCTTCCCAACCCGTTCAGCTCGACTCCCGGAAGCCGTATGTACAAAACCGGTGATCTTGGACGCTGGCTGCCGGATGGCAATTTTGAGTACCTGGGGCGGATTGATCAGCAAGTTCAGTTGCGGGGTCTGAGAATTGAGCTGGAGGAGATCGAAAGTGTGATTCGACAGCACGCGCAAATTGCTCAGGCTGCTGTCGTGGTTTCAGAAGACCAACGTCTGGTTGCTTATATTGTCACAACCGGTGAAGTTCCTCCGCTTGCCGCTGAATTGCGCAAGCATGTTCGCCAAAAGCTGCCAGAGCACATGACTCCCGCATTCTATCTGCCTCTTGAGAGTATCCCGTTAACTCCGAATGGAAAGACCGATCGCCGGGCCTTGCCTAAGCCCAAAGTTACGGAGATGGCTCGAATTATCGAGAAGGAGACGGTGTCGCGTGCACCGGATACGCCGACAGAAAAGTCCGTAGCAGCGGTTTGGGCTCGCTTTCTCGGTCTCGGTGAAGTCGGAGCGGAATCGGATTTCTTTCAGCTTGGCGGCGAATCCTTAATGGCAGTTCGCATTATCACCGAGCTGGGTAAGCGCTACGGGCTGTCGATTCCCTTCAGTGTCCTGATGAAGGCGCGAACCGTGACGGACATGGCGGCGTGGATCGACGCATGTCTCGCCTCTGGTATCCCGGATCTTGCGTTGTCGCAGCCTGATTTGACCAAGATCGAGCATGGAAAAAAGGCGCCTCTGTCCTATTCCCAGCAACAGATGTGGTTGATTGATCAGCTCAACCCGGGAAGCGTGTCTTATACTCTTCCCTGCGTTATCCACTTCGGTTGCAAAGTTGACCGCTCGGCGCTCGATAGAGCATTGACGCTGCTGGTTGAGCGCCATGAAACTCTGCGGACAAGTTTTTCCGCCATTGATGGCGAGCCTTTTCAGGTTATCGCGGAGGCTCAGCCTGTCACGATTCCTTTCGAGGATCTTACCGAGTTGCCTCGCGAAGTCAGGCAGGATTTGGTCGAGCGAAAGCTTCGTGAGCAGACCCGTATCCCGTGGGACCTGGAGGCGGGGCCAGTGCTCCGTTATCAGTTGATTAAAAGCGAAGAGGATGTCTTTACCCTGTCGATGACGCTTCACCATATTGCCGCGGATGGCCGTTCGATGGCAATTATGTCGCACGAGATAAACGAACTCTACGTCGCTGCCAGTCAGGATCGTCCCGCGCGATTACCGCCGCTGTCAATCCAATATGCTGATTATGCAATTTGGCAACGCGACTGGATGCAGGGAGAACAGATCGCGGCGCACATTGAGTATTGGAAGACCCAGCTCGAAGAAGTCAGTGTTCTGGAGATTCCAAGTGATTATCCGCGACCAGAGGCGCAAGGTTATCGCGGCGGTCAAGTTAGCGTCTGGCTTGAGGAAGACTTACTACAAGGCTTGCGGGATATCGCGATTGAACAAGGCGCCACGATGTTCATGGTGTTATTGGCCGCGTTCAAGGTGCTTTTAGCGCGCCACTCAGGGCAAGACGATATCTGCGTTGGTACCCCGACTGAAAACCGTGCTCAGCCGCATCTCGAGCGTCTGATCGGGTATTTTGTAAACACCATCGTCATCCGCAGTCGAGTTAGAGGGCAGCAAAGTTTCCGCGAGTTCATCGAGGAAGTTCGTAGCACCTGTCTTGATGCCTACGATCATCAGGAGGTGCCATTTGAGCGACTGGTGGAGCGCCTCGGTGTGCATCGCGATCTTGGCCATAATCCATTATTCCAGGTGCTGTTTGTTCATCAAAAAATCGAGCGGGAACTAGGTTTTGGCAACGCACTAACGCGCCAGCTTGCACCGGAGCAGGAGACGGCAAATTTCGACCTGGTGCTCAATGCCCAGGAACGGGAAGATCGCCTCGAGCTCAAACTGATTTTCAATGCCGACCTGTTCTCGCGAGCATCTATCGAACGCATGGGTGCTCATTTGAAACGACTCATTCGCTTCGCTGTTAGCGAGCCGGACCGAGCGTTGCATAATGCGCCCATGCTGCTTCCGAAAGAGCGTCACCGCATTGTCCGCGAGTTCAGTCAGTCAGGGCTAGGTGAAAAAACAACGCGCTGCGCGCATGAGTTGATCTCCGAGCACGCCGTCGTTCGGCCTTGCCAGATTGCCATCCGCCTTGGCGGAGAGGCTTTGAGCTACCGCGAACTCGACCAGCGCGCCAACCAGATTGCGCATCGCTTGCGCGAACATGGCGTTGGCCCGGAGATAGTCGTCGGGTGGTTTGGCGAGCGCTCCTTGGCAACATTCATTGGATTGCTCGGCATTATGAAGTCTGGGGGCGCTTTCCTGCCTATCGACCCGAGTCTTCCGCCGGAGCGGATAGCCTATATCCTCCAGGATGCAAATGTCTCTCTGGCCGTGACCCAACCCGAGCTGGCCGAGAGAGTTCCGGACGGGTGCGATCGGCTAATCCTTGATCAGCTCGCCAGTGCTGACTCGGCACAGTCAATGACACCGCCGCCGGTAGCCATTGATTCTAAGAATCTCGCCTATGTCATCTACACTTCTGGTTCGACAGGGCTACCAAAAGGGGTGATGGTGCAGCATGGCAATCTGGCCAATGTGATTCGTGCGCAGATTCCTCTGTTCAAAATCGACCATGAAAGCCAGGTTCTACAGACGCTCTCGCTAAGTTTCGATGCAGCCATCGGCGAAATCTTTCGCACCTTGGTAGCCGGAGCAACTCTGAATCTTGCCCACCAAGACGCATTGATGCCAGGTCCGCTGCTCATCGACACGTTGAAGAGGCAACATATCAGCGCTTTGACGCTCTCCGCAGCCGCGTTGGAGGCTATGCCGAGGGTGTCTGGGGAGCTTTCCGAACTGAAAGGCCTCACTGTTGGCGGAGACAGCTTAGACCCGGATTTGGCCAGTCACTGGCAAAAAAACCGCCACTTCATGAACGGCTACGGTCCGACCGAAACGACCATCGGCGCCACTCTTGCATGGGGCTGGAGTGCGGGCGGCAAGCCGCCGTTGGGACGCCCGTTGCCGAACGTTGAGACCTATGTTCTTGACTCTTGCATGCGACCCGTTCCTGTCGGGACGCCGGGCGAGCTATACATCGGTGGGATAGGCGTGAGCCGCGGTTACCTGGACCGGCCCGGTCAGACCGCTGCGGCTTTTGTCCCCCATCCGTTTTCCGATCAACCCGGGGAGCGCCTTTATCGCACAGGCGACCTGGTCCGGTGGCTTCCTGATGGACAGCTGGATTTTTTGGGGCGCTTGGATCATCAGGTAAAGATTCGTGGCTATCGTATCGAGCTCAGTGAGATCGAGACTGTCTTAAAGCGTCATCCCGAAGTCGATCAAGCGGTTGTGGTGGTGCATCGCAGCGAAGGGGTCAGTCGACTCGCAGGCTACGTCACCTCGGTGGATAAAACCCAGCCCGACATCGATGGGCTGCGCCGATACCTAAGAAGTACCCTGCCGGATTATATGGTCCCTGCTTTTCTGGTGCCGTGCGACGCATTTCCGATGACGACGAGTGGCAAAATTGACCGCAACGCCTTGCCGCTGCCCACTGCAAGCGAGCTGCAATCCGAGGATGCCTATGTTGAGCCCGAAACTGATCTCGAAAAATTGATTGCAGACGTCTGGCAGGACGTCCTTGGCCTGGAAAAGGTTGGAATTCACTCGAACTATTTCGAGCTAGGCGGCGACTCAATCATGAGCATCCGCGTTGTTGCTCGACTCACCGAGGCCGGTCATCCATTGTCCTTGCAGGAAATGTTCAAGCATCAGACCGTCGCCGAGCTTGCCGCTGTTCTAGGCGCTGGCACAGTTGCCATTGAGGCTGAACAGGGCTTGGTGGGCGGAGATGTGCCGCTGACGCCCGTTCAGCGCTGGTTTTTCGAACAAGAAAGCAGAAAACCGGCCTATTTCAATCAATGGATGGTGATCCCGACACCTACAGCACTGGACCGCACCAAGATGGAAGAGGCCATTCGTGCGGTCAGCGCGCATCATGATGCCTTGCGTATGCGGTATCGCCAAGATAGCCAGGGCGCTTGGCAGCAATTTAACTCTTTGGATATCGATTCTGTTCCTTTCAGCACGGTTGACCTCTCAGCATTGCCAAAACCTGATTGGGCAGCGCGGATTGACGAGACCTTCGCGCATTTGAACGGCTCGCTCGATCTTCAACGCGGACCAATTTTCAAAGTATGCTGGTTTAACGCCGGGTCTAACCAGGAAGGGCGTTTACTCCTGATCGTGCATCATCTTGTGATGGATATCGTATCCTGGTCGCCCTTCGTAGAAGACTTAATGACTGTCTATCGGCAGCTTGCTAGCGTTCAAACGCCGCGCTTACCTTTAAAGACAAACTCTTTCAAGGAATGGGCGCAGGCCTTGGTGGACTTTGCAAACTCACCAGCGGCGATGGCTGATGTGTCCTATTGGACGCGCGCGCTTGAGCGACAACCACTCCCGGTAGATTTCCCGGGCTCGGACCACTCACTATCGACGACATCTTCGATTTTTGGCGAATTGTCAGCTGCGAAAACTCAGAGGCTAATCGAGCGGGCTCCGGTAATCTTTGAAAGCCGGCTAAGCCATCTGTTACTGGCAGGACTTGCGATCGGGTTCAGTGAGTGGACTGAAAACGCAGTCATCCACATCAAGATTGAAGGCCAAGGGCGTGAGCCTGTTGGTACCGACTTAAACCTTTCGCGTTCGCTCGGTTGGTTCACGAGTTTTTATCCTGTGACTCTTACCATTGAATCATCCCAGAATCTTGTTCATAGGATAAAAGCGGCACTTGAGACCGTCGAAAGTATTCCTGCTCGGGGCATTAGCTATTCAGCATTGCGCTACTTGAGCACGGATGAAAATGTCAGGCAGGCAATGCTAGCGATTCCGGAGCCTGACGTGACATTCAACTTCGCAGGGCAGACCGATGCTGCGGATACGCCGCGGGACGAACGGTCTCATGTGCATGCGGAGTGGGGCGCGCTAGCGGAAACCGGCAAAATACAACTGGCTGAGTCTGATGAAGGAACGCGCAGGCACCTCATAGAGATCGGCGCTGGAATCATTAAAGGCAAGCTGGTCTTTCGTTTCGCTTTTGGCCAAAAACGCTTCAAGAAAGAAAGCATCCAGGGACTCTGCGATTCCGTGATCGGGGTTTTAGAGCGCTTGGTCGATATTTCCGTCTCTCAATGAACCGGCAGACCGCAGGGCTTATATGAATCAAGATCGCAAAATTTTCGCGGTGCTCTCGGTTGTTGCCTTGACATCAATAACCGCAACTCTCTCATGTGCCCAAAATAATCAACAATATCCACCCACGCTGGCGCCTCTCTCATCTCTAGAGGGTACCCCGCAATATTGGCCGCCACCGTATCCCGGGTCAGGCACGACCGTTAATCGGGGACGACTACCTGATCTGCGCTATGCGCCGGTCGTTTCTTCGCGCCGCGCTTTTTCGCCGGGGCCGCTACCCGACTTGGACGATCGCCCGTTCTCTGTTTCGGACTCGTCTTTTGAGTCGTCTTCGGTGTCGAATGGTGAGTGGGCTTCGCTGTCGAATGGTGAGTCCGCTTCGCTAGCTGATGGCGAAATAAATAATCTTATCGCCCAATTTGTCAGCCCTCTTGTCGGAGAACAAGCCCAGGATCAAGCGCCAGCGATAGCTGTCGGCTTTGTCAGTGATCACGAAACCCTGTCGCTCGGTTTTGGCAGTCAGCGGATTGGTGAACAGGTTAAGGTGGATGGCGAAACCTTGTTTGCTATCGGTTCTGTATCCAAGATGTTTGTCGCCTTGATATTGGCTAAGGCCGTTAGTGACGGGGACGTACAGCTTGCCACCAAGGTCGATGACCTCTTGGATGATTCGTTAGATATTGACGAGCGCATCACGCTGCAGCAGCTTGTAACGCATCGCTCCGGATTGCCAAATTTTCCTTCTAACCTGACAGAGCGAGATAATGCTGCCCAAGACGCACGTGAGCGAAAAATAATGCCTGCAAAGAATTACAGCAGAGCAAACATGGAGGCTTGTGTGCGGGATAAAGGTTGTAGCCCTTCAATGACTCCCGGAACAAGTTTCAGGTACTCGAACCTTGGGATTGGTATGCTGAGCATGGCGCTCCAAAACCATTACGGGTATCGGAACTCGAGAGATTTAATTCGAAACGTGGTCATGCAGCCACTTGAGATGAACAGCACCTGTGTGCAAGTAGCGGCTTGCACTGATAGCGGGTACGCGTTCGCGCAAGGTTATCGCTATGACGAGCAGAGCGATTCGCTGACCGCCGTATCCCCTTCAGACATGGGGGTTCTAGCTGGTTCCGGCGGCCTTATCAGTAACGTCAACGACATGAACCGCCTATTGAGGGTGTTAACCGGTTTGAACAGCGGGGCTCTGAGTTCCGCGGCTGCCGAGGTAAACCGCGAGCTTGATAAGGTTGGGCAAGAACAGCCTAATTTGGCGGTTGGGTATGCGCATCGGATTCGACACACTCCGCGAGGATTGGATGTGCATTTCAAAGAAGGTTTGGTGGCCGGGTTCAGTGCAGCGATCATCTGGCTTGAAGAGCCAAAAATCGGACTTGTTCTGCTGGCGAATCGTGGGGGCCTGAAAGCTTTAATGCCAACCGGGATGCGGTTAGTGGCATCCATCGTCCAGGAACAGCAGGGCTTTCCTTCATCAGAAATGGGTTCCCACACCGGGGGGCATTCTCAAGGTTGGTCAGGCACGAGTGGCTCGACTTGGCAGAGATGGTAGGGAGCGGAGAAAGCCATCAATACTACTGGCCAGTTCGCTGTCAAATTGCAAGATGAGATTTTTGTGGTCCCTGTCTTCAAAATGTAAATGCTTAACGCGCGCGCCAATGCTGGCAAGTCGTCGCTGGAAGTTCTCTCCCATGCGCCTGGTGAGCCACTGGCGATGTCCAAAGTGCTGGCCAACAGAAACGATCAGGAACGCGGTCTGAGTCAGCCATGGTCCGAGTTGATGGGCAGGCGATAGGGCTTCCTGCTCAGCAGGTGTTTTTCCGAAAAATTGATAAAGGCTCTGAAGTCGTCGTTCTTGATCCGGAAGTCCACTTTCTTTGTTTTCTAAAATTTGGACCGTCATTGGAATATCGAAGAGCGGCATGTCGAGAACAATGACAGCTGATAACAAGTCGGGGCCGAGGCGAAAACAGCTGAGGTATTTCTGGTGAGTCGCCACAAGCATCGCCAAGTAGGCTCCGGATGAATAACCAATAAGAATAAATTCGGTCTTCCTCCCGCCATAGCGTCGTCCGTTGATTGACAACCATTTGAGGGCCTTTGCAATATCGGATGCCATGTCAGGAATTCCAACAGGCGGCGATTCGGCTCTTTCAGCAAGGCGGTAGTTGACGGACGCAAACACGTAGCCATTTCTGACAAAATGCTCCGGCATGGATTGTCCATTCGATGCCAAAAAGCATGCCTTGTCTCCTCCATTCCACCCTCCGCCGTGAATAAATACAACAATGGACCGTTTCTTTTCTCCCGGCTTAAGTCGTTCGTGGTAGATGTCGAGGGTGAAAGAATTTGGATCGCCTGCTGCAGCCTCACGATATCTGATGTTGCGCTCAACCAAGACAGGCCGAGAATGAAGTGAGAGCGGGGAATCGGTCATCAGTGATTATGCGATGAAAGAGAATTCCAGCCGAGCCATGCCGGGGTTGCGCAGGGGCGTCTTGCTGAAGTGTTCGGAAGATAGCGCAATTTTTCAAGTCCGCGATCCGGCTTCTGGAAAAGTGTTCGAGTTCGGTGAAGAGGAAGCCTTCCTGATCGAAGCATTACAGCGCCCCTATGACCCTGAGACGCTGATGGCAGAATTTCGCGCAAGATTCGGCCGGGAAGAGGGGATGGATGCCTTCGAGGAGCTTCTCTCAATGTTAAAGGATTGGGGGTTGCTCAATGAAAGCCAAGAGCAAGCGCCTCCGATTCAGTATAACGATGTACAGAATACCCCCAGCCGGTTGGGTAAGTCGAGGCTAGCTGCGCCGCTATCGGGTGAGGCGCAATCAGGCCAACCACGGAAAGGGGACTCTCAGAAAACGGAGACGGCAACGGAAGAGTCTCGCAAGCTGGAAGCAACGCGGCTAGACCTGGGTGAGGAATTGCAAGGCGAGGCAGAGGAGTCCGCGCCTGCGGGGCATTGGCACATTCTCAGACCAGAGCGCATTTCGGATGCTCTGCTGCGGGTCATGTCACCGTTTCGCTTTGCGCTTTGGCTGATCCCTGTATTGCTGTTCTATTCCGTCGTAGCTGTGTGGTTGAACCGGGATTTGGTGGCGGATTCACTCGCCACTGCGAGGCTCCAGTTTGGGCTGCTGGGACACTTGGTCTTCATGGCTGTTACGGTAAATCTGAGCATTCAGGTCATGCGGGCGGTCGTTGGGCGGCACTTTGGGCTTGATGTGCCAAGTTTTGGTTTGGTGCTAGCGTTTGGATTGATCCCGCGTTTCAATGCGCAGATTCTTCTAACGCCAGACACAAACAGATCGCAGCGCATGTGGCTGAGTGCCACACCTTTGCTGGTGCGCATGGTCCTATTCAGCTTGGGCACGACATTGTGGCTCGCCATGCGCCCATCGGGAAGCCTTCTATCCATCGTGGGAGCTAAGTTGGCGTTTGTTGCGGCAATCAGTTTTCTTCTGGCTGCGACGCCATTGTGGTCTAGCGACGGCTATCGGTTCCTGGCAAATTATTCTCGGATCCCAAATTTGCACGATCGTGCAAAAAGTGCACTGCGCGGATTGATCTTTGGGCGACCACGCGTGGTCGGAAAATACATCAAGGACTCTCCGACGTTAGCGTTGTTTGGGGCGGCATCGATCGCTTTTCCCGCCCTCCTTATTGCGCTCGTTGCGACAATACTGGCTCGGCGGCTTGAGTCGAGTTATCAAGGAGCTGGAGTCGCGCTGTTTCTTGTTCTCTTTGCCTACGTGACGCATCATTTTCTGCGTCAGCGCTCCCATAAGGGTAGGTCGGCGCCAGGATTCCAAATTGCGCCGATGGAATCGACGAAGAGCGGAGTCGGGGCCGAGAGTCAGTCATTTAAAGAGCTGCGTCTAGTCAAACCGCAAGTCGGCGCTTCTGGAGCCTCTGGAAAAGGAATTTTCAGTCTTGGCAGGCGCTATTTGTTGCCGATTTTTCTCTTTGCTTGCCTGTTTTTGCCTTACGCCTACGAGGTTGGGGGCGATGCGGTGATTCTGCCGTTTGCTCGACATGAGGTTTATCCCGATCGGGAGGGAATCGTCGAGCAAGTATTCTTCAACGGCGGGGAGATGGTTGATAAGGGAACGGTGATTGCAGTAATGGCCAATCACCGGCAACAAAAAGATGTGCTGGCAACCGAAGCGGCCGTCAATGCAAAAAAGTACGAGATTGATCGCCTGCGCACGACGCCTTCAGCGGAAGCGATTCGCTTGGCCGAGAAGCAATTGGATATCGCCCGCCTTGAGCTCCAATACAACACAGATAAGGCGGACAGAATCGCTCGGCTTTTCGAAAATGATTCTGTCTCGGTCCAGAATTACGAGGATGCCAAACGAGAGCGCGATATTGCTTCTGAAAAGGTCGCGGAAAACCTGGCGAATTTAGATGCGCTGAAAGCGCAGGTCAATCCCAACGAAATCGCAGCGGCGCAAGCCGAACTCGAAAAGCTGCAGGAGGAATTGAGCTATTTTCGCGAGGAGTTGCGGCGCACCTACCTGCGCATGCCGATTACCGGGCGCATCGTTACCCTGACGTTGCAAAACCTCCGTTCAAAATATCTCGCTGAAGGTGAGCTGTTTGCCGTCGTGGAAGACACACGGACAGTTCGGGTGGAAATTAGTGTGCCCGAGGCGGATATTTCAGATGTCCATCTTGGGAGCAAAGTTCGATTCAAAGCGTGGATGAATCCGTACCAAGGCTTTTCGGGAGCTGTGACAGAAATTGCGCCCGACACAACAATGGAAACCTACGGGCCCATTGTCACAGTGGTCGCGATGCTGCCGAACCCAGATGAATCGCTGAAAACCGGAATGAGCGGATATGCCAAAATCGAGGCGGGACAGACCTTGGTGATCATCGCTTTTACCAAAGCGCTCGTACGCTTTTTCTTGATAGAACTGTGGTCGTGGCTTCCTTAAGTGGCTTTGCTGCGTGTTCCATGACGGGCCGGCGGAGACACACAAACGCGTCAGGATTGCAAAAATTTGCCATTTTCAGACTATAATTAAAGCCGCTCTTGCGGAAATGAGCGTGGAGCAGACTTCATGACTTTGAAAATCCACAAAATAAGGTGATTAAAATGCATGTGGCTAGAACAAAAGTTGGTTATCTGATGTCTCCGGCAGTGCTGGCTCTGCTCGGGTCGCTTGCTGTCGGCTCCATGGCCGTCTTGCCCGAAAATGCTGATGCGGCGATCCCTTTCCGGACGACATCGGGTTTGAATGTGCGTTCGTGTCCGTCAACGGACTGTGCGGTAATTGGGGTGCTTCGAGGCGGGTCCTGCCACTCTGCTTTGGGCTGGGTCAAGAATCGCACTTGGTTGGCGATTAATTTCCGAGGACGTCGAGCCTTCGTTTACGGGAAGTACGCGAGACGCGGATGTTAGTTCGCGCAACTTGAGACTCTGGATCAAGCGCTGAAAGCTCTTTGGGGGGCTGGCTGCCTTGGCTGATGCCGGGGCGCCGACCCTCCCACATCGCGCCGGATTGTGGCCAACTGATGCCACAGCTTTGGTGTCTCTTGGCGCTCAGTGTTGTCGTGTCTGAGTCTCTTCGTCAGCAATTTCGTCAGGGGTTCCCGGATCACCCGGAATACGATGCGCTTCGTCGAGCCAGTCGCCCAGATCGATCAGCCGGCAGCGCGCGCTACAGAACGGCCGCCAACGCGAGTCGGGCGACCAGACAACATCTTTACCGCAGGTTGGGCAGGGGACTGTCACTGACGATCAGAACACGCAACAGGTCAGCTCAAATGGGATGTCGGCCGCGGTTTGGGTGGGGCGGGCGGTTCCCTGGGCAGTCAGGAAGCGGATGCTGAAGCGGTTGCGATGTCCGCTGATTTCCGGAAAGCAGTCGAGATCCGGGTTGAGTCCAACGCGGATCAACTGGGTGGGCGCGCCTGTCTCGAGCGTTTCCTGAAAAAATCCCTGCTGCGCCGTGATCGAGCGGGCGTTGCTGCTTGAACGCGCGAGCGACAGGACGAGATCAATCGCGTTCTTGGCCGGCTCAAGCTCGGTGTTCCAGCGCGCGAGCAGCTGCGCGCGTGCCTCCGGTGATTTGGTCAGCAGGTGGTGATAGTGCGGCAGGTCGAAGCTGCAGGCACCGCCGGGAATGCTGTTGCGCTGGGCGATGGCTTTCATGAAATCATCGTCGCGCGCCGCCGCGCCGATCTGCCCGTGAAGCGCAAGCAAGCTACGTTGCGCCGCCCCGAGACGGGCGAGCACATCGTCGAGCATGCCCGGGTCGACGCCCGGTTGATCGCGCACGCGCCCGAGCGCGTTGGCGTTGCGGTCGAGCTCCTTAGCCAGCTCGCTTTTGATATCCGAGCGCGAGGTGATCGCAAGAATATCCAGCAGACCTTCAAGCGCCGCGCGCGTTCCCCATGTGGTCTCGTCTGCTCGGAAATGGTCATATTTTTCAAACAGATGCTCAAGTCGCAGAAAGGTGCGAATGCGCTCGTTCAACGGATGCTCGAAATGCGTCATGTTCGACACTGGGACGTCTCCCGGCTGATGTTCAGCAGCATGATGCGCACGCTGTCTATGTTCATGCTGTTCTGCTGTGATTCTGCGGCATTGGTCGCTTGGGGTCAAAGTCTAACCTGTTTAGAGAAAAAACCCATGATCCAAGTTACTTGGCGTTGAGGGTTCAGGTGATGCTGCATGAATGTCCGTAATGCCTTGTCTGTGAAGACTCATCCGGGACAACGCCAGTCGCAAGCTATCGGGTTGCGTCTGCCGTTAACGACGTTCGGCTTCACTCGATGTCGGATGCTAAACTGCAGCCCAACAGAACACCCAGCCCGCGTCCGCAGCCCGCTCGACAGGCTGCGGACGCGGGCCGGTACCTTACGGGAACGAAACAGCAGCTTCATCCTCCTGGATTTTGCTGCACCATGAGCGTTAGTAACGATGGGACGATTTTGAGGGCAGCGCATGGCAGGCCATAGTAAGTGGGCAAATATTAAGCATCGCAAGGCTGCGCAGGACAAGAAGCGCGGCAAGATCTGGACCAAGCTGATCCGTGAGGTCACGGTCGCTGCGCGCGAGGGCGGCGGGGACGCTTCCTCCAATCCGCGCCTGCGCCTGGCCATCGACAAGGCCGTGGGCGCCAACATGCCCAAGGACACCGTTGACCGGGCCATCAAGCGCGGTGCCGGCGCCGATGACGGCGACAATTACGAAGAAATCCGCTACGAGGGCTATGGCCCGAGCGGAGTCGCCATCATGGTCGATTGCATGACCGATAATCGCAACCGCACTGCCTCTGAGGTGCGCCATGCTTTCAGCAAACATGGCGGCAATCTGGGCACTGATGGCTCGGTGGCCTATTTGTTCACCAAGCAGGGCGTGATCAGCTTTCAGCCAGGCACCGACGAGGATAGCGTGATCGAGGCCGGTCTGGATTCCGGCGCCGAGGACGTGGTGGTCAACGAGGACGGCTCGCTCGACGTGGTGACCCTGCCCGAGACCTTCGCCGCCGTGCGCGAGGCTCTGGCCGGGGCGGGCTTTGACACCAGCGTATCGGAGGTGAGCTTCAATGCCGCGACCAATGTCGAACTCGACCGCGACACGGCAGAAAAACTGCTCAAGCTGATCGACACCCTCGATGATCTCGACGACGTGCAGGATGTCTACCACAACGCCGACATCAGCGATGACATCATGGCGGAGCTGGATGCCTGATCAGCCAAGGGCTAGGGAAGATGGCATTTCTCGTGACCACCAGCTGTTTTTCGATCAACCAAGGCGCCATCAAGCAAAGCGCCAAAAACCCAAGAGCCCGCCGCAGGAAAACACTATGACTGCGCCCCCAGCTTTGCGCCACCGTATTCTGGGTGTCGACCCCGGCTCACGCAACACCGGCTATGCGGTGATCGATAGCGACGGGCGGCACAGCCGCTGTGTTGCGAGCGGCTGCATTCGAGTTGGTCAATATGGCTGGCCAGAGCGCCTGGAGCTGATCTTCGATCGCATCGCCGTGCTGGTCGAAGAGCACCGCCCGCATGAGATGGCCGTCGAGCAGCTGATTTTTGCGCGCGACCCGACCGCCGCGCTCAAGCTCGGGCAGGCGCGTGGAGCCATTCTGTGCGCCGGCCTCAAGGGTGGGCTGGATGTTCACGAGTACAGCGCCAAATCCGTCAAGCTCGCTGTGGTTGGCACCGGCGGCGCGGACAAGCTCCAGGTACAGCACATGGTGCGGGTGCTGCTGTCTTTGACGACGCTGCCGGGCGAGGACGAGGCTGACGCCCTGGCCATCGCGCTCTGTCACGCGCACTCCATGGGTATCCCGGCGCGCAAGCGCGCGGCGGCCTCATGGCGGGACTTTCGACCATGATCGGACGCCTTCGCGGAACCTTGCTGGCCAAGCATCCACCGCAGCTGATGGTGGATGTGCAGGGCGTAGGCTATGAGCTCGAGGCGCCGATGTCGGTGTTCTACGACCTGCCCGAGCTTGGCGCCCCGGTTACCCTGCAAACACACCTGATTGTTCGCGAGGATGCCCACGTACTCTATGCCTTTGGCAGCGCGGGAGAGCGCGCGCTCTTTCGCCATTTGCTCAAAATCACCGGCGTGGGCGCAAAAATGGCGCTGGCCATCCTGTCTTCCATGGACGCCGCGCGCTTTGCGGAATGCGTTCAGTACGAAGACCTCGCCGCACTGTGCCGGGTGCCCGGCGTGGGTAAGAAAACCGCCCAGCGCCTGGTGATCGAAATGAAAGACCGCCTCGGCGCCGACTTGCCCCCGGCGGGCACCACGGCGGCAACCACGACCGGCCGCACGCCCCAGATGACGGCGGAGATCAGCCCGCTGACCGAGGCCGTGCATGCCCTTGAGGCGCTCGGCTACCGCCCGGCCGATGCCACCCGCATGGCGCGCGCCGCCAGCGAGCAGGCGGACTCCACCGAGGAGATCATCCGCATCGCGCTCAAGTCGTTGAACCGCGCCTGAGCAAGCCTGCTGGGGCCCTCTGGCGAGCCGCGTTTCGCCTCTTTAATCTCTCCCGGATCGAAGCGAAATATCAATGTCCAACCAAGATTTCACAGAGGCCAATCCGGTGCCTGATCCGGTTTTGAATGTCAGCGGTTTGCGCACCCAGCTTGGCGGGGCGGCGCGGCCAGTGACCGTGGTCGATGGCATTGATCTGCGTATCGCGCCCGGCGAGACCCTGGCGTTGTTGGGGGAGTCCGGCTGCGGTAAGTCCATGACAGCACTCTCGCTGATGCGGCTGCTCCCGCTTGGGGGACGCATTGTTGCGGGATCGGTGCGCTTGGGCGGGCAGGAACTGCTGAACCTGCCGGAGCGCGATATGCGTTCGCTGCGCGGCGGGCAACTGGCAATGATTTTTCAGGAGCCCCAGACCTCGCTGAACCCGGTGCTGCGGGTCGGGACTCAGGTGGGCGAGGCGGTGCGCTTGCATGAGAACCAGAGCGCCGGCAGGAATGCGCGGATCTCAGAGCGGGTCGTCGAGTTGCTGCGCGCGGTCGGCATTCCCGACCCGGAGCGGCGAGCCGAGGAATATCCGCATCAGCTCTCAGGTGGCATGAAGCAGCGAGTGATGATCGCCATGGCTTTGGCCGGCAATCCGCGGTTGCTGATTGCCGATGAACCAACCACGGCGCTGGATGTGACCATCCAGGCGCAGGTGTTGCAGTTGCTCAAAGGCTTGCAGCGCGACACCGGCTTGGCGGTGCTGTTAATCACCCATGATCTCGGCGTGGTGGCCGAGACGGCTGACCGCCTGGCGGTGATGTACGCCGGGCAGATCGTCGAGCAGGCAAGCTGTGCTGAGTTTTTCGCCGCACCGGCGCATCCCTACAGTCGCAAGCTGCTCGAAAGCCTGCCGACGGCGGACAAGCGTGGCGGCGAGTTGGCAATGATTCCCGGGCGGGTGCCGCCGCTCGATCAAGCCTTCAGTGGCTGTCGTTTCGCACCGCGTTGCGAGCTGGCGTTTGCTGCCTGTCCGTCAACCTTGCCGGATTGGCATCAGGCCGGCCCGGATCAGCAAGTGCGCTGCCTGCTGTGGCGCGAGGATCGGGCTGGGTTTGCGACGGATGCGAGCTCGGAGCCGGATCTTGGCTCTGATTCTGGCCTGGATCGCCTTGCGGGCGCTGTTTCGGATACGGGGCTTGACGTGACTGAGCCTCGGGCTGCGAGCTCAGGCAATCTGGAGTCAGAGCCTGAAGGCAAGCCCGACTCTGCGGGCGGCCCCCGAACCGACGCGACAGTCGCTCCCGAGTTGCAGCCGTTGTTGCACGCCGAAGGTCTCAAGGTCTGGTTCCCGATCCGCCGCGGGTTGTTCAAGCGCGTCGTCGGTCACGTCAGAGCAGTGGATGGGGTTGATCTCGCGCTTAACCTCGGCGAGACCCTGGCGCTGGTCGGCGAGTCCGGCTGCGGCAAAACCACGGTGGGCAAGGGGCTGTTGCGGCTCGAGCGGCCCACGGGGGGGCGGGTGCTTTACCGCGCGCCGGCTGGAAACTCAGCTGGGAAGCGCGGCGGCGCGTCAGCCAGGCAGCCCAGTCGGGAACAGGACCTCGCCGCCTTGGCACCAGGGCGCATGCGCCGGCTGCGCAAGGATTTGCAGATCATCTTCCAGGACCCCTTCGCGTCTATGAATCCGCGCATGCTGATCGGCGACATTGTCGGGGAAGGTTTGCAGGCGCTTGGTATCGAGAAATCAGCCGCGAAGCGGCGCGAACGGGTGGCGGCGCTGCTCGAGCGCGTCGGCATCGGCGCGGAGGCCATGATGCGCTATCCGCATGAGTTCTCCGGCGGTCAGCGCCAGCGCATTTGCATCGCGAGAGCGTTGGCAGTGGAACCGAAAGTCATTATCTGCGACGAGCCAACCAGCGCGCTGGACGTCTCGGTGCAGGCGCAGATTCTCAATTTGCTCAAATCCCTGCAGCTGGATTTTGGCATCGCTTATCTGTTCATCACCCACAATATCTCAGTGGTGTCCTACCTGGCCCAGCAGGTGGCGGTGATGTATCTCGGACGCATCGTCGAGCAGGGGCCGGCCGAGGCGGTGCTGACTGATCCGCGCCATCCTTATACCCGCGCGCTCTTGTCCGCCGTGCCCAGCATCGACCAAGACAGCGGACGTGAGGTGATTCGCCTCAGTGGTGATATGCCATCGCCAGCCCATCCGCCGTCCGGCTGCCATTTTCATCCGCGTTGTCCGCAGGCGCGACCTGAGTGCGCGCGCGCCTTTCCGGAGCGCCTAGAGCTCGGCGCTGGCTATCAGGTTAGCTGCTTACCGGGGGTCGCCGGCGCCGGGATCTGAACTGCGCGAGTCATCGAACTGAGGAAAGAGGCTGTCATGCTCCATCAGCAGCTGGAAAAGTGCCGAGGCATGGTCGACCTCAAAGCCGTGTCGGCTGCCCTCACGACTGTCATAAAGCAGGGATTGGAGGAGGTCGCGCGCGCCACGCGTGCCCCAAAGATCGTCGATTTTGCGCAAATGCGGAAAGGCTTGATAAAGCGATGTGGTATCAGTGCTTGGCATGCTAAGTGCTCCTTTATAGGGTCTGCTCAGGCTTGCCACCTGGTGTGATGGACCTCGTACCCCGAGTTTTGTGCTGTTGGAGGGCTGTGCGGATTCGCCGATCGTGCCCAGGGCGCATCTTGCGCGGGCCGGAAGCTGGCCGCCTGAAAAGGGGCTGAATCAGTGCGGCAGAGAAAGGTCGCTTGAGTTTGTTAGACTGCATCTGAAGGCTTATGGTGCCGACCACCCCGGAAAATGTCTACCGGTGATCCACCATCAAGCCTTGGCTTCTTATCGTGATTCTAGCCTATCCGCTTGAATCCCCTGCCACCATGATTTTTCACGATGATTATGACTGCTGACGCGCCCTCCCGTTACATTGTCCTGCTGAGTATCCATGGCCTCTTTCGCGGCCATGATCTGGAACTGGGCCGCGATGCCGACACCGGCGGCCAGATTCTCTACGTCATCGAGCTGGCCCGCGCGCTGGCCAAGCGCCCGGATGTGGATCAGGTGGACCTTTTCACCCGCTTGGTCGATGACCCCAATATCAGTCCGGACTACGCCGTGCCCATCGAGCCCATCGGCGACGGCGCGCGCATTGTGCGCATCGAGGCCGGGCCACCGGAATATCTGCCCAAGGAACAGCTGTGGGATCATCTGGACACCTTTGCCGATAATGCGCTGAGCTTTCTGCGCGAGTCCGACCGGCTGCCCTGCCTGATCCACTCTCATTACGCCGATGCAGGCTATGTCGGTGTGCGTCTGTCCGCCCAGCTCGGCGTGCCTTTGGTGCATACCGGCCACTCGCTTGGGCGCGTTAAGCGGCGACGGTTGCTGGCCTCTGGAGTCAAGCAGGATGTGATCGACACCCGCTACAACATGACCCGGCGTATCAATGCCGAGGAAGAAACCCTGGGGGCGGCCAGCCTGGTGATTACCAGCACCACCCAGGAGATCGAAGAACAATACGGGCTCTACGATCACTACCAGCCCGAGCGCATGCAGGTGATTCCGCCCGGGACAGATCTGGAACGCTTCCGTCCGCCCGATGGCCGCGAGCAGAAGGCGCCCATCCGCAACGAGCTGCTGCGCTTTCTGCGCGAGCCGAAAAAGCCGCTGATTCTCGCCTTGTCGCGCCCCGATGAGCGCAAGAACATCGCCACCCTGGTTGAGGCTTATGGTGAGTCGCCGGAGCTGCAAAGAACGGCGAATCTGGTCATCGTCGCCGGTAATCGCGATGATCTGCGCGACATGGACAGCGGCGCCCAGACGGTGCTGACCGACATTTTGCTGTTGATCGACCTTCACGATCTCTACGGCCGGGTGGCCTATCCGAAGCATCACAGCGCCGATGAGGTCGCGCTGCTTTACCAGATTGCCGCTGCCTCGCGCGGGGTCTTCATCAATCCCGCACTGACCGAGCCCTTTGGCCTGACGCTGATTGAGGCCGCTGCCAGCGGTCTGCCCATTGTCGCCACCGAGGATGGTGGGCCCATCGACATCATTGACCACTGTAGAAACGGCATCCTGATCGACCCTCTCGACAAGCAGGACATCACCAAGGCGTTGCTCAAGGTGCTGTGCGATGCCAGCGGCTGGCGCAAACTGGCGCAGAATGGCCTAGCCGGGGTGCGCGAGCACTATGCCTGGAGCGCTCATGCTGACAGCTACATGGAAGCGCTAGACCCGCTGCTTGAGAAAGTCCAGCCGCCGCCGCAAGCGCCCTTGTCACGCCGCCGAATTCTCTACCACGACCGCGCCATCTTTACCGATCTCGACCAGAACCTGCTCGGCGATCCGGATTCGCTTGCCGATTTCATCCGCATCCTGCGCGACAACCGCAAGTGCTCCACCTTCGGCATTGCCACCGGCCGGCGGCTGGACTCGGCGCTGGCTATCATGCGCCGCTACGGTATTCCGCGCCCCGATGTGCTCATCACCGCCCTGGGCACCGAGATTTATTACGCGCCCCAGCTCACGGCCGACGGCTCCTGGACGCGGCATATTGACAACCTGTGGTATCCGCGTCGGGTGCGCGACCTGCTCGTGGAGTTGCCGGGCGTCAAGCCCCAGCAAAAGTCCGAGCAAAGTCGCTTCAAGGTCAGTTTCTTCTACGACCCTGAGCACGCGCCCTCGCTCGATGACATCGGCAGTCTGCTGCATCAGGCCGACCTGAACGTCCATCTCAATCTGTCCTTCGGCCAGTTCCTCGACGTGGTCCCCGCGCGCGCATCCAAAGGGCTAGCACTGCGCTATGTAGCGGACCAATGGGGTATTCCGCTCGAGCATTGCCTGTGTGCCGGCGGCTCCGGCGCCGACGAGGACATGATGCGCGGCAACACCTTGGCCGTGGTAGTCGCCAACCGCCACAACGAGGAACTCTCCAAGCTGATCGACACCGAGAGCATCTACTTCGCCCAAGAGCCCTTCGCGGCCGGTATTCTCGAAGCCATCGACCACTACGACTTCTTTGCCGCCTGTCAGGTGCCGCCGGCGCCCGATGCAGAGCCAGCATCGCTGACAGAGCTGTCGCAGTCAGATGAGTCGGGAGCGGCGTCGCAGACTCCGGCTGATGGCGATGACCAGTCGAGTGGTCATGAGGACGAGGAAGAATCCGCGCGCCCGAGCTAATCAAGCAAGCTAATCGAGCGAGGTCGTTGTGGCATGTTCGGCAACTCCCGATCTGACAGTTCCGCGTACTTGGCGTCAGACGCAGCCCGGCCACCGGTGGTCGTAACGCCGGCTGAAGCCGCCGCGCATTTGCGCTGTTTAGCGCAAGAATCCGACCGCCAAGGCCGCGCGCGTGCGCTTGAGCTGCGCCGGCACCTGCCGCAGGCTGTTGCCTTGTTGCGAGATCAGTATGGTGCAACGCGGGTGGTGCTTTTCGGCTCCCTCGCGACAGGTCGTTGCCATGCCGACAGCGACGTGGATCTGGCCGTTGCCGGACTGATGCCCGAGCGCTACTTCGCCGCGCTTGGAGACTTGATGAACATCTTCCAAGCTCCCGTCGATCTAGTCGAGATTGAGCAAGCGCCGCCGAGCCTTCTCGAGCGCATCGACAGTGAAGGGGAGTCATTATGAACGGCACCATCCAGCGACTGCGCGCGGAAATTCGCTTCGATCGCGAAGCCTTGGCCAGGCGTGTCGAGGAATTGCGCAATCTCAAGCTCTCGGCCCGCGACCCGGCAGGCAGCGCGCAGGCGGCGGTCGCTTTGCACCATGCCTCGGTCGAGGCACTGATGGAACGCATTGCATGTGAAATCGATGGCTTTCTCGCGCAAACGGCCGAACAGGCAAGGGATGACGGCTGAACGCTTGCCGAGGTTCGTGTGAAAGAGATCAACCTCAGTCAGATTTCGCTCACCGCCGTCGATCTGGCCGTTATCGGCGGTTACTTCGTGCTGATTGCCGTCATCGGCGTGCTGGTCGCGCGGCGCACCCATGATGATCAGGACCTGTTCCTGGCCGGGCGGCGGCTGCACTGGGCGCCGGTCGGGCTGTCGCTCTTTGCCTCCAACATCTCCTCCACCACCCTGATCGGCCTGGCCGGCGCGGCTTACACCTGGGGGCTGGCGGTCGCCAATTACGAATGGATGGCCGCGCCCATTCTGGTCGTCATGGCGTTGGTGTTCATTCCGCTCTATCTCAATGCCCGCATCGGCACTGTGCCCGAGTGGCTGGAGTGCCGCTTCGACCGCCGCGCGCGGCGTTACTTCTCGGCGCTGACGCTGCTCGCCAATATCCTGGTCGACACCGCCGGCACCCTCTTTGCCGGCGCCCTGGTGCTGGCCAGTCTGGTGCCGGGTCTGGATCTCTTCACCGCCGCGCTGCTGCTGGCCGCAGTCGCCGCCAGCTACACCGCCGCCGGCGGACTGGCCGCCGTGGTCTACACCGACGTGCTCCAGGCCATTTTGCTCATCATCGGCGCCTGCTTGGTCACCTGGCTCAGCTTTGCCGAGCTCGGCTTCGACTGGGGCGCGCTGGTCGCGGCCACGCCGCCCGAGCGGCTGCACCTGTTCCTGCCGCTGGATGACCCGAACCTACCCTGGCTCGGCACCCTGATCGGCGTGCCGGTGCTGGGATTTTACTTCTGGTGCACTAATCAGTTCATCGTGCAGCGGGTGCTGGGCGCACGCAGCATCAGCCACGCGCGCGCCGGCGCGCTGCTGGCAGGGCTGCTCAAGCTGCCGGTGCTTTTCATCATGGTGCTGCCCGGAGTGATGGCGATTCAGATACTGCCTGGGCTTGAGCATGGCGATCAAGTGTTCCCGGCACTGATCTCCGAGCTGCTGCCGGTGGGTCTGACCGGGCTGATTTTGGCCGCGCTGGTCGCCGCCCTGATGTCGAGCATCGACTCCACCCTGAATTCAGCCGCCACTCTGCTGACGCTCGATTTCATCAAGCCCGCCTGGCCCAGCTTGAGCCCAAGGCGCACCGCCTGGATCGGTCGTGTCGCCATCCTGCTCTTTATGCTGCTCGCGGCGATCATCGCACCCCTGATCGGCCATTTCGAGGGGCTGTTCCATTACCTGCAAACCGCGCTGTCCTACCTGGTGCCGCCGGTGGCCGCAGTCTTTCTGCTCGGCGCCTTTGTCGCTCGCGCCGGACCGCGCAGCGCGCTCGCGACGCTGCTCGGCGGGCATCTGATCTCGGCAGTGCTGTTCGGGCTCTGGCTGCTTGGTGTGATCACCCTGCATTTCACCCTGATTGCTGGCTTGCTGTTTTTTGTCAGCGCCGGGATTTTTCTCGCCACCAGCTGGCTCTGGCCGGTCAGCGCCGCTGAGCGCTCGCCGGCACTCTGGTCACCGGCGCTGTCCAAACCCGAGCCCGGAACCCGCTGGTGGTGGGATTATCGCCTGCATGGCATTCTTCTGCTGCTGTTGACACTGGCCTTGGTGTGGAACTTTCGCTGATTCTCGGGTTCATCTTGTTGGGCGGGTTCCGGAAAACCGGATACCGCAGCCTTGATTCAAGTCCAGGGTGCATTGCTGGGAGTGTTGGCCTGGAGTGTTGGTCCACAATCTTTGGTTTCTTAGGTCGGCCAATACACCTGAGGTAAGGGTATGAAGGAAACCGTGTCGCTCCGGCTGGAGTCAGAGACCCTGAATCGTCTGAACCTGCTGGCTCAGGCGACTGGGTGCCAGCCTGGGTCGCTGATGGTCGACGCCATTGAGCGCTATGTCGCGCATGAGGACTGGCAGGTGGCGGCCATTCAGGATGCCGTAAGTGAACTCGAGAGTGGCCAGGCGCGCATCGTGGAACATGAGGAGGTCGAACGCTGGCTTCGCAGTTGGGGGGCGAGCTTTGAACTGGAGCCGCCAAGTTGCGGCTAAAATGGCACGAACGGGCAATTGGCGATTTGCAGGCGGTTAGGGCTTATATCGCCGAAGACAATCCCCAAACGGCCGCGCAGGTGGCTGAGCGGATTTTGCAGCCGTTTCTCAGTTGACGCAAAATCCGTCCATTGGTCGCCTGGGCAGAGTCAGGGATACCCGCGAGTTGGTGATCAGCGGAACCTCTTACATTGTGGCTTATCGTGTAGTTGGTGACCTTGTTCTCATTCTGCGTGTATTGCATGGTGCCCGGCGCTGGCCCCAGCGGTTTTAGTTTTCTGCCTGATCGGTTTGTGATGATGAATCAATCTTTCTTCAATCAAGCCCGGCATCAATGCGTTCATGCCAACTGGCCTCGCTTGGCCTTGGTGACTGCCTCCTTGCTCACGCTTTTCCTCGGCGCCTGCGCCACGCCGGTGCATTTGTCACAGCCGGTGAGTCCGGCGGCGGTCGGGCAGGCGAGCCAGGAAATCCGTAGCATGCCGCCACCGCGATCGAGACCAATCGGCGACCGCGCCGCGGAGGCCAAGGTTCGGGCCATTTTCAACCGACTCGAGCCCGGCGCGACGCAGATGTGTTACCAGATGGGTGAGGACAACTGCCAATGGGATCTGCGCTACTCGTCCAATCCCGAGCTCAACGCCTTTGCCGCCGGGGCCGACACCATCGTCATCCAGAAAGGCGTGCTGAGCTACGCCCGGAATGACGAGGAAATCGCTATGGTCATTGCCCACGAGATGGGACATCACGCCGCCAATCATATTGCCGAGACCAGAATGAATGCCATGAGCGGCGCCCTGGTGGGTGGTCTGGTCATGGGCGCGCTCGGCGCGGCGTCGACCTCCGGTGGGAACTATGCCAGTGACGAACGGTCTTCGCGCATCGCCGATTCGGCCCTGATGGGCGCAGGTGTGGGTGCAATGGTCGGACAACTGCGCTATTCCAAAGACCAGGAAAACGAGGCCGACTATCTTGCTGCTTATATTCTCGAAGCCGGCGGCTATGATGCCAGTCGGGCGCGCAGCATGTGGGCCAAGCTTGCGCGCGCCGGGCGCACCGAGCATGGCGAGCGCCATTCGGTGAACACGCACCCGGACCCGGCCGAACGCCTGGCGCGCTGGGATGTGACCGTGCGCGAGGTGCATGCCTACGGTGCCCAACTGCCGCTGCGCGTGGCGTGGTGATGCCTTCTGTTTTCTCTGAGTTCTGACGGCAATCGAGGCTGCGCTAATCGCGCCGAATTGAGCGATCTTGCGGATAGCGCATTGTCGCGGACGTTCTTCTCAGGCCGCAGCAAAGATAAGCCTGCGCAGAAAGCGGCCCGTCTGAGACCCCTCGAATTCGGCAACAGCCTCTGGGGTGCCCGCCGCGACCAAGCGCCCGCCACCATCGCCGCCCTCTGGGCCGAGATCGATCACCCAGTCGGCGGTCTTGATCACATCCAGGTTGTGCTCGATGACGATCACGGTATTGCCGCGTTCGCGCAGCTGATGCAGCACAGCGAGCAGGTTGCGCACGTCCTCGAAATGCAGGCCGGTGGTCGGCTCGTCCAGAATATAGAGGGTGCGGCCGGTGTCGCGGCGCGAAAGCTCGCGGCTGAGCTTGATGCGCTGCGCCTCCCCGCCTGAGAGGGTGGTCGCGCTTTGGCCGAGCGCGATGTACGTCAGGCCGACGCTCATCAGGGTGTCGAGCTTGCGCTTGAGTTTGGGCACCGGGGCGAAGAAGGCGAGCGCATCCTCCACGGTCAGGTTCAGCACCTCGTCGATGGTCTTGCCCTTGTAGCGAATTTCCAGCGTCTCGCGGTTGTAGCGCCGCCCGCCGCAGGCGTCGCAGGGCACATAGAGATCGGGCAGAAAATGCATCTCGACGCGAATCAGCCCGTCGCCCTTGCACGCTTCGCAACGCCCGCCTTTCACGTTGAAGCTGAAGCGGCCTGGGCCATAACCGCGCGCGCGTGACTCGGGCACCGCGGCGAACAGCTCGCGAATCAGGCCAAAGAGCCCGGTGTAGGTCGCGGCGTTGGAGCGCGGCGTGCGGCCGATGGGGCTTTGGTCGATGTCGATCACCTTGTCGAAATGTTCGAGTCCCTGCAGCTCGCGATAGGGCGCACCCTGGGTGCTGGCCCCAGTGGTGATCTGGTTCAGTTCGCGCGCCAGGATCGGGTAGAGGGTGTCGTTGATCAGGGTGGATTTGCCCGAACCCGACACGCCGGTGACGGCGCAAAAGATGCCGACCGGGATTGCGATGTCAATCTCTTGCAGATTGTTGCCGCTCGCGCCGAGCAGACGCAGCCAGCGGTCGCCATCGGCCGTGCGGCGCTGGGCTGGGATCTCGATGCGGCGCGCGCCTGAGAGATACTGGCCAGTCAGCGAGTCCGGCTGAGCCATAATCTCCGCAGCCGTGCCCTGCGCAATGATGCGCCCGCCCTGAACACCCGCGCCGGGGCCGAGATCGACGATCTCATCGGCCGCGCGCATCGCTTCCTCGTCATGCTCGACCACGATCACCGTGTTACCGCTGTCGCGCAGTCGCCGCAGAGTATCAAGCAGGCGGGCGTTATCGCGCTGATGCAGGCCGATGGACGGCTCGTCGAGAATGTACATGACCCCCACCAGTCCGGCGCCGATTTGGCTGGCCAGGCGGATGCGCTGCGCCTCGCCGCCAGACAAGGTATCGGCCCCGCGCGACAGGCTAAGGTAAGTCAGGCCGACATCGGCGAGAAAGCGCAGCCGCTGGATGATTTCAACCAGAATTTTCTCGCCGATGGCCGCGCGCTGGCCGCTCAATTCCAGCGTGTCGAACCAGCGCAGGCAGTCGCCCACCGGCAGCGCGGACAGCTCGGGCAGATTCTTCCCGCCGATGCGCACATGGCGCGCGGCGCGGTTCAGGCGGGTGCCGTTGCAAGCCGGGCAGGGCTGGCGCGACAGATAGCGGCCAAGCTCTTCGCGCACCAGGGTAGAGTCGGTCTCGCGATAACGACGCTCGAGCATCGGCAGCACACCCTCGAACACCCGCTGTTTGCCGCTGCCGCGCTCGTGCGGGAGCTTGAGTTTGAGCTTGTCCTGCCCGGTGCCGCGCAGCACCTGGGCTTGAATCGGCGCCGGCAGCGCATGCCAGGGTGTCTCAAGGTCAAATCCCAGATGCGCGGCCAGCGCCTGAAGCATGCGAAAGGTGTGGCGATTGTTGCTGTCCCAGCCGCGAATGGCGCCCTCGGCCAGGCTGAGCGCCGGCTGCTGCACCACCTTGTCGGGGTCGAAGAACAGCTCATGCCCAAGCCCGTCGCAGGCCGGACAGGCTCCCGCGGGGTTGTTGAAGGAAAACAGCCGCGGCTCCAGCTCGCTCAGGCTATAGCCGCAGCGGGGGCAGGCAAAGTTGGCCGAGAAGGTGGTCTCGGGCGCGCCCGGCTCATCCATGACCGCCAGGCGCACCAGGCCGCCAGACAGCGCCAGTGCCGTCTCAAGAGACTCCGCGAGTCGCTGCGCGCGATCCGCCCGCACACGGAAGCGATCCACCACCACTTCGATATCATGCCGGGCCTTGGCGTCCAGCGCCGGCGGCACATCGAGCTCGCACAGCGCCCCGTCGATGCGCGCACGAACAAAGCCCTGGGCATTGAGCTCCGCGAACAGCGCCTGATACTCGCCCTTGCGATCGCTCACAATGGGCGCGAGCAGCATCAGCTTCTCACCCTCTGGCCGCGCGAGGATTTGATCCACCATTTGCGTGACTGTCTGTGCCGCCAGCGCCTCGTCATGCTCCGGACAGTGCGGGATGCCGATGCGCGCAAACAGCAGGCGCAGATAGTCATGAATCTCAGTGATGGTGCCGACCGTGGAGCGCGGATTATGCGAGCTAGTCTTCTGCTCGATGGAAATGGCCGGGGACAGGCCCTCGATGTGATCGACATCGGGCTTTTCCATCAGCGACAAAAACTGCCGGGCATAGGCCGAGAGCGACTCGACATAGCGCCGCTGGCCCTCGGCATACAGGGTGTCGAAGGCGAGGGACGACTTGCCCGAGCCCGACAGCCCGGTCATCACCACCAACCGATTGCGCGGCAGGTCGAGGTCGATATTCTTAAGATTGTGCGTGCGGGCGCCGCGGATGCGGATCTGGTCCATCGGGTCGGGAGGCGGGTTTTGCGCTGAGCTCATGTCGCGGGGTTTCTGTCGCGGGTGGGGCAATGCTTATGGTGCAGATGGGATGCCGATGCGCGAAGTCCTGATTTTGGCCTCTTGGTGATGCGTAACTGCGGGACTTCGATTCCAGGCTGCTATACTGGCATAGAATTCAATAGCACATAATCCAGTGGCACAGAATTCAGCCGCAAGATCAGCACATCCAACTCGAACAACCAGCCGTCACAAACTCTGGCATCAGCCTTCGTCGCCCATGGATACCGAACCCGTCGCCGTCGTCACCGGCGCTTATCGCGGACTTGGCCTGGAAACCTGCCGCCAACTCGGCGCTCGTGGCTACCGCGTGATACTCACCGCCCGTCGCGAGGCCGAGGGCCAGAGCGCCGCCGGCAAGCTCGCCGCCGAAGGCCTCGACGTGCGTTTCTTCCCGCTGCATGTTACCGAGGAACCCTCGGTGCTGGCCCTGCGCAAATACCTGAGCAAAGAATTCGGCCGCATCGACGTGCTGGTCAATAACGCCGGCATCTTCCCTGATCCGCCTCCCGGCACGCCCGGCTCCAGCATCTTCGACGCTGATCTCACCGACCTGCGCAGCGCTTTCGAGACCAACACCCTGTCGGCCCTGCGCCTATGCCAGAGCTTGATCCCGCTGATGCAAGGCCAAGGGCGGGTGGTCAACGTCTCCTCCGGCATGGGCCAGTTGAGCGACATGAATGGCTTCGCCCCCGCCTATCGGCTATCCAAAACCGCGATGAACGCCGTCACCCGCATCTTCGCCGACGAACTTAAAGACACCGGCATCAAAATCAACTCCGTCTGCCCCGGCTGGGTGCGGACCGAAATGGGCGGCAGCAACGCGACGCGTTCCATCGAAGAAGGCGCCGCAGGCATCGTCTGGGCCGCCACCTTGTCAGACGACGGTCCCAGCGGGGGCTTTTTCCGCGATGGGCAGCCGATTCCCTGGTAAGTCATGATCGTCCGATTTGCCCGTCGCCGATATCAGTGAATAGAAAAAAGCGCAGATCAGAGCAGAACGCCGCGCGAAAGGGACAGCGCCGCGCAAGATCCCAGCCCAGTCAGGCAGGACAGCTTTTGCGACAGGGTGTTCAGTGCCACCAAAGCGGTGATCTTCAGGCCGCTGCGGAAATCTATCGCGCCATCCTTGCCGCTGAGCCAGAAGATGCCGACGCTCTCCACCTGCTCGGCCTCGCCGCGCATCAGGCAGGTGATCATGAAACAGCAGAGTCACTGATCCGAAAAGCAATCAATATCGAGCGATCTAATCCCGCCTATTACTTGAACTACGGGCAGGTTCTTAAAAAATTTGGCCGCCTATATGATGCGCTAGCCGCTTACGATGCCGCATTAAAAATCAGCCCAGAATTTTTTAAGGCCATGTCAATCGCGGTAATGCATTGCTGGACCTTGGTGCCCTGCAGGGTGCCCTTGAGTCCTATAATGAAGCTTTGCGCATCAGACCGAAAAGCGCCAAAGTGCATTTTAATCGAGGCAATGTTCTAAAGGACCTCGGGCGTTTTGAGGAAGCGCTGCAGTGCTACGAGACTACCCTGCTGATCAGGTCAGATTTTGCCGGGGCGCACAACAACCGTGGTGATGTCTTGCAGAGTTTGGGACGCCTGAATGATGCGCTTGCAGCCTACGAAGCGGCGCTGCAAATACGGCCAGACGATGTGAATGCAAATGACAATCGCGGTGACGTACTTACTGATTATGGTTGCCATCTTGAAGCGCTAGCCTGTTATCAGAGGGTGTTGGAAGTCGCGCTCGACAATGCGGTAGCACACTCTAACAGGCTTTTTACTCTGCATTACTCAGAAGTAACAGCCACCAACGCCCTCGCTTCCGCCGCGTTGGAGTACGGCAAACGCTTTAACTCCAGCCAAGATAAGATCATACATCGCAATCTTCCCGATCCAACCCGAAGATTGCGAATTGGCTATGTGTCAGGTGATCTTCGACAACATCCTGTTGGATATTTTGTAAGTGGAGTGTTTGCAAATCATAACCACAAAGATTTCGACGTCGTCTGTTACAACACAGGCCGCAAGCACGATAGCTATACGGACAAGTTATCTGAGAAGGTGGATAGCTGGGTCAACCTTGCCGGGTTGAGCGACAGAGCCGCCGCGGACAAGATACGCGCAGACGCAATTGATATTTTGATCGACCTATCAGGCCATACCGCGCACAACCGGTTGCCGGTATTTGCCCAACGCCCGGCGCCAGTGCAGGTCACTTGGCTTGGGTACTCTGACACAACTGGTCTTGCCGCAATTGACTATATTCTAGCCGACTCATGCGTTGCGCCGGAAAATGAGGACGCAAACTTTTCCGAGCGGGTATGGCGCATGCCGAATTGTTACCTCTGTTACACCATACCATTACCCATATCTCCCCGCCCCAGCGTCGTCCGGGGCTGGACACAGCTCCCGAGTTCTGCTGAGATGCCCTTTCATCTTCAGCAAGGGGACGGGAGACCATGGACCAAGCGATTCCAAGCCGTTTATGTGGGCGCCCTTTCAACGAGACCGACTTAGCGCGCATTCGCCAGGAGATCGCGCTGGCGCAGCCGCCGCTGCGCGCGGAGATCGCTCGGCGGGTGTGCCGCGCGCTGGAGTGGACCGATATCCAAGGCCGCCCCAAGCTCATGAGTGCCCGGGTGGGACTGCTGCGGTTGCATCGTGCCGGGCTCATTGTGCTGCCGCCACCGACCTGCGGCAATGGCAATGGGCGGCGCTTCGTCCCGCGCCCCGAGTCCCGGCCCGAACCGATCCCAGTGTCCGTCCCGCTGCGCGCGCTCAGCGGCTTGCGCCTGGCGCGCGTTGATGATCGAAGGGCCTCGCAATTATGGAACGGCCTGATCGAGCGCTACCACTACCTCGGCTACAGTCCCCTGCCTGGTGCGCAGCTGCGCTACCTGATCCAGTGGGATGGCGGTCTGCTCGGCGCCATCGGCTTTGGCGCGGCGGCCTGGAAAGTCGCTGCCCGCGACCGCTGGATTGGCTGGACGCCCGCGCAGCGCCAAGCACACCTGGGACGGGTGCTCAACAACGCCCGCTTCCTCATCCTGCCCTGGGTGCAGGTCAAACACCTCGCCTCCAAGGTGCTGTCCTTGGCCGCGCGGCAAGTCAGTGTCGACTTTCCCGCCCGCTATGGCGAGCGTCTGGTGCTGCTGGAGACCTTTGTCGAGACCCCACGCTTTGCCGGGACCTGTTACCGTGCCGCCAACTGGCACGACTTGGGCGAAACCACCGGGCGCGGCAAGTGCGACCGCACCCATCGGGCCGCGCTGCCGCGCAAGGCGATCTATGTCTACCCGCTGGCGGCGGACTTCCGCGCCGCCCTGGGGGTGGTGGCATGATCGCGCTGGCCTCTGAACTGCAGGACATCTCTCTGGGCGACAAGCGCCTGAATCATCGCGCCCAACAGGTGCTTGAAACCCTCGGCGCCAAGCCGACACAAAGTATTCCCGGGGCTTGCAACGGTTGGTATGAGACCCGGGCCGCCTATCGCTTTTTCGATCATCCCACGGTCACCGCCGAGCAGATCCTCGCACCCCATTTTGCTTGTACCGAAGAACGTCTGCGCGAGCATCCGCGGGTGCTGTGTATCCAAGATACCAGCGAGCTGGACTATACAACCAAAAAAGGCATTGTCGGTCTTGGGCCACTGAACTTTGAGAGCCGCTATGGGATGTACATCCATCCCACCTTGGCGGTCACGCCCGAGCGCCTCGCGCTGGGGCTGCTGGATTTGCACACTTTTGTGCGCGAGCCCGGTAGCCTGGGCCAGGACAAAGACTCGCGCCGCCCACTGGAGGAGAAAGAAAGCGTGCGCTGGGTCGATGGCTACGCGCGCGTCAATGCGCTGGCCGAGGAACTGAGCGACACGCGCTTGACCTATGTTGCCGATCGCGAGGGCGACATCTACGACCTGTTTGTTGAAGCGCCCATCCCCGAGAACAGCGCCGATTGGCTGGTACGGGTGCAGCATCGCGACCGCTGCTTGGCCGATGGCAGAAAGCTCAATGAGGCCCTGGACGCCGCTGCGGTGCTCACCGAGATCACCTTCGAGCGTCCCGCCACCAAGGGGGCCAAAGCACGCCAGGTCAAGCAGGAGATCAAGGTGGTGCGCGTGACCCTGAAGGCACCCTGGCGCCCGGATCGCACCTTGCCCGATGTCACGGTCACGGCCTTGCTCGCCACCGAGGTCAATCCACCCGCCGGCGAGGAGCCACTCAACTGGCTGTTGCTGACCAATCTGGCGGTGCAGAGCGCCGAGGAGGCCATCGAGACGCTCTCCTGGTATCTTTGCAGGTGGCAAGTGGAGATTTTTTTCCGGATCTTAAAAAGTGGCTGCCGCATCGAGGAGCTGCAGCTCGAGACGCGCGAGCGCCTGGAGCCGGCGCTCGCTTTGTACATGATCATCGCGTGGCGGGTGCTGTACCTGACCATGCTCGGGCGCGAGTGCCCGGAGTTGCCTTGCGATGCGGTCTTTGCCGAGGAGGAATGGAAGGCGGTCTATCTGGTCACCCAGAAACAAGCGCCACCCGAGCAGCCGCCCTCGCTCGATACCATGGTGCGCATGGTCGCCTCCCTGGGCGGCTTTCTCAACCGCAAATCCGATGGGTTCCCGGGACCGAAGACGCTCTGGATTGGGTTGCAGCGCATCCCCGATTTTGTCATGGCGCTGGAGGCTTACCGCAGCGTCAGGGATAGTTATGGGTAATGGTATGCTGTTACACCCCGCCCGAAGTTGATATTCCAATTGAGCCAAGAGCGACCAAAAACAGCGATATTGTATTTGGTAGCTTTAACAAAAGCGCTAAGCTATCCGATCAGACGATCGCTCTTTGGGCGCGTTTGCTGAAGCAAGTGTCAGATGTTTCTCTCATCCTAAAAGATAGAGCCTTCAGCGATTTGTCAGTATCAAAGCAGACTCAGGAACGTTTTGCTAAACATGGAATCGCGCCTGAACGCATTGAGTTTGTCGGACGGCTGTCGCACGCCGAGCACTTTGCGTACTACAATCGTATTGACATTGCGCTTGACCCAACCCCCTACGGGGGAGCAACAACAACAGCCGATGCCTTGTGGATGGGGACGCCAGTCGTCACCCTGAGAGGGACCTGGGTCGGCCGGGTCAGTCGCAGTATTCTTGAGGCCATCGGGCGGTCAGATTTGGTTGCTAATGATGAGAGCGAATACCTAATCTATCGCGCGTGCTCTGGCAACGGATCATGTTTGGCGCGATACTTTAACGAAAAGCTTGCGCTTGCAAACGCAGGACTCGCCGTTCTGTGACGGCCATAGTTTTACCTTCAACATGGAGAGGGCGTTGCGAGAAATGTGGGTTAGTTGGTGTAAGCAACACTAGACAAAATTGATAACGCGTTGTAGTGCTTTCTTGTCAGAGATTCGATCTTCTCTTCAGAAGTTACTTGCGACGGGGCCCGACTGACAGGGGCCGCTTTCTAAAAATATAGGCCGCGCTCTTGCTTTGCGGTCGGCTAAACATTGAAATATCCCCACTAGTGTCCCAACGTTTAATCGAATAAATTCAATTGCTTAGCGTTTTCCTGATCTGTGTATTTGTCGGGAACATGGTTAAGTAGTTGATTTATATGCACACGCTCGAACAACGTCAGGCTCAGAACCTGTAGCAAACTATACAGACTTTCATTGATATTCAATCGTTTCTTTACAATTGCTACTAATACATATGTCGAGATCGCTATCCAAATTTGCGATTTGACTGCATTTTCAGTCGTGCCAAAGAAAGCTTTTATGCGCAGGTGTTGCTTGATCCATTTAAAAAACAGTTCTACGTACCAGCGATTCCGATAAAGCTCTGTGATCGTGAATGCGGACAAAGCAAAGTTGTTTGTTAAGAAAACCAGTTCTTTATTCGTTGCTGGATCGATGAACTTAATGCGGCGAAGATGCTGCGGATAACGCAAGGCCGTATTGACACCTGTTAGAGAGACAGTTTGGTCGCATCTTAATCCGATTGTCTTGTCGACCGGGCGAGAGTGCAATCTTCGCATCTTTGTATTCGATTTGGCGCGTATATTAATTGTTGCAAAAGTTCTTGCAGTGTATCATTGCGGCATGAGTACTAAGATTGAGCTTCGCAATCAGAAGCGCAAAGAGGTGGTCGAGGCGATTGTGCTTCGCCAAGAACCGGTGCATGTGGTGGCCCGCGTCTACCGTATCCCCCAGCGCACGGTCTTTGATTGGCTTTCGCGCTACCGCGCCGGTGGGTGGGACGCATTGAAAGAAGGCCGCCGCTCGGGGAGGCCGAGAAAAGTCTCTGCCGAGGCGATGCAATGGGTTTATCAGGCTGTCACGCAGGGTTCTCCGCAACAGTATCAGTTTGAATTCTGCCTCTGGACATTGAATACCTTGCGCGGCGTGATTGAACGGGAACTGGGCATTAAGCTCAGCAAAAGCGCCGTCAGTCGGTTGCTGGGGCATTTGGGACTGAGCCCGCAGCGGCCCATTTACAAGTCCTACAGGCAGAACCCGAAACAGCGCAAGCGCTATCTCCACACGACCTTTCCAGCGGCCGTCGCCAAGGCACGCCAGCGCGGTGCGGAGTTGTTTTTCCTCGATGAGGCCGCTGTGCGCAGTGATGCCCATCGCGGGACGACTTGGGGGAAAATCGGCGAGACGCCCGTGGTTGCCAACAGTGGTGGACGCTTTGGATTGAAAGTCATCAGTGCCATTTCCCCACGCGGCGAGATGCGCTTCAGCTTCATCGCTGATCGCATGAATTCCCAACGATTCATCGCGTTTCTGAAGAAGCTGCGCAAGGATGTCGGCAAGCCCATCATGGTGATCGCCGACAATGCGCTTTACCACCACAGCAAAGAAACCCAAGCGTTCATTGACCAGCAGGACGGAGACATCGACTTGGAGTTCCTGCCCGCCTACAGCCCTGAGTTCAACCCCGATGAGCAGGTTTGGAATCACGCCAAAGCACGACTGGCCAAGCGCTCTATCCTCAGCAAAGAGGATATGAAACACCACCTCATGGCGATTCTTCGCTCCATACAGAAACAAACCAAGCTCATCAAGAGTTTCTTTCGATTGCCCGATACCAAGTACATATTGGACGGGCTCTCTTGAGCTGCGACTACTTTTGCAACGATTAATAACAAAAAAGGCCCCGGCGAGTTGAAAGCGATAAAGACGCTCAAAATCTAGATACGCACGATCCATGATATAGAAAGCGCCCGGCTCAATAGTCAGCAAATCTAGCGCCTTGACGTCATTCAGTTTTGCGTCGGAAATTGCGATAAAACTCGGTATGTTACCGCGTAGGTCCAGTAATGTATGGAGTTTTATGCCCGCTTTCGTGCGCCGAAAAGGCGCCCATGGAAAAACAGAAAGACAAAGATCGATTGTGGATGAGTCAAAGGCGTAAACTGTCTGCTCAAGGTCAAGCGCGAGTTTTTCGTTGCTATAGAGGCCACGGGCGATTTGAATTAGCGTGCTAGTGAAGTCGGCATAAATCCGCCAGTCACGGACCTGGTTGGCGTTAGCAAGGGTATTCCGCGATATCCCTCCACGAATACCCATGTGGTAAAGCTTGCTCGAATGCGCGCGCAGAGTCGTTTCAATATCTCGAAGGCTTTCCCGATAGGTCAGTTGCGCGAACATCATGCTCAGGAACTGATCGAGACACGAGAATGATTTGATCTTATGGTTGCCACGATAACGCGTCACGCACTGCCGAAAAGCCGGCAACGGAAGATGCTCGGTTAACTGTGAGAAAACGAGTTTGCCGGTATACATTCGCAATTAGCCTCCAGTCAAAGATTCCGGACGGAGGCTGGGCGAAATGAGCCGACGCGTTCAAGTCGATTTTCTCGAAAAATCCTAAATGTATATTAAATATAAGTACTTACGTGGACCGTGTACGAAACGTTGGGACACTAGTGAAATATCCCCAAGCTTGGGCAGCGCATGCTGTTGCAAAGGCTGGCTTCAGACTGACTTCGTAGCAAAAAAGTGATTGTGACGCTTTACGTCGTGCTTACAATTTTCTGAAAAATGCGCGGGAGGCCCCACTGCGCCGCGCAAGTCCAGATTGATCTGTCACCGGATTCCTTGGACAGGGTGAGAATACGGGATAGCGTCAAAGGTTGGATGTGCGAATGGGTAGGTGCCACGCTCAATTCCCATGAGCCAGCTTGTTGACTCTTCAAACGGATTCGCTGTCTTTGTAACTTCGGTGCTCCACCCGTCAGTTGAAGCCGCTAATCCAACTAAACGTTCGACAGCATGAGCTGGTGTTCCATCTCTCTGCCCTCCCTCACTCGGAAATGTCCCGTCGCTAATCGATATTGTTGTCAGTGCGTGGAATGCGCGCGGTCGAAACCAATACACTGATCCAGCGGGAAAAGAAAAGCCTTTTGTTAATCGCGGTAATGCTGCCTGCGAAGCAAGTCGTTCAAAATTCCGTCTATTAAGTTCGGCATCCTCGGCCGAGCCCCAGAAGTATTCGATTGGAAGGAGGTGACCTGTTGGCGAAACCAGTCCAATACCTTGGCGGGCTCGCATTAAATTAATTATTCCCTTTGCTGCCTTAGTCGAACCAAGCGCCTTACCGATCAAATCCAGTCCCCAGTCGATCCCGTTTTTTTGTGTAGTATTGCCTTTTGCATGGACCTTCAAAGCAATCTCATAGCCTAGGTTGTAAATTGATGGCAGGCAATGTAGAAACGGCTCAATATCGCGCCCGCGATTTGGCGTGACACCAAGAAAGCACTGCCTGACGTTGTCCGGAAGATTGTTTCTAACTAGATCAACGCCATCTTCGTCTACCAAGGTTATGAAGAGATCGAACCTTTCTGGTATATGCACAAGTTTTTCCGCGATATGTTTCCAAGTGTCGAGCTGAAAAACATGTACGACAACAGCAATTTCTGCTTCTCGATACACGGGCTCTCCGGATAACCAATTTATTCCCCCCGACAAACCGGATGTCGCAGATACATGCTTGCGAAGGACCTGAGCGGTAGCGCGCAAATACGCATATCCGAAGCGTCTGTCGGGCTCTAAATGAGCACCCTCGGCCCACTCGTTCCATGCATTTACGAAAACGATACGCTCATCAGAGACGGATCGAGCGCCCGCATCGCGGCACAACTTGTCCAACCACTCTGAATAAAGCCGAGGTGTTGCCCCCCAGAAAACGTGGCCTTTACCTGGTTTACGAGCTTCGTTATCCCATCCAGGAAAGGCGCAGCCGAATATCCTGCACGGCTCGCTAGGTTTTGGGACGACTTGTTTCGAAACCAGCGAAGGATAGCTGAAAATGCGCCCTTGAAAGGCTGGGTTTAGAAGCGCAGTACTTTTTGTAATGTCCAGTACATCCACATTATGCGGTGGAAATTCCACTGCGGCATCAAAGCCATGGGGACGGGGATCTTTGAGTCCAAAGGTCCGTGCTGCGATTAAGTAGGGTTCGGGCAACCCGAGCTCTCGGCACCTTGTTCGCCAACGTTTCACAGTGAGTTTGGGCTCGGGTAATAAGTCAATCCGGTAGACTATAAGTACCGGTCTCCCAGAAATCGTTATGTAGCGTGGGTCCTGAAAAAGGGGGACCACATCATCAATGAATTTTTCGTCAGTTGCTGGTGAATGCTCTTGGGCGAGCAGGATCTCGCTTTCTTGCCCATCCCAACGACGGGTCCAGTTCTCATTGGCCCAGCAAATACAAAACTCAAACTTGATACTCTTGTCCGAGGTAAACTGATTCAGCGGCTTTTCAAGAAGGCGACGACCAGCAAACCAATAGTAATGAAAGCAAAAACCAGACAGCCCATGTTGAATCGCCAATGCGACCTGTCTGTGTAACACTTCCGAGAGCCGTAAGTCGTAAAATCCAAGTTCACCTGGGAGCTGGGGTTGATAATGACCTTCGAATTGCGGCACAGCCTTTGTAACATTCGTCCATTCCGTAAAGCCTTTCCCCCACCATTCGTCATTCTCTGGAATAGGGTGGAATTGTGGCAGATAAAACGCGATCAGTTTCACATTGAATAATGACGAATCCAAGCCCGCATCAGGTTCCGCAACATGATCGGCGTTAAAAGAGTTTCGATCTGCCGTTGCGAGCATCTGGGAATACAGCCGCGGAAGTCCACCACCTACGGGCGCCGAAGTACTTTTGCGTTCGGATTTCTCGGCTTCTCTATCATTTAGAAGGTAGGTAACCAGAGGATTATGTCCGTTTGACGCCATCTCTGAATTTAGTGACACAAACCAGTCGCTGTCTGGCTCTGGGGTTGGTCTCCGTCCCTCTCTCCAACCGAAGATTAGCCAGTGGATTAGCGGGTCCTGACCCTGAAGGAGCACGTCTGGATTGTTTTCTACGTACCACTTCCGATCAAATAGCCCCCGTTTCAGGAGAACGGCAGCTGCTTTTCTTAACCGGAGACGTTGCGGCAACTTGGAAGACAAAGTCCACCAGACCAATTTAGGTAAAGCAGCCAAGAGACGGACAAACCTTGGAAAGCGGTTTTCGGCATAGCGAACGGGGGCGGCGAGTTGCCACGCAGCCGTAGATTGAATTGCGTCTAGTTTGGTCAGCAGATCCAGCTTTAGGCTGGTTGCGTCGCGCGCCTCGATTTGGACACTGCTAAGGTGCGCTGAAAGGTCCTGTACTTTGTTCACCAAGTCAGCTACTTGGCCTTGCAGTTGTGTAATGTGGGACTCATGACCAACATTCGAGAGTTCAAGTTCCTCTTTACGCAACCGCAGATCAGCAAGATGCGCATCCATGGTTTCTTTTTCGAAATTAAAGACAGTACCTATAGAATCCGAAGCGCGGTCGAATTCTTGACGGACAGCGTCGAGCTTTATCGAAGCGATACTTTCCGTTTGGTCTGACGCAAGCTCACAAAACCCGGCGTGGGTATCCTTAACCCAAGGACTAAGATGTGGTTGATCGAATATAACTTCGTTCGGAATGCTGTGGTGTCGATGGCTCGAACTAAGAAATTTTTCAATTTGATCCTTTGTGGTCGGAGACCAACGCGGCCAGACTAAGTCTAGTTTCTGCGATAACGCGTCAAGAGTGCTCGGCCAATCATCTAACAGGTTGTCATACGTAACTATTGCCCTCGGAACCTGTCGGCTGGAAAGCTCGGCATCAAGAACGTACCGCAGCCAAATGAGATGTGATTTAGTCGAAGGAAAGCCATCACGCGCTCTAAGCGACGCCGAAACTTCTAAAGGATTGCGATAAGGAATTAGGCAGCGGACATCGCAGTTGAATTCTTGAAGGGCCTCCAGCCAGAGTGGAAGCAGGCGCGAAATACGCGGATCCTTGAGTACAAAAAAAGCGGAATGACCAAAATGGTGTTTCAATAAGGGCAGGGCTTTACCTAGAAAATCCTCTCGTACAGAAGGTGAATTAAACCACGCTGGAGGCAAGCGTTGCCAGTCATCCCATGCGGACCCGGCGGACTCGAGAACTCGGTCATTGATACCTTGAACGCCAAGAGACTCCCAAAATCCGATCTCGTTATTTCCCATGACGGGAGGCATGAGGTCTGTTGGGAGATCGGCACCCAAGATGTTCAGAACGCGAGTTAGCGCGGATGTTCCGCTACGGTGCATTCCAATGACGAGAATCGCTGTACGCCGGGCGTGAAGGATATCCCGATGGCGTCCTTCAGAGTTTGTTAGATTCATGATCGTTATCGAGTGAAATGTTTTGGAAAAACAGGGACGCTTTCGCTTTGTTATCTTACATGTGGCGCCAGATGGTCATCCCTCAGTGCCGGCAGGTCAAACGGGTCCCGTGCAGATGACCTTAAACCAATTTATGTTCATGCGGCCGGCGGTGGGATCAAGACGCGCGTCTTTGCACGCGGCAGAGATCAATATGCTGCTCGTCTCCAAGGGTGTCTAGCTCAAACCCATGCGAGCTGCCCACCTAAGGCTCAAGCTGGGCGTCGGCTGTCTCAGGCGAGCAGGCCCGCGAGAACGACGGCCGCTAGCAGGGCGATAAAAAAGCGAGATATCATGGTGTTTCCTCAGTGTTAAGTGTATTTAGACCCGGGCGGATAGGGAATCCAAGCCATCCTGTGGATCTATGGGGTATCTAGTAGGGAGCATAATGCAGGTTATCGGTCGTTGAGAGGGAGGTCAACGCCGAAAATCCTCTTGATCGACCCTCTTGAGGGGGCGCGGCACGCACCCGATGTTCCGCAATTCGTGCAAAATCGGCCGCCAAGTGCAGCAGCTATTTAAACCTCGCTTGGCTCGCCGGCGCCTCCTGCACTCTCTTAGGCCAAATTGCGGGTGCGGTTAAGTCGATTGTTGCCAAAATAGTAAATTAAATCATCAGCTAATTGAGTCGGTGTGCGAAACGTTGGGGCGCTAGTAATTAAGACGGTCATTATCAGTTCAACGGTATCGACACAGGCAATGATTTGTTTGCTCGAGAATCTATTTCTTCGCGACGCTCCGGGGGTTGGATATTTGTGAATATTCTGATGGCGGATTGCTGGTCGGATGCAGTGCCGCTGATGCTGGATGATTATTCTCGGGGCTCGAGGAGTTCGTTCAAGCTGTCCGCGTCACGTTGAGTCTGAAGAATGTCTTCAAGCAAATTGTAATTGACGGCGTAATGGTCGCGGGCTAAACTCGAGCTCATAGCAAATTTGGGCGCGTAGCTCAGTGGGAGAGCACTGCCTTCACACGGCAGGGGTCGCTGGTTCGAAACCAGCCGCGCCCACCAATCAAATTTTTAGCGTAAAATCTCCTCGCCGAAATGTCCGTGAACGGTCGGTCACATATCGGCCTATGTGTCTTTGGGGTAACTGTGCAGGACCTTCTACCAAAGGGTACCTTGGTCACTTAACTTCAGAGCATGCCTGACGTTGCGCTCTCATCCGCTCAATACGTAGCGCTTCAGGAGGGGCTGGCTGACTGGCGCGGTTCTTGTTGCTGACCCGCGTCACGGATCATCAGGCCGAGCGGATCAAAGACCATGCAGCGCGACTGGCCAAGAACAGCCGAAACCTTCAGCACGCCACCCTCGCAAGATCGACCCAACAAGCCGCCACCGAAGTCGCGGCGCATAAAAAGCGAGCGCAAGCCCGGTAGTCAGCACAGGCACAAAGGCTAAAAACCAGCCACGCCTGCCCGATGAGCAGATCGCCAGCAGCCAGCGGGAGTACGCCAACTTCTCAGCGCTGAGGCTGCCTACAACCCACCATGCACGCAGACCGCCACCCGGCACCAAACGCCGGGCGATCAATCCCCCAGCGGTCAATATTATCGCACTATTGCCTAGCTTACATGGCTAGAACCGCCAGGGACCTGAAGAGTCACCCTGTACTCTCTATGAATATGATATTAAATGCATGACCATCTGAGCGAATCAGTTTCAGGAAACCCAATGGCATTTAAAGGCTTCTCTTTATTGTTTAAGCGTGCTCGCGGTAAGTGTTTTGCGAGAGCTTACCTTATTGTAAACCGCCAAAGTTACATGTATGTGCGTGACACAGTTCATTGGATACTGAATGAATTAGAGCGTTTCTTGGTTAAGCAGCATTGCCACGGTCGCCACGAGGGAGGGCGTCTTACCGCGGTGGAATTTCGCGTTCAGGATGACGTGTCAGAGAAAGTGATTGTTGAGAATGCTCTTGTCTTGGTTATCGGCGACCCGTTTGGGCCTTTCAGGAAGCAGGAGAACAGCACTTATGTTTTTATCAACTTTTCTTTACTTTATGACCTTTCTCCACGCGGAATGACTGACGCATCGGCGCGTGATTGGATTGAAAGAAAACGACAGGCAATGATTCAGCGTGCAAAAATGTACGATGCGGTGTTGAATTTTCTTCCCGAGCAACAAGAGATTCTTTCGTTCGATCTCGCACCATTGGCGCTCGAAGTGTTTCCATTTTTCGTTGATATTGCCCTGCCAGAACAAAAAAAAGCTTGTCGCGATGAGCCGCTCTGGGATTTATGTATTGTGGGAAGTAGAACGCCGCGTCGTGAAAAGCTTTTTAATTACCTGCGTCAGCATGGAATTACACTATCGCCAACCGAGAGTGACGATCTTGAAAACACAATGAGAAAGTCACGCATTGTGCTTAATGTGCATGCTTATCAGACTTTGAATACGGAATATCCGCGAATTGTCCAAGCATTGGCGCTCGGTTGCTGTCTCGTCACTGAGCCATGTCTAGGACTAGAAAAAGTAATTCCCGAACATTGTTATTGTTGCGTTTCTTTTGAGTTGATGCCGAATAAGATCATGAGCTTGCTAAAATCACCTAGACTGTGTAACAAGCTGGGTGAAAACGCGTCCCGTTTTATGCGGGATAAGTACAGGAAAAGAAGCCAATCCCAATTCATAGCACGGATAAGTGAGCTGAGCTCGCTTCATGAGAGACTGCGGCAGTAACGCGCCACGGAGCGAAGCTCAACTCAAGTGCTGTCCGCTCACTCTTGACGTTGCTGCAATATGTTGTCTGCATTGATGTGCACTATCTCAGTGCGTCTGCTGCCTGCCTGATGCGAGGCGACGTCAAGGAAACTCGAGTATTGTAATGGTGTATTACAATGCAAAGAAAACTGCTCGCGCGAATTCCAATGGGAGATCTGCTTGCTAGCGGACTGGGAATACGGCTGATGTTCTTCACCGCAGATATACCAGTCAAGATGACGTGCTTCGTGGGGGGAATATAGACGCATGCCGTTTTTTAATCGACGAAAGCTCTCGCCGGCGCGGTGCAAAGCAAAAGTCGTATCGATAGGGGCACGGATCGCAGCGATAGATCCGAAAGGGAAATCGTGCCAGGTTGGTTCTTGTTGCCAGAATTGCTCGATATGGCGGTTCATCACTTGATTAAATAGTGGATAATCGCGCGGTATGTCGCGAATTTTCAACATTGGGCCAACGCATTCGATATCCCGAAAGCGGTTTAGAAAAGCATCGTAGACATCTAAGCTATCAGCGCGAGCAAGTCGCATGTCGATGTCAGAGTCAGTAACCACGTAAGGAACAGGTTCCGCCCAGCGCTTGAAATACTCTTGTACCGTTTCATCTACTGCATTGAGTTCGTCCGGATGTGAGATCGGCTTATGATAAAAAACCTCGATGCCCTTAGTCTGTAAGTTCTTTAGGATTATCAGGGTTTCTGGATCGTCGCTACCGTTATCATGAATCACAATATCTACGGGACGATTAAATCGTAAATAGGATGAGATAATTTTCTTCAGATAGCGCCCACGGTTATATGAAATGATAAAGATAGGCGTTAGTTTTGATGCAGGACGCGCTGGGCGGATGAAATGAGTCGGTCTCTGCTGAATGTTTTGTGGGAGTTGGCGCAGCGCGTTCTGCAAAGCCTCGGTGGCGATATTTGGTTGATGCAACTCGCATGCGCCGGCGAGCGTCTTTATGGGTAACGGCTGTCTGACCCGGATGGGCTGACTGGGGCAATCGCCACAAACGGAAAACCAGTCGCGAAATTTGAAACCATTGCCGGCGATTTGATCAGAAAAAACGACCCAAGCGTTGGGGATTCCCAACGCCTCAGCAAAAATCAGTCCGTGCAACGAAGAACTAATAACACAGCGGCAGTGAGCGAGTTGCTGTAGAAAGCTCTTGGGATTTGTTTGTATGTCTAAAACGGTTATGGATGAGTTGGTTCTAAATGCTGTTACGGTAGGATGAAATTTGTCGACATAATGAGGAACTACGCCTAGCTCGAAAGCTGGCGCAGACCTTGCTACGCCTAAAATGGTAGGTAAAAGGAAGCCTGGGTCGCCCAACGGAATATCCGGTATAGGGCCTGTGTGACGTGCGAGGGTGGATGCGCTGAGTTTGCCCCGCAGAGCAAGGATGCGTGATCGAGTGAGTGGGGGTATTTGGTGTTCGGGCGACATTAGACCTGTGCCCCATAGATAGGACTCCGGTCCGGCGCTTGTGACCAGACTGCCGATCGCTACCAGGTGTGGTATGTCAGTGCGATTGGACCAGATTGGACGGACTTTAAGTATGTGCTGAACGATAACAGGGGAGATTTTATCGCCTAAGTTTCTTATGCGGATAAAGTAGTTTAGCGGCAAGATGCTGAGTTCTTTGTTCACGGGAAAGTTCGGTCAAACGTGACATTCAGTGCATGGCGATTTAGGGTTAAGTCGATCGTTGTACCCCAACCTGGCCTAATCATGGTTTAGAAAGAGGCTTTTAAACATTGATTGTTGCGTGGTCTGTCGGTGACCCTTACAGCTATGTTGCTCAGTGGTAGGAGTATCGAACCATAACATCACCTGCTATGTCCCAGACTTTCTGCTGCTCAATATCAGTTAGCTCTCTTCCCCTGTTGAGACCGTCTCTGTCAAGGGGGCGCGAGCCGTCTGCCAAACCGGCATACTTGGCGCCTTGATGCAGGCGATGATGTTCGAGTAGTTGGTCTGACCAGGATAGACTGAGTTGCGCAAGAAGCGGCCGGAGCACCGCTTCAGATTCGGTGACCAGCTCCTCGTAGCGAATTGGGTAGACATTCACATTGCCCTGTTGGTATTGTTCCATGAGTAAAAGGCGGTGTTTCCAAAGTGCGGCACCGAGCGAGATGTGGTCAAGAACGTCAAGTTCGCAGATGGCATCGGGTGAGGTTAGAGCAAGTGTTGATTTAGCCTGCGACAAGGCGAATTTTTCTAACCAGCTCTGACCGTCGGGAAAGGTGAGATTGCGCATGGACGCAATAACGGAAAAAGGGTGACGAATCATCCAGATAATTTGGCAGCCTTTGTAAATGGAGATGATATCTTGCATCCGGGCGGAGCTAACAGGCAGTTTGAAAACCGTTCGCTGCCGCAAAAAGCTATTGGCAGCAATTACCGGCCATGGCGGTAGTAGGTCGGTGCTTTGGTAGATTGGTCGGGCGTGACTTTCATCGAGCCCAGTGATGCGGGGATGGGCTGTCAGGAGCATGAACATCAATGTCGTGCCGCTGCGCTGAGCACCAAATATCAGTAGCAGGTTGTTGGAGAGCAACCGCGTTGGTGCCTGCCATAGAGAAATGCGCTTTAGCCATGGAAGGTTTGTGAAACGAAGGAACCGGAGTTGGCGGTCAAGATCATAGAGTGACATAGGTTTGTCTGGTTGGGTTGGATTTCAGTGTGGCGCGAGTCGCGCGTTATCGACGATGGGTGTTTCGGTAATCTTGCCGTAGATCGGACTGTTAATCTGATAGTAGTGTTGCAACGAGTCTAAGATGAGAAGTTTACTAGGTAAAACTTTGCTCAAGAAAACAGCAGGGGAACGGTTGCTTGCTGACACCTTAGAAGCATCAGGGTTGCTAGACTTGGAGACTCTGAATGCCGAAGAGGATGGTTGCCCGCATTCCCGAGCGAATGCTCTGTATCGTGCGTATTGCGCGCGCAGTGACGGGACCGTGTCGAAGTGGCATCATTATTTTGAGATCTACGAGGCGCTGTTTCGGCCCTTTCAAAAACAAGAAGGTATTAGCATTCTTGAAATTGGCGTTCATAAAGGCGGATCTTTGACATTATGGAAGGATTACTTTCACGATTCAGCTCGAATAGTTGGGATTGATGTTGAGGAAAGTTGCAGCAGGTTTCAGGATGAAAAACAGAATATTTTCGTTCGGGTCGGAGATCAGTCTGATTGCGCATTTCTGCGTAGGCTGATGACAGAGTTTGGTCCTTTCCATATTGTAATTGACGATGGCGGGCATCGGGTGAGCCAACAGTTGGCTAGCTTTGGATGTCTTTATCCTCAGATGGCTGCTAATGGGGTTTATGTCGTTGAGGACACGCATACCAATTTGTGGGATGCCTTCAAAGATTTGGGAAACCATACCTCATTTGTTGATGTTGCTAGGGCGTTGGTTACGCATCTCTATGATCCCTACATACATTGCTCAAGCGGATTGCCGTTTCGCATGGATAATCCGGAGAGACTGAAAGCGATCGATGTGACGTCATTCTATGCGCAGACCCAAGGGGTCCACTTTTTTGATTCAATTGTCGCTTTTCGGCGAAGAACCCGGCATTTTCCAAGGAACGAAGTGCGTTGAAAAGCAAAACTTTCAAAATTTGCAGTGCATTTCTTTAGCGTGGCCAAGGGGTATGATATAACGCATCAGACTGTGGATGCCATCAGACCATCTTAGTTGGTTAAAATGGGCATGGAATCTGCTTAAGGATGGCTGGCGGCCTACTGGGCGTCAATTTTTCGCCATAGTGCGATGGCCGCTTATAGCGACTAGCACGTCGGCGCGGTAGCGCTTGACCTGAGCCTTTTCGGCTAGACTTGGGTAGGGTGGGTTGAGGGTCGCGGGGCACATGTTGGCGGAGATTAAAGGCTGGTCATTAGCCAAAGGCCGGCGCGACCTGCGATGCATAAGGCGGCAAGAACTTCTGGAGGGTACATGGAGATCTGGACAGTAGCCAATCTGAAAGGGGGCGTTGGCAAGACAACAACGGCTGTTGCTCTCGGCGGTCTCCTAGCAGCTTGGGGCTTCCGGACCCTGATGGTTGATATCGACGCGCATGCGTCTTTGTCGGCTTACTTCGGGTACGATCCTGATGAGTTGGAATTCAGCACTTACGATATGTTCCTTGCCACGGCGGAGCGCCGGAATATTGACATAAGTCGGTTGATTTATTCTACTGATCATCCGCGCCTGGATTTGGTCCCTGCCACGACAGCACTCGCTGGCCTGGACCGGCAGTCGGGAAGGCTTGACGGCCTTGGTCTAGTGCTTAAGAGGTTTCTGCCACCGCTCGAACACAAGTATGACTACGTCCTTATCGATTGTCCGCCGGTACTTGGTATCCTGCTGATTAACGCGCTCGCTGTGTGCGATCGCCTGGTGATTCCTGTCCAGACGGAGTTTCTTGCTATGAAGGGCCTCGAGCGTATGCTTCGTACCATCAACATGGTGTTGCGGGTGCGCCAGCGTTCGCTCAGTTACACGATTGTTCCGACGTACTTCGATCCTCGTACCCGGTCATCGATTGAAAGCCTGGCGCAGTTGCGGCGTGACTATACTGAACATTTGTGGCACGGCTACATTCCGGTTGATACCCGACTCCGCGATGCAAGCCGGGCGGGCGTGCCCCCAGCTTTTTTTGATCCGCGCTCCCGCGCAGTCGCTGCTTACACCGATTTACTGGAGACTCTAAGGCGCGATTCAGCTAGCACTCCGGCAACCGCCGTGCAACCACCTGCTGTTGCCGATGTAGCAACTGGAAGCTAATAGTTTTGCGACATCTCGGCTGACTTCTTGCTGATGCCGATGCGCAAATGAGCGATGGCGTTTTAGGTGCTGATCGTCTAACAATTGTGGGCAGCATGGCAACGGTGCGGACTGGAAGTTGGGGTAAGTGCAGAGCCGCTCAGCTAGTGTGTGATTTTTGTTGGAGGTGGCCCAGCACTGCCTTAGCAAGATCGTCAGGGTGGTATTTTTGAATAAACTTATTCGCGCCAGTGCGTTTTACCATGCTGACATTGAACACTCCGCTAATAGATGAGTGTAACAGGATGTAAATGTTGTTGGTTCTGGGATTCGCGCGGATGCGAGTAGTCAATTCATAGCCATCCATCTCCGGCATCTCAATGTCTGAGATTATCATCAGAAAATGTTCTGCGATGTCGACGCCATCGGCAATCATTTGTTCGAGTAAATCCAGTGCCTTGAGTCCGTCGTGGGTAAGTGTGCACTCAATGCCTAGTTGCTCGAGTGCGCGCTGGATCTGAAGGCGGGCAACCGAAGAGTCGTCGACCACAAGTACGCGCAGACCCTGGGCAGCTCTTTGCTCGGTTAGCACTCCCGATACATTGGTCTTGGCCTGGACAACCTGGTCGAGCACCTTTTCTACATCAAGAATTTGAACCAGTTCTTTGTCAACCAGAGTCACTGCTGTGGCATAGGTGTCTTGGCCAAGCTTGGTCGGCAGTTGCTGGACTTGATTCCATTGTGTGTGGATAATCTTTTCGACACGCCGAATCAAGAAGCCGTGTACGGAGCGGTTGTACTCAGTCACGATAATCTGGCCCTTCTCTGGCTCATGGAGGGCCGGCATCTTCATAGCCAAAGAGAGGTCGATGACGGACACGATACGGTTTCGAAGAGTCGCTACTCCCAGCACTAGCGGGTGTGATCGTGCCATTTTTGACATTGGCTGCCAAGGTACGACCTCTTGGACCTTGAAGACGTTAATGCCGTAGAGTTGCGAGCTATCAAGCCGAAAAAGCAAGAGTTCCAAGCGAGTGCCGGCAGCGCGGTTACTTTCAAGAGTGGAGCCAAAATCAGTGGAAGCCATGGGGTCTCGCCTGGGGATGATGTTGATGAGCGTGCAAGGCGGCTGCGAGCCTTTTAACTAAAGGGTACAATACCTAGCTTACTGGTTGAGGCAAGTCACTGACAGAAGGTTTTAAGATGCCAAACACAATTCGCCATCGCCGCGGTATTTCTCGTGGTTTTACGCTTGTCGAGCTCCTGGTCGTCCTGGCCATTCTTGGTCTGCTGGCGGGGCTGGTTGGCCCTCAGGTCATGAAATTCCTGGGGAGTTCGAAAACCAAAACGGCTAAACTCCAGATTGAGGATCTGTCAGCTACTCTCGATCTTTATCGGCTTGAACTTGGGCAGTATCCTGGCACATCCGAGGGGCTTGCGGCGCTAGTCAAGGACCCCGGTAACGCTCCTAACTGGAAAGGACCCTATCTGAAGAAAGCACAGGTGCCCAAAGACCCTTGGGGCAACGAATATCAATACCGGTCGCCGGGGGAGCACGGACCCTTCGACATAATCACCTTCGGAGCAGATGGTCAAGAGGGTGGCGAGGGGGACAATCGGGATATTTCAAGTTGGGAGTAAGCTAAGGCATTGTTTGATCAGAAATAAGCCGCAAAATGCGTGCGCTCAATATTTCGGAACATGGTTTCACCTTGGTTGAACTGCTGGTGGTTCTTGCCATCGCAGGTCTGATGCTTTCGCTGACTCCACCGCTGATTTCAGCTGCGTTGCCAGGCGTTGAGCTGAAGGCCGCCGCGCGCCGCACCGCATCGGCGTTGCGGGTCACGCGCGAGCTAGCGATTAGTTCCGGGCAGGATCAGGCTTGGGTTCTGAACGTCGCGGACAACCGCTACCGAATTGCTGCCACCGGGCGCGACGGCAGGCTTCCCTCTGGCATCGATCTGAAATTACTCGGGGCTGAGCGGGAAATGCGCGGCGATGATGAGGGTGGCGTTCGCTTTTTTCCCGACGGAAGTTCCACTGGCGGCAATGTGATCCTGACGCGAGATGGCCACGGATATCAAGTCGGCGTTAACTGGTTGACTGGGCGTGTTCTAATTGCGGACTGGGAGCCCGACTGAGATGAGTCGCTGCGCGCAGTCCGGGTTTTCCCTGCTGGAGGTGATGGTTGCTTTTGCAATCCTCGCGCTATCACTTGGTGTGCTGTTGCAAATTTTTTCGAGCAGCATGAATGCAACCTCGCTGAGTCTCGACTACGCGCGTGCCGCAGTTGTGGCCGAGTCCAGATTAAACAGCGTAGGTCTCGACATCCCATTATCGGAAGGGACTTATAGCGGTGATCCCGAGCAAGGGATCGATTGGATTGTTCACATTGGCGCTTCTGATTTAGCTGCCGGGCTGGAGAGTGAGGGCGAGTTTCGGCTTTTTTCGGTGCGCTCCGTGGCAACATGGCCAGGGCGCGGTTCGGGCCGTAGTCGAGTCGTTCTTGAAAGTCTGCGTCTGAGCAGGGTATCGCCGTGAGCTTGCCACGGGCAAATTTGCGCGGCTTTACGCTGGTAGAGCTGCTTATCGCGTTGTTCATGTTGAGCATCATCACGCTGCTACTCTTTTCTGGCTTGCGGCTCGGTTCGCGCGCGTGGGAGGGAGTGGAGACGTTCTCCGAGCGGGTCGCAGATATTCGGCTTGCGCGGGTTTTCATCGAACGAAGTTTGCGCCAAACGCGCGATCTTTCGGTCCAGTTAGACGCTCGCAAGTGGACGATCTTTGCCGGCGAAACGGACCGCCTTGAATGGGTTGCGCCATTGTCGGCGCGTGCTTCTGTGCCCGGGCTTTATATCCTTCGCCTAACCCTCCAAGACAATGAAAGCGGTGGCAAACGTTTAATGCTTACCCGTTGGTTACTCCATCCAGACGTGCTGAATGGCTCTGGTGATGTGCCCGCCTGGGAGCCATTACTGGAGGGCTTTGGGCCGGACTCAGGCGTCGATGGACGCGATCGCGATTTGGCCGGCGGTGCCTATGGGCAGACACTGATGGTTCCTGATGTAGGTCGCTTCAAACTTGCTTATTTTGGTGTTGCAGAGGGCGAGCAGAGCCCGGCTTGGTTCGACCAATGGACTGACGCAGAAGGGTTGCCGATGCGCGTGCAGCTTGACTTAACAGCGGATGACCAGGCCTGGCCCATAGCGCTGGTGACTCTGCCGGGAGCTACCGAAATTCCTGAGCCCCTTTAAGGAAGCTTGTCAGTGCCGGCTGCCATAGATAACGCATTGACAATGTGCTGCCCCAACTCCAGCGCCCTTTGTTTGTCTGTGCACGTGGGCGTGGGCGGACCCGTATCTCTTGTTAGGCGTCGATCGCTCCAACATCACCATCGCTGTCAGTCTGGCATCGCGCTGGTTTTGGTGCTTTGGGTGTTGTCACTGCTGACCATCATGGCGTTGAGTTTAACCATGACGCAGCGCAGCCAGCAGGCACTGGTGCGAAACGAAATCGACGGTGCGCGTTTCCGCGCAATGGCTGACGGGGCGGTTTCGCTTGCGATGGCGAACCTGATGTCGCAGCCTGAGTTCGCCGCTCCGGAGGAAGTCTGGCTCCCCAATGGTTCCGCGCATCGCGTGCTACTTGATGGTTTTGAAATTTCAATTCGGATTTTCAACCAAGCTTCGCGAATCGACCTCAATAGTGTTGCAGGGGAGCAGTTACGTACCTTGCTCGAACTTGCGGGCGCTGAGCCGGATCAACTGGATGCACTGGTCGGCGCGATCGGTGATTGGCGCGACCGGGATCAGCTCCCCGGGCTGAATGGTGCTGAGGATGATGTTTACGAGAGCGAAGGCTATGGCTACGGTGCGGCTGATCAACCGTTTGAAAGCGTCGAGGAGTTGCTGCAGGTGCGGGGAATGACGTTTGCGCTGTATCAGGCTCTGGAGCCAGACCTGAGAATCGGCGGAGGCCAACGAACCAGGGCGCCAAGAGGACCGGTGTTTGGAGGAAGTTCAACGTCTGGCAGTGCGCGGTTCGAGCCGCGATTTGCCTCGGCAAGAGCGCTGGCGGCCATGCAAAATATATCGCTTGAAGATGCGCAAGCGCTTGTGGATGAGCGGGATGAGCCTACAGTGCCAGATGCCGTAGCTGCGCCCGCGCCTGATCGTGGTGGCCCTGAATACTTAATTCGTGTGACTGCATCGCGCGGTGAGTATAGCGGGAGAATGCTGGAAGCCCTAGTTGAAGCCACTCCGAGCGGACCGTCGGCGTTTGAGGTACTATGGCGCCGAGAGAGCCTGGAGTTCCCTGTGGCGAGAAGCGTACCCGATGACTGACTGGCGAATGAACCTGCGCCTCCCTCCATTCCGCGAGACTCGGTTGGGGAACGCGCTGTGGGTCTGGCGTCGCGAACTCCGGGAGTGTCTTCCGCGGTCTTTGCGTCAGTGGTTGCTCCAGCGACAGGCGCCGACCTTGATCGTGAGTCCGCGCGGAGAGGATGCGTTGTTGCTGAGGCAGCTTGAGTCTGAGCGCGTTCCCATCACAGTCCTGACGGACCGAGTCGATACCAGTCTGAACAATCTGGTTACTCGCCCACGCAGCGGCTGGCGTGAAACCGTGCTTGAGCTTCCGGCAGAAGATGTACTCACTCGCTCACTCAGTTTACCGGCGCAGGTTAAGGCTGGTCTGCGGAAAGTCATCGGCTACGAACTGGGTCGCTTGACGCCCTTTAATTCGCAAGAAGTCTACTACGACGTCTTTACCGAGGGCACTCGGCCGCGAGGCGGCCAACTCAATGTCCGTCTCGCGTTGTGTCGTCGAGATCTTGCCGATCATTGGCTGGAGCGGCTGCGGCAACTTGGATCGCCGGCTGCCCGACTTTGCTGGCAGGGAGCCTGGGATGGCGCAAACATGCTACCAGACGCACAGCGCTCGCGTCGGGGTTCCTATGGCTGGCTCATTAACATAATGCTGTTGCTTCTGATTTGCGCCCTGCTTGCGGCGGTCATGAATTCCCCGGTTCGGCAGAAGAGGGAGCAGCTTGAGCAACTGACGGGAGTGCTTCAAGGCTTGCGAGCGGACGCCGAGCAGGTACCAACTATTCGCGAAGAGCTTGAGAGCGCACGCGCCGGCAGTGTCGCGGTGCTTAATCGCAAAGCGGCGCAGCCGCGCATGATCGACCTTCTGCGCGAGCTAACCGAACGGCTCCCGGATAACACCTGGGTGCAGACCGTCAATTACCGAAACGAAGACGTGGACGTGCGCGGAGAATCCGGTCAGGCGACTGAGTTGCTGAACATTTTAGAGCAAGCGCCAGGTATCAGTGAGGTCACCTTCCGCTCGCCGGTCATGCAGGTTTCCCAAACCGGTAAGGAGCGCTTCCATATTGCCTTCCAGTACCGGCGAGCGTCGCCATGATCGCGATGCGCGTCCCGGGCGCTCGTTGCCTGTTGGCTTGGGGGGTGCCTGCCGGGATTACATTGGTTGTTTTTGCATCGTTGATCTGGCCATGGTGGCTGCAGGTGCAGGACCTAAACAGTCGCATAGACCGATCACGCGAGCAGATTACAAACTACCAGCGCATACTGGCAACCCTCCCGAGCTTGCGAGCAGAGCTTGAACAGGTACGCAATCGCGATGATACCAGAGCGTTTTATTTTGATGCTGAAACGCCCGCACTGGCAGGTGCACAGCTCCAAAGCCAGGTGCAAGATATTATCCGCGCGGCCGGTGCTGACCCGATCAGCACGCAGATTCTGCCTGTTGATGCCAGTGAGCGGCCACAGCGGATTCGGGTGCGGATACAATTCAAAGGGAGCACGCAAGCCGTGCTGGATGTTCTGTACCGTATCGAAGCTGCTCGTCCATTTCTCTTTGTCGATCAGATGTCTTTGCGCAGTTCCGCGAGCAATGTACCCTTGCGGCCTCAGGTGCAGCGGCGTCCTGGTCAGGTTGATCCGCGCGAGCGCGATGAATTAACGCTACGCCTGGACATATTTGGCTTCTCCCTTGGAGGCAGTAGTTGAACACGTCTGACCTTCGCAAGCGCAGTGAGGCGGTGTTGCCGGCGTGAAAATCTTGCTCGCGATAATGGCTGGCACACTAGCAGCTGTGCTTGCGCTCCAGTGGTATGGCTGGAGAAATCAGCCAGAGTTTGACCTGAGTTCCGTTGAAACCGTGGGCGCAAACCCGCAGCCAGCGACAAAGTTACCTGACGCGGCGGATCTGCTCACCCCCCCGCCACCGAAGGAAGAATATGCCGCAGTGGTTGAACGGACACTGTTCTTACCCGACCGCCGCCCGCCTGAGAAGACCCCTGACGGCCCCGAAAACGGAACACCGGAGCCAGAGCCTGTTGACGACAGCGCTCTGCAAGGGCTCGATTTTAGCGGCGTTTTGATCAGCCCTGACAGCACATTGGCTTGGGTTAGTTTACCACGGGAGCCGCAGCCGCACCGGTTGCGACCGGGAGACGATTTGAAGGGATGGACGGTTCGCAGTATTGAGGCGGACCGTCTCATCTTGCGTAATCAGGATAACGAGCGCGTGTTTGCTTTGCGCGATTACGCCAATGCTCCCCCTCTTATCCCACCCACACGCTTGCCCTCAACTGCGCAACTGCCTCGCAGCGGCAGCGCAGCCGGCCAGCCGGAAGCCAAAGAAACGGATCCTGATGTCCCTGCCAGTGAACGCAACCCTCAGCCCCCTGGAGACGGTCTGGCGCCAACTGGCGAAGAGCCTGCAGTCGATCCGCGGACGCCAACAAACGGGCCTGTCTTCGGACCGAGACCGTGAGATGTAACTTGTCACGGTGCCGGCAGCATTGGTCGTGGTGCTTAACTCAGCGAGTCTGCGCTATCTCCAGCCCTCCCTTTTTGGAAACCAGGAGAGTAATTTTTGCCGATTTTACCACCAGCATGTTTTTTGCCATAACAACTCAGCTAACGGGATTTTGTTTGCCGATGGTTGGGAAAAGATTGTACATGGCTTTTCACCGCAAAACAGTTAGCTAGAGGGGAGACTTTAGTAAGCGCTGCAACCAGAGGTTTTTTTGCGATTTGTTGCAAAAAATCGGCTTTTCTGGGAAAAATACAGTTGACAGGTCAGGCGCAACGCACTAAAGTTCACCGAAATACCTTAGATCAAGAATTGTTAGGTGCTCCAAGTGTTGCGAAATTGCCATCGGCCTCCGGTCAAGCAGAGATCAATCGCTACGGGTGATTTCATGAACCCGGCCCTCCTGTGTCGCGCGCTGGTCAGTTCAACAGTTGCGCGTCTAGCCCTTGTGGTGGTGTGTCTTGTGGCGCTAGCAGGCGTTGCACATGCTTCGGATGACACGGTGGCCGAGCCACAGTTCGGCCCAGTCGGAATAACCACGTCAGAGGCCGAGAAAATTGTGCTCTCGTCGCGGCCAGAGCCGAATCTTCCGCAGGATGAGCAGTCAGTTGCCCTCATTAAGGCTTTCAAAGAGCGTTGGGATGCGCTCATTGCGAGAGATTTCGCCGCGGCGTGGGCCTACGAGACCCCAGAGTTTCGTGAAACCGTCACTGCCTCAGAGTTTTCTGGCCAGATCGGGCCTCACGTTACTTGGTACGGCGTCGAGCCGATCCAGATCGAGCAGATTGATGACGACACAGTCGAAATCGGTTTTCTAGTCGATCACGAAATCACCTACTTCGATGAAATCAGGCCCATTCGGTTTGAGCGTTACCTGACGGAGCGGTGGGTGCATGAGAAAGGGGGGTGGTGGCACCAGTCCCAATCGTTTAACATACCCGGTATGGCTCAAGACGAACCGGGCCAGAAGCCATAGTTTTTTTATCCGCACGGAGATATCGACGATGATGAATACGAAAAAGGCTCGCCTGAGTGCTGCGGTTGCCGCTGCGATCGGTGGCGCGGCTCTCGTTACCACCGGACCCATGTTCGCACAGGACGCAAATGCGCCGACAGGGTACTCGCCAACTGGGACTGGCCAAGCAGCCATCGTACCGTATTACACGGTTAATGGCGGTTGGAATACCGGTATCAACCTTACAAACACTAGTGACAGTGCGCTTGCCGTCAAGGTACGCTTCCGTGAGGCCCGGAACAGTCGAGATGTGCTCGACTTCACCATTTTCCTCTCGCCCCATGATGTCTGGACCGGTTTCCTTGCTGCTGGGGATGGTGAGGGTGCTGCTCCTATCCTAAAGCCGACCAATGATACGAGCTGCACGTCACCAACGGTCCCTATGGCTGGTGCGCCTTTGCTGGCGCTTGCATATTCAGGCCAAAACGACGATGGCGGTCCGCAGTCCAATTACAGAATGGATGAAGGTTATATCGAGCTGTTAGTCATGGGTGAGTGCAAGGCTGGTGAGCGGTGTAATCTAGGCCCAGATGGCATCGGTTGGATGATCACTCACAACGCCGAAGGCCAGCCAAACAACTGCGCCGGCGCTCAGGCTCGGTCGGTCGCTGATCCGAACGCAGCTCCTATCCCCGACTTAGGCGGTGCCTTCAACGGAATGGCTGCGAACAGTATCAATGCCTCTGCAATCTCGTCTCAGGTCGACACCAGTAGCGGTACTCCTGCCCAAATTTATGCACAACGTTCTGGTGCGCAAACCAATTATGGTGGGCCTGCCAGCACTTTCAACCCCGCTACAGATATTGGCTTCGGCCCGGTTAGGCATCCTGCGCCTCTGAAAGCAAACGTTGTTTACGTTCGCTCTGACCTCGGTGCTGGTTTTGGTACCGAAGCGCTCCACTTAGATGCTGTTGTCTGTTCGTCAGTAGCTCCAGCAGTTCAGCCTCTAGCTCCAGGGCAGGATCAAAGTTCCGTGTTGCCTGCTTGCGCACCTGGTGAAGATAATGGGCTAATGACCGCGCAGAGCGCCGTGTACTTCCTTGAGCCAACGCTCGGGACTATGCCGGCTAAGCTTTGGGACATTACTGGGTTAGACAGCGTTGAGAATCGCTTCAAATGGACCAACGTCTATAATTCATGGGTTTCTTACGCTCCCAACGATCAGTACGCAAACTGGGTAGTGAATTTCCCGACCAAGGGATATCACGTTGACCAAAACTGCGCTAATGTACAAGCCGGCAATAACGCTTGGCGAAATAACGGTGTTAACGTTCTGAATTGCCGAGGCGACAATTCAGCGCTGTATGTTGCGACTGCAGGAGGAAACGCTTCGGGGCAACGAGTTACTCCTCCGGAGGCTCAGGTTGCGCCGTTCAGCAATCTCTGGAACCTCGCTGCTGTTAATACGGCTACAGATAATCCAGATCGCGACAATGCCAATTCGCTCGTAACGGCTCAGGCTTACGTTTACGACCGTGAGGAAGGTATGGGGACAGAGGGACCAATCTTCTCTCCGGCGCCAAACAACCCGTTCGTGCTGCCGTATGAGACAAATGTAATTAACTTTGTCACAGGAGACCCTGATCCGCTGCAGTCTACAATTGGGAGTTTCCTGGATGTACAGACAGCCTTGGATAATCCTGACGCTCAATACGGCTGGGTCAATCTTCAGCTGAATAGCTCGGGTGGAGATGCTCTCTATCAGTACCGTGGCCTCCCGTCTTACGGCGTTATGTTGCAGATGCGTAGAGCGAGCTCTGCGACTTATTTCACCGGTGACATGACAAATCATGGCTACAGCTATCAGCTGAAATAGTCACACCGAGGAAGGCGTAGGGAAATGTTGAGAGATCTATGTCAGTGAATAATATATATAGTCCTGATGTAGACAATTAGCTGACCCTGTGACGTCAAAAAAACCGGCTCAATTAGAGCCGGTTTTTTTTGTGGTACAGAATGAGTGCTCTGTATTCAAGGATGTTCTCTCCTGCATTGCGTAGGTTATCGCGTTGCGGCATAGCTTGTTTCAGAGATATTTGGACCTTGTGATGACGCCGGGCCCTCTTGGTAGAGGCCTTTTGATAAGGTAATTGGACAGTAGGCGCCGATAACTGGCCGAACGAGAGCTGCTTGAAACGCATGCTGGACTGGCTGAGGGGGGGGCTAGTGAGGCGGATGCTGACCGTTCGCCCATTCGCATGACATGACCACCGTACTGTGGAAAAATGTTTTGGGTAAGTCTCAGGTTTTACGGGAAATTGATAACAGAAAACTCAGAGGGCATGGCTCCAGCATGCGATGGACGGCAAATTCTGCGTGACAGATCATTGCTGTGAAGATTCAAAGGCGCGAGTCCATGGGGCAAGCGCCTGGGAATACGTATCAATCTTGGAGCAAATCCGATCCAATTCCGGGGAGGTATCGGGGGCTGAATGGCTGTCACGGAGCTGCTGAGACAGCCGATAGCTTATGGCCTCAAGTTCTTGTCGCCAAGGACTGTCATCCGGGATTTGCTTGATTCCGTTGGGTGTGTTTGCTGTGTGAATGGCGAGTTCGCCGTGGATGACGGCAAATTGGAATGAAAGACTTTCATTTCTGTGTTGTTCTAGCATGCCAGCTAAGCGGACAGGGAGAGTGCCGCTTTCAACGCTGTTGCGAAGCGTTTGGGCAAGCAGCGACCAGCGCTGCGATGGGGTGAGGTCCAACCCAGAGGGGAGTTGGCTTGTCCAAAGGCTGGCTGCGGTCGACACGTCAAATGGCTTAAATAGAAGCTCGGCTTCAAAAGCCCAAGGTTTCACTGCTTCAAGCCCATGTTCCAGTGCAAATGCGTGGCGCAGTCCGGCATCGGCAGGATAGAGAAAGCGCATGAGGGACGCAAGCAGGCCATCCTCGCTCCGTCCGGTTGGGATGACTGGCGGCATCAGATCAGATAGATCAAGTCCGACGCAGGTCGCATGGTGAAGGTGGGTCCCGCTCAGTATCTGTGGTGAATCGCTGCTCCCGAAGGCAAAACGGGGAGCATGCCTGAACCTGAGGTATGCTTCGGGGTCAACTACAAGTTCGGGTGCATCTAGCCGGAGCTTATACAACCGCAGGTGGTCACTCGTTGTTCCAGTGTCACCAAGGAAACCGTTGTGCGTATAGCGAAGGATACCGGTTTTGTTTTTGGGGGGCGGAATGTCGTCAATTGACTGATTTTCTAGCAGGCGTTGCTCAAGACGGGAATCAGTCATTCTTTTGATGGCGTAAACGATTGGGAGCCCAAGGTAATCTGCGTGAGCCGCTAGTGGATCGCCATCGAAGGGCTGAAGGCAGGAATTGGCAGTTTCTGAATCTGGAAAAAAGACGCCGGGCGCAGGTTGAATCCGAAAGATAGGCTGTTTAGAAGCGTTTGGCAGTTGCAGCGCTCGCAGAACGGTGTCGTCATCAATCAACAATATCCGCTGCCCCGCATGCATTAGAAAAGCGAGATTATAGAGCCGGCCGTGCGTCGGTTGATTGACGTTGGCAGGATGCTTTGGGTCGAGGAGCCAACGCAGGGAGTCGCAATCATCGGGCTGGTGCCGACATAACTCCGAGATAAAACTCTCCTGTTCTTCCAGTCCGACATAGCGCAAATCTAGCTGTGTCGCGAACTCTGCAGCAAGCGAACGGTTGGCAAGACAATCATGAGAGTGCTTGGAGTCCTCTAATATCTCAACCGGCCAGCGTGATTTAAAACGCTTTGCGTTCTCAACCAGAGATTGCAAAAGCCGACGCAAGAGGTGAGGGCGATTGCAGGTTCTTATGCAAAGTGTCAAAGGTTTGTGACTGGGGGAGGCGGGATAGGAACCTGATTCGAGTTTTAATAGAAATTCATCCGCAGAATAAAACAGGCCGCGTGACACCAGGTCTTTAAACCCATTGACCAATCCGTTTTCATGGCCGCGGAGTTGAGGGATGTTATTCGCAATGACTGAGGCGTGCGCGGGAAGGGTGCGAAATACACGTAGATCACTTAAAAAATGCTGCCAACGCGCATCTACAGCCGCTACCGCGCCGGTGTCAGAGCGAATTAGCATCACCGCATGGTTGTCGATGGGCTGGATTGTGAAATCAGGTAAAGCGAACAGGCGTTTCTCGATATTAGGCATAGTTTCAAGATAAAATTGTTAGACGAAGTTGCCTTAGTTTGGCGCGCGAAGGGTGAGACGTCCATCGTGTTGAAATAGCTCTACCCGGCGCAGAAAGGTCATGCCAAGCAGAACCTCGTGCCCAGGCATGTTGGGCATGACCACCGCATGGACATTGAGGGCGTGTAGGGCGCCGATGGCAAGCCTGTCGATACGGGTCGTCCATGTGTTGACAATACCGTTGGCCGTCTTGCTGCGCCCGCCTGAGCGCAATGGCAGCCCAAGCTCGCGCGCCAGGTCCAATGGCAGGGCGACGGCGCTGGCTCCAGTATCAACCAGAAAGGTCACGGGCATGCCGTTGATGGTGCCAGGCGCTACATAGTGCCCGAGGCGATTGCGCTTGAGCACCACCTCGGCACGCCCGTCGGCGCTCGCGGATATCTCCAGGTTGCGGTTGGGGTTGTGCTCGCCCTCAAGATACTGGTGAAAGAACAGCCCGAGCAGCGCGAGGCCGACGATCCAGGCGGCAAACAACATGACGCGGCCAAAACGGGAGGGCATGTCATCCGGGCTGGGAAGCGGCTCTTGCATCGGTGATCCGGCCTTGTAGTTCGCTGTGAGGGCTAAAATATGGTGCTTGTCCTGGCACTTCGGACGTTTTCGGCTGTCTCTACTATACTTAGAGATCGCCAGCATTCGTCACAACGGCAATACTCCCACGAGTGCTTTGCATCTGATGAGAGCAATCAGCTGCGCAACTGGGTGGGTGTTGGGACGAGCGTTGACAGGACCCAACCGGCTCGCTCCGATTTATGCTGATCTCCGGCCATCTTAACCAGGTTAACCTTTACCGTCAGTGGGATCAGCCCACGCCGGCGGAGCGCGAGGTTGCGCAGCCTACAGCAACCACCGCAACCGAAGAACGCACCGCCCAGGCACCCTTCACCCCGCGCCCGGTGCTCGAACCAGAGCAGGCCGAGCGCTTCAACCGCCGCCACACCCGCCCCTCGGCACCAGAGGTCGAGAAAAATAACCCCAAGGCACGCCAGGCTCTCGACGCCTACCATGCTGTCAGCACCAGCCAGGAGCGCGAATACGTGCGCGCCATTTTTGGTGTAGACATTTACGCCTGAGCCCCGACGCCAACCCCAACCCCAACCCCAATCCAAATCCAATCCAATCCAAATCCAAATCCCAGAGACCTCCATCCGCCCACCCGTCCACCAGTCCGCCAGCCGCCAGCCCAGCACTATGAGCTCCGGGGGCAGGTATCGGTCGCGGGGGTGTTCGATCGCATGGATGCGATCGCAAGCCTACATGGATGTATTCACGGCGTCCCCCGGGACCGGTGCCTGCCCCCGGAGCCGCCCCCAAAACCCGCCGCCAATTAAGCACCCAGACAGCGAAAAATAGCGCACTGTCCGGTATAGTGTCAGCATGAATCTGGCCAAGAAGACGGTGCTGATTGTTGATGACTTTCAGAACATGCGCAGCACGCTGCGCCAGATGCTGATGTCCATCGGCTTTGATCACATCACGCCGGTGGCAACGGGAGAAGATGCCCTGGCCGCGCTGCGCGCCAAGCGGTTTGACATCGTGGTGTGCGACTACAATCTCGGCGATGGCATCGACGGGCAGCAGCTGCTTGATCAGGCGCGCGCCGAAGGGCTGATCAATCTCGCGACCGTTTTTGTTATGGTCACGGCCGAGAACTCCAACGAGATGGTCATGGGGGCGCTTGAGTTCACGCCCGATGCCTATGTGTCCAAGCCCTTCACCAAGGATCTGTTGCGCGCGCGCCTCGGACGGGCACTGCGCCGTCGCGAGCCCCTCGGGCCGGTCGCGCGTGCGCTCAGCACGCAGGGGCCACGAGGCGCGTTGGAGGTGCTTGATGCGCTGCTGGGCGAGAATCCGCCCAATCGTCTGGAGCTGCTGAACATTCGCGCTGAGCTGGCACTGTCGGCGGGGGATCTCGACGGCGCCGAGGCCGCCTGCACCCAGGCGATGGCGGAAAGACCGCTGGCCTGGGCCTTGACCCGGCGCGGGCAGGTTATGGACGCGCGCGGAGATGCCGCGGCTGCCGAGGCGCTGTATCGCGAATCCATCGCGCTGACGCCGCACTACATGGCCGCGCATGATCGTCTCGCCGCCCTGTGCGAGCAACAAAACCGCTCCTCCGAAGCGCTGGACATTCTGGTGGCCGCGCTGGAGCGCTCGCCCAAATCCCTACGCCGCCAGCGCGCGCTGGCGCGCCTGGCGATGCGGCTGCACCGCTACGAGTTGGCCGAACCCGCCTGGCGCCGCGCGATTCAGATCGCGGCGCAGATGGGGCTGCCCGATCCGGCGGATTACCTGGCGCTGATCAAGGCACTGGCGGCGCGTGGCGACATGCGCGAGGCGCAGCGGCGCTTGAAGTCCATGAGCCGCAACTGCGCCGATGACCCGCAGCTCGGTTATTGGGAGCTGGCTGGCAAAATGCTGTGTCTGGCGCCGAGCGACGGCACCGGGCAGAACGTGCTGCTCGGCGAGCTAGACGCCCTGCTCGGCAAGGCCCCGGTGCCCAAACGCGTCGGCGCCGCCCTGGCCGAGGCGGTTGACGCAATCGGCGAGCTTGGGCGCTATCCGGCACTGGCCGCGGCGCGCACTGCGGAGACCACTTATGAATAGCGATGCCGGAGTGGATTTCAGCGCCGTGCTGGCGATTGGCATCCATGACATGAAAAACTCCCTGAATCGGGTGCTTAACGCCGTGGACACGCTGGCTGAATCCGACCGCGCCAAGCAGCCGGCCGAGGCCGAAGCGCTCGCGCAACTGCAGTACGAAGCGCGGCGGATGAAAGATAATCTGACCAAGCTGCTGACCATCTATCGCCATGATCATGGCTTGTATCCGCAGAATTTTCAGCAAACCAACCTCTATGAGCTGCTTGAGGACAGCTGGCTGAACAACAAGCCGCTGCTCGACCAGCGCGGGCTGTCTTGCAACATCGCCTGCGATGAGGAACTGGCCTGGACGCTCGATGCCTACCTGGTGGGCTCGCTGATTGAGAACGTGCTGACAAACGCCGTGCGCTACACCACAAGTACCGTGCGCCTGAGTGCGCGACGCGACGGTGATTGGCTGGTGCTGGCGATTGACGACGACGGCCCGGGTTACCCGGAAAGCATGCTGGGCCGGCGCACGTTGCACGACAGCGCCGCACCGGATGCGAAGATGGGGAATACTGGCCTGGGCCTGCATTTCTGCGCTCTGGTGGCCGAGCGCCATGGCGCGGCCAACGGAGCGCGCGGCTTCATCGAAGTCAGCAATGCCGGTGCACTCGGCGGCGGCTGCTTTGTGCTCAAGCTGCCCGTGGTTGCCAACAACTATGAATAGTGCCGCCCGCCCCCGGCTGTATTTGCGCAAAAAGCCGCTGGAGTATTACGACGGGATATTGATCCGCGCAGACCCAGGGCTGCATGAGCAGGTCGCGCACGTCATCCGCCAACGGGTGCCGCTGGGCTCGCGCGTTGTCGATATGGGAGCCGGGCAGGGTGCGCTGGCGGCGCGCTTGCATGATCTCGGCTACAAGGTCACGGCCGTGGACGTGAACGATGGCGATTGTGCGCAGCAAGCACGCGCGATCGATTATCATCGGGTGGATTTCAATGCCGAGACGCAATGGGCGGACTTCATCGACGCGCATGCTGGCTGCTTCGATGCCGTGTGCGGCATCGAGGTCATCGAGCATGTCGAAAACCCTTGGGCCTATGTGCGCGGACTGGTGCGGCTGGCCCGGCCTGGCGGCACGGTGGTTGTTAGCACGCCCAACTCTGCCTCTTGGCTTTCCCGCCTGCTGTTTCTGCATAAGGGGCAATTCTGGAGCTTCGAAGAGCCGAATCTGGCCTATGGCCATATCAACCCCATTGCCCCTTTTGAGCTCAAGTTGATCCTCTCGCGCAGCGGACTGACTGATGTTGAGCTCACGCCAGCCGGCACCTTGCCGTTGATTTACGCACCCACCTTTGCGATGGCGCTGCGTTCGTTGCTGGCGCTGCCGTTGCGTCCGTTGCAACGAGGCATGATCGATGGCTGGTGCGTGGTCGCCAGCGGCACCCGAGCGGATGCCTGTTGCTGAGCGGTTTGCGTTGCACCTGCTAATTATCTCCACCTGGTATCCGCGCGCGGAAAATGACGTGGCTGGCGTGTATGTGCGCCAGCAGGTGCGAGCGCTGGCGCGCGAGGGGGTGCAGGTGGGTGTCATCCACCCGCGGCTGCATTCCCTGCGGGATTGGCGCTTTGGTATCTCAGGCAGACGGGACATCGCCGAGTCAGCGGCGCCTGATCTGCCAGTGATGGTCGCGGCAGCTGCCAAGCCAAGTGCCCGAGCCTACCCGGAGGTACCGGTCATTAGCGACGATGCATGGGCCTGGCTACCCGGCATTCCTTACGGGAATATCCGGCTCTGGGTGCGCCTGGGGCTGCGCCTTTATCGCCGTTATCGGGCGATTCATGGTCAGCCGGATGTGATCCACTCCCACTGTCTGCTAAATGCCGGTGTGCTGGCGCAACGCATTCAGCGCCGCGATGGCATCCCGTTTGTCGTGACCGAGCATTACTCCGGTTATGCGCTCGGCCGGCTGAAGCCGACTGAGCTGAGCGCGGCGGCCGGTGCCGCGCGCGCGGCCTCGCGTCGTTTTGCGGTCAGTCAAGCATTTGCGCAGCAACTGCGCACCTCGCTTGGGGCGGAGGTGGGTCTGTGGGAGGAAATGCCCAACACGGTCGACCCTGCTTTTCTCGATCACCCCTTGCCGGCGCGGCATGCGGCCCGGGAGAAGACGGATAGTTTCTGCTTTGCGGCTGTTGCCCTGCTGACCCCGAACAAGCGCATGGATGTTTTGCTGCGGGCCTTTGCGAGTGCCTTTCGCGCAGACCCCAGGGTGCGCCTGGACATCGGCGGCGACGGCTCGGAACGCGAGGCCCTGCAGGCCATGGTGGAGGAGCTTGGCCTGTCCGATCGGGTGCGCTTTCTCGGGGTGCTCGATCGCGCGCAGGTGCTTGAGCTCATTGCCACTGCGGATGCCCTAGTGCTGCCGAGCCGTTATGAAACCTTTGGCATTGTGCTGATCGAGGCATTGGCGCTTGGCAAGCCAGTGATCGCGACCCGTTGTGGTGGGCCGGAATCTATCGTGCGCGAGCAGGACGGGCTGCTGGTGCCGACGGACGATGTCGCAGCGCTGGCGCAGGCGCTGCGGCGTTTGCGCTTAACGGCCTGGCGCTATGACCCCCATGCCCTGCGTGCCGGTTGCCGGGCGCGCTATGGCGAGCCGGCGGTTGTCAGTCGCCTGGTCGACGCCTATCAGCGGTTGCTAGAACGCACGGGCGCGGGGCCGCCGCCGCAGCAGGCCCACAGATGACCCGCGGGCTCGGTTTGCGCCGCCTGATGGGGCATGTCGGTGCCACCTTTGTCAGGCAGCTTGCGGCGGCGCTGTTCGGCCTGTTGACCATTGTGATCATTGCCCGGGTCTACGGACCCGCAGCGAACGGTGCTTATGCCGTTGCACTGCTGTTGCCGACGCTGCTTGTGTCCCTGCTCAATTTCGGCGTTGCTCCGGCAAACGTCTATTACCTGGGGACTGAGCAGGCCGGCGTGCGCGCACTCTTTGTCGCAAATCTGGTGATCTTCTTGCTGGTTGGCCTGGTGGGTCTGGTCATTGGCGCAGCGCTCTTGTTGTGGCAACGCCAGAGGCTGTTTCCCGGCATCGACGCCAGCGCTTTATGGCTCGCGCTCGGGGTTTACCCATTCGCGCTCCTGAACAGCTATTTGCATAGTCTGCTGCAGGGGTTGCAGGCGTTCGGGCGCTATAATCTGCTGGCTATGGTGCAGCCGGCCATGCTGCTGCTGCTCGTGGCGGGTCTCAGTCTTGGCGGTCACCGGGAGTTGACCGGGCTGCTCGGTGCCCAGCTTGTCGCGCAACTGGTGGCGCTCGGGCTGACGCTGCGCTGGGTGGCGGAATGGATTCGGGCGGATGACAGGGGACCGGGAGTCGCAACCTGTTTGAAGCGTTCACTCGGCTACGGATGGAAGGCGCATGTCGGAAATATCCTGGCCTTCCTCAACTACAAAGCGGATGTCTTTCTGGCTAATCTGTTTCTGGGTCCGGCGGCTGTCGGGGTGTATGTGATCGCGGTGGCCCTGGCCGAGAAGCTGTGGTTGATTTCCCAGGCGGTGAGTACGGTTCTGCTTCCGCGTCTGGCGCAACTGTCGCGCGATGACGCCAAGCGCAAGCAGCTCACGCCATTGATCGCCCGGTGGCTGTTGCTGATCACTGCCATGGCCGCCCTGGTGCTGGCCTGGTTGGCGCATACCTTGATTGATGTGGTATTTGGCAGCGAGTACGCCGCGGCTGTGCTACCGTTGTGGATTCTGCTGCCGGGCATGGTGCTGATGGCGGTTTATCGCGTGCTTGCCAACGATATCGCGGCGCGCGGCCGCCCGGAGTTGAACATGCTGGTCGCACTGGCAGTTGTTGTGGTTAACCTGGCCGCGAACCTGATCCTGATTCCCTGTCTCGGGCTCGCCGGTGCCGCTGCGGCGACGACGATCGCGTACGCGCTGAGCCTGGTCATGGGGCTTAAGTTTTACCGCCGTCTGAGTGGAAATGACTGGCACGATGCGCTCTGTCTGACCCTTGATGATGCAAGCTGGCTAGCTCATGGGTGGCGGGCTGCCAAGCCCGGTTCTCAAACGTGAAAAAGCCCGGGGTGGTGGCGGTAAATCGCGCGGCAAGCTAGGATGAAGAACTGATGAGAGCGCATTGGGGCCTGTCGGGGCTCGTGGGGAAGTTGGCGGAGAAGTTGGCGGTAACAGAATCGTGAGCAGGCAGGATTACCGAATACTGATCGTCGATGATGAACCGGCGAATGTTTATTTGCTCTCGCGCATGCTGCGTGACAGCTATCACATCTCCGAGGCCCGCGGCGGTGAGGAGGCGCTGGCCATTGCGCAGGGGCCGGACAAACCGGCATTGATCCTGCTCGATGTGATGATGCCGGAGATCGACGGTTTTGAGGTGTGTCGCCGGCTCAAGGCGGATGACAACACCAAGGATATTATCGTTATTTTCGTTACCGCCATTGGCGACAGCGCGGCCGAGGAGGTCGGGCTAAAGCTGGGCGCGGCCGATTACATCACCAAACCTATCAGTTTGCCGATTGTGCGCGCGCGGGTGCGCAATCAGATCAACATGCGCCAGAAAGCGGACATGCTTGAGGCTATGTCCTACATCGACGGCCTGACGCATGTTTACAACAGGCGTAAGTTCGATACCCTGCTGCACAAGGAGTGGCAGCGTGCGCGTCTCAGCGGCAAGCCGCTGGGGCTGATCATGATCGACTTTGATCACTTCAAGGCACTGAACGACCACTACGGCCATGGCGCGGGAGATATCTGCCTGCAACAGGGCGCGGCGGCGCTTGGCAGCGCGCTGAAGCGACAGGGCGATCTACTCGCGCGTTATGGTGGTGAGGAGTTCGTCGCTTTATTGCCGGATACCGACCTGGAAGGCGCGCGGGTTACGGCTGAGGCCATGCGCGCGGCGGTCAAGGAACTTGCGCTAGAGCACAAGTATTCCTCGGCGGCCAATCATGTCACCGTGAGCCTGGGCGTGGCGGCGGTTCGCGCCGATGACGCGCATCCGGCGACCTACTTGCTGGAGCTGGCCGATCGGGCGTTGAATCGCGCCAAGTCGTCGGGACGCGACCGCGCGGTGCTGATGGATGAAAAGCTGGATGCCGCGCTCGGTGCCGAGGATGTGGCGGTGCCAATGCGCTCCGAGGACCCGCTGGAGAGGGTTGATTCGCTAGCGGTCACTGAGGCGGGCTTGTCGCCGTTGCAGACCTCAGCTCTGTCGGCGGGGCCCACAACGGAACGCCGTCGCTATGGTGCGCGGAGTGTCTCGCCTGATGAAATACCGCAGCCCGAGAAGGTGCTGAAGGCACTGAGCGAGCTCTACGTGCTGCCGCTAAGCGCCGAGCTGCATGCCGAGCTCGACAGCCTGTTCGGCGTAGCCAGCGATCTGATCGAGCGGTTGCAGACCGAAACCAATGCCTATGCCAGTCGGCTGTCGGGCACGCAGCCTCAGGCAGACGCCATGCCGGCAAGTGCTGGCGGTTTCCGCACGGGGCAGTTGCAGGCGTCCCCGGGCGCGCCGGAGCCCGAGGTGGCAGGAGCGGACTCCGCCAGCCCAGCCGAGGCCACCCCGGTCGAGAACGGCGGCGTGCGCTATGATGCCGCGCGACTCATCGCACAGGATGCCGCCAGCGGGGGGGGGGGATGAGCGTTTCGATATTGCTGAGTTGATGCGCCGTCTCGGCGATGATCGGGAAATCGCCGATGCCACCATCGAACAATTTTTGGCCGATGCGCCCGAGCGGCTCAAGGAAATGCGCGTCTTGCTGGAAGCGGGGGACCTCGGCGGGCTGCACTTTAAGGGGCACAGCCTGAAAGGGCTGGCCGGCGCGGTCTCTGCGCCGCACCTGCAGGAGCTAGCCGAGCAGCTCGAGAAGTCGGCGCCTGATCTCACCATAGCGGCCGATCTGGTGGGGCGTCTACAGCAGGAGTACGCCCTGCTGGAGCCCCGACTGCGCGGAGCGCTGGCTGCATAAATCCCTCAATCGGACCGCTCAGTCACGCGGCTGTCGCCGGGTAGCTCGACCCACAGCAGGGTGCCGGTGTCTTCGGCGCTGTCGAAGCCGATAGTCCCGCCCACTGCATTGACGATCAGGCGGGCTGAGTAGGTGCCCAGGCCGTTGCCGCTGCTCTTGCCCTGGGTGACGTACTTGTCGAAGAAGCGCGGCTGAATCTCGGCCGGGATGCAGCCTTGGTTGTGGATCTTGACGCTTGCGCCTTCGCCTCCCCGCTCGAGACTGATTTTTACTTGCCCGTCGGCGGGCGATGCCTCAAAGGCGTTTTTGATCAGATTGGCGAACAGGTTGTAGTACAGCAGCGGTTCGCCGCGCAGGATGCAGCGATCCGCCGCGGTGACGGGCTGGCCGTCGATGAGCAGCCGTCCCTGCTGACCCTGGCTGGCGGCGAATTTTTCGCAGTCCGACAGCACGCGCGCGAGTAGCTCGAGCAGGTCCATGGGCTCGCCCTGCAACGGGTAGCCGCCGGCCTCAAGCTTGTAGAGATTGAGCGATGCATCGATCATCTCCACCATGGTGCGCGCGGAGCGCTCGACAATGTCGAGCAGTTCGAGCTGCTCGGCGGTCAGGTTGCCATCGTCGCGGATCAGGTCGGGTATGTTGAGAATGGCGTTGAGCGGCGTGCGCAGGTCATGGCGCATCAGCCGTTCGATGTCCGCGCGCATGCGCTCGTGGCGGATGCGCTCGGTGATGTCCATGATGAAGGTGACCTTGCGCGGCTGCCCGTCATTGCCGGTGATCTGGGTCGCGTCGGCAATGATCTGCTTGATGTTGCCGCAGCGGTCGAGCACCTCCCACTCCCCACGCACCTCATTGTGACCTGCGATGAAGCGGTCATGGAGCTTATGCATCAGTGTCTTGTTTTCATCCGGCACCACCAGGGTGAAGTGCTGACCGAGTAACTCCTCGACGCTATAGCCGTAAAAGTGGCAGTAGGCCGGGTTGACGAACTCAAACAGACCTTGGGCATTGGTGATGCAGATGGCAACGGGCGTGGCGTTGATGACCTGCAGCATGCGATCGCTGAGCGCGGATGATGTTTGGCGATTTTTCTGCTCAGTCATGGAGCTCAGTCACGGATGGAGTGGTGGAGCGAGGGCAGGCGCAAAAAGTTACCAGGCATAAATTGCCTCGACCTCGGCGCCATTGCGGCTATGGCTGACGGACTCGCACAGATCGCGCACCAGTTTCATGCCGCGTCCCCAAGGTTGGGAGGCATCGGTCTGCAGGGGTTCTTCATCATCGAAGCCAGGGCCGCTGTCGCGCACGCTGATGCGGATGCGTCCTTGGCGCCCAGAGCCGGGCTGGTAGCTCAAGCTGAGCTTGATCCAGCCTGGCGTGGGCACAGCCAGGCGGCGTTCGCGCTCGCGGTAGTAGAGCTCGAAGCCGTCGGGGGTGGCCTTCATGCTGGACTCGAGCCTCAGAACACCGTGCTCAAGGGCGTTGGTGTAAAGCTCAGTGACAATGGTCTGCAGCGCGCCGATGTGATTGTGCAGGCCCTCAAGCAGACCCACGGAGCCGAGCAGGTCCTCAAGCGCGGGCAGGGTGTCGAGGCGCGCGTCCGCCAGCTCGATCGACCAGCGCCAGCCGGATTGATAGAGCGCGGTCTTGGATGCCGGAGAGGAGTGATAGTCCGAGTTACCCAGCGGGATCTCGACAATGGTGATGTCATCGAAGGGCTCGCCGCTGCGCAACTCATCGAGCGATTCGATCAGGTGGTCCATGACGGGCTCACCGTGCTTCCAGCGCTCGAGCACCTGCGGAAAGCCGTTGTCCTCAAACATCAGCTCGTCTGGCTTGGTGCCGGTTTCGAGTAGCCCGTCGCTCATCAGCAGCAGGCGGTCGGTGGGCTCGGCCTGCAGGTGATTGGCATGCTCGCGCTCCGGCAGCGGATGCAGGATGCCAAGCGGCAGGCTGTGGGAGTGGAGCTCGACCAGGCCATGGCGAGTTTGCATCCAACCGCTTGGCATGCCGCCGTTCCACCAGCGCAAAGTGGTGCCGGTGTGGGCGATGGAAATCAGCCAGGCGGCCATAAAGCGGTCCGCCGGCAGCAGTTGGTAGAGTTTGCGGTTGATCTCTGACAGCACGCGGTCATCATCCACGCCTTTTAATGTCATGGTGTGAAAGATGTCCGACACCGGCATGGCGCCAATGGCGGCTGCGAGTCCGTGACCGGTAAAGTCGCCAATGAGAATGCGCAGCCCGCCGTCGGGCAGGTACTGTGACAGCACCAGATCTCCACTGAAGGTGGTCGCTGGGCGCTGCACGAAGCGATAGCGCCCGGTGGCAGCGTTACGCGTGTTGACAGCGCGACTCAGCAGGCGTTCGGCAAGCTTCTGCTCTTCCTGGTCTTTTTCGATCAGGGTGGAGAGTGCTGCATTCTTGGCGGCAATGGAGCGCTGGAGATCGCGCACGCGCTCCATGGCCTGGATGCGCGCCTTGAGGATGCCGAAGCTGAACGGCTTGGACAGGAAATCATCGCCGCCGGCCTCGGTACACTGAATCAGGGATTTTTCATCGCGCAGCGCGGTAAGGAAGATCACCGGCACGAACTCGCTGCCGGTGCGGGCCTTGATGATGCGCGTGGCTTCGAACCCGTCCATGCCCGGCATCATCACGTCCATGAAGATGATATCGGGATGCTCGTTGTCGAATTTGGCGATGGCTTCCTCGCCATTGTGGGCCTCAATGGCGGAGAAGCCCTCGCGCTGGAGCATCTGGGTCAGCAGGCGGCAGTTGGTCGGCTCGTCATCGACGACCAGCGCCTTGCCGCGCGGGGCGCCGAGCTGTTGGTCGCCTGGCTGCTGGCTGCCGGGGCGCGCCTGGGTCTCGGCGTTACTCATGCGAACGGATGAAAAACTGTGGGTGCTGCCGGTGGATTATTCGGGAGCATGGCTCGGGCAGATGAAGTGAGAACATGGCTCAGGAACATGAATTGCGGGCATGACTTGCGCGCGGGCATCACGCGGTGGCATTAATCGAGGCGGAAGAGCTTCTCAAAGTTGGCGATCTTGAGCACCCGCTGCACATCCTCGCCGCAGCCCTGGATGCGCACCGGCGAGGAATCGCCGCCGGCATGCTCGCGCAGCAACAGCAGCATGCCAAGCGCCGAGCTGTCGAGGTAGGAGGTGGAGGACAGGTCGACTACATAGGACTTGCTGCCGGACGGTATATCGCGATACGCGTCACGGAAGGCCTTGTGCTGCGCGAAGTCGAAGCGGCCGTCGATCTTAATGACGACTTGCTGCTTGGATTCATCGATGTGTCGGGTGATGCTCATGGCTTTCTCCGATGTTCACTCGGGCCGCGAATGCTCCAGTGGCAGGCGTCCCGGGAGTAGGTTGTGGCGGTTGTTCCGGTCTCTGGTACCCGGGCTGGTGCGGGCGGTGGCGTGCTGCCAAGTGATCAGTTTACGCCGATGCCGCGCCATTTTGGCAGGAGTTCGCCGGCTAAAAGAAATCAAGCTCTCCGGCGGCCATGTTCTGCTGGCTCACGGCGCGGTGGGCGGCGTCGGCCACCTCAGAGCGCAGCGCTTCGAGCCGTGTCTTGGCGGCCTCGACCTCCTCGCCGGACTCGTCGTTCTGGGCTAAGGGGAGTTGGTTGAGCTCGGCGGCGAAACGCTCGAGGAAATCGATGCGCTTGTCGGCGCGCTCGAGCACTTGCCGGGTAATGTCCTCAAACTGCAGCAGGCGCAGGGCGGTGTTGACGTTTTCGCGCAGGCGGTCAACCACGTTGCCAATCTCATCGATGCCTGAGGCGACCATGGCGTTCATGGCCTGAACCTTTTCGCTCATCTCATCCATCGTGCCCTTGGCGTTGATGGAGGTGCTCATGTCCTGCGAGGCCATGCGCCCGACGATCTCGCGCGTGGCGGTGAAGATGCGTTGAGACTGCTGCACCTGATCGCGGATTTCGTCGTTGAACTGGGCCGAGTCCTGGGAGAGTTTGCGAATTTCCTGCGCGACCACGGCAAAGCCACGCCCGGCCTCGCCGGCGCGGGCGGCCTCAATGGCGGCATTAAGTGCGAGCAGGTTGGTCTGCCGCGCGATGCTGTTGGCGCTGTCGAGCAGCGTGAAAATACCATCCATCTGCGTCGAGAGGTCGTCGACCTGATGGGCAACCTCCACGCTGTTTTTGCCCATGTTGATGAGTCGCTCGACGTTCTCTGTCAGCAGGATGCTGTTTTCTTTTAGGAAATCATTAACATCGATGTGCGTTTCCCCACCCGAGGAGGGGTTCCCTTCGCTGCCTTGCATCAGGTTGTTGACGAGACCCTGCTGGGTTTCGGACTCGGCCAGCATGCCGGAGAAGCTGTTTTGCAGGTCACTGACGGCATTGGAGATCAACCCGAGGGTTTGGTGCACCATTTCGCGCAGCTCGGAGATTTCGTTTTTGATCAGCTCATCGACCTCGACCACCAGGCTCCAGATTTCATGATCCCAGCGGCGGGTTTCGGCGAGAGTGGCAACCTCTTTGCTCGATGCGCTCGCGAGGTTTTTGCTGTGCGGCTGTGCCTGCAAGGCCTGGTAGACCCATACAACGGTGACCAGCAACAGACTCAGCCAGGCGGGAGGCACGCCGGGGATGAGAAGGGTTTGCAGAAAAAAGGCACCGCTGACGGCAAGCGCTAGCCGGAACTGGCGCAGTTGTTCCCAATTGACTTCCGGAATCTGCAATGGTTTTTCCCCAGTAGGAACCTGTAATTGGTTTTACTCACAACCCGAGTATAGCTGACCGCTGATCTCGCGCGTTCAGGTAACCGCTGTGATGCGCGTCACAATGGCACGCTGGCCTGCAATTTGCCATTGAATGTCACAACCATGCAAACGCAGCGCGAAGGTATCGCGCTGCGGGTAGCGGTCCATGTAGCCCGGACGCGGGTCAAGCGCGATCACTTGCTCGATCAGCGCGCGCAGCTGCAGTGTGCCTTCCGGGTCGATCCCGGCAAGTTGTTGCTCGGCCTGGTTGCTAATGCTCACCGACCAGACAGCATCCTCGAGCCCGGCGGTGAAACCGGGGCTGGCGTCGGGTAGCGCATCGGCATAGGGCACATAGGGCTTGATATCCAGTACCGGTGTGCCGTCGAGCAGATCGACCCCGCTGAGCTTTAGATGCAGGCCGGAGTCGTCGCGCGCAAGCCCGTGCCAGGCCACCGCGGACAGGCCGATGGGATTGGGCCGGTAGGGCGAGCGACTGGCAAAGACGCCGACTTTGGCGCGACCACCCAGCCGCGGCGGGCGCACCATGGGTTGCCAGTCCGCCGCGAGGCAGTCGCGGTGGAATACGAACACCAGCCAGAGATGCGAAAAGCCCTCGAGCCCGTTGAAGGCTTCTTCGCGATCGTAGGGGGGGAGCATTTTCAGTCGTGCCCGCGCGGCCGGAGCCAGGCGTGCCTGGCGCGGAATGCCGAACTTGTCGTCGAACGGCGAGTGTATGCGTCCGATGGGGCGGAAATGCAAGGTATCCGGCCAATCCGGATCGGTGTCAGTCGTGGCCATGGGAACCTGATAGCAAAATCGCCCTGAACGCCGTTCGACAAAGGACATCGTCTTTGCGATCGGCAGAAGTGTTGGTTAAGGCATCGACGGGACCTTCGCATGCGCTGACCGCCGGTTGATTTCGATTTCGCGCCCTCGCGCGAATCGGCTTAAGATGGGCCGGCACGGATTATCCGCGACCAAAGGTAACCTCGCTATGCTGTGTCTGCGCGGCGCACCAGCGCTGTCTGAATTCCGTCTGAAAAAACTGCGCCAGCGGCTGGAACAGGCCGGCGCAAAAAAAGCCGACCCAGACCAAGCTGGGACGAAGCAAATCACTTTGGGCGCGCTGCGCCTCGCGGCGGAATATCTGCATTTCGTTCAGCTCGAACCACGGGATGACGAATCCGGCGAGTCGCCCCCCGCACATGAGCGCGAGCGGCTCGCGCAACTGCTCGATCCCCAAGGACTGGCCGCAGGGAGTCCGCCCGAGGGACTGTTGCTGCTCGCGCTGCCGCGTCCCGGCACTCAAACCCCTTGGTCGACCAAGGCGACGGAGATCGCGCGCAACTGCGGCTTGACCTGGGTGTCGCGTATCGAGCGCGGCACGGCCTACTATCTCAGCGCTGATTATGCCATCGATCAGGACGCGCTGCGCCATGCCGGTGCGCTGCTGCATGATCGTATGACGGAAATTCTGGTGTTCGATCAGAGCGCGGCCGAGGTGCTGTTCGAACAGCCGCAGCCGCGCCCGCTGCGGCGCATCGAGGTCTTAAACGGCGGGCGCGAGGCGCTGCTGCAGGCGGATGTCGAGCTTGGCCTGGCGCTCTCAAGCGACGAGATCGACTATCTATTCGAGAGCTTCAGCGCGCTCGGTCGCGATCCCAGCGATGTCGAGCTGATGATGTTTGCCCAGGCCAATTCCGAGCACTGCCGACACAAGATTTTCAACGCCGACTGGGTCATCGATGGTGATGAGCAGTCGCAGACGCTCTTTGCGATGATCCGCAACACCAGCCAGTCGGCGCCGCGCGATGTGCTCTCGGCCTACAAGGACAACGCCGCGGTCATCGCTGGCTGGCCGGCTCAGGGGCTGGTGGCCTCGCCTGACGGCGGGCGCTACCGCGAGCATAATGCGCGGCTCGAAATTTTGCTCAAGGTGGAAACGCACAATCACCCCACCGCCATCGCGCCGCATCCGGGCGCCGCCACCGGCTCGGGTGGGGAAATTCGCGACGAGGGCGCCACCGGTCGCGGCGCCAAGCCCAAGGCGGGGTTGTGCGGCTTTGCGGTATCCAATCTGCGCTTGCCTGGTTGCGAGCAACCCTGGGAGCAGGTCCGGGAGCATTTAGGGAAGCAGGATTGGGGACGCCCCGGGCGCATCGTCTCGGCGTTGGACATCATGCTGGAGGGGCCGATCGGCGCGGCAGCCTTCAACAACGAATTCGGCCGGCCGAATCTGGCTGGATTCTTCCGCACCTATGAGCAGGAAATCCCGCTGGCCAACGGCGGCAGCGAGTTGCGTGGCTACCACAAGCCGATCATGCTCGCCGGCGGCGTCGGTGCCATTCGCCCCGGGCAGGTGGCTAAGCAGGAGTTTCCGCCCGGTACGCCCCTGGTGGTGCTCGGCGGCCCGGCGATGCTGATCGGCTTGGGTGGTGGAGCGGCCTCCAGTATGGCCAGTGGCGCCTCGGCGGAGGATCTGGATTTTGCCTCGGTGCAGCGCGCCAACCCAGAGATGCAGCGGCGCTGCCAGGAAGTGATCGACCGTTGCTGGGCGCAGGGTGACTTCAACCCGATTCTGTTTATCCACGATGTCGGTGCCGGCGGGCTGTCCAACGCGCTGCCTGAGCTGGTCAAGGACGGCGGACGCGGCGGGCATTTCGCGCTGCGCGCCATCCCCAGCGCCGATGCCGGTCTGTCGCCGATGGAGCTGTGGTGCAACGAGGCCCAAGAGCGTTATGTGCTGGCAGTGGCGGCCGATCGGCTCGATGATTTCGCCGCCATCTGCGCGCGCGAGCGCTGCCCCTATGCCGTAGTCGGTCATGCCAGCGCGGAGCCCGAGTTGCGCCTGAGCGATGAGCATCTCAATGACACCCCCATCGACATGCCGCTTGGGCTGCTGTTCGGCAAGCCGCCGAAAATGCGCCGCGAGGTCCAGCGCCTGCCCGCGCCCTGTCAGCCCCTGGCGCTGGAAGGTATCGACCTACGCGAGGCGCTGGAGCGGGTGCTGCGCCTGCCAACGGTGGCGGCCAAGACGTTCTTGATCACCATTGGCGATCGGACGGTGACTGGCCTGGTGGCGCGCGATCAGATGGTTGGCCCCTGGCAGGTGCCGGTCGCCGACTGCGCGGTCACGCTCACCGACTACCAGGGTGTGACTGGTGAGGCCATGGCTATGGGCGAGCGCCCGCCGGTTGCGCTGCTCGACGCGGGCGCCGCCGCGCGCCTGGCAGTGGCCGAGGCGCTGACCAATATCGCCGCCGCCCCCATCGCTGATCTCGGCGATATTAAGCTCTCGGCCAACTGGATGGCCGCGGCCGGGCATCCCGGCGAAGATGCGCGCCTGTTCGATGCGGTCAAGGCCATCGGGCTCGAGCTCTGCCCGCAGCTGGGCATCGCCATTCCGGTCGGCAAGGACTCCATGAGCATGAAAACCGTCTGGGAGACGGACGGACCGCGCGGCCCGGAGCGGCGCGAAATGGCTGCGCCCCTGTCGCCCATCATTTCCGCGGTGGCGCCGGTGACGGATGCTAGTCGTGTGCTGACGCCCGAGCTGCGAGGCGATCTCGGGGAGGATTCGGGAGCCGCTCAGAACGGAAGCGAGCTGCTGCTGATCGACCTCGGTCGCGGCCAGCATCGCCTCGGCGCCTCAGCGCTGGCGCAGGTCTATGAGCAACTCGGCGACGCGGTGCCCGATGTGGACGACCCAGCCCTGCTGCGCGGCTTCTTTGCCGCCATTCAGCAATTGAACCAGGACGGCCTGCTGCTGGCTTATCACGACCGCTCCGATGGCGGCCTGCTGGTGACTCTGTGCGAAATGGCCTTCGCCGGGCATTGCGGCTTGGAGCTTGATCTTAGCGACTGGCTCGGCGCCGATGCCACGGACAGTCAGGTGCTGGGCGCGCTTTTTGCCGAGGAACTGGGCGCCGTGGTGCAGGTGCGCGCCGCGCAGGCCGATGAGGTCAACGGGCAGCTGCTGGCCTGGGGCCTGGGCGAGTGCGTACAGCGCCTGGGCCGGCCACGTGCGGATCAACGCATCGAGCTGCGCTGCGGCGAGCGCTTGCTGCTAGAGGCCGGGCGTGCCGAGCTGCAGCAGCTGTGGGCCGAGACTAGCCACCAGATGCAGCGTCTGCGCGACAACCCCGACTGCGCCGATGAAGAGTTCGCGCGCATCGAGGCTGATGATGCGGGCCTTGGCGCCACCGAGCTGAGCTTCGATCCGGCCGAGGACATCGCCGCGCCCCTGATCAACACAGGCGCCCGCCCGCGCCTAGCGGTGCTGCGCGAGCAGGGCGTGAATGGTCAGCTGGAGATGGCCGCGGCGTTCGATCGCGCCGGCTTCGCCTGCCTCGACGTGCACATGTCGGATATTCTGAGCGGCCATGTCAGCCTGAGCGATTTTCGCGGCCTGGCCGCCTGCGGCGGGTTTTCCTACGGCGATGTGCTGGGCGCAGGCCAGGGCTGGGCCCGTACCATTCTGTTTAATGATCGCGCACGGGATGAATTCGCGGCCTTTTTCGCGCGCAGCGAAACTTTCGCCCTAGGTGTGTGCAATGGCTGTCAGATGCTCGCCAGCCTGCGGGAGCTGATCCCGGGCGCCGAGCACTGGCCGCGTTTCGCGCGCAACCGCAGCGAGCAGTTCGAGGCGCGCCTGAGTCTGGTGGAAGTGACCGAGTCCCCGTCCATCCTGCTGCGCGGCATGGCCGGCTCGCACCTGCCGATCGCCGTCGCCCACGGCGAGGGACGCGCGGTCTTTGACAGTGATGCGGACCTTGAACAGACGCGCGAGCTGACCGTGCTTCGCTACATCGAGCCCGATGGCAACCCATCGACACTCCAAGGGACCGAGCGCTACCCCGCCAACCCCAACGGCTCACCCGAGGGCATCACCGCCCTGACCAGCAATGATGGCCGGGCCACCATCATGATGCCGCATCCCGAACGCCTGTTCCGCACCCTGCAATATTCCTGGCACCCGCCCGAGTGGGGCGAGGACGGCCCCTGGCTGCGGCTCTTCCGCAACGCGCGGGTGTGGGTGGGGTAGGGCAACAAGGGTTGTCAGGTGTCCAAAGCCTGTCGCAATGCCAGATTGAGTTGCAGGATCTTTGCGGATGATAAGTTGCCCAGGTAGTGTGTGAGGCTCGCTTTCGGAAGGCTGATTAATTCATCGCAGTGGATTGCGCTTTCATGCTTCAGTCCTTCCAAGGTGCCTAGCTGGACCTGAGTCGAGAGACCGTGGTATCGGCTGTAAACCGGAGCGCAGGTGACAGTGGAGAATTTTGAGTCGATCAAGACTTGTCGGCTTACGACGACAAAGGCTCTTGCCCGCTTTGGGTCGCGCGACGACGGGTGACGCACAAGATAAAGATCGCCTCTTCTCAAGGCATCACCTGGAAGGCGAGAACATCTTCTGCTTCCGTGTTTAGTGTGTTCGCGTTTTGATCAAGGATGTCGCGATCGGTGCGCGAGGGTTTCTCTGTTTCGATGAACCGCAGCAAAGCCATTTCGATGATCGCCGGAAATTTGACCGAACCATCGCTAAGGCACTCAAGTTCCGCGGCTAGGTCGTCATCAATCTCGATTGTTTTCATCATCATCAATCCTGAAAAAAGTTCGCAATCCTCGGTTGGCTGGCTCCTAACTTTTTGGTTGCGCAGAGCCGCCGATGCCTTTCTCCCGCGCGAAGTCGAGCATGCGCTGAATCGGCGCCACGGCGCGCACGCGGATGTCTTCGGGGATATGAATTTCCTGATCGCCCCGTTCCAGCACCCGCGCCAGGTTTTGCAGCGCGTTCATCGCCATCCAGGGGCAATGGGCGCAGCTCTCGCAGGTGGCGCCCTCGCCGGCGGTGGGGGCGGGGATGAGCTTCTTGTCGGGCGCGAGCTGCTGCATTTTCCAGAAAATGCCGGCGTCGGTGGCGACGATGAATTCCTTGCGCGGCATGTCCACCACGGCGCGGATGAGCTGGGTAGTGGAGCCGACCACATCAGCCTGGTCGACGACTTCATCGGGGGATTCCGGATGCACCAGCACGGCGGCGTCTGGGTGCAGACGGCGCACGCGCTCAAGCGCGAAGCCTTTGAACTCCTCGTGCACTACGCAGGCGCCGTCCCAAAGCAGCACATCGGCGCCGGTCATGCGCTGCACATAGCGCCCGAGGTGCTTATCCGGCGCCCAGAGGATTTTCTCACCCCGGGCATGCAGATGCTCGACCACCGGCAGGGCGATGCTCGATGTCACCACCCAGTCGGACCGCGCCTTGACCGCCGCGCTAGTGTTGGCATAGACCACTACCTGGCGGTCAGGATTGGCATCGCAAAAGGCGCTGAAGGCATCCGCCGGGCAGCCCTCGTCGAGCGAGCAGGTGGCGGCCAGGTCTGGCATCAGCACACGCTTTTCCGGGTTGAGAATCTTCGCCGTTTCGCCCATGAAACGCACGCCGCAGACGATCAGCGTCTCGGCGGTGGTCTCGGTGCCAAAGCGGGCCATCTCCAGTGAGTCCGCGACCCTGCCGCCGCTGTCCTCGGCCAGCGCCTGCAGATCGCCATCGGTGTAGTAATGCGCGACCAGAACCGCCTTTTGTTGCGCCATCAGTGTGCGGATATGCGCGATCAGGTCGGCTTTGTCGCCGCTGGACAGCTCGGGCCACTGCGGGTGCGGCGGGACTGTCACAGGAGTGCGTCCGGCTTGCCGGATGCCAGCGTCGGGGCTGGAGGTGGCGAAGGGGTTGCTTTGCGTCATCGATAATTGGCTCGCTAATGGATGGTTGCCATGTCGATTTGTTGGCGGTGTCCGCTCAGTTAAGACAAGCTCGGACGATCATCATTGACGGCCGCCATCCGCATGATCGGCCGGCGCAGCGCGCGACGATCACGCAGCCGGCTTCGAATCAGAGTGTGGCGTTCCAGCGCTGGTTTCGCAATGCATTTGTCATCAGCTCACCGCCAGTACCGACGTCGCCGCGCTGCCTGTCGTACGCATAGGGTGGCCGGCAGCTGAGGCGCTCGACCTCTGAGTCTGGCCGTTCTGCCGCGCTGGCCAGTGTTCCGGGCGATCAGCCGGCACCGAGGCCGACGCTTCAGCCCTTGCTCTCGCTAGCGACGGCGTCTTCCGGCGGTGGCTGCATTGCGGCGGCCGGGTCTTTGATGCCCTTGGGGTTGGTGAAGCGCTCGTTCAGGCTCTGCACATAGGCTTCGCAGTCGTTCAGCACTTTGGCGATGCGGCCCTCACTCCATTGGCTCCAACCCACGGGTTTGCCGGTGAGCAGCGGGCGCCAGTCGCGGGTGTTACGCAGGAAGGCTGCGGCCGGGTCGCCGGGCATTTTCGCCGCCTGTGCCTTTTTGCGGATGCCCGGCAGCATGGCCATGATCATCAGCTTGCGCACAAGGAAATGGGCGCCGATGAGCAGCAAGATCATGCCAATTTCAAGTCCTTCGAGTCCCCAGCCGATGCCGACGTCTTCAAGCGACTTGAGCCAGCCGGGCTGATAGTGCAGCCCCTGCCAATGTCCGGCGCCGATGCTCCAGAACAGGAACAGAAATGCCAGGCCGGCAACGATGGCGCCATCGGCCAGCAGGGTGCGATTGCGCCAGCGCGAGACCGATTGGGCGAGTAGCGGGATGGTCTCGTCGTTGAGCGCGGTGGCGGTCTTGCGCAGGGTGGCGATGATGCGATAGGCGCGCTCGATTTCCACTTGATCGATGCGCTGGTAGATCTCATCCATGTCGCGGTCGCGCTTTTCCTCGAACCGCTTGCGCCGGGCCGGGTCGGTGATGGGGGTGCTCGCCTCGCGGCTGAAGACGGTGTAGAAACGCCCGGTGGTCAGGCCAACTTCGCCGAGGGCGCGCAGCCAGGCGGCGACCACGTCCTCCGGGTTGTCCTCGCGCGCGGCGGTGTCCATCTGGTTGAGTATGTAGAGGAACTTGCTCGAGTCGCTGCGCACCATGGTGTCCGCCACCAGGTGTTTGAGGGTATCGCGCATGGCGCCCGGTTCCGGGTGGCGGGCGTCGAAGAACACCAGCACCAGATCGGACAGGTCGATCATGTGGTTGGTCAGGCTGAGGATGGCGGTGCGCTGGGCATCGGCGTCGAAGCCGGGGGAGTCGATTAGAATCTTGCCGCGCAACCGCTCGCTGCGACAGGTCTTCAGTTGCAGGTAGGCGTCGATGCGCTTGCCCTCGCCGCCGGCAACGCGCTCAATCTCGCGCGACATCTGATAAAAGGGAAAGCGCGGGTCGGAGTCGAGCGACACCCCGGGCAGGGAATGGCTTTGCTCCTCGGGGCTGTAAACGACGACGGTGAAGCGATCATCGACCGCCTGATTGCCGGTGCGCTGGATACCCTGATCAAGATAATTATTGATGAAGGTGGACTTGCCAGCGGAGAAGGTGCCGAGAATCGAGATCAAGGGCCACCAGGGGATTTGGCTGGCAAAGGAGCGATTGGTCTCGAGCAGATCCATCTCGTAGGCGACGCTGTCGAGCCGCCGAAAGCCCTGCACGGCATTGAGCAGAATGGGGTTCTCTTGCTCAAGATGAGACTCGAGATCGCTGATGCGCTGTTGTACGCTTTCTGATCCGACCGCCAGGGGCATTGGGCTTCTCCTCCGGGTTGGTGCGATTATTGTTGGTGCAATTTTGTCGGTGCAATTTTTGAGGCGACCTTGAGATTCAGGACCGCTTGCTCGGCAGCCGGATACTATACGCTTTGCCGGGCTGAAGGTAGTCTTCCTGTGGCGACGGGACTCATTCTAGGGTGCCTGAGGTTCTGCCATGGAGTCGTCAAATTGTTGACTCGGCTTGAATTGTCGAGGGGATTTCAGGATACTGCCGAGTCGCACGGCGGCTTGGCTGGCGTTCTGCCGGCATGCGCTGGCAAAATTGCCCAGCAGCAATCGCCGCTTAGGGTCGATTAGCGCAGCTTTGCCGCCTGCTTGCGTTCGAAATTCAATTTATCCATTCAACCTCTAGCTCATCTTCAGGTGCCCGACTGATGGGATTCAAAGCAAAACCCGTGCTTCAAATCGCCAGTCGCTCGCTGGCTGCGGCCGCTCTTGCCCTGCTGGGGCTCGCGCATCAGGCGGCTGCCTCCGACGAGACAATCGTGGTGCGGCAGGCCGAAGGGTTCCCGACAATGTCGGTTGGCGGAACCGTGATGCCTTACAAGGAAGTCACCTTCGCCGCGCAGATGCCGGGGCGGGTTAAGTTCATTGCTGGTATCGAGGGCGACAAGTTCGAGCAGGACGATGTGCTGGTGTCCATCGATTCGAGTGAACTCGAGGCCAAACGCGAGGCGTTGCTTGCACAGATGGCCTCGGCCGACGCGCAGATTCGCAATGCCGACGTGCAATTTAACCGAGAGCTGTACTCGCCGCGCTCGAAGTCTTCGCCGGGCGGCATGGGGGTGCCAAATCTCTTCGATCAGATGTTCACCCGGCCGATGGAAGATTTCGTCGGTGAACGCGATCAGGACACGGAAATGGCTGCCGATTTATACCAATCCCGCACCCAGGTGCGCGAGGCGCGCCACCAGATGATGCGCCTGCAAGCCGAGCTGCGCGCGCTCGATTCCAAGTTACGCGACGCGCGCTCGATCGCGCCCTTTGATGGCGTAATCGTCAGCAAGCCGGTCGAGGTGGGCGACACGGTGCAGCCGGGCCAGCCGCTGCTGAAGTTCGCTGACATGGAATACTTGCAGGTGGAGGTCGATGTGCCGGCGCGGCTGCGCTCCGGCCTGCGTGAGGGCATGATGTTGCGCGCCGAGCTCGACATCCCAGCCGGCGTGCCGGGTGCCGGGCTAGGCGGGAGGGTAGTTGGCTCGCCCAATGTGCCGGTGCGCGTTGCACAGATTTTCCCGATGGCTGATCCGCAGCGCCACACCATCAAGGTGAAGTTCGACCTGCCCCAAGGCACCTCGGAGCCTGGCATGTATGCCACCGTGCTGGTGCCGGACTTCAATGCGCCGGCGCGCAGCAGCCCGATCGTGCCGCGCTCGGCCATCCGCTACAACGGTAGCCTGCCTGGCGTCTATGTGTTGAACGAAGACGGCCGCCCGCAGTTGCGCCTGGTGCGCGTGGGTGACTCCAGCCCAGATGGCGGTGTCTCCATCCTGAGCGGCCTGCGCGCCGGCGAGCGGATTCTGGCCAACCCCGGCCCGGGCGTGGCTAGCGGCTGGTCCTCGGGTCCTAATGACAGGGATGCGCATTGATGGCGTTGCCGGGGCTACTGATCCGCGGCCTGTCCGCCCCGGCCGGGTGATCGCGAGCCGCTGGCCAGAACGAAGCTGAGCAGACCAAGCTGAGCAGACCAAGCTGAAATGACTGATCCAACGGGTATGACTGAATCACGCTCATGAGCCAGGACGATAAGCACCCGGAAGGGGATGATCCATCCAATGACCTGACCGCCAACGGTTCTTCGGCAAGTCGATCGGCTGGAGATAGCCCGCCCCAGAAGACGCCCTCTAGCAATGGATCATCTGGGAACGGATCTTCTGGTAATGGAGCAAAATCCGGCGAGAATCTTGGCCTGGCCGGCAAGACCGCCCGGGCCTTCATTCATTCGCCCCTGTCTCCGCTGCTCTATGTCGCCATGCTGGCGATGGGGCTGTTGGGACTGATCGCGACACCGCGTCAGGAAGACCCGCAGATCTCGGTGCCCATGATCGACATCATGGTGCAGTACCCGGGGGCCTCGGCGCAGCAGGTGTCGAACCTCGCGATGCAGCCGCTTGAGCGCATCATGAGTGAGATTCCGGGCGTTAAGCACGTCTATTCGGCGGCGCAGCGCGGCCAGGGCATCGTCACCGTCGAGTTCGAGGTCGGCGAGCAGATGGGGCCCTCGCTGGTTAAGGTGAACGACAAGATCGCGTCCAACATGGACAAGATCCCGCCCGGTGTGATGCCGCCGATGGTCAAGACCAAGGGCATCGACGACGTGCCCATTGTGACCCTTACGATTTGGTCGAAAGATGTCGACGGCAACGGTCAGCCGGATGTCGACGACGGCCAGTTGCGGCTGCTGGCGCAGGACGTGCTGCAGGTGCTTAAAGAGGTCAAGAACACCGGCAATAGCTTCATTGTTGGCGGACGGCGCGAGCAAATCACCGTCGATGTCTGGCCGGAGCGCCTTTCAAGCTATCAGATCAGTCTCGGGCAGGTCGCCAACACCATCACCACTGCCAATGCCGAGACCACCGCCGGTGGGGTGGAGTCAAGCGGCTCGCATTTTTCGGTGACCACCGGGTCCTTCCTGAAGAATGCCGATGATATCAACCGGCTGGTGGTCGGCACCTACAACGATGTTCCGGTCTATGTGCATGACCTCGGGCGGGTGCGTCAGGGACCGGAAGACGCCGACCAAATGGTCGCCTACTACACCGGGCCCGCGGCGCCCAAGGGGCTGGTGGCCAACGGCGAGCCGGCGGTCACCATTGCAATCGCCAAGAAGCCGCTGACCAATGGCGTCACCGTCGCCGACGCCATTATCGAAAAGGTGGAGGAGCTGCGCGGCACGCGCATTCCTTACAACGTCGAGGTTAGCGTCACCCGCAACTATGGCGAAACGGCGGATGAGAAGGTCTCGGAGCTGATCTTCAAGCTGTTCGTCGCGACCTTCTTTGTCTTTCTGCTGGTGCTGCTCGCCTTCCGCGCGCTCAAGCCGGCGATTGTGGTCATGTTGGTCATCCCGGTTGTGCTCTTGATGACCATTTTCGTCGCCTGGATCACCGACTACACCATTGATCGGGTGAGTCTGTTCGCGCTGATTTTCTCCATCGGCATTCTGGTCGATGATGCCATCGTGGTGATCGAGAACATCTACCGGCGCTGGCTCGAGGAGGGCAAAACCGACGAGTTTACCGCCATCGACGCGGTGCGCGAGGTCGGCAATCCGACCATCCTCGCGACCTTCACCGTCATCGCCGCGCTGCTGCCGATGGGCTTCGTCAGCGGCATGATGGGGCCTTACATGGAGCCCATTCCGGCGCTCGGCTCGGTGGCCATGCTGATCTCATTGTTCGCGGCCTTCGTCTTCACGCCCTATCTGGCCATTTCCAACGGGCTGCGCCCGTCGATGCGCTATCTGGAGGTGGCCGAGAAGCGTGAGCACCGCGAGGGTGAGAAGCTGCAACGGCTCTACCAGCGCATTCTGATCCCGCTGATCGAGAACAAGCGCAAGCGCAGGATTTTCCGCTTGTCGCTCTGGGGTACTTTCCTGTTCACCTGCAGCTTCTTCTATTTCAGCTGGGTGCCGGTGAAGATGCTGCCCCTGGACAACAAACCTGAGTTCTCGGTCGTCATCGACATGCCCGAGGGCACGGCGCTGCCCGTCACCGCCAATCTCGCCACCCAGATGGCCAGCCGACTGCGCGAGCTGCCGGAGGTGACCGCTATCCAGCTCTATGCCGGTACTGCACGCCCGTTCGATTTCAACGGCATGGTGCGGCATTACTACTTGCGCTCAGAGCCTTGGCAGGGCGAGCTGCAAGTGCAGCTCACCAACAAGCATGATCGCGACCGCTCGAGCCATGAGATCGCGGTGGCTGCGCGCGACATGCTCAAACCCCTCGCTGAGCAGCGCGGGGCGCGCATCGCAGTGGTCGAGATGCCGCCCGGGCCGCCGGTGTTGCAAGCCGTGGTGGCGGAGATTCACGGTCCATCCGACCAGGTCCGGCGCCAGTTCGCGGCGGACATGACGGAATTCTTCGAGCAAGCTGAAAGCACGCGCGATGTCGATAACTACATGCGCGACAGTTTCGATTACTGGCGCTTCCATGTCGATACCGAAAAGGCCGTGCGCCGCGGGATCTCGGTCGACCGCATCAACCAGAACCTGGCCATGGCCCTGGGCGGGTCGCAGCTCGGGGATGTCAAGCAAATCTCCGGGCATGAGCCTATTCGCATTGTCATCCAGGTGCCGCTGGCGGAGCGCTCGCAGATCGAGACCTTGGGGGATCTGCCGGTCCAATCCGACGCAGGCTTTACCGTGCCGCTGCGTGAGCTCGGTCGCTTCGAGCGGGTTCCGGAAGAGGCCATCATTTACCGCAAGGACTTGCGCGGAGTTGAATTTGTTGTCGCCGACGTGGGCGGCAATCTGGCGGCGCCTGTCTATGCCATGCTGCAAATCGGCGACGAGATTGAGGCGGCCGACTATCGCACCCCGGATGGCAGCAAGCCTGAGGGTTACTGGCTGGGGCCGCCCCCGAGCGACCAGGTCTCCGGTTGGGAATGGACTGGCGAGTGGACGGTCACCTTCGAGACCTTCCGCGACATGGGCGCGGCCTTTGGCGTGGCCTTGGTGCTGATTTACATCCTGGTGGTGTGGGAGTTCGGTAATTTCCGCATTCCGTTGATCATCATGGCCCCCATTCCGCTGACTCTGCTCGGCATCATCCCGGCGCATTTTGTGGCCTTCCAGTTGGGCATCGGCGGCGAGTTTACGGCGACCTCGATGATCGGCTGGATCGCTCTGGCCGGCATCATCGTGCGTAATTCCATACTGCTGGTGGACTTCTCCATCAACGAGGTGCAGAAAGGCGTACCGGTGACCGACGCGGTCGTGCGCGCCTGCACCACCCGAACCCGGCCAATCGTGATCACCGCGCTGGCGCTGGTGGCCGGCTCGAGCGTGATCTTCACCGACCCGATCTTCCAGGGCATGGCCATCTCGCTCGCCTCTGGCGTGCTGGTCTCGACCATCCTAACGCTCATCGTGATCCCGCTAGGCTGCGTGGCGGCCAGCAAAGACCTGTGCGACGTCGCTGTGGCCTCGGCACCGCCTGGGGTGCAAGTCCCCTGCGGTCAGATGGCCACCGGTGGAACTGGAACCTTGCCGTCCGGGCCGGTCGCACCGCCTGCCAAGCCGAAAAGTGCCGCTGCCTCCAAGCTGAAATATCTTGGCGAAGGCCTGCTGATGATTGGCTATGCCCTGCGCGGTCTCGGACTGTTGCTCTACAGCCTCGCCAAGGATGCTTGGAAGAAGCATCGGGCGGCGCAAGCGGCCAAGAGTCCAGTTCAGGCCGCGGAAGCTGTTTCCAGGCGCAACGCGTTGCGCGTGCGGGCCGAAAATGCTTCCGATAAGGACAGTGCGCGGGCTAACGCGCAGCCGGCCAGGCAGCCAGCAGAACAAGCAGCACAGCAAGCGGCGCCCGCTGCGGCCGAATCAGAAAGCACGGGCGAGCAGGCGGCCAGTGCCGAACCAAGTGCGGCTTCCTCAGCGGCGGCTTCCAATGCAGCAGCAGAGACAAAATCGCCGGCCAGAAAGACGGCAACTCGAAAGACGTCGACCCAAAAGGCGTCAGGCCAGCAGGCCGCGGCCAAAAAGACAGCGTCGGTGAAGAAGACACCCGCTAAAAAGACAGCGGCTGCGAAAAAGACAACAGCAACCCGTTCCAGTGGCACGGCTGCAGCCGGGAAGGATGCGGAAAGCAAAACGCCAGCGGCATCCACCGGGCGCAAGAGAAGCGCGAGCCGTCGCGGTATCCGTCTGAAAACCGATGACGATCAAGGAGACACGGGCGAATGATGGGCATCGCAGGTGGCGTGTGCCCTGAACCAGCAGGCGGAATCAGCATCCGTGCTGGCCGCGGCCATGAACCTTGCCCCGAATCACCGAGTTTCATTAGCCGCGCCGCATTGGGCCATCCCCGTTGTGGTGAGCCCAGTCGTGGTGAGCGCAGGCGTGGTGAGCACAGTCGAGACGAGCAGTGCGGCGGGGTATCCATGTCGCGTCTTGTCGCTGGGCTGGCCTTTTTCGTCTCGCTCCAGTTTTCGTTCGCCTCGGCCATGGCATGGGAGCCGCACGCCAATGCTGACCGCTCGGGCGACCCTGGCTGGTATCGCGCGGGGCAATCACCGGAATACGGGACAGCGGGAACTGGCTACTCGACCGGGGGCCGCTCCGGCGGTGAGTATCCCCGGGTGACCTATCCGAGCGGTGCTTACCCCGCGGATGCGTATTCCGGCAGCGGTGGTGACTGGTCTGGGTGGAGCGCGGAAACCGGTGCTTATGGTCAGCCTGCGCCTTCGCAGCCCAATGAGCAAAGTGCTCCAGCGGTCGATCCCTCTAGCTCGCAGCCTACCGCCGGATGGCCACCGCAGACAGGGGAGCCCTGGGGCGATGCGCAATCGGTTCCCTTTTATTATCCCAATGAGGCGGGCAGCGGTTATCGATTTCGCGGGGACGGGGAGTCGCGCAATGATGGGGCCGCTCCCCAGTGGCGGGGCGGGCCGCAACCCGCGGACAGATTCAGAGGGTATCGCTTTCGCGAAGATGAGCGGCTGGATGTGCGCGGACAGCGGAACACGGTCGATTCTGCCTATCGCTTTCGCCCGCTGGAGGCCGATGACGGCGACTCGGGTTCGGGCCGAGGCTTCCGGGAAGATTCCGCTTATCCATCCGTGCCTGGTTATGACTTCCGTCCTAGTGACTCGGGGCGCTGACCTTTTGCTTACTGTTACCGGGGCAGCCCGATTGCTGCCGCGGGGCTGTCGTGTGAATCACACCGGTTTATTGCCGCGCGTGGGTAGGACAATGAACCTTTGGATAACGGCATGATCACTGTTGTTGGAACCTTAAAAGGCGGTTCGGGCAAGAGTACCCTCACCTTCAACCTGGGGGTGTGGCTTGCGATGGCCGAGGTAGATGTTCAGTTGATTGACGCCGATCCCCAGGCCACCCTGACCGACGTCAATCAGGTGCGCGTCGAGGAAGGATTCGAGCCGACGCTGCGCGTGCGCGATAAGGCTGCACTGAACAAGGATGGGCTGGCGGAGGCCGCCGAGACGCTGATCGATATCGGCACCTCTGACATGGACTCGGTGCGCCTTGCGCTGTCCCTGTGTGACAGGGTGCTGGTGCCGGTGCCGCCCTCGCAGGCGGATATCTGGTCGACTCAGCGCTTTGTGCGCCTGGTCGAGTCGGTCGAGCGCGATGGCGAGGGGCCTGAGATTTTGGGCTTTATCAATCGCGGCGATACCCATCATGCGGTGCGCGAGACCGACGAAGCCGCTGCTGCGCTGGTGTCGCTGAATCATTTGCGCTTCGTGCGCAGCCGGCTGTCGTTGCGCACGGTGTTTCGCCGCTCCTTCAGCGAGGGGCTGGCGGTGTTCGAGCTCGAGTCGCGCGGCAAGGCGGCGAAAGAGTTCAATGCCTTGGCCGCGGCGCTTTATCCGCATTTGCTGCGCTAAGGCCAATGATGTGCCCAGTGCTGTGCCCAGTGCTGTGCCAAGCCGTGCCTGCGTCAGAGAGGCGCGCGACAGCAGGGATGACCCAATTGTGAGGCGGAACGGGTAGTACAGACATGATGAAAGATCACCGAGAGGAAACCGGGTCGCTATTAGAGTCCGGTCGGGCGGAATCCGGGCACGCGCGGAGGCCAGAACCAGGTGATCCGCAAGCGACGCCCGAGGAGACCAGTTCCGAGGTCAGGGCCAATGCGTTCGCGGTCGATCGTCTGTCACAGGCGTTCGAGACCAGCGCCCGGCGCTGGGAGCTGATTGTCTACCCGTCGCTCTTCGCCTTCATCATTCTGGCCGCCTATGGGTTTTATCTGGTCTTTAGTCTGGCCAAGGACGTGCACTATCTCGCGATCAGTGTCGACTCCAACATGACGGTTTTGGCCAGTAATATGCAGTCTGTTTCCGATAACATGGTGCAGATCAGCAATAACGTGCGCAACATGACCAGCTCGGTCGATGCCATGGAAACCCATTCGCGGACGCTTGAGCCGATGCTGTCGAACATGGAAAGTATGACCGAGTCGATCCGCTCCATGACCTACACGACAGCCACTATGCGCGATGACCTCGGCGGCATGAATCGCAGTATCGGCCGGCCGATGAGTTTTATGAACAACATGATGCCGTGGTAGCCAGGATAGAATTAGCCCGCGCCGGCCGGAGCCGGCCTGAGCGCGATGTCTGAGCCGCAGTCGGACATCCGCTTGGTCGTCGCCATCTCGTCTCGCGCGCTGTTCGATCTCGCTGAATCCCATCGGGTGTTCGAGGATCAGGGCATTGGCGCCTACCATGAGTATCAGGTCGCCCATGAGAGCGACGTGCTCGAGGAAGGGGTCGCCTTCCCGCTGGTCAAAAAGCTGCTCGCCCTCAACGAGCGCCTTGGCGATCGTGGCCAGATCGATGTGATTCTGCTCTCGCGCAACAGCACTGACACCGGGTTGCGGGTGTTCAACTCCATCCATCACTATGGGCTTGAGATTGCCCGCGCCGCCTTCACTAGCGGGGCAAGCCCGTACCGGTACGTGTCCGCCTTCGGGGCTCACCTGTTCTTGTCAGCCGATCCCAGCGACGTGCGCCGCGCCCTGATGGCGGGCTGCGCCGCGGCGACCATCTGGGCGACACCGCCGTTTGCTGCCGTGCGCGAGGACGATGAGCAATTGCGCATCGCATTCGATGGCGATGCGGTACTGTTTTCTGATGAGTCCGAGCGCATCTTCCGCCGCGATGGGCTTGCGGCCTTCAATGCCAACGAGGTCGCGGCCGCGCGCGAGCCCCTCTCCGACGGTCCGTTCAAAGGCTTTCTGCTGGCCTTGCAGCGGATTCAGAGCATCTTTCCGGCAACTGAATCACCCTTGCGCACGGCGCTGATTACCGCACGCGGGGCGCCCTCGCACGAACGCGTGATTCGCACCCTGCGTGCTTGGGATATTCGTATCGACGAGGCGCTGTTTCTGAGCGGACTCAGCAAGGGGCGTTTTCTCAAGGCCTTCGATGCCGATATCTTTTTCGACGATCAGGAGACACATTGCCAGGATGCAAGCACCCTGGTAGCGACCGGGCATGTGCCTTTGGGAGTGGCGAATCCGCCGGATTCTGCTTGAACGTCAGTCGTTCAGCTCGAAGACGGACGAAGGCCGGCCGAGCAATTTTCCCTGCACATAGTCGGCGCCGGCACTCCAGATGGCGGCTAGGATGCGCTCATCCTCGATGCAGCCGGCAATGCTGCGAATTCCGCGCGACTGGGCAGTGGCAAACAGGTGCTTGACGCGCCCCTGCTTGAGCCGATCCTTGGTGAGATTTTCGGTCAGGGACGGGGACAGGCGCACAAAATCCAACGGGAACTCGCTGAGCAGAAGCTCCGAGTCGGTGTTGCGCCCGAAGCTTGAGACGACGACCTTGCTTTTGACTTGCCGGAGTCCGGAAGCCAAGTTGACCACGGAGTCCCCCGCCGCGCCGATGTCTTGTTCGCTGATTTGAAAGCTGACCCAGTTGCCGCGAATATTGCACTGGCGCAGCTGGTCGCAAATCCAGATCAGCAGTTCCTGGTCTTGCAGCAGCGCTGCGGACAGGCTTAGCACGAAGTGCGCGCGATGGCCGGCCTGGCGTCTGTCACCGAGCTCGCGCAGCGCATGCGCAATGACCCAGCGGTCGACTTCAGGCATGCGCCCGGAGCGGGCGGCGGGTTCGAGCAGGTCGTCGGCGGCGCGGAAGGCGCGGTTATCGTCAAGCAGGCGCAGCAGCACGCTGTATCTTTCCTGGCTATCGCCGCGCAGGCTGATAATTGGCTGATAAGCGAGCTTGAAGCCGTCTTTTTCCAGTGCGCGCTCGATCTGCTCGATGAGCTCGTCATCGCTGAATGGGAGACCGGACAGGGGCTGCGGCTGCTCGCTCAGATCCGGCAGGGGCTCTTCGCTGGTTGCGAGCGTGAGCGGCGGCAGGTCGCCAAGTCCCGGGCGCCTAGGTGGCACGGCTGAGGGTTCTGAGGAGAGCTGCAGCGCAAGCGGTTCGTCTTGAGCCGTTACTTTTGCAGCAGGGGCGGGAGCATCCGCCGGCGTCGATACAGATGGCGGCGCGGATGCCGGAACGGATGGCGGAGCAGATGCAGATGCAGATGGCGGCCGCGATGCTGGTTCGGGTGTTGGCCCTGGCGCTTGCTGATCGCCGCTTGGCTTAAGCGTTAGGTCAGGCGCGGATTCTTGCAATGGCGCTAGTGCGGGAAGGGCATCGGCGCTCGTGCCTGCGGGGTCAGCGCTGCTCGGGCTTGGCGTTTGCTCCGCGGCCTGAGCGTCCAGCAGGGGGTTGAGCGCCTCGCGATATTCGGGAGACAGCAAGTCCATTAAGCCAGAGGCTGAGGTGCTGGATGCATCCGCGCCGCCGATCAACGAGCGCATCGCAGCGCGCGGATCGAGGTGTCGGCCGGACTGTAAGCCCTCGCCGCCAGCTTTGAGTAGTGCCTGGAGATGGCGCTCGCTGCGTTTCAGGCGTTCGCGCAAGGTCGCGGCTTCCTGAGCAGTGGCCCAGATGTGCCATTCGCGCGTGACGGCCCGCACCAGGGCGGCTTCATCTCCGGGTGTCAGTAGGCCGTGGGCGCCTGCACGCAGCAGATGCATCGCATCGGCATCCAGCTCGCCGGGGGCGGAAATGACCAACAGCGGAACGCGCTGATCAGTCTCTGCGTAAGCGGCGGCAATATCTTTCGCTGGGACTGCCTCGCCGATGCAGGCGAGAATCAGGTCGATGTGGCTGGCGCGAATGATGCTGCGGGGATTCAGGGAGAATGCCCCGCGCACCGGCACCTTGGCGCGCTTGATCGCGGCCAGCACGCCCTCAGCGTCGGCCGCCGCCGCGGCCAGAATCAGGAGCTGCAAATGGTTTGCCGGATTGGCCATCCCCTAACCTGTGCCGTTGATACTAAGTTGCTCGCTCTGGCGCTCGCGTGCCGCGTTGCCGGGCGCCGGCTATGGTGTTCGCCGGCGATATCATGGGTGTCGCGGCGCCGTCCGGCTGATCGCTTGTGCATCAAGTGCGCGCATGCCCTGCCTGCGCCGCCATGTTATACCTGACTCGGGCTATCCGCGAGTCTGTTTCGCCAACTGCCATCGCGCGCGCTTTGATGGCGCTGCAGGCTTTGCTCCAGTGGTGTTTTGCTGGCGGCGCCGGGTTCTTCTGTCACCACTCTGGGCATCAGATAGCCAGGTAGTCGGGCGCGCAAAGCGTCGGTCAGGGCGACACAGGTTGCCAGCGGTAGATCGAAATGCGCGCTGCCCGCGACCCGGTCGAGGCGGTGCAGGTAGTAGGGCAGGACACCCAAGGCAAACAGCTCTTCGCTGAGTTGCTGCAGGACCTCATGCGAGTCGTTGACCCCGCGCAGCAGCACGCTTTGGTTGAGCAGGGTGATGCCGGCGTTGCTTAGGCGGGTTAGCGCTACCGCAGTAGACTCGTCGAGCTCGCGCGGGTGGTTGGTCTGCACCACCAGTACCCGCTGCAGTCGGCCGCGCGCGAGCAGTTTGCACAATTGCGGCTCTATACGAGTTGGCAGCGCTACGGGGACGCGGCTATGCAGGCGAATGCGCTTGAGGTGACCAATGCCATCGAGCGCCCGCAGCAGCGCATCGAGACTGCGGTCATTGAGCAGCAAGGGGTCGCCGCCGCTTAGAATTACCTCATTGATGTCGGGGCGGGCGGCGATGGACTCGATGGCGTGCTTTGCCCGCTTGCGATGATTCAGGCTGGCCCCGAACGGAAAGCAACGCCGAAAGCAATAACGACATTGAATGGCGCAGGCACCCGTAACCAACAAGAGCGCGCGCCCCGGGTACTTGCACAGCAGGCCGGGGGAGTGCTGGGCACCGAGGTCGCCGACCGGGTCCGGGCCGAATTCCGGCGGGGAGCGGGTTTCCTCGGCTGTCGGAAGAATCTGGCGCAGCAAAGGATCATCCGGGTTGCCGGGCTCGATCCGGTCAATCCAAGCTGGCGGCGCGCACAATGCCTGGAGAGTGGCCGCGCGCGCGCCCTTGGCAATCAGCGCCGGGTCGAGGTCGAGTCGACGGCATAGGCTGGGCAGGTCGCGAATGCTGGCGCGCAGATCCGCTTGCCAACCGCTTCGTCCAGGGGCTGTTTGGTGGCCCGGGCGCGCATCAGCCTGCCATTGATGCCCGCTTCGCGCTACCATTGGCGGTCGCTCCCGGGCGGCGCCGATTGAGTCGGCCAAGATTTATTCGATCGCAGCGCTGGCACTGGCGGCTTAGCCCCAGTGGGACGGCGGCTGCGGTAATTCAAAGTACGCAAGATGCTCTGAGCCTGTGACAAACAGCCGGAGCTGAGGAGTTTGCATGGCAAGTTACAAGACCAATGAGTTCAAGGGTGGTTTGAAGATCATGCTTGACGGTGACCCATACAGTATCGTCGAGAATGAATTCGTCAAACCCGGTAAAGGGCAGGCTTTCAATCGTGTCAGGGTCAAGAATCTCAAGACCGGGCGCGTGGTGGAGCGGACGTTCAAATCCGGCGACTCCGTCGAGTCCGCCGACGTGCATGATACCGACTTGCAGTATCTCTACAACGACGGCGAGGTGTGGCATTTCATGCACCCGGAGACCTTTGAGCAGCTGACTGCGGACGAGAACGCCGTGGGCGAGGCGGCAAAGTGGATCAAGGAGCAGGACATGTGCTCTGTGACTCTCTACAACGGCGCGCCCTTGAGCGTCGAGCCGCCCAATTTCGTGGTGCTTGAGATCACCGAAACCGACCCCGGTCTGAAAGGCGACACCTCAAGCGGCGGTGGCAAGCCGGCCACGCTCGAGACGGGTGCGGTGGTGAATGTGCCGCTGTTCGTGCAGATTGGCGAGATGATCAAGGTTGATACCCGCACCGGTGCCTATGTGTCCCGCGCGCGGGACGAATAGCCCGGGCGCTTGCCGCATCGCCCTCATTGCCCGATCCGCTCTCGCTAGTCAGCCCGGAATGTGCCGAAATCCCAAGTTGTTTTGCCGGCAATGGGTGTGATTCAGAACCAGGCTCCAGCGGTCGGGGAAGCGTGGCGGCCGAGTGCAACCCCCGCGGTGCTCAAGGCCCGCGCGCGCATGCTCGCCGAGATCCGGGCCTTTTTTGCCGCGCGCGAGGTGCTGGAGGTGGAAACCCCGCTACTGTCGCAGGCCGCCACCACAGACCCCGCGCTCGCTTCGATGCGCGTCGGCGAAAACGGCGCTTGGCTGCAGACCTCACCCGAGTTTCCGATGAAGCGTCTGCTGGCCGCCGGCAGTGGTCCGATCTACCAGATCTGCCGGGTGTTTCGCGACGGCGAGCGCGGTCGGTTCCATCACCCTGAGTTCACCTTGCTCGAGTGGTATCGACCCGGCTGGACGCTGACGGAGCTGATGCAGGAGGTGGCGGACTTGGTGCGCGTGCTGCTGCAGCGCCCCGAGCTGCCGGTGGAATTCGTTCGCTACCGCGAGCTGTTCCAGCAGGCACTTGGCCTGGACCCGTGGCAGTGCACGAGCGCCGATCTGCAGTCAGCCGCAGGGGCGCGCGGCCTGGGTGACGGGCTCGAGCTCGATACGGATGCTTGGCTGGATCTGTTGCTGACCCACTGCCTGGAGCCTGATCTGGGGCGCGACGGCTTGACCTTTCTGCATGCGTATCCACCCAGCCAGGCAGCGCTGGCGCGTCTCAGCAGCGATGATCCGCCGCATGCCGAGCGCTTTGAGCTTTACTGGCAGGGGCTGGAACTCGCGAACGGATTTCAGGAATTGACCGACGCCAATGAGCAGCGGCAGCGATTTGATGCAGATCAATCGGAGCGGGCTGCCTTGGGTTTGCCGCTCGTCCCGCTGGATGAACACCTGCTCGCGGCGCTGCAGGCCGGTCTGCCTGACAGCGCGGGGGTCGCCCTGGGGCTCGACCGCCTGCTGATGCTGCATTGCGGCGCCGAGCATATCGATCAGGTGTTCGCCTTCCCGATCGAGCGTGCCTGAGGCGGACTGGGTTGAAACGGATTGGGCTTGAGACGGATTGGGCTTGAGACGGATTGGGCTTGTTTGGGTGACTTGTTTGGGCGACCAGCCCAGCTGCGAGCATCCCGGCTCCGGCTGGCCTGGTAACGCGGTCCAATCCGAGTCAGGCACTTGCTTACATCGGCATAGGCGCGTTTTGGAGCAGCTGATCGAGCGAGCTGCGCAGCAGCATCGCGGCAATCAGAATGGCCAGTAGAATGGCCCAGAGTGCGATGTAAAGCGACATCGAAGTCTTGGCCTTGCGCGTCTCCAGCCAGCCGCGCGGGCGCACGCCTTTGACAAGAAACACCACCTTGGCGGCCAGCAGCACGCAGACCACATTGACCGCCAGCAGCAATCCCGCACCCAGCGCCAGCTCCCAGCGACCATGCCCCAGCAGCAGACCCATGACGGCTGTCGGGGGCAGCAGCGCCACCGCGACCATCACGCCCACCAGGGCCGAGGATAATCCGGTGGTCAAGGACAGCACCGCTGCGGCGCCCGAGGCCAGTGCGAGCGCAACGCTGCTCAGTCCAACCTCGGTGCGGGCCATAATCTCGTGGCTGTCGAGGTTGATCGGCCAGATCAAGCCAATGAGTAGCGACAATAGGCATGCCAGCGCAAGCCCAGCGCCACTGGCCGCAAGCGCCTGAATCGACAGCCGGCGGTCTCCCAACGAGGTCGCGAAGGCAAAAGCAATGTTCGGCCCCAACAGCGGCGCAATGACCATTGCGCCGACCACCACGGCGACATTGTCCTCGGCCATGCCGATGGATGCGACCACGGTCGACAGGACCACCAGCAGCAGAAAATTGCCATCCAGCTGCGCGCCCTTGGCAATCTCCGTGTAGAGCTCCTCGCGCGTATGCGCGACCGAATTGCGCTTGTTCTCGGCGGACTCCTCATCGCCAGCATCGACGCGCGGCAGGGTGGCATTGACGGTCTGGATGACAATGCGCCCGCCATCTTCCTTGTCGAGCAGACTTTGCAGGCCATCGAGCAACTGCTGGCGCGCCTTGTCGGGCACCAGCATGCGCAGGGCCTGGCGCCCATCGGGGCTCTCGGCCCCCCACCAGCAGTCCGCCGCGCCATAGAAACGCCCCATCGCCATCAACTCCTTGGCGTGCCTGGCCGGAGCCACCACTTCGACGATACGCATCAGAGGGGTCCTCGTTCAGGCATCGCCGCCAAGGCCGCGGGCAATGGCGTAAACGCGCTCGATAAAATGCTCCATGCCTGCTTGTCGGTTGCCACTCAAATGCTCCTTCAGACCGAGGCCGTTGATGTAGTCCGATGGGTCTGTCCTCAGCACGGCCTGCGGGGGCTGTCGCTGAAATGGAACGAGCAGCAAGGCCACCAGTCCGCGAACCAGCGGGGTCTCCGCCTCGGCGCGAAACTCAATCACCGCCAGGTCGTCTCCCACCAGACTGCCGGTCAGCCAGGTGCGCGTGTTGCAGCCCTGCACCAGATTCGCATCCGTTCGTTCTCTCTCCGCCACCTGCAGCAACTCCCGCCCCAAGTCACCGATAAACTCATAACGGGCCTCCCAATTCTCCAGTAACTCGAAGGCTTCCAGCACCTCTGTCGTCGTCATAAACACCCCCACCAGCGCGAACAATTAAACTGAATATCACGCGATTGTACCGGCAATCGCCTTAATCAAGCCCGCCGCCGAAAAATGCCACCCCCGCGACGACGGGCAAGCCCGGAAACTTAGAAATCGCGCTTTTGCGCCGACTCGGGAAAACTTGTTATACTCCCGCGTCCTGCACCAAAAATGCGCCCTTAGCTCAGTTGGTAGAGCATCTGACTTTTAATCAGGTGGTCGTGCGTTCGAGTCGCACAGGGCGCACCATATAAAACAGCGGCTTAGTCTGATGAGGGCTAGGCCGCTTTTCGTTGCCGTCTAGTCTGGTTGCCGTTGCTCGGGAGTTGCCGCCAGTCAGGGACTACCCTGTGCCCCTTCCAGGGCGTTACTGGGTAACGGTTCGGGTTCCCATCCGCCCGGCTCGGTCGGTTCCAGGGCCAACAATCGGCAGGGTCCGCATCTACCATACCAGAGCGGACCTCAGAGACGATGTGCAGGATTTCAGCTTGGGTTCGTGGTGTCAGCTCGCATAGGTGTCGTTCTGCGTAATACTCGCGCGCGTTGACTAGTACCTTATTTCGGCTTATGTTGCGAAAACAAGCCGCTAGTGGTATCTCTTAGAGCATTGCAGAAGGAGATACCGCTATGACAAAGAAATATGTAGTCCGTCTCAGCGATGAAGAGCGTGGTTTGTTGGAAGACCTGGTGAGCAAAGGGCAAGCGGCGGCGCAGAAGATCAAACATGCGAATGTATTGCTCAAGGTCGATGCCGAAGGGGCGAATTGGAGCGATGCACAAGCCGCTGAGGCGTTCGGTTGCGCGCCGCGCACTGTCTTCAGCATTCGCGAGCGGTTCGTCGAACAAGGATTTGAAGCGGCGCTTTCACGCAAGCAACGTGAGCACCCGAGCTGCGAGCCCCTGCTCGATGGGGAAAAGCAGGCGCGGTTGGTGCAAATTGCCTGTAGCGAGCCGCCTCCCGGATACGCGCGCTGGACGTTGAATTTACTCGCGGGGAAGTTGGTGGAACTGGATGTCGTTGAGAGCATCTCGGCACCCACGGTGATGCGCGCACTAAAAAAAACGCACTCCAACCGCATCGGCGCAAGTGCTGGGTGATTCCCCCCGGGGAAGACGCCGCCTTTGTGGCGCAAATGGAAGATGTCCTGGAGGTCTACCGCCGCCCCTACGACCCCAAGAAGCCAGTTGTCTGCATTGATGAACAACCGACCCAGTTGATTGCCGAGACACGCCAGCCCCTGCCGATGCAACCGGGCCAACCCGAACGCTACGATTATGAATATGAGCGCGCCGGTACGGCGGTGAACTTCATGATCACAGAACCCTTGGGGCAATGGCGCAAAGTCAGTGTGCGCGAAACCAAAACCGCGATCGATTTAGCCCAAGAAATCAAGACATTGCTGGACGTGGACTATCCCGACGCCGAGAAAGTCGTTATCGTCTGGGACAACCTCAATACGCATACGCCCGCCTCTCTGTACAAAGCCTTCCCACCTGAGGAAGCGCGGCGGTTGATCGAGCGCTTGGAAATCCACTACACACCAAAGCACGGCAGCTGGTTGGACATTGCCGAAATCGAACTCAGTGTCATGACCAAGCAGTGCCTAGACCGCCGCATCGGCGATATCGAAACGCTTCGCCGCGAAACCGCCGCCTGGGCAGAACAACGCAACGAGGCCCAAATCGGCGTCGACTGGCAATTCACCAACGACAAAGCGCGTGTGAAGTTGAAGCACTTATATCCGCAAGTTAAGCTGAAATGAGGTACTAGCGGCTCGCCGTCATCGATGCCCGCTCCTTCGGTCTGTGCCATCCCTCGGCGCACCTTTGTGCTTACGGAGGCCTCACCGTCCGATTTCTTTGCTCGCTGATGTCAAGAGAACGCCTTTCGTCTTTCCATGCGCAGCGTTGTGATCGCACCGAATGCTGCTCATTCCGGCTCAGGGGGCTCGGCGGTTTCAGCTGGGCGTGATTTCTCCGGAGCGATTCCTGACCATCCCTCCAGCTTTTCGCCGCTCTGCTCTCGCAGTGGCGCAACGGGCAAGCTCAATGCTCCCAAGGCCCAAAACCAGGAATATCAATCTGACTCTCGTCGAAAACGCCCTTATCGGTGCCGATGTGACAGCGATTGCACTGACTGAAGCTACCAACCTCGGGATTGTCCGTTACCAGACGCGCCGGGACCTGATTGTGCTTACGGATGAAATAGGGCGTCTCGGTGATGCGCGGCAGACTGGCGTCAGATCGCGCCGCACCCGGCACGGCGAAGGCTCGCTCGCGGATTCGCGCTGATGTGTCGGCCCCATTAGCCATCAGATAATCCCGCACCTCGGCGACCAGATCCTCCGGCAGCCAAGCGTCATCGCCGTAGTGATTGGCGAGTGACTCGGGTGCCAGAATGTGCTTCCAGGAGTCCGCCGGCAGGACTCCGGGCGGATAAGCCAGGTGACAGGAACCGCATTCCTCAAGATAGGCCGGCTGGGTGGCGGGCGCGATGTTCGGGAACATCCGCAACCAACCGCGCCAATCGCGAGTCTCGCCCTCTGCGGCCATCACGGCCGTTCCGGCCGCGCCGAGCAACAGGCCCGCCAGCGCAAACAGGGGGATGGAAGGGCGTTTAGGCATGGTATCGACTCTCCAGCTCCGGCGTATTGCAAGAGGCATTCATTCACTCTCTGCGCGCTTGTAACCGCTGATCATGCCGCCAATCAGATTCTCGCGATGCAGCAGACTGGAGGCGAGCACCCCAACCACATGGATCAGGATCAGAGCGAGCGTGAGGTTGGCCAACACCTCATGGGCCTCTTCCAGAACATCGCCCAAGAAGGGTGGCAAACCACGCATCACATTGGCCAGTGGACCGGCGAATTCCTCGGCGCCATAGAGCGCCAGACCGCTGATTCCGGTGGCGGCGACACAGGTCAGAAGCAGCACAATCATGGCTCCACCCGCCGGGTTGTGGCCCAGATAACGCGGGGCCCGCAAGCGCGTGACATCACGCAGATACGCAAGCACTGCGCCAGGGCTGCGCACAAAGTCGCTGAAACGCGCGTGGCGCGTGCCGATCAGCCCCCAAACCAGGCGCACACTGATCAGGACAAGCACCAGATAGCCCGCCCAGACATGGACGCTGAGCAGATCGTCCTCGACGATGAAGGCGGTGGCAAACCCGGCTACCAGTGACCAATGAAAGATCCGTACCAGCGGATCCCAGACGCGAACCCGCTTAGGGGTCTCGAGGCCGGGGCTACTGGCAGGGGGGGCGGTGTTATTCGGCTTTTCGTTCGACATGTTATCGGTTCTTCCAAACAGGTTTGATGATTAGTTGATCGGCTCAGGCGTGTCGGCGCCTTGGCCAGGGGGATTCACGAAGAGCGAGAGTAACCAAGCGCACCTGACCGAAGGCTAACCGCGGCTGTCAGCCTTTTGTCAGGGTGCCCTCGGTAGGCTATCGGCACAGTCTGCAAGGACCACCGGAAAGCCCCGACCGGAGCCAGGCAGACGGTCAAGCCAACGGAGAACCGACCAATGAAACGACACCTCGCCACAGCCCTGCTCAGTGCAAGTACCCTGATCCTGCCTGCCACCCCCTGGGCGGCCGACCCAGCCGCTGGAGCAGCGGGTTGGGTCAAGGAATACCCGCAGGCCGATGGTTCCAAGCCGCGCAGTTGCACAACCTGTCATGGTCGCGATCTGACGCAACCGGGACAGCATGCCAACACCGGTAAGGTCATCGAACCCTTGGCCCCCTCGGTAAATCCGCAGCGCCTCACCGATGCCGCCAAGATCGAGAAATGGTTGCGGCGCAACTGTCGCTGGACCATCGGGCGCGAGTGCACCGCCGACGAAAAAGCCGATTTCATTGCCTACATCAAGACCCAATAAGCGGGAGGATCGACCCATGAGCCCCTATACATTCAAATCTGTTCTGACACTCCTGGTCACCGCCACACTGGCCATGAGCAGCGCCCACTTGGCTTTCGCCGATGATGATGACGATGACCATGAACGCGGCAAAGACGACTGGTTCGAGTCGCGACAGGCGCCGGTCGTCAACGCCATCTACAGTGAGGAATGCGGTTCCTGCCACATGGCCTATCAGCCCGGTCTGCTCCCGCCGCAGGCCTGGGCCAGGATCATGACACCGGATGCGCTGATCGATCACTACGGTGATGATGCCAGCCTGTCCGAGGAACTGCGCGCCGAGATCAGCGCCTTCTTGGGGACCAATGCCACGCATGTGTCGCAGCAGATGATCCCAGGCGGTGCCAGCAATCCGAGCGCGACCTCTGGTGGTCTGCCGCGCATCACCGAAAGCGCCGAGTTCAAGGATGAGCACGACGAGATACCGGCCCGCCTGGTGACAGGCAACCCAGAGGTCAACAGCTTCAGCCAGTGCAACGCCTGCCACCAAAAAGCCGCCGAAGGCAACTATGACGAACGCTGGATCGACATTCCGGGCCATGGTCCCTGGAGGGATTGAGCCCATGCGTAACGCAGGACACCATGACGCAAATCTCAATCATGCATCCCTTCATCCTCATTGGTCTGCTGAGCCTGCTGCCTCTTCAGGCTGGCGCCGACGATCACGACGATCAGGCAGATAACGCCGGGACCACCAGGTATGAGCAGCTGCAGGATCACCAACGCGCGCGCGCGGCTCGTCTGCGCGGCGAGATCCTGCCGATCGCCGAGATCCTGCATCACATTAGTGAACAGGTCCCGGGCGAAGTGATCGACATTGAACTCGAAGACGAGACGCTTGACGGCCAGCGGGTCTGGCTCTACGAACTCAAGATCCTGACCCCAGACGGGCGCCGCTTGGAGGTCGAGATCGACGCCCGCGATGGTGAAATCCTGGAATTGGAGGACGACGACTGATGCGCTTGCTCCTGGTGGAAGACGACGATCAGGTCGCCGAGACGGTGACGGCCGGCCTGACGGCCGCCGGCTTCCTGGTCGAGCGCGCGTGCGACGGCCGCGATGCCTGGTTCATGGGGGACACCGAACCCTATGCCGCCGCCATCCTCGATCTCGGACTGCCCGGGCTCGATGGCTTGTCGGTGCTGCGTCAGTGGCGCGCTGCCGGTCAGCGGCTGCCGGTGTTGATTCTGAGCGCGCGTGGTGACTGGACCGAGCGCGTTGAGGGCATCGAGGCCGGTGCCGATGACTATTTGCCCAAACCCTTTCGGCTCGAAGAACTGCTCGCGCGCGTGCAGGCCCTGATCCGCCGCGCCGCCGGACAGCCGGCGCCCGTCCTCGTGCATGGTTCCTTTCGGCTGGATACCCGACGCCAGACCTTGACCCGCGATGGGCTAGCCATCCATCTCTCGCCGCAGGAATACCGTCTGGTCAGCTATCTGATGCAGCAGGCCGGGCGCGTCGTCTCGCAACAGGAGTTGACCGAGCAGCTCTATGCGCAGGATTTTGAGCGCGACTCCAACTCGGTGGAGGTGCTGGTCGGGCGGGTCAGGCGCAAGCTGGGTGCCGGGCTGATCCAGACCCGACGCGGTTTCGGCTATCTGATCGAGACAGATGACGCCTCGCAGGCTCCATGATGCTGAACTCCGGGTCCACCCGCGCATGAAACACCGCTCGCTGCGCGCCAGACTCTGGATCAGCGCGCTGATCTCGATCACCGTGGCGCTGTTGATCGCCTGGCTCGGGTTGGCGAATCTGTTCGAGCGCCATGTTGAGCGTCATCTCGCCGCTGAATTGGAGACGCAGCTCAATCAGCTCGCCGCCGCCGTCGAGATCGCACCCGATGGTTCGCTCCGGCTGATCCAGCAACTGCGCGGCCTAGCCTTTGCGCAGCCCTTGAGTGGGCGCTATTGGCAGATCGACCGCGCTGGTCAGGCCGGTGTGCTGCGTTCGCGCTCGCTGTGGGATGAGGTGCTCACCCTGCCGGAGGACGAACTCACCCCGGGCGAGGTGCATGCCCATCGTCTGCCGGGACCGGACGGACAGTCGCTCCTAGTGCGCGAGCGGCGCATCCGGGTCGAGGGGGACCCCGCGCCGGTCGAGCTGCGGCTGATCCTGGCGCAGGATCGTGCCGAATTGATCCGTGCCCGCGCCAACTTCGCCGCCGACATGCGTCCCTATCTGGGGCTGATCGCGCTCTTGCTGACCCTGGCCACGCTGATCCAGGTCCAGACCGGGCTGGCGCCCCTGGAAGCCCTGCGCCGCGAGATCGGCGCCATCCGTGACGGCCGCGCCTCGCGGCTCGCGGCAAAGGCTCCCGATGAGGTCCGACCGCTGATCGCCGAGCTCAACGCCCTGCTCGAAGCGCGCGAAGGCTCGGTCGAGCGGGCGCGGGCTTGGACCGCCGATCTCGCCCACGGACTCAAGACGCCGCTGAGCGTCTTGGCGGCCGTTGCCGAGCGCTTGCGTCAGGCCGGCCATCCGGCCCGGGCCGAGGACCTGGACCAACTCGCCCTGACCATCCGTCGGCGCGTCGAGCGCGAGTTGATCCGCGCGCGCGTGCGGTCCGGTCATCCCTCGCATGCCGCGCGTACCGACGTGGTCGAGAATCTTGAGCGCCTGCTCCGCACCCTGGGACGCACGCCCGCTGGCGAGCGGATCGACTGGCGGATAACGGCCCCGGATCGGGTCGAGGTGGCGCTGATGGCAGGGGATCTGCTCGAACTGCTCGGCAATCTCCTTGAGAACGCCGCGAAATGGGCCGATGAACGGGTCGATATCCAGGTATCGACCTCAGCGGATGGACAGGTCGAGATTCAGATTGCGGACGACGGCCCTGGCGTTGCGCCCACGCACTGGTCGCGACTCGGCGAGCGCGGCCTGCGACTCGACGAGCGTCAGGCGGGCACGGGGCTCGGGCTGGCCATCGTGCGCGACGTGGTGGAGGCCTATGGCGGCACGCTCGGCTTCGGGCGCGCAGAGCTGGGTGGTCTGCTGGTCTGGGTCAGGTTGCCTGGCGGATGAAGCCTGTTGTGACAGTAAACCACATGTGAGTTCGGCCAAGTTTTGAGCCGGGCACCCGGCCCAAAACCAGAAACCTTTTTGCGATGGGCATAACGCCCATTTGGCTTGCATTTCTGAGAGCGACGCAGAAGCCACGAAAAACGTTGTGTTCAAATGTTCGTTATGCGTTTACCGGATCGTTATCAATTTTTGGCAATGTCTCAAGATCTTGATCCCATTCCGCTTTGCTTGAAATATTTATATGGGCATTTGGTTTAAAGAATAATTCACTATCAAGACTTCCAGCAGGCACAACCAATAGATCCCCTTCCATTTGAAGATTCGGGAGCGCTGAACCACAAACAGAACAAAATGACTTTGTGTGCAAGGTTGATGGAAGAGTGAAGACCTTTACTTTATCTTGCCCTGTTAGCCATCTCAGTTTTGCTGATGAGGAAAATAAATTGGCCGCATGTGATGAACCAGTATCTTTGCGACACCGGCTACAATGACAAAGGAAAAAGCTCTCAAAGTCACCTTCCACTTCAAAATGTATTTCTCCGCAAAGACACGATCCATTTTTAATACTCATCATTATCACTATATTGATTGAAATTAATTCATTTTCTATACATAACGCCATGCACAGCTGAACCGCCTCCCGAGAACGGCCCTGGCCTAGCGAATAAGGTTAGATCGTCTGAGCGAAGCGAGCGACGATCTGAACCGTTCGTTAGGCGGTTTCGTCGGTTTTGATTCAATTCCTGAGAATTAAATCGACCCTGGCCGTTCGCAGTAACAACAGTAAGTCTAGCGGGTTATGGTCCCGTCCGGGGAGTTGTCCGTACGCCTCGGTAGCATGAGGAAGCGGCGTCTTGGTAACAAGGGGTCGTAAGTTTCCACACAGCAAGAGAGCAGGCCGTAACGCAAGTGAACCTAGATGTAGCCTCGTGAACAAAGGTTGGAGACGCCGACCCTGTGGCCAGATGGGGAAGGCCGTTGGGTGGCCACTCGAAGAACGGAAGTGGTGGTCATCGTCTCTCGGGGTAGCAGGGGCGGCATGTTCTTGAAGACTTATCTGTCCAGTGTTGGAGATCCGTAGCGGGGGTGGAGAGAGGCCACCAACGCCAGCGTGTGCGGGAAAATCGCATGCACGGTTTGATGAGGGAGGGCTGGTTGTCAACGCCATGCCTCGGCTATTTAGGCACCGCCAGACGAAAGGGGCGGCCAACGGATAAGCCGCGACCAAAGTGTTGGCAACCTGCTCTCTACTCTATCGTTTGATTGCGACTGGATTGATGTCGTGGTGCTCGGACAAGCCGCCATTACAAGCCGCCCCCTTGCGGCCTGTGCGGGCCTCAGCTCACCGTCATCAATCCAGGTCCATCTCCTTAACGCGCTGAAATTCCAGCAGGTCGCCAGGCTGGCAGTTCAATTCCTCGCAGATTGCCTCGAGTGTATTGAAACGGACGCCACGCACCTTCCCGGATTTGAGGAGGGAAAGATTCGGCTCAGAGAGCCCGATGCGGGTCGCCAGTTCCCGCGAAGTCATCTTTCGCTTTGCCAACATCACATCGAGCCGAACGATGATCGGCATGTCAGACGATCGCCTGATGATCGCGCCAAAGCTCAGCCCCAACCGAGAAGGCTCGCGCGAGAAACACCGCCATTAGCGCGGCTAAGGCCATCGAGACCTGCTCACCATCAAAGGCCACAGCAACGGTCCGTTCGCCTTGCGCCAGATGCCAGGTGGCCACTGCGGATGCGGCTGCCTGTCCTGCCAGAGACCACAGCAGAAGCCCCCAGAGCCAACAGGCGAGGCGCTCAGAGGCCTGGCCTGCCTCTCGCACTGAGCCCGCGCAGAGATGCCAGCACAGACGCCGGCCGGCCAAAAAAGAACCGGCCCAGAGGCCTATCTGTAACAGCACTAATGTCGAGAGGATGAAGCTTTGGCCGCGCGACATCGCCGCGTTGGGATAGCCGACGAAGCCGGCCAAGGTCTGGCCCGTCGCGACGGGTGCAAGCATGAGCGCGGCAACGAGGAAGAGCGCAACCCCCGCGCTGGCGTACAGGGCAACGTTGAACAGCATGGCGAACCTCTGCGCTGGGCGAAGCACCGCCTGAAGATCGATGGTCATGAAGCTTCCTCTTTCAGAATTATTGTTTTATATTAAACAATATATTCTAAACATAACACATGAGGTCCTGCCAAGATGCACCGAATCCCGAACCTCTTGCTGTGCGCAAGCCTGATTGGTCTCTGCGCCTGCACCTCGCTCTCGCCATCCGGCCTCATCGCTGCCAGCCGGCTCGATCCGCTGGGAACTCCGCCGGATCAGATCGACATGGCGGTCGGCGTGCCGAACTCGGTGCGTCTCGCGTCCGGCGATGTGGTGTTGCGCATCGCGTTCCAGGGAAACGCAGCTGGATCGCCAGTGCTCATCAAGGAGGCGGTGCCGTTGCAGCTCACGGCCGATGAGACCGGCATCATCACAGCGAATGGGCCGCAGGAAATCCTGTACCTCGCAACCCTATTACCAGAGGATGCGGCCCGCTTCGCGGCCGCCCAGAACGCTATTCGCGCGGCCCGCCAGCAGGGGGTCGAGGGGACCGGCAGCCTCAACATTGAGCTCGTCGGTGGCTGTACCCTCGGCCAGGCGCCAACGACGCTGCCGTTTAGTACTTGGTTGAACACCCCGTCTACCCAGAGCTACGTGCCACTGACTCGCCAGGTGGATGCCTTTGAGCTGATCGACGCCGACATCAGCGACGCCCTGCGGGAGCGGCTGCACCCATGCTAGTCCCCGATATGCGATCCGACGCGGCGCGCGTAAGGAGCGGTTTGACCAACAGGTTGCGCATTGCTGGGACAGTGATGTCACTTACTGTTTGGACGTAGAGGCATGACAGGCGCTCGGTCGGGGGGCTTGATGCCAATGCAGTCTGCGAGGGTCACAGACCAAAGTGTCTGATCGCGCCAAGGCGCATTCTTCTGCGTGCAAGGTTTGGCGTTGCTGCGAGCGCGACTGGCCACTCTTACGAACTCTGCAGCCGAGGCCGCTCGAAGCCACGCGGGGCGACTCTTGGCGCTGGGTCGTTGCTATCGGTTTGTCAGTTGTCTTGCATGTCGTGTTGTTCTCGCTACTCAGAGACTGGCACGGCGCCGAGGTCCCTGCCCCGCTGCCAACGCAGAGGGAACTGCAGATCTTGCAATACATCTTGCCGGAGCCGGTCCCGTCGGTCGTTGCCGCCGCCCGAGTTGCCAAGGACCCTGTGCCCGCGCGTGCTTCAGCCTTGGCGGCGCGTGCGCCGGCTCGCGCGCCAATGAGTGACGTCGTATCCAGCGTGCTAGCTAGCGGCGATGCTGTGAAGCCCGTCGAGCTTGCGAGGCCAGCCCAACCGGCACCGCGGGAGTCCGAAACGCCGGTCGATGCGGACCCAGCGACGCCCAGGCTCGATCAGATTCTTCGCGACACTCGCGCCGTTCTCAGGGAACTGGCTGCCAAGGAAGCCAGAATGCGCCAGGGCGGCCATGTTTCTTTCCATAGCGAGACCGCTCTACCGCGGGAACCAACGAGGCGCGAGGCCGCGGTTCAAGCACGCTTTGCCGAGCACGAAAAGAACGATTCGAGGCCTGAGATACTCTCGCGAGACAGCGCCGGCTCCATGGAACTCATCGCGGGCCAGTGTTGGTGGGTGCCGCTGGAGGCCGGCTTTGGACAAGCGCATACGCAGCCGATCATGATTGACCCCGACTGCACCGAGGCAAAACATCAGCGCCTAGATCTGTCGAGCCGGACGGCCGGACATGAGTCGTTGCAGCGGCAGCTCGGGCGACGAATGGCCGAGGACTGACGTGCGCAATCGTGGCTTTCTAGACCCATAGCACTACCCATAAGTCGCCCCGACACTGCGCTGGGCCTCCATGGCGAGCACAAAATCCGGAACCCTTTGTAGACCGATCCAGAGCGTTTTCGGCCCCGGGAAGCCATCTCTCTTTTCCGGTTGAGGAAGCCACCCAGGCTGGCGACCATACGCACCATGGTATCGAGCGATGGCAGCTGCTCGGGTGGCGGCTTGCGCTGAGTAACCAGATAAACGGCGCGCCACTCCTCATCGCCAAAAACGGCATCGCAGGACATCTCGGGGCATTCACGCCCGAGCATGGTCAGATACAGCACGCGCCAGGCGATGAATTAAATCGACCCTGGTACCTTCTATGAGGCGTGCTCTGTCAAGCCCTTTTGAAAGCCTTGTCCGATTCAGTACCGTCTAGCAAATCAGAACGTTACAGTCGTTCCCGCATTGCATGAGCGCGCAAATCGGCCGATCCGCCGCGCTTCTCTCTCCCCGAAGGGGCGGGCGTGGTTCATCGAAACGCTCGCGCATGGCAAGGCCGTCGGGCGCTGTTCAGAGGCTTGCAAATCGCGTGATCACTCACCTTGAATCGTCACAGATGCATTGGATCTCCTTGGCGATGGCGGCCGTTTAGTCAGCGCGTTTTGCTCGGTGTCATGGGCATGGCGAGCGTTGTGACAGCCATGGGTTGTCTCGGTTTGAAAGCCGACGGATTCTGTGCGAATCCGCTCCACCTTCTATCCGTGCCGGGAAGCCCGGTCACCTGAAATTGCATGCGATGTTCGCCGCTGAAACCGATTAAAAAGGAAAGCGCCCCTTCTTTTAAAACGGCATGACCAGGGGTCAGCCCAGGTTCCAGTCGGGCGCTTTCGACAACCTTGACCGTGATCCGTCGCGTTGCTCTCTCCTCGGGCGTTGGCGCTGTGCTTGGCCGTTGGGGGTAACTGGATGTCTTCCGCGGGCGGCGGGCCTTAGCCGGCTTTGAGCACCGCGCCGTCTGGGATCTCGCCCTGTTCGAGATAGCGCCACAAGGCGATGAGCAGCTTGCGCGCCAGGGCGACGATGCCGATGCGACGCATGCGTTTGCCGCCGGTGGCAAAGCGCTCGCGGTACCAGCGGCTCAGGGCGCTGTCAGGCTGATAGCGCAACCACAGCCAGGACAGTTCAACCATGAGCGCGCGGATGCGCCGGTTGCCGGCCTTGCTGATGCCTTGGTCGCGCTGATCATCACCGCTCGCATAGGGCGTGGGGGTGAGCCCGGCACAGGCGGCCAGCTGCTGGCGATTGCGAAAGCCGCGCCAGCTGAAGAATTCCATGACCAAGATCCAGCTCGAAACCCAGCCGATGCCTTTGAGCTCGAGCATGCGTGCGACTTGCTGGTGGGAGACGTCGGTGGCTTGCTCGACGCGGCGCTTTTGTTCTTGCTCGATGGCGCGGATTTGCTCATCAGCCAAGCAATAGCGCTGGTATTCGCGGCGGATCTCTTCTTTGAGGTCGGCGCCAAGGGGCTCGCCGGTGGCGGTGCACAAGTGATCGAGAGTATCGATGACGGTGTCGTTGAGACGCTCGATGACGAGACCCTGGGCGATGAAGAGCGATTTGATTCGGGAGCTGTGGGCGCCACGTTCGCGGATCAGTCGCTCGCGCTCGCGGTTCAGCCGCATCCGATCCTCGGCCCCGGCACTGGGGACGTTCACCACCGCGAGGGCTTTTTTCTCTCCGCCAAGATACCGCATGAGCTGCACCAGCAGCGCTTCGACGTCGACCCGGTCGGTCTTCACGCGCCGCTTCTTGCGGTTGACCTGAATGCTGGCCGAGTCGACCACGCGGCTGTGAATCCCCCAGGATTCCAATGTACGATGAATCCAGAATCCATCCCGGCCGGCTTCGTAAACGCTTTCAATGACACAATCCGCGCTGAGTCCAAGCTTCCCCTTGGCGATCTCGATCTGCTCGTGCAAGGCGGGAAGATCGCGCGCTTCGATGGTCTTGATGCGGATCTTCTCGCCGTTGCTGAAGCCCAGCTTCCAGGTTTTGTTGCTCAGCTCAAGGGCCAGATAGAGGGTGGTCTTCGGCGTTTGGACAGCGGCAGTGGTCATGTTCGGTCTCCTCGTGGCTCGGGGTTAATGTCGAGGCTTAGACTTGGATGGCCTACATAGTTTCTTTTATTCCCACACATACCCGTCATCATCTTCCATCGCAAGCGCACGGTGATTACTGCCAACTCGCGCCGACCACAACTTGCCGACTTTCTTGAAACGCAAAGATGGATGGCGTGGGTTCTCTTTCAGTAATTCATAATTCTTTCGCGCGAGTTTCTGCACTTGTTCTGGCAAGGCATATAAGCAAGCCCAAAATCGCGTGGTGGTTTTGTGCATTAAATTTGACTAAGCATTCCTTTCGCTTTTTCTTCCAATGCTTCATTTATTAGAAAATCTAATTTTCCGGCAGCAGAATCTTTTTCAATTTCCTCATCCCACATTTCCCAATCATGCTCAGATAACCAGTGCATCAGTTTCATATATTCAGGATGCGGAAGGGCTTCGATTTCTATCTTAATTTCTTCAAATGTTCTCATGATAGTATTTTTGTGGCCAAACGCCAGCATCAGCTGGCGCGAGCGTAGTGAGTGGTCGGACTGGAGGCCATCGTTAGGCCATTGATTCTGCGTTAATGACTTGCCTGGAAAATAATTCCACCCTGGTTCTTTTAAAATAATTCCACCCTGGTTCCTTTGATTCATGTGTCTCTTCTGGCGGATACAAGTTAGTGATGCATATTTTATGCCGGACTCTATTGACCCAACGCCATGATAACAGATGACATACTCGGAGCGCTTTCTTGTGCAACAATGGAGCGCAGCGGAATGCACAAAAAGGCGTGGAGAGTATGGCGTCCGCGTTTATCAACTTGTTAGGTTGCTGACAGATAGTTGGCGACGAACGTAGCGATCACGCCATATGAGACTGCCAATACTCCACCAACTACCGCTTTGAAAAAGCTCTTCACGTTGTTTCGCTGAGCCTTCGTGATTAGCTTCTCGTCTCCACGATTGAGCTTCAAGTACGAAAGCTCCATATAGCTGCTGGCAGCATTTTCAATCATTCTGCCGAACCATAGGCCGATTCGATAACTGAAAAAAACGACAGCGAAACCAAGCACCAAGAAACGCGCCGTCGCGTTATACGGCGCAGAGCTGGTAAGGAGATAGTGGCTACTGATGCTCAGCAGCAGATAAACCGAGAGGGCAAAAAAGAGGTACTTGAGAACATGCTGCGCTTTATCCGCATGCTTCAATGCGACCTTGAGTGCCTTGGGGGTTTCTTGAGCTGGAACTCCTTTTATCCAGCGATCAGTTACGTCGAGAAAAGTCCTGGCTACCACGTAATCAATATACTCGACAGACACGGTGGCAGTACGGTGACCGATTAGCCTCCAAAGAGCCATGGGTAATTGATTCTTTCTATCGGAATAGGTACTAACCCTTGATTCAAGGTTGATTTCAACCTTGTAAGACTGCGGCTTCTTGAGCTTCGGAAGAACCACCAAAAAATTGTACTCAAGAGAGAGACTCTGCATAGGCTCAAGGCGAGATTGATCGTATGCTCGAAATCGTTCGAATGAACTGAAGCGCTCCCTCGTATCTTCTGCGTAATAAACGTGAACGTTGCAATTTGCCGAAGCGATACTGTACTGCTCGTAAAGCTGAAGAATTTTTGCGTTCAGCTGTTCAAGATCGGCTATTGTGATATGGAATGGCCGAGTGTACATCTTCGCGATTTCTTCAGTTTTGCCGGTGATCTCGTTATAGATCGACTGCATCACCTGAAACGAAATTCGCTGCTGATCGCCGTCCTTGGATTCGACGACGACATCGCCATCGTTTTGGGGATCAACGATTTCCTGATCGTTACTCATACATGCTCCTGAAAAGCCTAACGACGCAATTCACCGGCGCTGAGCGACAGCGAAGCGTCCGTGTGAAATTGCCTTGTTATGCCTATTCTTCATATCGACCTTCATACCAAGAACTAGTATCGACTCCTAGCGTACCCTTGACTGATTCAACAGATTCAGGACTAAAAACGGGGCTAACCAATTCACATTCAAAAGGGAAAGACTGCGGAAGAATAGCGCCATCGCCTCGCCTCAAATCCGAGTTAGAACCCCACTGTAGTTCACACCCAATCGAACCTTCCGCACGAAACATGATGAGTTCATGATCAATTTGATATATTTCAACTTTGTCGGTATAGACTTCATCAATGAAGTGATGAGTGGCAAGTTCATCTAAAGATAGAATAGTTTCTCTGAGAGTTTCATCAATAACAGCCGAGTCAATTTGCTCCCATAAACTATCAATAATCAGCCTTCTGCAATCATTGATAGTTACGATAAACCCATGGACCGCTTCTGTAGTCTCATGAACCAACGCATCAATATCGGCGTCAGGCAAACCGAACACCTTGGGTTCGATATGTGTGACCTGACTCAATTTGTTTATCGCTTCCACAAGATCCTTGTGTATATCATCTACTTCCAAGCCAAGAGTGTGTTGCACATATGCGCTATCTAGCCCACCCTGAGCAGCATAATATGCTCTTTGTTTTCTTGTTATTCCATTGTCCTTATCAGTTTCATTTTTATACCAATTACATTTAAGTACATTTTCATCAGGCGCCAATCGATGAAGAATATGTCTCGTAAGTTCACGCATTGCGTATGAATAATTATTCAACCGCAAAGGATTGGATTTATCATCAAGATTTCTCTGAGACGCAGCAAACAGATCACGCTCAAAGCCCTCGGTCAACGCACTTTCAATTTCAGAGATCACACACATCCTTTTAGGGCATAACACGCCGCTCCGCCGCCACGTCGATCAAATGGTTTTCGCGCACCGAAGTGCCCAAAACAGCATCCAGGAGACAAATCTATAACCAGTCACGGGAACTAGACCGGCAACTCACCGTTCTGGCGTCGTTCTTGCTCCGGTGCACGGCGCCGGGTGGCCTGCGGCAACCTTTGAGCAGGAGGTGCGGCTCGCTAAGGTCTAAAGCAGCGTCTAATGCTTTGGTGTTCACATGCACGTCACCATAGTATAGACGACTCAACACTTTCAGCTTGTTTTTCTATCATTCAGCTCCAAGGCCGCGTGACCTGGAACCGACATCCCTGTCACATCGCCCTACCCTGGCTCAAGCGACGCCTTTCTCCAGCGCATACCAGTCAAGCCGACGGGTCAGGACCATGGTCAGTGTCACCAGGCCAAACATCAGCAGTGAGCCCATCAAGATCGCGGCTTCCTCTGACATCAGTAGCCCATGGAGTGCGGCGAAGAGCACGGCGAGCAGTAGGGTGTCGGACAGGCCAAGACTCAGATAGGGTTGGCTCCAGTGAATGCGCGAAGGCGAACCTGCCGGGTGCGGCGCACGCGCTTGAGCTCGCCGTCGATGGTTTCCTTCTCCCAGTAGTCCTCTGCGTACTCCTCCTGGTAGGGCAAAACCAGAATGGGGCCGATCAGCCGCTGCGCCCCGGCGGAACTGGCGGCGATTTCATTGACCACGGCATCTTGGCGCGCGGCGCGTTCATGAATGAGTTGGCTGACCATGCCGAGCGGGACCATCAGCCCCAGCGTGAGCGCGAGAATGATCCCCAGCCCCGATTTTCGGTGCGTTGTCTCTAGCTCCCCGGATCGCTGTACGATATACCTTTCCCAGGACAACAATGCCCTAAGTAGCGCAACCATGGCGACACGCCAGCATTCGTACCCCCACCCATCTTTCGGCGGACTGTCGCTGGCGACCTTGATCGTCGCAACCTGCCTGCTCGCTGCCGGTTGCGGCGACAAGACAGCCGCAGTGGCCTCCGCTGGCGCAATCGACGCCTGCACCCTGCTGACCGAAGCGGACGTGGAGACAGTTCTCGGGACCGCGGTAGGCGAGCCACAGACACGCAGCAGTGGGAAAGGCGATTTCTGGGTCGCCACGTGCAACTACAGCGAAGAGGCTGGGAGCCAAACCCGTTCGGCGGGTCTTTTGCTCAGGCCCCACCATGGTTCAGAGGGGGCTCCGCAGGCCTATGCCGACTATGAGGCAGGGCTGATTGCCGAGCTGGGGAGCAAAGGCGCCTTGGCGCCAGTCGAAGGTATTGGGGAGCGCGCCGGATGGCAGGATTTCGGCACCTCTATCGGCCAGTTGGCGGTCTTCCAGGGACCATACCATTTCATCCTCTCTGCCAGCGCCACCGCCGAGGCCGACCAGCTGACCAATGCCAAGACACTGGCAAAGCGGGTGCTTGAGCATCTGCAAGCTCGCTAGGATGCGAGCCATTCACGATGCCCTGGGTGTGAGTGACCATCTCGGTCGACCGAAAACAGGCGCGGAGCAGCGCTTGAGGCAGATTACGGTCCAGCGCTGGGATTGCCGTCATGGGCCGGTTCTTGTGCGGCGGCCGCGGCTACTTCTTCACTGCTCGGCCTTAAGCGTGAACTCAGTGAGGCGGCCAGGAGTGACCTCGACTTCGGCCTCGACCGACTTGCCGTCGAACCGCGCTCGAATCATCCACTTGCCAGCAGGCAGGACGAAAGTCGGCTCCTTGTCATATGAATAACCGATTTGCTGGCGTTTACCCTCGGCGTCCGGAGGCCCTAACACGCTCCAGCTTGGCTTGCTGGCGATCGGCGTGCCTTTGCTGTCGACCAGGGTGACCTTGATCAGGCCGGCGTTCATGTTGATGACAACGCTGTTGAACTTCCCCGCTTCCACCACGATGTCTTGATCGACACTGGCATTGCCGCGCGTCACGCGCAGGAGATAGCGGCCGACCGGCAGGGAAAAGCGGGGCTGGGCATTGTAGGAGTAGGCAACCTGGGGGCGTTTGCCCTCGGCGTTCGGCGGTCCGAAAACCCCCCAGCTCAGTCCGTTGCCGTTGAATACCTCGCCGCCCTCTGTCATCACGATCGAGCCCTCAAGGATGGCAGCGTTGAGGTTGAGGGTGAGGTCCTGCGTTTCTCCGGGGGCGACCGAGACGTCCTGGCTGGCGGTCGCGCTGTCGCGAGTGACCTTCACGCTGTAGTCGCCGGCGAGCAGGGTGAAGCGCGGCGCGGCGTCGTAAGAGAAGGCGACCTGTGGGCGTTTACCTTCAGCATCGGGCTCACCAAAGACGCCCCAGGAGAGTCCGCTGCCGGTGACCGGCTCGATGCCGGCGCTCATGATCGCGTTGGCGACGACGGTACCGCTGCCCATGATGATCTGGTGGCGGGTCTGCTCGCCCGCGGTGATCTCGACCTGCTCGCCGACCGACGAGCTTCCCTTGTTGACTTTCAGGAGATACGAGCCGGCAGGCAGGGTCCAGGTTGGCTGGGCATCATAGGAGAAAGCGATCTGGGGGCGCTTACCCTCGTTGTCAGGGTCGCCCAAGACACCCCATGAGAGCCCGCTTGAGATCGCCTCAGCGTCCTTGCTAAGCGCCGCGGTGGCGGTCAGGGTGCCGGCCCCAAAGACCATTGATACAGTCAATGGCTCCTCGCCAAAGCTGATGTCCTTGGACACCTGCGCGCTGCCGCGGCGGGCGACGATTTGGTAGTCGCCGGGGCCGATGCGGAGCTTGGCGGTGGCGTCATAGGAGAAGGCGACCTGCTGGCGCTTGCCCTCGGCGTTTGGCGGGCCGAAGACACCCCAGCTGACGCCATCGGTGAGTGGCTCGCCGCCTTCCTCGAGGACTGCTTGGAGGGTCAGCACCGGGGCGGTGAAGGTGAACCTGTGGTTGGTGGTGCGGCCTTCCGCGGCGGTAATTGGCGCCTCGAGGGTGCGTCCGCCGAAAGTAGCAGTGGCGAGGTAGCTGCCCGGCTCGAGCTCGGTGTCGAACTGGCCGCCGGTGCCGGTAGCGACCGGTGTCTCATCGGCCTTGTCGTTGTAGAGCGCGAAGGAAACGCCGCTGCGCAGCACCGATTTCCCGTCATCTCCGATCGGAACCAGGGTGAGCGTGGTCGGTGACTTGACCGCGACGGTCACGGCGGCTCGGAGCGCGCTGGCAAGCGAGGCGGCGTCGCCGGCATCGGCGTAGGTACCTCCCGTCGCGGTGGCGAGTTCTCTGAGCTGGACGGTATCGGCATCCTTCATGGCGAAGCCGATGATATGGGTCTTGAAGTCGATACCCTGCTCGGCGAGCAGCTTGCCAAGGGCGGCGAGGTCCCCGTCGCAAGTCTCGATACCGTCGCTGACGAGGATCACCGAGGCAGGCTGCTCGGTGTAATGAAGTGATTCAGCGGCCTGCATCACTGACTTGTAGATCGGAGTGCTGCCCTTCGGCACCATTTGCTCAATTGCGACGAGGAGTCCACCCGTGGTCTCGCTGCTGGGCGGGACCATCAGTTCAATGTCGTCGCAGTCACCCTTGCGGCGGTGGCCATAGGCCATGAAGCCCATTTCGATCTCGGCAGGGCGGTTTCTGACGAGCTCGGCTGCAGTTTCGCGGGCAATCTCGATCTTGGTGCGGTTGCCAATCCTGCCCCACATCGAGCCGGACGAGTCCATGATCAGGATCGTCTGTCCCTTGGATGAAGATTCTGATGCCGCTGCGCTAGAAAGCATTGCTGCAATCAATAGGGCGGTCAGGAGGGGTAAGAGGGCTTTCATGCTGAGAACCGACCAATCATGGATTTGACGGCGATGGGTAGCGGGCAGGACATTCAAAGTAAGCACCTCGACTTGGAGCCTAACCGGGCATGTGATCGGAGAGTATCGTGCACCGCTTGCCTGATCAACAGTTAGCAGCTGACTGGCTTGACAACTGTCGCGGGCGTTGCTCCGGCGCGCTTGCGTCAGGCCGGCCATCCGGCGTTGGCCGGGGATCTGCTCGAACTGCCCGGCAATCTGCTGGAGAACCCCGCGAAATGGGCCGGCGAAGGGGGCGATATCAAGGTATCGACTTCAGCGGACACACAGGTCGTGATTCAGATCGCGGACGACGGCCCCGGTGTTGCGCCCGCGCACTGGTCGCGACTCGGCGAGCGCGGCCCGCGACTCCACGAACGCCAGGCTGGCACCGGGCTCGGGCTGGCCATCGTGTCCGACGTGGTGGAGGCCTATGGCGGCACGCTCGGGTTTGGGCGCGCCGCGTTGGGTGGTCTGCTGGTCTCGGTCAGGTTGCCTGGCGGAGCCCCCAGGAACATTTCGTAGAATGCATTCGCAGAATTCGGCGGTCTCCAATCCGGTTGACCGCCTTTCTTGGCCGTTGCCCGTCGCTCGTGTCCGCTGTCTCAATCGCGACCAATGCGTCCTGGCCTCGGTATTACGCATGGGAATCTGGGGCAGGTGGTTCCCCGGCTCCCGGTTCAAGGAATCCCCAACCATTTATGCGTTTGCAGACTGAGACGCCAGCGGGGATGGGCCTTGCAATAGGCAATGGCCTGCACGGTGTTGGCCTCTCGCTCCGGCCCGTCCATCGGTTGCAGGAAGAAGTGCTCGAAGTCGAGGTCTGCGAACCGCTCGGGCGGGGCGTCCGGCTGAGGAAAAACCAGTTTCAGCTCATTCCCGGTTGTTAGCTCGAGCAGCGCAGTCGATTTCGGGCTGACGCACAGCCAGTCGATCCCGGCTGGTGCGGGCTGGGTGCCATTGGTCTCCACCGCTACCGCGAAGCCCTGTGCATGCAATGCGTCGATCAAGGGGGCGTCGAGTTGCAGCAGGGGTTCGCCGCCGGTGCAGACGACGAAGCGGTGTGCCGAATCGGCATCCTGCGGCCAGAAGGAGCCGATGCGCTCGGCCAGGCTGTTGGCGTCATCAAATCGCCCGCCGTTGGGTCCCACGGTGCCGCGGAATTCCGTGTCGCAGAAGCGGCAGACCGCGGTGCGGCGATCCACTTCACGACCGGACCAAAGGTTACAGCCGGCGAAGCGGCAGAACACTGCTGCCCGTCCGCTCTGCGCCCCCTCGCCCTGCAGGGTATGGAAAATCTCGTGGACGCTGTAGCTCACGAGGGCAAGGCCGGACCGAGCGGCCCCCAGCACAGGCTTGCGCCGCAGCCGGGCGTGTGATGCAGATCGATGCGATCGAGTTGGGGCAATCGTTCGCCGGCCTGGGCGCGAATCCAATGGACTAGATTCCCTGGATCGGCATCAGCCAGTCCTGGCAGGGTATCCAGGCGATGGTGATCGAGCTGCTCATAGACCGGCTTGAACAGCGCCTTGACGTCTCCGTAGTCGACCGTCCAGCCCAGCACCTCATCCAATGGTGCGCTGAGGTGCAGACGCAGCAGGTAACTGTGACCATGCAAGCGGCGTCTCGGATCGCCGTTGGGCGCATGGCGCAGCTGCAAGGCGCTTTCGAAGCGCAGTTCCTTCCAGATGCGATAGTGGGTGCCATCGAAATGGCAGCCGGCGGTCGCGGTCTCGTAGACGGTCACCCAGGATAGCGTCGGCAGGTCCGGTTTCAGCCGCTGCCAAAGCCACTGGGCGATCAACTCGCTGGTCGGATTTTCCAGCCCCGGCAGATCGTTCAGGCAGGCGTAATGCAGCTGCTCTTGGCAAGGAGCCCAAAGCGCGGCAAGGGCGTCGAAGTCGATTCCCATGTCCTGACCGTGCACGTCCTGCATGGCATGTAGGATGACCTCGAACCCATGCCCGTGCATGCGCCCGCAAGGATGCCCAGCCGGGACATTGGGCAATTGGTGCGCCGCCTCGAACCGAAAGCGATGCCACAGGTGAGCCTGTTCGTCCGCATCGAGGTCGGCGCCCTGATCCCGGGTGCTCTGGATGCCGACCGTCTCGAGACCCGGAACATCCAGGCAGCGGCGGACATAGCGGGCCAGGTTCTCGTCGGTCGGAATCTCAATCTCGGTGTTGAGGTCGCGATAATCCAGTGGTTTGACCGCCTTGCGCAGGGCTTGGACCAGTGCTTCGGCGCGGCCGCCTGGATCAGCGCTCCAATCCTCAGGCAGGGCGGCGCGCACCCGGGCGGTGAAGCTGTGACCATGCAGCCGGCGGGCGCGATGCCCGGGCGGCAGGATATTCACCTTGAGGGCTGCTTCGAAGGGTGCTGCAGCGAGGTGGTAGAGAGTCTCGTTCATGCGGCTTCAGTGAGTCCGTGGCGAGTCAGGAGCGGGTCGCTGAGACCGGCTTCGGCAAAGCCTTTCGCGCGCAGTTGGCAGGAATCACACTGCCGGCAGGGACGCCCGTCAGCATCCGGATCGTAACAACTGCTGGTCAGGCCATAGTCGATGCCCAAGGCAATACCGCGCTGGATGATCTGGGCCTTGGTCAGGTCGATCAGGGGCGTGTGAATGCGTAGCTGCTGCCGTCCTTCGACGCCAGCCGCGGTCGCAAGGTTGGCCATGCGCTCATAGGCGGCGATGTACTCGGGCCGACAGTCGGGATAGCCGGAGTAGTCGAGCGCATTGACGCCGATGAAAATGTCACTGGCTTCGAGCACCTCGGCCCAGGCCAACGCGAACGAGAGGAACACGGTGTTGCGCGCTGGGACATAGGTGACCGGAATGCCCGCGGCCATGGTCGCGGCGGGGCGGCCTTTGGGAACGGAGATGTCGGCGGTCAGCGCCGAACCCCCAAAGCGGCGCAGGTCGATGTCGGCGATAACATGCTCGATGACTCCCAGTGCGGAAGCTACCCGTTGTGCTGCCTCCAACTCGACGGCATGCCGCTGGCCGTAGCGAAAGGACAGGGCATGGGCTGAGAAGCCCTCGGCCTTGGCGATCGCGAGCGCCGTGGTGGAGTCGAGACCGCCGCTGAGGAGCACGACAGCGTTTTGCATTCTTTTCGTCCTCTCCAATTTTTGCCGGTTGTGTGCCATGGCAGAGTTTTGACATCGCGATGGAATGGGCTTGTTTTTGTTCTGGTCACGTCTGCTTTTCCAGTGGAATGGTATCGGCAAACCGGGACAAGGTACCAATCGATATCCTTAACTTCGGGATGTGGCGGTTTTCGTTTGGAGCGCGAGCGGGGTCCGGGTTATAGTTCACGGTTTTGCATCTGCCGCTGGGCGCTGTCCCGATTGCGGCGCTGTGACGGAGACAAGGATTCATGCAAGTATCTGTGCAGGCTGGGGAGGGACTGAAGCGCGAGATGCGCGTGGATCTTCCTGCGGACGATATCGAGGCGGAGATCGACAAGCGCCTGCAGCGCTTTGCGCGCTCGGCGCGAGTGCCGGGGTTTCGCCCGGGTAAGGTGCCGGTGCGGGTGCTGCGCCAGCAGTATGGCGATCAGGTGCGCGATGAAGTCTTCGGCGAAATGGTACAAAGCAGCTTTCCTGACGCGGTGCGGCAGGAAGAGCTCCAGCCTGCCGGAATGCCGAGCATCAAGCCGGATATCGATCAGAAGGCCCACCGCTATGCCTACACGGCCAGCTTTGAGGTGTTTCCGGTCGTCGAGCTGAAATCCCTCGCCGACAGCACGATCAAGCGCCCGGCGGCGGAGGTGACCGATGCCGACATCGATCAAATGATCGAGCGCCTGCGCCAGCAGCGGCGTGAGTGGGTGGAGGTTGAGCGCGGTGCGCAAAAGGGCGATCAGGCCACGATGTCTTTCCAGGGGAGCATCGGCGGGGAGCCGTTTGAGGGCGGGACGGCGGAGAATTTTGCGCTGGAGCTTGGCATCGATCGCATGATTCCCGGATTCGAGGACGAGTTGATCGGCGCCGCTGCCGGCGATGAGCGCAGCTTCGACCTGACTTTCCCTGATGATTATCACGGCACGCATCTGGCCGGGCAGCAGGCGCACTTCGATGTGCGGATTCACAAGGTCGAAGAGCCCAAACTGCCCGAGGTGGATGCGGAATTCATCCGCGAAATGGGTGTTGAGAACGGCGAGATGGCGGATTTTCGCGCGGATTTGCGCGAGACCATGGAACGCGAGATTCGCCAGCGCATTGATGAGGCCGTCAAGACCCGCACGCTGGATGCGCTGATGGAGGCCAATCCGACCGATTTGCCACAGTCGCTGATCGATCAGGAGGCGCGGGCGCTGCGTCAGTCGCTGGCAAAGTCGGTCAACAACCAGCCATTGCCCTTGCCGGATTCTTTCTTCGCGGAGACCGCGCGGCGCCGGGTCGCGATCGGCTTGCTGATCAACGAGGTTGTCAAACACCACAAGCTCAGCATCGATGATGAGGCGGTGCGCAACAAGCTCAATGATCTGGCCGCAGGTTACGAGCAGCCGCAGGAAGTCATCAACTACTATCTGGCCGACGCGGAACGCCTGTCTCAGGTGAAGGCATCCCTGCTTGAGGAGCGGGTGGTCGCCCATCTGCTCGCAGAGGCCAAGGTGGAGGATGAGCCCAAGTCCTTCTTCGAGCTGACCGATTCGGGTCAGTAATCATCCAGTCAGCAAGACGTTGGCCGTCAGGCCCTGAACGGGCCGCAATCCAAGGTCGATCCTACACAATGATGACGCGAGTACTTCGCAGGAGTTAACGCCACATGGAGCGCGCTATTAGCGGAAGCGGCGCCTGGGACCCCCAGGGCCTTGGTTTGGTGCCCATCGTCGTCGAGCAGACCGCGCGCGGTGAGCGCTCCTACGACATTTTCTCCCGGCTGCTCAAGGAGCGGGTGATCTTCATGGTCGGTCCGGTCGATGACCATACGGCCAATCTGGTCGTTGCCCAGATGTTGTTTCTGGAGTCCGAAAATCCGGACAAGGACATCCATTTGTACATTAACTCCCCGGGCGGCTCCGTGACCGCAGGGCTGGCGATCTACGACACCATGTGCTTTGTTCGCCCGGATGTCAGCACCATGTGCGTCGGGCAGGCAGCTAGCATGGGGGCGTTGCTGCTCACCGGTGGCGCGGCGGGTAAAAGGTACTGCCTGCCGCATTCGCGCATGATGATTCATCAGCCGCTGGGTGGTTTTCAGGGACAGGCGTCGGATTTTGACATCCATGCCCGCGAGATCCTCAAACTGCGCGAGCAGCTCAACCGCATCCTGGCGAATCACACCGGCCAGCCGATCGAAAAAATTGGCGAGGATACCGACCGCGACCGTTTCCTTGGTGGCGAGGAGGCCGTCGAGTACGGCCTGATCGACAAAGTGGTCGATAAGCGCGCCGCGCCCGAGAAGTCCTGATCCAGCGGTCCTGGCCCAGCAATTCTGATGCGGAAATCCAACTGCGGAAGTCCAAAGGCAGCCGTTTGAGAAATCCCGCAAGTAGCGCGGGTGCGTGCATTCGCCTTGGTAATCTGCTGGCAAGTCGCTATGATGGGACGCCTGCAATGTAATGGCGCGCGCCCGCTTCGCGCGGACGCCGCGTTGGAATCCATGTCGCGGGCTCGGCCAAGCCCGTGGCACCATCGGTTCGAGACGGTCTTTTAGCTATGAGCGGAAACAAGCACGACGACGGAAAACTGCTCTATTGTTCCTTCTGTGGCAAGAGCCAGCACGAGGTGCGCAAGTTGATTGCCGGCCCCTCGGTGTTCATCTGCGACGAGTGCGTCGATCTGTGCAACGATATCATCCGCGAGGAGATGCAGGAGACCGCGGGTGAGGCAACCAGCAAGCTGCCAAGGCCGCGCGAGATCAATGACAGCCTCGATCAGTATGTTATCGGGCAGGAGCACGCCAAGAAGGTGCTCTCGGTGGCCGTCTACAACCACTACAAGCGCATGGAGCTCTCCGGCGGCAAGGACGAGGTCGAAATCGCCAAGAGCAACATCTTGCTGATTGGCCCGACCGGCTCCGGCAAGACGCTGCTGGCGGAAACCCTGGCCCGCCTGCTCAATGTGCCCTTCACCATCGCCGATGCGACCACCCTGACCGAAGCGGGCTATGTCGGTGAGGACGTCGAGAACATCATCCAGAAGCTGTTGCAGAAGTGCGACTATGATGTCGAGAAGGCGCAAACCGGTATCGTGTACATCGATGAGATCGACAAGATCTCGCGCAAGGCGGATAACCCGTCGATTACCCGCGATGTCTCGGGCGAGGGCGTCCAGCAGGCCCTGCTCAAGCTGATCGAAGGCACGGTCGCCTCGGTGCCGCCCCAAGGCGGGCGCAAGCACCCACAGCAGGAGTTCCTGCAGGTCGATACATCTAACATTCTGTTTATTGTTGGCGGTGCTTTCGCCGGGCTCGATCGCATCATTCGCACCCGCTCGAAAAAGGGCGGCATCGGTTTTTCGGCCGAGGTCCACAGCCAGGACGACGACAAGCAGTTGAGCCAGATGCTGAGCTCGGTGGAGCCAGAGGACCTGATTCGCTACGGACTGATTCCGGAGTTTGTTGGGCGCCTGCCGGTCATGGCCACCCTTGAGGAGCTCGACGAAAAGGCCTTGGTGCGCATCCTGACTGAACCCAAGCACTCGCTGTCGAAGCAATACAAGCGCCTGTTCGAGATGGAGGGCGTCGATCTCGAGCTGCGCGAGGACGCGCTGAATGCGATTGCGACCAGAGCCATGGAACGCAAGACCGGCGCGCGCGGGCTGCGGACCGTCATGGAGCAGACCTTGCTAGATACCATGTACGATCTGCCATCGATGGAGAACGTCAGCAAAATCACCATCGACCGCTCGGTCATCATGGGCGAGAATCCGCCATTCGTCCTCTACGAAGGTGGGGAATCAATGGTGGCATCCGACGAGTCCGCGTAACAGTTGCATCGCGTTCTGCTTTTGATCCCCCGGGCAATCCCAGGAGCGCCCCCGCACCACAAAAGGCGACTCCCAAAAGTAACCCCCAATAACGGCCGCTGACGCGGCCTGGGGACGATTTGGGAAGGCGGCTCGGGCACGGCCGATACCGTGTCGCTGTTGAAGCTAGGCGCGGATGCCCTGATCTGCGCTGATATCCATACCACAGCCGCTGCCGGCGTTCGCGTGACGCCGGTGGGAGCGCGAAGACAGCGAGAACCGCACCGATGGCGAAGATTCCCTCTCCGGAAAGATACACCACCCAAATCCCGCAAGACGTTGCCGTTCTGCCGTTGCGCGATGTCGTGGTCTACCCGCACATGGTGATTCCGCTCTTTGTCGGGCGCGAGAAATCCATCACCGCCCTCGACGCCGCCATGACCAGCGACAAGCAGATTCTGCTGGTTGCGCAAAAGCACGCCGATGTCGATGACCCGGGCGTGAAGGATCTCTATCGCATCGGCACCCTGGCAAACATCTTGCAATTGCTCAAGCTGCCAGACGGCACCGTGAAGGTGCTGGTGGAGGGCAATCATCGCGCCGAGGCGACCAAATTCATCAGCACCGATAATTACTTCGGTGCCATGGCACTGCCGTTGCGCGAGCAGCTCACGGCTGATGAGCGCGAGCAGGAGGTGCTGATGCGCTCGGCGGTATCGCTGTTTGATCAGTACGTCAAGCTCAACAAAAAAGTTCCGCCCGAGGTTCTGACCTCGCTCGCCAGTATCGACGAGCCGGGCCGCCTGGCCGACACCATGGCCGCGCATATGGCGCTCAAACTCGATGAAAAGCAGCGTGTGCTTGAGATGGTCAGCATTCAGGAGCGGCTTGAGCACCTGATGGGTTTGATGGAAGCCGAGAACGACATCCTGCAGATGGAAAAGCGGATTCGTGGGCGCGTCAAGAAGCAGATGGAGAAAAACCAGCGCGAGTACTACCTCAATGAGCAGATGAAGGCCATCCAGAAGGAGCTCGGAGAGCTCGAGGATGCGCCCAACGAGCTTGAGGATCTCGGCCGCCGCATCAACGAAGCCGGCATGCCCAAGGACGTGCATGAAAAGGCCACAGGCGAGCTTAACAAGCTCAAGCTGATGTCGCCGATGTCGGCCGAGGCGACCGTGGTGCGCAACTACATCGACACCCTGGTCTCGGTGCCATGGAAGAAGCGCACTCGCATCCGTAATGATATCCGTGTGGCGGAATCCGTGCTCGACGCCGATCACTTCGGCCTGGAGAAGGTTAAGGAACGCATCCTTGAGTACCTCGCCGTGCAGCAGCGCGTGCGCAAGCTCAAGGGGCCGATCCTATGCCTGGTTGGTCCGCCCGGAGTCGGCAAGACCTCCCTCGGCCAGTCTATCGCGCGCGCGACCAACCGCAAGTTTGTGCGCATGTCCTTGGGCGGCGTGCGCGATGAGGCGGAGATTCGCGGTCACAGGCGCACCTACATCGGCGCGCTGCCGGGAAAGATCATCCAGAACCTGGCCAAGGCTAGCTCGCGCAATGCGTTCTTCCTGCTCGATGAAATCGACAAGATGGCGATGGACTTCCGTGGCGATCCGGCCTCGGCGCTGCTTGAAGTGCTCGACCCGGAGCAGAACCACACCTTCAACGATCATTACCTTGAGGTCGATTTCGATCTGTCCGAGGTCATGTTCGTCGCCACGGCCAACACGCTCAACATTCCACCAGCGCTGCTTGACCGCATGGAAGTGATTCGCCTCTCGGGCTACACCGAGGATGAAAAGATCAATATCGCCGAGCGCTATTTGCTCCCGAAACAGATGAAACACAACGGGCTCAAGCGTGACGAATTGTCGATTCGCGAATCGTCCCTGCGCGATACCGTCCGCTATTACACCCGTGAAGCCGGCGTGCGTAATCTTGAGCGTGAGCTGTCGAAGGTCTGTCGCAAGGTCGTCAAGGAAGTCTTGTTGAAGAAGCGCGACTCCGCCATTGTCGTCACACCCAAGAGTCTGGAAAAGTATCTTGGTGTTCAACGCTTCCGCTTCGGGCGTGCCGATGAACATGACCGCATTGGCCAGGTAACCGGCTTGGCTTGGACCGAGGTAGGCGGCGAGCTGCTGCGCATCGAGTCTGCACTGGTGCCCGGCAAGGGCAAGTTTATCTACACCGGCCAGCTTGGCGATGTGATGCAGGAGTCCATCCAGGCTGCACTGACGGTGGTGCGTAGTCGTGCCGATTCGCTTGGCATCGATAGCGATTTCCATCAGAAGTTCGACCTGCACATTCATGTACCCGAGGGTGCAACGCCCAAGGACGGCCCAAGCGCTGGCGTGGCCATGTGCACGGCGATGGTGTCGGCCTTGACCAAGGTACCGGTGTTGTCATCGGTGGCCATGACAGGCGAAATTACCCTGCGTGGCGAGGTGCTGCCGATCGGGGGGCTGAAGGAAAAACTTCTGGCCGCGCACCGCGGCGGCATCGAGCGGGTGCTGATTCCGCATGAAAACGAACGCGACCTGGTCGAGATTCCCAAGAACATCAAGCAACACCTGGATATCCGTCCGGTGCGCTGGATCGACGAGGTGTTAGAGTACGCATTGACAGAGACGCCGCGTCCAAAGGTCAGCAGCGATGATGAGGTGCAAGCGGATGAGGCTGTTCCGCCGGAGGCTGCCGAGTCCAAGCGCTCGCCCGAAGGGGTTCGCACCCATCACTGAGGTGATCGCGAGAAGTCTTCTTGACTTGTGCGCTGCGCCACAGTTCAGGTGATGCTCCAGGGAATGCAATGCGGCAACGAAACCCGCTATTTTTGTTCATGGCTTGTGCCGTCACAGCGGACGCAATGCGAGCTCATGCTGAAAATCGCGCTGCTGGACACCACGCATCGGTCTTTGGTGTCTCGTGCATCTCGCCTACTTTGCGGCTTGACAGGTGGCGGCGATCTCAACAACAATCGCCCACGTCAGCAGAGCCGTGCAATGCGCGCGCACCTGTTCAACCGCCTCTCTTGGCTGGCTGACGACATGACGGCCCGTGATGACCTTGGGGGAGACATGATCTTGGCATCTGCCACGCATCTGCCACGGTGGGTCCGACGGGTCGAAGTGCGGGCTTGAGAGGGCATTCTCGAAACAGCATAGGCAATCGGGGGAAGAATGAATAAATCTGAACTAGTCGACACCATGGCCGAGACGGCCGATATTCCAAAAACAGCGGCCGCAAAAGCGTTAGACGGGCTGATCGACGCCATTACTGACACGCTAAAGAAGGGCGACACCGTCTCCATCATTGGCTTCGGTAACTTCACGGTCAAGGAGCGCGCAGCCAGAACCGGCCGCAACCCGCAGACCGGAGCGACGATTCAGATTGCCGCCTCTAAATCGCCGTCTTTCAAGGCTGGCAAAGCACTCAAGGATGCGATAAAATAGCCGGCTTTAGTCGCCTTGGGTTGTATCTGTAGGGTCGCCCGTTTTGGAACCCAGTTTTTCGAACCCGGTTTTTGGAACCCAGTTTTTCAAACAGGGTGCTTAGCTCAGCTGGGAGAGCATCGCCCTTACAAGGCGAGGGTCGCAGGTTCGATCCCTGCAGCACCCACCACAGTTGTGATCGTCTTCTGCTGATAGACCGAAGCTTCTCAGGCCTTATCCAGACCAGTCGCCTATCTAGGTCAGCTGCGTTGCTCAGGCACTCAAGTCCCACGACTTGGCGCCGGGTTTTATGCTTGCCGGCCGAAGGTTAATTGAGAACAGTAAAGTTTATGGAGTGGTAGTTCAGTTGGTTAGAATACCGGCCTGTCACGCCGGGGGTCGCGGGTTCGAGTCCCGTCCACTCCGCCAACACGCAAGCAAGCAGCTGCAAAGTAACGGACTGAGGAGCGCACACTCGGAATATTGCACTGCTTGACGTCAAAATTGCGGGGTATCCGGTCGGATACCCCGTTTTTGTTTGTGTCCGGTACCCGTGGGTAAAGCACACAGCGCCGGCCTGAAAAACCAATGTTCCGTCCGCGCTGCGCCGTCAGCGCCTCGCAAGAGCCAATCATCACATCATGCTTCTCGAGATTCGTGAACGCGCCCAAGGCTGGGTTGCTTGGGCGATAGTGATCCTGATCAGCATCCCCTTCGCGCTTTGGGGGATTCAGTCCTACCTCGGCGTCGGCTCGGAGCCTGAAGTCGCCACCGTCAATGGCACTGAGATCACCCAGCGACAGCTTGATCAGAACGTCCAGCGCACCCGCATGGATATGCGCGAGCGCCTCGGAGATGCCTATGACCCGGCATTGTTCGAGGGCGCGGGTCTGCGCGCGCGAGTGCTCGAGCAAATGATCCAGACGCAGGTCTTGCTGGATGCCTCGCTCGTTCTGGGCCTGCGTGTAGCCGATGCCGTGCTGCGCTCGGCGATCGCTCAGGAGCCGGCCTTTCAGAAAGACGGCCGCTTCGATAAAGCCACCTACGCGCAAGTGTTGCAATATCAGGGGCTGACGCCGACCGGTTTTGAGCAAAATCTGCGTCTGAGCCTGTTGCAGGGTCAGCTTGAACGGGCGGTTCAGAGCACGGCCTTTGCCACTGCTGCGGAGGTCGATCAGAGCATCCGTTTGATTCGCCAGCAGCGTGAGATCAGCTATATCTTGGTACCCAAGGCCAATTTCGCGCCGGACGAACCGCCGAGCCAGGAGGCATTGCGCGCCTTCTACGCCGAGAATCCCGATCGCTTCAAGTCCCCGGAGCAGGTCAAGCTCAGTTATCTGCTGCTATCGCCCGAGACCCTCGGCGCCGATCAGGCGGTGAGCGAGGCCGATGTGCGTGCCCTGTATGAAGAGCGCGCCGAGACCTTGCAAACGCCAGAACGGCGTGAGCTGCGCCACATCCTGATTGCCGTGCCGGCCGATGCCGATGAGACCGCAATGGAGGCAGCCCGGACCAAGGCGCAGACCCTGCGCGAGCGCCTGCTTGATGGTGAGGATTTTGCGGCTTTGGCCAAGGAGGCCTCGGATGATCCCGTCTCGGCCGAGGAGGGCGGCAGCCTTGGGCAGATTGAGCCCGGCATGCTCGATCCGGTTCTCGAGCAGGCGGTTTTCAGTCTGCCAGCCAATACCTTGAGCGAGCCGGTGCGCAGTCGCTTCGGCTATCACCTGCTTGAGGTCACAGCGATTGAGCCAAGCCAGACGCCCGCCTTCGAAGAGGTGGCCGATGACTTGCGCAAGGAGTTGCAGGAGCGCTCCGGCGAAGCGGCCTTCTACGATTATGCCGAGCGCCTCGCGACCCGAACCTACGAGGTCCCGGATAGCCTTATCCCAGCCGCGGAGGACTTGGGGCTGGAGGTGCAGACCAGCGACTGGATCGCCCGCGATGGCGGCGAAGGCCTTTTCGCCAGTCCCAAGGTCATGAACGCCGCTTTCAGCGAGGAAGTGCTGAACATGGGCAACAACAGCGAGCTGATCGAGCCCGATCCTCAGCGTCTGGAAGCGCTGGTATTGCGTGTTGATGAGCATCAACCGGAAGCCGCGCGCCCGTTCGAGGAAGTGCGCGATGAGATCGCCGGGCTGCTGAGCGAACGTCAGGCAGCCGATGCTGCACTTGCAGCCGCCGAGGCCATGGCCGCGCGCATCGAGCAGGGAGACGGCCTGGCCGAAGTTGCCGGCGAGACCTACTCAGTGGAATCCGCGGGTCTGGTCGAGCGCCAATCGGCCGAGGTGCCAAGTGCGGTGTCGCAAGAGGCCTTCTTGCTGCCGCGCCCGGCAGATGCGCGCTCCAGTGTCGGGACCGCCACCAATATCGATGGCGATGCCTATGTGATCAGTGTTTCTGCTGTCGAGGACGGGGCTGTCGATGCGCTGAGCAGCGAGGCCCGTGCCGGCGAGTCGCGGGTGCTGACGCAGAGCCTAGGGCGTTCGGACTTTAGCCACTTCGTCGCTGGGCTTGAGGCCAACGCCAAGATTGAGCGCAAGTCGCTCGAGTCAGAGCCGGCGGAATAAGGCAGCTCGGGCTGTCCTCATTAACGGACAGCCCAGCGGCCTTTGGCGATCCGGCCGCTGCAAACGGCCGCACCCGTCAGCGACTAGCCTAGCCCGAGGATGTGATACCCGGTATCGACGTAAAGCACATCTCCGGTGATGCCTGAGGCAAGATCGGAGCATAGGAAAGCCGCAGCATTGCCAACTTCATCGATGGTGACATTGCGCCGCAGCGGGGTGCGCTCTTCCACCTGCTTGAGCATCGAGCGGAAATCCGAAATACCAGCCGCGGCCAGGGTGCGAATTGGCCCGGCGGAGACGGCATTGACCCGAGTGCCCTCGGGGCCGAGGGAGTCCGCCAGGTAGCGCACATTGGCCTCCAGGCTCGCCTTGGCCACGCCCATCACGTTGTAATTCGGCACCGCGCGCACCGCCCCCAGATAGCTCATGGTGACCAGTGCGCCATTGCGCCCGGCCATCATGGCGCGGCCCGCCTTAGCCAGGGCGGCGAAGCTGTAGGCGCTGATCTCGTGCGCGCTAGTGAAGCCCGCGCGCGTCACCGCATCGATGTAGCTGCCTTCAAGCTGCTCCTTGGGCGCGAAGGCAATGGAATGCACAATGCCGTCGAGCCCGTCCCAGTGCCCGGCAAGTTGCTCGAAGCAGGCATTGATCTCGGCATCGCTTGCGACATCAAGCGGCAGCACGATGGATGAATCACACTTGGCGGCCAGGTCCTCGACCCGCCCGCGCAGTTTCTCACCCTGATAGCTGAAGGCCAGTTGTGCGCCCTCGCGATGCATGGCCTGAGCCACCCCCCAGGCGATGGAGCGGTTGCTGGCAACGCCAGTGATCAAAAAGCGCTTATCTGCTAAAAATCCCATGGTTTCCCGTCTCTGTTGTGCGGAGGTTTGAATTCGCGCTGCCGCACCCCTGGGCTTGTCAGTTCCGCACGACCCACCCGATGGCCATTTTGGCGATCGGGCGGCGTTCGGTTGCCAGTCGGCGCTGGTCAGTTGGCGCCAGGGGTGCGATCATTGCGCGCGTGAAATCGACTCGTCACATTACCCAAAGTCTGGGGCGGATAAAAGCACCGGGACTCACCCTGGCGTTGCTGGGGTGGCTCGCGTTAGGGCTTGGCGGCTGCGGCGACAGCGCATGGAACAACCCCTATCCGGCCAATGAGGCGCGCGCGGACATCGTCTACAGCGCCTTTTCCGAGCAGCCCAAGCATCTCGACCCGGTGCGCTCTTACAGCAGTAACGAGTATGCCTTTATCGGGCAAATCTACGAGCCACCGCTGCAGTATCATTTTCTCAAACGCCCCTACACCCTGGTGCCGCTGACGGCGCAATCCATGCCTGAGGTGCGCTATTTCGACGCCGAGGGCAAGGAGCTGACGGACTCGGCGCCGGCCGATGAAATTGCTCTGAGCGAGTATCGCATTCGCATCCGCGCAGGCATTCGCTATCAGCCGCATCCGGCGCTCGCGCAGGACGAGGGTGCGTCGCCCGGCCAGGGCTATCTCTACCATGACCTCTCGCCCGCAGATCTGCGTGGCATCGAGGACCTGGGTGATTTCCCGCAAACCGGCACCCGCGAGCTAACCGCCGCAGACTATGTGTATCAGATCAAGCGTCTGGCTGCGCCCTGGCTGCATTCGCCGATCGCCGGGCTGATGAAGAAACATATCCTCGATTTTGCCGAATTGAGCGAACGCCTGGCCGAGGCAGCTCCTGCCCCCGTGGATGGTGAACGCCCCTTTTTTGATCTGCGCGCGGTGCCCTTTGCCGGCGCCGAGGTGATCGACCGCTACAGCTATCGCATCCGCATCAAGGGGCGTTATCCGCAGTTTCAGTATTGGCTGGCCATGCTGTTTTTCAGCCCCATGCCCTGGGAGGCGGAGGCCTTCTACGCAAATCCTGGGCTGGCCGAACGCAACATTTCGCTCGATTGGTATCCGCTCGGCAGCGGCGCCTTTATGCTGAGCGAGAACAATCCCAACCTGCGGATGGTGCTTGCGCGCAACCCCCATTTTCATGGTGAGACTTACCCGGCCGAGGGCATGGAGGAGGACCGGGAAGCCGGCTTGCTTGAGGATGCCGGCAAGCCGTTGCCGTTGGTGGAGCGCGTGATCTTCGCGCTGGAGAAAGAAAGCATCCCCTATTGGAACAAGTTCCTGCAGGGCTTCTACGATAGCTCCGGCATTGCCTCCGATGCCTTCGATCAGGCGATTCAGTTTAGCGCCGGTGGCGATGCCGAGCTGACCGAGGACATGCGCGCCCAGGGCATCGCGCTCGCGACCGCCGTGGATACCAGTATCTGGTACATGGGCTTTAACATGCTCGACCCTGTTCTGGGTGGCGACTCCGAGCGCGCGCGCCTGCTGCGCCGGGCCATTGCCATCGCGGTGGACTTTGGCGAGTACATTTCCATTTTCGCCAATGGTCGCGGCATTGAGGCTCAGGGCATGCTGCCGCCGGGCATTTACGGGCATTGCGATGGGCGCGCCGGGCTCAATCCCTTTGTCTTCGACTGGATCGACGCTCAGGCCCGGCGCAAGCCCATCGCCGAGGCCCGCGTGCTGCTGGCCGAGGCCGGCTACCCGGATGGACGTGATCCAAAAACCGGCCGCCCACTCACGCTCTACTACGAGGCCATGGACGCCGGCCCCGACGGCAAGGCACGCCTCAATTGGATGCGCAAGCAATTCGCCAAGCTGGGCATTGAGCTGGTCGTGCGCGCCACCGACTACAATCGCTTCCAGGACAAAATGCGCGAGGGCACCGGGCAAATCTTCATGTGGGGCTGGAATGCCGACTACCCGGACCCGGAAAATCTGTTCTTTCTGCTCTATGGTCCCAACGCCAAGGTCAAGGGCGGGGAGAACGCCTTCAATTACCAGAACCCTGAGTTCGACCGCTTGTTCGAGCAGATGCGGGTGATGGACGACACCCCCGAGCGCCAGGCGCTGATTGATGAGATGACCGAGATCCTGCGTCGCGACGCGCCGATAGCCTTTGGTTTCTTTCCCAAGTCCTATAGCCTGTACCATCAGTGGCTTGGCAATGTGAAGCCGAATCTGATGGCTAATAACACCCTGAAGTATCGCAGCCTGAATCCCGACTTGCGCGCAGAGCAACGTCTGGCGTGGAATCCGCCCGTGCTCTGGCCGCTCGGGCTGCTGGCGCTGGTGTTGGTGCTCGGTGCCCTGCCGGCCTGGCTGATGGCGCGCCGGCGCGAACGGAGCCGCGCCCTATGATGGCCTATATTCTGCGCCGGGTGGCCTATGCGCTGCCGATCCTCATCGGGGTGAACCTCATCACCTTCGCGCTCTTTTTCGTGGTCAACTCGCCCGATGACATGGCGCGCATGCAGCTCGGTGACAAGCGGGTCACCCAAGAGGCGATAGACACCTGGAAGGTCGAGCATGGCTATGACCAGCCGCTGTTCGTCAATCCGCAGGCTGATGGCCTGGGCGTACTGACTCAGACGATTTTTTTTCAAAAATCACTCAAGCTCTTTGCCTTTGATTTTGGTGCCTCGGACAGCGGGCGCGACATCGGCAACGACATCTCCCAGCGCATGTGGCCAAGTCTGGCTATCGCAGTGCCGGTGCTGTTGGTGGGGCTGGCCATCAATATCAGTTATGCACTGATGATCGTCTTTTTCCGCGCGACTTACATTGATGTCGGCAGCGTGGTGCTGCTGGTGGCCATGATGTCGATCTCGAGCCTGTTTTACATCATCGGTGGGCAGTTTTTGATCGGCAAGCTGCTGCATCTGGTGCCGATCTCCGGCTATGACACCGGCCTGGAGGCGATCAAATTCCTGATCCTGCCGGTGATCGTCAGCGTGATCGCCGGCATCGGCGGCGGCACCCGGTTGTATCGGACCTTCTTCCTTGAAGAGATCAACCGTGACTATGTGCGCACCGCGCGCGCCAAGGGGCTGGCCGAGCGGGTGGTGCTCTTTCGCCATGTGCTGCGCAATGCGCTCATCCCCATCCTGACCGGTGTGGTGGCGGTGCTGCCGCTGCTATTCATGGGTGCGCTCATCACTGAGTCCTTCTTCGGCGTGCCGGGCCTGGGCAGCTATACCATCGACGCCATCAGCCGTCAGGACTTCGCCATCGTGCGCGCCATGGTGTTTCTCGGCTCGGTGCTTTATATCCTGGGGCTGATCCTGACCGACATCTCCTACACGCTGGTTGATCCGCGGGTGCGCTTGTCGTGAAGAGGGTGATTCTTGATCAGTGGTTGGTGGTCGCCTTGCATCTCATGGATTCATTTTTCGGGATAGCCGCGACCATGCGCGTTAGAGGCTGTCGCGCGCGGGGTGCCCGGGTCGAGGGAGCTGTGCTGTGCTGGTAATCCTCTGGACCGATGCGCTGATTTTTCTGCTGATTGCGGTGGCGGTTGGTTTTGCTGTCTATGCCGGGCATCATCCGCATCTGACCGAGCCTTGGCGACAGGTCGGGCGCTCACGGGTCGCGGCGGCGGCGCTGGTGGTGTTGAGCTTTTATGTTGCTATCGGGCTAATGGACTCGGTGCATTTTCATCCGCGGTTGGAGACTTCACCTGGAACCGGCACGGCTGCGGCGCAGCTGAGCGAAGCGGGTTCGCCCGGGGCGGAGGAAGCGTCTGAGAAGGAGGTGGCTTTTGAGAAGGAAGAGCCGGATGCGGTGCCAAAGACGCAACAAAACGAGGCACCAGTCTATTCGACGCAGATCATTTCGCTGCTTGATCTCTGGCTCAGCCCGCTGCGCGAGCGTGAGGAGAAGACCTTTTCTGCGCCTTTCGCGACCCATCTGTTCGTGAAAGAGCCCGTCTCGATCAAATCAGGCGATCAGCCGGATGGCAGCGTGGTGCGTGCCTATCCTAGGCTCAAATATGGCGGTGCGCATTTGCGCGACCCGGAAAGCGGGCGTGGTCGGGATATCCTGATCTCCTCGCTGCTTGGGTTGGTTAAGGCATTGATTGCTTGGACGGCCATCGCGCTTGTTTGGCTGGGCTGGCGCGCCTGGCGTCGGCGCCAGCCCTTTGGTGTCGAGCTGCGGCGGCTGTGGCAGGAATCTAAGTACGCGCCCTGGCGGGTGGCCTTTTGGACGCTGCTGGTGATGCTGATCTTGAGCTTCATCGCCGGTGAGCTGGCGCTGAAGTATCACATCCTCGGTACCGACAAGGTGGGTGAGGATGTGTTTTATCAGAGCCTGAAGAGCATCCGCACCGGGCTGGTGATCGGCACCCTGACCACGTTGGTGATGCTGCCGGCGGCGGTGATTCTGGGCATCATGGCCGGCTATTTCCGCGGCTTGACTGACGATGTCATTCAATATCTCTACACCACACTAAACTCCATCCCGGGCGTGCTCTTGATTGCCGCGGCCATTCTGATGCTGCAGGTTTACATGACCAATCACGGCGATGAGTTCAACAGCATCGTCGAGCGCGCCGATCTGCGCCTGCTGTTTCTGTGCATCATTCTTGGCGTGACCAGTTGGACTGGTCTGTGCCGGTTGCTGCGTGGCGAATCACTTAAGCTGCGCGAGGTTGACTATGTGCAGGCGGCCACGGCGCTCGGGGTGCGGCATTCGCGCATCATCGCCCGCCATATCCTGCCAAATGTGCTGCACATTGTGATGATCGCCCTGGTGCTCGACTTCAGCGGCCTGGTGCTGGCCGAGGCTGTGCTCTCCTATGTCAATATCGGCGTGGACCCGACCATGAACAGCTGGGGCAACATGATCAATAGCGCCCGCCTGGAGCTGGCGCGCGATCCTATCGTCTGGTGGTCGCTGGCGGCGGCTTTTGTGTTTATGTTCAGCCTGGTGCTGGCGGCCAATCTGCTCGCCGACGTGGTGCGGGATGCCTTTGATCCGCGGTTGAGGGGTTCGGTATGAGTCCGGTGGTAGGTCTGGTTGATTGGGTGGTGACTTCCGGCTCCGGGTTGGGTCGCGGTCGCGGGGGACGCCGTGAATACATCCCTGTAGGCTTCATGGCAGCATCCCTGCTGCCAAGACCCCCGCGCCCGCAACCCAACCCGGAGCTCGACACCGATGGCTGATCGAGTGCGGGGGCGGCTGACTGAGTCGGCAGTGAATGCGACGATTGCTTGGTCTCCGGCCTTGCTTGGGCTAGCGAAGATAGGTTTTTGCTGTTCGATGGCTTATGGATGACAGCGACCGCCTGATCGCCCCTGCTGCGAGTTCCGATGATCAGGCGCTCGACCGCGCGATGCGCCCACGTCGGCTGGCCGACTACATCGGCCAGCCGACGGTGCGTGAGCAGATGGAGATTTTCATCGGCGCAGCCCGTGGGCGCGACGAGGCGCTGGACCATACGCTGATTTTCGGGCCTCCCGGGCTGGGTAAGACCACGCTGGCACATATTCTTGCCCACGAGATGGGGGTGAATCTGCGCCAGACCTCGGGGCCGGTGCTGGAAAAGGCGGGCGATCTGGCGGCGCTTTTGACCAATCTGGATGCCGGCGACTTGTTGTTTGTCGATGAAATCCATCGCCTGAGCCCGGTGGTCGAGGAAGTGCTTTATCCTGCGATGGAGGACTTTCAGCTCGATATTATGATCGGCGATGGCCCAGCGGCGCGCTCGATCAAGCTCGATCTGCCGGCCTTCACCCTGGTTGGCGCCACCACCCGCGCTGGCTTGTTGACCTCGCCGCTGCGCGATCGCTTCGGCATTGTGCAGCGACTCGAATACTACTCCGCTGCCGATCTGGCCGAGATTCTACGTCGCTCAGCCGGCATTCTTGCGGTCGAAAGCGATGCCGAGGGCCTGCGCGAGATTGCTCGGCGCGCGCGCGGCACCCCGCGGATCGCTAACCGGCTGTTGCGCCGGGTGCGCGACTATACCCAGATTAAGGCTGACGGGCGTATCGATCGCGCGGTGGCTGATCGGGCGCTTGCTATGCTGCAGGTTGATCAGCAAGGCTTCGATCACATGGACCGGCGTCTGCTCGGTGCGGTGATCGAAAAATTCGCCGGCGGCCCGGTAGGCGTTGAAAGCCTGGCCGCCGCCATCGGCGAGGAGCGTGGCACCATTGAGGACGTGCTCGAGCCCTACTTGATTCAACAGGGCTACCTGATGCGCACCCCCAAGGGGCGGGTAGCGACGCTGCTGGCCTACCAGCACCTCGGCTTGCCGGGGCCATCGACCTCGCCGCCCACTGGGGGGCATGGCGATCTGTTCGCGGATCAGCCGGCGTCTGGGGCTGGATCAGCGCCAGCGGCGAAAACCGGCGGTCGCGGTCGTGATTGAGCGGCTTGATCATGCCCGCGCTGACGCAAGCCGGCCTGATGCGATCTAGCTTGGCGCGAACTGGCTTGGCGCGATCAGGCTTGATGCGCTCTGGCCCGGTCCGATCTGGCCTGACGCGAGCGGCGCGGGTGCCTCAACGTTCCCCTGTCCGGCGCCGGTTGATGGTGTCGATTGCCTTGGCGACGGCTTCGGCGACCTGCTCGCGAATGGCGTGGCTGTCGCTGCTGCTAAGATGCGCCGAGAAGTCGACGCTGTGGCGAACATAGCGAGCCGGCAGTTGATTCAGTGCCAGGCACATGATGTCGGCGAGCAGGTCCGAATCGGGTGGCTCGGGGAAGGCCTCATCGGAGATGCGGAAAATCTGATCGAGCACCAGTTGCTCATAGCTATTGGTGATACTTGACAGCATGGGCTCGTAATCATCCGGTTGCAGTGATTCGTTGTGTTTTATCGGGTGCATGATGTTACCTCAATCCGAAGGGTTTTTGTGCTTGGCTGCGCGCAAACTCCCGCAGTTTGGTAAGCGCGCTCCAGCGCGCGTCGGCCGATGGGGGCGCGTGTGACGCCACATACTCTGGACTCCGCTTCCGCTTGGGACAACTGTCTGGGCTCTGAGTTGGCGTTTGCGGTCAGCTTGCCGCTGGGACCCACCGGCGCCGAGATTACGGACCAGGGGCTCGCTGCGCGTTTGCTGGACGCACTGGCGGTGGTCGAATCCGCACTGCCATCGTTGAGGGTGGATGATAAACCCCAAGACGCTTGCGCGCGCCTGGAGCTGAAGCTGGACCTGCTGATGCATCTGCTTGGGAACGTCCTCAGCGAGCGTCTGCCGCCAGCGCGGCCGGCAAGGCTCAGCCCGCGCGGGCTGGTGCTGGCAGCGGGCGTGATTAGCGCGCGGGACAATCGCCTTGCGATCTATCCCTCGCCACAGTTGCCCTTGCCCCTGGTGCTGGGTATTGACGGGCTGGAGTGCCGGGGCGATGCCTGCGGTGCACGTTGGATGCCGCTCGATCCCGTGCTGCGCGATGCGCTCGGTCGCTGGATTTTCCGCCTGCACCGGCGCGAAATCGCGCGCCGCCGTCAGCCGCCCGCGGCCGGCGACAGCGGCCTGGAGCCAGGGTGAATTGCGATTGAAATGCATATTCTCCCAAAATTCATCCGCTTTCGGTCTATAGTTGTGATCAGGTATAGCATTTTTTGGCGTGATGCGCCGGCTCCGATGCGGTAATCTGGCATCCGTCGGCGCCCGGGAACCTCTTTTAATCGGCATCGGAACGAGCAACGGTATGCGCGAGTCCATCAGCGCGCGGCGCGGGTATTCGGACACCCGCCCAAGCGCGATCCAGGGATTATTCCCTTCATTCAGGCAGGCATGTAGGCGGCTCCCCAGGCGGGCAGTCATGCCAGCGACTATTCAGGCGGTCCTGTGCGAGGCTTGGTTTGGCGCATGTCTGACACTAGGATGACGGGCGCTCGGCAACTGCGCATCGGCCTCTGCGGCGATGGGGATCAGACGAGAGTAACCGCCAATGTGCTAGATTTTCTTGGGCTTGAGCCGGTTGTGCTGGCGCAATCTCCGCGCGGTGCAGCCGATCTTGCCGACAAGGGCTTGTCCGCGCTTTGGCTGTGCGATGCCGACGAGACCTTGCGCGCGGTGGTCGATGCGCTTGCCGGCACCCTTCCGATCATCTGCCAGCCGGCGGCTGATTCGACGTTCTCCGACAAGCGCGTTGCGGTCGTTGCGAGTCCCCTCACCCCGGGGGCGGTCATCGGTTTGTTGCAATGGATTCGGAACCAGCAAGACGCTGCCATTGAGGACAGCGATGACCTGCGCGGGCGCCATCCCGCCATGCAGCAGGTGCGGCGCCTGATCACCCAGGTGGCGCGCACCGAGGCCACGGTGTTGATTCTAGGCGAGACTGGCTCGGGCAAGGAGGTGGTCGCGCGGGCTATTCATCGCGCCTCCGCGCGCGCGAACAAGCCCTTCGTGGCGGTCAACTGTGGCGCGATTCCGCCCGATCTGCTCGAAAGCGAATTGTTTGGCCATGAAAAGGGCGCTTTCACAGGTGCCTTCACCGCGCGCACCGGACGCTTCGAGCTCGCCGAGGACGGGGTCATCTTTCTCGATGAGATCGGCGACATGCCGCTGCCGATGCAGGTCAAGCTGCTGCGCGTGTTGCAGGAGCGCACCTTCGAGCGGGTCGGCTCGAACAAATCCCTGCCGGCTAGCGCACGGGTGATTTCTGCCACCCATCGCAATCTCGACCAGGCGGTGGCCGACGGGAATTTCCGCGAGGATCTCTTCTTCCGGCTCAATGTCTTTCCCATCGAGCTGCCGCCGTTACGCGAGCGGCGCAGCGACATTGCGCTGCTGATCGAAGCCTTGCACGAGCGGCTCAAGGAGCAGGGCACCGAGCCCGCGTTGCTCACCCCGGCAGTGGTCGCGCATCTGAGCGAGCTCGAGTGGCCCGGCAATATCCGCGAACTCGCCAATCTGCTCGAGCAACTTTCCATCATGTATCCGGGTGAGCTGGTCGATTTGCCGCAGCTGCCGCCGCGGGTGCGGCCCGAGGAGGTCGCCGCGGCCGTGCTGCCGGCAGCCGAGCCAGCTGCTGTTCTCGCCGCCGATCCCGATCCCGCTGCCGGGGCTGTTCCTGCGGTCGGTCTTGCCACTGCTGCGGAAAACGCGCTGCCGGAGGGTGTTGAGCTGCGCGAGTACTTAAACGACCTCGAGCGCGGCATGATCCTGTCCGCGCTTGAAGAGCATGGCTTTGTAGTGGCGCGCGCGGCCCGGCGCTTAGGCATGCGGCGAACCACTCTGGTGGAGCGCATGCGCAAGTTCGGCCTCGAGCGCGAGGAAACGCCCGAGGCGTCGGAGCGCTGACACCTGGTGCCTGCAGCCCTTGGATTGAAGCCGAAACATTCCGCCATACCCTCGGCTTCTGTGGTGCTCCACCGCGGCCAAAGTGCGTCTGGTGGGGGCTCTGGCGCTGGATTTGCTGGTTTTGGCGTTGAATTTGCTGTTTTTGGCTTTGAATTTGCATTAGTCCTCTGCGTCATTGATCGCAAAAGGACTCCCATGAGCAGAGCCACGCTTCTTCTGGTCGATCCGTCGCCGGCGGTCAGACATCATCTGGTGTCGGTGCTGGCCGCGATCCCGAAAATTCATCTCGAAACCTGTCCGGTTGAGCGCATCGCCGCTGAGAGCGCGCGTCAGCACCCGCGCCTGTGGCTGCTGGCCGATCCGATTCGCGCCCTGGCCGCCGACGGCGCTGCTGCCATGGTGCCTGAGCGCACCGCGAGCCTGTTGCTGGACGCGAGTCAGGATGCACTGCTGGCGGCGCTTAGAGCCGGCGCGGGGCAGCATTTCGTCTTGCCCGCACAGGCCGCGGCCCTGACGCAATGGCTGCGGGCGCTGGTGAAAACGCCGCCCGAGCCAGAGGTGTCGGAGGGTCCGCCGCTGATCGCCGAGAGCCCCGGCATGCAACGGCTGCTTAATCTGGTCGAACGCATCGCCGATTCCAGCGCCACCGTGTTCCTGACTGGCGAATCCGGCGTCGGCAAAGAGGTGCTGGCGCGCGAAATTCACCGTCGCTCGCCGCGGCACGCGCGCCCCTTCGAGGCGATCAACTGTGCCGCAGTGCCTGAGAATATGCTCGAGGCAACGCTCTTTGGTCATGAGCGCGGCGCCTTCACCGGTGCCAGCGAGGCACGTCTGGGCAAGTTCCGCGCTGCCGATGGCGGCACCCTGTTGCTGGATGAAATCACCGAGATGCCGCTCGGCCTGCAGGCCAAACTGCTGCGTGTGCTCCAGGAGCGCGAGGTCGAGCCGCTGGGCGGGCGCCGGCCCAAGCCGGTGGATGTGCGCGTGCTGGCGAGCTCCAACCGCTTGCCGCGCGAGGCGCTGGCCGAGGGTCTGCTGCGCGAGGACCTGTTCTACCGGCTCAATGTGTTTCCGCTGCGGCTGCCGCCACTGCGCGAGCGTGCTGATGATCTGTTGCCTCTGGCGCAGGCCTTCGCGCATGAGCTCTCGCACGGACGTGTCACCGGCCTGAGCGCTGCCGCGGTCGAGCGCCTGCGCGCGCACGACTGGCCAGGCAATGTGCGCGAGCTGCGCAATCTGATGGAGCGCAGCTGCGTACTGGCGCGGGGCAAGGAGCTGGACGCAGCGGATTTGATGTTCGACGCCGACTGGCTGCAAGCGGATGCTGAGGAAGTGGGCGGGGCGCAAAGTGTCGAAAATCCGTCACTGCACCTGGGGTCGCAGCTCCAGCAGCAGGAAATTCGCGTCATTCTTGACACTCTCGCGGCAGCCGGCGGCGACCGCAAGCAGACGGCAAACCGGCTGGGGATCAGCCCGCGGACGCTCAGATACAAGCTCGCGCGTCTGCGCGACGCCGGCGTTCGCATTCCGGCCGCCTGAGTTGCACCGGTTTTGAATAGGACTGCGAACATGGCATCCACTTTGCTTATCTTCTGATTGAAATAAGCTGGAGGTGGGCCATGAGCGAGATGCAAATTCAAAGTGTTCTGCAACAGATGCGCGCGCTGGCGCAGACCAGCAAGCTCGAGGGCGTCGAGTCCACCGGCGGCATTCAGTCAACCGAGGGCCAGCCGCGCACGAACGAGCTCAATTTCGCCGAGACCCTGACTGACTCCCTGCGCGCGGTCAATGGCCTGCAACAGAACGCCAAAGAGCTCCAAACCCGTTTTGAGCTGGGCGACTCCAACGTCAGCCTGCCGCAGGTCATGGTCGCCATGAGTAAATCCAGCCTCGCGTTCGAGGCCACCAACCAGGTCCGCAATCGTCTGCTGACGGCCTACCAGGAAGTGATGCGCATGTCGGTCTGATTGCTGACCGACGCAACGGAGATAAACAGCCATGGCCGCGGCACTGACGGAACGGCTCTCAACGGGTGTAAGAAACTTTACTGCGCTCCCAGCGGGTCGGCAGCTCGCGCTGCTCGGACTGATCGCGGGTGGTTTGGTGGCGATCGCCGGCGTGCTGTTCTGGGCGCTGCGCCCAACCTACGCGCCGCTGTTCTCGCAGATGGACGACACCGAGTCGGCACAGGTCATGGAAGCCCTGGGTCAGATGGGCGTGCCCTACAAGGTCAGCAACCGCATGGGCCAGACCGGGCAGATTGAAATCCCCGAGAAGCGAATCGCCGAGACCCGGCTGCTGCTGGCTGGCCAGGGACTGCCGAAATCCGGCGATATCGGCTTCGAGCTGCTGCAGGAAGATTCTGGCTTCGGCGCCAGCCGCCTGATGGAATCCGCCCGTCACCAGCGTGCGCTTGAGGGCGAGCTGGGGCGTTCCATCGCCGCGCTTGATCCGGTCGAGCTCGCGCGCGTGCATCTGGCGCAGCCAGAGCGCTCGGTCTTTATTCGCGAGCGCAAGCCACCGACTGCATCAGTTGTGGTGCATCTGCGCACTGGCCGCAAGCTGAGCGACGCCCAGGTGGCGGCCATTGTGCATCTGGTTTCCTCCAGCGTGCCGGCCCTGGAGCCCGACGCCGTCACCGTGGTCGATCAGACCGGTCGTCTGATGACCAACAACGATGACGAGATGGGGCTCTATGCCAACGCTGATCAGCTAGACTATACCCGCAAGCTGGAAGATACCTACGCGCAGCGCGTGCGCTCCCTGCTGCAGCCGATACTTGGCCCCGAAGGGATGCGCGTGCAGGTGGCCGCGGATCTGGATTTCTCTCGCGTCGAGCGGACCGAGGAGATGTTCGACCCCGACCGCACCGCGCTGCGCTCTGAGCAGATCAGCGAGGAAGAACGCATCGGCAGCGACCTCGGGCCCATGGGCGTTCCGGGTGCACTGACCAACCAGCCACCCGCAGGCGGCGAGCTTGGCGCGGATGCGGCTGCCGCCGACGGTGAGACGCAAACGCCGAAGAGCCGCAGTCTCGACAGCACGCGCAACTATGAGGTAGATCGCACCATCGCGCATGTGCGCGAGATGCCGGGGGCAATCAAGCGCATGTCCACCGCCGTGGTGGTGGACTATATGGAGCAGACTGGCGAGGAAGGCGAGGTCACCCGCGTTCCGCGTCCGGCCGCCGAGCTCGAGAGTATTCGCGCCCTGGTGCGCGAGGCGGTCGGCTTCAACGAGGAGCGTGGCGACACCATCAATGTGGTCTCCGCAGCCTTCGCCGGCGATGACGAACTCGAAGCGGCGGTGCCAATCTGGACGCAGCCCTGGTTCATCGATCTGGCCAAGCTTGTCGCCGGGTTGTTGCTCGCGATCCTGGTGCTGCTCACCGTGGTTCGTCCTGGGGTCAAGCAGTTGCTTGGCGCGCCGGCAGGTACCGATCTGGTCGCGCACGACGAGGACGATGATGACGAGGAAGACGAGGACCAGGTCTCTCTGAGCCAGCAGCAAAGTTCGGCCATCGCCGCGCTGACAGGTCCCAAGGGGCCCGATCAGCAGCAGCTCGATCTTGAATCCGTGCGGCAAATGGTTGAAGAAGATCCGAAACGCGTCGCGCAGGTGATGAAAACCTGGTTGGGTGTGAATGATGGCAACTGATCCGACAAAGCTCACGGGGCCCGAGCAGGCCGCCGTGTTCCTGATGAGCCTCGGGGAGCGCGCCGCCTCTTCGGTGATGAAGCACATGGGGCCGAAGGAGGTGCAGAAGGTCGGCACCGCCATGGCCTCGCTTGAGCGCGTCTCGCGCGGCCAGGTCGACTATGTGCTCGCGCAATTCTCCGATGCCGTGCAGGATCAGACCTCGCTGGGCATCGGCTCGGATGAATATGTGCGTTCGGTGCTCACCAACGCGCTTGGCGACAAGGCCGGTGGCATCATCGACCGCATCCTGCTCGGGCGCAATTCGAAGGGCATCGAGGCGCTCAAATGGCTGGACGCGCGCTCCATCGCCGACATGATCCGCAATGAGCACCCGCAGATCGTCGCCATCGTCATGTCCCATCTCGACCCCGATCAGGCGGCCGAGACCCTGCTGTTTTTGCCCGACCGCATGCAGTCGGACATCATCCTGCGCATCGCCACGCTCGATGGCGTGCAGCCCCAGGCGCTGCAGGAACTCGACGAAATTCTCGAAGCCCAGCTCGCCGGCAAGAGCAGCGCGCAGTCATCGATGATCGGCGGCGAACAGGCCGCAGCGAACATTCTCAATTACATGGACGGCTCCAAGGAGGCCGTGGTCATCGAAGGCGTGTCCCAGGTCGACGAGGATCTGGCTGAGCGTATCCAGGAGCTGATGTTCGTCTTCGCCAACCTGATAGAGGTCGACGATCGTGGCATCCAGTCGCTGCTGCGCGAGGTTTCCACCGATGTGCTGGTGGTCGCACTCAAGGGCGCGGACGAGGAGCTCAGAGACAAGATCTTCAAGAACATGTCCAAGCGCGCCGGTGAGATGCTGCGCGAAGACCTCGAAGCCAAGGGCCCGGTGCGCCTGAGCGATGTCGAGTCCGCGCAGAAAGAAATCCTTGCCACTGCGCGTCGTCTGTCCGACTCCGGCGAGATTGTACTTGGCGGTAAGGGCGGGGAGGCCATGCTGTGACGGCCCAGGCCGCCTTTGTCGACGAAATCATGTGGGCCGAGCAGACCGACGACTTTGACGTCGAGACCTGGGAGCCACCCTATTTCGGCGAGCTACCACCAAAAGAGCCGGAAGTCGAGCACCATCTGCCGACGGCTGCGGAAGTGGCCGCGATTGAGGAAGCCGCGCGTGAGGCGGGGCATGCCGCCGGTTTCGAGAAAGGCTATCAGGAAGGCCGCGAGCGCGGTCAACGTGAGGCGGAGCAGGAAACCCAGGCGCGCGCCGACCGCGAGCTCAAGGCGTCCGTGGCGGCGCTCGAGAGCATTGCGCAAGAGCTGTCTGATCCACTCGCCTCGGCTGCTGACGATATCGAGCCCGAGTTGCTGACGCTGGTGACCACCCTGGCCCAACGCGTGATCATGGCCGAGCTTGACAGCCGTGCCGAGCTGGTGCGCGGCGTGCTGCATCAGGCGCTCGAGCAACTACCGGCGCGCCATGCCGAGGTGCGGGTGCGGGTCAACCCCGAGGATCTGGCCGTGGTCGAGACCTATGCAGAGGATCAGGGCGAGCGCATCCGCTGGTTTGCTGATAGCGAGATGACCCGCGGCGGCTGCTTGGTCGAAGCCGGCCCGAGTCGTATCGACGCCAGTGTCGAGACCCGCATCGCGCAAGCGGTGGATGCCATCTGGGGCGAGCTCAGCCGTCCGCCGGCCGACCAGGGTGATCAGGGCGAATCAGACGACCAAGGTGACCAAGGCGAACAGGCCGACCAGCACGAACAGGTTACAGAAGTGTCCAAATCCTCCCCGTCAGATTCTCGGAGCGCGAACAGTGCCGGGACTGAAACCGACGTTGGCGGGACTGAAGTCGACGGTTCCGGGATTGAAACCAATAGTGCAGACGACGGTGGCGAACGCACAGCTGCCGCAGCCGAGCCCCTCAGCGAAGGACCTCAGTCATGACCGATAACATCCAACATCTGCGCGAGCAGCGCGGCAGCGAGCTGACCCGGGGCCTGCGCGAGCGCCTGCGCGAATCCCAACAGCGGGTCGCGCGGGTGCCCGACCCACTGCCGGAGGGACGGCTGTCGCGCATGGTCGGCATGACACTCGAGGCCGAGGGCGTGCGCCTGCCAGTGGGCGGGCGCGCAGCCATTCACACCGCCAGCGGTGAGCGACTGCTGGCCGAGGTGGTCGGCTTTCATGGCGAAAAGACCTTTTTGATGCCCGAGGGCAAGCTTGAAGGCGTCGCGCCCGGCGCGCGCATCGAGCCACTGGAGCAGGCGCGGCTGATCGGCGTCGGCCCCGAGTTGCTTGGGCGCGTCATTGATGCCAACGGCAAGCCGCTCGATGATCTGGGCCGCATCCGTGCATCCGACCATATTTCCATTGAGGGCCGGCCAATCAACCCGCTCAAGCGCGACCCGGTGCGCACGCCGCTTGATGTCGGTATCCGCTCGCTTAACGGCCTGCTGTCGGTCGGCCGTGGTCAGCGCCTTGGCCTGTTCGCCGGCAGTGGCGTGGGTAAGAGCGTGCTGCTCGGCATGATGACCCGGCATACCGAGGCCGATGTGATCGTGGTCGGGCTGATCGGCGAGCGCGGCCGAGAGGTGAACGAATTCATTCATGACATTCTCGATGTCGAATCGCGCAAGCGCACCGTGGTGGTGGCGGTGCCGGCCGATCAACCGCCGCTGCTGCGCCAGCACGGCGCCTGGGTGGCCACCGCCATTGCCGAGTATTTTCGCGACCGAGGGCTCAATGTGCTGCTGCTGGTCGATTCCTTAACCCGCTTTGCCCAGGGCGCGCGCGAGATCGCCATGGCCATCGGCGAGCCGCCGGCCACCAAAGGCTATTCCGCGTCCGTCTTTGCCCGTCTACCACAACTGGTGGAGCGCGCCGGCAATGGCGACAAGGGCGGCGGTTCCATCACGGCCTTCTACACCGTGCTTGCCGAGGGTGACGACCAGAACGATCCCATCGTCGATGCCGCGCGCGCCATCCTCGACGGCCATGTGGTGCTCTCGCGCGCCATTGCCGAGCGTGGGCGCTACCCGGCCATTGATGTCGGTGCCTCGGTCTCGCGCGTTATGGACTCCTTGATCGACGATCAGCATCGCCAAGCTGCGCATCATTATCGCAATCTCACCTCCACCTATGAGATGAACCGCGACCTGATCGCCGTCGGCGCCTACCGTCAGGGCGCTGACCCAGTGCTTGACGAGGCGGTGGCCATGCGCAACAAGCTTGAGGACTATGTGCGCCAGAATCGCACCGAGCGCGTGACCTTCACCGAGGCGCGCGCGCAGTTGTTCGGACTCTTTGGTCTGACCGAGGCCAAGGCCGCCGCATGATGCCGGGCCAGCTTCCATGAGTGTCAAACGCTTTCAGCGCCTGCTTAAGGTGCGCGAGATGATCGAAAACCAGGCTGCCGTGGGCCTCGCCGGGCGGCTCGAGGAACTGCGCCGGGCCGATGGGCAGCGCGGTCAGCTCGAGGAATTGCTGGCGTCCTATCTGAACACCGGCGTGCCCGATAGCGTCATTGGCATGAAACAGGTCGCGGAGATGCGCGGGCAGCTGCGCACGGCAATCGAACAGCAGCAATTGCGCGTTGCCGCCGCGGAAGCCCGCGTCGAGCAGGCGCGGGCGGTGTGGATGGATAAGCACCGCGACAGCATGTCGTTGGAGAAGCTGATTGAGCGTCGACGTCAAGTTGAGCAGGTGGTGGAAAACCGCCGCTTGCAGGCGGAACAGGACGCCTGGGCCACGCGCAAGGCTTTCGAACAGGCAAATACAAGCAGTGCCGGTTAGATGCAGGAAAAGTTGGAATGCTGTTTGCTTGATTGCTGGTGCATGAGTGCTCATGACCAGCATCTCCAGCCGACATCCAAGAATACATCAGGCTGACAACAAGGCCGAGACATGGGGCAAGAATAGAGGCATCGGATCATGATGGGAACCCAGAATACAGCTGTGGAGAGTCGCTCGGGCTTGGCGGGCCTGTTCGGCGCGCAAGGCGCCTTGGCGTCGGGAGACTTTGCGGCGGACGGCGAATTTGCCGAGGCCCTTCAAGGGCAACTCGGCGGGCTGTTGGCCGAGCTTGGTGTCGATCCCAAATCGCTCGAGGGCATGGACATCAACGCCATGCTCGCGCAGCTCCAGGCACTGCTGAAGGGGCAACTCGATGCCGCCGGCGGCGAGGGATTGCCGCTTGATGCCGATGCGTTGCAAGGGTTTGCTGCCGATGCCCTTGGTCTGCTGCAAGAGGGGGGTGAGTCTTCCGGTGCGGCCATCTCCCTGTCAGCGTTGAAGCTCTTTTTGCAGGCCAATGGCGAGCAGGAGGGAGGCTCCGAAGAAGATCTTGAGGCGCAGGCAGCGCTGGCGGCCTTGTTGCAACAATGGACAGGGCAGTCGAATGCGGTGCCAGGTGACTCCCTGCATGAAAGCCCACAGGGTGATCTGCTCGCGCAGCTGCAAAAGTTTTTGTCAAATGGGCAAATTAAGGAAGTCGATGACGTTCCAAAGGAGCTCCTGGCCCAGTTGCGGCAGTTGTTATCAAGTGGGCAATTTGCAGATGCCGATGGTGACGGTGCGCAGGCAGATATGCTGGCTCAGCTGCGTCGGTTGTTGACGCAAGGACCAATGGGCGATGCCGGAGGCGCGGAAAGTCGCAGACAGGTGTTTGACCTGCTTTCGCAGGCATTTTCAGAACGCAGTGGCGATGTTTCGGGCGCAGACTCCTTGGCGCTGCTCAAGGCTTCGTTGACGGCCAATACTCGGGGCAGTGAGCAGACCAATGCGGCGGCGGAAGGCGCCAAGGCTTTTGATCTCGCGCGCTTGCTGACGCCTGATGGTGCCAGGCAGTTTGCTGACCGGCTGGCAATGATTGCGCAGGCGCGAGCCGGCATGGCCGAGCTCAAGCTGCATCCGCCAAGCCTTGGTAGCATGGAAGTGCGGGTGAGCATGGATGCCGACAGGGCCCACGTCCATTTCGTTTCCGCCAATCCTGCGGTGCGCGATCTGCTCGAAGCGGCGCTGCCGCGTTTGCGCGAGGCGCTGGCGCAGGACGGCATTTCGCTTGGCGATGCGTCCGTCTCCGATCAGCCACCGCAACGTCGCGATGAGGCGAGCGGCGAGGGCGCCGCTGCGGGTGATGGCGAAGGTGGCGGCGACACTGACGGCGAAGCGCTCTTAGCCGCCGAGGGGCCGGTTGCCAGCAGCACCCTCTCCGCGCTCGCGCGCAAGCTCGATCTGTTTGCCTGACGGCGCCACTCGGCTCGCGCATTCGCCTGCGCTGGAGACCAGCACTGCAAGCCGGCCCTGCAAGCCGGCGCTGCAAACCGGCGCTGCAAACCGGCACAAAAACGCCCGCGTGTCAGGGACAGGCGGGCGTTTTCTTGCCGGCCGCGGTTTGCGGCTGCCGCGGTTAGTCCTCCGCGCGCTGGAAGGCGTCGCTCAGCTGCTTCTGCACATTAGCCGGTACCGGCGCATAGTGGCTGAGCTCAATGTGGTAAGTCCCCTCGCCGCCGGTCAGGGACTTCAGCCGCGACTCGTAGCCATCGAGTTCCGCGAGCGGTACTTCGCCGTCGATGGCGACGCGGCCCAGCGTCTTGGTCTCGCTGCCATTGATGCGCCCGCGCCTTGAGGACAGATCCCCGGCCAGATCGCCCATGGCACTGTCCTGAGCGACGATGCGGATTTTCACGATCGGCTCCAGCACCGCGGGTTTGGCCTTTTCAACCGCCTCAATGAATGCCTTGCGCCCAGCGGTGGCGAAGGCGATGTCTTTCGAGTCCACCGGGTGGAACTTGCCGTCATACACCGTCACCCGGACATCCTGCATCGGGTAGCCGGCCACCGCGCCTTCCTCGAGCACCTGGCGGATGCCTTTCTCAATCGACGGGATGAACTGCCCGGGAATGCTGCCACCAACGGTTGCATCGACAAAGTCGAAGCCGCCGCCCTGGTCCATTGGTTCGACGCGCAAGTAAACCTCGCCAAACTGTCCGGCGCCACCGGTCTGCTTCTTGTGGCGATGATGGCCCTCGGCCTTGCCGGTGATGGTCTCGCGGTAGGGGATCTTCGGCGGGCGTGTCTCCACCTCGACATGGAATTGCTCGGAGAGCCTGCGAATCAGTACTTTGAGATGCAACTCGCCGAGGCCGCGCATGACGGTCTCGTTCGCGGCGGCATTGTGCTCGACGTGGAAACAGGGGTCCTCGTCCTCCAGCTTGTGCAGGGCATCGGTCAGCTTCTGCTCGTCGCCGCGTTTGGTCGGCGAGATGGCCAGGCCGAACAGGGGCACCGGACATTCCATGCTGTCGAGATGGAAATGGTCCTCGTCGTGGGAGTCGTGCAGCACAGCGTCGAAGTGAATGTCATCAACGCGCGCGACCGCGAGGATATCGCCAGGAACGCCCTCGTTGATTTCGACCATCTCGTTGCCGTGCAGCCGGTAGAGATGATTCACCTTGAACGGCTTGCGCGCATCGCCGATCAACAGCTGGCTGTTCGTCGCGATGCGGCCCTGATGGACGCGAAAAATGCCGAGCTTGCCGCGAAAGGGATCGTTGAGCACCTTGAACACATGCGCAATGGCATGCAGGCTCGGGTCCGGGCTCACCTGTGCCGGCTTGGCCGCGGCGCCTTCGCCCTTCATGAAGGGTGGCGGATTGCCCTCGGCCGGATTCGGCATCAGGCGCTCCATGATGGTGATCAGCTCCGGGATGCCGGCGCCGGTCTCGGATGAGCAGTAGCAGATGGGAATCAGGTGCGCCTCGCGCAGAGCTTCTTCGAAGGGGTCATGCAGTTGCTCGGGCTTGAGCTCCTGGCCCTGTTCCAGATAGACCTCCATCAGCGCCTCGTCGACCTCGACCACCTGATCAATGATCTGGCTGTGTGCCTCCTCGACCGAGGAAAAATCCGTATCGCCGCCCGCGGGCTGAAAGAAACAATCCACCACCCGCTTGCCGCCCTCGGCCGGGAGGTTGATCGGCAGACACTCGGCGCCGAAGGTCTCGCGCACCTGCGCGGTGATGGCGGCGATATCCACGCCCGCGGAGTCGATCTTGTTGATGATGATCATCCGGCACAGGTTGCGCCGGTCGGCGGCCCTCCACAGCCTTTGGGTGACAGGCTCGATGCCGCTGTCAGCATTGATCACAATGGCGGCAGTCTCCACCGCCGACATCACGGAAATACTGCGGCCGAGAAAGTCCGGAAAGCCCGGAGTGTCGATCAGATTGACATGCTTGCCATTAGCGTTAAACGCGGTGATGGCGACATCGAGCGAATGCTGCAGCTCGCGCTCCATCGGATCATGGTCGCAGACCGTGGTGCCTTTGGCGATGCTACCGGGCTCCGGGATAGCCTTGGTGCCCGCAAGCAGGGCCTCGACCAGGCTGGTTTTTCCGCTACCGGCGTGGCCGACCAGGGCGATGTTGCGGACGTCCTCCGCGTTGTAGTCAGACATGGGCGAACCTTTGTTAAGTTGAAGCTTTACCGTGAAACCGCCGCTTTGATCCTAATGCGGGTGGGCGGGACCCTGGGCGCTGGCTGATAACGCGACCTGTCGCGAAACGCTGTTGCCGCCATCGCGCCATTGGCATCGGGACGCCGGAGCAGGTCTGGCGGACGAGATTCTCGCGCGCCAGAGTATATCGCACTGACGCACGACCTTTGCTCGAGAAGGCCAGGTCGGGCAGACATTTCGTTCCGAAACCTGGCCAAGGGCATCGGGGCCGGCTTGTCGGTGCAGGGGCCGGTATATGGGCAGGTGCATGGGTCAGCTATATGGGCCTGCACTTCAGTGCGCATTCAGCATCTCGGGTTCAAACACGATGCAGCGATTGCGCCCAGCGGCTTTAGCCCGATAGAGTGCGATGTCGGCGCGACGATAGACTTCGTCTGCCGTGTCTTTATCGACGAAACCCGCCAGGCCGCAGGAAATGCGCAGCGGCACCGGCTGGCCCCGGTACTGGAAGCGCTTGCCCGCGACCCGCTCGCGCAGCCGATCGGCGAGCTCTAACGCGGTTTCGATGTCGGTTTCGGGGAAGAGCACCATGAATTCCTCGCCGCCGAAACGGGCGAGAAAGTCGCTCTTGCGGGTTGATTCCTGGAGCAGTTTGGCCACCGCCCTGAGCGCGTTATCCCCCGCGGTGTGACCAAATGTGTCGTTGATGCGCTTGAAATAATCAATGTCCCAAATGCTCAGCACCGCCGGCCGTGCATAACGGGTCCAACGTTCTATCTCCTGTTCGATGCGCTCGTCGTAAGCCAGGCGATTGTGCAGGCCGGTCAGGGTATCGTGTAGCGCGCGCTGGCGGGCATCGGTGAGACGCTCGCGCAGCTCCTGGCTTTCGCCTTCCACCCTGGCAAGGGACTCGCGCAGATGGGTGGCCTCGGCCTGCGCCAGCTTGAGTTGGGTCTGCTCGAGCTCCTTGCGCGCTTCCATCTGCACCTGAATGTTCTCTAGATGCTTTTTGATCGAGACCTTGAGTCCGGAGATGTCCTGCGCCTCGGCCACCGATTGCTGGATGCGCTCGACCTCGGCCGACATATTGGCATCGATGGCGCTGCCCTCGGCAGTGGCGAGTTCGCGCTGGCCAAGGGAGGTGCCCAGGGCATCCTCAAGCTCGCGCAGCCGCCCCATGAGCTGCGACAGGAACTGCTCCATGTCGCGCTTTTCTTGCTCGACCTGATGCCGCGATCTCGCCATCAGGTCGGCGATTTCGCCAACTGCCTGTCCGGCAAGCTCCAGCGAGGGCGGCTCATGCAGGCGGTCGCTGATGTGCTTCGCGCGCGGCGCGAGCTCGACGGGCAGATCGAGTCGGTTGATCAGATCAAACAATACCTGATTGAAGGACGGCGGGGCATCGCTCAGGCCTTCCTTGGGCATGTCCCCGTCAGCCCCGACACCGGCCGCCGAGCCGGTCGCATGGGGTTCCGCGCCGGTTTCATCGTCTTGCGACCCGCGCGCACTCCCGGTCGGTCCGGGCGTCTCGCTTGCGCTTGGGATCTCCGCGCCGTCCGCCACCGCGGGTGATGCGCTCGTGGCGCTGTCCGTCGCCGGATCAGCATCGGGCTGCCGGGGCGGCTCCGCCGCCGTTTCGCCCGATGTTTCCTCAGCTTGTTCCGCAGCTGGTGCCGTGGCGGCAGGTCCATCGCGCCCGAGCAGCCGCCCGAACAGACTCGATTTCTCCTGACGGACCTCTGTTCCAAGCCAGTCGACCAGTCCGGCGGTAAAGCTTGCATAGGCGCTCAGTGCAATGCGCCGGTCGGCATGCTTGCCAGCTTCCTGAAGGGCCTTCTTGAGGTCCTTGGTGGCCTTGCGCAGCCCCTGGGGGACTTGAATCCGCTCCAGCCCCTCCTCAAACCCCCGCAGGGCGGTTTCGATCTCGCTGGCACCGCTTTCGCGCTGGTCGAGGCGCAGCATAGAGGCCGAGATGTCCTCCATTAGCTGCTGAATCCGCGCCAGCTCACTCTCGCCGCGGACGGCTTCGCGCAGGCGTTGAAGCTCGCCATTGAACTGCTGGTCCCGGGTTTCGACCGCCAGGCTTATTCGCGACAGGGCCTGGCGCAGAAGGCGCTCGCTCTGCTTGCGGGATTTCTGCTCGCGCTCGAGGTTGTCGAGGCTTTGCAGATATTTCTCCTTCCAGGAGAGGTCATCCGGATTTGGCATAGTGCTTTAGTTTGTGGTCGCCAGGGGTTGAGATAATTGCTCAATGCGATAATTGCTCAATGCGATAATTGCTCAAGCAGCGGCGGACAGGCAAAAGTGTCCGATCAGAGACCGCAGCAGGGTCAGGGTTGGCTCGATGCGTTCGAGTGCCAAAAACTCGTTGGGCTGGTGCGCCTGGGCGATGTCGCCTGGACCAAGCACAATGGTATCCATGCCAAGGCGGTTAAAAAAGGGCAATTCGGTGCCGAAATTGACCGCCTCGGCCGGCATGCCGGTCAGCTTTTCCGCTGCGCGCACGATCTCAGCTGCGGCCGCGGTGGCGCCGGGCGGAATGCTCGCGAACAGCGCATCCAGCTCCCAGGCGAGCCCGCGCGCTTCGGCGATGGGAATGATCAGCTCCTCCAACTCGGCGCGCAGGCTGGCGGGGTCCATTCCCGGCAGCGGGCGCAGATCGAGCATTAGCTCGCATTCCCCGCAGATGCGGTTGGGGTTGTCGCCGCCGCGAATATAGCCCAGATTCACGCTCGGGTAGGGGACGGAGAACAAGTCGTCGCGGTAGCGCGACTGCAGCTGCTCGCGCCAGCGCAAAATGGCGCCCATCACCTCATGCATGCCGTCGATGGCGCTGCGCCCGAGCGCCGGGTCGCTAGCATGGCCGCTTTGGCCGCGCAGGCGGATGGCCTCTCCCATCACGCCCTTGTGTGCGCGCACTGGGCGCAGGTTGGTCGGCTCGCCGATGACCGCATGCCGGCCGATGTGCCGCCCGCTATCGAGCAGCGCGCGCGCTCCATGCATGGCGGATTCTTCATCGGCGGTGGCGAGCAACGTCAGCGGTGCTCTTAGCTGCGAGGCTTGCAGGCCGCGGGCGGCCTCGATGGCGAGGGCGAAAAACGCCTTCATATCGCAGGTGCCAAGGCCGTAAAGGCGCCCATCGGCCTCGGTTAGCGTGAAAGGATCATGCTGCCACAGGTGCTCATCGTAAGGGACGGTGTCGCTATGTCCGGCTAGCACCAGGCCGCCGTCGCCGTGGCTGGTATCCCCTTTACTGGCACCCAGGGTAGCGATCAGATTGGCCTTGCCGGGGTGACCGGGGAGGGTCAAAATCTCGACGTCAAAGCCGCCGTCCTCCAGCCAGGTCGCAAGGTGATCGAGCAAGGGACGGTTGCTCTGATCAAGCGCCGGCCTGACGCTGCTGACCGAGGGCGTGCCGATCAGTTCTGCCAGCATCTCGCGCAATGGCGGCGCGCCTGCACTCAGGGTGGGTGGCGCCAGGGACACGGTTGAGGAAGCAGCCGTCATTGGGGTCTCCGGACTTTGGATCAATGCCGGGCATTCTATACCCGCCGCGCCTTTTCAATCCCTTCTGTTCAACCCCCCTTGTTCGATCTCCCATATTTTCCATCCCGACGCATAATCCCCTATGTCATCACGCCATACGCTGTCCGAGTCCGACCGATCCGCCCTGCTGCGCCGTTGCATGGCGCGTTACCAGCCATTGTTGGCGGACTTTCCCGGCGAATGGGAGGCCTTTGTCGCGGCGCTGCAGCGGCCGCTGCCGGGCTGCGTCTGGGCGCATCCGGATCGGCTGGATCGGCCTGCGCTGGTGGAGCTGATTCGGGCCGAGGAGGCGGGGGCCGGGGGAGGCGGGGATTCGCTGGCGCTTGCTCCGGTGGCTTGGAATCCGTTGGCCCTGCGGCTGCCGGCGGGGTTTAAGGCCGGACAGCGCTGGTGGTATTGCGCGGGTCTGGCTCACGCGCAGGAGGAGGCCTCGCAGCTGCCGGTGCGCTTGATGGACTTGCACCCCGGTCAGCGGGTGCTTGATTTATGCGCGGCCCCGGGTGGCAAGACGGCGCAGATTGCCTTGGCGCTGGGCAATCGCGGGACGGTGCTTGCGAATGATTTCGCGCGCGACCGCATCGCGGCCTTGCAGGGCAATCTGGATCGCCTGGGGATCGTGAATGTCAGCACCACCTGGGGCGATGGCGGTAATTATCCGGCCGCGGCCGGTGGTTTCGATCGCGTGTTGGTGGATGCGCCCTGCTCGAGCGAGGGCACGCTCAGGCGCAATCTGAGTCTGGCGGAGCGGCTTGATCCGGAGGCCATTGCCAATAATCGGCGCTTGCAGGGGCGGCAGTTGGCGCTGTTGCGCAAGGCGGTGCAGTTGTGTCGCGCCGGGGGGCGGGTGCTTTACTCGACCTGCACCTTTGCGCCGGAGGAAAATGAATGCATCGTCTCGCGGGTGCTGGAGGAGCAGGCGGGCCGGGTGCGGTTGGTGCCGGTGGCCGTTGAGGGTTTGGCGAGCAGTCCTGGGGTGACGGAATGGGGCGGGCAGCAGTTGGATGGGTCGCTGGCGCGGTGTTTGAGGCTGTGGCCGCAGCGCACGGATACTGGTGGGTTTTTTGTCGCGGTGCTCGAGAAGGCGTCGGATGCGGCGGAGCTTGAGCCTTCTGCAGGGGCTGAGCTAGTTGTTTCGGGCGATGATGCGGATCGGCTGCCGGGGTTGGCTGAGCATTATGGCTTGGGGGAGGATGTCTGGGACGGGTTGCGGGTGCATCGACAGACGCGGCGCGGGTTGCATCTGCTGGCGGCGGATCACTTGGCACCGGTGGAGCCGGCGGCACAGGGGCGGGGGATGTTTTTGTATCGCACGAATCTTCGCCCGCCTAAGTTGACGACGGCGGGGGCAATGTTACTGGGGCGCGGGGCGACACGGCAAGTGGTGGAGCTTGATCGCGCGCAGCGGGATGCTTACCTTGGCCGTCGGGTTGTTGTGCCTCGCGCTTCGCAGTGCGGGGACTGTCGGGCTGGTCAAGTGATTGTTCGCTATCGCGGGCATCCGTTGGGGGTTGCTTTGTTTACCCGGTCAGGGACGTTGGAGAGTTTGTTTCCGAGTCGCTGGAGTGGGTGTGTTGGGGCTGGTGCTGGCTCTGGTGCCTTGGGTGGGGGGTGATGAGTGGTTTTGCTTGGCCTAGTTGTTCTGCTGGTGTCCTGGTGGGGCTGAGTTTGGTTGGTGGTTCCGGGCGCTGGGCCGGTTGACGCTCGCGGGGGACGCCGTGAATACTTCCCTGTAGGCTTCACGGCGGCGTCCTGCCGCCGAGACCCCCGCGAGCGTCAACCGGCCCAGCACCTCGAGTTCCGTTGGTGGGGCGAGTTGGTCATGCGGGTCCGGTGTGGGTTGCGCGCATTGCATTTTTCCAGCAGGGGCCGTTTGCAAGAAAATTTGATCCGCTTTTGTTGCAGGTGCGGCGGGGTCTGATGTTTCTGTTTTGCTGGGTTTAGGTCGCGAGAGTTCAATCATGTCTTACTATCGCCATCACTTGTTTTTTTGTACCAATCAGCGCGAGGAGGGGCGACGCTGCTGCAATGCGTGCGGGGCGGCGCAGGCGCGCGACTATGCCAAGAAGCGCTCGAAGGAACTCGGGCTGGCGGGGCCTGGGCAGATGCGTGTCAATGCCGCTGGTTGTCTCAACCGCTGTGCGGAGGGGCCTGTGGCGGTGGTGTATCCGCAAGGCGTCTGGTACAGCTATGAGAGTGAGGCGGACGTGGAGGAAATTTTGCAGCGACATATCATCGGTGGTGAACCGGTTGAGCGGCTGCGTTTACCGGATGCGCCAGCGTCGCCCTGACCGTTGGTGGCGAATGGCCCTCTGATTGAATAGTCCGATGCCCAAGCCCTTGCGGTAATCTCACGGATGCATATTCCGGGGTTTTGAACCATGGGCGTTAGGGGGCAAGTCCTGTGGGGACAAGTCCCTCAGTGGTGGATGAATTGGTCTGTTTTTGAGCGTTTTTCTATCTCCAGGCCTTGCGTCCGGTTTGGAGGGTGGCTATACTTCGCGGTCTTTCGCCGGATGAAGCGCCGGGCGGCAGTTAATTGCCTGTACTGCCTTGGCTGCTCACGGCACCCCATTCGCCTAGCTTCGGGCTTGCCCAACTTCGGGTTTGCTCAGATGCTGTTCGCCCAACTTAGGGTTTGGAGCCAAAAGAATATGACATCTGCCATGACAACTAAAAGCGCAAAGCCGGCGGAAGTGCGCCGTGTCTGGCATCTAGTGGATGCTGAGGGCAAGACGCTTGGCCGTCTGGCCACGGAGGTGGCGCGGCGCCTGCGCGGTAAGCACAAGCCGACTTATACGCCGCATGTGGATACGGGCGACTATATCGTGGTGGTGAATGCGGAGAAAATACGCGTTACCGGCAACAAGCTCGAGAACAAAATGTACCATCGCCACACCGGCTATATCGGGAATCTGCGCTCCACCAGTCTGGCGGAAATGCTTGCGCGTCACCCCGAGCGGGTGCTTGAGGCGGCGGTCAAGGGCATGATGCCGCACAACCCGCTTGGCCGCGCGATGCTGAAAAAGCTCAAGGTCTATGCAGGTACCGAGCATCGCCACGCGGCACAGCAGCCGCAGCCGCTGGAAATCTGAGTGACGCGGGGCAACAGCCCAGAAAACGCACAACAGACCCAAACAACATTTTAACCAGGACGACTGATCCATGACCAATACGCACTATGCCACCGGTCGGCGCAAGAGCGCTGCGGCCAGGGTGTTTCTGACCACCGGCTCGGGCAAGATCGAGGTCAACGGCAAGCCACTCGATGAGTTCTTTGGCCGCGAGACCGCGCGCATGGTCGTGCGTCAGCCACTTGAGACGCTGTCGATGCTTGACCGGGTTGACATGTACGTCACTGTTACCGGTGGCGGCACCACCGGACAGGCAGGCGCCATTCGCCACGGTATCGCCCGCGCGCTGGTCGACTTCGACGAGGCCAATCGGCCACCCTTGCGCCAGGCTGGCTTCCTGACCCGCGACGCACGCGAGGTTGAGCGCAAAAAGATTGGCCTGCACAAAGCAAGAAAACGCCCGCAGTTCTCCAAGCGCTAAGCGTTCAGGTTCTTTTTGCTGCTTTTTCTTGGGGGATCGTCTAGCGGCAGGACAACGGACTCTGACTCCGTTAACCTAGGTTCGAATCCTAGTCCCCCAGCCAAAACCTGGCTAATCTGTCAAAAAAAGCCCGCCTTGCGCGGGCTTTTTTCTGCTCAGCCACCTTGGTGGACGCGACAATGAAAGCATGGGGTGCAAAGACCCAACGCCTGTGGACTTTGCAGCGCCTTTTTGTTCTTTTGTTGCGAGAATGCTTCTGGATGCCGGGTCTGGATCGACTGCCACAGCCTAGAATGTTTCTGCGTCATTGGTCTAAGTTGTTGAAAGATATTTTTCTCCCTCCCCGTCGCCCTTCCTTGTTGCGAGCTTGCAACAGCCGCAAAAAATTGTCTCTTTATTTCAAAAAAAATGTTGCGCACTGTTGCGTCCTGGTCTAATATACAAATTGCAACGCATGAGCGCACAAGTTTTTGTGACCCCTTCACCACTTCTACAACAGCGGAGAACACGATGAAAAAGAAACTCATCACGATGGCAGTCGCCGCCGCGATGGCTGCTCCCGCAGCCGCAATGGCTGAGGCTATCATCTACGGCAAGCTGCATGTCTCGATCGACTATGCCGATGTCACCAACGCCTATCAAACGCCTGTATTTGCACCCGACGGCAGAAAGGTTGTCGATGGCGTAGATTTCAACGGCTGGGGCGTCAATGGCCAAGGCAGTTACATGCCTGGTCAAAGCCGGGCTCAACGCGTCGGCGTCAAGGGATCCGAAGATATTGGTAATGGCCTGAAGGCTATCTATCAGTTTGAGATGGGTTTCGCCATGGGCGCTTCAGACGATAACATCCCAGGCGGAAATAATAACAGCTTCAGCGTGCGTAACAGCTTCGTCGGTCTCGCCGGTAGCTTCGGCTCCGTCTTAGTTGGTCGTCATGACACCCCGTTGAAAATTTCAACCGGCAAGCTGGATATGTTCGCTGACACCATGGCGGACTACAACGGCACCGTCGGCTTTAATGGCCTGCGCGTCGATAACGCCATCGCCTATATCTCGCCTAGCTTCTCTGGCTTCCAGTTTATGGGTGCATTGGTCGCTCCGGGTGGCGCCACCGCTTTTGGTGACGATAACGTAAATTCCGATCAGCTGAATGGCGCTTATTCTCTGGCTGGGATCTATAGTAACGGCCCTTACTATGCATCTATTGCTTACGAGTCGCTTAGCAACGAGATGTTCATGGATAGCGCGACGAGCAGAGCTGGAACTACAGTCGCTCCTCCTCCCACTGACTGCCTGACGCCTACCGGTGTTTTAGGGCCAACTAGCACCTGTGGCTACGTCGATAATGACTACGCTAAGTGGCGCTTTGGTTTGGGTATCCTGGATTGGAACGGTTTCACGTTCAGCTTTGTCTATGAGAATCAAGACAACAATCCAGCAGGCGGGACCTACGATAGCACCGTCAGAAACCCACAAACAGGGGCGTTCGTAGCCGTTCCAAATGGCATTAAGAGCCAGGAACTTTGGCAGATCCAGGCTGGCTATGCCTTTGGCAACAACCAAGTTAAGGCAATGTACGGCCAGGCCGGACGTGACTACGACTTGTCAACGTCCAATTACCCAGGCGTTGGGAACACTAACAACCGCACTATGATCGAAGATTGGGACGGCGACCGTAGCACTTGGGCTATCGCCTTTGATCATAACTTCAGCAAGCGGACGAAAGCGTACGTTCTGTACACTCAGGTCGATGACGATTACGAGGACTACACCACTATGATGGGTAATCCCAATATCACCGATGGCTACACGTCCAGTTGGGATGGCTTCTCTGTGGGCATGATCCACAGCTTCTAAGAAGCGGCAATCTCGCCTCCCAAGATACCCCTTCGGGGGTATCCGGAATAAAAAAGCGGCCTTCGGGCCGCTTTTTTTTTTTGACAGGATTTTAGAGTTCAGTGTTAGAGGGGAAATGCTGGCCATTGCTGGGTCAGCTGATTCAGGTGCTCGTAAATAGAACTCGGGAGCCGCCCATTCATGCTGCAGCTCTGAGGAGAGTTGGTCGCTCAAACAGGCTTGCGGTACCGGAGCGCGGCTTGATGTGCTGGGTTGGTCAGGCTTGCAGTGCCTTAGCGCATCTTGATGTGCCGGATGGGGTTCCGGCGGGGCAGATAGATCGACCAACGTTCGATGGCGATCGACTGACGACCGAGCCACAAACGTCTTCTTTATACGGCGCCGTATATGGCGATCACAAATGAGCTTTCGGTTTTGGACCGGGTAACGCGCGCGGGGGTCTCGGCGGCAGGACGCCGCCGGGAAGCCTACAGGGAAGTATTCACGGCGTCCCCCGCGCGCGTTACCCGGTCCAAAACAAGCCTACACCCCATGCAGTTCTAGCTATCAAAAGAACCCAAAATCGCAAAATCTAAAGACCCAAAACCTAAAATCCTTCGGTCGAAGTAAAGAGCCCCACGCGCAGATCCTTGGCGGTGTAGATTTCGCGGCCGTCGACCTCCATGCGGCCGTCGGCGATGCCGAGCACCAGTTTGCGGGTGATGACGCGTTTCATGCCGACGCGGTAGGTTACCTTCTTGGCGCTGGGCAGGACCTGGCCGCTGAATTTGACCTCACCAACGCCAAGCGCGCGACCATGGCCCGGGTTGCCGATCCAGGCAAGATAGAAGCCGACGATCTGCCACAGGGCATCCAGGCCCAGGCAACCGGGCATCACCGGGTCGCCGGGGAAGTGGCAGGCAAAGAACCAGAGCTCCGGGTTGATATCCAGCTCGGCGATGATCTCGCCCTTGCCGTTGGGGCCGCCAGCGTCGCTGATGTGCGTAATGCGGTCCATCATCAGCATGTTCGGTACCGGCAGCTGGGCGTTGCCGGGGCCAAACATCTCGCCATGACCGCAGGCGAGCAGTTGCTCGCGACTAAAGGATTCGGTTCTGCTCATTGAGTGATTGATGATCTATTGCTCTGCGGCGGTAAGCCGCTGGGTGATGAAAGAAACGGCTTGATCGAGGTCGATCAGCTGCATGTCCTGGTCCTGCCGGCCCTTGTACTCCACCTTCGCGTGATCGAGATGCTTGTCACCGATGACCAGCCGATGGGGGATGCCGATCAGCTCCATGTCAGCGAACATCACCCCGGGGCGAGCGTCACGATCATCGAGCAGCACATCAATGCCGGCTGCCTGCAATTGCTGATAAAGCTGCTCGCATGCTTCGCGCACGCGATAGGACTTGCCGAGCTTCATCGGCAGCAGCGCGACCGTAAAGGGCGCGATAGGGGCGGGCCAGCAGATTCCGCGATCATCGTGGTGCTGCTCAATGGCCGCGGCCACTACGCGCGAGACGCCGATGCCGTAGCAACCCATAGTCATGGTGATGGCCTTGCCGGCCTCGTCGAGCACCACGGCTTTCATCGCCTGGCTGTATTTGGTGCCGAGCTGGAAGATATGCCCGACCTCAATACCGCGGGCGATGGTGAGCTGGCCCTGGCCGTCTGGGCTGGGGTCGCCCTCCTGCACGTTGCGCAGGTCGGCGACCGGCGGCAGCGGCAGATCGCGGCCCCAATTCAGGCCAAACCAGTGCTTGCCGTCCTGATTGGCACCGGCGCTGAAGTCGGCAGCGACCGCAACGGCGCGATCGACAATGCAGGGGATGGACAAGTCCTTCGGGCCGAGCGAGCCGGGGCCGGCGCCGATGGCGGCGCGGATTTCGTCCTCGGTGGCCATGCGCAGCGGGCTTGCGACCTGGGGCAGTTTCTCCGCCTTGACGGTGTTGAGCTCATGGTCGCCGCGCACCAGCAGCGCGATCAAGCCGGGGGTAGATGCTGGGGCTGCCGTCTCGGCCGGGTGCAATGCTTCCGGCCTTTGGGAACCAAATGTTTGGTTATTCGCTTGTTTGTTGGCGGCTTGTTTGTTGCCCGCCTGCTGGGTGGTAATTTGTTCTTTGGCCTCTGAAGTTGCGGCAGCGACAATCAGGGTCTTAACGGTGCGCTCGATGGGCTGGCCAAACTGCTCGACCAGATCGGCGATGGTCTTGGCGTTGGGCGTGTCGACCAGACGGGCCTCTTCTGTTGGCGCGGCGGCTTGGGCTGCCGGCGCGACCGCCTCGGCCAGCTCGACATTGGCGGCATAGTCGCTGGCGGTGGAGAAGGCGATGGCATCCTCACCGCTGCTGGCGAGCACATGGAACTCATGCGAGGCGTTGCCGCCGATGCTGCCGGTGTCGGCCTGCACGGCGCGGAAGTCGAGCCCGCAGCGGCTGAAAATGCAGCTGTAGGTCTGGTACATGAGCGCATAGGTCTCGTCGAGCGAGCCATGGTCGAGATGAAAGGAATAGGCGTCTTTCATCAGGAATTCGCGCGCGCGCATTACGCCAAAGCGCGGGCGAATTTCGTCGCGGAATTTGGTCTGAATCTGGTAGTAATTGACTGGCAGCTGCTTGTAGCTGCGCAGCTCATTGCGGGCGAGCTCGGTGATGATTTCCTCATGCGTGGGGCCGAAGCAGAAATCCCGCGCGTGGCGGTCCCGGATGCGCAACAGCTCGGGGCCGTATTGGTCCCAGCGGCCGGATTCCTGCCACAGCTCGGCGGGCTGAACCGCCGGCATGGCAACCTCCAGCGCGCCGGCGCGGTTCATTTCCTCGCGCACGATGGCTTCGACCTTGCGCAGCACGCGCAGCCCGAGCGGCAGCCAGGTATAGAGGCCGGCGGCGAGCTTGCGGATCATGCCCGCACGCAGCATCAGCTGGTGGCTGGCAATCTCGGCGTCGGCCGGGGTTTCCTTCAGGGTATTGAGGGGGAACTGAGACAGGCGCATCGTGGCAACCGGTGGTGATGGGGGTTTCGAGAGGGTGGCGGTGGCGGCTTTGATGCCCGACCCAGGGCAGACAAAGGTCCAGCACAAAAACCGCCAGTTTAGCGGGGCCGGTCAGAAGGTGCCACCATTGAAGCCAAACAGATGCCGCGGCGGGGCACTGAACTCGATATAAACCCGTCCCGCCGGCACCCCGAGATGCTCGCCAACCAGTGCTGTGAGTGCTGCGGACAACTCCGGCGTGCGCGTTTCCGGCAGGCCGAGGCTTTTTAGCTCCAGATAGGCGAGCGGCTCCTGAGAGCCGCCAAAGCACATCTTCGCCGTCGGCTCAGCAATGACCATCACATAGCTTTCTGGCTTGCTGAGCAGTTCGGCGAGCTGCTTGGAGGAGGCGCTCAGCAGGGCATCCCAGGCGCTGTCTTCAAGTTTGGCGTTGGTCTGAATCTTGAGCGTTGGCATGAGGAATTCTCCCGTTTGCAAAAAGTGCCTTTAGGGTGATGTTTGGCAAGTGGGAGCCGACGCGGCCGTCGATTCCGACTGGGAGTCAGCGGAAGATGTCTCGGCAGCGTCAGCTGCGGCGGGCCGAAGGTGCTCCAAAATCCACTGCTGAGCGGTCTCGACACCCTGCGTGGCTGTGGCGGAAAAGGCGAGCAGCTGGCTGCCTGGTGGCAAGTCGGTCAGTTCGCGTCGCACCAGATGCAGGGCTTTGTCGATTGCGCCGCGCTTGAGCTTGTCGGCTTTGGTCAGCAGGATGAGCAGGGGCAGCTCGCCGTCCTGACCCCAGGCCAGCATTTGGCGGTCGATCTCGGTGAGCGGGTGGCGGATGTCCATCAGGACCACCAGACCTTGCAGGGATTGGCGCTCGGCCAGGTAATTGGCCATGAGCTGCTGCCAGCCGGTCTTGATGGCGACCGAGACCTTGGCGAAACCGTAGCCGGGAAGATCGACCAGGCGGCGCTGGTCGTCGAGTTGAAAAAAGATCAGTTGCTGGGTGCGGCCCGGTGTTTTGCTAGTGCGCGCGAGCCGGTTCTGGTGGCACAGGGCATTGAGCGCGCTGGACTTGCCGGCGTTGGAGCGCCCGGCAAAGGCGACCTCGGCGCCCTGATCGGGCGGGGCGTGATCCAGCCCGGAGGCGGCGGAAAGGAAATGCGCGCGCTGGAAGATTGCGTTCATGCCATCGTGGTGCCGGGGGGCTGGTGTTGGTCACGTTGCCAATGTCCGGATTGGCCGCCGTTTTTCTCGACCAGCCCGATGCCGTCCATGGTCATGCCGCGGTCGACGGCCTTGCACATGTCATAGATGGTCAGCAAGCCAATCTGCACCGCGCACAGGGCTTCCATTTCCACACCGGTTTTGGATTGCGTCTCGACCCGTGCGGTACAATGCACCGCCGGCGGACTCTCCTGCGGCTGAAAGTTAACCTCCACATGGGTCAGCGGCAGCGGATGGCACAGGGGTACCAGGTCTGCCGCGCGTTTAGTGGCCATAATGGCAGCGATGCGGGCGATGCCCAGCACGTCGCCCTTGACGGCGTCGCCGGCTTGAATCAATGCCAGGGTGTGACGCTGCATCAGGATGCGCCCGGAAGCGATGGCGCAGCGGTGCGAGGCGGGTTTCTCGCCCACATCGACCATGTGCGCCTGACCCTGGTTGTCGAAGTGCGTGAGCTCAGCCATGTGCTTGACCCTGAATCACAAGGATGCATTCTCCGGGGTGGCCCGGACCATGAGCGGTGGTTAGCAGTTCCGCGGTTAAAAGTGCGGCGGTTAGAAGTTCGGCTTCTCAGGTGCCTCTTCGAACATCTTGACCGAAGCCATGATCTCCTCGCGCGCTTCCTCGCGTCCGCCCCAGCCGGCGATACGCACCCATTTGCCTTCGTCGAGATCCTTGTAGTGCTCGAAAAAGTGCGCGATTTGATCAAGCAGATGCGGCGGCATGTCGCGGAAGCTGGTGATGTTGCGATAGCCCTTGAACAGCTTATCGATCGGCAGAGCCAGAATCTTGGCGTCGTCGCCCGACTCGTCGGTCATCTTGAGCACGCCGATGGGGCGGCATTTAATGACCGAGCCCGGGATGAGCGGATAGGGCGTGACCACCATCACGTCGATGGGGTCGCCGTCGAGCGACAGGGTGTGGGGCACATAGCCATAGTTGCAGGGGTAATGCATGGCCGTGGACATGAAACGGTCGACGAACATGGCCCCGGTGGTCTTGTCCATCTCGTACTTGACCGGCTCCGCGTGCGACGGAATCTCGATGATGACGTTGATTTCGTTCGGCACATTGTCGCCGCGTGGGACGCTGCTTAAATCCATGGAGGTCTCCAGTAAACACTTGGCTGAAAGGCGGGGCTGTTCGCGCCTGTCGGCCAGCTTGAAAACAAAAAAGGCCCTGAACGGGCCTTGGCCAGTCGGGGATTTTACCCCTTTTTGCGCAGGTTTAGGCTGCGACCTCGGCCATGTGATGCAGGCGCATCAGCTTCTCTGTGGGAACGGGCAGTAAAGCACGGGTTCTTCCCTGAGCATCGGCGAAGTCGACCTCGCAGTTTTGTTCATCGTAAATCATGACGATAGTCCCCACCTGGCCGCGCTTTAGAACAAAAGAACGGTTGGTTTCAAAATCTTGCGCCGGCATGTCGATGAGCAGGGCAACAGGGTCGTGAAGACGGAATTCTGATGTCATTGTTCAAGCGATGTAGCAACTGACTAACCGAGGACAATGTTGAGTGATGTTATCCAGTGCGACGTGTTTTGAGCAGGCCTTTTTCCCGACGTTTCAGAAGTCCTGGCATGCAACATATTGTGGCATGCCAGGACTGGCTAGAGCGCCCCGATCACAGTAACGGAACGATCAACAACGCCACGATGTTGATGATTTTGATCAGCGGGTTCACCGCAGGGCCGGCGGTGTCCTTGTAGGGATCGCCGACGGTGTCGCCGGTGACGGCCGCTTTATGCGCCTCTGAGCCCTTGCCGCCGCAGTTGCCGTCTTCGATGTACTTCTTGGCGTTGTCCCAGGCGCCGCCGCCGACGGTCATGGAGATGGCGACGAACAGGCCGGTGACGATGGTGCCGATCAGCATGCCGCCCAGGGCCTCTTTACCCAGAATCACGCCGACCAGCACGGGTGCCAGCACCGGCAGCAGGGAGGGGACGACCATCTCCTTGATGGCGTCGCGGGTGAGCATGTCGACCGCCTTGGTGTAGTCCGGCTTCTGTTCGCCCTTCATGATGCCGGGCATCTCGCGGAACTGGCGTCGCACCTCGTTCACGATACCGCTTGCGGCACGACCGACCGCTTCCATTGCCATGGCGCCGAACAGGTAGGGCACCATGCCGCCGATGAACAAGCCAATAATCACCATGTGATTGTTCAGGCTGAAGTCGATGGTTGCATCGCCGAGCGCATGGGTGTAGTCGGCGAAGAGCACCAGCGCGGCGAGTCCTGCCGAGCCGATGGCATAGCCCTTGGTGACGGCCTTGGTGGTGTTGCCCACGGCGTCGAGCGGATCGGTAATATTGCGGATCTTTTCATCCAGTTCGGCCATCTCGGCAATACCGCCGGCGTTGTCGGTGATGGGGCCGAAGGCGTCGAGCGCCACGATGATGCCAGTCATGCTGAGCATGGCGGTGGCGGCGATGGCGATGCCGTAGAGACCGCCGAGCCAGTAGGACAGCAGGATGGCGAGACAGACCGCAAGCACAGGCGCGGCGGTGGCCTTCATCGAGACACCCAGGCCGGCGATGATGTTGGTGGCATGGCCGGTTTCGGACGCCTTGGCCACCAGTTGCACGGGACTGAACTCGGTGCCGGTGTAATACTCGGTGATGACTACCAGCAGGCCGGTCAGGACCAGGCCGATCAGAGCGGCCAGATAGAGCGAGAAGCTGGCACCAAAGCTGCCACCGGGGCTCATGATCAGGGTGATCGGCAGGAAGGCAACCGCAGCGATGCCGCCGGCGACGATCAGCCCCTTGTACAGGGCGCTCATGATCTTGGTGTCGCCTTCCTCGGCCTTGACGTAGAAGGTGCCGATCACTGAGGCGATGATGGACACGCCGCCAAGGACCAATGGGTAGGTCACAGCAGTGCCGGAGGCCATCAGCAGGGAGCCGAGCAGCATGGTCGCGACCACGGTGACGGCATAGGTCTCAAACAGGTCCGCAGCCATGCCGGCACAGTCGCCAACATTGTCGCCGACGTTATCGGCGATCACCGCCGGGTTGCGTGGGTCATCCTCGGGGATGCCGGCCTCGACCTTGCCGACCAGATCAGCGCCAACGTCCGCACCCTTGGTGAAGATGCCGCCGCCAAGTCGGGCGAAAATGGAGATCAGCGAGCCGCCGAAGCCCAAGCCGACCAGCGCGTGCAGGACTTTTGCCTGTTCCACACCCATCATCGACAGCAGGCCGTAGTAACCGGCGACGCCCAGCAGCGCCAAGCCGACGACCAGCAGGCCGGTGATGGCGCCGCCGCGGAAGGCAACCTGCAGTGCCGCGTCCAGCCCGTCATTGGCGGCCTGGGCGGTGCGCACATTGGCGCGTACCGAGATGTTCATGCCGATGTAACCGGTCGCACCGGACAATACGGCGCCGATCACGAAGCCCATCGCGGTGTAGAAGTCCAGGAAAATCAGCAGGACTAATGCCAGGGCACCGCCGACCATGCCGATGGTCATGTATTGGCGGTTCAGGTAGGCGGTGGCGCCTTCTTGGATGGCTCCGGCAATTTCCTGCATGCGCTCGTTGCCGGGCGAGAGCTTGAGGATCCATTGTACGGACCAGATGCCGTAACCGAGCGCTGCGAAGGCGCAGAGAATCGCAAAAAAGGTTCCCATGGGTTGAACTCACTCCTATCAGGTGGTTGTGACGAGTGTGACCGTCAGGCGCGGTACAGCAGGGACCCAGCTTTGAGGATTCGGGTTGCGCGATGACGGCGACGAACTCCGCGACCGGACCAGTCGGGTCCGGTCTCCAGACGTCCGCAGCGGGAGCAGGTCCGCGACGGGCGCAAGCAGTTGGCGGCCTTTCTTAAAGCGTGAAAGCCGCGAGTTTTTTCTCAACTGGCGCGTTTTTGAGTGTGACAAAACGCGGCAGACCGTTGGTGAAGGGCGGATAGTCCTCGCCCTGGATCAGCGGCAGCAGATATTCCTTGCATGCCGCGGTGATGCCGAAGCCGTCCTCGGTGATGAAATCGCGCGGCATGAACTTTTCCACATTGGCCACCTCGGACAGGGGCGCCTCGCCCACTTCCCAGCGGTAGGGGTTGCTGCTGACCCGCTTGACGGTTGGCATGATGGCGTTGTGGCCGGCCAGCGCAAGTTCCACCCCTGCCTTGCCGGTGGCATAGGCTTGTTCCACATCAGTCTTGGAGGCCAGATGACGCGCGGCGCGTTGCAGATAGTCCGCCACGGCCCAATGGAATTTATACCCGAGTGCTTCTTTGACCATGTTCGCGACCACCGGCGCCGCGCCGCCAAGCTGGGCATGGCCAAAGGCGTCGCGCGTGCCTTGCTCGGCGAGGAAACGCCCGTCAGGATGCTTGGCGCCCTCGGAGACGATCACGGTGCAGTAATCGTACTTCTCGACCATGGTCTTGACCTTGGCCATGAACTTGTCCTGATCGAAGTCGATCTCCGGGAACAGCACCATGACCGGAATATCGTGGTCTTCGATCAGCCCGCCGGCAGCGGCGATCCAGCCGGCATGGCGGCCCATGACCTCAAGCACGAACAGCTTAGTCGAGGTCTTGGACATGGAGCGCACGTCAAACGAGGCCTCAAGCGCCGAGGTTGCGATGTACTTGGCGACCGAGCCAAAACCGGGGCAGTTGTCGGTGATCGGCAGGTCGTTATCGACTGTTTTTGGCACATGGATGGCCTGCACCGGATACCCCATGGTCTCCGAAAGCTGGCTGACCTTGTAGCAGGTATCGGCCGAGTCGCCGCCGCCGTTGTAGAAGAAGTAACCGATGTCATGCGCTTTGAAGACTTCGATCAGGCGCTCGTACTCGCGCTTGTTGGCTTCAAGGCTCTTGAGCTTGTAGCGGCAGGAGCCAAAGGCACCGGCCGGGGTATGGCGCAGTGCGGCGATGTCATCATCGCTCTCCTGGCTGGTGTCGATCAGGTCTTCGGTCAAAGCGCCGATGATCCCGTTGCGCCCGGCGTAGACATTGGCAATCTTGTCTTTGTGCTGGCGTGCGGTTTCGATCACCCCGCAGGCGGAGGCGTTGATTACGGCGGTCACGCCACCGGATTGGGCATAGAAAGCGTTTTTCGCGGGCATCGGAGGTCTCCCTAACTTGGCTGTTTGGGCTGACGTGCAGCAGGAAGTCTGACAGGCATTCAGCCTGAACCTGGCGCGATAGGGTAACGAAAGCCCATGCTGAGCGCACCGAAAAAATCACCTACGTTAGGCCGGTTGCCGGAAATCAGCGCCGCGCGAGCGAGGGCAGGTGACTGCCAAGCCCCATGGCCTCACGGATGAAACCTTGTTTGAGTGGTGGAAGATGATCGACGGCGTTCAGACCCAGGCCGCGGGCGGCGGCGAGCACGGGGTTGGCGTTGCTGAACAACCGCTTAATCGCATCCATGGCGAGCAGCATCTGCTGATTGTCCGTGCGGCGCGCACGCTCGTAACGACGCAGGATCGCGGGGCTGGCAATATCGCGCCCACGGCGACGGGCGTGGGCCAGGGCGTCGTAGAGGGCGGCGACATCGAGAAAGCCGAGATTGACTCCCTGTCCGGCGAGCGGATGAATAGCATGGGCGGCATCGCCGATCAGGGCCGCGCGGCCGTTGAAGTAGCGCATGGCGTGCGAGCGCAGCAGCCCAAAGGAGGCGCGCGGCCCCACCGAGCGGATCTTGCCCAGGCGCTGATCAAACGCCTGCTCAAGCTCGGCGGAGAAGGTGAGATCATCCATGGCCAGCAGTTCCTCGGCGCGTTCTTGCGTGGCCGACCAGACGATGGAGCAGCGCCCGTCGGCCAGCGGCAGAAAGGCCAGTGGCCCGGTCGGCAGAAAGCGCTGCCAGGCCGTTTCGCGATGCCAGTGCGCGGGCTCAACCGCGGCCACGATGGCGCGCTGATCATAAAGCATGGTATCGCAGCCGATGCCGATGGCCGCGCGCACGCGCGATTCTCGCCCATCGGCGCCGACCAGCAGCGTGGCGGTGAGCGAGCTCCCGTCATCGAGCTGGAGGCGGACCTGGTCAGGCTCCAGTGTGAGAGACTGCATGGTGGCCGGGCAGAGCAGGCGCAGGTCGCTCGCCTGCTCCAGCTGCTGCCCCAGCTGTTCTCCCGGTTGTTCCCCCGGTTGTTCCCCCAATTGTTCCCCCAATTGTTCCCACAGCGCCAGGCGGGTAACGCGATTCTCAACAATGTGGCCCAGGTCCGGCTCGCCAAGGGTGGCGCTGTCGAAGTGCAATTCGCCGCGGCCCGGTCCGTTTTCCGGCTGATCCCAGACGACCATCTCACGATAGGGGCTGACGCCAAGCTCCTGCATGCGCGGCCAGGCACCGAGTCGGCGCAACAGCCGCTCGCTCGCGCGGCTCAGGGCGGAGACGCGAAGGTCAATCTCTCCCGCGGGCCAGTCGCGCCTTGGTGGCTGTCCGTCGATCACGGCGATGCGCAGGTCGAGATCGCGGCAGGCGCAGGCCAAGGCCGCACCGACCATGCCGCCGCCGACGATGACGAGGTCGAAGTGTTCGGGGCCGTTGCCGCTTTTCTGGGTGGGGTGGCTCGCGGTAGCCTTGGTCTGAGGCGGTTTTTTGGTGGAGCTTGAGCGGGAATTGCCGGAGCGGGGTTTCCCGGCCTGCGACTTGGATGTGGTGCTCATGCCCGACCTCCCGAAGACTGTTCGGCCCAGCGGATAAAGGCGGGCGAGACCGGCGGCAGGCCGCGCGCGAGCCGCGGCAGCTGCCCGTCAAGTCCCATGAAGCGGCGTGCGAGCCGATGGCGCAGGGGCGGCAGCAGATCCAGCCCGACCAGCCCGAGATTGCGTCCGAGCTGCGCATGGGGGCAGGGCAGGCTGAACAAGCGCACCAGTCCGTCGGTCAGCCCCGCAGTGGCGAGGTGGTCGGCGCGGCGGCGACGCTGATAGGCTTTGAGCAGCGCGGGTCCCCCCAGGTCGGCGGCGGTACTCTGCGCCTCGATCAGCAGGTCGGTCAGTTCGGCGACATCGCGCAGGCCGAGGTTAAAGCCCTGGCCGGCCACCGGGTGCAAGGTGTGGGCGGCGTTGCCAATCAGCGCGAAGCGGTCTTGGATGAGCCGTCGCGCCAGGCGCAGTCGCAGCGGATAAGCCTGGCGTCGAGCCGGCTGGGTGAGGCGCCCAAGGCGCTGGCCAAAGCGCTGTTGCAGGCGCTCAAGAAAGGCCTGGTCGTCCAGCGCCAGAATGCCGGGCACCTCGCGCTCCCAGGCGGTCCAGACCACCGAATAGCGCCCCTGAGTCATCGGCAGCATGGCCAGCGGGCCCGAGCGGGTAAAGCGCTCATAGGCGGTTCCCGGATGACTCCCGTGCATGGGGCCGGATGCGCGTGCCGATTGACCCACCGCTCGTCTTTCACTTGGTCTCCCAGGCTTTGCCTCGGGTGCGTCTCGCGATGCATGCTCAAATCGCATGGCGGCGGCGCTCGAGTCCGTCTCGGGCGTTACAGTGGAAATGATGGCCTGCTGGCCATAGTCCATATCGCGCATCGGGATGCCGAAGCGCTCGCGCAGACTGGAGTCACCGCCGTCTGCGGCCACCACCAGGCTGGCGGTCAGGGTGCGATGCCCGTCGGGCAGCATCACCTCGAGCCGCGCCCGCTCGCCGCTCAGGCTGATCGCGACGATCTGACCAGGCCGGAGCCAGTCGATGTTTGGGTGATTGGCGAGCTCATGGCTGATGGCGGCGCCCATGGCGCGCGCCGGGACCACCTCGCCGAGGGAGTCCACACCTTCCTCAGCGGCGCTCAGATGCGCGAAGCCGGCATGGCCGCGGTCGGAGATGTGAATGCGCCGAATGGGCTCGGCCTCGGGCGCAATCGCCGACCACAGGCCCATGCCGGTGAAAATCCGCCGGCTGCCGAAAGACAAGGCGATCACGCGCTCGTCGTAGCTCGGCTGGCGGGGCGCGTCGGCGGCGACTTTCTCGATGATGGCAATGCGCAGACCCGAGTCGCGCAGCGCGCAGGCCAGGCTGCCGCCTACCAGACCACCGCCGACGATGGCAAGATCATAGTCGCAGGTCATGCTGTTCTCCGTCTGCGCGGGCTGTTGGCGCTACCCGCAGGCGCGCGGCTGTGATGCGAGTGCGGGTCGTTGTTGCTGCCAAGGCTGCTGTTCAGATTGCTGTTGATCGGGCCGCTCTTGTTCCGGATACCGGTTGCTCCCCTGCTGGCTCTGCTTGCACCCGTTGACGGCTTTCGCATCAGGGCCTCAATCTCGTCAGGGTCTTTCGGAACATCCCGGGAGAGAATCTCGGCGCCCGTGTCGGTGATCAGCACATCGTCCTCGATACGGATGCCGATGCCGCGATAGCGCTCCGGCACCTCGGCATCGGGCGCGACATAGAGTCCGGGCTCGATGGTCAGCGTCATGCCGGGCTCAAGCGTGCGCCAGTCCCCTCCGCGTTTATAGGCCCCAACATCATGCACATCAAGTCCCAGCCAATGGCCGGTGCGGTGCATGTAGAAGGGTTTGTATTTTTCGTCCTTGATCAGTTGCCGGACATTCTTCCGAGTGCCCTCGATAAAGCCGAGATCGACTAGGCCGCGGGTGAGCACGCGCAGCGCGGCTTCGTGCGGCGCGTTCCATGGCTCACCGGGGCGCGCTTTGGCGATGGCCGCGCGCTGCGCCGCGAGCACTAGCTGGTAAAGTTCGCGCTGGGCCGGATTGAAGCGACCGTTGATCGGAAAGGTGCGGGTGATGTCCGAGGCATAGCCCAGCAGCTCGCAGCCGGCGTCGATCAGCACCAGGTCGCCGTCCTTCAGGCGCGCGTGATTTTCCACATAATGCAGAATGCAGGCGTTGGCCCCGCCAGCGACGATGGGCGGATAGGCCTGCTCGCGCGCGCGCTGCTCGGCGCAGCTGTGCAGGAACAATGACTCGAGCTGTTGCTCACTCATGCCGGGGCAGCAGCCGGTCATCAGGGCGCGATGCGCGGCGGCGGAAATGCGCGCCGCCTCGCGCATGATGTTGCGCTCTGCCTCGCTCTTGCGCAGCCGCGCCTCGTGCAGCAACTCGCCACTGTCGACCAATTCGGCTGGTGCGCTCACGCCCTTGCGCGCCTGCGCGCGCACCGCACGCAGCCAGTGCATCACGCGCAAGTCGAAGGCGTCGTCCTGGCCGAAGGGATAGCACAGTCGGCGGCGTGAGGCGAGCAGCTCGGGGAGTTTCTCGTCGATGTCACTGAGCGGATGCGCAGCCTTGGCGCCGAAACGCTCAAGCGCGCCCTCGGTGCCAAAGCGGCGTCCGTCCCACTGCTCGCGCTCCGGGTTCTTGGGGCGGACAAAGAGCACATAGTCGCCTTCCTTGTGCTTGGGCGCGAGCACCGCGACGGCATCGGGCTCGGGAAAGCCGGTCAACCACAAAAAGTCGCTATTCTGACGAAAGGGATAGTGGACGTCGCGGTTGCGCAGCATCTCGGTCGCGGCCGGGATGATCAGTGCGCCATCGGGGCCGATGGCCTCGAGCAGGGCGCGCCGGCGCCGGCGGTGCTCATTCTGGCTGATGCCGATTTTCATGCGCCGATACTCACGGGGCGATCAGGCCGCGATCCTCATAAACCAGCATGGCGGCAACCCACAGGAACTCGGTGATTTCCGCCAGTGCCTGCTCGTTGTCTTCGGTGTCGTTGAGTCCATTCAGGTCCATGCGCGTGATCTCTGTCAGGTCGTTGATCGCCTCGCGGGTTTCACCGGAAAAGGTGTTGGGGTCGCAGCCATTCAGGCCAAGCCCGTAAATAAAACCCCGGCTCCAGTCATGCACGCCCTCGGCGCGTGTGGTCAGCGCGGCCTCGGCATGGGGCAGGAGTGGCGTGAAGCCACGCTCAGGGCTGTCAATGGCGTTGAGGGTCTGTTCGGCGATTCGCGTCAGCGCGGCGCGGCAATCATCAGTGTCGGCATCGGTGCTGGCGGTTTTCGGCAAGACTTCATCCAGCCAGCGCTCGAGCGGCGCTCGTTCACCGCTGCACAAGAGCCCGCAGAAGATGCCATGCGCCTCTGGTGGACTCAGCGCCAGCTCGCTCAGGTCGCTGAGATACTCGAGGCCTGGGAAATCCGTTGGGGTGGTAGCAGCGGGATGGTAATGCTCAAGGGACATGGATGCAGGGACGAGGCAGCTTTTGTGTTCGGGTCAATAAAGCCCGGGATCAATCAAATCGAGCAGGTGTGGTCAGTCACAGGGGCTTGGGTTCGAGCGGCCGACCTGGGTAGAAATGTGCCACTTTAGCGCGTGCGCAAGGGGCCCGGCAGACTTGGCAGGAGCTTGTTGGATAATAGCACGGCCGTCGCATGCGGCCCTTGCCGACAGCGGCGTGTCGCGGCCAAAAGTTGCTTGCGCTGTGCGAGTTTTTTCTACAAAGTCGCTGCAAGTCTGTGTCCTTGCGACGCATCCAGGTGCGTTATGCATTGACCGAATGGCTTGTGACTTCTATATTGCAAAGGGTTAATAAGCAAAAAAGATGCTCGCGCGATGTCCGGGTTCGACTTTAACCTTTTCGAAAAGCAGGTGGATGAGCTGGTCGGTTTATGTGACCGACTGCGCGAGGAGAATGCTTCCTTGCGCGCCAGTCAGGAACATCTGGTGACTGAGAGAGCGGAATTGATCGAGAAAACCGAGCTTGCCCGCAGCCGGATCGAGGCAATGGTGCAGCGCTTGAAGTCGCTCGAAGAACAATTTTGACGGGAAACCCGGTTTTCCGGAAACCGATGGCTTGCGGGAAACCAGTGTCTTGGCGGGAAATCAGCCGCAACAGCGCATCAACAGGCCCAGTGCATCAGCAGCAACGCACCATCAATCGTGAGTCGGCATCAATTGCGAAAGTCCACGACAACAGAGGATCTACTGTGAGAGGGCATCCATTGTGAGCCAGGAAAACGCCAACGCGGCCACGGTTCAGATCCTGGACAAAGAATATCGCATTGCCTGCGCGCCCGAGGAGCGCCAGGGGCTGCTTGAGTCGGCGCGCGTGCTTGATGAGCGCATGCGCAAGGTGCGTCAGAACGGGCGCGTACTGGGCGCGGATCGCATCGCCGTGATGGCAGCGCTGAACCTGATCTACGAGCTGATGCAGGAGCGCGACGAACAGGCGATGACGGCGAGCCGGCTGAAGAGCCTGCAGGAACGCGTCAGTCATGCTGTCAGCGCAGAGTCCGGCCCCTCCGAGGCCTGAGGCTCCGCATCCGCATTGGGCCAATTGCTGGCAATTCCTATCCGAGCTGACTCGAGCATCCCGCGCGCCGGATATTGAACCCGCTCGCCACCTTTAACACCCTGATCGACTCGCCCGCCTGGCCAACCTTGCAGCTCGGTCTGCATGGGCTGTTTTTCCTCGCGCTTCTCTATCTGCTCAAGCGGCTGTTCGATCTGCGTCGCACGGCCGTTCTCAAGGGGCTGCCCAAGCCGAAATCCATCGCTGGCGGGTTGGTGGTGGTGCTGGTGCTCGGCTCGGCCTTTGGTGCCGTGCTGGCCTATCAGGCGACTTGGCAGCTGACCGGGATGACCCGCCCGGACTTCATCGCCTTCATGCAGACTTACGACCGGCGCCAGTTCAATCCGGCGCACCGCATCGCACGCGGTCGCATTGCTGATCGCAAGGGGCAGATTCTTGCCTATAGCAAGGAGATCGATGGCCGGGTGCAGCGGGTCTATCCCTACGGGCCAGCCTTCGCGCATGTAATCGGGTATCAGGACCCGACCTTCGGCGCGACTGGGCTCGAGGGCTCGGCCAACGCGCATCTCAACGGCAGCGCGCCGGCCGATCTGCGCGCCTGGCGCGATCTTGGCCAGCAGGTCATCACCCAGCGCGAGCCGCGCGGGCAGGATCTGGTACTCACGCTCGATGCCGGCCTGCAGCGGCAGGCGTTCGCCGCGCTCGACGGGCACGCGGGTGCCGTGGTGATGCTGCGCCCGGCCGACGGGGCGCTGCGGGTGCTGGCGAGCGCGCCGGCCTTCGATCCGAACCGGCTCTCTGCTGACCTGTTCCAGCGCGGGGATACTCAGGCTCGACTGCTCAACCGCGCCCTGCAGGGCCGTTATCCGCCCGGCTCGACCTTCAAGCTGGTGGTGGCAGCCGAAGGCCTGGCGGCAGGGCAGACCGGGCCTCTGCGGTGCGAGGCGAACGGCTACACCACCTCGGCGCGCTATCCCTTGATTCGCGATCATGAGTATTACTCCGCCCGGCGCAGCGGCATGACCTGGCAGGGGCATGGCAGCCTGAGCTTGTCGCGCGCGCTGGCGGAATCCTGCAATGTATTTTTCGCCAAGCTTGGCGTGCAGCTTGGTCATGAGCGCTTTGCCCGCACCCTGGATAATTTTCTCTTCTGGCGCACCATCCCTCTGCATAGTAGCGAATACGGCAGTCTGACCATGACCACCGGCGAGGCCCCGCGCATCGCCGGCTCGGACCAATACGGGCTGGCGCAAGCGGCGATTGGGCAGGGACGGATGCTGATGACACCGGCGCATCTGGCGCTGATCGCCGGCGCCATCGCCAATGACGGCGTGGCGGTCAAGCCGCGGCTGGTCGCTGGCGAGGAGCCCGAGGGACTGGCGCGAATGATGCCGGCTGATCAGGCGCGGCAGTTGCAGCGGATGATGCGCAAGGTCGTCAGCGAGGGCACGGCGCGCGGTATCGATATGCCAGGGCTTGCCATCGCCGGCAAGACCGGCACCGCCCAGAATTCCGATGGAGCGCCGCACAGTTGGTTTGTCGGCTATGCCCCGGCCGACCGACGCGCACCCGAGCAGACCCTGGCGATTGTGGTGCTGGTGGAGCAGGGCGGCTATGGTTCGGCCGCCGCCGCGCCCCTTGCGCGCGATATGCTGCTGCAGGCACAAAAACAGGGCCTGCTGCCATGAGCGCCGCGGGCGTGATGACCTGGCAGGAGAGCTGGGCGGCGCGCGCGCCCGAGCGCCATTGGCTGGGGCTGTGCATCTTCGCGGTCAGTGTTGGCTTCTTGCTGATTTTCGGCGCCCAGCGCAGTGTCGATCGGCTGATTGAGGTACGCGATCTGCTGCCGCTGGCGCTCTATGTGCCGAGCCTGGTGCTGGTGCATCTGACCCTGGTGCTGGCGCGCTTTCGCGGCGATCAACTCCTGGTGGCGGCGGTGGCACTGCTCTCGGGCCTGGGGGTGCTGATGCACTATCGCCTAGGTGCGTTTTCCGTCGGCAGCCTGTCGGAGGCGGCACGCCAGTACGCGCTCTATCCTGTCTGCATGGGCGCGATGCTGATGACAGCACTGGCTGCCATGCGTGGGCGCTACCGCTACCTGGCCGTCTGGCCCTGGCTGTGGGCGGTTATCTCCATCGGTCTGCTGGCGGCCCTGGTGGTGACCGGGCAGCGATTTCGCGGCGCCATCTATGCGGCGGGCTTTCTTACCCCGAGCGAGTTTCTCAAGCTCAGCGCGGTGCTCTTTCTGGCTGCTTTCATTGCTGCGCGCGCGGGGGCGCTCACGGCCTGGCACCATGGCATCCTGCCGCCGGTGAAAGCTCTGCTGCCGCTGGCCGCGGTCTGGGGTCTGTTGTGCGCGCTGCTGCTATGGCAGCGCGATCTCGGCATGTTCGCGATACTGAACCTGGTCTTGCTGCTGTTGCTGACCATGGGCACGGGTAGGATCGGTTATCTGCTGCTCGGGGTCACGGCGGCAGCCGGTGGTGCCCTGGTGCTGCTGCGCTTTTTCAGCCATGGCGCGCGCCGCGTCGATGCCTGGCTGAATCCCTTCGGTGACCCAACCGGCGCGAGCTGGCAGCTGTTGCAGGGCCTTTCCGGTATGTATTCGGGCGGGCTCTGGGGGCAGGGGTTCGGTGCCGGCAATCCCGAGTACATCCCCATCGCGGCCTCGGATTTCGTCTACGCCGTGGTGGGCGAGGAGCTAGGCTTCTTTGGCTCCGTGCTGGTGGTGCTGTTTTTTTTGCTGCTGTTCCAGCGCGGCTTTGCCATCGCGCTGCGCTGCCGCGGAGTCTTCGCCCGGCTGCTGGCGCTCGGGCTAACCGCTGTGTTGGCGGTGCAGACTTTTCTCAACCTCGGCGGCGTGACCAAGCTGATCCCGCTGACCGGCCTTACTTTGCCCTTCATCAGCCAGGGCGGCAGCAGCCTGCTGGCTTCTCTGATTGCCGTCGGCCTGCTGCTTGCGATCTCCGATGGCGAGCCGAAGGGCCGTGGGCGGACAAAACGGCGCAAGGCGTGAGTGTCTAAATTCAATTCCCCGCGTAGCGTTCTTGTTGGCCTGCGGGTCTGATGATCTGATAAATGTTCGACAGATCGTAGTCGCGATAACGTGCCGGCTTTCTGCGGTTTTCTCCACCGTAGCTCAGCATCAGAGCCTTTTTGTGAGCAGGATCTTCCCAGCCAACGAAAATGGCGCTGTGCTCGACGCCTCCGTATTGGTGGTTGATGTAGTACAGCCAGTCGCCTGGCTGCACTAACCCAATATCGGCATAGGGTCCACGATTTTTGCTGCCCTTGAAAACGGTCTTGCGTTGGCTCCTCGGGTATCCCGCGCGGTCATAGACGGTGTCGATGTAATCCCAACAGCTCCCTGGAATTATTTCCTTTTTAATTAGCGTCATACGTCTTCCGGTTGCCAGTATTTCACGGCCGTGGGGTGTCGCCTTTTTTTCTGCCGCTGAGATGATGCCGTGTCCGGAGTTGTCATCGACCTTGGCGGCAGCTTTGTTGGGGTTGGATTGACAAGCGGCGATGCCAAGCGCCAGCAGCATGATTAAGACATGTTTCGTCATGGTTCCGATGCAGCCTCGAGAAAGAGATGTGGTTAATGCAGCCTGCGCGGGGAACGCGCGGGGCGGCGTGAGGGAAATAGCCAATGGTTGACTAATTTCATCGACAATCATTCGCGTTGCCATCAAGCTGTGTCTTATTCAAACAGCGCACGCTTGATCAGGACTGGTTCACAGGCTGACCAGAGTGTGCGTGCGACACCACGAAAGAGGTTGATGAAAAATGGACAGTTTTACGCGAAATTACAGCATCGTTCTGGGCTTGATTCTGGTCATTGTCCTAGGCTTTTGGATTAAGTCTAGCTGGCAACCGCGCGTTTGGGAACTAAATAATATGCTCGAGTCCGACGCCAAGTTGGCCGAGTACCCCTACCAGTTCCGACTGCGCTCGTTGAACAATGGCCTGGCGATTCTTTCCACGCCGCGCAATCCGAGCTTTCCCGCTTATCAGTTTCTGCAGGTCATTCATCCGCGGTTGGCGGGCAAGGACCAGGCTGATCCGGCCATGGTCGCGGCGCAGCAGGAGTTGATTGAGCATCAGAAGCATGCCCAAACCCTGATGTTGGGGCAGCCGGACGTTGAGCGGGTGGACTGGCAGCTTGATGTCAAATGGCTCGCCGATCATGGGGTGCATGCCACTGTGGGCGGTTGAAGCTGCTGTGTAATGGTAAAACCCACCGGCTCTTGGTGATTGCGATTCCGTGGTCCGTTAGCGAGGCGTCTCCGCCAGCTCGCGCAGGCGGCGTGCGACGCGCTGCAGATCATCCCAGCCGCGAGCTTTTTCGGCCGGCGCTCGCAGGTAATAGGACGGGTGGTAGGTCACGAGCAGGGGAATCTGGTTGGGGCCGAAACTGTGCCAACGCCCGCGCAGGCGCCCTACCGCCTCGCCCGTCTGCAAGAGTGATTGGGTGGAGATACGACCCAGGCAGAGGATGATCTGCGGTGCGATCAGCGCGATCTGTCGTTCGATGAAAGCGCGGCAGGCGGCAATTTCCTCGGGTAGCGGGTCGCGATTACCCGGCGGGCGACACTTGATGATGTTGCCGATGTAGACCTGTTCGCGCGGCAGATCGATGGCCGCCAGCATGCGGTTCAAGAGCTGTCCGGCACGTCCGACAAAGGGCTCACCCTGCTGGTCCTCGTCCTTGCCCGGTGCCTCACCGACGAGCATCAGCCGTGTTTCGCGGTTGCCGACGCCAAAAACGGTGCGATTGCGTGTCTCGCATAGTCCGCAGTCCCGGCATTGGCTGACTTCAGCTTCGAGCTGCGGCCAGTCCATGGTGGCGATGCTGTCAGCTCTTGCTCCCACTGGCCTCGGCGTCGATCCGCTTGCCGATTTGCTTGCCGAGCTATCGGGCTCAGGTCCAATTCCGGCAGGAGGACTGATCGAGGCGATGGGTGCCCCTGGTGGCAGTGAACCCGGCTGAAGGAATGCGGCGGCAGATGGTGGCACGTGGGTGGGCTGCGGTGAACTCGCGCTTGAAGGTGCTGGCGAGGCGGAGGGCGAGGCAGGTGGAGCTTGGGTAGACGCGGGCGGCGCCGAAGATGATGTTTTTGCAGGCCATGCAGGAGCTGGCCTGCTGTTATCAGTCGAAACCTCGCCAAGAGCAGCGCGCGCGGCGGCCATGCCCGCGAGTCCAGACTTGCCAGCGCTCGGTGATGCACTGGTGCTCCCTTGCCCCGCAGCTGTTTGGGCCGCGCCGACTGACGGAGAGGTTGGTGGGGGCGGAGCGCTTGACGCGAAACCCCGTTGGCTGGCTGATGGAGTCGCTCCAGCCGGCTGAGGAGACGATGCCGTCGCGGGTACTGCGGCTGCCGCAGAGAAAGCAACATCCGCTGTGTGCTCAGGCGCAAAATCCCCTGTGTTCAGCTCGGAGTCAAAGCTGTCGCGGGGGCGCCATGCAACCACGCCCATGGCTTTCAGGTAGCGACGGCTAAGCGCGCGATTCATCGGGCGGATGCTCGCGAGACCGGACGGAAACGACCGCCTATAACAGTCCCCCAACTGGAAGCCCGCGGGCAGCGCCGGCTGACCTTAGGCATCGCGCTGTCGAACCTCAAACATCGCCCTTCTGCGGATGCTCGCGCTCGCGTGGTTGCATGAATTTGTTCGCTGCGTTGATGTACGCCTTTGCCGAGGCGATGACGATATCGGTATCAGCGCCCTGACCATTGGCGATGCGCCCGCCCTTCTCGAGCCGGACGGTCACTTCGCCAAGCGCGTCGGTGCCGCTGGTGATGGCGTTGACGGAGTACAGCTTGAGCGTGGTGCCGCTGGTGATGATGGATTCGATCGCCTTGAAGGTGGCGTCCACCGGACCGCCACCACTGGCGGTGCCCTGAATTTCCTCTCCCTCCAGGATCAGCGTGACCTGCGCCTGCGGGATTTCGCCGGTCTCCGAGCACACGCGCATGGAGCTGAGCTTGACCCGTTCGTTGGTGGCGTCGATGGTGGCATCCGTGACCAGCGCCTGCAGGTCCTCGTCGAAGATCTCGTGCTTCTTGTCGGCTAAGTCCTTAAAACGACTGAAAGCGGCGTTGAGTTCTTCGTCAGAGGCGAAGGCCACACCGAGCTCCAGCAACCGCATGCGAAAGGCATTGCGCCCGGAGTGCTTGCCGAGCACCATGCGGTTCTCGCTCCAGCCAACATCCTGGGCGCGCATGATCTCGTAGGTCTCGCGATGCTTGAGCACGCCATCCTGATGGATACCGGACTCGTGCGCGAAGGCGTTGGCGCCGACAATGGCCTTGTTAGGCTGCACTGGGAAGCCGGTAATGCTGGAGACCAGCCGCGAGCAGGGGACGATTTGGGTGGTGTCCAGGCGGGTCTGGCAGTTGAACAGATCCGGGCGCACCTTCACTGCCATGACGATTTCCTCGAGCGCCGCATTGCCGGCGCGCTCGCCCAAGCCATTGATGGTGCATTCCACCTGACGCGCGCCATTGCGCACGGCAGCCAGGGAGTTAGCGACGGCCAGGCCGAGGTCGTTATGGCAATGGACCGAAAACACCGCCTTGTCGGCATTGGGAATGCGCTCGCGCAGAGTCGCGATCAGCTGTCCAAACTGGTGCGGAATGCCGTAGCCGACGGTATCGGGGATGTTCAGCGTGCGCGCACCGGCATCGATCACCGCCTCAAGAATCCGGCACAGAAAGTCGATCTCCGAGCGGCCGGCGTCCTCGGGCGAAAATTCCACGTCGTCGGTGAATTGGCGCGCGCGCTTGACCGCATGCACTGCTTGCTCAACGACCTGATCGGGCGTCATGCGCAGCTTCTTCTCCATGTGGATTGGAGAGGTGGCGATAAAGGTATGAATGCGCCCCGAGGCCGCATTGCGCAGCGCCTCCCCGGCACGGTCGATGTCCTTGTCGAGCGCGCGGGCCAGACCGCAGATGGTGGAGTCCTTGACCGTCTCGGCCACTGCCTTGACCGCATCGAAGTCCCCCGGGCTGGCAATCGGAAAGCCGGCCTCGATCACATCCACCCGCAGCTTCTCGAGCGCGCGCGCGATGCGCACCTTCTCGTCCTTGGTCATCGAAGCCCCTGGGCTCTGCTCGCCATCGCGCAGGGTGGTGTCGAAGATGATTAATCGGTCTTGCTCGCTGCCTGGATTGCTAATGGGGTCGCTCATGGTCGTGCTCAGTGTGGTTGGTGCGGCAAAAAAGGATGCTGGATCGGGTTGCTGGATCGGTTGCGCCGGCCCGTCGTTTGCGGCGAATGACAAGCCTAAGCTTAACAGGTCGTGCTGCTCAATACCCGGGGGACGCCTTTTGGAAGTTTCGCCGCAAAGTGATGGTGTTTCGTCAGTCGTTGCCCCTTGCGATATGATGCAGTTTCGGCGACTACAGCCTTCAGGGATAAGGGTACGAACAGATGCGTTCAACCCGCCAACGCTGATCGGAAATCCTGATTGGCACCGTCAACCCGGAAGTTGTCACCGCCAGCTTCAGCCGGGTGCTAGGAGATCTCTTGCATCATGAAGGCAGGTGGTCTTGGATATTTGGAGGAGGGTATTCATGCCTGCCTTGGCCTACCAACTGACGCCTTATGACCATCTCGAAGCCCTACCTGAGGGGCTGACGGGGGAGATTCTGAACGGGCAGTTGCATACCCAGCCGCGCCCGAGCGGGCGGCATGGGCGTGCGAGCGTCCTGCTTGATCGGGCGCTTGGGCGCAGCTACGACGATGGCGATGCCGGACCGGGCGGCTGGTGGATACTGATTGAACCCGAGGTCCACTTCATCCGCGACACCGAAGTCGCCGTGCCCGACCTGGCCGGTTGGCGGCGCGAGCGCATGCCGCAGATACCTGACGGCCATCGCTTCGAGGTGGTGCCGGACTGGGTGTGTGAGATTCTCTCGGCCTCCACCGAAAGCAAGGATCGCAACATCAAGATGCCGCTCTATGCCCACTATGGCGTGCCCCATGCCTGGCTGCTCGATCCCCGGCAGCGCCGGCTGGAGGCCTATGCACTGGAGACCCAGGGTGAGCAACCCTCAGGCTGGCGCCTGTTGCTCGAAGCGGGCGGCACGGAGTGCGTGCAGGCGCCGCCCTTCAGCGAGCTGGCGCTGGAGCTGGATGCGCTCTGGGTCTGAGGCATGACTCTTCTGCGGCTGCGGGGCGACCGGGCGCGGCAGGCTTGATTCTCTGTTCTCAGCGATTCTTCAAGTAGTAATCAAGCAACGCGCGGGTTGAGCCGTCGTGATGCTCGGCCATGACGCGGCCTTCTTCAAGCTCTTTCAGGATGACCGTGGCGAGCTGCTTGCCGAGCTCGACGCCCCATTGGTCGAAGGAGTTGATGCCCCAGATCACGCCCTGGCAGAAGATTTTGTGCTCATAGAGCGCGATCAGAGCGCCGAGGGTGCGGGGGGTGACTTCCTCAACGAACAGGGTGTTGGTCGGGCGGTTGCCGTCGAACTGGCGGTGCGGGGCGAGACGCTCGGCCTCGGCGCGCTGCATGCCGGCGGCGAGCATGCCTTCCAGGGCTTCTTCCGCAGTGCGCCCACGCATTAGCGCTTCGGTTTGCGCCAGGCAGTTGGCGAGTAGTTTGATGTGATGGTCGCCAAGCGGGTTGTGGCTGTGCACCGGGGCGATGAAATCGCAGGGGATGAGTTCGGTGCCCTGGTGGATGAGCTGGTAGAAGGCGTGCTGGCCGTCGGTGCCGGGCTGGCCCCAGACCACCGGGCCGGTGGCATAGTCCACCCGCGTGCCGTCGAGGGTGACATGCTTGCCGTTGCTCTCCATGTCGCCCTGCTGGAAGTAGGCAGGGAAATGCTCCAGGTACTGGTCGTAGGGCAAGATGGCCTGGGTCTTGGCACCGGCGAAGTCGATGTACCAGACGCCGAGCAGCGCCATGATGACCGGTAGGTTGTCTTCCAGCGGCGTGTCGCGGAAGTGATTGTCCATCTCGTGCGCGCCATCGAGCAGTTCGACAAAGTTGTCGAAACCGATGGCCAACGCGATCGGCAGACCGATGGCGGACCAGAGTGAATAGCGCCCGCCGACCCAGTCCCAGAAGCCGAACATCTGCTCGGTGTCGATGCCGAAGGCGGCGACCTTCTCGGCATTGGTCGAGACTGCCACGAAGTGCTGGGCGACGGCGGATTCATCCCCGAGCTGATCGACCAGCCAGCGCCGCGCGCTCTGGGCGTTGGTCATGGTCTCCATGGTAGTAAAGGTTTTGGATGCGACGACGAAGAGCGTGGTCTCTGGATTCAGGTGCTTGACGGTCTCGGACAGGTGGGTGCCGTCGATATTGGAGACGAAATGCAGGCGCAGGTCGTCGCGCTGATAGGGCATGAGCGCGGTGCAGACCATCTTGGGGCCGAGGTTGGAGCCGCCGATGCCGATGTTGACCACGTCGGTGATGCGCTTGCCGGTGAAACCGGTCCAGTCGCCATTGCGCACCTGATGGACGAAAAAGCGCATGCGCTCGAGGACTTCGTTGACCTGCGGCATCACGTCCGTGCCATCGACCAGAATCGGCGTGTTGGCGCGGTTGCGCAGTGCAATGTGCAGGACGGCGCGCCCTTCGGTGCTATTGATAGGCTCGCCGGCGAACATGCGCGTGCGCTGGGACTCGACGCCGGCAGCCCGGGCAAGTTCGCGCAGGAGCTTGAATGTTTCCTCTGTGGCGATGTTTTTCGAGTAGTCGAGATGAATGCCGGCGGCCTCGCGCGTCATGCGCGCGGCGCGTTCGTCATCTTGCGCGAACAGCTCACGCATTTTGGTCTGGCTCATCTGTTGCCAGTGCGCAGCCAATGCCTGCCAGGCGGGTGTGGTGTTGATCAGTGCCATGGGGTCGGAGTCCTGTTGCTAATCGCCGGGAGAATTGTCAGTGTTCGACGCTCGGTCCGTCTGGGGTTGGTGCATTCAGCCCATTGCGCCAGTCCTGGTCGTCCTTGTCGAACAACCTGTTGGCCTCGCTCGGGCCCCAGGAACCTGCTGGGTAGGTGTGGATGAACTCGCGCTCGGTCGCCCAGAGTTTGATCACAGGATCGACCACGCGCCAAGCATATTCAACCTCGTCGGAGCGCAGGAAGAGCGAATGATCGCCTGAGATAACATCCAGAATCAACGCCTCGTAGGCGTCGATCTGGTCGCGGCCCATGGTGCAGGTGCTCGCATCCAAGGTTTCGGTCTGGGTGCGCATCTCCAGGCCAGGCTCCTTCACCAGCAGCTCGAAGCGCATGCACTCATTGGGCTGGATGCCGAGCATGAGCCAGTTGGGCCGCAGCTGCTCGATCGCCGTCGTATTAAACAGCTGTTGCGGTGGATGGCGGAAGCGAATGGCGATCAGCGACTGGGTGTCGGCCAGACGCTTGCCCGTGCGCAGATAAAAGGGCACATTGCGCCAGCGCCAGTTGTCGATGTAGAACTTGAGTGCAGCGAAGGTCTCGGTGCTGCTGCGGGCGTCAACCTCGGGCTCCTCGAGGTAACCTGGTACCCGCGCTCCCTCGACCAGGCCGCTGCGGTACTGGGCGCGGAAGGCATGGGCATGGACCGCCTGGCGCGGAATGGCGCGGATGGAACGCAGTACCTTGACCTTTTCATCGCGCAGCGCCTCGGCATCCATGCTCGGTGGTGGTTCCATGGCGACCAGGGTCAGCAGCTGCAACAGATGGCTTTGTATCATGTCGCGCAGGGCGCCAACGCCGTCATAAAAGCCGGCGCGCTGTCCGATGCCGCGGCTCTCGGCATGGGTGATCTGGACGTGATCGATGTAGTTGCGGTTCCAGAGTGGCTCGAACAGCAGGTTGGCGAAGCGAAACACCAGCACATTCTGCACGGTGTTTTTGCCCAGGTAATGATCGATGCGATAGAGCTGATGCTCCTGGAAGTGCCGCCGCAGCCGCTCGCCGAGAATGCGCGCGCTTTCTAGATCGTAGCCAAAAGGCTTTTCCACCACGAGGCGCACCCAGCCGTTATCCTCGCCCGCCAGGCCATTTGCGGCGAGCCGATCGGCCACGTCGCCATAAAATTCGGGGGCGATTGCCAGATAGAACGCCAGGTTGGCCGGCAGGTCGCTTTGGTCGCGCAGCCGCTCAGCCAAGCGCGCAAAGGCGTCGTCGTCACGCAGATTGCCTTCAAAAAAGTGCAGGCGCGCGACCAGGCGTTCGACCAGGTCTGTGTCGGCATTGCCGCCGAGTTGCTCGGCGAGAATCCGACGGACCTCCTCACGCCATTGGGTGTCGGACCAGTCGCGCCGGCCGAACCCCAGAATGCGCGTTTCCGGGGCCAGGTAGCCGCCGCGCTCAAGCCGATAGAGCGCGGGCAGCAATTTGATTTGCGCGAGGTTTCCGGTCGAGCCGAAAATAACGATGGTGCAGGGTGGGTTGCCGGCGGAATTGGGCGCCATGGTCATGGCTGTCTCCAGTGAAACGGTGGCGGGCAGATTGGCCTGGCCCGTATTTTGCTGTCTATTGTGACAGATGTGTTGCTTCTTGCTGCGCAGGCCATGACGCTGAGAATTTGCGCATTTGACATGGGTAAACTCCAGGCGGATTCACAGTGTTGGGCCGGGCCGGGTGAACCCAAGGGGTACAATCGGCATCAAAGCAGTCGCTGGCCTCATGTGATACCTTGTCTCGCATCACTATCCATTGATCACAGCGTCTGTCAATCGGTGACTCCCCTAGATGTGCGTCGGCAGATGTGCGTCAGGCGATCGCCGGAACAGGCAATTGGACAATACGTTTTCAGGGGTTGGGTCTGATGTTAAGCATGATTCGAGAACGCGCTGATGGTGAAGTGGGTTTCGACGTGCTCTTTGCCAGTAGCGAGGCCTTACCGCTGATCAAGACCGGCGGACTGGCTGATGTGGCCGGCAGCCTGCCAGTGGCATTGCGCTCGCTGGGATACGATGCCCGCTTGATACTCCCCGCCTATCCGCGCGCCCTAAAGCAGGTGCGCGAACTGCGTGCGGTCTGTGAGCTGCGCCTTCCTGGTGCGCTAAGTCCGGTGCGCCTGCTCAGTGGCTTTATGCCGGATCGCGACCTCCCGGTGTATTTAGTGGATGCGCCTGAGCATTTTTGTCGCGAGGGCAACCCTTATACCGACGTGAGCGGGCGCGACTGGGGCGACAATGCTGAGCGTTTTCTGTTGTTCAGCTGGGCCGTGGCGACCGTGGCCATGGGCGTGCCGGCACTCAACTGGCGCCCCCAATTGGTGCATTGCAATGATTGGCAGACGGCGCTGGCGCCGGCTTTGCTGCGCGATCAGGACGAACGCCCGGCAACGGTGTTCACCATCCATAATCTGGCCTATCAGGGCCTGTTTGACCGCGCCACCTTCGATCGGCTCAAGCTGCAGCCGGCGCTCTGGTCAGTGGCTGGGCTCGAGTTCCATCAGCGCCTGTCCTTTATCAAAGGGGGCATCGTGTTTGCCGATTGCGTGAATACGGTCAGCCCGACCTACGCCGATGAGGTCCGTACCACTCATTTCGGTTGCGGGCTCGATGGCCTGCTGCGCCAGATTGGCAGGCGCTTCCAGGGGATTCTCAATGGGATGGACTACCAGATCTGGAATCCGGCGACCGATCCGGCGCTGACCCAACCCTATGACATCGACAACGTGCATCTCAAAACGGGTAATAAGCTTGAGGTGCAGCGACTGTTTAACTTGCCGCACGATGAGAACGCCTTCGTGCTCGGCTACATCGGCCGACTGGTGGAGCAGAAGGGCGTCGATCTGATCGTCGATATGCTCCCGCGCCTGCTTGAGGACCCAAGTGTTCAGGTGGTGTTGCAGGGTTCCGGGGAGGCAAGCCTGGAGCTGATGCTCAGACGCGTTGCCGAAGCCCATCCGGACCGGGTTGGCGTCTATGTCGGTTACGACGAGGGGCGTGCGCATCTAATTGAGGGCGGTTGCGATGCTTTTCTGATGCCGTCTCGCTTCGAGCCCTGCGGCCTGAATCAAATGTACAGCCTGCGCTACGGGTGTGTCCCCATTGTGCGGCGCACCGGCGGGCTGGCGGATACCGTGAGCGACGGCGCTCGGGGACCGGCCACCGGTTTTCTGTTCGATGAGCCGAGCGCGGATGCCCTGCTCGCCAAGGTACGCGAGGCCATTCATCTGTGCCGCAATGATCAGGACGCCTGGCGCGCGATGATGCGCGCGGGCATGGAGCAGGACATGAGCTGGCAAGCCAGTGCGCGGCGGTATCAGAGCTATTACGCGGAGGCCCTGGCGGCACGTCAGGGACTGGAGCGAGCCCTGGCTTGATGCGCGGGGGCTTGACGCGCGGGGGCTTGACGCACGGGGACGCGTGATAATCGGCGTCGTTGCCGCGCGCTCGTTTTCAGGCTGGCGGCAAGTGCATCGGCCGCGCTTAGGCCGCCTGGGCGGTGATTCGATCGGCGGTGCCGGTGACTTCATTGTGCGCGTTGCAATAGACCAGCTTGGGCTGATGCATGCGCGCCTCGGCCTCGGTCAGGGCGACATAGGTGCAGATGATCAGGCGATCCTGCGGAGAGGCTTTGTGCGCTGCCGCGCCATTGACTGAAATAATGCGCGAGCCTGGCTCGGCCGGAATGGCGTAGGTGGTGAAACGCTCCCCATTGGCCAGGTTGTAGATGTGCAGCTGCTCGAACTCGAGAATTCCGCCAAGCTCCAGCAGTGACGCGTCGATCGCGCAGGAGCCCTCGTAGTCGAGCTCCGCGTGGGTAACGCAGGCACGATGCAGTTTGCTTTTCAGCATGGTCAGTTGCATGCAGAGTCTCCATCGGGGAAGTTGGGCGCCATTTTCGCCGCCCGCTCCCCAGCTTGGCAAGCGGGGCACGGGCCAGAGCCAGGCCCAGAACCAGTCTCAGGCCATCAGCGTGGGGGCGCGAACTCCGAGTCAGTCACCGTTGTCCGAGGTGTTTTTTAGCTGACGTAGAATCTGCGCGGCGATCTCTTCGATGGATTGGCTGGTGGTATTGAGCACCGGAACCTTCAGGCCTTTGAACATATCCGTCGCGACGCGCAGCTCGAGCTGGCAGCGTCGCAGTGACGCATAGTCGCTGCCAGGGCGACGCTCTTCGCGGATGCGCTGCAGGCGCTGGGCGTCGATGGTCAAGCCGAACAGCTTTGCGCGCATCTCGCGCACCTCTTCGGGCAGGTCGCCGCGTTCGAGATCGGGCTCCGTGATGGGGTAATTGGCCGCGCGCAGCCCGTAATGCATGGCGAGATACAGACAGGTCGGCGTTTTGCCGGAGCGCGATACGCCAGAGAGGATGACATCGGCGTGGCGGAAGTTGCCAGGCTTCATGCCATCGTCGCTGTTCATTGCAAAGTTGATGGCCTCAATGCGCTTGGTGTAATAGCTTGGCTTAGTGATCGCATGACTGCGACCCGGCTCGCGACTGGGTTTCATCCCAAGTTCTGCGCCAAGCGGTAAGACAAAATGCTCGAAGACTTCGATATAAAAGCAGTTGCCTGCGCGCACAATCTCGCCAATGCTCTGATCCAGCATGGTGGCGACGCAGATCGGCCGCGCGCCGTCGCGCTCGCTGGCCTCCTGCATGCGCACCGTCAGCGCCCGCGCGCGTGCCTCGGTGTTGATGTAGGGCATGTAGACTTCCTCGAACTCAACGCCGTCAAACTGTGACAGCAAACTTTGTCCGAGGGTCTCGGCCGTGATGCCGGTGCTTTCAGAGACAAAAAAGACCGTTCGCCTTGGGCTCTGTGCCGGTTGGTTGTTGGTCAGGCCGTGGGGAGTTCCGGCGTTCATGGGCTGGCTGCTCATGTGCTGCGGCTGATGGGCTTGCTGTGGGGTCCGCGTTCGGCGTTCAAGCCCGCCCTTCCTTTCTGGCGTCGAGAAGATTCGCGGGAGCTTCGCCATCCATGACCGCGAGCATTTCGTCATATAGCGCCCAAGCGGTCGCCGCGTCCTCGGCGCTGACGCGGTCAATCGCGCGGCCAAGATGGACGACGATATAGTCGCCAATGCTGAGCTCCTCATGCATGAGCATCAGCAGGTTGGCATCGCGCTCGACGCCTTTTGCCTCGCAGCGCGCGACCAGGCCATCAATGGCTTTGATTTGCATCGGAATACCAAGACACATGCCGCTGCTCTCCGTTGTCGCTCAATTTGTCCGCCCCTTGGGTAAGACTAAGTCCGCCGATAGGTTGCTGGCAAGTGCTGCTCGTTAAAGGGCTGCTCATTAAAGAGCTGGCCATTGATGTCGGCGACTTGCCGCTTTCACCCCGGTGCAACCCGGGCTTTTTCTTGCAGCCTTGCAAGCAGGGTTCTGAGGGTGTCGAACTGATAGGTGCTGATCGCATCAGCCAGCGCGCGGAAATCGGCCGGCTCCAGCGCAGCAATCAGCAAGGTGCGTTCGGCGAGAAAATCGTCTTCGATGCTCGCTTCGTCGGTGGCCGCCTTGGCGGCCAGGGATTCCAGCAGCGGAAGTATCCGCGCCAAACTGGCACCTTCCTGGGGCTGCGCGGCGTCACTGGCCAAAACATCTGGCTCGGCTGTAAGGCTAGTCGCCGGGTTTGAGGCTAGGCTCGAGGCGGTCTCCCTGGCAGCTGCGGGTCGACTCGGCGACTCCGCCCCGTCAAGCTGCTTGGCAATCGCGGCAGTGGTCGCGCGTGGCAACCTCAGTCTGACCGTAAACACACTGCCGACATCCGGCTGGCTGTCGACAGCGATGGTGCCGCCCATCAGTTCAGTCAGCCGCTTGCAGATGGACAATCCCAGGCCGGTGCCGCCATAGCTGCGGGTGGTGGAACTGTCAGCTTGCTGGAAGGGCTCGAACAGCTGCGCCATTAGCTCGGGGCCGATGCCGATTCCGGTGTCGCTGACACGGAAAACGAGTACAGCCGGCTCGGCATCCGTGGCGTCACTGGCGCGGGCTGGGGACTCGACCCGGATGACGACCTCGCCGCGCTGAGTGAACTTCACGGCGTTCGTGGCCAGATTCATCAGCACCTGAGTCAGGCGCAACGGATCGCCTTCGAGTTGGTCCGGCACCCCCTCGGCGCGCTCGAGGCGGAAATCCAGCCCCCTTTCACTGGCCTGATGGCCAGCGACGGTGGCGACATTGTCGAGCACCTCGCTCAACGAGAAGGAGACCTGCTGGAGCTGCATCTGCGCGGCCTCGACCTTGGATAAGTCGAGAATATCGTTGAGCAGTGCAAGCAGATTGCGCGCTGCGGTCTGGGCTTTGTCCAGGTAGTCACGCAAGCGTTCGTCGAGGTCTTGGTCCAGCGCCAGATGCAGCATGCCGAGAATGGCGTTCATCGGCGTGCGGATTTCATGGCTCATGTTGGTGAGGAAATCGCTTTTGGCTTGACTGGCCGCCTCGGCGCGCACTTGGGCCTCGCGCAGCCGCGCCTCTAAAGCGCGCTGTTCGGTCTGATCCAGCGTCATGCCATCAATGCGAACAACACGTCCGTGACCATCGCGAACCGGGCGGGGAAAGGTCATCAGGTGACGCGGACTGCCGGCCAGTTCATAGTCGATCGCGAGCGGGGGCGGAATCTCGCCGCGCAGACAGGCTGCCATGGCCTCGTGTGCGCGCTGCAGCGATGCGGCTGTCCAGACGCCGATCTCGCTCCAGTTCATGCCAATCATGGTGGCGCGGTCGAGACCGAAGAGTTCGCTGGCGCTGTCACTGATATAGGTGAACTGACCTTCTGTGGTCATGGAATAAAAGTGATAGGCCCGCCCGGCCGATTCAACCATGCCGCGATAGTGCTGTTCGCTGTCGGCCAGCACCCGCTCAGCGTGGCGACGCTTGTTGATCTCACGCGCCAGGCTGCGGTTCCACAGCAGTACCAGCAGTAGCACCAGCGCAGCGATGGCAGAGATTTGCACCACCAGCCGGTAGTCCGGGCGTGGCTCGGGCTGCTCACGCATCCAGCGGCTCTGGATCGCCTCGCGCTCGACCGGCGACATCGCGTCCAGCGCCTGCTCCAGAATCTCGATCAGCATCGGCCAGCTTGGGCGCGCCGCCATCGAGAGCTGGTAGGCGTAGGGGGTATCGCCCGCGACGCGAATCTGAAACAGCTTCTCGCGCGCAATGGCCTGGCTGATGGCGAACAGGTTGCCAACCAAGGCATCGCCCTGACCCTCTGCCAGCGCCCGCACAGCCGCGCGGACATCGCGCACCCGCACCAGCTGGATATCCGGATGCTCAGCGGCCAGCCACTCCTGAGTGGCGTGGCCTTCGATCACGATGACGCGCTTGCCGTCCAAGGCTTGCAAGCGGTCGATCAGCGGCGTCTCAACGCGCGCGAAGATGGCAACCGGAAACTCCAGATAGGGCGAGGTAAAGAGAAAATGTCCCTGGCGCTCAGGCGTCTCAGCCACCGCTGGCAGCAGATCGATACGGCTCTGCTCCAGTGCGGCCATGGCCGCCGGCCAGTCGGCGACGGGCACCGGCTCGAAGCGCACGCCAAGTCGCTTGCCGATGCGCTTGAGATAGTCCGGGGCGATGCCGGCGGGCTGATCCTGATGGTCGTAGAACCCAACCGGCGGCCAGTCGGCACTGACGGCATAGCGGATCACTGGATGCGCATTAAGCCAGCGGCGTTGCTCCGGGGTCAGTGCCGGCGTCGCCTGTGGCGGCTGGAGCGGTAACGGATCGCCCAGCCAGCGGCGCTGGATGCGCGTCCAATCGGCGGCCGGGATGGCGCGCAGGGCTTTGTTCAGAATACCAACCAGCTCGGGCCAGTCGTTGCGGATCGACATCAGCACCGGATACTGGCTATCAGCCAGCGTGCCAGTCGCGCGAAAAGAGAGTACGGCGTGCTGTCGACGCCACCATTCCAGATCGACCCCACCGATCAGTACATCCACCTCGCCCTCGATCAGAGCCTCGGCCATGGCCTGGTTGTTCGCCAAGGGCACCAGAGTCAGTTCTGGCCCCTCGGCGAGCAGATACTCGACCTTCTTCATGCCGGCCAGATAGCCGACGCGCAGGCCAGCAAGCTGTTCGCGCTGCGTCAGCGGCGGATCATCAACCCGGCGATAGAGGCTGAAAAATCCCTGATACAGCCGATCGGTATAAAGAAAGTGGCGATCCCAGGTCGGGTTCGGCGTGGAGCTGGCGAGTCCGTCGATCTCGTGCGCTATCGCCTGCTCGGTCACCCGGCTCCAGTCCGGATCGACCTGGAGCCGCAGACGGCCATCAAGCAGGCGATTGAGCCGATCCAGAATATCCACGACCAGTCCGGATTGCTGTCCATCCGGCCCAATGAGGACATCGGGTTGGAACTGATCGGTGATACCCAGCACGATCTCCTCATGCTCGGCGAGCCAGGCGCGCTCAGCCGCTGTCAACGCCAGGGATGTGGGTGCAGGGGCGGCATCGAGCGAGCCCAGCCAGGATTCACGAATCGCCGCGTGTTCGGCCATCGAGATGCTGGCGAGCCCCAAATTGAGGATCTCGACCAGCTCCGGCCAGTCCTTGCGAATCGCGGTCACAACATCGTAGGCACCCTGATCGAGAATAGCGGCCATACCAAAGCCGACCAAGGTATTCTCGCGCCGCCACCAGTCAAAGGTCCCATCGGCCACCACGCAATCCACCTCGCCGGCGACCAGCGCTGCCGCCAGGGCGGGATTGCTGTCGTAGCGCACCACCTCGATGTCGCGCGGATAGTCCGCTAGCACCCCATTGATATGCTTGAGCCCGCGTATCACGCCGACGCGCTGACCGAAAAGCGCACTGATATCGGTCGAGGCGAGCGCATCACCTTCACGCACGAAAACATAGAGCTGGGTACGCAGAATGGGATCGGTCAGCAGGAAACGCTCAAGCCAGAACGGCAGCCGGGCGACGGCCAGCAGACCGTCAATCTCGCCGGCCAGTGCCTGTTCGGTGACCTCGGACCAGTCCGGAGCAGCCTGCAGGCGGATGTCGGTGCCGAGTCGCTGGTTCAGCAGATCGAGAATATCCTTGAGGATTCCGGTCAGCTCGCCGTCTGGATCGCGCATCAGCGCTGGGGGCCACTGATCCGAGCCACCCAGCACGATGTCTGGGTGATCCGCCAGCCAGGCCTGCTGCGCCGGACTGAGCGTTAGGCGCTGCGATCCCGCCGCATCCAGGTCAGCCATGGCAGGGCGCTCGGTAGCCAGCACCGGCAGTGACAGCAGCAGACCGAGCAGCCCGGCCATGGCCAACACTGTGGCCAACACTGTGGCCAACACCATGGCCTGCATTAGCATCGCGCGCCAGCGGGCGGGGGCAGTGCCCACGGCCTCCGTTTCAGCCACGAACATAGGCCTGGCTCAGCGCCTCGGATTCTTCCTGATGGTCGGCATTGGCCAGGGCGATCTGACGACAATCCTCCTCCCGCGCGAAAAACGCATCCACCACCCGCGGGTCGAAGTGTCTGTCGCGACCTTCCAAAATGATGTCGACCGCTTTGGCATGCGGGAAAGGTGGCTTGTAGACCCGACGGCTGATCAGGGCGTCATAGACATCGGCCAGCGCCATCAGCCGCGCCGACAGCGGAATGCTATCGCCGGCCAGGCCCTGGGGATAGCCGGCACCGTCCCAGCGCTCGTGGTGACAGAAAGCGATCTCTTTGGCGAAGCGGAGAAAATTGCTGGATTCCCCTTCCACGGTGGACTCAGCTACAGCCAGCGCCTGCATACCCAGAGTGGGATGGGATTTCATGACCTCAAATTCCTCATCTGTCAGACGGCCGGGTTTCAGTAGGATGGCGTCGGGAATTCCCACCTTGCCGATGTCGTGCAGGGGCGCGGACTTGTATAGCATCTCGATGGCGTGGGCATCGAGCGCGAAGTCTTCGCTCAGATGCTCGGCCAACACCCGGACGTAGTTCTGGGTGCGGCGAATATGTCCACCGGTCTCGTTATCGCGGGTCTCGGCCAGACTGGCCAGCGCATGGATGGTCACATCCTGGGTCATGACCAGCTCGCGGGTACGCTGCCGGACTTTGTCTTCCAGATGCAGGTTGTGATCGGCCAGTGCCCGCTTGGCGCGCGCCAGACTCAGGTGGGTCTCGACCCGCGCGCGCACTTCGAGAATCTCGAATGGCTTGGTCACATAATCCACGGCGCCAACCTGAAAACCGCGCGTTTTACTGGAAACCTCGGTCAGGGCAGTCAGGAAGATAATCGGAATCTCGGCGGTGATCGGATCAGCCTTGAGCCGCTCGCACACCTGATAGCCGTCCATGCCCGGCATCATGATGTCGAGCAGAATCAAGTCCGGCGGGTGCCCATCGGCGATGGCCGTGGCCACCGTCTCGAGTGCCGAGACGCCGTCCATGGCGACCATGAGTTCATAGTCATCGCCGAGGGTGTCCATCAAGACATCAATGTTCGCCTCGGTGTCATCGACGGCCAAAATGGTGCAGTTGGAGATGTTGTGCATGATGTTTCCTGCATCAAAGTTCGCTGGTGAGTTTGCGCAGCATCCGTTCAATACTGGCACTGGCATCGGGGAAGCGATATTTGCCGAGCTGGCGCGCGAGTTCGCGGGCATCGTCCTGGAGGCTCTCAGGCCAGGTTAGGGCTTGGATGGTTTTCAGTCCGGCCCGGCAGCGCGTCGCACGGCTGGCGCGCACCTCGGGTGCGAGCGCCTCCAGTGCCGCGCGCAGTTCGGCGTCGGGGGTCGAGGATACCTGCGACGGCGGCTTGGGGGCTGGCGCATCGGTGATTGGCTCATCGGTGATTGGCTCATCGTGCGCGCGCGGCGCCGACTCGGCGGGCAGGTCGCCGAGCGATTGTGTGAGCCAGTGTGCCAGGGTGGCGTAAAGCCGCGGCGGGTCGATTGGCTTGGTGACATGATCGTTCATCCCGGCCTCCAGCGAGCGTTCGCGATCCCCCGCCATGGCGTGCGCGGTCATGGCAATGATCGGCAGTTCGCGGCCATCGGGTCTATAAGACATATTGGCAGCCTTACTGGCAGACTTATTGGGTCCATCGGGTCCATCGGGTCCATCGGGTCCAGTGGGCTGATTGAGCAGGGCGCGGATGGTGCGGGTGGCGACCAGCCCGTCCATCACCGGCATCTGGATGTCCATCAGCACGGCATCGAACGCCTGCTGACGGATCAGATCGATGGCTTCCTGCCCGTGGTTGGCGATGGTCACTCGCACGCCAACACGGGCTAACAGTTTGCTCGCCACCTGCTGATTGAGGGCATTGTCCTCCACCAGCAGGATGCGCGCATCGCGCAGCCGCTCTTTTGGCACCGGCGGCGCGGCTGAAAGCGCCGTTCCCGCATCCGGCAGCGCCTTCGCGCCTGAGGGCTGGGCTTGGACTTGGGCCTGTGCCTGTGCCTGGGCCTGGGCCTGGGCCTGGGCCTGGGCCTGAGCCGGCAGTGTATCGAGCAGCGCCTGGTGCAATGTGCTTGGCTGCACAGGTTTGACCAGCACCGCACGAATGCCGAGCGACGCCTGCTGCATCTGAATTGACTCCTGATCACGCCCGCGCGCCAGCACCAGCCGTTCCGGGCGCGTCGCGGGCGGCAGGCTGAGCAAGTGACGAATCAGTTCAGGGCCGCTCATATCCGGCAGCGACCAGCTACAGAGCACCAGATCGAACGGACGACCATGGTCCGCCGCCCTGTGCAGGGTGGCCAGGGCCTCGGTGCCGCTGCGGGCGGTGCCGGCGAGCAACCCCATGCCGTCGAGCATCTGTCCGAGTGTGAAGGCCAGCGACTCCTGCGCGGTGATCATGAGCGCGCGGCGCGCCTGCAAGGACGCGGGCAATTCCCAGGGGCTGCTCGCCTGGCGCGCCGGGTGGGCAAAGCAGGCCGTAAACCAGAAGGTGCTGCCAGCACCCGGCTGGCTCTGAACACCGATCTCGCCGTCCATCAGCGCCGCCAACTTCTGGCTGATCGCCAGCCCGAGGCCTGTGCCACCGTATTTGCGCGTGATGGAGTCATCGGCCTGGGAGAAGGACTGGAACAACAGACCCTGCTGCTCCTCGCTCAGGCCAATGCCGGTATCGCTGACGCTGAAGCGCAAACAAATCGCCTGTGCGGTGATGGACTCACAGCTGACGGCCACTGTGATTTCGCCCCGCTCGGTGAATTTGATCGCATTTGCGGTCAGGTTGATCAAAATCTGCCCAAGGCGCAGCGCGTCTCCGGCCAGGGTCAGGGGCACGGCAGGATCGATGCGGTACAGCAGTTCCAGGTCTTTGTCATCGGCCCTGACGGCGAGCATCTGACTCAGCCGCCTGAAAACCGTCTCAAGCTGAAAGTCGGTGCGTTCCAGATCGAGCCTACCGGCCTCGATTTTGGAGTAGTCGAGAATGTCGTCGATCAGCCGCAGCAGGGAGCGGGCGGCGCTGTCGACCTTGGTCAGGTAATCCTGCTGCCGTGCGTTCAGCGGCGTGTCGAGCGTCAGATGCGTCATGCCGAGAATGGTATTCATCGGCGTGCGAATCTCATGGCTCATGTTGGCCAGAAAGGCGGACTTGGCGCGCGTGGCTTGCTCGGCCGCGTGCTGGGCCTTGGTGGCCGTGGCGACGGCGTCGGTCAGTCGATGATTGGCATCGGCCAGCTCGGCGGTGCGCTCGGTAACGCGCTGTTCAAGCTGTTCGCGGTGCGCGGCCAGATCCTGGTTGGCAGCGGTGAGGCGGCGATCATGTGCCTCGATATGATCGAGCATTTCGTTGAAGGCACCGACCAGAATGCCCAACTCGTCATCGCTGCCGATCCGGGCGCGCAGACTGTAGTCGCGATCGGCGGAAATGCGCCGCGCAATCTCAAGCAGATGATCGAGCGGGCGCACCAGGCGGCGGCGCAACGCGAAGGCGATCTGCACGCCAATCAGTGCGGCAGCGGCCAGAATTGCACCCGCGATCAACAGAAAATCGCGCCACAAGCGGTCGAACTCACTCAGGCTGGCGCGAATCATCACGCTGCCGAGTCGCTCGCCGTCCATCTCGATGGGCGCGGCGACCAGCAGGCGCCCGCCGGTAAAGTCGGGTCGCCCCTCGGGCAGGGTCGCGGGCAGTGCGTGACCGCTCTGCCCTGGCGCCTCATACCGGGCGAATAGGCTGCCGTCGGGGGTGCGAATCAGCGCCGTGGTGACGGCGGGCTTGGTGGCGAGCGCAGCCAGGGTTTCGCTCGCCACCTCAGGGTCGTCAAACAGCAGCGCCGCGGTGCTGCGATCGGCAATCAGTTGCGCGGCGGCGTTCAGGTCGCGCACCATGTCCTGCTCGATGCGCAGTCGTTCATAAACCACGAAGCCAATCCCGCTCAGCAGGAGTCCGATCAGGCTGGTCAGCAGGATGGCGAGCGCAAGCTTGGTGCGGAAACTAATACCGCGCCGGGCTGCCGAGTGAGGTCGAGATTGGGATGGAGATTGGGGAATCATCGGTTCAAGGCACTCGGGCGATGCGGGCAATTTCCATCAATTTGGCACTGATGCGAAGCCTGGCCGCATTCGCCGGCTCCGGATTGATCTCGATCTTGAGCTTGCCGTCGGCACGGTAGAAACCCACCATGCCGCCGGCGGCGGTGAAGCCATCCGCATCGCTGACCGTCAGCACCGGCAAGGCGCGGGTAGCCTCAAGCAGCGCGGCGCGATCTCTGCTCTCGTGACCCATGTAGAGAATTTGGCAGTTGCCGAGGTTGCCCAGGGGCGCCTGCATCACTTCAAGCGGCTGGCTGGACGTGCGGCGAGCGGCGAGTTCTTGCAGCAGGCGCGCGACATCCGGATCGCCCAGCACGCAAATGCGCAGCGTGCCAGCCCCGCGCGCTGGCCACTCGACGAACTTGGTGAAATTGTACAGATAAGCCGCCAGCACCTTGGTCTCCAGCCCGCCAGCGGCGCGCACCATTGAGGCCGATACAAAACACAGCGCCAGCATGAGCGCGCCGCCGATGAGACACGCCGCCCAGGGCCAACGAGTGGCAGGGGTTGGGGACAAGGTGTTCAGGTGACCTGACATGACAAGCTTCGCGCGCGTGCTAGAAGATCAGATTCAGCGCGACAAAGGCGTTGAAGCCAGGGTCTTCAAAGCTGAACGGCATCTCGTAGCGCTCGTCGAGCAGGTTGTTCAGATCGAGCGATAGACTGAGCGCGCGCTCGGCATCGCGATACAGGCTCTTTTGCAGGCGCAGGCACAGAACACCGTACTGGCCGTATTCCATGCGGCTTGAGCGCGAGCTGCTGTCGTAGTAGCGCCCGATCCAGCTGTAGCGCGCCGCCGCCGAGCTTTGCCACGGCAGGCTGGCGGTGATGCCGAGGTTGGCCATCAGGTCCGGCGCAAAGGGGATGGCCGTGCCGTTCTGATCCGGCTCCTCGGGATTATCGATATTGGTATCGGTGAAGGTGACATTGGCAAACCACTGCCAACGCTCGGACAATACTTGCTCAATGTCCAGCTCAATGCCGGTCGCGGTAGCGCGACCGGCGTTCACGGAAATGATGCGCGAGGGCGTGTTGCTGACAACATTGTCGACAATGGCATTGTCGATGCGGTTGTAGAACAAGCGCGCGCCCAGGGTCAGGCGCTCGTTGGGCCACCAGTCGATGCCAACATCATTGCCCCAGCCACTCTCGGGGCTGAGCCCTGGATTGGGCACTTGCCCGGGATAAGGCGTCTCGGTCTCATCCGGCGGCGGGATGGTGCCACCGACCTGCTTGGCCGCCGGCGCCATGAAGCTGGTGCCGCTGTTGGCATAGAATGACAGCCGCTCGCTGAAGTTAAAGCGCGCGCCCAGGCTCCACAGGGTTTTGTCCCAGGAGACATGATCCATCTCCGGCTTCAGCCCGCCGAGCAGCGCATAGTCGTGCGCGATGCTGTTGTACCGCAGCCCGGCACGCAGCACCCAGCGCTTGAGTTGCAGCTTCTCCTGCACGAACACGCCTGTGGATCGGGCTGTCACATCATTGTCGGGCTCGGAGACGCCCTCGGCATTGGTCAGGGTGGTGCGGTAGCGCACCCATTGGCTGTCAGCACCCAAGGTCAGCAGATGGTTCTCACCATGGGCGAAATTGAGCGTGGCATCGACCGGAATAATCCGTTGGCGGGTTTCGTCCTGCCCGGCCGTGGCAAGATCGACCGGGTAATTGTCGTTGTTGTACTGCCGCAGGTAGTCGCGCAGCCCGGCCTTGACCTGCACATGCAGGCGCTCGCTGAGCTGATTGTTGTAGGCCAGATTGAGGGTGTCGTAATCGTGCTGAAAATCCCGATTGGGGCGGCCACCGTCGCCGCGATGGCGGGTGGAATGCGCGAACAGCGACAGACGATGGTCCGCGCGCCCCAGAGCCTGACTGACCTTGCCGTAGACCTTGCGCTTATCGTACACCGGGTCCTTGGTGGCTTCGAGCCAGGAGTCGTCCAGGCCGAACTGGGTGTAGTTCGATGTCTCGACAGTGCCGCCGAACAGGTAGCTGGTGTCCTGATAGCGACCCTGATGGTACAAGCGACCATTGTAGGTGTCCCAGGTCCCGACCCCGACCAGGGCGCGCGTGAGCGGCACGTCGACCTCATCGCGGACGATAAAGTTGGTGGTGCCGGCGAGCGGGGCGAGATTCCCAGCAAAGTCCATGCTCAGGTAATTCGAGTAGAGCACCGAGGCCGGCCCCTTGTGCGCCTCGACTCGCTCGAAGGCCCAGGGGTCCAGACTCATAGCGTCGGCGAAGGAGTCGATCGGCAGCCCGTCGAGCAGATAGCTGTTGTACTTGGGACCAAGGCCGGCGTAAGAACCCCAGTTGGCGTCATTGCGCGAGAGCACATTCACGAACTGCCCTGAGCTGTAGCGCAGCAGCTCGGCGAGATTGCGGTTGTAGCGGGTCTCTTGCTCCATGTCCTCGACATGCAGGATGTCGATTTTCTGGGTGATGTGCTGGCGCGACTGGGCCACTTTCGACTCCGTCACCACCATGTCGGCCAGTTCATCCAGACTGAGTTCATCGACCAGCTTGCCGATGGGCAGCAGATTCAGAAAACTGTCATAGACCGGACCGTCGGTCTCGGCGGCGGCACGAGCGGGCGAACCGCTCAGGATTCCTGCGCAAGCGATGCTGGCCCAAAAGGTCGGTTTTTGTTTCATCCTGTTAAGCAACACTTACTCAGAGTCCATCAATCAGAGGTCATCAACCAAGGTCCATCAACCAGGGTCTATCAAGTCGCGCAGCCGTTCCAGCACGGTCAGCGCCTGCTTGAATTGATACTTACCGAGCAGGCGCGTGAGCTCTGCGGCATCCGCAGCCAGCGCGTCGGGCCAGCGCAGCTCCCGCAGTTTCTGTAATCCAGCACGGCATCGTGTCGCGCGACGTGCTTTGATGTCGGGGGCCAGCTCGTCGAGCACAGCGGCCAGGCGCGCGTGGCTGTGCGGCGTGCCGCCGTCGGGCGTCTCGCTTGCCGGCGCAGCGGATCGCAGCGGGGCGAGCGCGCTCAGTGCCTCGCTCAGCCGAGCGGCCAGCTCTCTGCGTTCAGCGGCGCAGAAGTCGGCGCCGGGCGTCGCCGCATCCGCCGCATCGGATTGGTGATGCTGGCGCAGCCGCTGTTCGAGCCGCCCCGCCGCCTCGGCGATGGGCTGGTGACCGAGCATACCAGCCACCCCCTTGAGCGAATGGGCCTGGCGCTCGGCCTCCCCGGTCTCGCCCCCAGTGATCAGTTCACTGAGTCGCTCTGATGTCTGCTGGTGCTGATCAGCGAATTTCATCAGCAGCTCGCGATACAGCCGCCGGTTACCGCCCAGTTTCTCCAAGTTCTCGCTGACGGAAAAGCCTGGTAGATCGAGCAACTCGGGCTGATCATGCTGATCACGCTGATCGGGGCTCAGCTGCGTCGGGCTGGTCGCAGCGGAGCGCGGGAGATTGGCCTTGCGCCCTCCGAGCCGGTGCCCCCCCGAGTGCCCCCCCGAGTGCCCCCCGAGCCAATGCCCTCCTAGCCAATGCCCCAGGGTGGCGAACAACTCGGTCGGCTCGATGGGCTTGCTAATGTGATCGTTCATGCCGGCCGCCAGGGATTTTTCCCGATCCCCCGCCATGGCATGCGCGGTCATGGCAATAATGGGCAAGCGCTCGCACGCTGGCAGGGCGCGAATCGCGCGGGTGGCGGCCAAGCCGTCCATGACCGGCATCTGGATGTCCATCAGCACCGCGTCGAAGGTCCCTTGCCTGACCTGATCCAGGGCGGCGCGGCCATCGCCGGCGACTGTCACCAGAATGCCGGCAGTGGTGAGGATTTCGCGTGCCACCTGCTGGTTAATCTCGTTATCCTCTACCAAGAGCACCCGCGCGCCTGGTGGCACCATGGCTTCTGACCGCTCTGGCGCGGCTTGGGCCAGCGCTGGACCCGTCTGGCGACCAAAGCGGGCGGTAAACCAGAAGGTGCTGCCCTGACCGAAATGGCTGTCGACGCCGATGCGACCGCCCATCAGCTCGCTCAGACGCTTGCTGATCGCCAGCCCCAGCCCGGTGCCACCATAGCGCCGCGTGGTCGAGCTATCGGCCTGGGAGAAGGCCTCAAACAACTTGGCCTGCTGGGCCTCGGTCAGGCCGATGCCGGTGTCGCGCACCGTAAAGCGCAGCCACGCTTGGTCTTGATGTGGCACTGGGTTGGGTGCCTGGTTCGGCGCCTGGTTTAACTTTGAGTCTTGATCGCCTGCCGCGATGCTCACCTGGATCACGACTTCGCCGTGCTCGGTGAACTTGACCGCATTGCCGGCCAGATTGAGCAGCACCTGCGTCAGGCGCAGCGCATCGCCCACCAGTACTTGAGGTACCTCGGGTGCCACCTCGACGCGCAGCGACAGCCCCTTCTGCTCAGTATTCACCAACAGCAGTTGGGTCACCCGATCAAGCACATCCTTCAGCAGAAACTGAGTCCTCTCGATATCCAGTCGACCGGCTTCGATCTTGGAGTAATCCAGGATGTCGTTGATCAGCCGCAGCAGTGACTTGGCCGCGCCGTCGATTTTTGCCAGATAGTCTTGTTGCTTGGGGCTCAGCTCGGTCTGCTGAGCCAGATAGGTCATGCCGAGGATGGCATTCATCGGGGTGCGGATTTCGTGACTCATGTTGGCGAGAAAGTCCGACTTGGCGCGTGTCGCTTCCTCGGCTAGGCGCTGCGCCTCTTTGAGTGCGCTGATATCGACGATGATGCCGATGAGCCCGCCGCGGCGTCCGCCAGACAGATCGAAACTCGCCACCCAGTAGAGCACGTCGTGGTCGCGCCCGTCGGCGAAGGTGATCGGAAGCTCGTGATGACGCACGCCGCCCTCGGCGATGACAGTGGTATCCTCGGCCTGATAGGCGGCACGCGCCGACTCCGGCAGATAGTCCAAATCCAGCACCGAGCGGCCGCGCAGAAATTCGCGCGTGGTGCCGAAGGCCTCCTCGTAGGCGCGGTTGCAGCCGATAAAACGCGCGTCGGCATCCTTGAAGAAAATCGGGTTGGGAATGGTGTCAATCAGCGCTTCCTGAAAGTGCAACTGATCTTGCAGGGCGCGCTCGGAGCGGCGCATATCGGTGACATCGACAAAGCTCACCACCTGGGAATCGCCAAAGGCGCTCAGGGAGATCAGCACCTGCTTGTGCTCGCCATCGGCGCAGGTCATGCGGTATTCCGAGGGTGGAATGTCGCGCGCGCCAGCCTGGGATGCCTGCACCGCCAGCGACCAGTCCGCGGTCACCTGCTGGCGATAGGCGGCATCCGGAAAGACGCGCGGCCACCAGTGCTCGAGATCAGGGATATCTGCCAGAGTCCAGCCGAAGGTCTGGGTGAACTTGGGATTGAACCCAACGATCTCGCCGCTGGCGCGCATCTCGGCCAGCGGGATGGTGGCCGCCTCAAAGAGTCCGCGAAAACGCCGCTCGCTCTCGGCCAGCTCAGTCTGGGCGCGCTTGCGCTCGGTAATGTCTTCCTTGACGCCGCAGAAATGGGTGGTCTCCCCCTGATCGTCAAAGATCGGACTGATCGCCGCCTGCTCCCAGAAGATCTCGCCCGTTTTCTTTTTATTGGCCAGCTCCCCGCGCCACACCTCACCCGCGCGAATCCGCTTCCATAGGTCGCGGTAGACGGCCGCGTCTTGCAGGCCAGAGTTGAGAAGACTGGGATTTTGACCGAGAACCTCCTCGGCACTGTAGCCGGTCACAGCACTGAAGGCCGGATTGATGTACTCGATGCGCCCCTCCGTATCGGTGATCAGCACCGCCGCTGGGCTCTGCTCGACGACCCGGGAAAGCTTGCGCAGCTCGCGTTCGGCGGCCTTGCGCTCGGCGATTTCGGCCGCCAGCTTGCGATTCCACAGTCCAATTACCAGCAGCACACTACCGCCAACCAGAGCGGCCACCAGAACGCCCTGCCACAGGAGGCCCCAGTCGAGCCGAGTATGCAGGCCGACATTGACCCAGCGGTCGTAAAAGGACTGCCGCCGCTCCTTTGGCAGTGTGGTCAGGGCGCGCTCGATGATGCGAGCCAGCTGCGGCCAGTCCGAGCGCACGGAAAAGGCGATCGGCAACTCATGGCCGGTGGCCGCCATGACTTGCAGGTTGTCGATGCGATGCGCGCGGATTTGATGCGTGACCTCAGGCGCATTGCCCAAAGCCGCATCGACATGGCCGCCCGCGAGCGCCTCCAGGGCCGCGTGCAGGTCAGGATAGGCAACGACATCGACACCCGGATAATCCTGGCGCAGGAGCTGCTCCGCCAGCTGGCCGGCCGCGACCGCGACACGGCGTCCGGCCATGTCCGACAGCCCGGAGGCGAAGGGCGCGTCGGTGCGCGTCACTAGCACCAGCGGCAGGCGCAGGTAGGGCGAGGTGAGGTTCAGGTCGGATTCCAGCGCCGGGGTGCGCACCAGGCTGGCCACCAGATCGAGCTCGCCGGTCCTGAGCTGGCGGCGTCGTTCCTCGGCGTCGGCGACAGCGGTCGGGATCATCTCGATGCCCAGGGTGTCGGCGATCCAGGCGCTGTATTCGGAGGCAATGCCAATCGGCTCGCCGTTATCACCGATCGCCTCGAAGGGCAGCCAGTCCGGGGCAACGCCAAGACGCAAGCGCGGGTGCTCCGCCAGCCAGGCGCGCTCCTCGTCGCTCAGGCTGAAGGCGGCGTGAAAATCCTCGCCGTGACCAATATAAAGCTCCTTGATGTGGGCGATGTCCTGATCGCTGATGCTTTGCAAGCCCTTGCTCAGAATCCCGCTCAGCAGCGGATTGTTCTTGGGCACCCCGATGGCCAGATCCAGACGCGGCTCGTCGAGATAGCCCACCAGCCTGAGGTTTTGCAGCAGATAGCGATCAATCAGGAAGTTCGCGACCGCCTCGGCGCCCAGGTAGGCATCGGCGCGGCCGGTGGAGACGGCCTTCAGGGCTTCCAGCGGGGAGGCGATAACAAACGGCTCGGCGTCGGGGAAGTGATCGGCGAGGATGTCCCCAGTGAAATAACCCTCGACCACGGCCACCCGCCGACCGGCCAGATCCTTGCCGCTGCTGATGTCTTGCTGGCTCTGGGTGGTCCAGATGCCGACGAAGGACGAAAAGAATGGCCGGGAGAAATCCAGAAAGCGCGCGCGTGCCGGGGTCGGGATCAAGCCGGGGGCCAGGTCGAGTTCGCCGCGCTTGAGCCGTTCGAGCAACTCGACCCAGGGCGCGACCACAAACTCCATCTCCAACCCGACGCGCTGCGCGACCAGACGGAACACATCTGCCGAGATGCCGACATAGCGCCCGTTCGCATCCAGATACTCAAACGGCGGCCAGTCCGGCGTGGCCGCGACCCGCACCTTGGGGTGGGTATCCAGCCAGGCCCGCTCGCGCTCACTCAGGCGAACCTGAAGGCCAGCGCCGCTCTGTCCCGTCCAGCGCGCGAGAATCCTCTGCATCTCGCCCGGATTTAGGCTGGCCAGCGCTTTATCGAGAATGCCGGCCAATTCTGGCGCGTCCTTGCGCGTGCCGATGGCCAGCACCGAGCCGGGCCGGTCAATGCGGCTCATCACGCGCAGGTTGGTCAATAACAGACGGGCGACCAGATAGGTCGCCACGGCGCGATTGCCGACATAGGCATCGGCATCGCCGCGCGATACGGCTTCCAGACATGCGCTGGTGTCGGGATACTCATCGACGCGAATGCCGGGATACTTGTCGCGAAAATACTTGACGCTGAAAAAGCCCCGCTCAATGGCCAGCGTCTTGTCCGCAAGCTGTGCCTCAGCCGCCAGATAAGGCCCGTCGGTGCGCCCGAGCATGACATGGGGAATGGTCAGATAGGGTCGGGTGAAGTTGACGAAGGCCTCGCGGTCTGGACGTGGGGTGATGTCCATCAAGACATCCAGGTGCCGCGCCTTCAGCGCCTCCAGACTGTCCTTGAAGGGCGCGGCCTGTATTTCAAATTCAATCCCGATGCGCTCGCCAAGCAGGCGCAGCAAATCCACCCCGACACCCACGGCGTCGCCGCTTGGCCCGCGAAAATCGAGCGGTGGCCAGGCATCCATCACCGCCGCCGAGACGCTTGAATGCGCCGTCAACCAGGCGCGTTCCGAATCCGTCAGAACAAGCTCGGAGGCTAGCGTCGCAAGCTGCGATGGCGTCGACGATGTCGATGGTGTCGATGGATCAGCGTCGCCAGGCGCTGGTGCATCAACAACTGCGGACACCGCCGCTGTGGCCAGTGGGGCCAGCGGAGCCGGCGGAGCTTGGGTCTGCGCCCAGGCGAGCACCGGCGCGCAGACCGTCGCGCACAGCAAAAGTCTCGCGGACCGCAGCGGGCCATGGGGCCGCAGGCGCTTAACAGCTATTACCCAGCGGGACTTTTGATCACAGAGCGCATTCACGCGCGCGATTGTCGCACAGAGCGCAGAAAACCCGAAAAAGCTTGAAGATTTGATCAGGAACGCCAGAAGGATATGAGCCATTCTCGGTCGTGGCCCTCGCGCCCGCTATGGCTGAACAGCCGCAATTGAGACCCTTGGGAGCGACCAGAACTCGTCCGGTTCCTTCAAATTAGGCCAGGATGGCGCGCCAAAGCACGCAGTCAGGTGGCTTCGGCAAGGCGGTCTAACAGGCTTTGGGGGCTGATGTCGTCGATGCGGGGCATGAGTTCGTCCATGGTGCGCACAAGGGCGCCGATGTCGCTGTCGCGCACAATGGCTTTCACTTCCAGCAGGGAGCCGGGCTGCATGCTGAACTCGCGCAGGCCGAGGCCGAGCAGCAGTCGGGTGTAACGGGCGTCCCCGGCCATTTCGCCGCACATGCTAACGCGCGTGCGGGTTTTGGCAGCGGCCTCGATGACGTGATGGATCAGGCGCAGAATGGCCGGGTGCAGGGGTTCGTAGAGATAGCTGACGGAGTCATCGAGGCGGTCGATGGCCAGGGTGTATTGGATCAGGTCGTTAGTGCCGATGGAGAGAAAATCCAGCCGCCGCGCCAGGGACTCGGCCATCAGCGCAGCCGCCGGGACCTCGATCATGCCGCCGATGGGCATGAGTGGATCGAAGGCCAGCCCCTGGCTGCGCAGCATGCGCTTGGTGGTCTGGATCAGGCGCAGCAGGGTGTCGACCTCGTTGAGGGTAGAGATCATTGGGATCATCAGCCGCACCGGGCCGGCGGCTGATGCGCGCAGAATGGCGCGCAGCTGCGGCAGGAACAGCTCGGGCTCCTTCAAGCACAGGCGAATGGCACGCAGGCCGAGTGCCGGGTTGGTGAGCGGTGGCAGGCGCTCGGACAGGTACTGGATGTTTTTATCCAGCCCCAGGTCGAGCGTGCGGATGGTCAGTGGCAGCCCGTTCAGTGCATTGAGAATGCCGAGATAGTTCTCCAGATGCTCGTCTTCGCTCGGGGCGCGGGTGTGATTGAGATAGAGAAACTCGGTGCGATAGAGCCCGACGCCCGATGCGCCGTTTTCCTGCGCGGTGGCGCTGTCCTCGGGTAGCTCCAGGTTGGCGAGCAGCACCACCGGCACGCCGTCGCGGCTGGTGGAGGGGCGCGCGAGCAGTTGCTTGAGGGAACGGCGGTAACTTTCGGCGCTGCGCAGGCGGCGGCGGAAGAATTCCAGCGCCTCCGGCTCACTGGTGGCGAGGATGGTGCCGGTTTCGGCGTTGACGACCAACTGCTCGCCGTGGCGCAGCATCTCGGTGGCGCGATGTACGCCCATGACGGCGGGGATGTCCAGGCTGCGTGCCAGGATGGCGGTGTGCGACATGGGACCGCCATGCTCGGTCACAAAGGCGGCGACACCGCGCTGGCGCAGCAGGATGGCATCGGCGGGGGTGAGGTCATCGGTGACCACCACATGGCCATCGACCGGGTCGTTGGTCACATCCCTTTGTTGCTGCTCGAGGTTGCCGAGGAAGACCAGAATCTGGCGCACCACATGATCGACATCGTCGCGGCGGGTGCTGAGATAGGGGTCATCCATCTCGTCGAACACCTGCACCAGGATGTCGCGCTGCAGCTTGAGCGCCAAGCCTGCGTTGACGTGGCGCTCGCGGATCAGGTCACGGGTGGCATCCACCAGTGCCGAGTCGGTCAGCATCAGCAGGTGGGTGTCGATGAACTCGGCAATGTGAGCCGGGGTATTGGCCGGAATCGAATGGCGCACACCTTCGAGGTGGCTGCGGGCGGCATCGAGTGCCGCGTCGAGGCGGCGCAGCTCGGCCTCGGGACGTTCGACCGGCTCAGAGGAGAAGGTCGGTTCCTGTCTCAGCAGGTAGGCCTTGCCGACGGCGAGCTTGCGCGCGCCGGCGACGCCGACCCCGGCAAAGGCGGTGATCATTCACCTTCTCCGAAATAATCTCCGATCAGAGCTACGAGTGCGTCCATCACCTCCTGCTCATCAGGGCCATTGGTCTCGATGCTGATGACGGTGCCGCGCGCGGCGGCCAGCATCATCACGCCCATGATGCTTTTTCCGTTGACGCGGCGGCCCTCGCGCTCGACCTGGACGCTGCTCTCGAAGCGACTCGCGCAGGTGACGAATTTGGCCGCCGCACGCGCGTGCAGGCCAAGGCGGTTAATGATTTCGACGTCTTTGCAAACCACGGTTTTCGTATCGATGGATTGGCGGTTGAACGGATAGCAAGTGCTTGGGCGCTAGACCCCGCTCACTCGCTGAACGGGCGCGGGCATGCGGGCGTGCGGGATCTCAGGTGTCTTGGACGCCGTCGAGCTGGCACAGCAGCACGCCCTCGCGTCCGCCACTCAAGGCCTTTTCGGTGATGGCGGGGAGGTCGAGCCAATGATAATTCAATGTGCGCACCAACATGGGCAGATTCACGCCGGCTAACACCCGTACCTGATGGCCGCGGCGGATGCTGTTGGCGACGTTCGATGGGGTGGAGCCGAACAGATCGGTCAGAATCAGCACGCCGCTGCCGTCGTCGAGCTCGTCGGCGAGACGGGTGGCGCGCTGGTGGAGCTGGTCCGGGTCGTCATATTCGGTCACGTCGATGGCGGACGCGGCGACCGGGCAGTCGCCGAACATGCGCCTGGCCGTGCCGAGCAGCTCGGCGCCGATCTGGTTGTGGGTGATGACAAGAACGGAGACAGTCACGGCAATTCCCGGTGACGCAACAGAACGCGGCGCCCAGCGCTCTCGAAATGGGCGCGCAGTGCTTCGGCCATGTAGACGGATCGATGCTGACCGCCGGTGCAGCCGATGGCGATGGTGAGATAGCTGCGTCCGTCGCGTTCGAAACAGGGGGTCCAGCGGGAGACAAAGGCGGTCAGGTCGTCGCGCATGGCGCCGACATCCTCGAATTGTTCCAGGAATTCTATCACCGCCGGATCGCGTCCGGTCTGCCCGCGCAGCGCCTCCTGCCAGTGTGGGTTGGGCAGACAGCGGACATCGAAGACGAAATCGAAGGACTCTGGCACGCCCTTTTTGAAGCCGAAGGATTGCAGCAGAATGGAGGTGCTGGGTTTTTGTCCGGCGCCGAGACAGCCGCGCACCAGGTCGCGCAGCTCATGGATGTTGGTGTGGGTGGTGTCGATGTGGGCATCGGCCACCTGGCGCAGGGGCTCGAGCAACTCGCGCTCGTAGTCGATGGCTTCGGCCAGCGAGCGCGCGTCGCCGGTGAGCGGATGCTTGCGCCGCGTTTCGCTGAAGCGGGTCATCAGCCGCTCGGTCTGGGCCTCAAGGAACATGACTTGGGGAAGGATGCCTTGCTCGCTCAGCGACATCAGTACCGCGGGGAGTTGGGACAGGTCGTCCGAATGGCTGCGCGCGTCGATGCCGACGGCGGTGCCAACGCAGTCCGGGCACAGCGCCCGATCGCTCTGGCGCAGCCCCAGCGCGAGCTCCCGCAACAGGAACAGTGGCAGATTGTCGATGCAGTTGTAGCCGATGTCTTCCAGCGTATTCAAGGCGACGCTTTTGCCGGCGCCTGAAAGTCCGCTTACGATGATGAAGTCCATATCCGCAGCCGCTTCGATAGCTTGGTCGATTGGGTCAGGTCCATGGCTCATGGAGGCGATGCTCGGTCTCCCAGGCGGGCACCTCCGCCGCCAGCAATCCGGCCTGACGTTCGGCCAGGTCCGATCCGGCGTCGTAGCCGCGGGTGCGCAGAATCTGGCTGCGCACGGCTGTTTCAAGCAGGACGGCAAGATTGCGTCCCGGAGCTACCGGGATGGTTATCTCTGGCACCGCGATGCCGAGAATGTTCCGTGTGGATAAACTGCCGCGCAGCCGGTCGATGCAGGCCAGCTCGCTGTTGTCAAAAAACCGCATGCTGATGACCAGGTTTAGGTGGTTTTTTTCGCGCACCGAACTTTCGCCAAACATGGCGCGGATGTTCAAGACACCAAGGCCGCGAACTTCAAGAAAATCGCGCAGCAACGGCGGGCAGCGCCCCTCGATGACCTCGGGCGCGATGCGTGCGAACTCGGGTGCATCGTCGGCGATCAGGCGATGACCGCGGGCGATCAACTCGAGCGCGAGTTCGCTTTTGCCGATGCCAGGGTCGCCGACCAGCAGCACGCCCATGCCGAGAACCTCGAGAAAAACCCCGTGCAAGGTGGTGCGTTCGGCAAAGGTGTGGGTGAGGACATGCTGGAGGTGCTCGACAATGTCCTGATCGTTGAGGCTCGATCCCAGCAGGGGCGTGCCCTCCTGCTCGGCGCGGGCGCGGAATTGCGCATCGGGCTCAAGCGCGTCGGCAAAGATTACCGCCACTGGGCTGGCGGTGAAAACCCGCGTCAGCATATCGCCGCGGGCGTGGGGGTGGAGATCGCGCAGGTACGCGAATTCGGCCTGACCAACAACCTGCACCCGGTTGGGGCGGATGCAGTTCATCGAGCCAACCAGGCGCTGGCGCGGACCCTCAGGTGGGGTTTGCAGCGGAATCCGCTGCTTCGGCGGCTCGAACAACCATTGCAGTTTGAGCGGTTCGCTCAGACTGTCGACGAGACTCTGCAGGGAGTCGATCGGCTTCACGCTGGTCTCAGGAACGCCGTGGGGACCCGTCTGGCGGCGAGCTGGGCAGAGAACTGGTCGGAGAGCTGGCTGGAGAGTTGGCCGGAGAGCTGCTTGGCGCAGCTTCTGCGGGGGCCGCTTCAGTCAGAAGCGCCAGCAGCGCGTCGGGCCCCTCAGCGTCGCGCAGCTTCTGTCGCAGCTGGTCCTGGTTGAATAGCGCGGCAAGGTCGGCCAGCAGCTGCAGATGCATTTCGTTGGCCGTCTCGGGGACCAGCAGCGCGAAGGCCAGGTCGACCGGCTGGTCGTCAATGGCATCGAAGGGAACCGGCTCGCGCATTTGGACGAAGGCGCCAATGGCGTCCGTCACTTCCGCCACCCGCGCGTGCGGCAGGGCGACGCCGTGCCCGAGCCCGGTGCTGCCGAGGCGCTCGCGCTCGAGCAGGCGGTCGAAGACGGACTCGCGGCTGAGCTCAGGCAATTCGCCGACCAGCAGTTCAGCCAGGGTCTCGAGCAGGCGCTTTTTGCTGCTGATACTGGCCGCGCCGAGCACCCGGTGTTCGACGATGAGTTGTGGGGGGAACATGGTTGGTGGCTCTCCCGTGGGAAACAAAAACCGGAGCCGGCATGACCGGCTCCGGTATGAATCAGCTAGAGACTCGAGTGATTTGCGTGCGTGATGCGATGAGTCTCTTGGCTTGGGTTAAGTCTCCGCCGGGTCCTCGCCGGGCGCGGGCTCGCTGGTGGCCGCGAGTTCGGCACTGGCGGCTTTGGCTCCCGGCGCGCGATGACTCTGGCGCTTTTCCTTGTATTTGATCACCTGACGGTCGAGTTTGTCGATCAGTCCGTCAATGGCGGCGTACATGTCTTCGTGCGTGGCGTCGGCAAAAACACTGGCGCCATTGATGAGCAGCGTGGCTTCCGCCTTTTGGCGGAGCTTCTCGACGGTCAGTATGACGTGCGCGTTGATGACATGGTCGAAATGGCGCTCCAGGCGGGAAAATTTATTATCGACATAGTCCTTAAGCGGCTCGGTGATGTCGATATGATGACCTGTGAGCTTGATTTGCATAGATTGTCTCTCCTGGATGATCGAACGCAACGATGGCGGCTACGCCAGCCCTGGGGGATTTCATCACAAAGGAAGCCCTTAGTGAAAATCGCGGTTAGTGAAAACTCCGGTTAGTGAAAATGCCGGTTAGTGAAATCCCCGGGCGGTCAGGCGAGGCGCTTACGCTCGTTTGAGGGCGGTATGCCCATGGCTTCGCGGTATTTGGCGACTGTCCGCCGCGCCACCTTGATGCCTTGATCAGATAAAACATCCGCGATTTTGTTGTCGCTCAGAGGCTTGTTGGGCGTCTCGGCAGCGACCAGTTTGCGGATGAAGGCTCTGATGGCGGTGGACGAACATTCGCCTCCTGAAGTCGTGTTGACATGGCTTGAGAAAAAATACTTAAACTCGAGAGTGCCCCTCGGTGTGTGCATGTATTTCTGCGTGGTGACGCGCGAGACGGTGGATTCGTGCAGCTCGAGTGTCTCGGCGATATCGCGCAACACCAACGGACGCATGGCTTCTTCGCCGAAGTCGAAGAAGTCCTGCTGCAGCTCGACAATTTTGCTCGCGACGCGCAGCACGGTGTCGTTGCGGCTGAGCAGGCTTTTGATGAACCACTGGGCTTCCTGTAGGTGGGATTTCATGCACTGGTTGTCGGCTGCCTTGTCGGCACGACGAATGAGCTGGCGGTAGCTCTCGTTGACGCGGATTCTCGGTGTGGTGTCCGGATTAAGCTCCACTGTCCAACGGCCGTTGCGCCGACGCACGAGTACGTCTGGCTTAATGTACTCGGGGCGCACCTCGGTCACGGCGGAGCCGGGGCGCGGGTTGAGCGAGCGGATCAGACTCAGTGCCCTGGCGAGGTCGTCGTCGCCAAGTTTGGTGCTGCGTCGCATGCTGTCGAGGTCGTTGCGCGCCAAGGCGTCAAAATGGTGCTCGCAGATGGCCAGGGCATGGTCGCGCTGCGGCTGGACGTCAGTGAGCTGACGCAGTTGCAGAATCAGGCACTCGCGCAGATCGCGCGCGGCGATTCCGGCAGGGTCGAAGGACTGAATACGATGCAGCACGGCATCGATCTCGTCGCGCTCCAGATCGGGGTCGTTGAGAATGTCTGGCAGTTCATCGAGGTCGAGACGCAGATAACCATCGGCGTCGATGGCGTCGATCAATGCCTCGGCAACGGCTCGGTCGCGTTCCCCGAAACGGGTCAGGTTGAGCTGCCAGTCGATGTGATCGTGCAGCGTCTGCGGGCGAGAGCGCTGCGCGAAGAGATCGAAGTCATTGCCGTCGCTGCCGTTGTTGCTTGGCGCGCTGCCGCTTGCTGTGTAGCTGTCGAAGGTATCGGCCCACTGACTGTCGGTCGGCAGCTCGGCCGGCATGTCATCGCGCTCAGGGCGCAGGGAGTCGTCGATGCGGGCGTCCTCGATCTGCCGTTCAATGTCACGCGCGGAGATGTCCTCAAGGCCCGTGCCCTGGTCGCCGAGGCTTTGCTCTGGCGGATCATCGTCAGCGCTCTCGAGCATCAGGTTGGATTCAAGCGCCTGCTGGATTTCCTGCTGCAGGTCCAGGGTGGAGAGTTGCAGAAGCTTGATGGCCTGCTGCAGCTGCGGCGTCATCGTCAGCTGCTGGCCGAGGCGCAGTTGAATGGTCTGCTTCATCGCGACGCTTTCGGTCAGACTCCGGCGTGATCAGGCATGAAGAGAAGGGTTCTCGCAGCGAATGAAACTTGCATAGGCATTCTTGATTGTAGCTGATCTTTTCCGCCTCGACGCAAGCTGGGGAGCGCGATCGGCTTTTGTCAGCGCCACGACCGTGGTGGCCTGGGGGCGAATGTGTTCGTGGGAAACGTTAGCAGCGCAACAGCGTCGGCTTACAGGCGGAAATGCTCTCCGAGGTAAACCGTGCGAACCTGGGTGTTGGCAAGCAACTCGGAGGGCGCGCCCTCGGCGATGACTTGGCCGTCGCTGATGATGTATGCGCGATCGCAGATGTCGAGCGTCTCGCGGACATTATGGTCGGTCACCAGCACCCCGATGCCGCGCTCGCGCAGATGAGTAATGATCTTCTTGATATCGACCACGGCGATGGGGTCGACACCGGCGAAGGGTTCGTCAAGCAGCATGATCTTCGGCTCGACCGCCAGGGCGCGGGCGATTTCGAGCCGTCGGCGCTCGCCGCCGGACAGACTCAGCGCCATGGATTCGGCGATATGCGCGATGCCGAGCTCGTCGAGCAGCGCCTCGCACAGCTGCCGGCGCTGGCGCTCGTCGAGTTCCGGGCGGGTCTCGAGCACGGCCATCAGGTTGTCGGTGGCGCTCAGCTTGCGAAATACCGAGGGCTCCTGGGCCAGGTAGCTCAGGCCGCGCCGGGCGCGGGCATGCATGGGTGCGAGGCTGACGTCCTCGCCGGCGAGCAGGATGCGCCCGCCATCTGCGGCCACCAGGCCGACGATCATGTAAAAGCTGGTTGTCTTGCCGGCACCATTGGGGCCGAGCAGTCCCACCACCTCGCCAGCGCTGACGCTGATGTTGACGCCATCAACGACCCGGCGCCGACGATAACTCTTGGCCAGACCCTCGGCCTGCAGGGCCAGGTGAGCGGAGCGGGGGCGGGAGCTGGAGCCAGCAGCCGACTTGGCGGGGGAGGCGGTGGTCATTCCTCTTCTGGTGTGATGGTGATCTTGACCCGCTCGCGCCCCTGCGCGCTGGTGCCGGCGGTAACGCGCTCGGTCTTGCGGTTGTAGACGATACGATCGCTGGCGAAGCGATCCTGCCCTTGGGTCAGTACCGCGCGGTCAATCAAGGTGAGCTCGTCACGGTCGGCATTGTATTCCATCCGCTGGGCGCGTCCGAGAACGGGCTCGGTTTCGCCTTCTGTCATTTGGCGATATTTCGCCGGGTTGCCCACGGCGACGATGGTGCGCGGCTGGCGATCCTGACGGTGTTCGACCTGAACCTCGTCGGCAAGAATCCGCATGCTCCCCTGTTGCACCTCGACACTGCCGATGTAGCGGCTTTGGGAGGTCTGTTCGTCGAGTTCCACGGCATCGGCCTCAATGAACAACGGCTGGCCCTGATCGCTGTCGAGTGCGAACGCCGGTGCGACAGTCAGTACATTGAGACAAAACAGAATCAGAGACAGTCTGAAAGCTGGATTATTGTCGGGTCGCATGGCAGGAAGGGTCCGGGTTCGGTGATTGCATTGTCTGGGTGAGGGGCGGGAATAGGCCTGTTTTTCAAACTTGGCGTTCGCAATTGCGTTTCGCTATTGGGCTGGGCGTGTCTGGCCTCGAAGTGTCTGGCCTCGAAGTGTCTGGCCTCGGCGGGTCATTTCTTGTCCGTCGCGATTCTTGCGCGCACCCGCCCGAAAAACTTGCCGTGCATGGGCTCACTGTACCAGAAGCGCATGCCGTCAATAGCTGTCAGGCGGTCCGGGCCGCGCTCAAGCTCGACGAAGCGATCAGTTTCTGCCAGCCGATCGTCTGGAAAAAGCTCGATTTCGCTGGTCGCGAAGGCCATGGCATCCGTCTCAGAGGTGGCTGCGCGTTGTGCGCGCACAGCGCCGCTCAGCAGGATGCGCTCGCTCCCGGCCGAAACCCAACCAGAGTCCGAACTGATCCGCCAAGGTGGCGCCTGGTCGTTGTACAGGATCATGCGCGGCTGGTCGAGTTCGGTGCTGTCGTCCTCCGGATAGTGACGCAACTGCTTGGCGTTGAGTCGGCGGGCAGGCTGTCCGGAGATATTCAGCTCAATCGCGCGAAGACCATCGACGATGTAATCCGGCTGTCCGCTCTGATACGCGTCTGGGGGTTCAACCGTCTGTCGCGTGCGCTGCGCAAACCAGCCGCCGAGCAAACCGAGCAGCACAACCGCGAAGGCGAGCAAACGTTGGCGGCGATGGGCGAGCATCAGTGGTCAGCTGGCTGTTGCCTAGACGGCCTGAGGGGGCGGGGGCGGGAGGTAGCGTGCAAGCATCGGATCGAGTGTGTCTTGAGCGCGCATGATGAATTCGCACACCTCTCGTGCGGCGCCATGCCCCCCGCCCTTTTCCGTTTGCCAGTGACAATGTGCTTTCACCAGCGGATGCGCATCAGCCACCGCGATGCCGAGCCCGACCCGCGAGAGAATCGGCACGTCGACGACATCGTCGCCGACGTAGGCGAAAGCATTGTCCTCAAGCCGCAGTCGTTCCTTGAGCTCGGCATACGCGGGTAACTTGTCGCGCCGCCCTTGATAGATGTGGCGGATACCGAGGCTTTCCATGCGCAGTCGCACCACTTGGGACTGTCGTCCGGTAATCACTGCCAGACTTACGCCTGTTTGCTGAAGCATGGCCATCCCGTGACCGTCGCGGGCGTGAAAAGCCTTGTACTCCTGGCCATCGTCGCCAATGAAAAGGCTGCCGTCGGTCAATACCCCATCGACATCGAAAATCACGACGCGGACGGCCTTGGCCCTTGCGATTGCGTCTTGCATCAGCTTAGGTCTCCTGTCTTCGGAGCTGCTAGGGGGCGGCTGTTTGGGTCCATTACGCTAAAACAGGCGCCATGAGTTCGGCTTTATCTTGTCTGAAGCCCGAGGCCTGGTTGTTACTGTCTGTAATGATAGTCACTGGCGCTGCGGGCGTCATCTGCTTGACGTGACAGCGCCAAGTCCAGACAATGATCTTTTTTTCAGGGCCGTTACTCATCTTCGCCGCAAGTGCTCGCCTTGCTTGAGCCTGCGAGCATGGCGGTCAGCGCCATCAGTTCTGGTCTGTGTGGTTTTGCTCCAATATCCACATCCCAGCGAAAATCCCATTTTGAGTGTGAGTCTTGTTTGTATTCTGGGTTAAGACTCCACTTTTCCGCTACGCGAGTATCCGAATCCTTGTGCAAGACGCCGACTCTGATTCCCCAAGCGGTCCGCTGGGGCGGAACATGAAAACAGCGCCGGCCGCTGCCGAGCCGTCTGGGCCGAATCCGTCTGGCCCGTCCGCCCCGTCTGGGAGTCATGAGCAAGAACTCGCGGCAGCGAACGGTCAGGCAAAGGGTTTCGCGCAGCCCGCTACGCGCCCCATTGTGCGTGTGCGTGACTTGAGTTTTCGCCGCGACCAGCAGGTGATTTTCGACCGACTCGACCTCGATATTGAGCGTGGCAAGGTCACGGCCATCATGGGGCCAAGCGGTGCCGGAAAAACCACGCTGCTCAAGCTGATCGGCGGACTGCTGCGGCCGGATGCCGGTACCATCGAAATCGACGGTCAGGACATCGGCGGGCTGAGTCGCTCGGAGTTGTTCGAGCTGCGAAAACGCATGGGCATGATGTTTCAGAGCGGCGCGCTCTTGACGGACCTGACGGTGTTCGAAAATGTTGCCTATCCGCTGCGCGAGCATTACCGCTTGCCAGAGTCCGTGCTCCGGCGCCTGGTGCTGATGAAGCTTGAGGCTGTCGGGCTGCGCGGTGCCGCGCAGCTGATGCCTAACGCGCTTTCCGGCGGCATGGCGCGACGGGTCGCGCTGGCGCGGGCGGTGGCACTCGACCCGATGATCATTATGTACGATGAGCCTTTCACTGGTCAGGACCCCATTTCTATGGGGGTGCTCGTGACTCTGATCCGCCAGCTCAACGACGCCAGCGCCATGACCAGCCTGGTGGTTTCGCACGATGTGCGCGAAACCCTGAGTATCGTTGACTATGCCTATCTGATCGCGAATGGGCGCTTGGTGTGCCAGGGAACGCCGGATGAGATCGCGCGCGAGTCCTCGCCCTGGGTGCGACAGTTTGTCGACGGTCTGCCGGATGGACCAGTGCATTTTCATTACCCAGCGCTAGACCTGGAAGACACATTTCTGGGCGACGCATTGCTGGGCGACGCATCTCTGGGCAGCACGACACAATGATTAGAGCACCTGTCGACGCACTGGCATCCTTGGGGCGTGGTGTGCTTGATATTGTCGCCAGCTTTGGGCGTGCGCACTTGCTGCTGCTGGGGATGCTCAAAGGTTTCCCGGGCCTGTTGATGCGCCCAAGGCTGACCCTGATGCAGCTCTATTCCATCGGCGTGCTCTCGGTGCTGATCGTCGTCGTGTCCGGGCTTTTTGTCGGCATGGTGCTCGGGCTGCAGGGCTATTACGTGCTGTCGCAGTTCGGAGCCGCGGAGAGCCTCGGCGTCATGGTGGCGGCCTCGCTGGTGCGCGAACTCGGCCCCGTTGTTGCGGCGCTGTTGGTTGCCGGCCGGGCAGGGTCGGCGCTCACCGCTGAAATTGGCCTGATGAAGACCACAGAGCAGCTTTCGGGGTTGGAGATGATGGCTGTCGATCCGGTCAAACGCGTCCTTAGCCCGCGACTGCTCGGCGGGTTTCTGTCCATGCCGCTGCTCGCCGCTTTGTTCAGCGCCGTTGGGGTGATGGGTGGCTATTTCGTCGGCGTAGGGCTGCTTGGAGTGGACTCGGGGGCGTTCTGGAGTCAGATGCAGGCGAAAATCGACTTTAACGAGGATGTTCTCAACGGAGTCATCAAGAGCCTGGTGTTTGGTTTTGTCGTGACCTGGATCGCGCTCTTTCAGGGCTATGACGCGGTCCCTACGGCAAGCGGAATCAGCCGCTCGACCACCCGTACCGTGGTGAATGCCTCGCTGGCGGTGCTGGGGCTGGATTTTATGCTCACGGCTTTGATGTTCGGAGACTGAAGAATGATCAAAATGCGCACGCTCGAGATCGCTGTGGGTGCCTTCATGGTTGTGGGTCTGATTGCGCTCTTCTTCCTCGCGATGCACGTGAGCAATTTGAGCCAGCTCACCGGTGGTGACGGCTATCGCATTACCGCCTACTTCGATAACGTTGGCAGCCTGAAGGTACGTGCGCCAGTGAGCATGGCAGGTGTGCGTGTCGGGCGGGTGGAGTCCATCACCTACGATCAGCAGCGTTTCAAGGCCGTGGTCACCATGCTGATTGAGGAGCCGTTCGATGAAATTCCCACTGACACCTTCGCCAATATCTTTACGGCGGGCCTGCTGGGTGAGAAATATGTCGGACTCGACCCTGGGGGCAGCATGGATTTTCTGGTCGACGGAGATCTGATCGAACATACCCAGTCCGCTCTGGTACTCGAACAGATGATTGGGCGCTTTTTGCTGAGCAAGGCCGAAGAGGGTGTGGATTAGTGCAAATTCCGTCAATCTCATCCCAGCCGCGCCAGAGTTGGCGTTGAATTCAGAGGAATTAAGGGTATGAAGACGATTAAATTATTCGCGCTCAGTGCGCTACTGATGCTGGTGGCGGTCGGGACATCCCTGGCGCAGGGTTCGGCGACCGATCTGGTGCGCAACACCGCGGAAAAAATGCTCTCGACGCTTGAGGCGCAGCGGGCGGAGGTCGATCGCCGCCCGCAGCTGATCTACGAGTTGGTCGGTCGCGTGGTGGCGCCGCACTTTGATTTCGAGCTCATCACCCAGTCGACCGTCGGACGTGACTGGCGTCAAGCAACGCCGGCACAACGCAAGGCCTTGGTCGATGCGTTCCGTGAGGTGCTGGTGCGTACCTATGCAACGGCGTTGCTGAAATACTCGGGGGAGGAAATCGTCTATCAGCCCGCCAAACCCGGCACGCGCGATGGCACGGTTATCGTGCCGACGCAGGTGCGTGCGCCAGGCTCTTCGGCCATTCCAATTGATTATCGCCTGCACGATCGGCAAGGGAGCTGGAAGGTCTATGACGTGGTCATCGACAACGTCAGCTTGATCTCCAACTATCGCAACCAGTTCCGCTCCATTATTGGACGCGACGGCATTGACGGACTGATTCAGGAATTGCGCGCCAAGAGCCATTCGGGCTCTTAAGCATTCTGGAGACAACGATGGCGCAATTGATCGAGATGGGTGGGGGGCACTTTCGCGTTGAGGGAGAATTGGATCTGCACTCAGTTGCCGAGCTCGCGCGCGAATCGGCGCGTATTTTCCCGAGCCAACGCGAAAAGTCGCAAACTCAAGCAGCCGACATCGTGCTTGATTTGTCGGGCGTGACGGCGCCGAGCAGCGCGGCTTTGGCTCTGATGCTCGATTGGCTCGCGCGTGCGCGCGCGGTTGGAAGCCAGATGCAAATCAATCACTGGCCGGAGTCCATGGTGCGGATCGCGCGATTCTCGAATCTGGGCGAGTTGCTTGGACTTGCTGAAGCCGTGCCCGAAAAAGCCAAAGCGGGGCCCTAAATCCCTAATTGGAATTGGCAATTGGCATCGGCAATTGGAAATGGCACTTGGAATTTACCCTTAAAGATGTTGCGCTCAGGTGATGGCGCGGAATAACAACAGATGGATAGACTTCTTATTACCGGCGGACAGGCTCTGACGGGCGAGGTTCGTGCCGCCGGCGCGAAGAACGCCGCGCTGCCGATTCTCGCCGCCACCCTGCTGGCCGAAACGCCGTGCCAGCTGTCGAATGTGCCGCATCTGCGCGACATCACCACCACCATGGAGCTGCTGGGCCGCATGGGCGTGCGCCTGACCGTGGATGAGCGTATGTGTATTCAGGCCGACGCCAGTCAGGTCGATGTGTTCGCCGCGCCCTATGATCTGGTCAAGACCATGCGTGCGTCGATTTTGGTTTTAGGGCCGCTGTTGGCGCGTTTCGGCGAGGCCGAGGTGTCCCTGCCGGGAGGCTGCGCGATCGGTTCACGCCCGGTCAATCTGCACATCGACGGGCTGCGTGCCATGGGTGCGGAGATCGAGGTGCGCAACGGCTATGTACTTGCCCGGGCCGGGCGTTTGCGCGGTGCCCGTTTCATCATGGATCAGGTGACTGTCACGGGTACCGAGAACCTGATGATGGCCGCGGCCCTGGCCGACGGACAAACGGTGCTCGAGAATGCTGCGCGCGAGCCCGAGGTGGTCGATCTGGCGAACTTCCTTAACCGCATGGGTGCGCGTATCAGTGGCGCCGGCAGCGGTACCCTGGTAATCGATGGGGTCGAACATCTTAGCGGCACCGACTACGCTGTGTTACCAGACCGGATCGAGACCGGCACCTATCTGGTCGCGGCAGCCATGACCCGAGGCCATATCCGGGTGCGCGCGACGCGCGCCGACCTGCTTGACGCGGTCCTTGCGAAGCTGCGCGAGGCGGGCGCCAGCATCGAAATCGGCGAGGACTGGATCGAGCTCGATATGCGCGGGCGTAGACCGCGGGCGGTCGATGTCTACACCGCCCCCTATCCGGCTTTCCCGACCGACATGCAGGCGCAATTTTGTGCCTTGAATGCCATTGCCGAGGGCACCGGAACCGTGACCGAGACGGTGTTTGAGAACCGCTTCATGCACGTGCTCGAGATGCAGCGCATGGGCGCGGATATCCGCCTCGAGGGCAATCTGGCAATCTGTCGCGGCATCGAACGTCTGACTGCCGCGCCAGTGATGGCGACCGATCTACGCGCCTCCGCCAGCCTGGTCCTGGCGGCGCTGGTCGCCGAGGGCGAGACCCTGATCGACCGCATTTACCATATCGACCGGGGCTACGATAACATCGAGGAGAAATTATCTGCCCTGGGAGCCGTGGTGCGCCGGTCCTCGACGCGACAGCAAAGCGCCGAGGCGGCGTAATCGCCAGGAAATAGCAGGGAATGCCAACCGATGGCCCCCAGCGAAGAAATGAGCAGAAAACAGCAAGAAGCGAGCAGGGAAACGTGAGTGAGCCACTGACCATCGCGCTGTCGAAAGGGCGCATTTTCGAGCAGTCCTTGCCGCTACTGGCGGCCGCCGGCGTGGAGCCGCGCGACGACCCCGAAACCAGCCGCAAGCTGATCCTCGATACCAACAGGCCAGAGGTCAAGTTGGTGATCATTCGCGCCAGCGACGTGCCGACCTATGTCGAATACGGCGCCGCCGATATCGGCATCGCCGGCAAGGACGTGTTGCTCGAGCATGGCGGCGATGGCCTCTACGAGCCGCTTGATCTGCGCATCGCCCGCTGCCGCATGATGGTCGCCGGCAAGCCGGATGCGGTACATCGCGGGCCAGGACGGCTGCACATCGCGACCAAGTACGTGCGCTGCGCCGAGCGCTATTTCGCCGCGCAGGGCAAGCAGGTCGAGATCATCAAGCTTTATGGTTCCATGGAGCTCGCGCCCCTGGTGGGGCTGTCCGACCTGATCGTCGATCTGGTCGAGAGCGGCAACACGCTCAAGGCCAACGGGCTGGTCCCGCTCGAGCATATCTGCGACATCAGTTCGCGCCTGGTCGTCAACAAGGCATCCTGGAAAATGAAGCACGCGCGCGTGATGCAGATGGTGAATGACATCCGCGCTGCTGTCGATGGCTGACTCTGACCAAACAGATTCTTATGGCTGATATCCAACGCTTGTCCACGCAAGACGCTGATTTCAATACCCGGCTTGACGCGCTGCTGGCCTGGGATTCTGTGTCGGATGCTGCTGTCCAGGAGCGGGTGGCGGAGATCATTGAGCAGGTCCGTGCGCGCGGAGATGCGGCGCTGATGGACTACACCGCGCGCTTCGATGGCTGGCAGCCGGCGAGCGCCGCGGCGCTGGAGCTGCCGTTGGAGCGACTGCGGCAGGCGTTGGCGGCGATTCCTGCCGCCCAGCGCGAGGCGCTCGAACTGGCCGCGCGGCGGATTCGCTATTATGCCGAGCATCAGCGGCTTGAGAGTTGGGAATTCACCGAGGCCGATGGCACCCGGCTCGGCCAGCAGGTCACACCGCTCGATCGGGTGGGGCTCTATGTGCCGGGTGGCAAGGCAGCTTATCCCTCTTCGGTGCTGATGAACGCGGTGCCGGCCAAGGTGGCCGGAGTGTCTGAACTGATCATGACGGTGCCGACGCCGCGGGGTGAGTTGAACGAGTTGGTTCTGGCCGCTGCCGCCATCGCCGGTGTTGATCGTGTCTTTGCCATTGGCGGCGCTCAGGCGGTCGCGGGGCTGGCTTTTGGGACCGAGACCATTCCGGCGGTGGATAAGATTGTCGGTCCCGGCAACATCTATGTCGCCACCGCGAAGCGCGCGGTTTTCGGCCAGGTCGGCATCGACATGGTGGCCGGGCCGTCGGAGATTTTGATTCTGTGCGATGGCGAGACCGATCCGGACTGGATCGCGATGGACCTCTTCTCCCAGGCTGAACATGACGAGGACGCCCAGTCCATCCTGATCGCCTGGGATGCGGGCTATCTCGACCGGGTTGCCGCCTGCATCGACCAGCTCCTGCCGACCATGGAGCGCAAGGACATCATCGCGACGGCGCTCAAGACCCGCGGCGCCCTGATTCTAGCACCTGATGAGGACGAAGCCGCAGCGCTTGCCAACCGCATCGCGCCCGAGCACCTGGAGCTCTCGGTGGCTGATCCACAGGCACTGGCGGCCAAGATTCGCCACGCCGGGGCCATCTTTATGGGGCGCTATACGGCCGAGGCCTTGGGGGATTATTGCGCCGGGCCCAATCATGTCCTGCCGACTTCGCGCACAGCACGGTTTTCATCGCCGCTGGGCGTCTATGACTTCCAGAAGCGCTCCAGTCTCATCATGGCCTCGGCAGCGGGTGCTGCCAGTCTTGCCGATACGGCCAGCACCTTGGCCCGCGGCGAGGGGCTGACGGCGCATGCGCGCTCGGCAGAGTATCGCCGGGACGGGCGCTGAGGGCGCGATGACTGATCAAGTCCGATCACATGTCTGACACCCTGGCGAACAATCTGACAGGAGCGGAGCACGAAGGCCTAGTCGCGCGTGCTGTCGACACTTGGGTGCGCCCGGAGATCCGCGCGCTCAGCGCCTATCATGTGCCGGACGCCACTGGCCTGATCAAGCTCGATGCCATGGAAAACCCCTACACGCTGCCGGAGGAGCTGCGCGACCCCTGGCTCGCCTCGCTGCGCGAGCAGGCGCTTAATCGCTACCCAGACCCGCAGGCGAGTGAACTGCAGCAGGCACTGCGCGAGACCATGGGCATCGCGCCCGAGATGGGGCTGGTACTGGGCAACGGCTCCGACGAGCTGATCCAGATGCTGGCGCTGGCCCTCGGCGCGCCTGGCCGCACGGTGCTGTCGTTCGAGCCGGGCTTTGTGATGTATCGCATGATCGCGACCTTCGCCGGGCTCGAGTATGTCGGGGTCCCCTTGCGCGCGGACAACTTCGCGCTTGATCTGGACGCCGCGCTGGCAGCGATCGAGACGCACCGCCCGGCGGTGACCTTTATCGCTTACCCAAACAACCCAACCGGCAATCTCTTTGATGCCGAGGCCATCGCGCGCATCATCGAGGCCAGCCCGGGGCTGGTGGTGGTCGATGAAGCTTACGCGCCTTTCACCGACCACAGCTTTCTGTCGCGTCTGGGCGAATGGCCCAATTTGCTGGTGCTGCGCACGGTGTCGAAAATGGGCCTGGCCGGGTTGCGGCTCGGCTACCTGGCCGGCCCGCCAGAATGGATTCGCGAGATCGACAAGACCCGGCTGCCCTACAACATCAATGTGCTAACCCAGGCCAGCGCTGTTTTCGCCCTAAACCATGCGACGGTGTTCGACGCCCAGACCCGGGAAATTCGCGCCGAGCGCGAGCGCCTAGCCGCAGCGCTTGATAGCATCAAGGGCAACATCAATGGACTGGTGGTCTATCCAAGCGAGGCCAATTTCATCCTGCTGCGGGTGGCGGGCGGCACCGCTGGGCGCGTTTTCGATGGGCTCAAGGCTGCCGGCGTGCTGATCAAGAAGCTCGATGGCGCCCATCCGCAACTGCACGACTGCCTGCGGGTTACCGTCGGCACTGCGGAAGAAAACCAGGAGTTCTTAGCAGCTCTGGCAACCTTGCTCTGAACCTGCATCCTTCCAGCTACCCAGTAAGTAGCTTGACGCTCTCGATCTCCCGCCGTCCTGCGGATAAGGTGTTCGGGCGCCGCCTTCGAACGACGGGTTCGGGTGGCCCTAGCCAAAGTTGATCCGTGCCTCCAGATTCGCGGCCGAGTCGGAATTGGCCAGGCATTCTTCCAGCGAGATGAGCCCGTCGCGGTAGAGCTTGAGCAGGGCATCGTCGAAGGTGGTCATGCCTTCTTCCTTGCTCTCGGCCATGGCCTGGCGAATCTCGTCCACGCGTCCTTCGCGGATCAGGTCGCTGATGTGCGGTGTGTTCATCAGGATTTCGATCGCAGCCACCCGTTTGCCCTCCACGGTGCGCACCAGGCGCTGGGAGATGATGGCGCGCAGGTTCAGCGACAGGTCCATGAACAGTGTCCGATGCATCTCCTTGGGGAACATGTTGATGATGCGCTCCATCGTCTGGTAGGCGTTGTTCGCGTGCAGCGTGGAGATTGCCAGGTGGCCGGTGCCGGACAACTCGATGGCGGCCTCCATGGTTTCGCGAGTGCGGATCTCGCCGATCAGGATCACGTCAGGGGCTTCGCGCAGCGCGCTTTTCAGCGCGGTTGCGTAATCCATGGTGTCGATGCCCAGCTCGCGCTGGTTGACGATGGATTTCTTGTGCCCGTGCAAATATTCGATCGGGTCCTCGATGGTCAGGATGTGACCGGGGCGCGATATGTTGCGATGGTCGATCATGGCGGCCAGGGTGGTCGACTTGCCGGAGCCGGTCGCGCCGACCATCAGGATGATGCCGCGCCGATGCAGGATCAGGCGTTTGAGAATCTCCGGCAGCCCAAGCTCCTCAATGGTTGGGATCTTGCTGGTCAGGTAGCGGATGACCATCGCCGGCGTGCCGCGCTGGTGGAAGGCATTGACGCGAAAACGCCCCTGTCCGGTCAGCCCGATACCGAAGTCGATCTCGCGGTGGGTCTCAAAAAACTCAATCTGCTCTCTTGTCAGGATGGAATGGATGGCCGCGGCGCACATGTTGGTGTCGAAGACGGTGTCGCCAATCGACTGGATCACCCCGTCGATCTTGATCTTGACCTGAGTCCCGGCGGTAAAGAAGAGATCCGATGCGTGTTTTTGCACCATCAGTTTCAGGTAGGGCGTGATGTCCATGGGCGATTCCGGTCTTGTTGTCCGCGCTCAGCAGGGTCGGTAGAAGGGCAGAGTAACTAGCGTTTGAATTCCGATTCCAGGTCCATCGAGGCCTCGGCCAGGTCGAAGCTGTCGAGGTCGAAGGCGGTCTCCGATGGGTCTTCCGTGGTACCGAACTTCTTGCCGATTTCTTCGGGCGGCAGGTCTTCCTCGTCCTCGCCGACCAGCGCGAGTCCGTTCGCCTCGCCGAAGGCGTCGCCCTCGGTTGCCTCGGCGCTTTCGAGCTTGATCTTCAGGCGTAGCTCGTTCATCGAGTCGGCGCTGCGCAGAGCATCCTCGAAGGTAATCAGGCCCGCTTCGTAGAGGTCGAACAGCGCCATGTCGAAGGTTTGCATGCCAAGCTCACGCGAACGCTTCATGACGCCCTTGATGTCATGCACCTTCCCTTTGAAAATCAGATCCTGAATCAGTGGGCTGTTGATCATGATCTCGATCGCCGCGACTCGTCCTCCGCCGATGCGCGGCAGCAAGCGCTGGGAAATAACTGCTTTCAGGTTCAGCGACAGATCCATCAGCAACTGCGCGCGGCGTTCCTCCGGGAACATGTTGATGATGCGATCGAGTGCCTGGTTGGCGTTGTTGGCATGCAGGGTGGACAGGCACAGATGGCCGGTCTCGGAGAAGTTGACTGCATGCTCCATGGTCTCGCGCTGGCGGATCTCACCGATCAGGATCACGTTCGGCGCCTGGCGCAGGGTGTTTATCAGGGCGTTGTCCCAGGAGTCGGTATCCACGCCGACCTCGCGCTGGGTGATCAGGCAGTTGCGGTGCTCATGCACGAACTCGACCGGGTCCTCGATGGTGATGATGTGGCCATGGGTTTTTTCGTTGCGATAGCCAAGCATGGCGGCCAAGGAGGTTGACTTACCCGAGCCAGTGCCGCCAACCAGCAGAATCATGCCGCGCTTGGTCAACACCAGGTCCTTCATCACCGGCGGCAGGCCCATCTCGTCCATGTCGGGGATTTGTGTCGGGATGGTGCGCAGCACGACGCCGGCGCGTCCCTGCTGTACGAACGCGTTGACGCGAAAACGGCCGATACCGGACGGGCTGATGGCGAAGTTGCATTCCTTTTTGGCGTCATACTCCTTGAGCTGGAAGTCGTTCATGATCGAGCGCACCAAGACTCCGGTCTGCTCCGAGGTCAGGGCCTTTTCGCTCAGAGGAGTCAGCTTGCCGTCGATCTTGCACGCGGGCGGGAAACCGGAGCTGACGAACAGGTCGGAGCCCTTGCGGGCAAGCATCATGCGCAAACAATCGAGCATGAATTTGGCGGCTTGTTGGCGATCCATGGGGCGCTCCAGTCAATGCAGACATTCAGGGCCGCGGCGATTCGCTGACCATTTAAGGATAAACGCGTAGCTTTGGTCCGCAACATTAAACCCAATTGGCAATTTTCGCAGCATCTACAGTGTGCATTTCTTGCCGGTGGTCGGAATCTTGCGCTTTTGGTATATCCTGTCCGCGGGCGGGTTGCCAGTCTGAATGGGCTGGCTCGATCACGCCTTCGCTTTATTTTGGATGCCGCAACTTGTGGAGCTGAAGCATGAAATCAAGACGATTGGGCCGTTGTTCTGGGGTGTTGGGCGCTGCGATCCTAATGGGCTGTTGGTTCAGCGTCGCAAGCGCCGATGAGAAGGTCGCGGAATGGCAGGCGCCTGTCATCAGCGGCTATGGGTATATCAATCCCTTGCCGGACGCGGATTTTCAGCCGGACCCGGAGGCTGACTACAAAGTGGCCTTCGATATCGCCGCGGGCGACCCGAGCGCGCACGCCGTCAATCCGGGGCTCTGGCATGTGGCACGGGTGGTGAATCTGTTCGGCACGGATGGCAAGCCGGCAAAGAATCTCGACATTGTCGTTATTCTACACGGCAGCGCGACCCGCGCGGTGCTGAAGGATGACAGCTACAAAGCGCGCTTCGGCACCACGAATCCAAACGTGGAATTGCTCGGCAAGCTGAAGGATGCGGGTGTGAAGCTTTACGTCTGCGGTCAGGCGATCGTCGATAGCGGTTACTACTATCAGAACGTGCGTGACGACATCGGCGTCGCCTTGGGCGCGCTGGCGGCCGAAATCGAGCTAGGAGCCCAGGGTTACACTGTCATGAAGCTCTAAGCGCGATCACGCTGACAGTGATAGACGGCGTGTGATGCGCGCGCCCTGGAAACGGCGTTTGTATGACTTTTTTGTTGCCTTCAGGTGGGCGCTCAAAGCTCCGCGCGACTGTCGATCTCGCTTGCTGACAATCCTTGCAGTAACTCGGCGAGAATCAAACGGCTGTCGTCTTCGAACTTGCTGTCTTTGGCTTTGCGCACGTCGCCAAAGAACTTAGCCAGCGTTTTGAGCTGGTCTTGGGAAAGTTCTTCGGTAAAGCCACGCTTGCGCTTTGCCAGCCGGTCAGGAACCCGGTTGGGGGCGCTGTCATCCGCGGCCTTGCGACCGTGTGACCAGTTCATCGCGCGGGCGCAGTAAAGCAGGATGCGATCGAGGAGAATGAAAGGAAAACGCTGATTGCTGACCGGCCCGAGCGAGAAGCGCTCGACGCCCAGAGTGCGCTGGATGTCGACCTTGGCTAGCGCGGCGCCGCCAAGTGCGCCGAGCACGCTGCCGGCTGCGGCGCCGAGCAAGAGTCCGGCGCCTAGGCTGCCGCCGGCCAGGGACAGGTCGATGCCGACGCCGGTGGTCGCGCCGGCTGCGGCTCCCGCCAACGCCATCTGCACGCGATTGAGTCCCAGCGCCCTGCCGACTTCGTCGGAGAAAAGATCTTTTTGCAGCAGGGAATCCGCCGGTAGATTCCAGACGTTGTGGCGGAAATGGCCGCGGATCTGGGCCTGTGCCTCGACCTCAAGCTTGCGAAGCCCGTCCTGGAAAGTTTTCTGCAAACTTTGCTGAATTTCGCGCCGGTCCGCGTCTGACTGCAGATCGCTGACGCGCACCACGCGGTTGATGCGAAACGTCAGGGCTTCGCGCAGGAGACCGATGATGGTGGTGACGCTGGAGTCGATGCGTCTCTCCCAGTCGTGGCTGAAGGCCTCGATGGTCTCCTCAAGCTGCGGTTCCCAGCGCTGATCGATGCTTTTCAGCGCGTTGAGCAGCTTGACGCGTTCGGCATAGGTGGCGCGGTGGGCGTTGAACTCGCGCACCGAGTTAAAGGCCTTGCTCAGGGCATCCTGCCAGGCTGGCATGAACTTCTCGCTTTTGCTGAGATTGTTGAGGATCGCCATGCGCGGGCGCGCCGTCAGCCGCAGCAGTTCCATCTCGGTACGGTCTTTCTCTTTGATACGTTTGGAGCCGTCGACTACCAGGATGATGCCGGCACCCGCTGCGACTGGCTCGAGCAGGGCCACATCGTGACTGAACAGCGGATCATGGCGATGGGCCTCCACAAAGGCATGGGCAATATCGGTCTCGCGCTCGTGGGTCTGGAACCACTCGAGAATGTCGCTCGGGTTCTGGAACCCTGGGGTGTCGATGAAGGCGATGATGGTCTTGCCGTCGATTACCACCGGGTAGCGGTCCGAGGTGGTGGTGGTGCCGGCGCGCTTGTCGATCTCGATGCGGTCGTTTTCGGTCAGGGTGGCGACCACCGAGGACTTGCCCGCATTGGGATGGCCCATAATGGCCAGCGTGGGGATGTCTTGGGGTGCGGCCATTAGCGCTCCTTCTCCTGGGCGCCAGCATCATCCGTCGCCCGGTCATCTGTCGATCCGTTGTGCTGTGTCTGGTCGTCGCTGACTTCGCCCGCAGGCGCTGCCTCGGCCGCGGGGGCGAGCATGGTCAGACGCAGATACGGATCGGCAAGCTGCTCGATCTTGCGCTGCCAGTCGCCGAAATCGAAGTCGCTGACCGGCGGCAGTGGGTCGTCGCCATCGGGGTCGCCGGTCAGCGCGAGCAGGATTTGCGCCTGATCGCCCGCCGCGGCGCGCACCCGGCGCAGGAAGCGCAGGCGCTCGGTAATCGGCGGTTGCGAGCCGTCATCGATCAGCGCCACCCGCGCGGGTGGTGACCCCCAGTCGCAGTCTTCGATCAGCGCGACGGCCTGATCGGCCATGGCCGTGCCACCGCCATAGGTGGCGGAGTTGGCTACCCGCCAGCCAGAGCATTGGCGCAACAGCTGTTGCAGTCGGCCGTGATCGGTGTCTTCGAGCACATCGGCGACATCGACATGCAGCAGCAGCACGCAGGCATCGGGCGCGATGCCGGGAGTCTCTGCGGCAGGGGGCGCAGTTGTGGGAGTCTCGGTTTCGGGAGGCGTCGGCGCGGGAGCTGCCTTACTCGTTTCCGCGGGAGCAGCCTTGGTGCCGTCCGCCGCAGGCGTTTTCTGTGCGGGAGTTGTCTTGGGCGACGCTGCCGGAGGTTCTTTGGGAGCAGTGAACGCATTGGGAGTCTGCGCTGGGCCAGCGGGAGTGGAGGCAGGCCCGGTTTCCGTTGCTTGTCGACCGCCGGCAGGCTGAGTCTGCGGCTGTGGGGCGTCTGCTTGCGACGGCGTTGCCTTGGCGGGTTCGCTTGGCGGCGTCTCTTTGTCAGCCGGCGGGGCTTCTTCCCCGCGCGGTGCCGAGCGCTTGGTGGTCACGGGCTTGAGCGGCGCGGGAATCGGCATTGCCGGCCCCATCCCGGTCTTGCCGACGCCGGTGTCCAGATCAGGCGTGACCAAGCGGGTGTAGAGTGCCTGGGTGCGCTGATGGGTGAAGGGTAGGCGGTCGAGCGCGTGGCGCTGAATAAAAGCGGAAAGTCCCAGCATCGCCAGCCGCGGCAGGAGGCCGTAGCTGGTGACGGCGAGCACCAAAAACCAGCGCCAGGCGCGCAGATGCTCGGCATCAAACATCGATAGCGGATCTTTCAGGTAAATGCGGGTGCCGGCAATTTCGGCCAGGGTCGGATAGCCAGCGCCCTCGCCGAACAGCCAGCTCCAGGGCCAGGCGATGAACTTGGTCAGGTGGTAGATCACAGCCGGGTCGATGTTCAGCGCCGAGCCCCAGCCGAACGCCAAATCCGTGAACCACAGCAGCAGCAGGGTCATGCTGATCGCGCCCAGGTTGAAAGCGATGCCGAAGGCCTGCACCGGAATCAACATGGGCAAATAGGACGCGGGGCCGTAGAGCGAGAAATGGGATTGCAGCAATCCCTGCCGCGCCTTGGCCCGGTCGCGTACCTCGGGTGGCATTTGCCCGAGGCGATGGCGTTGAATCCACTGCGCAACGCGCGAAAACAGCGGCCGAATCAGGTGCGCGAGCAGCGACACATCGCGCAGTGCCTGCTGCATAGACTTGCTGCGCCGCATGGCCCAGGCACCGAGGGTGAAGCCCACTAGGCCGAGCTGCAGAATCACCAGCACCAGGATGTACCAGGACACATTCACCGGGTGTTCACCTTCGTACTGGAGCAGGGCCGAGGCGACGGTTGCGCCGGTGATGAGACCAAAGATCGCCAGCAATATGGTGACGACACGCTGGCCGCGCGCGAAGGATGCGCCGGGCAGCAGTGGGCGCAGAGGCGGGTCCTCGCTTCGGCGGCGCTCGGCAAGCCACAGTCGCAGGGCCATGCGCCTGTGGCTTGGCGTGTGCTCGGTCTCGCGCAGACGCGGCTTGATGCGCTCCAGGTAAAGCGCACGGTCGCGCTTGGCGAGCGACTGGCGCGCGGCGGCGGTGTCGCTCTTCGCTCGCTCGTCGGCCTCGACGTAGTAGTCGAAGTCGATCAGATCGGGGACCTCCCAACGCGGGTGAGCGGCATCATCGCCCGGTGGCGGTTCGAAGGGCTGTTCGGCGTCTCGAAAAAAACTCATGACTGGTCCGGATTCAACGCACGGAATGATCGGACAAGCATAACAATTTCACGCCTTCTGGGACTCCCGATTTGGCGCCGGAGAATCGGGCATTGCTCTGGCCGGCACCGGGCTTGTCGCGGTAGCGGGTGATCTTATGCCTTCATCGCGCCGAGAATCGCCTTGGTTGTAGGCCTGACATTCATCGCTGCGGCGTGTCGCGCCCGAGTAGCGGTATCTCCGGTGCGGTGCCATTCGCACGGCTGCGAGTCACGCGCTCCTCGAGTCCTTCGACATCGAGAATCGACAGCATAGTGGCGCGCTCGCTGCCGCTGTCGGGGCGCACCACGGCCTTCGTCAGAACGGTCTTGCCAGCCAGCTCCGAGCCGTAGCGGGAGATGCTGCGGTTGGGGATTTCCGGGCTGTCCATGATGCGGTCGATGACGATGCCGAGAATGCCTTCGTCCTCGTTGACGCCGTCGCGCGGTTTGACCTTCACCAACAGAATGCCGTCGCTCTCGGCGTTGTAGGGGCGGTTTGTCATGCCGAGCAGCTCGTGGATGGAAATGACGCCGACGGTCTGTCCGGCATAGGAGAAGACGCCGATGAAGCCCGGGTTGGAGCATACCAGCGGGGTGATTTGCTGGTCGTTGATGGAGCAGACAACGTTGCAGGACTCAACGCCAAACAGGCGCCCCCCGATCAGGAAGGTAGATATGTCGGTCGTGAGTTCATTGCCCGAGGGCTGCGGATAGCTGGGACCTTGGGGCCGGGCGTGTGATCGCTGGCGCGGCGGGTTTGCCCGGCTGGCGACTGCTGCGAGCATCGCAATGAAGTCGCGAAAATCATCGTCCGTCGCCAGAAAGCCAATATCGGCGGTGCGCTCAAACAGATTGCGGATGACGATATCTACCGCCACCTGCGCCTTGGCCTGCATCTCGGCCACTGTTTTTTTTAGGTTTTCCGTGCCCAGGTGGTGCAGCAGTTCCTTGGTCAGATTCTGAAAGCCTTCGCGCGTCTCGGTCATGTCCATGCCGATGTTACTCATCTGCCCGAGCAGGGCGAGCAGGTTCCAGCGCTCTGCGAGGGCGTCCAAACTGGTGCTGTATGCCCTAACTTGGGGCATTTGCGGCATCAGTGAGTCGAGGCTTGCGCTTTCAGGATGAATCTGCGGCTGAGTCGAAGCGGCCATGATTTCAATACTCTCAGTAGGGCAATGAGCGCTTTGGGCAGGTGTCGTGCGAAAACCGGTGAGTGAATTCAGAATAAGAAGTCGCTGCTGCAACCGAAATGTGATGCAAATCACATTCCATTACGTGCCCCTAAGTGGCTTCCTAAGTGACTTGCAGCGGTGCGGCGGCCCGGTTGCAACGGGACCAGTTGCATCGGTCAGGTAATCCGGGCGATCCAGGTAGGCGGTTGAATCCTCTGGTTGGAGCTGTTACGGTAAAACGCTTGGTGGCCCGCATAAGGGTGCCGCCACTACCTATTAGCGGACCCGGTCCGCACTGTTACTGGCTGGTTTGAACACGATCCAGCAAGTCCGCTATAAGACTGTGATCGCTCGCTGTCCTTTGGCCAAACTGTGATCTGCGCAATTTTTTGCGCATTCATCGTCCGTTTTGGCAAACCCTGGCTGGGCAGCCACGCCTGATTGTGGCGCATTGACGGGGTCTGAAACTTGCCGACATGCTGGGTCGATCTGTTGGGCTCCAATTCATAAATCGCTGCAAGGACTGCCGGCCTGATCGCGCTGCTTTAGCGCGGCTGATAAACATGATCCCCGCATGACTGACAAGCTCGTCATCGAAGACCTTTACAAGATTTTTGGCCCGGCTCCCGATGAAGCCATTGCGCTGCTCGGCCAGGGGCTTGGGAAAGATGAGATTTTCAAGCGCACCGGCACGACGGTTGGGGTGCAGCAGGCGAGCTTCAGCATCCGTGAGGGCGAGGTCTTCGTGGTCATGGGGCTGTCAGGCTCCGGCAAATCCACTCTGGTGCGCATGATCAATCGCCTGATCGAGCCGACCCGTGGTCGCATCCTGCTCGACGGCGTCGATATCACCGCGATGAGCAAGCAAGAACTCATCAATATGCGCCGTCACCAGATGAGCATGGTGTTTCAGTCTTTCGCGCTATTGCCGCACAAGACGGTGGCCGAGAATGCCGCCTTCGGCCTGGATGTCGCCGGCATCCCGGCGTCAGAGCAGCGCGAACAGGCGTTGAAAGCCCTGGCAACGGTGGGCCTTGAGCCCTATGCCGACAGTTATCCCGATGAGCTCTCCGGTGGCATGCGCCAGCGCGTTGGCCTGGCGAGGGCTTTGGCCACTGAAGCGCCCATCTTGCTGATGGACGAGGCCTTTTCGGCGCTGGACCCGCTGATTCGCACGGAGATGCAGGACGAGCTGGTCAGCTTGCAGGACAAAAAGCCGCACACCATCGTGTTCATCTCTCATGACCTCGACGAAGCGATTCGCATCGGCGATCGCATCGCCATCATGGAAGGCGGCCGGGTGGTGCAGATCGGCACGCCCGAGGAGATCGTCACCCGTCCGGCCAACGACTATGTGCGCTCGTTCTTTTATGGCGTGGATGTCAGCAAGGTGTTCAGTGCCGGTGACATTGCCTCCAATCGGGCGCTGATCGTTTTCGAGCGCACTGGTGTGAATGTGCGCGCCGCACTGGCGCAACTGCAGGACCACGGTCGCGCGCTGGGCGTGGTGACGGATCGCGAAAATCGTTATCGCGGCATGGTCAGTGTCAATACGCTTGCAGCGGCGGCGAAAGGCGACGGTGCGCAGTGGGATCAAGCCTTTATCCCGAATGTGGAGCCCGCGCCGGCGGAGATGGATCTGTCCGAGGTGCTCTCTCGCGTCGCGACCACCGAGCATCCGATTCCTGTGGTTGATGATCAGGGCCAGTATCGCGGCATCATCGACAAGACCATTTTGCTGCAAACCCTCGATAAGACAACCTGAGACCTGAATCCGGGATGGCTGAATCTGGCATGAATTTCGAAATACCGATTGGCGACTGGGTCGAGGCCGGCGTCGATTGGATTCAGGACAATCTGACCCCGCTGCTTGATGCGATCGCCGATGGTCTGGATTTGATCATCGATGCCTTCGAGAACCTGCTGCTGGTCTTTCCACCGCTGTTGCTTGCGGCGCTGATCGTGCTGCTGGCGACCTGGCGCGTCGGCTGGCGCTTCGGGCTCTTTGCCGTCGGCGCCATGGTACTGCTGTTTGGAATGGACATTTGGGACGAAACCGTCGTCACTCTGGCCCTAGTGATCGCCTCCAGTCTGGTGGCGCTGGCTATCGGTATTCCGATTGGCATCGCCATGGCGCGCAACGACAAGGTCGAGATGATTGCGCGGCCGATTCTGGATTTGATGCAGACCATGCCGCCGTTCGTTTATCTGATTCCGGCGGCCATTTTCTTTGGTCTCGGCAAGGTGCCGGGCGCCATCGCGACCCTGATCTTTGCCATGCCACCGGCGGTGCGCCTGACCAATCTCGGCATTCGCCAAGTCAGTGTCGAGCATGTCGAAGCGGGCAGGGCGTTTGGCTGCACCAGCTCGCAGTTGCTGTTTAAGGTGCAATTGCCTTTGGCGATGCCCTCAATCATGGCCGGCATCAACCAAACCATCATGCTGGCACTGTCGATGGTCGTCATCGCCTCCATGATCGGCGCCGGCGGGTTGGGGAATACGGTACTGACCGGCATTCAGCGGCTTAACGTCGGCCTGGGGTTCGAAGGCGGGCTTGGTGTGGTGCTGCTGGCCATTTTGCTCGACCGCATTACCCAGAGCTACGGCAGTATTCGCAGCCGCTCCGGCCCCGGGTTGGTGCAACGGTTGCGCAACTGGGCGGGGCGGCGCCCCGATACTCAAGCTGGCACCCAAGCAGGTACGGGAACTGCTGGCACCTAACGCTCATGGCCCTGGCCAACCCGAAGAATGAATCCACGCGATTCACGGTAAGCAGCCGAATCCTGTGCGCGCGCCGTTCACGGCTGCCAAGGGGCCGTCCCACTCGCTGATTTTTTAACCAAACACTTTTCCCACCGGCGTCTCCATGATGGCAGGCGCCGCCTCTTGAGTCGGCCGTGCGCAGCTTTTATCTCGCGCTGGCGGACCTTCGATCCCAAAACCGATAAGGAGTCCCTATGATGAAAATCACTCTTAAAGTCGTGCTCGCGCTGGCGCTGACCGCTGGCCTGAGCGCTGGTGCCCTCGCCAAAGACACCATCAAAATTGGCTGGACTGCCTGGTCCGATGCCGAGTTGGTCACCAAGCTGGCTGCCAAAATTCTTGAAGACCGCATGGGCTACGATGTCGAGCTGATTCAAACCGACATCGCGCCCCAGTACCAGGGCGTCGCCAATGGCGACATCGACGTGATGCTGATGTCCTGGCAGCCTGGCACCCATGCCGACTACGTGGAAAAGGTCTGCAATGACGTGGTGCCACTCGGCATCCTCTACACCGAGGCCCAACTCGGCTGGGTGGTGCCCAACTATATCCCGGAGGATGAGCTGAGTTCGATTGAAGATCTGAAAAAAGACGAGGTCAAAGAGAAACTCGACGGCACCATCACCGGTATCGACCCAGGTGCTGGCCTGACCCGCTTGTCCAAGCAGGCCATCGAAGATTATGACCTCGACTACGACCTACAAATCTCCTCAGGCGCGGCCATGACCGCCGCCCTGAAGCGCGCCATTGATCGCAACGAGTGGATCGTGGTCACTGGCTGGAGCCCACACTGGATGTTCGGCGCCTATGATCTGCGCTACCTCGAAGACCCCAAAGGCGTCCTCGGCAGCTACGAGCGGGTCATGGCCATGGCTCGCAAGGGTTTTTATCAGGACGAAATCGAAGCCGCGAGCTTCCTCTCGCGCATGCAAATTCCACTCGATGACCTGCAGGCAAGCATGTACGACGCCCAGGAAAGCTCCTATGAAGAAGCCGTCGATAAGTACATTGAGAACAACATCAAGCGCATCGATTACTGGGTGACTGGCGAGCTTTAAGCGCCTACTCTGCTGGTCATCAGCAAAAAGCCGCGTCCATCCTGATGAATGGGCGCGGCTGTCCCGTTCCGGGCGCTACGACATGGAGCGACTCAAGCAAGCGATGCTGCTGCTCATTGCCAACGATGCGCCGCTCGGGCCTGAATGGCTGGACCACCCACTCAAGGGCGACTGGGCCGATCACCGGGAATGCCACATCGGCGGTGACTTCTTGCTGATCTACCAGGTCGAGGGCAAGACCATCAACTTCGTGCGCGCCGGCACCCACGCCGCTCTATTTGAAGAGTGACGAGGAATCTGCCCCCTCTCATCACCCCGCCAGCAGCACATTCTGGTCGCCCGCACTCCTCTCCTGGACCAGCGATAGACAAAAAACCTGGTCTGTCCCTCAGGTATCAATTTCCATATCCAAGGTTTAAACCCCCGCCTTTCAGGCGGGCAGATTTCATCTCAAGCCCTCTGGCTGGTAGGTTGGCAAGGTGTGGTGAGTCAGGATCATGTCTATATTTTGGTCTCAGCGCCACCGGAATTAGCGCCAGACTGGCCTGACTAAGGTTGTTTCATAAGCCCTCGCTCATGCTCGCCGCTGCGGCGCAACTCGCGTTTGAGGATTTTTCCGGCGGCATTCTTTGGCAGGCTGTCGACGCGCTCGATGCGGCGGGGGAGTTCGTGGCGGCCGAGTTGCGGGCGGCACCAGTCGCGCAGTGCGCTGGTGTCGAGCGCGGCGGCTTCCGACGCGGCGGTGATGTAGGCGACCGGGATCTCTCCGTGCAGCGGGTGCGGTTCACCGACTACTGCGGCCTCGGCGACATCCGGGTGGCGCACCAGGACTTCCTCAATGATGCGCGGGTAGACGTTCATACCGTTACTGATAATCAAATCCTTGATGCGGTCGACCAGATAGAACCAGCCGTCGGCATCGCGCCAGCCCAGGTCGCCGGTGCGGAACCAGTCCCCGTGAAAGCTGGCCTGGGTCTCCTCCGGTAACTGCCAGTAGCCGCGCATCACGCTCGGGCCGCGCACGCAGACCTCGCCATGCTCACCGTCTGGCAGTTCGTTGCCGGTGGGATCGGCGATGCGCATTTCCACCCCGGGGATTGGCGGACCCACCGAGCGCGGCTTGCGCGGCCCATCGGGCGGATTAACACAGGTGACAGGGCCGCACTCGGTCGGCCCGTCGCCTTCCAGAATGGGCACCGAAAAGCGCTCCTCGAACGCCTGCATCACCGCCTCCGGCATGGCCGCGCCGCCGGAGATGCACAGACGCACCGAGCGCCAGCGGGCGATTTGCTCGGCATCGAGTCGCAGTAGCACGGCGTAGAGGCTCGGCACACCGAGAAAAATGCTCGCGCGGTGGGTGCCGATGGCGTCCGTGATCAGAGCCGGATCGAAACGCGGCACCGGAATCAGCGCTGCCCCGGTGAGCAGAGGCGTGAGAATACCCACGGTGGCGGCAAAAGCATGGAACATCGGCAGCACCACCAGGAAGCGATCACCATCCACGCCGCTGCGGACCCCGAGCGCCTGTGCCACCGCCGTTGCATTAGCGGCCAGATTGGCATGGGTGAGTACCGCGCCCTTGGGCCGCCCCGTGGTGCCGGAGGTATAAAGGATGACGGCGGGACTTTTTACAGGGTCGATCTCGAGCGCGAGCGGTGGTGGCTGTTGGGTATCGGGGGTGATCAGGTCCTCAAGTAGGCAGTCGATGTTGCTGCCGGGCTTCGGGCTGGGGTCCGTTGGTGCCCGGGTTAACGGGCGTCCGTCAGTTGGTTGGCTCTCGATAGGGTGGTTTTCATCGCCGTCACGGGCGTCGCGAGCGATTGGGCCGATTCCAATCCGCAGTTTGACGCCAGGCGCCTCGGCCAGCGCGGCGGCGCTTTGCTCGGCAAAGACGGCGTGAAAGCAAAGCGCCTTGGCTCCGGCATCATTGAGCGCAAAGGCAATTGCCGTTGGCGGCAGCAACAGATTGATCGGCACCGCACAGGCGCCGGCCTTGAGGATGCCGAGGTAACAGCAGACAAAGTCCGTACCATTGGGACAATAAAGCCCGACCCGGTCGCCTGGCGCGATGCCGCGCGCGGCCAGACCTGCAGCGATGCCGTCGCTGGCATCGTTGAGCTCCGCGTAGGTCCAGGTTTTTGCGTCGGTCAGAATCGCCGGAGTATCGGCAAAGGCGCGCGCGCTCTGGCGGAAAAGCTGTGGGAGAGAATTAATACTTGCCATGGCGGTTCCCGAAGGTTTTCATGGGATTGGGCAGAAGAATAAATCAGGTGATTTCCGACAATCGACATCGCCGGCCATTATCCACCCCGGTGGGCGCCTCCGGTGGCATAGAGATTGGCAGAAATTGCCAGAACACTCGACCAAAGAGGATTAGGAGCCATGAAAGATGATCGCTTGCCAAAGGAGCTGACGCCACAGCAGGCCCACGCGCTGGTCACCGATGACCCCCAAGCCGTTCTGGTGGATATTCGCTCCACCATGGAGTTTCTGTTCGTCGGTCACCCCAAAGGCGCCGTGCATGTGCCCTGGATCGACGAGCCGGAGTGGACCGTCAACCCGGAGTTCGTCACCGAGATCCGCAAGCTGCTGCTTGGCGGCGCCGTCTGCACCGCGGACGGCCCCTGCGCGCCAGTGGTGCTGATCTGCCGCAGCGGCAAACGCTCGCTCGAAGCCGGCAAGGCACTGATTGAGGGCGGGTTTCAGTCTGTCTTTCACGTCGACGAGGGGTTTGAAGGCGAGCGCGACGATGACCACCACCGCTCCACCTTGGGCGGCTGGCGCTTCCACGGCTTGCCCTGGGAGCAGTGCTGACCACGAACTCTTGCTGGTGATTTCCGCAAACACGCGGATAATCGCCAGATTGCTTCCGCGCAATGTTGAACCGCGATTTTACCGACCTTCCATTGGCGTTCAAAAAATGCGCGCTTTGCTTGCCAGTGATTGCCGTGGCAGGCATAGTACCAGCGCATGTCGCGGATCGGCGGCCGGGATGTGGTGCGTCTGGGGCCTTTGCTTGAGCAGGCGTCACGGTCTTGGCGCAGATAACAATTATTCCTTAATTACAGCGATTTATCATGAACACGAAAGAGCTGAATAACGCGATTGGGCAACGACTGAGAGATGCGCGGCAAGCGCAGGGACTGAGCTTGGCGCAACTGGCGGAGCGCACGGACAATACCCTGTCGAAATCCCGCATCAGCAATTACGAGCAGGGTATCCGTCGCATGGGTATCGAGCAGGCGCGTACCCTGGCGCAGGCGCTGGGGACGGTATCACCCGTGTATTTGCTGTGCCTGGACGATTCGGCACCGGAATTGTCACCGGAAGAACAACGCTTGATCGGCAATTTTCGCGCGGCCGATCCGACTGGGCGGCTGCGAGTGCTGGAGGCCGCGGCAGAAGCCAAGGAGGGCTGAGCGCTCCTTGGCGCGGATGACGGAGCCGCTTCTGCGAGTCGGTTCCGCGAGTTGGTTCCGGCCCGCGCACTGATGCAAACGCCCGATACAGCGGCCCAATACAAGCGAGGATGTCGCATGACGGAGACAAGCCAGTCCGCTAACAGACGGCGTTTCAGGCGCATCGGGCTTGACCGCGAGGTGCGGGTTGCCGCCATGGACCAGACAGGCCATTGCCGGCTTGTCGATATCTCCCTGCGCGGCTTCTTGTTGGATGCTTGCGGGGATTGGCTCCCGGTGCTTGGGCAGCTGGTCGACTTGAGCGTGGCGCTGGACGAGCAGGGCAGCCGGTGCATTCAGGCCAAAGGCGAGGTACGGCATCTGGACACCGGCCAAGTCGGGGTCCATGTCCTGGAGATGGATCTGGAGAGCGTCGCTTTGCTCCGTCGCCTCGTCGAGGTCAATCTCGATGACGACTCGCGCCTGGAAAAAGAACTGCAGGCCATGCTGGCCGAACGCGATTCGGACGGCTAGCGGTTTGTGCTGAGCACCGGGAGGAGACTTTCGGGAGGAGACTTGACGATGAAAGCCATTGCGATGACCGCGCCTGGTGGCGCCGAGGTGCTGCAGCAGGTCGAGCTTGAGCAACCGCAGATCGCAGCGCCGACCGAGGTGCTGGTGCGGGTGCAGGCCGCAGGCATCAATCCGGTCGACACGAAAATCCGTAGCCGCGGGCCGATGCGCGAAGCGACCGGGCCAACGGTGCTTGGCTGCGACGGTGCCGGTGTGGTCGAGGCTGTCGGGGCTGAGGTCACCCTGGTCGCTCCGGGTGACAGGGTCTGGTATTGCAGTGGCGGCCTTGGGGGTGAGCGCGGCAACTACGCTGAATTCAATGTCGTCGATGAGGCGCTGCTCCAGCCGGTGCCGGCAGGATTAGACATTGACCAGGCCGCCGCCGCGCCGCTGGTGCTGATCACCGCCTGGGAGGCGCTGCATGATCGCGCCGGCATCAAGCCCGGGCAGCAGGTACTCATTCACGCCGGTGCCGGTGGCGTCGGGCATGTGGCCATTCAACTGGCGGTGGCCGCGGGCGCGCGCGTGGCAACGACCGTCAGCAGCGCCGAGAAGGCCGAGTTCGTCCACCAGCTCGGGGCCGAATGCGCTATCAACTACCGCGAGGAGTCCGTGGTCGAGGCGATCGCTGACTGGACGCAGGGGCGCGGCGTCGATATCGCGCTGGATACGGTCGGTCCCGAGGTGTTTCGCCAGACCATCCCGGCCATGGCGCTATACGGCGACCTGGTCACGATCCTCGATCCCTCCTCCAATGCCGGCGACGTTCTCGATCTCGGCGAAGCGCGCCTGCGCAATCTGCGCATCAGCCTGGAGCTGATGCTGACACCCCAGCTGCGCGACATCCGCGAGGCCCAGGTTCACCAAGGCTGGATACTCAGGCAGTGCGCCGAACTCATCACGCAGGGACGCTTGCGCATCGAGGTCAGCGGGCGTTATCCCCTTGCGCAGGCGGCGGATGCCCACCGGCGGCTCGAGGCCGGCGGCCTGACGGGCAAGCTGGTGTTGCGCATCGACGGCTGATCGCTAAGCCGGGCTGATGCTTGCAGCAGCTCCGCCAACCGCCTGCCTGCGACTAAGCCTGTGTGATTGAGTCCCCTGTTGAATGATCTCCTGTGACTGAACCTCTGTGACTGATCCAAAGTCGAGCGAGCCACAGCGGCTGCGGGTGGCCTTGCTCGCCGACACCCACGGCCAGGTCGACGCGCGCGTGCTCGCGCTGGTGGCGGAGTGTGACATCGCCATCCATGGCGGGGATATCGGCTCGGTTGCTGTGCTGGCCAGCCTGCAGCCGAGACTGGGGCAGGTCTATGCAGTGCGGGGCAACAACGACGTGTATCGCAAATGGCCAGCGGAGGAGCAGTCACTACTTGAGCGCATTCCCGAGCGCGCGCAGGTCGAGCTGCCGGGCGGCCTTTTGGTGGTCGAGCACAGTCACCGCATGGCAGCCGCCGGCCGTCATGAGCGGCTGCGGCGCCGCTATCCGCAGGCGCGGGCCATTGTTTACGGTCACAGTCATCGCATGGTGGCGGACTGCGAGATGCTGCCCTGGGTGCTGAACCCCGGCGCCGCCGGGCGCTCGCGCACCTATGGCGGACCCTCATGCATGATTCTGTCCGCTGCGGCGGAGTTATGGGAGCTTGAGGAATTCCGCTTTGAGCTGCCTCGCCGCCCGGAGCGAGCCCCGGAGCGAGCGGGCGCAACTGGAGGCAAAATGGGCGACACAACCGGGCGCGCAACCAGAGGTGCAACGGGGAACGCAACTGGGCGCTGAACAACCGCTCGTCGGATGGCGAGCGCATTTGACGGGATTTCCGCCGTGCGCCCCAGCAGAATTGCGAAAACACGCTAGACTTCATTTTACTACTCCTGAAAAGTCAGGAGTTCCTGACGCCCTGACCCAGGGTGCGCGCGCAAAGCGCAGGAAGTACAAGGCCGGCTCCGCCGGCCTTCAGCTTTTTAAGCCCGGCATTCATTTTTTGTCTGCTATTCCGCTGGGGTAGACTGGCGGACATGAGCAAGAATCCGGACGCTCCGCCAAAATCCCTGCTGCGCCTGGTTGGCCGCGCTATCGCGGACTATCGCATGATCCAACCGGGCGATCGCGTGCTGGTCGCCGTCTCCGGTGGCAAGGATTCCCTGTCGCTTTTGCAGATTCTTCGCCATCTGCAGCGGCGCGCACCGGTGCGCTTCTCGCTCGGCGTGATCACCGTCGATCCGGAAGTGCCTGGTTTTGATCCTCAACCCCTGACCGGCTATTACGCCACGCTTGACCTCAACTGGCATTTTGAGCGCCAGCCGCTGATGGAACAGGCCGAGCAGCACATGCAGGGGGATTCTTTCTGCGCCTACTGCGCGCGCATGAAGCGCGGCATCATGTACCGCCTGTGCCGCGAGCACGGCTACAACGTCCTTGCGCTGGGGCAGCATCTCGACGACCTGGCTGAAAGCCTGATGATGTCCATGTTTCATGGTGGCCAATTGCGCACCATGAAGGCGCATTACCGCATCGATGCTGGCGATCTGCGCGTCATCCGCCCGCTGGCCTATTGTCGCGAGCGCCAGACCCGCGACTATGCCGAGGCTGCCGCGCTGCCGGTGGTGCTGGATTCATGCCCGGCCTGCTTCGAAAAGCCGACCCAGCGCGAGTATTTCAAAACCCTGCTGGCACGCGAGGAAGCGTCTAATCCGCGACTGTTTGGCAATCTGCTGACAGCAATGCGCCCGCTGCTGACCGAAGGCGACATCGATAATCTCTGATGATCATTGCGCGGCTTTGCGCAGATGCAAACCGCTTGTTTTCTCGAGAGAGGGTGCTGGCGCTGAAGACTTAAGAACCCGCTGCCACGAACGATACAGAGAGTAAGGCTGCGTAATTCGCGGCTGATCGAACCTGATATGTTTAGCACAGGATGTGATTGTCCGGCATGGATGGCGCCGGAGCCGGTCGCGATTCCGCGTGGAATTGGCGCGGATCGCGGCCGGTGCCCTTGGTGAACGGACGCTTGAGATTGGACGATGTTTGATCGACTTGAATCCATTCGACCGGTTGCCGCGACGAACTTTCGTCGCGCCTCGGGTGATGACGCGCGGGAACAGCACCCATTGCTCGACGGGCATGGCTTGCCGAAACACCTGGGCGGGCGCAGCGATCAGCGCGGCAGTGAACGGCGTTCGGGCGAAAGGCGCCGCGGCGAGCGCAGGAGCAAGGAACGGCGCAGTGATGAACGCCGTGGAGGGCTGCGCATGGTGACCGAAAGGCGCCTGACTGAGCGGCGCGCATCCGATCGGCGCGATGGTGATCGCCGTCACACCGATCGCCGTTTGCAGGGCACGCCCAGGATAAATCTTCGCAAGCCGCCGTTCTTCTCAAACGGTTGGGGGCGTTCCCGCCGGCCAGTGGTTGACGACTACGCCTGAGCTACCGTCCCCCCGTCTTTGAACTACGCCCGAGCAGCTGCGCTCGCGGTGCCTACAGATGCTGTTGCTATAGCCTCCGCCCGCGCGCTGGTCTCTCTCGTGCTCGGCACTCGCTTTTCCGCTTCCGCGAGAAATGCCAGCAGGCGGGGGCTGTATTCCGCGATATGCTCGCTTGAGGCATGATCCCCGCCTGGGATGGTGATCAGTTTCATGGCGGCAGCCCGCGAACCCGCTTGTGCAATAGCGTGGGCGTCGCTGATTGGCACGGCTGTGTCGGCCTCGCCATGCACCAGGAGCACCGGGCAGCGGATGGCGGCAATTGTGTGCATGGGCGCGATGGCATCGAAGCGGTGGCCAATCAGCCACTCCACATAGCGGGCCACCAGCCGGATGCCGAATGCCGGGATAAGGACCTGGCGCAAATGGCGCTCGGTCAGCCAGCGCGGGTGTGCAAAGGCGGAGATGCTGACCACTGCCGTCAAGTCCTGCCGTCGCGAGGCGCTCAGCAGCACGGCACCAGCGCCGACAGAATGGCCGCTCAGGGAAATGGAACGAGCCGCGGCCGGGTGGGTTGATTGCAGCCAGTCGATGGCTGCGTCCAGGTCCTCGGCAAAGCGTGGCAGCGAGGAGAAGCTGGCGTTGGGGCTGCGGCCGTGGTTGCGCGAGTCGAACAGCAGCACATTGCGTCCGGATGCGTGCAGGGGCACGGCGAGCGGGAGCATTTGCTCGGCATTGCTGCCCCAGCCATGCAGGAGAATGACGCTGCTGTGGCTACCCGGTGCCGGTACCCACCAACCGAACAACGGCCTGCGCCCGGGGCCCGGGATGGCGATTGTCTCGAACGGCAGACCGTAATCGCCGGGATCGCCCTGCTCGCGCAAGCGCTTGGCGCGAAAGCCAAAATGGATCGAAAAATGGAACAGCAGCCAGCCCAGCGCCAGTGCGGCGGCGATGCTGGTGAGGGTCAGGGGTAAAGTGGTCATGATGGGGTATCTTGCGGTCGGCCCCAGGTTCCCGCAATTCGTTTCGTCAATCGCTCAAGATATTCGGAGATCCTCATAAACTGGCAGCGATTGGATGGCATCAGGCGCATCAGCGCCAATCCGAACATCTGCCATGGCAAGGTCTGTATCAAGGGAACACGGATTATGGTTTCCGTGATCTTTAGTGAGCTAGCCGCTGGTGGGTTGCCAGCCTCGCGCGCGGGCTAGTGCGCCTCATCCCAGTTGTCTCCCACGCCCACATCGACAATCAGCGGCACCTTGAGCTTGGCGGCAGATTGCATCAGGTCGCGGATGCGGGCGGTTGCATCCTCCACCGCATCGGTGGCGATTTCAAACACCAGCTCGTCGTGCACCTGCATGATCATGCGCACCGGCGGTCGGTCTCGCTCGATCCAGTCATCCACGGCGATCATGGCGCGTTTGATGATGTCCGCCGCGCTGCCCTGCATGGGAGCGTTGATGGCGGTGCGCTCGGCACCCTGGCGGCGCTGCTGATTGCTGTGGTTGATGTCCGGCAGGTAGAGCCGGCGGCCGAAGATTGTCTCGACATAGTGGTCGCGCGCGGCCTGCTCGCGGATGCGCGCCATAAAGTCTTTCACCCCGGGGTAACGGGCAAAGTAGGTATCCACATAGGCTTGGGCATCGCGGCGCTCAATGCCAAGCTGGCGTGCGAGTCCAAAGGCGGACATGCCGTAGATAAGGCCGAAGTTGATCGCCTTTGCCGAGCGGCGCTGATCGGATGTGACATCCTCCGGCGCTAGCCCGTGGATTTCCGCCGCGGTGGCGCGGTGAATGTCCTGGCCTTCGGCAAAGGCGGCGAGCAGGCGTTCGTCGCCCGATAAGTGCGCCATGATGCGCAGCTCAATCTGCGAATAATCCGCGGCGACCAAGCGGTGGCCGGGCTCGGGGATAAAGGCGCGACGGATGCGCCGACCCTCTTCGCGACGGATGGGGATGTTCTGCAGATTGGGGTCGCTGGAGGACAGACGTCCGGTAGCGGCAACCGCCTGGTGGTAGCTGGTGTGCACCCGGCCGGTGTCGGGATTGCGCATCTGCGGGAGTTTGTCTGTGTAGGTGGAGCGCAGCTTCGACAGGCCGCGATGCTCGAGGATCAGATGCGGTAGTTCATGGCCGTCCTCGGCGAGTTTTTCCAGCACGGCTTCTGAGGTCGAGGGCGCGCCCTTGGGAGTGCGCGAGACCACCGGCAAGCCAAGCTCGTCGAAGAAGATGGCGCCGATCTGCTTGGGCGAGCCGAGATTGAAGCGCCGCCCGGCGGTCTGATACGCCTTCTCTTCCAGCGCGCTGATGCGCTCGGCCAGTTCCCGGCTTTGTTTGGCGAGCTCATCGGCATCGATGCGCACGCCGTGGCGCTCCATGCGCGAGAGCACCGGGATCAGCGGAATTTCAAGTTCTTGGTACAGCTGCTTGAGGCTCGGTGTCTGCTCGAGCCGGGGCCAGAAGCTGAGGTGTAGCTGCAGGGTGATGTCGGCATCTTCGGCAGCATAGGGCGTGGCCTGCTCGAGCGCGATTTGATCAAACCGCAGTTGCTTGGCGCCCTTGCCGGCGATGTCCGAGAAGGTGGTGCACTGGTGGCCAAGGTACTTAAGCGCCAGCGAGTCCATATCATGACGGCTTGCGGTGCTGTCGAGCACATAGCTTTGCAGCATGCTGTCGTGCGCGACGCCCTGGAGCGCAATGCCATGGCCGGCGAGCACGTTCATATCGTACTTGAGATTTTGCCCGAGCTTGGGGCGGCTGGGGTCTTCCAGCAGCGGTTTGAAGGCGGCCAGCACCCGGTCGCGGTCGAGTTGTGTTGGAACGCCGGGATAGATGTGCGCGAGCGGCAGATAAGCCGCCTCACCAGGTGCAATGGCAAAGGACAGACCGACGACCTCCGCGCGCATGTAGTCGAGCGAGGTGGTCTCGGTGTCGAAGGCAAAGAGCTCGGCGGACTGCAGACGTTCTAGCCAAGCGGTGAAATCGGCTTCGGTCAGGATGGTCTGGTAATCGGATTGGGCGTCAGTGCCGACTCCCTGATCGGTCGTGGCTTCGGTGTTTGCTTCGGACGTGCCATCCGCGCCTTTGCTCGGATCGCGTGGCGTGGCGTCTGCTTCATCTCCGCCAGCCACGACGCCCGAGGCGTTGCCCCCCGCCACCGCCTCAAGGGTCGCCAGCAGTCGGCGCGATTCAATGCGCTGATACCAGGTCCGCAGGCTGTCGGTGTCCGGCGCGGTCGGTGTGAGGTCCTCGGGGGCGACATCAAGGGCAAGGTCGCGCTTGATGGTGGTCAGCTCCCGCGCCAGCGGTAGCTGCTCGAGGCTGGCGCGCAGGTTTTCGCCGACCTTGCCGCCGATGTCATCGGCATGCGCTATGACATCATCGAGCGAGCCAAACTGCGTCAGCCACTTGACCGCGGTTTTGGGGCCGCACTTGGGCACGCCTGGAATATTGTCGACACTGTCGCCCATCAGGCTAAGATAATCGACAATACGCTCGGGCGGCACGCCGAACTTCTCGCGCACGCCCTCGGGGTCGAGCAGCTTGTCGCTCATGGTGTTGATCAGATGAATGCGCGCGTTGACCAGTTGCGCCAGGTCCTTATCCCCGGTCGAGATCAGCGTGCGCAGTCCGGCTTGTTCAGCCTGGGTGGCCAGGGTGCCGATCACATCGTCGGCTTCCACCTCGGGCACAATCAGCAGCGGCAGCCCGAGTGCGCGGATAATCTCCTGTAAGGGCTCGATCTGCACGCGCAGATCATCCGGCATTTCCGGGCGATTAGCCTTGTAGTCGGCAAAGAGCGCGTTGCGGAAGGTCGGCCCGGGCGGGTCGAACACCACACCCAGGTAGCGCGGTTGATAACGCTCGCTTAAGGTGCGGATCATATTCAGTGAGCCCACCAACGCGCCGGTCGGCTCGCCGCGGGAATTGCTGAGCTTGGGCAAGGCGTGATAAGCACGGAACAGGTAGCCGGAAGCGTCGAGTAACACGAGGTCGTAGGTGTCGGACATGGTATTCGCTTGGGCAAAGGGGAGAGGGCAGTAAGAGTGCGCGAAGGGCAACTTAGCACGATGGAGCCGATCGGGGCAGCCGCGGGATGCTTCGCGGTCCGGGAGACCAGCTGCCAGGATCACGCCGGCACCAGGGTAGTGCTTGTGCTTCGAGCTGCCCGGCAAGCCCACCTCGTGGTTTTTGCGCGACGGTCTGGTGCGGAAATGGAGCGACAGGACTGATGGACACGGCAATTCACCCCTCAATCAGCCTGTTCGATGCGCTGCTCGATCAGCCAGGCTGGTTACTTGCGCTTTGTGTCGCGCTCATTACGCTCTGGGAGGCGGTACTGCGTCGAGTCGGTGGACGTGGGCGAGTTGCGCCCATGCCTGGGCTGGTGGCGTTGGTCGATCTGGCGGTGCTGCCCACAACCGTGATTCTGATTGGCACCCTGCTGCGGTTTGCGATCGACGAGTTCAATATCGCCCGCGCCGATGAGCCGTTAAAGGTGATGACAGTGTTCGTCTTTTACCTGGTGCTGGCCTGGTCGGTGGCGCGGGTCATCGAAGTGTTTCTGTTCGAGAAGCGCATTGCGGACTATCGCGATACCGTGCCCGGGCTGCTGCGCGCGCTCGGTTACATCGGCGGGCTGCTTGGCGGAATCAGCCTGTTTTTGTGGCAGCAAGACTATTCGATCTCTGGTGTGTGGGTTTCGACCGGCGTGGCGGCGGCGCTGGCCGGATTCGCGCTGCAACGGCCGCTGGGAGATCTCTTTGCCGGCATTGCCATGGGGCTGGAGCAGCCCTTTCAGATCGGCGACTGGATTGAGCTGCCGGGCGACATTGTCGGGCGAGTGGTGGACATCAACTGGCGCGCCACCTGGTTGCAGGGTTGGGACAACAGCCGCCATATCATTCCCAATTCGCTGCTTGCCGGGCAGAACATCAAGAACTACGAAAGTGGCCGGCGCCAGTTTGCCCCCTGGTACATCGTGAAGGTGCCGGCTGAGGTCGATCCGCGCTTTGCCACTGCACTGCTGCTCGAGGCCGCGATGCGCGCGCCCCATGTGCTGAATCGGCCGCTGCCGGTGGTGCGCCTGGCCAATGCCACGACTCAGCCCTATGAATACATGGTGTGGGTTCATTACGACAATTATCCGGCCATGTTTCGCGGCCGCGAGGAGCTGTTTCGCGAAATTCATTACGCCTTTCTGAATGCGGGTATTCACATCTCGCCGCAAATCTCTGAATGGCGCACCCGGCGTGCCGATGCCAACACCCGCGAGCGCCCGAGTATTTTTCAGGCGCTCAAACAACTCGACGTCTCGCGACATTGGTCGGATGAAGAGATCGAACAGATCGCGACTCCCAGCCGCTATCTCGACTTCGATGCTGGCGCCGTGCTGCTGCGCGAGGGCGAGATAGTCGAGGGCTTCGATATCGTAATCCACGGCCTGGTGGAGGCGAGCATCACCCTGCCCGGCGGTGCGAAGGAAGTCACCGAGCTGCTTGGTCCTGGCGACTACTATGGCATTCTGTCGATGGCGACGGCAGAGCCCTCGTTTCTAGAGTACACGGCAAAAAGTGATGTCGTGCTGGTGCGCGTGAGCTTTGAATGCCTGCAACGGGTACTGACCGCGCATCCGGATCGCGCAGCCGTTCTGGCCGCCACCGTCAAGCAGCGCTTCGACGCAGCCGAACGGGCACGCGAGGCCTCGCGCCGTCACGTGCCCAAGCGTAGCTTCGGTGAGATTCGCCGGCGGATTGAAGAATTGATTGGGCGGTGAGGCTGATCAGCGCATTGGCTGAACGGATGCGATACGCCGGGCTCCCGGTTTGCCATCTTGCGCCTGAAACCCGGATACTTGAAATCTAATGGCCATCACAAGTGCCAACTGGCCCAATATAGCCCACCCCAATCCATCCGCGGCCTCAGTTCATGCATCAACGGATTCGCGCGACCTTTGCCGAACATCTCGAGACCATCCAGGCACTTGGTGCGCTCGAGGACGAAATCGCCGCGCTGGCGGAGCGCGGCATCGCTGCACTGCGAGCGGGTGGGAAAATTCTCTGGATGGGCAATGGCGGCAGCGCGGCCGATGCCCAACATCTGGCCGCCGAACTGGTCGGGCGCTTCGAGCGCGAGCGCCCGGGCCTGGCCGCGCTGGCGTTGACCACCGACACCTCGGTGCTGACCTCGGTGGCCAATGACTATGGTTTCGAGTCCATCTTTGCCCGCCAGGTCGAGGCCATTGGCCGGCCGGGCGATCTGCTGGTTGGGCTGTCGACCTCTGGTAACAGCCCCAATGTGCTGCGCGCCATGGAAGTCGCAGGCGGGCTCGGCTTGACCCGCATCGGGCTGACCGGAGCCGACGGCGGCGCGCTGCGTGCGCAGAGCGAGCAGTGCCTGTGCGTCCCATCAAGGCGCACCGCGCGTATTCAAGAGGCCCATCTGCTGATCGGGCATCTGCTGTGCGATGCCATCGAGGCGGAACTGGCTCCGGGTAACGGCACATGAGCTTCGCCGATCCCGCAGCGGTGCGCGATGCCGTTGCCAGCGGCTTCGGCGGGCGACGCCTGCTGGTGGTCGGCGATCTGATGCTCGACCGCTACCTCTGGGGTGAGGTGCAGCGCATTTCCCCCGAGGCGCCGGTGCCCGTGCTGCGCCTGCGCCGCGAGAGCGAAGTCGCCGGCGGCGCGGCCAATGTCGCGCGCAATCTGGCCGCGCTCGGGCTGCGGGTGGAACTAGCCGGCGTGACCGGGCAGGACGGCGAGCGCGAGCGGCTGCTGGCGCTGCTGGCCGAGGCCGGCATCGAAACCGGCGCCGTGCTGGCGACAAGCGAACGCGGCACCAGCACCAAGACCCGCGCCATCGGCAATCATCAGCAGATGCTGCGCATCGATGCCGAGGAGACCGCGCCCCTGTCTGCGGCCCTTGAAGATGCGCTCTTTGCCGCCATCCGTCAGCGACTAGGCGATGTCGATGGTCTGTTGCTTTCAGACTACGCCAAGGGCGTGCTGAGCGGTGGGCTTTGCCAGCGGCTGATCGCCGCCGCACGGAAACTCGGCAAGCCAGTGTGGATCGACCCCAAAGGCCGCGATTTCGACCGCTATCGCGGCGCGAGCCTGCTGACACCCAATCGCGCCGAACTGGCCGAGGTGCTGGGGCTGACATCCGGCAATGTCGATGCGCTGCTTGATGGCGCCGCGCAGCTGCGAGAATCCCTGACACTCGATGCCCTGGTGGTGACCCTGGGCGAGCACGGCATGGCGCTGATTCAGCCGGATGGTCGTCGGCAGCTGCCGGCGCGCGCGCGCGAGGTCTTTGATGTCTCGGGCGCCGGGGATACCGCCATCGCCGTGCTGGCGGCGGCTGTCATCGTAGGGTTGCCGCTGAGTGACGCCGTCGCGCTCGCCAATCTCGGCGCTGGCGTCGTGGTCGGCCGGATTGGTACCGCCCAGCTCAGCGCGGCCGAGCTGCTGGCCGCCATGGAGGATGCCTACTCCGCCACCCAGCAGGCTAAAATACTCACCCTTGGGGCACTCTTGGAACGCCTGCACCAATGGCGCGACCAGGGCGAACGCATTGTTTTCACCAACGGCTGTTTCGACTTACTCCACGCCGGGCACGTGAGCTACCTCGAGCAGGCGCGCCAGCATGGGCGACGGCTGATCGTCGGGCTGAACAGCGATGACTCGGTGCGCGCGCTCAAAGGGCCGCAGCGCCCGATGATGCCCGAGGCTGACCGCGCCCGGGTACTCGCTGCCCTGGCCGCGGTCGATGCTGTGGTGCTGTTCGGCGAGGAGACACCACTCGAGCTGATCCGCGCCATCCGCCCCGATGTGCTGGTCAAGGGCGCGGATTATCGTCCCGAGCAGGTAGTGGGTGCCGATGAGGTCCAGCGCCACGGCGGGCAGCTGGTGTTGATTCCGCTGCTCCCTGATCGCAGTACCAGTGATCTGGTTGCGCGTTTGCATCCATAATCAGTCGGAGTCGCAAATGCATTTTCGGTTTTGGGCCGGGTGACGGGCGCGGGGGTCTCGGCGGCAGGACGCCGCCGGGAAGCCTACAAGGAAGTATTCACGGCGTCCCCCGCGACCGTCACCCGGCCCAAAACAATCTGAGATAACCACTGACACGATCGACCGAGCCCAATGAGCTACATCCTGATTCTCTACTACAGCCGCCGCGGCGCCACCGCTGGCATGGCGCGCATGATCGCGCGCGGTGTCGAGGAGGAAGGGCTGGAAGCGCGCCTGCGCACAGTGCCGGCTGTCTCCGCCGTCTGCGAAGCGGTCGAAGACAGCATTCCAGCCGAGGGCGCTCCCTATGCCACGCCCGAGGACCTGCGCGACTGCGCCGGTCTCGCCCTCGGCAGCCCGACTCGCTTCGGCAACATGGCCGCGCCGATGAAATACTTTCTCGACGGCACCTCGTCGCTGTGGCTGAAAGGGGCCCTGGTCGGCAAGCCGGCGGGGGTCTTTACCTCCACCTCCAGCCTGCACGGCGGGCAGGAGACCACGCTCACCTCCATGATGCTGCCGCTGCTGCATCACGGAATGCTCCTGCTGGGCCTGCCCTATAGCGAGACCGATCTGCTGCACACCACTGGCGGCGGCACCCCCTATGGGCCCTCGCACCTGGCCGGCATTAACAACGACCAGCCGCTCAGCGAGGCAGAGTCGCGTCTGTGCCAAGCCCTGGGCCGCCGGCTGGCGCGCACCGCCCGCGCCTTGGCCATTTAAGTCGCGCATTTGGCCAGCGCCGCAGTCGCGTTCAACGCCCCCATGCAGCAACTCGGCCTGGCGCTGCGTCTGCCGCAGACGCAGACCTTTGCCAATTTCATCCCCGGTCGCAATGCCGAGGCCATCGCCGCGCTGCGCGACTGGGCGTCAGGGCAGGGGGCGGCGGTCGGCCAGGGCGCGCCCTATCTCGCACTGCATGGCGAAGCGGGCAGCGGCAAGACGCATCTGCTGCGCGCGGCCTGCGCCGAACTGCAAGCATCCGGGCAGTCGGTCACCTATCTGTCGCTCAAGCAGTCCGATCTCGAGCCCGCGATCTGCGAAGGGCTTGAAACGCTCAGCGCGGTTGTGCTGGATGACGTGCACGCCGTCGCTGGCGATGCGGGATGGGAACGGGCGCTGTTCGCGCTCTTTAATCGCTTGCGCGAGCGCGAGGCGCGCCTGCTGATCGCGGCGTCGCGACCGCCCGCCGCGCTGTCAATCGACCTCGCCGATCTCCACTCGCGATTGTGCTCCGGGCCCGGCTTTCTGCTCCAGCCGCTTGATGACGATGGGCTGGATCGGCTCCTGAAACAAGGCGCACAGGACCGCGGCTTCGCTCTGGATGCTGCCGCGCGTCGCTACCTGCTCACCCGCTGCACCCGCGACCCGGCTAAGTTGCTCGCGCTGCTCGACGACATTGACGCCGCCAGTCTCGCCCAGGCACGGGCACCGACGGTGCCTTTCCTGAGCGCGTTGCTGGCATCCCGGGAGACTTGCTGAGGCGCTAAAGCGCGTCCAGGCAAGCTCCTGAAGGGCCAAAAGCGCCGCGGTCTTGAATCAATCCGGGCGCCCAATCAGCACATAGAGGGCATGATCGCCGCTGGCGGAAAGGCCCAGGCCCAGGTAGGCCGGGCCGATCCAAGTGTCGGAGCCAAAGAATACGCTGCTACCAAAGCGGGTGCCTTCGGGGGCAAGATCAAAAGCAAGGTTCTCACCATTGCTGAAGCGGCTCTCCGGCAGCCAGCCGGCTTCCAGCGAGGCGCCGAGAAACAAACCGCGTCCGAGCGGCGTGGGCAGCGTGGCAATCTGGCGATAGTAGGCCAGGGAACCGAACACCATGTCATTGCCGCGAAATTGCTCATTGGCGTAGCCGGAGAGCTTCAGGAAGCCGCCGAGCGGAAATTGATCATAGTAGGGCATGTCGACGCCGAAACTGGTCCCGGCCTTAAAGTGCACGGCCAAGGTATTGGGGCCGCTCGTGTGGGCACCAAAGGCCGTGAATAGCGTGCGGGCGTAGCTCGAGTCCGCGCCCAGGGCGGTCAGCGGTGCCCGGGCTTCGAGTTTCAGGCGCTGGCCGGCGCGTGGCACGGCGGCCCGATCAAGCGTGTCGTAAGACAGACTCGCGCGCACGCCGGAATCGACTTGATCGCCTTCTGGTAGCTCGCGCGAGCCGGTATCCAGGTTGACGTTAGTGATGCCCCAGTAGGGCCCCAGCCGCAGCTCAAGGTTGCTGCGACTCAGGCCGAAATCGGCACCGACGTGCGCCCGGGTCACATCGTAGCGGGCGACGCGCTGATCGCCGTCAAACACACTGTAAGGTGTTTGCTTCAGGTCCAGATAGGGCGCGACAAAACCGGAATGATCCAGGTCGAGTGGCTGGAACCATTCGCTGTACAGACGCGGTTCGTTGCCCAACTCAATCTCGCTGAACCACTCGGCGCCAAGCCGGTTCATCCATGTCTTCTGATAGGTGGCGCGCAGGCCGAAGCGGCTGTCGCCCTTATTGTCGCTTGAGAGTTTGAGCCCGAAGCCGAGATATCCTGGCCCCCAGGCCTTTTCCACCGCGTCGACGATGAGCACCTCACCTTTGCCCGCCGGGTCAGGCTCGAAGCGATAGCTGATGCGCTCGAAGTCCCCGCGTCCATAGAGATGCTGGATGTCGAGCTCAAGGCGTTCGCGGTCGAAGGCTTGATTCTCCTGTGCGTCGATCAATGGGTCGAACAGGGCCTCATTGACGCGCTTCAGTCCCAGGACTCGCACCTCGCTGACTCGCGTTACAGGTGTGCTGCGGCCAAAGCGCTCGCGCTTCCAGGCGGCGTATTCCTTCTCGCTCAGGCTGAAGCGGCGCAACTGCCCGGCACTCTTTTGCGCGGCTGTCACGCCGGTGGCGATGGCCTCCGCGGCGCGGTCAAAATCGCTCGAACCGATGTCGCCGAGGTCGGGAACAATGAGCAGATCGCGTTTGGGGTCGATCTCCGCGAGTGAGACTTGAACATTTTGCTCGGTGAGAATGGCGATCATCTGGCCGGTAATGCCAAGAATGTTGTCGAGTTGATCGCGCGGCAAAAAACTCGAGCCAAGATTGACCACGATGAGATGATCGACCCCCATGGAGCGCGCCACATCCACCGGCAGGTTGCGCACCAGACCGCCGTCGACATAGATGTGATCCTCCCACACCATGGGAGCGAAAACTCCCGGTACCGCCATACTCGCGCGCATGGCCACCGGCAGGGGGCCGTGATCGAACACCACCATCTCGCCGTTTTCGAGGTTGGTCGCCACCGCGCGGAAGCGAATCGGCAGCGCGTCGAAGTTCTGTGTGGTTTCAACGCCCTGGAGCAAGTCATTAAAAAACAACTGGACTTTTTGACCCGCAATGGCACCCGGAGGGAGTTTCGCTTTGCCATCGCGCACCCCGATGGAAAAATTGAAAGCGGGTGTCAGGCTCGCCTGCTGCCGACGCGCCGGCCACTGCGAACGCGGCGGGTTGTCATCGAACATCTCATTCCAGTCGACCGCGAGCACGCGCTGGCCAAGCTCTTGCGCTGACAGCCCCGCCGCATAGGCCCCGCCGACCAGCGAGCCCATGCTGGTGCCGGCGATGGCATGAATAGGAATACGCAGTTCCTCCAGCACCTTGAGCACCCCGATATGCGCCGCGCCCTTGGCGCCACCGCCAGCCAGGACCAGGCCGATGCGCGGATGCTTGGCCGTGGCGGCAGCGCGACCGGGGCTTGGCGCCAATGCGGCGGAGACAACAGTGAACAGGACAAAGGACAGCAACAACCTACGCGGCATCAGAACCTCGGGACTTTAATCAAATCGTGGATCGATCGCCAGGCTTCTCAGCCTGGCGCTGAGCCTCCATAGCCACTGTCGTGCAGCGCCTGCTCGACCTCGCCGAGGATGGCCGGGTCATCGATGGTGGCGGGTTGGCGATAGGGGGTACCGTCGGCGATGCTCTTCATGGTGCCGCGCAGGATTTTGCCTGAGCGGGTTTTGGGCAGACGCTCGACGATGATGACGCTCTTGAAGGCGGCGACTGGGCCGATCTGGTCTCGCACCAAGGCGATCAGCTCGGTTTTTAGCGTCTCAGGGGCGGTGTCGATGCCGGTTTTGAGCACCACCAAGCCGACCGGCAGTTCGCCCTTCAGGGTGTCGGCGGCACCGATGACGGCGCATTCAGCCACTGCGGGATGATTGGCCAGCACGCCTTCGATGGCGCCGGTCGAGAGGCGGTGACCGGCGACATTGATGATGTCGTCGATCCGGCTCATCACGAACAGATAGCCGTCTTCGTCAAAGTAGCCCGCATCGCCGCTCAGATAATAGCCGGGCTGCGCGGAGAGATAGGACTGCACAAAGCGCTCGTCATCGCCCCACAGGGTTGGCAGGCAGCCGGGCGGCAGGGGCAGCCGGATCATGATGCGCCCGATGGTATCTGGCGCAACTGGCGTGCCTTCGTCATCGAGCACTTGCACGTTAAAGCCGGGGACCGGTTTGGTGGGCGAGCCGGGCTTGACCGGGAGTTGTTCGATGCCAAGGCAGTTTGCGGCGATGGCCCAGCCGGTTTCGGTCTGCCACCAGTGATCGACGACCGGCACCTTGAGCTTTTCTTGCGCCCACTCGAGCGTATTCGGGTCGCAGCGCTCACCGGCGAGGAAGAGCGCGCGAAATTTATCCATCCGGTAGCGCTCGAGATGCTTCGCATCCGGGTCGTCGCGTTTGATGGCGCGGAAGGCGGTCGGGGCGGTAAAGAGCAGCGAGACGCCATATTCATCGATGACGCGCCAGAAGGCGCCGGCATCCGGGGTGCCGACCGGCTTGCCCTCATAGAGCACGGTGGTGGAACCATTCAGCAGGGGCGCATAGACAATGTAGGAGTGCCCGACGACCCAGCCGACATCGGACGCAGCCCAGTAGACCTCGCCAGGCTGCGCGCCATAGACATGGCGCATGCTCCAGCACAAGGCCACTGCATGGCCGCCGTTGTCGCGGACCACGCCTTTGGGCACACCAGTGGTGCCGGAGGTATAGAGAATGTAGAGCGGATCGGTCGCCTTTACCGACACGCACTCAGCTGGGCTGGCAGCGGCGACGGCCTCCATCCAGTCCAGGTCTCGACCCGGCAGCAGTTCGCCGCGGCCTTGATCTCGCTGCAAGATGACACAATGCTCGGGCTTGTGGCTGCTCGATTCGATGGCGGCATCAAGCAGAGGCTTGTAGGCAACGATGCGGCTAGGCTCGATGCCGCAGGAGCCGGCAAGAATCACCTTCGGCTTGGCGTCGTCGATGCGAGTGGCCAGTTCGCGGGCGGAGAAGCCGCCGAAAACCACCGAATGCACGGCGCCGATGCGCGCGCAGGCGAGCATGCCGATGACGGTTTCTGGCACCATGGGCATGTAGATGATCACCCGGTCGCCTTGGGCGACGCCGAGATCCTGCAGCATGCCCGCGCAGCGCGCGACCCGGTCCTGTAGTTCGGCATAACTGATGCGATCTTTGGTATTGGCAACCGGGCTATCGTAGATGATGGCCGCTTGCTCGCCGCGGCCGGCCGCGACATGGCGGTCGACGGCGTTGTAACAGGTGTTCAGCATGCCGCCGGCAAACCAGCGGTAGAAGGGCGGGTTGCTGTCATCAAGCACCCGCTCCCAAGGCTGGTCCCAGTCAATGGCTGCCGCGGCCTCGCCCCAGAAGCGCTCGGGGTCTTGAGCGGCGGCCGTGTAGGTTTGCTGATAGTTCAATGTTTGATCCTCCTCGTGGATGCCGGCCACCGGCTCTAAGCTGGCGGCTGCTATTGTTGTGCGCGGGACCTTAGCCCAATCGGGCCGAGAGGGCAAAACATTGCAGCGAGTGCAGATTTGTCTTCGGTTTTCGCGGGCGAATCCCGCATAATGGAAATACCAACGCAAAGGATGCGCAGCGCCGCAACGGACCAGTTCAACCTGGCCCGCGGCGCAACCCCTTCACCCCGGAACGCGTACCGCGCGGCCGACAGAAAACAGGTTTTCTCAGGATGAATCACCTTGAACTGACCGACTCACTGCGTTTGATTCTCGATGCTCGGCACGCCGATCCCTTTAGCGTACTCGGGCGTCATCCCTGCGCCGATGGTGTGGTGGTGCGCGCATTTTTGCCTGGTGCGGAGACCGTGCGCATTGTCGACTGCAATCAGCCCATGACCCGCATCGAGGGGACTGACCTGTTCGTGTGGGCCGGGCCGTCAAGCTATGTTCCCGAGCGGTATCAGCTCGCCTGGCATGCGCGCCCGACGGGAGCCGACACAGACGAGTCAAGCGCGGATGCCGTCGCAGCATCCTCGCAAGCCGCCGAACACCAAGGCTACGATCCTTATTGCTTCCCGCATCAGTTGCCGGACTTTGACCTGCACCTGTATGGCGAGGGCCGTCATTGGCACGCCTACCGGATGCTTGGCGCGCGCGAGCACCAGGTCGATGATGTGTCGGGTGTGCTTTTTGCGGTCTGGGCACCCAATGCCGAGCGCGTCAGTGTCGCCGGCAACTTCAACCAATGGGACGGGCGCCGCCATCCGATGCGGGTGCATGGTAACGGCGTCTGGGAGCTGTTCATCCCGGGGTTAGCCGCCGGGGAGCTTTACAAGTTTGAGGTCCGCGGGCGCGATGGGTCCATCGGGCTGAAGGCCGATCCTTACGGACGCTCTTTCGAGCTGCGCCCGCAGAACGCCTCGGTGGTGACGGCGCCTGATACCTTCGACTGGCAGGACAAGGACTGGATCGCGCGTCGCAGCGAGCACGACTGGCAGCATGCGCCCATGGCCATCTATGAGGTTCACCTGGGCTCCTGGCAGCGCGGCGACGATGGCGAGCTGCTCAATTATCGTGAGCTCGCGCGCCGGCTGGTCGATCATGTCAAGGATCTGGGCTTTAACTACATTGAGCTGCTGCCCATCACCGAGCACCCCTTCGATCTTTCCTGGGGGTACCAATGCACCGGCTATTACGCGCCGACCAGCCGCTTTGGCACGCCGGACGACTTCCGCTGGTTTGTCGACCACTGCCATGCCAACGGTATCGGCGTGATTCTCGACTGGGTGCCGGCGCATTTCCCCAAAGACGCCCATGCGCTGGCGCGCTTTGACGGCACCGCGCTGTTCGAGCACGAAGACCCGCGCCTCGGCGAGCACCTGGACTGGTCGACGCTGATCTTTAATTTCGGCCGCAACGAGGTGAGGAATTTTCTCATCTCCAGCGCGCTGTTTTGGCTCGAGGAATATCACATCGACGGCCTGCGGGTGGATGCCGTCGCCTCCATGCTGTATCTCGACTACTCGCGCACGGAATGGGTGCCGAACCGCCACGGCGGGCGGGAGAATCTGGAGGCGATCGACTTTCTGCGCCAGTTAAACGAGATCACCCACAAGCAGGTGCCCGGTGCGCTCGTCATGGCCGAGGAGTCGACCTCCTGGCCGCAGGTGACGCGCCCGACCTACTTAGGCGGCCTGGGTTTCGATCTGAAATGGAATATGGGCTGGATGAACGACACCCTGCGCTATTTTGGCGAGGACCCGGTGCATCGCAAGTACCATCAGGACAGCCTGACCTTCAGCATGCTCTATGCGTTCACCGAAAACTTCCTGCTGCCCTTCTCGCACGATGAAGTGACGCATGGCAAGCGCTCGCTGCTCTATCGCATGCCGGGGGACGAGTGGCAGCGCTTCGCCAATCTGCGCCTGCTCTATACCTATATGTACACCCACCCAGGCAAGAAGCTGCTGTTCCAGGGCTGCGAGTTCGCCCAGGGCGAGGAGTGGGATTGCACCCGCATGGCCGACTGGTATGTGCTCGAATATCCGCCCCATCGGGGCATTCAGGATCAGATCCGCACGCTCAATCGGCTTTATCTCGAGCATGCTCCGTTGCACAGCCAGGACTTTGACTGGCAGGGTTTTGAATGGATCGACTGCCATGATGCCGAGAACTCGGTGCTCATCTATCAGCGCAAGAGCGGCGGGGAGCCGAAGGACCCGGGGGCCGAGCATCTGGTGGTCGCGTTAAACTTCACGCCAGTGCCGCGTGAGCATTACCGTATCGGGGTGCCGACGCTCGGGCGCTATCGGCTTCTGTTTAACTCGGACGCACCGGATTTTGGCGGGTCGGGCTACTGGGACGCGACCGAGCCCCTGCAAGCCGAGGCCACGCCATGGATGAATCGCCCCGCCTCGCTGGTGGTGTCTCTGCCACCGCTGGCCGGTCTTATCCTGCAGCCCGAGTCGCCGGCCGATGACGCGGGAGCCGGCGCGACTTTGGCAACCGAGAAGCCGGACTGATCCGACGCCGTCTCGACACCGCAAAGGGCGGCCTGCGGATGAACGGGGTGCAATCAGCGCGCCCGCGGTTATTGCGACAGATACAAAACATTCAGGCAAGACATTCAGGACAGCAGTCATGGCAAGAAGGGCGAGCTCCAAGTCTCCAGCCACTCGGTCTCCGGCCACGCGCGCCAAAAGCACGGGCAAAGCCACCCCGGCAACGGGCCAGCCGCCGGGTGATCGCGATACCAAGGCGGCAACCAGTGCCGAGCCCCAAGCTGCGGCCAGCACCAAGGCGGCAGGACAACCATCTGCCCAAGTGGGAAAAGCGCCCAAACAGGAGGACCACAAGGCAGAGTCCGCGAGCGGAACTCGCATCGCGCCAGGCGCTGAGGCCAATTCAGGTGCCGAAAAAACTGCTGATACTCCTGCTGCAACCCATGCGGCTAAGGCAGAACCGGTGAAGGAACCGGTGAAGGGGCCAGTGAAGGAACCGGTGAAGGGGCCAGTGAAGGAACCGGCGAAGGGGCCAGTGAAGGAACCGGCGAAGGGACCGGCGAAGGGACCGGTGAAGGGACCGGTGAAGGAACAGGCGAGCGGGCAGGCATCTGCTCGCGGCTTGGATCTGGAGGGCGGGGACCGCCCTGATGCAGCCAAATCGACGCCCGAATCTGCTCCGGAGACGAAATCAGAACAGACGTCGCGCCCGGAGTCGGACCCAGTCGCAGAGCCAGCCGCGGACATGGCCCCGGAAACAGCTCCAGAGCCGGCGCCAGAACCGGTTCCGGAAACAGCTCCAGAATTGGTCCCAGAGCCGGCCCCAGAACCGGCAGCCGAAGCACCAGCGCCCTATTATCCGCCGCGCCCGAGTCTTTTTATCGTGCATATCGCGCCTGAGATGGCGCCGGTGGCCAAGGTGGGTGGGCTAGCTGATGTGGTGTTCGGCTTGAGCCGCGAGCTTGCCATCCGCGGTAACCATGTCGAGGTCATACTGCCGAAATACGACTGTCTGCGTTATGACCACATCTATGAACTGCACCAGGTCTTTAATGACCTCTGGGTGCCCTGGTACGGTGGAGCCGTCCATTGCACGGTCTATTTTGGCTTTGTGCATTCACGCAAATGCTTTTTCATCGAGCCCCATTCGCCCGACAATTTTTTCAATCGCGGCAGCATCTACGGCTTCAAAGACGACATTCTGCGCTATGCCTTTTTCTCGCGCGCGGCGATTGAGTTTTTGTGGCAGTCCGGCAAGCACCCGGACATCATCCATTGCCATGACTGGCAAACCGCGCTGGTACCGGTGTTTTTATACGAGTTCTATCAGCAGCTTGGCATGACGCATCCGCGTGCCTGCCTGACCATTCATAACTTCAAGCATCAGGGCGTTACCGGCAGCGAGCTGCTGGGCGCGACCGGTTTGCACCAGCCGGAGCGGTTTTTGGATCACGCGCGCTTAGGCGATCAGCGCTATCCCAATGCGATCAACCTGCTCAAGGGTGGTGTGGTCTATTCGAACTTCGTCACCACCGTCTCTCCACGCTATGCGTTCGAGACAAAAGACCAGGGACAGGGCTTTGGGCTCGAGCCCACGCTGCATACCCATCACATGAAGTATGGTGGGGTGGTCAATGGGATCGACTACGACGTCTGGAATCCGGAAATCGACCACCATATTCCGGTGCGCTATAACATCGACACACTCGACGGTAAGTACGATAACAAGCGAGCGCTACGTCACCGCTTGATGCTGGCGGATAACGAAAAGCCGATGGTGGCCTTTATTGGACGTCTGGACCCGCAGAAGGGCCTTGAGCTGGTGCGTCATGCCATTTTCTATGCGCTTGAACGCGGCGCCCAGTTCGTGCTGCTTGGCTCCAGTCCAGATCATGGCATCAACAATGATTTCTGGGGCTTGAAGCACATGCTGAATGATAGCCCTGACTGCCATCTCGAAATCGGCTTCGACGAGGACCTGGCGCATCTGATCTACGCCGGTGCCGATATCATGCTGGTGCCGAGTCAGTTCGAGCCCTGCGGCCTGACGCAGTTGATCAGTCTGCGCTACGGCACCATTCCTGTCGTGCGCACCGTCGGCGGGTTGGCGGACACTGTGTTCGATAAGGATCACTCGGAGCGCCCGTTGCACGAGCGCAACGGCTATTGTTTCGACAACTACGACGCCCCCGGGCTCGAGTCAGCGCTCGGTCGTGCCCTCGCCTGTTACTACGGCTATCCCGAGCATTTCCGTGAATTGATCAAGAACGCCATGCGTTGCGACTATTCCTGGAATCATCCCGGGCAGGACTACCTGAACATCTACGATTTTATTCGCGAGTACTGATCTGCGCTGGTCTACGGATGATGGACTGGCCAGATGACCCGCCCGATCGCCGGCTGGGTCTGCCGGCCAGAGTTGTCGGCCAGAGTTGTCGGCTAGCAAGGTTTGGCGGCCAGAACTGTTGGTCAGGTTTGGCGGCCAGATCTGGCTGCTAGCTCCGCCGGGTTGAGATCAAAGCAGTCAGGGCGGATAATGCGCGGATTTTTGTTTAGCGCCTCCCGGGGCTTGGTCGATCCGAGACTGAACTGAGACGCCATGCGCCATGCGCGACGAACGCTGAATTCCCTCGGATTCCAGCCACCGTGAGACAAGGGAACCAAAACTACCTATGAAAATCGGGATTCCAGCCGAGACTCTCGCTGGCGAGAAACGCGTCGCCAGCACGCCGGATGTCGTCAAGAAACTCGTCGGCAAAGGCTTTTCGGTGCTAATCGAGCAGAACGCTGGTGCCGCTGCCAGCTATCCGGACGCGGCGTATCGCGAGGCCGGTGCTGAAATCGTCAGCACGGAGCAATGCTTCGCGGCCGAACTGGTGCTGAAGGTACGCCGCCCCAGTGCCGAGGAGGCCGAGCGTTTGCAACCAGGCACCACTCTGATTAGCCTGATTGAAAGCTGCGGTGAAGACGATCTGACCCGGGCCACGGTCTCGCGCGGAGTCAATCTGCTCGCGATGGAACGCATCCCGCGCATCTCGCGTGCCCAGTCGATGGACGCGCTCTCCTCGCAAAGCAACATTGCCGGCTATCGCGCCGTGATCGAGGCCGCCGCGCACTACGGCCGCTTCCTGCCGCCGATGATGACCGCCGCCGGCTCAGCCAAGCCCGCGCGTCTGGTGGTTTTGGGCGCTGGTGTGGCCGGCCTGCAAGCCATCGCCACCGCGCGGCGTCTTGGCGCCGACGTCCATGCCTATGATGTGCGCCCGGAAACCAAGGAACAAATCCAGTCGCTCGGCGCCAAGCCTATCGAGCTTGACATCGGTGAGGAAGGTTCCGGCGAGGGCGGCTATGCCAAGGAGCTTTCCGATGAGGCCAAGGCGCGTCAGCAGCAAGCGCTGGCCGATGAGCTGGCCAAAGCCCAGGTCATCATCACCACCGCGCTGATCCCATGCCGTCCGGCGCCCGAGTTGATTACTGCCGAGGTGGTCGAGCGCATGCGCCCCGGCTCAGTCATCGTCGACCTGGCCGCCGCCAATGGCGGCAACTGCAAACTGACCCTGCCGGATCAGGTCATTGACCACCAAGGGGTGCATCTGATCGGATACACCAATTACCCGTCGATGGTCGCGGCCGACGCCAGCGCCTTCTATGCGCGCAATCTGCTCAATTTGCTCGAGATCATGGTTGAGCAGGGTGAATCCGGCCCGACGCTCAAGGATTTCGAGGCCGATGAGATCACTCAGGCGATGCGGATAACGGGAGGCTGAGCATGGCCAACCATTACACAGCGGTTGTTAAGCAGTCTGGTCCCTGGTGGATTGGTTGGATTGAAGAAGTCCCAGGCGTTAACTGTCAGGAAGCGACAAGAGAGGAATTGCTGGCATCCTTGCGCGACACCTTGAAAGAAGCCATCGAACTGAACAGAGCAGACGCCTTAAAGGATGCTGGTGAGCAATTCTTTGAAGAGTGCATCGCGGTTTGAAGCGTTCGGATTTGATCCGCCATCTCAGACGTTATGGGTGCCTGCTGATTCGCGAAGGTAGCAACCATTCTTGGTGGCAAAATCCTTTGACTGGAGCACGTTCGGCTGTTCCGCGCCATCAAGAAATTGACAACCACCTTGCGCGTCGGATTTGTCACCAGCTGAAAATCGAGTCTTGCTGCTGAGACTGCTAAAGCGAACCAAGTTAAGCCATTTGTAAATCTGGAGCCCAATCGGATGTCCGAATCCATTCTCGCCCTTTATGTCTTCGTGCTTGCCTGCGTGATCGGCTACTACGTCATCTGGGGCGTGACACCATCTCTGCATACGCCGCTGGTGGCGCTGACCAATGCCATCTCCGGCATTGTGCTGGTGGGCGCCCTGCTGGTCACGGGGGCAGAAAACGCCGGCTGGTTTGCCAAGTCGGTCGGCTTTCTCGCGGTGCTGCTGGTCAGTATCAATGTCTTCGGCGGCTTTCTGGTGACGCACCGGATGCTGTCTATGTTCAAGAAGAAGAAATAAGGACACCCCGCAATGGATTTCCTGCTGCAACTCAAGCAGATGGCCGCTGGCCTGTTCAGCACCGGACTGTCACATGACGGCCAGGCGCTGGCCTATCTGGTCTCTGCGGTGCTCTTTATCTTCGCGCTCAAGGGCCTGACCCATCCGGCCACGGCCCGGCGCGGCAATCTCTACGGCATGCTCGGCATGCTGATCGCCATTGTCGCCACCCTGGCGGGCGCTGAGGTGATGTCTTACTGGCTGATCGGGGTCGCAGTGGTCATGGGCGCGGTGATCGGCATTGTCATCGCGCTGCGCATCCAGATGACCGCCATGCCGCAACTGGTCGCCGCGCTGCACAGCTTTGTCGGTCTGGCGGCGGTGCTGGTGGCCATCGGCACCTTCCTGAACAAACGCGCGAGTGGGGATTTGAATACCCTGCTAATGGGCGAGTTGTCCGCCGGCATTGTGATTGGCGCCATTACCTTCACCGGCTCGGTTATCGCCTTTGGCAAATTGCAGGGGCTGATCAGCGGCAAGCCGGTGAAATTCTTCGGCCAGCATCTGCTCAATGCGCTGATTGCCATCGCCACCATTGCGCTCGCGGTGCATTTTGCCAGCACAGGCGCCATCTGGTCGCTGCTGCTGATGACCCTGCTCGCCTTTGTGCTGGGCGGTACCCTCATTATTCCCATCGGCGGTGCCGACATGCCAGTGGTCATCTCCATGCTGAACAGCTACTCTGGCTGGGCGGCGGCGGCGACCGGCTTCACGCTGCACAATAATCTGCTCATCATCGTCGGTGCCCTGGTTGGTTTCTCCGGCGCCATCCTGTCGTTCATCATGTGCCGGGCGATGAACCGCAGCATCATCAATGTCATCTTCGGCGGCTTTGGCTCCGATGACAGCGGCGGCGACAGTGCCGGTGCGGTGGCGGCGCAAAAGGGTGTCAAATCCGCGTCCGTGGATGACGCTGTCTACTGGATGGAAGATGCCGGCAAGGTCATCATCGTGCCCGGCTATGGCATGGCGGTGGCCCAGGCGCAACATTCGCTGAAGGACATGATGGAACTGCTGCAAGCGCGCGGCGTGGAGGTGAAATTCGCCATCCATCCGGTCGCCGGGCGCATGCCAGGCCACATGAACGTCCTGCTCGCCGAGGCCGATATCCCCTACGACCTGGTCTTGGAGATGGACGAGATCAATCCTGAGTTCCAGAGCGCCGATGTCGCCTTGGTGGTTGGCGCCAACGACGTGGTCAATCCGGCGGCCAAGCAAGACAGCTCCAGCCCCATCTACGGCATGCCTATTCTCGAAGCCGGCAAGGCGCGCCAGGTCTACTTCCTCAAGCGTTCTATGCGTCCGGGCTATTCAGGTGTCGATAATCTGCTCTTCTATCAGGACAACACATCCCTGATCTTTGGCGACGCTAAAGACACCATTGAGGGCATCGTCGGCGCGCTCAAGGGCGGCGGACATTGACCACTTAAAGACAAGGTGAATGCGGGTACTCCACTCTTTTTGGCTGCCCGAGCCTGGCAATGCCTTTGTGCAGAGCGGTGCCTTCTGGCTGTGGGTGGAGACCTTACCGCCAGCCGGCACCGGTTCTGACCGCGCCAGGCAAGCAGCGGCTCATTCTCATCCCTTCCAATTGCCCGGCCCGGCCTGGCCCGAGTTACTGGGCGATCTGGGCCTGGTGCCCAAGTCCGAGCGGGGCAAGCCGACGCTGAACGCCCAGCGCATCTGGCTGCCAAGTGCGGCGGGTGCTCCGTTGCCCTCGCCCCAGCTTGCCAAGTCCTGGCCTGAGCCATTCGAGGGCGCATCAACCGACCCGGTTGATCTCCAGCCCTGGGGGGTCGAATGTTACCGACTCGGCCGTCCCATTAAGCAGCTGGCCGACATTCATTTTCTTGCCTTCTATCAGGCCGCGGGGCTGGAGCCGGGCGGTGATTTCCTGTTCTGGTATTGGCTGACCCAGAACCTCAAGCGCCTGTTGATGCGCGACCGTTACCTTCCAGCGCTGGTTTACCGCCAACCGCCGCCGCCCAAGGGCAAACGAAAGAAGCCGCCTTATGAGATCCATGGTGGCTGGGCTTGGGCCTCGGACGACTACGAACGGCTCATCCAGGATGCCACCGAGTGCATGCCGGCGGTCGGCGCGGCGGGGATGGAGGGACTGGCCGACCCGGAATCGCTGCTGCACCATGCCAGTGAGGTGCTGCTCGACGACATTCTGCGTAGTGTGACGATTCCCGCCACCTTCGCCAAGCGCTTTCAGGGCAGCCTGCTGGATGCCTGTCTCGCCGCAGAGCCGGCGGCGCGCCCCTGGCCGCAGCCGGGCGCCGGGCTGGAAGGTTATCAGCACTGGCAGCAGTGGCGCCAGCGCATCCAAGGCAGTGGGCGCGATGCGTCCTTCACCCTCGGCTTCCGGCTGGTCGAACCATCGGACGAGTCGGAGAACGACTGGACGCTCGAATTCGTCGCCGTGCCCAAGGATGATCCCTCCCAGCGCCTGGCGCTCGCTGAGTATTGGCCGCTGTCCGCCGCCGAGCGCAAACACGCAGGCCGCCCGCTTGGCGCGGATTTTGAGACCCAGGTACTGCTGGATCTGGGCTTGGCCGCGCGCATGCTGCCAACTCTCTGGGCGGGGCTCGACACCGCGACGCCGCAATCGGTAACCCTTGATCTGGATGACGCCTTCCGCTTCCTCAAAGAGGATGCCTGGATTCTGGAGGACGCGGGTTTCAAGGTGATTGTTCCTGCCTGGTGGACACCCAAGGGCCGCCAGAGGGTGCGCATTCGGCTGCGCTCTGGCAAGCAGCGCGAGAAGACCACCGGCAGTGCGGCTGGTACCGGTATCCTGAGCCTGGATAACCTGATTCGCTATCGCTACCAGCTCGCCATTGGTGACGAACCAGTGAGTGAAGAAGAATGGGAGCAACTGGTTGCGGCAAAGACCCCTCTGGTGCGCTTTCGCGGCCAATGGGTGGAACTCGATCGCGATCAGATGCAGGAGATGCTCCGCTTCTGGCGCGAGCATGGCCAGGAAACCGCCGAGATGGACCTCCAATCGCTGTTGCAGCGCACGGCGACCGAGGATCTGTTCGAGGTCGAGCGCGATGATGCCCTGGCGGAGATGCTGGAGCGCCTGCGCGATCGCAGCCAACTTGAACCTATCGCCGAGCTGCCCGGGCTGAACGCTGAACTGCGCGATTACCAAAAGCGAGGCGTGGCCTGGCTTGAATTTCTTGATCGTCTGGGCCTCAATGGCTGTCTGGCCGATGACATGGGCCTGGGCAAGACCATGCAGGTCATTGCCCGACTGGTGCGCGAGCGCGAGGGCGCTGCCGCGCATGGGGACAGAAAAGTGGGCGGCGACGCAAATACAAAGCCGCCCGGCCCGACCCTGCTGATCGCTCCGACCTCGGTCATTGGTAACTGGCGCAAGGAGGTCGAGCGCTTCGCGCCCCAGCTATCGGTGCTGATGCACCATGGCACGGATCGCCTCAGCGATGCCAAGGCGTTCAAGCAGGCGGTGGCGGGGCAGGCGCTGGTGATTACCTCTTATGCTCTGGCGCGGCGCGATCAGCCTTTGCTGGCTGCGGTCGACTGGCACCGGTTGGTGCTCGACGAGGCGCAGAACATCAAGAACCCCAAGGCCGCCCAGACCAAGGCCATTGGCAAGCTGCGCGCCACCCATCGCCTGGCCCTCACCGGCACCCCGGTCGAGAATCGGCTGATGGATCTCTGGTCCATCCTGCATTTTCTCAATCCCGGTTATCTCGACACCCAGGCGCGCTTTCGCAAGCGCTTCGAGCTGCCGGTGCAGCGCGACCAGGACCCGGTCCAGACTGCCACCCTCAAGCGCCTGGTCGAGCCCTTCATCCTGCGTCGAGTCAAGACGGACAAGGCCATCATCCGCGACCTGCCGGACAAGATCGAGGCTATTCAATACTGCAACCTCGGGCGCGAGCAGGCGGCGCTCTACGAAAGCGTGGTGCGCCAGGTCGAACGCGACCTGGAGGAGAAAGAAGGCATCGAGCGCCAGGGGCTGATGCTCTCGACCCTGATGCGCCTGAAGCAGATCTGCAATCATCCGGCGCAATTTCTGCAGGACGGCAGCCCCTTCAGCCCCGAGCGCTCGCACAAGCTGCAACGCTTGCAGGAAATGCTCGAAGAAGTCATGGCCGAGGGCGACAGCGTGCTCATTTTCAGCCAGTTTACTGAGGTTGGTGCTGCTCTGGAAAAGCTACTGCGCCAGGAATGGCGGTTCAACAGCTTCTATCTGCACGGGGGCAGCTCGCGCACTCGCCGCGAGGAGATGATCGCCAGCTTTCAGGACCCGGACACCGAGCCATCGGTGTTCGTGCTTTCGCTCAAGGCCGGCGGTGTCGGCATCACCCTGACCAAGGCCAATCATGTGTTTCATTTCGATCGCTGGTGGAACCCGGCGGTCGAGGATCAGGCCAGTGACCGCGCCTTCCGTATCGGGCAGGAGAAGACGGTCTTCGTGCATAAGATGGTCACCCTGGGCACCCTGGAGGAACGCATTGACGAGATGATTCGCAGCAAACAGGCGCTTGCCGGTGCTATCGTCGGCAACGACGAATCCTGGCTTGCCCAGCTTGATAACGAGCGCTTCAAGGCGCTCATCCAGCTTAATCGCGATGCCGTAGTGGACTAGGCGAAGGCCTGAGTGCTGGTCCGAATGGCTGGGTCGAATGTTGGATTGGGCGCTGGAGAAAAAGAATGGCACAACAGAGCAAAACCTGGTGGGGACAGCGCTTCATTGCTGCGCTTGAAGGCTGCATGGATGCTGGACGCCTGCGGCGCGGGCGCGGCTATAGCGGTGACCGCCGCATCCTGAGCTTTGGTATCGAAAAGGCGTTGGTCAGCGCCACGGTGCGCGGCAACGTCAATCCCTATTTCGGTGTCTACAAGGAGCCGAAGTATCACATCCAGATGCGCCTCGCGCCGATTCCGGATAAGGAGTGGAACAAGGCCATCGCCACGCTCGGCAGCAATGCCGGCCTGGTCTCGCAGTTGTTGATGGGCGAGATGCCCGAGCGGATTGATGAGGTCTTCGCCGGGCTGCACCTGCATCTGTTGCCGCAAAGCCGCAAGGATTTCGCCCAGACTGAATGCTCCTGTCCGGACTACGCCAATCCCTGCAAGCACATCGCCGGGGTCTACTACCGGCTCGCCGGGATGCTCGACAGTGATCCCTTTCTGCTGTTCGAATTGCGTGGGCTCTCGCGCGAGCGCTTGCACAAGGCGCTGAGCGCCACACCTCTGGGGCAGGCTCTGGTGTCCATGGCGGACGCGCGAACCGCTGCGCCGGAGCCGGTGGAGTCCTTCTTCACCCGACCTAAGCCGGCCGTTGCAATGCCTGACTATCGGGATTTCTGGAACGGTGGCAAACGGCTGCCGAGCGAGATCGAGCCGGCAACCCCGCCCGCGGTGTCGGCCATCCTGGTGCGAAAGGCAGGGGACTTCCCTCGCTTTTGGGAGCGGGACAATTCCTTCATCGAGCTGATGGAGGAACTCTATGAGCGGGTGCGGGTGAAGAGCAAAGGGATGTTGTGAGCAGATTCTGAGTTCGTTTATTTTTAAACCATTTGTGATGAGTATAGCGGACCTGTCGATATTCCAGCTTTGAGCGTCCAATTGAGTTCCCTCTACCTGAAGTCATTCCATGCAAGATCCACACAACGATTCTTCTGACCAATCGTCTCCAACCAAGCCGCCTTCCATCAAGCTGGATTTGCCCCCGCTCGCCACCCACGGCCCCCGACGGGCGCGCGCGCTGATGATTCAGGGTACCGCCTCCGACGTCGGAAAGAGCATGATGGTGGCCGGGCTGTGCCGTGCCTATCAGCGGCGCGGGCTGGTTGTGCGCCCCTTCAAAGCGCAGAACATGAGCAACAATGCGGCGGTGACCGAAGACACTGACGCCCCACCCGGCCCCGATGGCGAGTGCCCGCGCGGTGAGATCGGTCGCGCGCAAGCCTTGCAGGCGCGCGCCTGCGGGGTTGCGCCGTCGATTCACATGAACCCGGTGCTGCTGAAACCCCAGACCAACATCGGCTCCCAAGTGGTGCTGCGCGGGCGGGTGCTGGGCAACTGCCCGGCACGGGTGTATCACGAAATGCGCCAAGGGCTGATGCCGGCGGTGCTCGACTCCTTCGAGCGTCTGTGCGCCGAGGCCGATCTGGTGCTGGTGGAAGGGGCGGGAAGCGGCGCGGAGATCTATCTGCGCCACTGCGACATCACCAACATGCACTTCGCCGAGCGCGCTGGCGTGCCCGTGGTGGTGGTGGGTGATCTCGACAAGGGTGGCACCATGGCCTCCCTGGTTGGCACCTGGCTGCTGCTCGATCAGGCTGACCGCGACCGGGTGGTTGGCTATCTGGTCAACAAATTTCGCGGCGATTTCTCGCTGTTTGAGCCCGCCTGCGAGACCATCACCGCCCACACCGGCTGGCCCTTTCTTGGCGTGCTGCGCTGGTTCGAGGGGGCCTCCCGTCTGCCGGCTGAGGATTCGCTCGCGCTCGAACGCCCGGCGGAGCAGGACTGGTCTGGTGCGGGGACGCTCAAAATCGCCGTGCCGCGCCTGTCGCGGGTGGCCAATTTCGACGATCTTGACCCGCTCGCGGCCGAACCGGCGGTCGACCTGCGCTGGCTGCAATCCGGCCAGCCGCTGCCGGCCGATACCGACGTGGTGATTCTGCCCGGCTCCAAGGCCACGCGCGCCGATCTCGACACCCTGCGCCGCGAGGGCTGGGATATCGACATCCTCGCCCACGTGCGTCGAGGTGGCCGGGTGCTGGGATTGTGCGCCGGCTTCCAGATGCTCGGCACCCTGGTGCGCGACCCCGAGGGTCTCGAAGGCGAGCCCGGCGACACGCCCGGGCTTGGCCTGCTCGACATGGTCACCGAGATCAGCTCCGACAAACGTCTGCTCGACATCGCCGCGACCGAGCTGGCCAGCGGCTGCCCGATCAGCGGCTATGAAATGCACATGGGCCGCACCACTGGTCCCGCGCTCGAGCGTCCCTGGCTGCGGCTGGGCGATGGGGCCAAGAACGCAGCTGGCGCTGCGGATGATGCGCCCGCCGGAGTCGTCGGTACTATTCGCGCAGAAACCAACGCGGGCAGCGCGACCAGCGGCTCCACCCAAAACACTGCAAGCGGCCGGCCCGAAGGTGCCATGTCCGCCGATGGGCGCGTCATGGGAGGCTATCTGCATGGCCTGTTCTCAAGCGACGCGTTCCGCGCCCACTGGCTTGAGCAGGTTGGTGCCCAAGCCTCAGCACTGGACTTCATCGCCCGCACCGAAGCCGCGCTTGATGAGCTTGCCGACCATTGCGAGGCCAATCTCGACCTTGACGCCTTGCTCGCATTGGCGCGTTAACAGGGCGAAACCCTGAGTAGCGATATCCAGTCTGCGAAGTCTGGCTATACTTTGACATGCACAATCTGACCGACTCTTTCAGTAAACTCTCCTGAGCGTGCATGACCTTACCCAAGACGATGACTAACGAGCAAGAAACCCCGCAGCCGCGCAAAGACAACCTGGCCCAGCTTGAAGAGAAAACCGCCAAGCTTGAGGCGGTGCTCGCGGCCAGCCAGATCGGAGTCTGGAGTATCGCGCTGCCCGAGCGAACCATCACCTGGGACCAACATCTGCTCACACCCGAGGAACGCGGCACGTCTGGGGACCTGAAATTTCACCAGGCGCTGGAGATGGTCCACCCCGATGACCGGGCGCGGGTGGCGACGGCTTATGAAGCACTGCTGACGCATGGCGTCGAGTTGGACGAGGAATACCGCGTTCTGCTGCCGAATGGGGATGAGCGCGTGCATCGCTCCCGCGGCCGCGCGCTGCCGCCTGTCGATGGCCGGAATATGCGTGCTCTGGGCACGGTGCAGGATGTCACCGGGCAGGTTTCAGCCCGTTTGGCGCTTGAGCAAAGCCAGCGATTCTCCGAGCAACTGCTCGCCAACATGGCCGATGGCTTCTCGGTCGTGGACGCGCAGGGGCGGCAGCAGGTCGCCAACAAGGCGCTGTGCAGGATGACCGGGTTCAGCGAGGAGGAGCAGCTCGGCTGGCAACCGCCCTTCCCTTGCTGGCCGGAAGAAGAGTGCGAAGCCATCACTCAGGCGATGCAAAAAACGCTGAGTGGTGAATCCGGCGATTTCGAGCTGGTGTTCAAGCGCAAGAACGGCGAGCGGTTCCCCGTGCATCTTTCAACCGGCTCGCTGTGCGATGCCACGGGGCAGGTCACACATTACTTTGCCAATATCACCGACATCAGCGCGCGCCACGAGGCGGAGCGTCAGCTCAAGCGCGCCCATGCTTTCCTCAATCAGACCAGTCGGGTCGCGCGCGTGGGCGGCTGGGAATATGACCTGGTCAATGGGAAGCTCGAATGGACCGACTCCATCCGCGAAATCCACGAGGTTCCGCCGGACTTCGAGCCCACTTACGAACGGGCGATTGCCTTCTACACGCCAGAGACCGGCGCGAAACTCCAGCAGGCGATCGCACAGGCCATGGAGGACGGCACTCCCTATGATCTGGAAGTGCAGATCATCACTGCCAGCGGCAAGGTCTTATGGGTGCGCGCTATCGGCAATGCTGAATTCGACAACGGGCGCTGCAAGCGGCTGTTCGGCACCCTTCAGGACATCGACGAGGCCAAGAAAATTCGCGAAGCGCTCGAACAGGCGCGGGCGGAAGCGGATGCTGCCAATCGGTCCAAGTCGGAATTCCTCGCCAACATGAGCCACGAGATCCGCACCCCGCTCAACAGCGTGATTGGCTTTAGCGATCTGCTGCGCCAGTCGGAGCTGAGTGAAACTCAGCGCAATTATGTCGGCTACGTGAATCAGTCGGCCAAATCGCTGCTCGATTTGCTGAACGACATTTTGGATTTCTCCAAGATCGAGGCGGGCAAGCTTGAGCTGTCGCCGGAGCAGGTTGACCTCGATGAACTGACGCGCCAGATCATCGATGTGGTGCGCTACAAGACCAACGAGAAGGGGCTTGAGCTGCTGTTGCACATCGCCTCGGAGGTGCCCCAAGTCATCCACGCCGATCCCATCCGGCTGCGTCAGGTGCTGATCAACCTGATCAGCAACGCCATCAAGTTTACTGAGGCCGGCCACATCCGCATCGACATCAGCGCAGAACCCACGCAGACACCCGGCATCAGCGAACTGAGCTTTGCCATCAGCGACACCGGGTGCGGGATTGCACTTGATCAGCAGGAACGCATTTTTGACGCCTTCACCCAGGAGGACGCCTCGACCACGCGCAAGTTTGGCGGCACCGGACTGGGCTTGTCGATTTCCAACCGCCTGCTGAGCTTGATGGGCAGTCGGCTTGAGCTCGACAGCGAGCCGGGTCAGGGCAGCACCTTCTCGTTTCGCGTGTGCCTGCCCTGCGAAGGCGGTCGGGCTCTGGATCGGCTGGCCGATCAGGCCGTGCTCGATACCATACATCATGCACTGGTGATCGACGATAATCTGAACAACGGCAAGATTATCCAAGACATGCTTGATCTCGTCGGCGTGCGCTGTACCACGGTTGACAACGGACTGGCCGCGCTGTCTTTCTTGCAGCAGCAGGCTGTCGACATCGCCATCGTCGACTACCAGATGCCTTTCATGGACGGGCTTGAGGTGATCGGTAAGATTCGCCAGCAGCTGAATCTTGGCCCCGAGTCGCTGCGCATCATGTTGTTGCACAGCCTGGTTGAAGATGTCCAACTGCGCGCACAAGCGGACCCGCTTGGCATCCATAAAATGGCCAACAAGCCGATCGACAGTCGCCAGCTTTACAACGCCCTGGTTGAGTTAAAGCTTGGCGGTGCGCTGGCTAGAACAGAGACAGCGCGCGGGGATGGAGTCGCGCCCGCGAATGCTGCTGAGGATGCCAGAGGCATCGCCGGTGAGGATGCCGTCGCCGTCGCTGGTGGGAGCATGGCTGCCAAGATTGCAGCCAAGGCCGACGCCACGACCCAGTCTGATCTGCGGATTCTGCTGGTGGACGATCATCCGCTCAACCTCACACTGGCACGACACCTGGTCGCCGAGGTGCTTCCCGGAGCGCACATCGAGGAAGCCAGTGGCGGTGAAGAAGCCGTGCGCCACTTTACTCAACACACGCCGGATCTGGTCTTGATGGACTTACAAATGCCGGGGTTGAACGGCTATGACGCAACCGGCCAGATCCGCGCGCGCGAAAGCGGCAGGCGTGTGCCCATCATCGCCCTGACCGCCGGCACCCTGAAAGGCGAGAAGGAACGCTGCCTGCAAGCGGGCATGGATGATTACCTGACTAAGCCCATCGCCGCGGATCAGTTGCGCGAGTGCCTGCAACACTGGTTGACGCGACAACCAGCGCCCCAATCATCCACGCCAGCTCCATCTACACCAGTTCCATCCTCGCCGGCTTCAGATCAGTCGGCTTCAGATGAGGCGGCTTCAGATGAGGCGGCTTCAGATGAGGCGGCTTCATCCGCGCCGCCAAAGCAGCCGCCAGCGTCGTCGCCAGCCGGAGCGGATTCCATTACCGGCAACGAGCTAGTGCATTTCGACCGCGAAGCGCTACTCGAGCGCGTCGGCGGTGCAGAGGATGCCCTCCAGGAGATGCTTAAGCTGATCATGCAAGGCGCCTTCACCGAAGGCTTGGAGCAGCTTGCCCAGCTCACCGCCCAACGTACCGCCGAGCGCGGCGACCAGGGCGGCGACCAGCAGAGCATCCGCGCCGTCGCTCATCGCATTCGCGGAGTTGCTGCCAGCGGCGCCTTCGAGCGCATGGCCTGGCTTGCCGAGCAACTGGAACTGATGCAACCCTTCGATGCCGCCGAGGCTGCCCGCCTGCTCGATGCCATGCGCGAAGAGGAAGGCCACATCAGCCGTTTGCTAAAGGACCGGGACTACGGGGCATTGACATAGCGGCCATCCCGCTTAATTGGCTGTCGTCTTCAAGCAAGCGCATGTGCGTTAGAGGCTTGAGAAGCAAGCACGTGAAGTCTTGGAATCCGCCCTACCTGCGGAGGAGCCGGGGGGGCGACTTGCGTGTGAATGTCTTCGGGGATTTTGTGAACTTATTCGCAAATCCCTGATCAAAACGCGCTCCAGCGCACAGAGTTGTGGTACAAGATTGCTCGTTTGTAGCTTTTCTGTGTGTTTCTTGGTGGCGAATGCGATTTGATGTCGCCCGCACCGGCAATATCCATGAACGAAACAGAGGCCAAGTGGGCCTGTAGGATCAGCGGGAGGAGGTAGCGCGATGCAAAACGACACATCAGCAAAGGATTTTGGCTTGGCGTGTGGCTATATCGAGACCGATGATCCCATCGTCTTTGAGGCCACATCGCGACCCTGGGAGGTGATGTCCGAACCTATGGGGGAGCAGAGCTTCTTCAATCGCAAGCATTATCTGGCAACCCAATCAGTAGTGCTCTATCGCGAGCAGTTCTCGGTGACCACCCGCTTGAGAGGGATGTCACCGCCCGGCAAGCTGGTTGTGGTGGTGCCCCTGCAGCTTGGCGAAGAGACCCGCTTTTTCGGGCACGGACCTGAGCCAACGGCGATTCGCATCAGTGAGCCAGGGGCACTCGATGCCATCGTTGACGCCGAATATGCCCATTTCATCATCTTGCTTGACCAGGAATTTCTGCAGCGTCGTTTGGGCGAGGATGCCGCGCACTTGAGCGATGCTGCGGTGCGGCGCGGCGGATTGTTGTTAGGGCCGGAAGAATTTGCCGACTTTGCCGCTTGGCTGAATCGCGTTTTGGTCACGGCTGGACCGCGTGACCGGGGGCGCCAGAATGCTGGGGCGGGCGCGCGGCAAATCGTCAGAAAGGCGCGTCTCAATCCGGAGAAGGCCGCGCGCCTGAGCGCGTTGCTTGAGGAGGAGCTGCCGGAACGGTTGCTTGATCTGTGCAAGACTGCACGCAAGCGCCTGCCGCCGCCGCGTGCGGGCGCATCGAGATATCGGGTGGTCACTCAGGCGCTTGAGTATCTCAGCGAGGGCAGTTCCTTGATGCCGAGCGTCAGTGAGCTGTGTGAGGCGGCTGGGGCCAAGCAGCGCACGCTGGAATACGCCTTCGAGGAACGCTTCGGCTTAAGCCCGCTGCGCTTCGTGCGGGTGTACCGGCTGCACCAGGCCAGGCGCGAGCTGGCGGCAGCTGCGCCCGGATCGACCCGGGTGGCCGATGTGGCATTCGCGCAGGGGTTCCGCCATCTGAGCCGTTTCTCGCAGGAGTACAAAAGGCTGTTTGGCGAAAAGCCGTCGCAGACACTGGCGCGACGGGCGCGGGCGGCCGCGGCCGCCCCGCTGATTTACTCAAGTGGCGCGGAGGCAGGCCGGTTTGTTCCCGGCCCGTCTCAGGTTGGTGCCTCTGCGTGATTCTCTGTCCCGGTCCGACCAGCCTTTGGTTTTAGACGGGTATTGTGTTCTAAAACCGCTCGCCAATCATCTGGTTGATTTCGATGACCGCTTTGGCCATGAGCCGGCGCGCAAGCGCTGGCTTGGGCGGGGTGTCCTCCCAGTGCAGGTTGAAGAACTGCACGATCAGATCATCATCGTCATCGCCGGTGCGAAACCAGTAGCGCTCGTCGGGGCCCGGTTGCGGCGCATTCTCGGTGGGTGGGTCCTCGCTCAGCATCCAGTGCGCCTCGAACGCGGGATCTCCTGCAAAGCTCAGAACGCCACCGTTGGGGCGGTCCTGTCTGATCAGCCATCTGCGCATCGTCCTGTACTCCCAAGAACCAAAAAGTCAGTCACCTGCTGGCTCTTGGGAGATTGCTGTGGCACAGACAAGTCTCGTTGGTGGGGCAGAGCTGGCAGATATTTCGGGTTACCGGGCGGTGTGCCTACATCACTGTAACAAGACCGTCATCCTGGGCGGCCCGGTAATGAAAGAATACTCGAGTGCAAGCGAACGGGCTGCGAGTGCTATCACATATTCGCAACTTTTGTGTGGGTATGGCGGTGCAACAGGTCTGATTGCGCGATCTGGTACGAATGTTTGCGATCGTTCGCGCCTTTGTTCGGCAGGGAGTGTCAGCTTGGGCTACCTTTAGGTGAGATGTCCGCACCTGTGATCCGCTTATGACCCGCCTGCGCCCGTGCGTTCCGCCCGCGCCCCATGTTCGGCCGGACTCCCCGCTTTACTCTCCCCTGAGTTCTTGCCTGAACGTCCATCGGGATGCCTTTCCGCCGCCTGTGGCTCGCTTCTGGCGCCTGGCGCTGTGGTGCCTTGTGGCGCTGCTGCTCGCGGCCTGCGGTGGCGAATCCGATGCGCCCGCGGAGCTTGAATATCGCGCCGAGCCAGCGCACGGCATGCCGGTTTATCGCCTGGCCATTCACCCATTGCACAACCCGCGCAAGCTGATCGACGCCTACCAGCCCTTGGTCGACTATCTGAACGCGCAGCTGGAGGACGGGCGCATCGTGCTTGAGGCGTCGCGCGACTATCAGGCGTATGAGAAGAAAATTCGCGCCCAGACACCGGACATTCTGCTGCCGAACCCATGGCAGACGCTGATCGCGATGGACTCGGGCTATCGGGTCATCGCCATGGCCGGGGACGCGGAAGACTTCAAAGGGCTGATTTTGGCGCGGGTGGATTCCGGCATTGCGCAGGTGGCTGATCTGCGCGGGCACAAGGTCAGCTATCCCTCGCCGACGGCCTTGGCTGCCTGCATCATGCCGCAGTATTTCCTGCACCAGCAGGGCCTGGATGTGAACCGGGACATCAAGAACCTTTATGTCGGCTCGCAGGAATCCTCCATCATGAATGTCTATCTTGGCGAGACCGGTGCCGGCGCCACCTGGCCGCCGCCCTGGCGCCTGTATCAGCGCGACTTTCCCGAGGAGGCCGCCAAACTGACCGTGCTGTGGGAGACCGAACCGCTGATGAATAACTCGGTGATGGTGCATCGTCGGTTGCCTGAGGCCTTCAGCACCGCGTTGCGCGCGCGCTTGCTGGAGCTGGACCAGGCAGCGGGCGGCGCGGCGATTCTGGCGGCGATGGAAACCGCGCGCTTTCATCCGGCGACAGATACGGACTACCAAGGCCTGGTGCGCGGGTTCGTCGATCGCTTCGAGCGCGAGGTGCGCCCGGTCGAGGCGCCGGTTGCCGGGGGCAGCAGTCCGGTGACCGCTCCGGCTGCCGCGCCCTTGTCCGCCGCGCCGTCATCCGCCGCGCCGTCGTCCGCCGCACAGAAGCAGCCGGGGATGGGCCAGCCTGGTCACGCGGATGACTAAGACGCGACTGTCTTTTCTCAAAAACGTCCGTGCGCAGCTGATCATCGGCGTGGCACTGGTCCATGCGGTGATGATGAGTCTGTTTGTCTGGGATCTCACCGAGCGGCAGAAGCGTATGCTGCTCAATCAGCAGACTCAGCAGGCGCAGGCGTTGGCGCGGACCCTGGCCACCTCAACCGCCGGCTGGCTGTTGGCGCGCGATCTAACCGGTCTGCAGGAGATCGTCGAAGCCCAGCGTCGCTACCCGGAACTGCGCTTCGCGCTGGTGACCGATCGCGAAGGCGAGGTGCTGGCGCATACCGAGCGCGCGCGCCGCGGCAGCTATCTGGTCGATCTGCCCACGGATGTCCGGGGCGCCATTCTGCAGCGCGGTGCGGCCCTGGTCGATGCCGCCGCCCCGGTGCGTGCTGGTGAGCATCATGTCGGCTGGGTGCGGGTCGGGATTGGTCAGCAGGGTACGCAGCGGGAGCTGGCGGTGGTCGTTCGCGATGGCGTGATCTACTCCGTGATCGCGATTCTGGTCGGCTCCCTGCTGGCGTGGCTGATTGGTGCGCGTCTGACCCGCCGCCTGTGGGCGCTGTGCGCTGTCGCCGGCGGCGTGGCTCAGGGGGACTCGCAAATCCGCGCCCTGGCGCGCGGCCATGACGAGATTGCCGCCCTGGCGCGTCGCTTCAACGAGATGCTCGACACCCTCGCGGCACGCGAGCGCGAGCTGCGCAATCTCAACGACGCGCTAGAGGACCGCGTCAGCGAGCGCACCAGCCAGTTGCTCGCCGCCAAGGAGCAGGCTGAAGGCGCCAACCGCGCTAAGTCGGAGTTTCTCTCGCGCATGAGCCACGAACTGCGCACCCCGCTGAATGCGATTCTCGGCTTCGCGCAGCTGCTTGAGACCGACGAGCAACCCCGGCTATCTCCTGACCAACTCGAAAACGTGCAGGAAATCCTCGCCGCCGGTCAGCATTTGTTGCAGCTGATCGATGAGGTGCTGGACTTAGCGCGGCTGGAATCCGGCCATGTCGCGCTTTACCCCAAAGCAGTGGATCTGGTTCAGGTGATCGAGCGCAGTGTCTCGCTGTCCATGCCCCTGGCGCGCAGCCGCGGTATTGCGCTGATCACGGAATGCGAAACCCATGGCAAGCTTTGGGTGCGTGCTGATGAGATTCGCCTGAAGCAAGTGCTGCTGAACCTGATTTCCAACGCGATCAAATTCAACCGCGACGATGGTCACGTCACCATCGACTGTGCCTGCGCTCAGGACAAGGTGCGGGTGGAGGTGCTGGATACCGGCCCGGGTCTGTCGCGGGAGCAGTGCGCGATCCTGTTCCGCCCGTTCGAGCGACTGGATGCCGATCGCGCGGCAATCCCGGGGACCGGCATTGGACTCGCAGTGGCCAAGGAGTTCATCAGGCTGATGGAGGGGAAGATCGGTGTCGATAGCAAGCCGGGCGTGGGCAGTGCCTTCTGGTTTGAGCTTCCCGTGTGCGAGCCCGAAGCTAGCGGGGACGAGCCCACGGCTGGCAAACCCCAGTCCCGGCCCCAGCGCCATGACCATGAACAGGCGGTTCAGCGCAGGTTGCTCTACATCGAGGATAATCAGGCCAATGCCGAGCTGGTCACGCGCCTGTTCGCGCGCCGCCCGCAGTTTTGCATTCGCTGTGCCGCCACGCCGGAAGAAGGCCTGCGTATCGCCCGCCGTGAGCCGCCGGATCTCATCCTGCTCGATCTGCTGCTGCCGGGAATGTCTGGCTATGAGGTGCTAGACCAGCTGCGCGAGCGCACCGCGACGCGCCAGATACCGGTGGTTGCCGTCACCGCCGAGGCCATGCCCGAGGCGCGTGAACGCGGCAAGCAGGCCGGCTTTGCCGCCTATCTGACCAAGCCCCTGAATGTCGAGCGGCTGCTGTCGGTGGTTGACGACATCCTCAATCAAGCACCGCCCCGCCAGGGCTGATTGCGCGCTCAGGGCCTCCAGAATTCCGGCGACAGCATGACCAGGATGGTAAAGATTTCCAGCCGTCCCAGAATCATCGCAATCACGGCCAGGGATTTTCCGCTGTCGCTGACGCTGGCGAAGTTCAAGGCCACCTCGCCCAGTCCGGGGCCGAGATTGTTGAGGCTGGTGGCAACGGCAGCGAAGGCGGAGATGGGATCGAGGCCGGCATGAATCATCAGCAGGCTCATAATGGTGAAAACAACGATATAGAGGGCAAAATACCCCCAGACCGCCTGGATAACCCCAGCTTCAACCACGCGATGACCGAGCCGCACTTTGAGGATGGCGTGCGGGTGGATCAGCCGCTTGAGTTCCTGCAGCCCCTGTTTCATCAATAGCACCACGCGCACCACCTTGATGCCGCCGGCGGTCGAGCCGCCGCAACCGCCGACGAAGCTGATCACGATCAGCAGTATCGGCAGAAAATCCGGCCAGGCCGAGTAGTCGACGATGCCATAGCCGGTGCTGGTCACGAGCGAGACCACCTCGAAAGCCGCGCCGCGCAGACTAAGATGCAGCCCGGCGCTGTGGTCGTCAGCCCAGAGCATCAATCCCACCAAGAGCACGGTCCCTGCCACGAAGATCAGAAAGGCCCGCGCCTCGGGATCGTGCAGATACAGGCGCGGGTCGCGCCGCATCCAGACCAGGAAATGCACGCCAAAGTTGATTGCGGCGAGCAGCATGAACAGCACCGCGACGATCTCAATGGCTTCGCTGTCGAAGTAGCCCAGGCTGTCGTCATGGGTGGAGAAGCCCCCGGTCGAGACGGTGCTCAGGCTATGGGCGATGGCGTCGAAACCATCCATGCCGGCAAGCCAGTAACACAGCGCGCAGCTCAGGGTGAGCACCAGGTACAGCAACCACAGGCTGCGAGCCGTTTTGGCAAGACGCGGGGTCAGCTTTTCGTCCTTCAGCGGGCCGGGCGCTTCGGCGCGGTAGAGCTGCATGCCACCAATACCCAGGATCGGAATGACCGCGAGACCGAGGACCACCACGCCCATCCCGCCAAGCCACTGAATCTGCTGGCGATAGAACAGCAGTGACCGGGGCAGTTGATCGAGATCGACGATCACCGTGGCGCCGGTGGTGGTGAAGCCGGAAGCGGATTCAAACAGGGCATCGACTGGCCCCAGCACCAGCGCGGCCATGAAAGGCCAGGCACCGAGCACGCTCACCAGCACCCAGAACAGGGTGACGATCAGGAAGCCATCGCGCGTCGTCAGCCCCGAGTCGCGTTTCAGGCCGGCCAGGTAGAGCGCCAGCCCCAGCACGAAAGAGCCAAACATCGGCTGCAAATACGGGACGATGCTCGGCTCGCGGTAGATCCAGGCAACCAGGATCGGTGCCGTTAGCGTCGCGCTGAATAGCATCGCGAAGAGTCCGAGAATGCGGGAAATCAGCAGGAAATGCACAGATCGACAGGCGGGCCAAGGTGACTTCAGGAGGTGGGTGCCAGCCCTGACGCATAACCACTCGCCCCCACAGGTGGCAAGGCCTGAGGGGCGGGCGGAAAAAATGTTTTCGCAAAAGCGGCTAGACAAAGCCCGCGCGTGATGCCAGAATCGATCCTGAGTCACTCCCGCGAAGAGATTGTCAGCGCATGCACGATGAAGCTCGAACAACTTGGCGGCAAGGAGGTCGGGACATCACGCCCGAGGATCTGGCCTACATTCGCACCTTCGCCGAACGTTTCCCCGGATTATCGCGCACGGAGCTCACTGCCACCCTGTGCGAACACCTCGATTGGCTCACGCCCGCGGGCCGGCCAAAGTTTCAGGCCTGCTCCAAGCTGCTCGCGCGTCTGGAAGCGGCCGGGCAGTTGCGCCGCCCGGCTCTGGATGAACGCTTCAGTCATCCCGGCCCGCACGCGCGGGCCGCACCGGTCGCTCGCGCTCCCCGGCAGCGCCGATCCGTGGTGAGTTCCCTGTCGGCGCTTGCACCGGTGCACCTGCGCCTGGTCAGTGACCGAGCCGATGAGCACCGCTTCAATGACGCCCTCGCGCAGTGTCATCCTCTGGGCTATAAAAAACCCTTCGGCTATTGGGCACGCTACTTGATCGAATCCAGCGAGCATTGGCTGGGCTGCGTGCTTCTGAGCGGTGCCGCCAAAGCCCTGACGGCGCGCGACCATTGGATTGGGTGGAGCGAGCGCCAGCGCCTGGCGAATCTGCCCTGGGTGGTCAACAACAGCCGTTTTCTCATCTTCCCAGGCGTTGAGGTGCCCCATCTTGCCAGTCATGTGCTTGGGCAACTGGCTCGGCAGATCGGTGAGGACTGGCACGCCTGTTGGGGCTACCGCCCGCTGCTGCTGGAGACCTTCGTCGACCCCGAGCGCTTTCGCGGCAGCTGTTACCGCGCCGCCGGTTGGACGCTGCTGGGACGCACCAGCGGCAGAGGCCTGGTGCGTCCGGGGAAAACCTACCACACCCGCCCCAAGCTGATGTTTGCCAAGTCCTTGCAGGCGGAGTTTCGAACCCTGTTGTGCTCCCATCAACTGCGAGGTCAAAACGAGCGATGAGCAAGCCAAGCCGGCGTCCGGGACGCGAGGAGATCAAAGCGCACGCGAGAAAAAAAAAGACCAACACAAGCGCTTGCGCCAACAGCAACGTGAAGCGGGACTGAGTCCGCCGCCGAGCGCTACCCCGTCCAATCGCACCTGCCCTTTCCGCGACAACACCGAGGAACGCGCGGCGCGCACCGAGGCGGTGACGACACTGATCTTGATCATGCGCCAGATGCTGCCGATCCTGCTCAAACGCTTCGGCAAGATCCCCGATCCACGTCACCCCAAGAAGGTCAAACACAAACTCACCGTCCTGATGCTCTATGGGATCCTGGTGTTTGTGTTTCAGTATGGCTCACGACGCGCGAGCAATGGGGAGCTTACCCGGCCGATGTTCGAGGCCAACCTGCGGTTGCTCTTCCCGCAACTCGACGCCCTTCCTCACGCCGATACGCTGTTTCGCCTGCTCGCGCGCATCGATGTCAACGCCATCGCCCACGCGCATCTTGAGCTCGTCCGGCGGCTGATCCGCAACAAAGCCTTCTCGCGTTACCTGATCAACAACTGTTACCCCATCGGGATCGATGGCTCGCAGAAACTCGCTTTTCCCGTGCTGTGGGATGAGCATTTATCCCAACGCCGTGTCGGTCCCAAGGTGGACCCCGACAGCGACGAGGAGCAGGAATATCAGTGCTACGTCTATGTGCTGGAGGCGAGCCTGTGCTTCCGTAACGGGATGGTGATTCCGTTGATGAGCGAGTTCCTTGAGTTTGCCCCAGAGCAGGGCGAGCAGCGCAAGCAGGACTGCGAGACCAAGGCCTTTCACCGTCTGGCCGAGCGCATCAAAAACGCCTTTCCCCGTCTGCCGGTGATGCTGCTGCTCGATGGGCTCTATGCCAACGGCCCGATCATGGAACGCTGTCGTTCCTACCACTGGGATTTTATGATCGTGCTTAAGGATGGCTCGCTGCCAACTGTCTGGGAAGAGTATCGCAGCTTGGCCCACGAGCACCCGGAGCATCGCTGCGAACAGACATGGGGCGAGCGCCAGCAGCAATTTCAGTGGGTCAACGCGATTCGCTACGAGTATGGACCCAATGGCAAGAAGTTCCTTGAGGTCCATGTGGTGAGTTGCCACGAACACTGGCAGGTGGTGGACCCCAAGACTGCGGAGATCATCACCAAGCACGCCTGCCATGTCTGGCTCTCCTCGCGCCCCCTCAGCCGGCTCAATGTGCATACCCGCTGCAACCTCGGGGCGCGCTACCGCTGGGGCATCGAAGGGGCGTTTTTGGTCGAAAAGCACCAGGGCTACGGCTACGAACATGCCTTCGCCAAGCAGTGGAACGCGATGAAGGGCTATCATTTGCTGATGCGTCTGGCGCATCTGATCAACACCCTGGCACGCTTCTCCAAGGCGCTCGCGGCGCTATTCGTGCAGCTTGGGGTGCAGGCCACCATCGGCTTCATCCGCAATACCCTCACCGGCCCTTGGCTCGATCCCCAAGAGGTGGAGCAGCGCCTGCAACGACCGTTTCGATTACGCTTGCTCTGAGCTCAATATCGCCAGGAGTCTACCGCTTGCTCACAGCGCAGGCGGCGGCCCCCTATGGCCAAGAGGTCCTGCGGCAGCGATTTTTTCTCCGGCAGGCTCCGTCACACGGGCGCCAATGTTCGGTTTTCACCCCACTCGGCGCGAAATCTTCTCGAAATTCCTGGTCCAGCGCCTTGGTCTGGTAAGTCGTGCGTCAGGGCTGGGTGGGTGCCAATTTACTCCATAAAGGCGGGCTTTGGCGTTATCCTGTCATCTTCCGTTCCGGTTCCTCGGTGCTGGCGGTCTCATTCACCCTGGTTGGCTGGGGCTTCAACGCCCTGGCGGCCTGAATTCCAAGGAAACCATAAGCATGAAAACCATCAAGGTCCTGGGCGGCGGCTGCCGCAACTGCGAAGTCACCGCCGAGCTGATCGAGCGCGCCGCCGCCGAGGCGGGGGTCGAAATCAGACTCGAGAAAGTCACCGACATGGGGGAAATTCTCTCCCATGGTGTTATGAGCACGCCGGGCGTGGTGATCGATGGGCAGGTGGTGCATAGCGGCGGGGTGCCGGACATGCCCTCGGTGAAAAGCTGGCTGTCGGCTTGAACCGAGAATCAGGGGGCGGAATCCCCCGTTTGTCCGGGGTAACCAGCGGAGTTTGTTAGGGCCGTGACTTCTCCCACGCCGCCACAACTCACCCTGCGCGCGGTGCTGACCGGCTTTGTGCTCGGCGCTTTGCTCGCGCCCTGCAATATCTACAGCGGGCTCAAGATCGGCTGGTCGTTCAATATGTCCATTGCCGCGGCGCTGTTGAGCTACGGCTTTTGGGCGGGTCTGCATCGGCTTGGGCTGGCCCGGCCATGGGGCCTGCTCGAGAACAACATCAACCAGACCACGGCCTCCTCGGCCGCGTCGATCATTTCCGCCGGTCTGGTGGCGCCCATCCCCGCACTGACGCTGCTGACCGGGCGCGAGCTGGCCTTTCCGCTGCTGGCCCTGTGGGTCTTCACCGTGAGCTTCACCGGCATTGTCATGGCCATCGGGCTGCGCCGGCAGATGCTGGTTGAGGAGCAGCTGCCTTTCCCCAACGGGGTGGCGGCGGCTGAGACTCTGCGCGAAATCTATGGCCGCGGACAAGAGGCCATGGCCCGCATTGCCTGGCTGCTTGGCGCGGGGCTGATGGCCGGCCTGGTCAAGGCGGTCGATGCCTTCTGGGTGCGGTTGCCGGCGCTGGTGCTTCCCTTATCCAAATCCTGGGGTGTCGATCTCGCAGCGGCCTGGGGGCTGGCTGCTCAGGGTGTCACCCAGCTCAGCTTGCGGAATCTGGGCTTTGTGCTCGAACCCTCGCTGATGATGATCGGCTTCGGCGCCATCGTCGGCGCACGGGTGGGTGTGTCAATGCTCGCCGGTGCGCTGCTGGCCTGGGGCTGGCTGGGCCCTTGGGCGGTGGCCCAGGGATGGATTCCGCCTGGCCCCGCCGATCCCACGATGTCCTGGTTTACCGCGCTGCTCGACTGGTTATTGTGGCCGGGGGTGACCTTGATGCTGGTCGCGTCCCTGACTTCTTTCGGTTTTTCCCTGTTTCGCATGGCGCGGCGCTGGAAGGCGCGCCGGGGCGAGGTGCGAGCTCAGCCGACCGATGCGCATGGCGGGGCTGATGCCGAATCCGAAGCCGTCCGCTTGCACATCCCCTGGAGCTGGTTCTGGGGCGGGCTGGCAATCGCCCTGGTGATCTCGACCTGGGCGCAACAGGCCATCTTCGCCATTCCGATCGGTCTTGGCGTGCTCGCGGTGCTGCTGACCTTTATTCTGGCCATAGTCGCGGCGCGAGTCTCGGGTGAGACCGGCATTCCGCCGATTGGCGCGCTTGGCAAGATCACCCAGCTCAGCTTCGGCGCGCTGGCGCCAACCAATACCACGGTCAATCTGATGGCGGCCAATGTCACCGGCGGCGCGGCCGGCCAATGCTCCGACCTGCTACATGACCTCAAAACCGGAATGCTGGTGGGCGCGCGGGCGCGCTTGCAGAGTATTGCGCAGGTTTTCGGTATTCTCTCGGGCGCGCTGGCCGGCAGCGCCGCCTATCTGATTCTGATCCCCGATCCCCAGGCCATGCTGCTCACACCCGAGTGGCCGGCGCCCGCCGTGGCGACCTGGAAAGCGGTGGCCGAGGTCCTGGCCGCGGGGCTCGGCAGCCTGCCCGCCGGCACGGTGCCGGCCATGGCCATCGCCGCGCTGATGGGTATCGCGCTGGCCGTGGCCGAAGCCTTGGTCCCGGCGGAGCGCCGGCATTGGGTGCCGAGCGCGCCGGCGCTCGGCTTCGCCTTCGTGATTCCAGCCTCGATCAGTCTGGCGCTGTGCCTGGGCGCGCTGCTTGGCCTGCTCGCCCGGGCCCTGGTGCCGAACTGGCAGCGCCGCTTCCTGATTGTCGCCGCCGCCGGTCTGGTGGCGGGCGAAAGCCTGGTCGGCGTGCTGGATGCCTTGCTGAGGATGCTCGGCGGCACGGTGGGGTAAGGTGCCTCCGCCAAGCGCCGCGCGGTCAGAAAAATCTCGGCAGCAACCCTGGCGACGGGTTACCTTTAGCGCCGGTGCTGAATGCGCGATGATTCCCTGCGGGACGCATTCGACACCGACACAGGCGCGGCAGGGTTGCGGTATCTTGCCAGTCCGCCGTTATCATTTCTCGGATCTCACAACAGGAGCTCGAATATGACAGATGCAGCGATCATGCGCTTTGTTGGCCCTTTGTCCAAGGCACGCGGCTGGATGAAGTTTGCTGGTGTTCTGCTGATGATTCAGGGAGGTCTGACGGCCCTGTCCATCGTCGGCATCTTGGTGGCGTGGCTACCCATCTGGATGGGCTTCTTGCTTTACAAGGCGAGCGATCTGATCGGAGAAGCGGAACGGCTCGGCGACGAGGGCGCGTTCTTGGGTGCCTTGGAACGGCTGGCGACCTACTTCAAAATCTTTGGCATCCTGCTGCTGCTGGCTCTCGTCCTGGCCCTGCTCGGCATGGTGGCCGCGATCATGATTCCTTCCCTAGTTGCCTTTCAGCAAGCTGGCATGTAGCGGCTCGAACATGCTTTTTATGTCTGCGGTCTTGCTAAACGCACTGCCCCTGATCCGCACATTGCCATGAACGCAAGCGACCCATTCCTGCTCGACCACGACCAGCTCGCCGCGCTGTCCGCCCACGGAACCCTGCGCGACGCGGTGCGCTATGCCAATGAACATCGTGTCATCTCCAGCGTGCTTGAGGGACACTACCTGCAAGGAGAGGTGGAAGACGAAACCGATGACGCGCTGTTCCGGGTCGAGCTGCACTGGGGCGAAGAAGTCGGCCTGACCGGCGCCTGCGAGTGTCTGTCCGAACGCGATGAGTCAGATGGAGATGACGCCTCGGCGGGCAAGCTCTGCGTCCATGCCCTGGCGCTGCTGATCGACCACGCCAAGGAGCCTGTCGATGGTCAGCTGGTGCGCGATGCCCAGGTTGCCGCATTGGAGGAACGCATCGCACGTGGCCGCGCAGAGGTGCAGGTCGCGCCCCTGACTGCGGAGCTGCTCGATGAGGTTCCCGTCTATGGCACCTGGAGCGCGCGCTCGGTGCAGTCGACCACCCACTTTCCGGTCAGCTACCGGGTGCATGTGCGCTCGCTCGCCGCGCGAGCCAATTACTGTACCTGCCCGGATTTTGCCACCAACCAGCTTGGCACCTGCAAGCATATCGAGGCGGTGGTGCATCGCATCGACAAGCTGCATCCGCGCATCGATGAGCTCAAGCGCCAGCCGCCGCCGGTGGGCTATGTGTATCTGGATTGGGAGGCAGAGCGCGCGCCGCGCATTCGCCTGCATCGGGGCGCGGCGACCGATCCGGCACTCGAGCCGCTGCTTGATGACTATTTCGATGCCAGCGGCGACTTTCGCGGCCGCCCGGCGGAAGACTTTCCGCGTTTTGCCGCGCGCTTGGGTGAGCGCCCGGATTTACTGATTGGCGATGATGCCGCCGGCTATGCGCGCCGCCTGGCCGAGGATGCTAGCCGTGAGGTGCGCGCGCGGGCGATCGGCGAGCAGATTCGCGCCGGTGGCGGCCAGCTGCCGGGTGTGCGGGCGCGGCTCTATCCCTACCAGGTTGAGGGTGTGGCCTTTCTGGCCGGCCACGGACGCGCGCTGCTCGCCGATGACATGGGTCTGGGCAAGACCTTGCAGGCCATTGCTGCCGCCTATTGGCTGCATCGCCACGAGCAGGTCGAGCGGGTGCTGATCGTTTGTCCTGCCTCGCTCAAGCTGCAGTGGGCGCGGGAGATCGAGAAATTCACTGGCGAGCGCGCGCAGATCATCCAGGGGCCAATTGGCTCGCGCCAGGTTCAATATAGCGGCGGACGGGGCTTTTTCGTCGTCAACTATGAGCTGGTCATGCGTGACCTCACCGTCATCAACGAGCGCCTGCGCCCGGACCTGCTGATTCTCGACGAGGCGCAGCGCATCAAGAACTGGCGCACCAAGATCGCCTCGGCGGTGAAGCGTGTCGGCTCGCGCTATGCCTTCGTGCTGACCGGCACGCCGCTTGAGAACCGGCTCGAGGATCTCTACAGCCTGATGCAGGCGATCGACGCCCGGGTGCTTGGCCCGCTGTGGCGTTACATGGTGGATTTTCACATCACCGACGAGCGCGGCAAGGTGCTCGGCTACCGCAATCTCTCCGAGCTGCGCCGGCGGCTCAAGTCCGTCATGTTGCGCCGCGACCGCACCCTGGTGCGTGATCAGCTACCGGAGCGCATCGAAACCCGCATCGATCTGGAGCTGACCGCAGCCCAGCAGGACATTCATGATGATGCGGTCAGTGCCGCTGCGCGTCTGGCGCAGATCATGAAGCGCCGGCCGCTGACGCCCTCGGAACAGAACCGCATGATGGCCGCATTGCAGCGTGCGCGCATGGCCTGCGATGCGGCGGAGCTAGTGGATGAGCACAGTGTCGGCTCGCCCAAGCTTGATGAGCTGGAAACCATTTTGACCGAGCTGTGCGTCAACACGGGCCTAAAAGCCGTTGTTTTCTCGCAATGGGAACGCATGACCGCACTGGCCGAGCGGCGCGCCCGCGCGCTGGGGCTGGGTACGGTCCGCCTGCATGGCGGTGTGCCTACGGTGAAGCGCGGTGCCCTGATGGACGCCTTCCGTGAGGATGATAGCGTCCAGGTGTTCCTTTCGACCGACGCTGGCGGCGTGGGGCTCAATCTTCAGAATGCCGCCGTGCTGGTGAATCTCGATATCCCCTGGAACCCAGCCGTGCTCGATCAGCGCATTGCCCGGGTGCATCGTCTTGGGCAGACGCAAAAGGTACAGATTCTGCTGTTGGTGGCGGCGGGTTCTTATGAGGAACATGTGCTGTCGCTGGTGCAGGGCAAACGCCATCTGTTCGACAATGTGGTCGATCCGGACGCGACCGAGGAAGTGGTTGGTGTCTCCAAGCGCCTGGCTGAGGTGCTGGCCGAGGACCTGGCCACCACGGCGGAGGCCGACCCGGATGTGCGACCGGAATCAGCTGCGGAAACAGCCGGGGAACAGGCCCCCGAGGCACCCGCCGAGTTGGCAGATTCTGCACCCCCGAACTTGGCGCAAGGCCAGCGCAGCGGCGAGAATGCCGCGCACAACGAGGCGGTTCGCCAGGTGGTGCTCGGCTTGCAGCAGCGCTTCGGCATTCGCATCGAGCGCATTCTCGGCACCCGCCCGCGTCAGGGGCTGGCCGGCGGCCTGCTGCTGGTGCTCGATCAGGTCAGTGCCGAGGATGATCGTCTTGCTGCCGAGATCACGACCGAACTGCCGGCTGCGGTGCCGGTGGCACTGATCGATAAACGCACGCTCGCCAGCTTGAATCGCCTGGGCGACGCCTCGCCGGTCGCCGACAGCGAGCCGCTCTATGAGCCCCCGCCGCAATCACAGCCGAATGCGGCCAGCGCCCGTCTGGTGAAGCGTGCACGCGACAACCTCGAGGCATCTGGCGTGTTGGCTGAGCATGGCCGTATGGCTACCGCGATGGAATTGCTGATGAAATCCCTGCTGGCAGCCGCCTGTCTGCGTACTGGCCGCGAGGAGGCGCCCACCGCTCAGACTGCCGGCGTCTGGTTGCATACCGAGGTGTTGCCAAGCGGGGTTTTGTCAGCGCCCGAGGGGGCGTTGCTGACCCGCGCCCTGTCGCTCGCGCACAGCGGCGATGCGCTGCCGCCGGCGCTGCTCGCGGAGTTGATTGACGAGACTCGGGTTTTTGTGGAGCAGGCGACGGGAGTGCAAACCGGCTCAGTTTCGGGCTAATGGCTCTCGCTGTCCTGTGTGGATGAGCTGTCGATCTTCGTGGCAGTGATAGATGGGTTCGGGCCAGGTTTGGGTCGGGTAACGCGCGCGGGGGACGCCGTGAATACATCCCCCAATTTTCAAATCGGGTGCTTCCCGGCGGCGTCCTGCCGCCGAGACCCCCGCGCACGTTACCCGACCCAAACCCCAAGCATTGTGGCTACTGATAGTTTGCTGATCTTCAAGAGTTGGAGGCTTGGAGGAAAATGGGCGCGCTTTTGTTTGTTGCTTGAAGTCACAAACCAAGCGCCTCAGCCGGTCCCTTGCCCGCCCGAAGGATTGCGGGCGTATCTCCGGTCATGTCCACCACCGTGGTGGGCTCGGTGCCGCAGAAGCCGCCGTCGATGATCAGATCGACGCAATGCCCGAGCAGCTCGCGCATGTCATAGGTGTCGGTCAGGGGGTCGCTGTCCCCTGGCATGATCAGGGTGGTACTCAGGATGGGCTCGTCGAGGGCGCCGAGCAGGGCGAGACAAATAGGGGTGTCTGGGACGCGGATGCCGATGGCCTTGCGCTTGGGGTGTAGCAGACGACGCGGCACCTGCTTGGTGGCCTGGTAGACAAAGGTATAAGGTCCGGGGGTCAGGGACTTGAGCAGGCGGTAGTCCTGGTTGTCGATGCGCGCATAGGTGGCAATCTCTGACAGGTCGCGGCACACCAGGGTGAAGTTGTGCTTGTCATACAGCCTGCGGATGCGGCGAATGCGCTCCATCGCGGCTTTGTCGCCGAGATGGCAGCCGAGTGCATAGCTGGTATCGGTGGGGTAGATGACCACGCCGCCGTTGCGAAAGATCTCCGCGGCCCGCTCGACCAGTCGCGGCTGCGGGTTGTCTGGATGTAGTTCGAAGAATTGCGCCATCTGGGTACGGCTTTCGTGGATCAGGCGTTGTCGAAGGGGTTGAGATTTTCAGGCCGCGGCGCGGTTCTGCGGGTCTTCTGTGTGTGGGACGCAGGCCCAGTCGTGCCAGATCGGGGTGCAGCCTTCGGGCAGAGCCGGCAGGCGTCCGAGTTCGATCCACGGGTAGGCTGGGTCGTGAAAGTCCGAGCCCGCCGAGGCCAGTAGATTTTGCTCGCGGGCGTGGCGGGCAAAGACGAAATATTCATCGCGGCTATGGCTGCCGGAGACGACCTCAATGCCGGTGCCGCCGGCTTCCTTGAACTCGCCGATCAAGCGCAGCATTTTCGAGCGCGTGAGACCATAGCGCGCCGGATGGGCGATGACCGCCTGGCCCCCGGCGGCGCCAATCCAGCTGACGGCATCGGCCAGTTCGGCCCATTGCCCGCTGACATGCCCCGGCTTGCCCTTGACCAGAAAGCGCTTGAAGACACCACGGACATTCTCGGCCGCTCCGCGCGCGGTGAGGAAACGCGCAAAATGCATGCGCCCGATTAGCCGGCCGTTGGACAGCGCCTTGGCGCCCTCAAAGGCCCCGGCATAACCGACCTTGTCGAGACGCCGGCCGATTTCCTCAGCGCGCCAGCGGCGAAAGTCGCGCAGGTTATTCAGTCCGGCATTGAGCGTTGGGTCTTCCGTAGCAACATCCAGCCCCAGGATGTGAACTGTCTGGCTATGCCAGGTCACGGATATCTCGACGCCTGCGACCAGATGCAGCGCGCATTCGGCTGCCGCCCGCCGGGCCTCGTCGATACCGGCTAAGGTATCGTGGTCGGTCAGTGCAAGGACAGTCACTCCGGCGTCAGCCGCGCGCCGCACCAGTTGCGTCGGCGTCAAGGTGCCGTCAGAGGCGGTGGAGTGGGTGTGGAGATCGGGAGAGATGCGCATTGGCTAATTCTAACCGATTTGCTCGGGTTTGATGCGGGGAGCGCCTCCGCGTTGTCGCTCAAACAGTCTGATGAGCGGCAGAGCCGATATGGCGTCGGGTAAGGATTGACCACCGCGAACTTTTCGGTTCTTGGCCGCAACTGCGTATCAGTTCGGTATAAAATGGCGGGTTTGGGCTGCTTGCGGTGCCATATTGGCTGCCCAGCGGTCATGTCCAGTTGCCAGGTGCGGCTTCGCTTTTCTTAGAGCTTTGTTATGAAATTTCTTGCCGATTTTCTGCCGGTTATCCTGTTTTTCATCGCCTATAAGCTGCAAGGCATTTTCGTTGCTACCCTGGTGGCCATTGGCGCCGCGGCCGTGCAGGTCGGCTGGATGCGCTGGCGCCATGGGCGGATCGAGAAAACCCACCTGATCACACTGATCTTGTTGCTGCTGTTCGGCGGCCTGACCCTGGCACTGCGCGATCCAATCTTCGTGATGTGGAAGCCGACCATCATTAACTGGCTGTTCGCCGGCGCTTTCCTCGGCAGCTTCTGGATCGGCAAGAAACCGCTGACAGAGCGCATGATGGGGCAGGCGGTCCAGGTGCCCGAGCCCATCTGGTACCGTCTCAACTGGGCTTGGGTTGGATTCTTTTTCATCTCAGGGCTGATCAATCTCTATGTGATCTACTTCGGCAGCGGTTTTGCCGCTGCGCAGCAGGAACTGATTGCGGCGAGCGGCGAGCGCCAAGTTGATTTGGCCCAATGCCTGGCCTCATATGAGGGCGAACTGCTCAAGCTGTGTCAGGCTGCCCATGCGAGCGAGGAGATTTGGGTCAACTTCAAGCTCTTCGGTATGATGGGCTTGACCCTGGCCTTTGTGATTGCACAAGCGTTCTACCTTTCGCGCCACATGCAGCATGTCGAGGGCGGGGCCTGCCCGCTTGAAACGCAGTCGCCGGCGAACCCGGAATCCGATTCGCGACCCGAGCCACAACCTGATACGCAGTCCGGTCCGCAGGCAACGCGCAGGGAGCAGCCAGCGCCGTCACAGGTCGGGCCAGAGTGACCGGAGCGGGCGATCATTACAAAACCGTCATCGCTGGAGCCAAGCCGTTTTGCTATATGTAATCATCTCGCGTGATCGTCCCGATAGCTTGCAGGCCCGTCGCGGGGCGCGCCCGGCGCATCTCGAACGGCTTCAGGCGCTGCACGAGCAGGGGCGTTTGCTGCTGGCCGGTCCGCATCCGGGCGTGGATGCAACTGACCCGGGCGAGGCGGGCTTTACCGGATCGCTGGTTGTGGCCGAGTTCGCCGACCTGGCCGCTGCCCAGGCCTGGGCCGACCAGGACCCTTATGTCGCGGCTGGTGTTTACCAGCAGGTCGAGGTCAAGCCGTTCGTGAAAGTTCTGCCGGCCTGAGGCTTAAATGGTCGAGGCCACCTGGTTGAGGCTACCGGGGAGAATGAATCCGTGTGATTCACAGTAACGTCGATCGTCTTGACGACCCCGGAGAATGAATCACTACTCCACTCACTACCATGAAAACTTAGGACCACACTCTATGACTCAAACTCAACATTCCATGGCTCAAACGAAAGTGAAGCGTTTCAATATTTTGTCCTCGTGCGCGGCGATCGGTCTGGTGACCATGACGCTGGGGACTGGCGTTGCGCTGGCGCAAGAGCAAACGGCTGCGGCGGATGATCCGTCCACCCTGATCGCCACCATCAATGGCGTTGGGTATCCGCTCGACGTGTTTCGCGCCTTCTACAGCGAGCGTGTTCAGGGCAACCAGAATACTCCTGAGATGCAGGAGCGTGCTTTCAATGAGTTCCTCAACCTCGTTGTCGCCTCCCAGCAAGCCGCGAAGGACAATCTGGAAGCTGAGCGCAGCGTGCAAGCCGCGATGGAACTGCGTCGCATGATGATCCTGTCAGCCGCCACGCTGCAGGAATTCGGCGAGGAGGCTCAACCAAGCGAGGGCGAGCTCAAAGAGGCCTATGAAAAGTTCGTGGAGCAGGCCAAGCGCACCGAGTACAAAGCCCGCCACATCCTGCTCGATAGCGAAGACAAGGCCAATGACATCATCAAGCAGCTTGAGAAGAAAAAGGGCAAGAACTTCGAGAAGCTGGCTGAAGAAAACTCACTCGGCCCAACCGCCGAGAAAGGCGGTGATCTCGGTTGGTTCGACTCGCGCCAGATGGTCAAGCCCTTCGCCGATGCCGTTGGCGAGATGGAAGTCGGCACCTTCACCACCGAGCCGGTCAAGACCCAATTCGGCTGGCACGTGATTATGCTTGAGGAGACCCGCGACGCCGAGCCGCCGTCATTCGAGGACGTCAAGCCTCAGCTCGAGGCCTCGCTGAAGCGCCAGATGGTAGTCGAAAAGCTTGGCGAACTGCGCGAGAAGGCGAAGGTCGAGCTGAATGAAGACGTCGTCAAGATGAAGAAAGACGGCGAAGACGCAGCTGAAGGTGACAACGCCGAGAAGAAAGACGACTGATACCGGGGAAAGGCTGCTCGCAGTCTTAGTGTCTAAAACGGGTAGCTCCCCATCGCGGGAGCTACCCGTTTTTGGTTTCGGGGCTCGTGGTCAAGTCAGCTGGGCTCAGGAATGCATCAATAAAACCTGCAGTCCTCAGCCCGCGCATTCCACGCCATCCGGCCTCAGGCCCGCACCACCCGGACCCGCCGGCCTTGCGGGCTGGTCTCATCGCCCTTGGTCAGCCTCTCGCTCACCGGTGTCTGTCCCGCGCGCCGATCGAAGATCACCAGCCAGCCGCTATCCAGCCCCAAACCCGCCAGATAACCGTCTAACTGGACCAGCCCTTGCGGGAGCGGGTCAGGCGCTCCGTCGCGCCACACCTTCAGCTCGATGCCGAGTGTCACCGTCCGATACCGCAGACACAGATCCATGCGCCCGCGTCCAATGGCATACTCGCGCTCCAGTGTTCCCTCGCCATTGACCACGCGTTGCAGAAAGGCCATCAGCACCAGATGCGGGGCGACCTCGTGATAGGGCGCACTGCCCAGCAGAGGCTCGCCGTGCTGGCGCCAGAAATCGAGAAAGGCCGTGAGCAGAGCATCCGCGTCCAGTTCCCCTGCGGGCGTGAGCCAACTCGGCGTGATCTGGGGCAGAGATGCCTGCGCAGTGAAGGTCAGGGCACGCGGCAGAACCTCACGATAGATCGGATTGGCGATTGTCAGGCCCTGACCGGACGCCATCTGGCACAGTCCCAGATCGAGCAGATACTGAATGTCATCCTCCGCAACCTCGCCCAAGGTGGTGCCGGCCAGCATCGGCTCGATGATCCGCCTCACCCGTGGCTCGCGCAGCTTGTCGGCGAGCTGATCCAGATGGGTGACGCGGCGCAGGATTAGGTTTTCCTTGGCCCGGTCGATCAGCTCAACCCCGATCGGGCGGTCGCGATCGCGCCCCTCGGGCATCTCGAAACAGCTTTCATAGGCGAGAGCATTGACCAGCCAGGGCTGGCCCTGGGTCAACGCCCAGACTCGGTCCAGCGCTTCGGGGGTAAAGAGCTGCCCGGTATCATCGGTATGTTCGCCGAGCAAGGTCCGCACCTCATCCGCGCTGAAATCCCCCAGCCGCAACGACTTGGCCTTGATGTTGAAAGCAATCCCGCCGGTGATGACAGCGGCCTCGGACATCGAATGGATGCGATAGTCGCGCAGATCGCGCACCCCACAGAGGATCACCGTTTGGGGAAAATGCCCTGGGCGCTGCGTGTATCCTGCGCGCAACTGACGCAGCAACGAGATCAGAGTATCGCCGACGAGCGCATCGACCTCATCGAGCAGCAGCACCAGGGATTGAGGCGATTGTTCGCACCAGCGGGTGAGAAAGGACTCCAGGCTCGTAAGCCCCGCCTGATCACGGAGCACCTGCTGTGCGAGCGGCTCGGTCGTGGTGTCGCCCAAACGCCAGCGGGCGCTGTTGGCGATTGCCTGCACGACCGCCGCCATGCCGAGCGCGACCTGTTCGCGCGCGGCCTGCGCGCTTTCGATGTTGACGTACAAAGCCCGATAGCGCCCTGCTTGGTTCAGATGCTCGGCCAGCGCCAGCAGGCAACTGGTCTTACCGGTCTGGCGCGGGGCGTGGAGTAGGAAATACTTTTCCTGATCGATCAGGCCGAGAATCGATTCCAGATCCCAGCGGCTCAAGGGCGGCAGGCTGTAATGTCGGTCGGATTGATTCGGGCCTTCGGTGTTGAAGAAACGCATGCGGCGGCTCCCGGATCACTGTATCAGGTGAGCATAGCATGAGCCGCTGTGCGTTAAGTCATAGACAGAGCACATACTCCTTCCGGCCAGGGGCGAACGGATGATCCACCCTCCATAGGGGACTGGTTTCATGAGGAGTTGCCCAGTGACTAAGGACTCGGGTTCGGCTGACTCTGATGCACGGATTCAATCTCGGCGATGACCTCGGCGCTCAAAATCACCTCGCTTGATGCGATGTTGGCTTTGAGTTGCGCTATGGTGGTGGCGCCGATGATATTGGCAGTCAGGAATGGCCGGCTATTGACCCAGGCCAGGGCCATCTGCGCCGGGTCGAGGGCGTGGCGACGGGCGATGTCGACATAAGCTGCGGTGGCTTTTTCGGCCTGCGGGTTGGAGTAGCGGTCGAAGCGCGAGAAGAGTGTGACGCGCGCATTGGCGGGCCTGGCGCCATTGAGGTATTTACCGCTTAGCACGCCAAAGCCGAGCGGCGAGTAAGCGAGCAGGCCGCAGTCCTCGCGCATGGCGACCTCGGCGAGACCGATCTCAAAGGTGCGGTTGAGCAGGCTGTATGGGTTCTGGATGCTGACCATGCGCGGCAGGCCATGTTGCTCGGCGAGCTTGAGCATGGTCATGGTGCCCCACGGAGTTTCGTTCGACAGGCCGACGTGGCGAATCTTGCCGGCTTTGACCAACTCGTCGAGCGCCTCCAGCGTCTCGAGCAGAGGTACGCTTTTGTCTTCCTCTGGTGGCTCGTAGCCGAGCTTGCCGAAGTAATTGGTCTCGCGATCCGGCCAGTGGAGTTGGTAGAGGTCGAGGTAGTCGGTCTGCAGGCGTTTCAGGCTGTCATCGAGTGCCTTGTGGATATTGGCGCGATCAAGCTTGGCTTGGTCGTTGCGGATATGCGGAATCCAGTTTGCCGCGCCCACGACTTTGCTTGCGAGGATGACTTTGTTGCGCACCTTGCGCTGCGCCAGCCAGTTGCCGATGTAGGTTTCGGTCAGGCCTTGGGTCTCCCCGCGTGGCGGTACAGGGTAGAGCTCGGCGGTGTCGATGAAGTTGATGCCCTGGTCGAGCGCATAGTCGAGCTGCTCGAAGGCTTCGGCCTCGGTGTTTTGCTCGCCCCAGGTCATGGTGCCGAGGCAGATTTCGCTCACGCGGATGTCGGTCCGGCCAAGTGGTAGATAACGCATCGATACTTCCTTTGTTTGGTCGGTTTTTTTGCTATTGGTGTCAGAGAAAAGCAAGGGCTTTTGGCTTGTTTTGGGCCGGGTGACGGTCGCGGGGGGCGCCGTGAATACATCCCCAATTTCAAATAGGCTGCTTTCCAGCGACGTCCTGCCGCCGAGACCCCCCGCGCCCGTCACCCGGCCCAAAACCTGGAACTAATTTGGGCTTCAAAGTCTGATCTTGGCTAGCTGATCACCTTGTGGCCGATTGGCGCGAATCAACTCGCCCCGTCGCGTTCGTCTTTGAAGACAAGCCGGCCGCCGAGAAAGGTCATGCTTACCTGCCCTTGCAGGGTCTGACCGAGAAAAGGGGTGTTTTTGCCCTGGCTTTGCATGCGTTCTGGGGTTAGCGTCCAGCGTTGTTCTGGTGCCAGGAGGCAGAAATCGGCGGGCGCGCCCGGCTGCAGACGGCCAAAGGGCAGGCCTAGGATGTCGGCGGCATGGCTGGTCACGCAGGCGAGCGCGTCGTGCAGGGGTAGCAGTTGCTCCTCAACCAGCCGCAGGACCAGTGGCAGCAGGGTTTCCAGTGTCGAGATGCCGGGCGAGGTCTGGGGGAAAGGATCGAGCTTGGCGTCGGGCTCGTGTGGCTGGTGATCGGAGCAGATGGCGCTGATGACGCCGGCGGCCACGGCGGCGCGCAGCGCCTTGCGGTCGGCCTCGGTGCGCAGCGGGGGCAGGACCAGCGCATTGGCGTTGAAGGTGCCGATGTCGTCTTCGGTCAGGAACAGCTGATGAGCGCTCACGTCGGCGGTGACCTGAACGCCGCGGGCACGCGCTTCGGCCAGCATTTCGGTGGCTCGGGCAGTGGATAGGCCGCGAAAGTGAATACGCGCGCCTGTCTGCTCGGCCAATGCCAGATCGCGGGCGACGGCGACTGTCTCGGATGCCTCGGGAATGCCGGGCAGGCCGAGGCGGGTGCTGACGCGTCCTTCATGCACCAGGCCGCCTTCGGAGAGCGCGGCATCGGCTGGGTGCAGAAAGCAGGTCAAGCCGAAGGTGGCGGCATATTCGAGTGCGCGTCTTTGCACCCGGGTGTTGCGGATGGGGCGGTCGGCGTGGCTGAGCACCGGGCAGCCGGCGCGCGCGAGTGCGGCCATTTCGCTGATCTGCTCGCCGGCGAGATTCTGCGTCAGGCTGCCGGCCGGCACCACGCGGGCATAACCATTGGTCTCGGCGATCTGGTGGATCAGCTGGGCAACCGCCGGTGTGTCAACCACTGGCTGGGTATCGGGCGGGCAGCATAGGGTGGTAATGCCAGCGCTGGCTGCGGCTCGGGTTTCGCTGCGAATGGTGGCCTTTTGCTCCAGGCCGGGCTGGCGCAGGCGCGCGCACAGGTCGACCAGGCCCGGGATGGCGAGCAGGCCGTTGGCGTCGATACGCTGCTCAGGCTGAAAATCCGCCGGTGCTGGGCCAATCGCGAGAATCCGGCCGTCGGCCAGATGCAGGTCGGCAATTCCGTCATGCCCGCTGGCGGGATCGATCACGCGTGCGGCTAGCACGGACAGGCGTTGAGGGGAGGGCTCAGTCATGGGGTCTGTCCCGTTCGGCACCCTGGCCCGCCAGATACTGCGTGCCGATGCAGGTGGACATGATGGCCATGCGCACCGCCAGGCCGTTGCTGACCTGCTCGAGAATAACCGAGCGCGGCCCATCGGCGACCTCCGAGTCTATCTCCACCCCGCGATTGATGGGGCCGGGGTGCATCACAATGGCGTCGGGCTTGGCGGTGGTCAGGCGTTTTTCGGTCAGGCCGAACAGCAAGAAATACTCGTGCTCACTGGGCAGAAAGCCGCCGGTCATGCGCTCGCGCTGCAGGCGCAACATGATGATCACGTCGCAGTCTGTGACCCCCTCGCGCAGATCATGGAAGACCTCAACGCCAAGTGCCTCGGCGGCGCAAGTTGGGATCAGGGTGCGGGGTGCGATGACGCGCACCTCGGCAGCGCCCAAAGTGTTGAGGGCGCTGATCTGTGAGCGGGCGACGCGCGAATGCAGAATATCGCCGACGATGGCGACCTTGAGTCCGGCGATGTCGCCTTTGTGCTGGCGGATGGTGAACATATCCAGCATGCCCTGGGTGGGGTGCGCATGGCAGCCATCGCCGGCATTGATCACGCTGACATGGGGCGCGGCATGGCTGGCGATGAAGTGAGCCGCGCCGCTGTCCGCGTGGCGGACGACGAACATGTCGACATGCATGGCCTCCAGATTACGCAGGGTGTCGAGCAGTGTCTCGCCCTTGGCGGTGGCCGAGGTGCTGATGTTGAGGTTAAGCACATCGGCGGACAGGCGCTTGGCAGCCAGCTCGAAGGTGGTGCGGGTGCGGGTGCTGTTCTCAAAGAACAGATTGGCGATGACCTTGCCACGGCATAGCGGGACCTTCTTGACCGGTTGACGGGCAACGCTCAGAAACCCCTCGGTGCGGTCGAGAATGTCCGTCAGCAGCGCGCGGTCGAGGCCGTCGAGAGTCAGGAAATGGCGCAGGTTGCCCTGCGCGTCGAGCTGCGGGTTGGGCTGCTGCAATCCCGGGGCGGCGAGGTTCATCAGGGCTGGTCCGCGTTGCCAGGGGCGGCGCCGCGCCGCTCAAGGTGCAGCGGGTCGGGGCCGCTCAGCTTGATGTGACTGCCGGGCTCAAGCTCCGCATGCAGACCGACCACGTCGGGATTGATCGGCAACTCGCGCCCATCGCGCTCGGCCAGAATGGCGAGCAGCACCTGCGAGGGGCGACCGTAGTCGAACAACACATTGAGCGCGGCGCGGATGGTGCGCCCTGACTGGAGCACATCATCGACCAGAATCACGGCGCGGTCATCGACGGCCACCGGCAGTTCGGACGGATGCACCTGCGGGTGCAGGCCAATGCGGGTGAAGTCGTCGCGATAAAAGGAAATGTCCAGAAACCCGAGCGGGTCCTCCAGGGCAAGCAAGCGGTGCAAATGCTCGGCAACCCAGACGCCACCGGTGTGGATGCCGACCATCAAGGGCCGCTCGATGCCGCGCGCCTGGCACAGGGCGGCGAGTTCTTGCGCCATGGTGGCGAGCAGGGCGTCGATCTCGGCGGCGTCTTTCCAGGTGGCGGCGTCAGCCATGGCCGGAGTCTCCGGGGGTGGGAGTTGCGCTCGGGCGCGTTTGTTCGCCAAGCCAGGTCTCGAGGATCAGCTTGGCCGCGACCGCATCGACTTCATCGTCGCGGTTATCGAAGCGCCCGCCCAACTCCTCGCGCGCGGCGCGGCTGGTCAGTCGCTCATCCACTAGATGAACCTGAAGCCCAAAGCGCCCCTCAAGCTGGCGGCGGAAACGATGGACCTGCGGCGCCCAGTCTTCTTCGCGGTCGTACATGTTCACCGGCAGACCGAGGACGGCGGCCTGCGGCTGCCATTCGCGCATCAGGCGCTCAATCCCGGCCCAGTCAGGGCGATTGCGCTGGCTGCGCAGGGTGGTGAGCGCGGTGGCAGTGCCGGTCAGCATCTGGCCGACCGCGACGCCGATCTTGCGCGGGCCGAAATCGAAGCCCAGCAAAGTTGCTGTGGGGAGTTGGCTGGTTTGCGCTATTGCCAATGGGGTCGCTGGTGCCAATGGGGTTTCAACAATGCGGTCTGAGTCGGTTAGCAGCTTGCGCGTGGAGCAGCAGCCGCTGTTACCGCAGTGGTCAGGGCCATGCGTAGCGGGGTTGGGTCACGGGCGTCATCACGCATGCCCGGCTTCGCCGATCAGCAGGTTGAGGTCGATGCCGATGAGCTGCGCCGCTGCCTGCAGGCGACTGGATGCGGGCAGCTTAAACAGTGTTTCGTCATTTGCCGGGCCGCTGAGCCAGGCGTTGGCGCTGAGTTCTTCCTCGAGCTGGCCGCTGGTCCAGCCGGCGTAGCCTAGTGCCACCAGGCACAGCTCGGGGCCGGTGCCCGCGGCAATGGCCTCGAGAATGTCGCGCGAGGTGGTGACGCGAATGTCCGGCGTGACGCTCAGGGTGGAGTCGAAGGTTTCAGGCCCGGAGTGGATCACAAAGCCGCGATCAGTTTGCACTGGACCACCCAGATAGACGATCTGGTTGCTGATATCCGTAACCTGGGGTTCGATGTCGAGCTGCTCGAGCACGTCGCCCAAGCGCAGGTCCATCGGACGATTGATGACGATCCCCATCGCGCCCTGCGAGTTGTGCTCGCAGATATAGCTGACGGTACGCGAAAAGTTCGGGTCCTGAAGACCCGGCATCGCGATAAGAAAGTGATTGGTCAGCGACGTTGAAACGCTCATAGGGACATAGTATCCCGAGCCTAGAGTCGGGAAGCAAGCCTCTTTGAACGGCTTCTTGCCGGACGCGGGAGATGGGCTTGCAAAGCGGCGCTATTCGGCTATTGATCCCAGCCAAGCTTTTGATTTCTTAGAAACTGCCAGGTTCTGGTGATATCGAGCACATCATGGCGGGCGCGAATGTCCTTGGGAAAGGGCGCGAAGGGTGCGGCAAGCTCAACGATGCGCACCGCGGCCTGATCCAGGACGTCGTGGCCGGATGATCTCAGCACCCGCACGCTCTCCAGACTGCCGTCGGCGCGCACAGCAACTTGCAGCACCAGGCTACCGAATAGGTGTTTCTCCTTGGCTTCTTCCGGATAGTTGAGGTTGCCGATCCGCTCGACCTTGCGCCGCCAGGATTCGAGATAATTCGCGTAAATATACTCCTGGGTACTGGCGCTGATGGCTTTGCGCCGGCTGGCCGGAGCCGCGCCGGGCTGCCGGCGCAACTGATGCTGTGTCAGGCCGGCCAGCGCTTGATCGCGGCTGGCGAGGATGTCCGCGGCTGAAACTGCGCGCGCGGGCGGCCCGGCGAGGCTGTCGAGCGCGGATGGTCGGTCCTCGCTTGGGGCGGTGGAACGCGCCGCGCTGCTCGGAGTGGTGTCGGTTGTGGCAGGCGCTGCAGCGGATGTTTGGTCGGGCTCGGTCTGGACGGCGCGCGCTGGCGGGGATTCGCGCGTCGGCTCGAGTGTCGCCTTTGATTCAGGCTCTGATGCCGAGATTGATTCAGGTTCGGGCGCTGGCTCGGGAGCGAGCTCGGCTGCATCCTCTGCTGGGGGCTTGGGTGGAACCTCAGCGGGAGGCGCGGGGGTCGGCTTGGTGGCTGGCGTTGGCAGCAGCTCGAACGCCAGCGGGGCGGCGGCGTGCTCACCTGGAGCCGTCAGGGTCGGGGGTTGCCAGTCAAATCCCGTCAGCGCAATGCTCGCACCCAGATGGATCAGTAGGGCGATCGCGAAGGCGATAAGCAGCGAGCGCCGCGAGGCGCGCACGCGGGAGTGGAACGGCTGAGGATCGGTTCCGCGGTGCGCAGCAGGGGTGGCAGCGGACATGGCGCGGTTGCTACTGGGGGCCGGAGTCCTGCCAGGCGGGGCTCACACTGACTTGGGCATTGCGGTCAATGATCTGCAAATGGCGCTCCATTGCCGGGCTCAAGTGGATATGCCCGGTGTCATCGATCAGCAGTGCGGCGGAAATGCCCATTTGGCGAGCGATTTGGCCCCATTGCTGAGGGCCGGCGGCGAAGAGCGCGGTGGCGGCCGCGGCGGCGGTTACGGCATCACCAGAATTGAGCACGGTGACAACCTGGGTCCCTTGCGCTGGATAGCCGGTGCGTGGGTCGATGATGCGCGAATATTCCTTGCCGTTGCGAAAGCAGGGGCTCTGGAAGCGCCCGACTGTGACCACGCTCATGTCGCCGCGCAGATCGAGTGTGCCGAGAACTGCACCACCGCTGCCGCGCAGCACCGGGACGCGCCAGGGCTGGCCGGTGCGGTCGCCCATCAGGCGCAGATCGCTGCCGATGCGGATCATGGCGCCGCGAATACCACGGGCGCGCATGTTGGCAACGGCGATGTCAGCGGCGTAGGCGCGGATCACCGCGCCGAAGTCGAGCTTCACCGCAGGGTTGTCGCTTAGCAGTTCGATGCCGTTCAGGCTGATGTCGTCAAGCGTTGGTGCGGCCTCGACCAGGCGGGCGATAGACTCGTCATCGGGCGGTTCGCTGCATTTTCCGGTCACCGGGTCCGGCCGCCACAAGTCAGTCAGCATGCCGACGGCAGGGTTGAACAAATAACCGCTGCGCTCGCTTAGATCGCGTGTCTGCTCAAGCAGCGGCAGCAATGCGGGCGGCGCGGCAAAGGGCTCGGTGGTGGCGAGCAGTTCATTGACGCGCTGCATGGGGCCGGGTTGCTCAAGCCCGAGGGAATAGGAGGTCAGCGCGAAGTCCTGAGCCGTCTGCTCAGCCACCTCGGTGGCCAGCTGTTCGGGCGCACCCAGCAGCTGCATGTCGATGCGGATGCCAAAGGCGTCAAATTGGCTGACATGGACGGGGGTTTCGCCGCGACCGCAGCCCTGCAGCAGTGCCGCAATCATCGCCAGAACCGCGATCAAGGCTAGGTGACGCGGAGCTGGGGAACGTCGAGACGGTTGGTTATCAAGTGCTTGGCTTTCAGCAAGCCATTTTGGGGCGGGCCATATTCGGGAATTTCGGGGCGCGCTGGTCAGGCAGCCCGGACAGACGGATTCAACGTGCATTCAACCTCCGGGCGATGGCTTCCATCAAGTCGCCGGCGATGTCGGTGTCTCGCTCGCGGTCGATTTCGCGAATACAGGTGGGGCTGGTGATATTGATTTCGGTCAGGAACTCACCGATCACATCCAGCCCGGCGAAGACAATGCCGCGCTCGCTCAGCACCGGGCCCACTTGCTCGGCGATGCGTCGCTCGGCATCGCCGAGGGGCCGCACCTGCCCCAGCGCACCGGCGGCCAGGTTACCGCGTGAGTCGGTGCCGGTCGGGATGCGCGCGAGGAGATGCGGCACCGGCTCGCCATCGATGATCAGCACCCGCTTGTCTCCGTCGGTGATCTCCGGGATAAAGCGCTGCGCCATGCAAAAGCGCTGGCCGTTGTTGGTGAGGGTCTCGATGATGACGCCAAGATTGGGGTCATCGGCGCGCACGCGAAACACCGAGCGCCCGCCCATGCCATCGAGCGGTTTGAGTACCGTGTCCTGCTGCTCGGCGATGAAGGCGCGCAGGTCGGCGCCATCGCGCGCAACCAGGTGCGCCGGGGCCAGCTCGGGGAAGTCGGTGGCGAAGATTTTCTCGTTCGCGTCGCGCAGCGCGCGCGGGTCATTCACCACCAGGCAGCCCTGGTGCTGGGCACGCTCGAGCAGATAGGTGGCGATGATGTATTCCATGTCGAAGGGCGGGTCCTTGCGCATCAGCACCACGTCGAAGGTCTCGAGCGGCGCGAGCTTGGCCTCGCCGAGGTCGAACCAGTCGCTCGGATCATCGCGCACCCGCACCGGCTGGGCGCGGCCATAGATGCGCTGATCGCGCAGGAACAGGTCATTCAGCTCCAGGTAGCCGAGCTCCCAGCCGCGCGCCTGCGCGGCCAGCAGCATCGCGAAGCTGCTGTCCTTTTTGATATCGATGGACGCAATCGGGTCCATCACCATTGCAAGGCGCACTGTCATGGCGAGAGTCTAACCGAGCCGCCGGGCGCTGTCAGGTCATGCGTGCGCGGCTTGGCTTTGGCCCGGTCGCCGATCTGGCCTTTTGAGACTGTGCGGGTCGAATTCCCCCTTGGCCCTGGGGGGCGATGGACAAGTGCCTGCGCCTAAGCGGCGATGGCGCGGAGCTTCGGCAACGCCAAGCCCGCCGATCTCGTCCACTTCGCCGAGCAGCAGCTGCACTGATCCCATTGTTGCACTGACAGCAAGAGATCGGCATCATGCGTTGCAAATGCAATGCAGCCTGTCTCCCTGATGAAAACAGCCATGAAAACAGCCACCATTCCCTCGCTTCGAGTCGATCCAGAGCTTCGCCTGTCCGTCGAGAGTGTTTTACATGAGGGTGAAACCCTGTCTGGCTTCGTGGAGGAAGCGATTCGTCAAAACATTGCCTATCGTCGTGCCGAGGCGGAATTTGTCGCACGTGGTTTGAAGTCGCGGGATCTTGCCCGACAGACGGGACGCTATGTCGATGCGTCCGCCGTGATCGAGCGGCTTGAAGGGATGCTCAACAAAGCCAAAGCCAACCATGCTCCGAAATGACCTATCGGGTTCGATTGACGACGGAAGCCGAGGCCGATTTCGTTTGGCTCTACGGGTTTATTCTTGAGCGGGATGCCACGGACTGGGCGCTCGCTGAACGTGCCCTGGAAGCGATCCGAGCAGGCCTGATCACACTGGAGCGATTTTCCTTTACCTGCCGCAAAGCCGCGAGCGACTCGCCGCTCTTGCGGGAGCTGCTGATCCCCTTTGGCTCGGCTGGCTATGTCGCGTTATTCGAGATAGACGATGCCGAAACCGTCACCGTGCTGGCGGTACGCCACCAGCGCGAGAGCGACTACCATTAACCAAGTCGCTTTGGCCTGCCAAGCAACCCCATGATGCACCCATCCAGCACCAACGAGTAAACCGCCAGCCCCGTCGAGCTTGATACCTGTCAGTTCCTCGCCGACCAGGGCTTCGAGATATGGCGCGAAAGCCTGCGCCCACTGTTCGACTTGGAGCCGGTCGCCGGGTAGCGCTTGCAGAACTTCGCCGCCCAAACGCGCGTTCAGCCTCGGAGACCTGCTGATCGCCGACAGCGGCTCGCGCGCATCCTCACCGCCCACCTGCTCGCTGTTTGGGACACGCTTTCCGAGCTGAACGAAGGCGAGACACCCGCCGTGGTGAACTGCCTGCTGCATGCGCTGACCGAGGTCATCGGCTGCCAGGGCTAGACACAATGCAGCGGGCACCGCCAGCGCCGGTGTTGAACCAAGGCGCCTTGCTCGCCTACATCGACCGTCACCTGCAGCAGCCGCTCGACGCCGCCCATCTGTGCCGAGCCTTTGGCTGCTTGCGCAGCGTCCTCTATCGGCCAAGAGCTGCCGCCGATTGACAAAGGGTCGGCGACCGCAGCCGCTTTGTTAGCGGACGTTGAAGCGATCGGACTGCGAAATCCCAGCTTCAGCTGCGGGTTCGATGAGTCTTTGGTAGTGGACGTGACGATTGAGAGACAAGCCAAACCGGTGGATAAAGCTCACCGCGCCAAATCTTAACCGGGCACTCGCGGAACTGCTTTTGCGCCACTGCGCCTCAATGACAAGCATGAGAATCCTGAGCACAGTGCTGAGCGCACGCGGCTCGCGTGATCGCCGCCGCGGCAAAGCGGCGCTGCACATGGTCAGCGCTTGGGCCAACCGCAACCGACTGGTACTGGGGCGAGAAGCCACCGAGGAGAAGCCTAACGAAATCAAGGCGATCCCGTAGTTGCTGGAACTCCTTAAGCTGACGGGCTGTATCGTGACCATTGATGCGATGGGCTGTCAGACCAAAATCGCCGAGCAGATCATCGAGCAGGGCGGGGATTACGTCCTGGGACTCAAGGGCAATCAGAGCACCCTGCATGATGAGGTCAAGGACTTCTTTGACACCGCGCGTGACGGTGATTTTGCCGATGTCGCTCATGACTTCACCGAGGAGACCGACAAGGATTATGGAAGCTTGGAAGCGCGCTGGTACTAGTTCACCAAGGAACTGAGCACCCTCTCGGAGAGCGCTCGTTGGAAGGGGCTACTCAGCATCGGGATGTTGGAGCGTGAATGTTGGATCAGGGAGCATTACAGCATCGAACGGCGCTTCTTTATCAATTCAGTCTCTGCACATGAGCCTCGCGTTTTGCCACGGCGGTGCGTGGCCACTGGGGGGTGGAGAATCCACTGCACTGGCGCTTGGATGTCCTTTTTCGCGAAGACGCCTGCCGCATCCGCAAAGGCAATGCGCCGGCAATTTTGCCCTCGATCCGCCATCTCTGCATGAATCTGCTCGAACAAGAACCCTCCAAACAACGCTTATCAAAGAAACGCCGCAAGGCAACCTGGAACGATGACTACCACGCCAAGATTGTGTTTGGCTGAGAATTTATACGCGCTCGCCCTGGCGGACGCGGTACTAGTAGTGAGCCATAAGAAACGCTAGTATTAGAATTCAATGATCCCTAAACCATGTCTTTCGATCCACGGTAAGACTATCGCCATGAATTATGAGAAGCTACAGTTTTTGCCATGCCTTTTTCGCGTCATTCCATAATTCTCTACATAATGTCTTGTAAAGTCACCTTAAATCAAGTATTTTCATACTCGGGATAGGCGCCGCGCATTTCAAAGATCAAGACCGTCCTCCGCCTGAGAAAGATCCCAGATAAACAGCTAGAGGTTATTGTGAAACAACTAAAACTTAGTTCTCCTATTCAAGGTCGTCGTCAGATGGTGTGCTTAGGCATTGCGATTCTGCTCTTCTTCACGTCGGTTCCGCTTTTTGCTGACTCGGTTCCGCTTTTTGCTGATCGGATGAGTGGGCCGTGGCAACGCGGCCACTTTATCTATCCTTTTGTCGTGAATTTGCCGTATCAGTGCGGTAAACGAAAAGGCAGAACAGACGGTGAGGGTGGATTTTATTTTCGTCGCGGCCAACAATGCACCTTCTTGATAGGGGAACTCGAGCTCAAACTCGATACGATTTCGCGGAACCCTGGTGGGCTTGAGGTGATCGGCAAGTACATCTCGGTCCACGACTTTACAGAAACCGAGGAAGAAGCGGCAGCATTGTATGCGATTCTTGAAACTGTTTCCGTGTTTGGTGCTGAGCGACTCTACGTGGTCGACGAGTTGGCTGAGCAGGTTCAGAACGTTGATTTAGATGTCGGCGATCCATCAGTGAACCTGGCATTCAGCGGGCATTTCGATCCACCTAACCTGACTTCGGTTGCGCGCGCCGAGCGGCATCTCGATCGTCATTTTCACGAAGACGGGACTTTTGTGCGGGATTTTCGATTGACATTAGTGCAGTTGCCGAAGGGTGTGAAATCAGAAGATATGGTCCTTGACTTTCTTGGCGACACGGCTAAGGAATATCTGAGCTCCCAAGTGCTCGATACACTTGGTCTAGGAGACGACACGAGTGAAAAACTTGCTGAATTATCAACTCAGCTTGAGAATCTCAACAGCGAAATTCAGACCGTGATTCAGGACGACAAGAAGTTACTTGGCGACTTTGCCAAGCTCTTTAACTATTTGGATGCCACGAAGCAAGCCGCATACAATGCCTTATTCACCGATATAACGACTGACATAGGAAATTATCAGAAAGAGTACAACAATATTTTGAGCGGACAAACCCTAGAACAAACGCTCACGAATTCCGACAATTGCAGCGCGCTTGAAGATCTCATGCAAGGAATACTGCCCGCAGCTACCGATCCGACCGTCGCAAACGACCTTCCGATTCTAGCAGCAGCGCCTGTCATTAGGGATCAAATCCTGGCCGCTGCCTTGGATTTTCAATCAACAAAAGCCGATAACAGCAAGCCTCTCGCACAACTTTTCGTCGCCGCTCAGCAGCATTTGTCAACTAAGTTGCCGAAGGTCGGGTCAGTTTCGTCCGACGAGACATCGGCATTATTGGATCAATACAATGAAGGTGCTATGAATCAACTCGCGCAAGCGGTTAGCATCCTTCAGAGCCTGTACTTGTTCGAGCATACTGCACTCTATATACGTTCACCCGATACAGGCGTCTCTGACGATTGCAAGAAGAATTTTTCTTTGACGCTGGCAGAGCAAAATATGGATGAGACAAAATCCTTTGCGAAGAATCTGGTCACTCTTCAGGGGTATTACAACAGTGTCGGAAAGCTGAAGATGGGCGTCAGTGGCGTGCTCGACAACTTCTTCAATTCAGTGCTGATTTCTGATGCTATTTGGGGACACACAAGCCCAAAAAGCAGCGCTTATGAGACTCACTGGATCAGCGCGGTGAAAATGGAAATCGAGCAAGCGACAGCGCAGGATTGGATTAACATGCCAAGCGGAGACTGGGTCGATAACTGCAAAGTTTATCAATGGTATGGATTTACTGATTTTCCCGAATCGGATCGTTTTCCAAATGCCTCGTTCGACGGCACTTCCTTGGAATATGTACACTGCAGACTAGATCCAAGCAAAGACATCTATTATGGATCTTCTGTCTTTGACGATTGGTGCGTCGACTTAATCGGGAATGGGCTCACGGTCAGTCAAGGGCAAGTGACATGCGGCGGCTCGGACCCGAATGGACGCTATAAGCTAATGGACCCAGTCCCGGGGCAATACGATTTCCGAACCCATAACAATGACAGAGGTTTAATTGCATTCAATGCGCCAATAACGTATTGGGGTGATCCAGAGTCAGCTACTTTCACAATTCTCGACCAGGGTAATATGTTCCTTTGGCGCAGCGATACGGAATTCTATGTCGCTGATCCTGGCGATTCCGGTGACTCATATCACACAGGCGTCCTTCAATTCGCTGTGACAGCCAATGGGAGAAAATCTACTACATTTTCGAGGGCAGTGATCGCCTACGAGTATAAGGATCTGGGTATCACCTCTTATTGGTTACAGTGCTTACCTGACGATGCGTCTTGCAGAAATCTCGGAGGTAAACATGACGACCCTGATGTCGGCGGTGACAGCATGATCTGCGTCGGGTCGTCGGATTCAATCACGCTCGATCCCTGCGGCAAGTCGGGGGGGCTCAAGCACTTTTGCGTAGACTATCACCCTGATAGCTGTTGATGCTTGCGCCGCTGAGTATTATGGGCGGGCGGCTGCCCGCTCTGTGCCAATATGCTTGAAACACTGGGCCTCACGCTTAAATTAAAGACGATAGCAAGGACAACCTTCATAACAGATATCTCCTCGAGAGCTTCCAATTTCCCAGGGCTTATACCGCAACGGCCCCGCGGTTAAACCGATAAAGAGGAGTTGATGATCGCCGAAATCGTGCAACCTACTGATTAGATTGACATCGGCTCAACTGCGGAGCAGTTGAAGGCGCCACCAAATAGGTGCAGGCTACCCTGGGGGAAATCTCAACGAAGCCGGTTGGTTACCTTTTTGAAGCGAGGCTAACTGCCGGATTTCGTTAAGAACAGTCGTACTGGTGTTGCCAAGTGCTGGAACGCGGCTCCGGGGTGCAGCGGTCGGGCGGAACACACGGACTGCTGTTTCCTCGCCCGCAGGATACTGCGGCTATCAGGCGATGCGCTGGTCAAACTCGAAGTCTGGCTCGGGCTGACGGAGGTTGTCACAGTCCGATGTCAACGTGACAGGAAGCTCCCTTGGCGAGAGAGTCTGCCGGCGAGGCCAATCGGGCGCGCCAGTGACAAAGGCACAGACGCTCACAACGTCCGCTGTGGGGTGCATTGCCGCCATCGTTATTCGCCCAACTGATGTCCGTTTTGGGTCGGAAGCGGACAAGCGAAAGGTGCAAATGCTGGCTGGTGTCGGCAGCGTTCTCTCTGCTCCCGGACGGTCCAACCCGTGCAGTCGTGTTAGGAATTTCCACTGACCTGGGTGGCGGGTGAAGGGCGTGAACCTTCGGTCTGGCGGCAAGTTGTCCGAGGGCAGGTGAGGACCCGGTCGCCGGGGGAGGGCTTGGCGTCGAGTCCCTGCATCGGCGGGCTCCCGCTCAGGTCGCCGTTGATGAGGAGACGCTGGCGGGCTATGCTCCGAAACACAATTCCACCATCAAGTGACGAGAGGCGGGAATTGCTCGCTTCAGGCCAGGAGGATTGTTGCCATGTCCCAAGCTGCGGAAACAGTCAGCGTTGCGCTGACACCGGAACTGATCACCGCCATGCGTGAAGCCGTCGAGAGCGGGGATTATGTATCCAGCAGCGAGGTGATGTGCGAGGCTCTGCGGGATTGGAGGCGCCGCCGTTCCCTGCAGCAAAAAGAGGTCGAGGAGCTTCAGCGTATCTGGAAGGAGGGGCTTGCGAGTGGACCCGGGTCTTTTGGCGATATGGCCGCGATTAAGGTGGAGGCGCGGCGACGGCTCGACTCGATCCAGGCCACGAAAACCAAATCGTGTTGAGGCATCATGCCTGTCATCAAGCGAACCGCGCAGGCCGAAGAAGACCTCATCGACATCTGGCTATACATTGCCAATGACAATGTCCGTGCCGCTGATCGCATACTCGATGACATCGAAAAGACCTGTTCCGTGCTTCGCGATCAACCTGGCATGGGGAAATGATCAAGCAATAGGATGTCCGAACCACGGCTATTACTGATCCCGCCGCGGAATGGTCTCGGGGTCCGCGGTGATGGGGCGGTAGATCTCGACGCGGTCGCCGGGGGAGAGCTGGGCCTCGAGCTTGCTTAGGCGTCCGAAGATGCCGACGCGCTGTGTCTCCAGATTAATGTCAGGGAATTGGCGCAGGATGCCCGAACGGTCGATGGCCTCGCGGATGCTGCTGCCATCGGGGACGTCGAGCGTGAGCCAGGTATGCTTGAACTTGTCCGCGTACGCGACACCGACTTGCATTCGGATTGCCTCCCAATTTGTTGCTGAAACCCAGGGGCGCGGAACCTTAGCGCGTGGCGGTGGCCGCGGCCTGCCGCTGGCTGGCGCGCCGGTCGATCAGGCGCTTGCCGGCGAGCAAGAAACCCAGTGCCAGGAAACCGCCCGGTGGCAGGATCATCAGCAGGAAGCCGCGATAGTCGGGGATGATGGTCAGCTCCAGGAAGTGCAGGCCCTCGCCGAGCAGCAGCGAGGCACTGGCGAAGAGGGTGCCGAAGCCGATGATCTCGCGCACCGCGCCTAGCACCACCAGCACCAGCGTAAAGCCCAGGCCCATCATGAGCCCGTCGAAGGCTGACGGCAGCACCCGGTTGCGCGAGGCAAAAGACTCCGCGCGCCCGAGGATGGCGCAGTTGGTGACGATCAGTGGGATGAACAGCCCCAGCACCTTGTGTAGGTCGTGCATCCAGGCGTTCATGCCCAGATCAACCAGGGTGACCAGGGTGGCGATAATCAGCACGAACACAGGGATGCGCACCTGGGGCGTGATGATGCCGCGCAGCAGCGCAATGACGAAACCGGACATCACCAGGACGAAGGTGGTTGCCAGCCCCAGACCCAGGCCATTGGTTGCGGTGCCGGTGACGGCCAGCAGCGGGCACAGCGCCAGCGCCTGGGCGAAGACGACATTGTTGTCCCAAAGCCCATCGCGCGCCAGGCGCGACCAGTCGGTGGCTGGCGCTTTTGCCAAATCGGTGGTTTCAGTCGCCGTCGCTGTCGCCATGGGCTTGCTCCTGCTGAATCACGGCCGAGGCGGTCAGTGCCTCGCGGTTATCATCAAACCATTGCAACCCTCCGCGAATGGCCTTGACCACGGCCCGTGGGGTGATGGTGGCGCCGCTGAACTGATCGAAGTCGCCGCCGTCTTTCTTGACCCCCCAGCGCTCGGGTGGTGGATCATCCAGCGACAGGCCGTTGAAGCCGAGAATCCAGTCGTCGCGTTCGACCTCGATCTTGTCGCCCAGTCCCGGGGTTTCGCTATGCGCCAGCACACGCACACCCAGGATGTGACCTCTGGCGTCCAGCCCCAGCATTAGATCGATGGGGCCGGCATAGCCGGGCTCATTCACGCGGAAGGCCAGTGCTTGGATGTCGAGTCCGCTCAGGGCGCGGTAGACAGTCCGGGTGTCGCCATCGGGGCCATCTAGCTCCAGCGTGGCCGCGAGCAGATCGTTATCGTGCGTGGATGATGGAATCACCTGCTCGAGCGAGGCGCGCAGGTCCTCAGCGCGGCGCTCGGCGATGGGCTCACGCGTGGCAATATCGCCCATGGTGAGCAGCGCGGCGGCCACCATTGCAAAGCCGCCGAGCAGCCCGGCCTGGTAGCCGATGCGCTGGCGATAGCTGGGGTTGAGAACGGCGCTCATGGCTGACTTCCCCGGGGACTGGTCGACACGCGGGCCTTTGCGGTGGCCACTCGGGTGGGTGTGACTTGGAGCGGCTGCCCGCGGCGATCGCGGCCATAGATGCGTGGTTTGAGGTAATGATCGATCAAGGGCGCGCAGGCGTTCATCAAAAGCACCGCGAAGCCGACGCCCTCCGGGTAGCCACCCCAGGTGCGGATGACGTAAATCAGCACCCCGCAGCCGGCGCCGAACAATAACTGCCCGGAGCGCGAAACCGGTGAGGTGACTGGATCGGTGGCGATGAAAAAGGCGCACAGCAGGGTCGCACCCTGCAGCCAATGGAACAGCGGTCCGGGATAGCGCCCGGCGTCGATGAGATGCATCAGCCCTGCCAGCAGCCCGATGCTGGCGAGCACTGCCAGCGGGATTTCCCAGCGAATCACCCGCTGTTGCAACAGAAAAAGCCCGCCCAGCAACAGCAGCAAGGCGGAGGTTTCGCCCAGGCTGCCGGCCACGCCTCCCCAGAGCGCGGCAAGCGGGTCGAAGACGCCGGGCAGAATGGTGTCGAGCGACTGCCCCTGGCCAAGCCCGGTGCGTACCTCGTCGAGCACTGATGCGCCGCTCATGGCGTCATAGGTGCTGATCGCGATGTCGCTGCTGTGGCCGAAGGCGATGCCAAGCCCGTCGATGAACCCGGGCGCGCCGGGCGAAAACAGCGGCGCTGGCGCGACGAAGCTGGTCATTTCCAGTGGTAGCGCGATCAGCAGCGCGATGCGCGCGACCATGGCCGGATTGAACAGGTTCTGCCCCAAGCCGCCAAAAATCTGCTTGCCGACGATGATGGCCAAAAAGGCCCCGAGTAGCCCGACCCACCAGGGCGCCCAGGGCGGCAGGGTCATGGCCAGCAACCAGCCGGTGAGCAGCGCCGAGCCGTCGAGGAGTCCCGGGCGCACTGCCTTGCCAGCGAGCTTGAGCCCCAACGCTTCCCACAAGAGTGCGCCCAGCACGGTGATGGCGAATAGAATAATCGCCGGCCAGCCGAACTGGTACAGCCCGAGCAGGGTTGCCGGCACCAGCGCCAGCATCACCAGTTGCATGGCACGCGCGACACTGGTCGAAGCGTGAGTATGGGGATTGGCGGCGAAGGCGGTTGTCATCTGGGCAGGCTTCGGACTTTAGGTATTTAGGTTCAGCTGGCGGCGAGCAGTCATCTGGGGGCGCAGGTCAATCCGCCGGGCTTGGGTTGCTGGCTGCCGACTTGGCTTTATCCGCTTGCTTGCGCTTGGCCATGGCGGCGCGCTTGGCTTGTTTGATGGCTTCCATGCGCGCCGTGCGCTGCTCGGCGAGGCGCTTGGTTTCGGTTTGTTTCTGTTTGATGCGGTCGCGCTCAGCCATGGCGCCCTTGGCGTGGGCAAAATACTGCACCAGTGGCAGGTGCGCCGGGCAGACGTAGGCACAGCAGCCGCAGCTGATGCAGTCGAGCAGGCCCCGGTCGACGGCGCCCTTGGGCTGGCCGGCACGGACAAAAGCTGCCATGTCCAGTGGTACCAGCCCGCACGGGCAGACCTCGACGCATTTGCCGCAGCGGATGCAGGCCGCCGGCTCGCGGGTGCGGGTTTCGGCTTCGGTCAGGGCCAGGATGCCGTTGGTGCCCTTGATGACTGGGGCGCGTGCGCTGGGGATGACCTGGCCCATCATCGGGCCGCCGCTGACCAGACGCGCGGGTGCTTCGGCAAAGCCGCTACTGGCTTCAAGCAGCGTCTCGATGCGGGTGCCAATCAGCACCCGCAGGTTGCGGGGTTCCTTGATCGCGCCGCCAGTGATGGTCACCACCCGATCGATCAGCGGGCGTCCTTCGCGCAGTGCCTGATGCACGGCGAAGGCGGTGGCCGGGTTGTGCACCACCACGCCGATATCGGCGGTCAGTCCGCGCGCCGGGGTTTCCAGGCCGGTCAGGGTCTGCACCAGGTGCTTCTCCGAGCCCATGGGGTAGTGCATCGGCAGGCCGACGATCTCGATCTTGGCCCGTTCACCGGGGCGTCCGTCGATTTTGCCGCCGATCTGATCGCCAGCCTGGCCGCGGTCATGGCTCGATGCCGCGCTCAGCATGGCCTGTTGAGCCTGGGGCTTGTTTTTTTCGATCGCGATGATGATGCGCTCGACGCCCAGTGCGTGGGCCATGATGCGCGCGCCATCGACAATGGCGGCAGCCTGCTCGCGCATCAGCCGATCATCGCAGGTCAGGTAGGGCTCGCATTCGGCGCCATTGATTACCAGGGTATGCAAGTCGTAGCGGTTGCGCAGATTGAGCTTGACCGCCGCCGGAAAGGTGGCGCCACCCATGCCGACTACCCCGGCGGCGGCGACGCGCTTGGCGATCTCCTCGGGCTCGAGGGCGAAAGGGTCGGCAACGCCCACAAGTTCTTCGCTGCCCGCGGCCCAGCGGTCCTCGCCGTCGGGCTGCAAAGAGATGGTGCGCACTGACAAGCCCGAGGGGTGATTGGCGGGATAGAGCCCGATGCCGGCGATGCGCCCCGAGGTGGGCGCATGGATGGGAGCCGATACCGGCCCCTGAGCGCGCGCGATCAACTCGCCCTTGGCAACCTGCTGGCGGCGCTCAACAATGGGATTGGCGGCCGCGCCGATGTGCTGCTGCAGCGGGATATGCAGCAACTGCGGCAGTGGCAGCGGCTCGATCGGGCGCTCGGCCGACAGGCTCTTGCGATCCTGCGGATGCACCCCCCCGCGAATACGAAACAAGCGCATCAGACGGAGCCCCCGCTGGTGTTGGCCGTGGCCATGGCGGGCGTGCCGGCTGGGTCGGTAATCGCACCCAAGTCTGTCCCTGGCGCATCGGCGCCAGAGCGCTTGCCCGGCAGTGGCCAATACCAGCTCTGCGGTGTCTGCCCGATCGGGCGCATCTCGATGCACTCGGTCGGGCAGACATCGAAGCACAACTCGCAGCCGGTGCAGGCATCGGCGAAGATGGCGTGGATCATGTCCTTCGCACCCATGATGGCATCGGTTGGGCAGCGCTTCATGCACTTGGTGCAGCCGATGCAGGAGCGCTCATGAATAAAGGCCACCCTGGGCTCGGATTCGGTCACCGCGGATGCGTCGAGCGAGACGCCGAGCTTCTCAGCCAGCGCCTCCGCCAAGGCCCGCCCGCCAGGCGGACAGCAGGTGACGGGGGCTGCTCCAGCCGCAATGGCGGCGGCCGCCGGTGTGCAGCCTGGATAACCGCATTGGCCGCATTGAGAGCCGGGCAGCAGCGCCTCCACTTCGCCCTCAAGCGGGTTGCCCTGCACGCGCAAGAAGCGGTCGGCAATGCCGAGCAGGGTGCCAAGGCCCAGGCCAAGTGCGGTCAGACTAAGGATTGCGCTGATCATGCCAACCCCGCAAAGCCCATGAAGGCCAGCGACAGCAGGCCCGCCACCACGAAAGCGATCGGCGTGCCGGCGAAAGCATCCGGTACCTGTGCCAGCGCCAGGCGCTCGCGCAGGCCGGCGAAGAGCACCATCACCAGGGTGAAACCAAGCGCGGAGCCGAAGCCATAGAGCAGGCTCTCGGCGAATCCGTGCGCTTCCTGCACATTCAGCAGGGCCACGCCGAGCACCGCGCAGTTGGTGGTGATCAGCGGTAGGAAAATGCCCAGTACCTGATAGAGCGCGGGAGACATCTTGCGCACTGCCATCTCGGTAAACTGCACCACGGCGGCGATGGCCAGGATGAAAGTGAGAATGCGCAGGAATGCCAGGTCCAGTGGTTGCAGCAGCCAGTGCTCCAGCAGCCAGCTCGCCGCGCCAGCCAGGGTCAGCACAAAGGTGGTCGCAAGGCCCATCCCCAGCGCGCTGTCGAGCTTGTTGGACACGCCCATAAAGGGGCACAGACCCAGAAATTTAACCAGCACCACGTTGTTGACCAGCGCGGTACCGAGGATTAGCAGCAGAGCATCGGACATGGCAGGCGAAAGCGGCGATTGCGAAGCGGCTCAGGGAAGCAGTTCCGGGTACCCAAGCAAAGCCGGTGCCAAGGGTGTGGGAATGCGGGGATTGGCGCGCTCAGCGCAATCTTGCGTTATCACAGACGGTTGGTCGCGCGGAGCATTGTCAGGGACGCCACAGCCGACCCGCGCTTTGCGCGAGCCCCTTGTCGCCTTTGCGACAAAGACCCCCGTGGCAGGCTGCTCGACGCTGGCGCAATTTCTGCTTTAAGCTGTGGCTGAACGCTTCGACTGAGATCAAGACGCGACTCGAGGCACGCTGACCCAAGAGGAGACCCCCGTGGCTGCACAAGAATTCGCCAAGAACGATGCCGACTCGCCGCTGCCGCCTCGGGTGTATTTAGAGGCGGTTGAACAAGCGCCGGTGGCCATCTCCATCACCGATGACAAGGCGGACATCCTCTATGTCAACGCGGCCTTCGAGCAGCTCACCGGTTATCGCCGTGACGAGGTCATCGGTCGCAATGAATCCATCCTGTCAAACAACGCCACGCCAAGCACTATCTACCGGCAACTGTGGCGCGCCATTCAAGACAAGCAAACGTGGCGTGGTATTCTGGTTAATCGCACCAAGGCTGGCGGGGACTATCTCGCCGAGCTGACCATCTCCCCGGTGCTCGACGCTGGTGGGCGGATTCGCTTCTTCCTCGGCATGCAGCGCGATGTGAGCCGCGAGCATCGCCTTGAGGTGGACCTGCGCGCGCAGAAGACCCGCATTGAAGCGGTGCTGAATGCCGCGCCCGTACTGGTGGTCTTGCTCGATGCCGAGGGACGAATTCTGCTCGACAATATGGAGTATAAAAAGCTCCTCGGCGACCTGCGTAGCGAAGAGCCCGTTAATTGGTTGCGCCAGGCGCTGATCGAACAGGCCGGGTTCGATCCGCTCGAGCGCGTGCTCGAGGGGGAGGGCTTCAAGGATGTCGAGATCAGCCTGATGCCGCCCGGCGGCAGCGCCCTGCGCTGGTTCTCTTGTTCGGGGGTGGCGGTGAACGAATCCGACGCGAGCGCGCGCGGCTATTTTGGTGCCGCCGATCAGGGCGAGCACCGGCTTTTGTTGCTTGCGAACGAGGTCACTGCGCGCCGGCGCGAAATTGACCGCGCCCATCTTGAGCATTTGCGTGCCCGACTGGCCGAGCAACAACTGACTGAAGGCGTGCGCGAGGCTTTGGGCGCGGCCATTTACCAAATCGAGCAGCCGTTAAACCTGATCCGCGCCGCCACGGCCATGTTCAGCGATAAAGACGGCGAGCTGGCGATCTTTGTCGATAATTTGCGCCAGATCAGCACCGCCAGCGAAACAGCGCTGGCCACGCTCCGCGCCGCTTTGCCGACGGAATCTCTCGAGGCCGGCGTGCTGGTCAACATCAACGAGCTCCTGCGCCATGTGCTGGAGCTCGAAACCGACCGCCTGCTCGCCGCCGGCGTGGTCATCGACTGGCAGCCGGCGCTGCAGCTGCCGGAGCTGTCAGGGCATCGCAACCAGCTGCGCTCCCTGTTTAAGTATCTGATCGATAACGCGCTGCAGGCCTTGAATGAAAGCCGCCGCGCGCAGCGCGAGTTGCGCCTGACCACCAGGACCTTGGAAGATTCGGTCGAGGTCATCATTCAAGACAATGGGCCGGGATTGCCAGCCGCCGACCGGCTCAAGGCGTTCGAGCCCTTTTTTGTTGGTTGGCGGCGGCGACGCGGCCGCGCCGGCATGGGGTTGGCGCTGGCGCAGGAGATCGTCAACCAGCATGAAGGGACCATCGAGATCGATGCGGCATATCACGACGGCTGCCGCGTCAAGCTGGTGCTGAATCACGCCCCAACGCAGGAATAGCCGACGGAATCATTGCTGGGATTGCCGCGCGACCTTTCGAAGGAGACTAGCTTGCACAGCATGAAGGAAAACGGAGGCAACGCTGCGGGTGAGAGCGAGCGTCTGGCGCAGCTCGAATCCCAAGTCGAGACCTTGTTCGAGGTCAGCCGGGTTCTGAGCCGCTCGCTCGATCTGCACGAGACCCTGCGCGCGCTGCTAAAGACCCTGCATGAGAGCGGTGGTCTCGAGCGCGGTATTGTCTGCCTGCTGGATGAAGACAGTGGCGACCTGATGCTGAGCGCCATCCATGGCGACGTTGCCGAACCCTTCGAAACTATCCGTTACCGTCCGGGCGAGGGCGTCATCGGGCGCATTCTCGAGGCCAACGAGCCCTGGGTGTTGCCGCGCGTGGGTGACGAGCCGCGGTTTCTCGATCGCCTCAGCGTCTATGACCGCGATCTGCCCTTTGTTGGCGTGCCTGTTCGCTTGGGCGAGGAGGGCGCCATCGGCGTCCTGGCGGTGCAGCCGCTGGAGCGCGACGGGTTGCTTGAGGAGCGCGCAAGATTTTTGGAGATGGTCGCCAACCTGATCGGTCAGGCGGTGAGGCTGGCGCGTTCCGTGGAGGCCGAGCAAAGCGCGCTGCGCGAGGAACGCGACAAGCTACGGCGCCATTTGCGCGGCGCGCATGGCTTCGACAACATCATCGGCCACACCCAGCGCATGCGGGTGGTCTTCGATCAGGTGCGCCAGGTCGCCAAGTGGAATACCACGGTGCTGATCCGCGGCGAATCCGGCACCGGCAAGGAGCTGATCGCCAACGCGATCCACTACAACTCACCGCGCGCGCGTGGCGCCTTCGTCAAGCTCAACTGCGCCGCGCTGCCAGACTCGCTGCTCGAATCCGAGCTGTTCGGCCACGAGAAGGGTGCTTTCACTGGGGCAAGCGGCACGCGCAAGGGCCGCTTCGAGCAAGCCGACGGCGGGACGCTGTTTCTCGACGAAATTGGCGAAATCAGCGCCGTGTTTCAGGCTAAGCTGCTGCGCGTGCTGCAGGAAGGTGAGTTCGAGCGCGTCGGCGGCAATCGCACGCTCAAGGTCGATGTGCGCGCGATTGCCGCGACCAATCGCAATCTGGAGGCGGAAGTGAAAGCCGGCGAGTTTCGCGAGGACCTCTACTACCGGCTCAACGTGATGCCCATCTACATGCCGGCGCTGAGCGAGCGGATCGAGGACGTGCCCGATCTGGCGCGCTTTCTGGTCGCCAAGATCGCCAAGACCCAGGGTCGGGAGCTGGAAATCACCGACTCAGCGGTACGCGCCCTGATGCGCCACGATTGGCCTGGCAATGTGCGCGAGCTTGAGAACTGTATGGAGCGCGCAGCCGTGATGAGCGAGACCGGCATCATCGACCGCGACGTGATCGACCTGACTGGGCTGCACGTCGAGCCCGGACTGGAAGCGCCCGCGGCATCCGCTAACCTGGACCTGCAAGACCCCGAACTCGACGAGCGCGAGCGCGTCATCGCTGCCCTGGAGCAGGCCGGTTGGGTGCAGGCCAAGGCCGCGCGCCTGCTCGGCATGACGCCGCGCCAGATTGCCTATCGCATTCAGACGCTGAACATTCGCGTCAAGCAGTTCTGAGTCGCTGCCAGAGCGAAAGCCCTGATGGCACTGAAAACAGGGCGGCGCCAAGAATAGGGCGGCGCCGAAAAAAAGGCTACGCCAAGAAAGTCAGCGAAAGTTGTTATTGATAGTGATTCTTGATTCGTTTTCCTGCTTGGGCTAGACTTTCCAATAATTTGACGACATGGCTGCCTGTGCTCCTCCCGCGATGTTCGACTTACCACCCGACGCTGCGTCCCGCGAAACTTGCTGTGCGGCCTCCAAGCCAGGCGCAGGCCCCGCTTCCACTGTGGTTGCCGGCCCCGCGCGCGACCCGCAGGCCAAGAGCGCTCGCCGCTCGGGCTCTGCCGATGTTTCGACCGGAGTCTCTGCGGGCGTCGCCACCTCGCTCGCCGACCTGCCGCTTGGCGCTCGCGCGCGGGTGATCGGCATCGACGGCGGGCGCGAGCTCAATCGTCGTTTGCTTGCGCTCGGCGTCCGCCTTGGCAGCGAGCTGCGCATTGATCACCACCGCGGCCGCGGACGGGTGGTCTCTATCGGCCCAACGCGGGTCGCGCTCGGCGGCAGTATTGTCGAGAAGCTGCGCGTCGATCCGCTCGATTCAGACCCAGCAAGCGATGCAGCAACCGCTGAATCCTGATTCCGTGCCGGCAAGCTCGGCGCTGGCCGACGCTCCTTCCGTTGATCAAGTCCTGGCCGCGGCCGGGGAGATCATTCTCGGCAAGGATGCGGAACTGCGCCTGGCGCTGGCCTGTCTGCTCGCGCGCGGGCATCTGCTGATCGAGGATCTGCCGGGTGTCGGCAAGACCACCATGGCGCATCTGCTCGCGCGCCTGCTCGGGCTGAAGTATTCCCGCATCCAATTCACCAGCGATCTGCTGCCGGCGGACATCCTCGGCGTGTCGGTCTACGAGCGGGTGCGCGAGCGCTTCGAGTTCCACCCCGGCCCGATTTTTGCCCAGGTCGTGCTGGCCGATGAGATCAACCGTGCCACGCCCAAGGCGCAGAGCGCGCTGCTCGAGGCAATGGAGGAGCGCCAGGTGACGGCCGATGGCGAGACGCGCGGACTACCATCGCCCTTTTTTGTCATCGCCACGCAGAACCCGACCTATCAGGTTGGCACCTTTCCGCTGCCCGAGTCGCAGCTCGACCGCTTTCTGATGCGCATTGAGCTTGGCTATCCGAATGATGAGCAGGAAAAAGCCTTGCTTGCCGGCAGCGATCGGCGTGCGCTCCTGGCTGACATGGAACCGGCGCTTAGTGTTGCGCAGCTGCTCGATTTGCAGCAGCGGGTCGCCGACGTGCATGTCGCCTCGCCGGTCATCGACTACTGTCACCGGATTTTGGCCTTTACGCGCGCGAGCAATCGCTTTCTGCATGGACTATCACCGCGCGCCGGGCTTGGGCTGTTGCGCGCGGCCCGAGCCTGGGCCTTGATCCATGGCCGCGCCTATGTGATCCCAGAGGACATCCAGGCGGTGCTGCCAGCGTGCGTGCCGCATCGGCTGCTGAGCGGGGATGATAACGGCCCGGTCGGTCATGCCGAGATCGCGGATTTTATTCTGCGCGCGGTTCCGGTTCCCTAATCGCCGATGGCGGCTGTGCGTCACACGGCCACCGGGTGGTTCCCGTTCTGGCGCCGCCGGGAGCAGCCGCGGATGTCTGGGCAAAAGCCCCTGTTTACGCATTGGTTTAGCAAGCTGCTGCGACGGGTGCCGGTCGATGATCAGGGCCAGGCAACCATTGGCGCGCGGCAGATCTACATTCTGCCCACGCGCGCCGGCATTGGCTATGGCGTGCTGCTGTTCGTCACCCTGCTCGGGGCGCTCAACTACCAGAACAATCTCGGGTTGTTGTTTACCTTCGTGATGGCCGGCGTCAGCCTGGTCAGCATGCACCACGCCTGGTTCAATCTGCTGCGCTTGCGGCTGCGAGCGCAGCCGGGTGCACCGGTGTTTGCCGGTCAGGAGGTGCAGTTCACCGTCACCCTCGAGGACCTGCGCGAGCGCGAACGCGGCGCGCTTTGTTTGCGCGGTGTGCCGGGTGGCCAGTGGCCTGAGTGCACCGACTTGCCTGCCGGCGGCTCCGCGCGGCTGACCTTGCCGGTGCCGACTGAGCGTCGCGGTCTGTTGCCGCTCGGCGAGGTGGTGCTTGAGACCCGTTATCCGCTGGGGCTGTTTCGCGCCTGGTCGCTGGTGGCGGTGGATGCAGTCGCGACCGTCTACCCGCGTCCGGCAGCACGGGCTGGCGCGCCGCCGCAGCTGACCTCGGTCGATCACAATGCCAGCGGCGATCAGGGTACCGGAGCGGACGACTTCGTCGGCGCGCGCGATTATGCGCCGGGCGATTCGCTGCGCCGCATCGATTGGAAGGCACTGGCGCGCGAGCGCGGGCTGCTGGTCAAGCAGTTCGGTGGCGATCGCGCCGCGCGGGTATGGCTCGACTGGGCTGCGCTGCCGCCGGTGGATGACGAAACGCGCATTGCGCTGCTCGCCCGTCAGGTACTCGATGCCGCCGAGCAAAACCTGGTCTACGGGCTGCGTCTGCCGGGCCTGAGCGTTGAGCGCGGGCAGGGCGATGCGCATAAGCACCGCTGTCTGACGGTGCTGGCGGGGTATCGCTGTGAAGATTAGGCCTACGTCAGGGTCCCGGGCAGCCAGAGGAATCAAGGCAACTGGAACACCCAGGGCGACTGGAGCGCGGGCGGCTGCAGCAGTTCAGACAGCCGAAGTGCCAAAGGTAGCCACTTCGTTCAAGGAAACAGCGCCGGATCGGCTACAGATCGGTTTGCTGAGCGCACTGCTCGCACTGGCCGCGCTGCCGTTGCTGTTTTACATGCGTGCCCCGGTCGCGGTCTTCATCGGACTCTTGCTGCTGCTGCGCGTGGCGGTGCTGTTGCGCCCGGCGCTGGCGCCGGGGCGCTGGCCGCTGGTGGCGCTGGCGTTGCTCGGGGTCGGTGTGGTGTTGGGGGCTTACCGCGAGCTGGCGGGGCAGGACGCCGGCACCGCGCTCTTACTCACCATGATGGTGCTGAAGACGCTTGAAGTGCGCGGTATGCGGGATTTGCGCGTCTCCTTGCTGCTGTTTGGCTTTCTGCTGGTGGTGGCCTTTCTGTTCAACCAGTCACCGCTGTTCGCGGCCTATCTGGCTGCGTTGCTGCTTGGCAGTTTCGCGTTGCTGGCCGACCTGAGCGCGGTGCGTGCGAATCCGGCCTCGGACTCCCGCCATCAAGCCACCGGCCCCGCCGCTGGCCAAGCTGGAGGCCGAGAGGGGCGCAAATCTGGGGGCCAAGTCTGGCTTCGCCGCCTTTGGCGTGAGCGCCTGCGCGTCGCCGGGCGTCGGGCACTGGTGCTGAGCGCCCAGGCGGTGCCGCTGGCGGCCTTGTTATTCTTGCTCTTCCCGCGACTGGACGCGCCGTTGTGGAGCCTGGGGCTGGAGCGCGATCGGGCCAAGACGGGGGTGAGCGATTCGCTTGAGCTTGGCAATTTCAGCGAGCTGGTGCGCTCGGGTGAGGTGGCCTTTCACGCCTATTTCGATCAACCCCTGCCGGTGGAGCCCTCCCAGCTTTATTGGCGCGGGCCCGTGCTGTGGCAGACTGATGGGCGCGGCTGGGAGCCGGGGCCGCAAGAGCTGATGACGGGGCTTGCGGCGGATATCGAGCCTCTGGGAGACCGGCTCGATTATGCCATTGTGATGGAGCCGACCGAGCAGCGCTGGATCTTCGCTCTGGACCTGCCGCTTGCGGCGCCGGCTGACGCGCGCCTGACGCGCGATGCGCGGCTGGTGTCCAAAGAGCCCCTGCAGGAGCTCAAGCGCTTCGAGCTGCGCTCGGCGCTCAGCTACCGATCGCTCGCGCTGAGCGACGCGGAACGCGAACTGGCACTCGAAGTGCCGCAGCGCGTGATCACGCCGCGCATGCAGCTGCTGGTCGGGGAGTGGCAGGAGCAGGGTGGTGGGCCTGGTGCCGTGGTGGCGCGGGCGCTGACCCATTTCAATCGCGAGCCTTTCCACTATACCCTGCGCCCGCCGCCGCTGGGGGCGAATCCCGTCGATGATTTCCTGTTCGAAACCCGTGCCGGCTATTGCGAACATTATGCGAGCAGTTTCGCGCTTTTGATGCGCTTAGCCGGCATTCCGTCCCGTTTGGTGGTGGGCTATCTGGGCGCCGAGCGCAATCCGCTTGGCGGGCATTATCTGATCCGTCAGTCCGACGCCCACGCCTGGGCTGAGGTGTGGCTCGCGGATAGCGGCTGGACGCGGGTCGATCCAACGGCGGCGGTCGCGCCCGAGCGCATCGACAACGATGCCGAGCTGGCCGATCTGGGCGACTCCGCGCCGCTGCGCTTTCGCGTCACCCGCGACAGCGCGCTCGGGCAGATGGCGCACAGTCTGCGACTGTTGGCGGATGCGGCCAATGCCAACTGGAACAACTGGGTGGTGAATTTCTCTAGCACTCGCCAACAGCGTTTGCTTGAAGCACTGGGGCTGGAGCACCTCGGCGCCTATGGCCTGGTGCTGGGGCTGGCCAGTGGCGGAGCAGTGCTGATGCTGGCGCTGCATGCGTTGCTCGCGCGCCGACGCTGGCCGGCCGATCCGATCGAGCGAAGTTTCGCACGTCTGAGCCGGCGTCTGGAGAGGGTAGGGCTGCCGCGCACGCCAGGCGAGGGGCCGCGCGATTATCTTGCGCGGGTGGCGGCGGCGCGGCCGGATCTGGCCGAGGCGCTTGGTGTATGGCTGCGGTTGTATCTGCCGCTGCGTTTTGGCGGTGCGGAAAACGGCCAGGCGCGAGCGGCGCTAATCTTGCGTGAGAGGCGCTTAGTCATTCGCCGCCGCAGCCACTCTTAGCTGAGGGCATCAGCAGCATTTTTGCTGGACAAATCGCCGCTTTATGCCTAGTGTCAGGAGTGAGGTGCGGCGTTTTTCCGCAGTCTCTCTCTGGCCAATTTCCGCAGGAAACGGAAAGTCGGCTCCGGATGCGAACCTGGAGTTGTGGGCCACTGCTTGCGGGGTAGGTTAAGACGGTGGCAACAAGAAGTACCTTTGTTTGGTTCAGCCGCGAATTCCGGGTGCGCGGGCGCCGACGGGTCGGGAGATGACGATGGCACCTTTAGATCGCGGCGCAGGTTCAGGTCGTGCCTTACCCACGACGCTCAATGCCTGGACCAATTTCCTCACTGATACCGAGCTGCCTGCCTTTGCGCGCACCGTGAGCGAGGTGAATCGGATCGCCGATGATCCGGAAGCCAGCGCCTGGAAGCTCTCCAGCGCCATCTCCAAGGATGCGGCCATGGCCGCGCGTCTGGTCAAGCTGGCCAATAGTCCACTGTTTCCGAGCAGTCACGGTAATATCCAGACGGTTGATCGCGGCGTGGTGCTGCTTGGCTTCGACGCGGTGCGCGATCTGGCCATTTCGCTCAGCGTGATCGAACAAGTCCTGCGCGGCCAGAGTCGTGATGCCTTGCTCGAGGAGATGGCGCTGGCGTTTCATACCGCGACCCAGTCGCAAACCTTGGCGCGGATGGCACAGGATGACGGGGTAGCGGAAATCTTCGTTGCTGGTTTGTTATACCGTATTGGATCACTAGCGGTGCTCTCGGGCTCCGATCCCCGGGTGAACGACTTCCTGGTCGAGAAGGCGGAAATTGCCGTTGGCGAGTCGAGCCAGGTCACCCGTCTCGAGAAGCGCACTTTCGGCTGCGACATGACCCAGCTCTCTCGTCGCCTGGCGCAGCATTGGTCACTGGGGCATTCGTTGCAAAAGGCACTGGCGCCAGAGTCGAGTCCGTTGGCCGATCGCATTGCAACCGCCCGCCGTGTCGCCGAGGTATCGATGCGCTGCGGTTGGGAGTCGAATCAAACCCATCAGCTTCTGGCTCGGGTGGCGCGCACCATGGGGCTGAATCTTCCCGACATGCGCGAGAAGGTCCACGAAAGCTCTGAGGTGGCGCGCGAGATGGCGGTGCAGTTCGGTGCCACCAAGGTGGCGCCGCTGATCCCGGAAACATCCAAGGCCAGGGCGCGGCGCGAAAAGGCCGAGAAAAAGGCCCTAGATGACATCAATGGAGATGGCATCGATGGTGCCGAGTCCCATGGCAAGCAGGGTGCCGGGGATGATGCTGGCAGCGGGGCGGACTCGGGCGGCGACGATGAGATGTCAGGGCTGCTGCGTCCCAACCCCGTGGTGCAACTCGAGATGCTGGGTCGAATGGCAGAGCAACTCGGTGGCAAGCCGGATCTCAACCTGTTGCTCAATACAGTTGTTGAGGGTGTTCACCGTGGCATCGGGATGGATCGCACAGTTTTCGCGCTGCTGACCACCAAGAAGGACGCCGTGGCGGCCAAATTCGTGCTGACGGAATTCGAGGAACGCTTGCAGGCGAGCTTCCGCTTCAGTCTGCGTCCAGAGATGAACCCGTTACTGGCAGCGGTTATTGGTCAGCGCCGGGCGTTCTGGATTCATGCCGACTCCCCGCCCGATGATCGCAAACTGGTGCGCGGGCCTTTCGCGCAGTTTGTCGGCAAGGCCGATTTTCTGATTCATCCGGTGCTCTTCACCGACAAATGCATCGGCTTCCTCTACGGCGACCGCGCCAGCTCGGAGCGCCCGATCGAAGCCTCGGATGAGGTAAGCTTTCGCCAATTCATTCAGCAGTTATCACTCGGACTGCGGCTGATCGGAGGTCGTTGAAGCCGACAAAGTTCTGCTGGTTCAGGTCCAGCGCGGCATGCGGAAGGGCAGCAGCATCTGTACCCAGCGCTTGGCAAAGCGATCAAGCGAGAGGCTCTCATGCACGGCAGTGACCGGCTCGCCCACGAGCCGGGTGGTGATGGTGGAGCGGGCATAAAAGGGCGTGTCTTCGAGTGTTTCAATCACTCTGACCGGAGGTTCCCCGCTCTCGGGTTGTTCGCTGCGGGTGGCGCGCGGAATGCGCCAGACGCGTGTGGTTGGCAGGGGTGCCCGGGCCGGCGGCTCGAAGTGCTCGACCGAGCCGTCCTTGTTGACCTGCAGCGCGAGTGACAGACTGCTGCCGTCGCGGCGATTGGCCTCGTAGAGCACTGCCGCGCCGCCCTGCCGGCGTTTGGCGCGCGACCAGTCCCAGTCCGTGAAGCCCTGCTCTAGAGGTTCCGAGCCCCAGTTGCTGTCGAGGTAGCCATCGCCGCTCCAGGACAGGCGTGGGTGGCTCAGGTTGACGCTGACACGCGAGTCGGGCGCGATCGGCCACCAGTGATGGCGGCCTTGGCGGTCGAGTTGCTGCAGATGGCGGGTCGGTGCTTGAGGGTGAACGCGCACCTGCCCGCGCAGGGGCAGCGGAATCGGGGCCGCGGTCTCCTGGATGTCGATCACCAGATCATCCCCATCCCAGTGCAGGGCGCTGGGGCCGATGCTGAGTTCGGTAGGGCTGCGCTGCAGGCGATTGTGGCCGCGTTCGGTCATGGCCCAGCGCTTGCCACTCGCGCCATAGAGCACGGCGTTGAGCGCGCAGAAGCGCTCGGGCTCGGCCGGGCCACGGCGCCGTGACCAGGCGTAGTAGGGTGAGAAGACGCTGCCGAGCAGCGCGATGATGGTGAGCCCGTGCTGGCCGTCGTCGCTCAGCGCGTCGATGTACCACCAGAGGTAGCCATCCTTCGGGATGGGCTGATTGAAGGCAGGTCCGCGAGCAGGGTCTGCGCCGCCAGGCGTCCGGACAGGGTCGCCATTGGCAGTCCCGGCCCCGGGTGGGTGCTGCCGCCCGCCAGATACAGACCCGGTACCTTGCTGTGTGCCCCCGGCCGACTGAAAGACGCCAGCCAGCCGTGGGAGGCGCGGCCATAGAGCGCGCCACCGCTCGCCGGGAACAGCTGGTTGAAGTGCGTCGGTGAGGTGGGCTCGATCAGCTCCGGGTGAATCTGCAACTGCAGACCACAGTGGCTGAGCAGCGCAACAGTGCGCTCGGCGCATGCGTTGATCTCCGCGGATGTGAATTCATGACGGTCCCCGATCGCTGGGGCATTGACCAGGCACAATAAGCGCTCAGGCCCGGTCACTGGGTAGCCTGCTGCCGTGGTCTGGCCGCTGTCGCTGCGGTCCTGGGCGCAGATATAGACGGTTGGCTCCTGGGGCAAACGCCGTCGCTGGAGCAAATCCTGAAACTCTTTCGGGTAGTCGCGCGAGAAGAACACCGAGTGGCGCACCAGCGGGAAGCCTGATGTCTCGGCAGTCAGACTCCAGGTCAGCGCCGACAGCGAGCGCTTGTCCGCCGGCGTCGGGCCCAGGGCGCGCGTGGCGGCATGGCCGAACAGACCAGCGCCGAGCGCGGCGGTGTCGGCATTCAGCACCACGGCAGCAGCTTTGTGGGTCTCGCCCGAGTCCAACCGCACACCGCGGGCGCGACCCTGCTCGATCAGGATTTCCGCAACCGGGGCCGAGTAGTTGATCCGCACGCCGAGGCGCTCAGCGATCCCGGCCATGGTGCGCGCGAGCCGGTGCATGCCGCCTTCGATCAGCCAGACTCCTTCCTGCTCGACGTGGGCGACCAGCATCAGGGTGGCTGGCGCCAGGAAGGGTGAGCTGCCGCAATAGGTCGCATAGCGGCCGAACAGCTGTTGCAGGCGCGGATCTTTGAAATATTCCCCGAGGACTGGCCACAGCTTTGAGTAAGGCCGGATATTCATCAGCGCGCCGATGCCGCCGATGCCAACCCGCTGCATTAGCCCCGCGGGCGTGGTGCGGGTGTTGGTGATGAAGGCGTCTTTGAGCGTGTTGAAGATGCCGCGTGCATCAGCGGTGAAACGCAGAAAGCCTTCCGCCTCCCGCGCGCCGGCGAACTGACCGATCGCATCGGCCGAGCGCTGCTGATCGGCGAACAGGTCGAGCCGCTCTTGCTCACTCCAGGCATGGCGGGCAAGGACTTCGGCCGGCTGCAAGGGGAGTTCTGCTTCCAACGACGTGCCAGCGGCGGCGAACAACTCCTCAAAGACCCAGCGCATGGTAAAGACAGTGGGCCCGGCATCGATGCGGGCATCGCCGACCGCGACCTCGCGCAATTTGCCACCGGGGGTTGGTGCGCGTTCGAACACCTCGACCTCAAGCCCTTGGGCTGCAAGTGTGATGGCACTCGCAAGCCCGCCGACGCCGGCGCCGACGATAATGACCCGTTCGGACTGTCTGCCGAGGCTCACGTGCGTAACCTGGGGCTGAAGCCCTGAAGCTCACGGGCTGATCTTTCAGCCAGGTTCGGTGAATGACCTGCCGGCTGGTCTGCCAGTTGGTGTGCCAGCTGGCTTGCTGTTCGGCGCCAGCCATAAGCCGCTGTTGCGCGAGCCTGCAAGAGGAGGCTGGAGAGGGGATTTGGGTCGCGTTTTGGTGGGCGGCTTGGGGACACGGAACTACGAAAATCCGAGTTAGCGGTGGCTGGATTGCAGAGTGCTGTGGCGGGCCTTGCTGGGCCCGCGCAATTGACGCCTCTGAGTACCCTGTCTATCTTACAGGACACATGGATGCGGCAACACCTTTATGATGCACGCGGGACTTGCCCGCGGCAGCCGCTGCCACCGCCAATGCCACCACCAAGGGGACTCAGCTACCGATGGATGTGATGCCGCGAATCGAACAAGCGCTCGAGCGCGCGATTGCCCAAGGCAGCGGGGAAGCCGCGCCGCCCTTGCTGGAAGCCGCGACGCGGCATGCGGTCTTCCCCGGCGGTGGGCGCATCCGCCCGCGCCTGTGTCTTGCCGTGGCGTTGGCCTGCGGCGACGATGCTCCGGTGCTCAGTGACGCCGCCGCCGCCGCCCTGGAATTGCTGCATTGTGCCTCCCTGGTGCATGACGATCTGCCCTGTTTCGATGATGCTGCCACCCGTCGCGGGCGTCCGTCGGTGCATGCGGCCTATGGCGAGCGGCTGGCTGTGCTGGTGGGGGATGGGCTGATCGTGCGCGCCTTTGAGCTGCTCGCGTGGAATGCGGGCTCTCATCCCGAGCGGGCTGCCCGCCTGGCCTCCATCATCGGTCGCGCAGTGGGTATCGCCTCGGGTATCGTCGCCGGCCAGGCCTGGGAATGCGAGCCCGAGGTGGAGCTGACCGAATACCATCGCCAGAAAACTGCCGCGCTCTTTTTTGCCGCGACCGAAGCCGGCGCTGCCGCCGCTGGGCATGATTCCGCGCCCTGGTATGGCTTCGGCGAGAAGCTCGGGTTGGCCTATCAGGTTGCTGATGATCTGCGCGACGTCGCGGTCAGTGAAGCTGACATGGGTAAGCCCAAGGGGCAGGATCAGGCGCACGGGCGCCCGAGTGCTGTAGCGGAGCTGGGTTTGGATGGCGCAATCGGGCGTCTGCGTGAGCTGGTCGCGGCGGCGGTGGACGGGATTCCGCCCTGCCCGGGCCAAGAGCAGCTCGCCGCGCTGGTGCGCCAGGAAATGCGCCGGCTACTGCCGGCCGAGCTGGCGGACCGCCTGGATGCCGGCTGAGATGTTGCGCCTGAATAGACTCGTGCCAACCGGCGTTCCAGCTGGCCTGGTCATGCGCTTTCCGTTCGGTTCTCCGCAATGATGGAAACTCTGCTTGCGCGTTTGCAGGATGCCTTCTATCGGCGCCGCGACCGTCTCATCTCAAGCCCCAAGTTCCAGCGCTGGGCGGCGGATTTTCCGTTGACGCGCCCGATTGCTCAGCACCGCGCGAGTGCGCTCTTTGATCTGTGCGCCGGCTTTATTTATTCCCAGATTCTTGATGCCTGCGTGCGCCTGGAGTTGTTCGAGCGCCTGGCCGAGCAGCCGATGACGTCAGAGGAACTGGCCGCGCAGGTCGATCTGCCCCCGGCGGCGGCCGAGCGTCTGCTGCGCGCGGCTGTGGCGCTGCGGCTATTGCAGCGGCGCATGGGTGGGCGTTTCGGCCTGGGTCCTCATGGTGCGGCCATGCTCGGCAATCCGGGTATCGCGGCCATGGTGCGGCATCATCGCATGCTGTATCGGGATCTGACCGATCCGCTGGCCCTGCTGCGCGGGGAGCTCAAAGAGAAAGAGCTTCAGCGTTTCTGGGCCTATGCGGGTGCGGAGACACCCGATGCGGCAGGCGATGCCGAGGTTGCCTCATACAGTGAGCTGATGACTTCCTCGCATGCCTTTGTGGCCGGCGATACGCTCGATGCCTATTCTCTCAAGGGTCACCGCTGCCTGCTCGACGTCGGCGGAGGGGAGGGTAATTTCCTCATCGCCACCGGGGAGCGCTGGCCGCATCTGAAGCTGCAGCTGTTCGACTTGCCGGCGGTGGCCGAGCGCGCCGCCGCCCGGTTGCGGGACTTCGGCCTAGGTGAGCGCAGTGAGACCTTCGGCGGCGATCTGCTGCGCGACCCGTTGCCGCGGGGCGCCGATATCATTTCTTTTGTTCGCGTGATTCACGACCACGACGATGACGCGGCCATGACCATGCTGCGCGCCGCGCGCGCAGCCCTGCCTGACGGCGGCACCTTGCTGCTAACCGAGCCCATGTCCGAGACGCCCGGGGCCGAGCCGATCGGCGATGCCTACTTCGGTCTCTATCTTTTTGCCATGGGCAGCGGCCGGCCACGCCCCCCGCGCGAGCTCAAGGCCATGCTCAAGGCCGCGGGCTTTTCCGCGGTGCGGCTGCATCGGACGCGACGGCCGATGCAAACACGGGTGATGACTGCCAAGGCAAATTGACAGTCGAAGTGTAAATCAGGCTTGACATGCTCACTAGTCAGGCTAAACTGACACCTAGTTTCCCAATGTTGGCTGCCCCTCTCTTTTATCAGTGCCTGATGTGATCTCTGCCTTCGGCAGGACAGGCGCACGGCGAGGTTCGCAGGTCAACTCCATCGCGGGGTCAATCGGTTTTTACCCTTGGTTCTCGCGGCTAAATGTCGGTTTCTAGTGACTATGCCCATTGACATGAACACCTTAGCGGTCGTTCTAGAGCAGCCGGAACAGCTCGCGGTCAGGCGTTTGGACCTGACCCCGCCGAGCCCGGCTGACTGTGTCGTGGACATTCACTGGAGCGGCATCAGCACCGGCACCGAGCGTCTGCTCTGGTCCGGTCGGATGCCGCCTTTTCCCGGTCTGGCCTATCCCTTGGTGCCAGGCTATGAGTCCGTCGGCCAAGTCGTGGCCGCGGGTGAGGAGAGCGGCCGTGTCGAGGGCGAGCTGGTGTTTGTCCCCGGCGCGCGCTGTTACGGTGATGTGGCTGGCCTCTTTGGTGGCGCGGCAGCGCGCATTGTTGCACCCGGTAGCCGTTTGATTACCCTGCCAGCCGGTCTTGGCGAGCAGGGCGTATTGATGGCCCTGGCAGCAACGGCCTATCACGTCACCGGGCCGCAAGGCCAGCAGCCAGACTTGATCATCGGCCACGGTGTGCTCGGTCGGCTGCTGGCGCGCCTCGCGGTTGCTCATGGTGCCGCACCCGTGGTGTGGGAGCGCAATCCCGCTCGCACCAGCGGTGCCGAGGGCTATCAGGTCATCGACCCCGAACAAGACGAGCGCCGCGATTATCGCTGCATCTGCGATGTTAGCGGCGACAGCAAGCTGCTTGATACCCTGATCGGTCGTCTAGCTCCCGGCGGCGAGATCGTGCTCGCCGGCTTTTATGAAGCGCCTTTGTCGTTCGATTTCCCGCCGGCTTTCATGCGTGAACTGCGCTTGCGGGTCGCCGCCGAGTTCAAAGAGCCGGACCTGATCGCCGTGAAGCAGCTGATCGAGTCTGGGCGCCTGTCCTTCGACGAGCTGATTACACACAGGATGCCAGCGGAGCAGGCGGACGAGGCTTATGTCACCGCGTTCTCCGACCCGAGCTGCCTGAAAATGATTCTCGACTGGAGGCATGTCGATGTTTAATGCCGGCAGTCATTTAATGCCCGAGCAGCCTTCTGGTATGCCCGAATCCGGCGGCGGCAGCGCATCCAAGCGCCCCGAGATCATAGCTATCTATGGCAAGGGCGGGATCGGCAAGAGCTTCACGCTCGCTAACCTGTCCTACATGTTCGCCCAGCTTGGCAAGAAAGTTTTGCTGCTCGGCTGCGACCCGAAAAGCGATACCGCCACCCTGCTGTTCGGCGGTCGCTCCTGCCCGACCATCATCGAGACCTCAAGCAAAAAGAAGCTCGCCGGCGAGCCGGTCGAGATCGGCGATGTCTGCTTCAAGCGCGACGGTGTGTTCGCGATGGAACTAGGCGGTCCCGAGGTCGGTCGTGGTTGCGGTGGGCGCGGCATCATTCATGGTTTCGAGCTGCTCGAGAGTCTGGGCTTTCACGATTGGGATTTCGACTACGTCCTGCTCGATTTTCTCGGCGACGTGGTCTGCGGGGGCTTCGGCCTGCCGATCGCACGCGATATGTGCCAGAAGGTGATGCTGGTCGCTTCCAACGATCTGCAATCCCTCTATGTGGCCAACAACGTCTGCTCCGCGGTCGAGTACTTCCGTGGGCTCGGTGGCAATGTCGGCGTCGCCGGCATGGTCATCAACAAAGACGATGGCACTGGCGAGGCTCAGCAATTTGCCAAGAATGTCGGCATTCCGGTCTTGGCCGATATCCCGCAGGACGACGATATCCGCCGCAAGAGCGCCGCCTATCAGATCATCGGCAAGCTCGACAGCCCCTGGGCTGGCTTGTTCAAAGGTCTGGCCGAGCAAGTCGCCGCCGCGCCGCCGCTCCGTACCAAGCCCCTGGCGCACGAGGATCTCCTGAGCCTCTTTGCCAGCGACGCCGTCGGTCGCAACGTGGTGCTCGAGCCGGCCAAACCTGAAGACATGTGCAGCGTTAAGAAGATCGTCAAGCCCTCGCTAGAAGTCATCTACGACGACGCCTAGTCACTAACCACTAAACACTCGCAACGAACTATTATGCTTCGCCCAATCGACAACCAAGCGCTGCGCGCCCCCGAGCTGGTTCCAGACCAGATCTCGGCCGCGTCCGCTGGCGGCTGTCATGCGGGCCCTAATGCGAGCGAGCACCATTTACGCCGTGCCGCGGAGGCTTCGGGTCAGAGCGAGCTGCTAGAGCGCTTTGCTGCCGACTATCCTGCTGGACCTCATGATCGGCCGCAGACCATGTGTCCGGCCTTTGGTTCGCTGCGGATCGGTCTGCGCATGCGTCGCACCGCCTCCGTTCTCTGCGGCTCGGCATGCTGTGTCTATGGCCTGAGCTTCACCTCCCATTTCTATGGGGCGAAGCGCAGCGTCGGCTATGTACCTTTTGACTCGGAAACCCTGGTCACCGGCAAGGTGTTCGAGGATCTGCGCGATGCGGTCGAGCAACTGGCCGATCCTGAGCAATACGACGCCATCGTGGTGATGAACCTGTGCGTGCCGACCGCCTCTGGCGTCCCGCTGCGCCTGTTGCCTCAGTCCATCAATGGCGTGCGCGTGATCGGCATCGATGTGCCCGGCTTTGGCGTCCCCACGCATGCTGAGGCAAAAGACGTGCTCTGCGGCGCCATGCTCAACCGCGCTCGTAGCGAGGCCGAAACCGGCCCGGTGCAGGCTCCGCGCGGTGGTCGCAGCGAGAAGCCCACCATTACGCTGCTTGGTGAGATGTTCCCGGCTGATCCGGTCGGCATCGGCATGCTGCTCGAGCCGCTGGGTCTGGCCGCCGGTCCCGTGTTGCCGACGCGCGAATGGCGCGAGCTCTATGGGGCGCTCGACTGCGCCGCCGTGGCTGCGATCCACCCCTACTATGTTGCCTCCATCCGCGAGTTTGAGCAGGCTGGTCGCCCCATCATCGGCTCCGCGCCTGTTGGTCACGACGGCACCGAAGCCTGGCTGAACGCAGTAGGCGAGGCCTGCAACATCAAGGCCGATTTGGTCGCCGCCGCCAAGAATGCCGTGCTGCCCGCCATCAAAGGCGCGCTGTCCGGGGCGCCGATCAATGGAACCATCACCGTCTCGGGCTACGAGGGCTCGGAGTTGCTGGTCGCCCGCCTGCTGGTCGAAAGCGGCGCGAACGTGCCCTACGTTGGCACCGCGACCGGTCGCACCCGTTGGGCCGATGCCGATCGGGAATGGCTTGAGTCCAAGGGCGTTAAGGTTCGCTTCCGCGCCTCGCTGGAGCAGGATAAGTCCGCCGTTGATGCCATTAAGCCCGATCTGGCCATCGGCACCACGCCTGTGGTGCAGCATGCCAAAGAGCAATCCATCCCGGCGCTCTATTTCACCAACCTGATCTCGGCACGTCCGCTGATCGGAGCGGCTGGTGCCGGCTCGCTGGCCCAAGTGGTCAATGCCGCGCTGGCGAGTAAGCCGCGTTTCGATCGCATGACCGACTTCTTCAAAGGCGTGGGCACGGGCGCGAGCGCTGGAGTTTGGCCGCAGATGCCGCTTGGCGCTTCTTCGGCTCCCATGACAGCAGTTGGGGGGGCACACTGATGTTGGTGCTCGACCTCGATCGCGCGGGCGGCTACTGGGGCGCAGTGTATGTTTTCACTGCGGTCAAGGGCCTGCAAGTCATCATCGACGGCCCCGTCGGCTGTGAGAATCTGCCAGTGACGGCGGTGCTGCACTACACCGATGCGCTGCCGCCGCATGAACTGCCGGTGGTTGTCACTGGCTTGGGCGAGGAAGAGCTCGGCCAGGAAGGCACCGAGCAGGCCATGAAGCGCGCCTTCGCCACGCTCGATCCAAAGCAGCCCGCTGTTGTCGTGACCGGCTCCATCGCCGAGATGATCGGCGGCGGCGTGACCCCGGCTGGTACCAATATTCAGCGTTTCTTGCCGCGTACCATTGATGAAGATCAGTGGCAGAGCGCGGATCGTGCCATCTTCTGGTTGTGGACGCAGTTCGGCGCCAAAGGCAAGCGTGCCAAAGGCAAGGCCGCCAACCAAAAGGGCAAGGGCAAGATCGCCAACGAGACGGCGGCCAAGCCAAGCGTCAATATCATCGGCCCGGCCTATGGCTGCTTTAACACCGCTTCCGATCTGGCCGAGGTGCGTCGCTTGGTCGAGGGCATGGGCGCCGAGATCAACATGATTTTCCCGCTGGGTGCGCACCTCGATGAGATTCCGCGCCTGGCCGATGCGGATGTAAACATCTGCATGTACCGTGAGTATGGTCGCAAGCTGTGCGAGGCGCTCGAGAAGCCCTTCCTGCAAGCGCCCATCGGCCTGCACAGCACTGTCGCCTTTTTGCGCAAGCTTGGTGAACTTCTGGGTCTCGACCCCGAGCCTTTCATTGAGCGCGAGAAGCACACCACCATCAAGCCCATCTGGGACCTGTGGCGCTCAGTAACGCAAGATTTCTTCGGCACCGCGAGCTTCGGCATCGCCGCGACCGAGACCTACAGCCGTGGCGTGCGCCATTACCTCGAAGACGAGCTCGGCATGCCCTGTCATTTCGCCATCGCGCGTCGCCCCGGGGTCAAGACCGATAACGCTGCCACGCGCGAGGCGGTGCGTGGCAAGACTCCGCTGGTGGTCTTCGGCGGCTACAACGAGCGCATGTATCTGGCCGAGGCCGGCGGACGCGCGGCTTTCATCCCGGCCTCGCTGCCCGGCACCCTGGTGCGCCGCCACACCGGCACGCCCTTCATGGGCTTCTCGGGCGCGACCTATCTAGTGCAGGAAGTCTGCAACGCGCTCTTTGATGCGCTCTTTAATATTTTGCCCCTGGGTACGGACCTTGACCGGGTCGAAGGGACTCTTGCCCGCGCCGGCAGCGAGCGCCACCGCGAGCTGCCGTGGGAGAGCGATGCCAAGCGCAAGCTCGACGAGATGCTGGAATCAGCGCCCGTTCTGGTGCGCATCTCCGCTGCCAAGCGGCTGCGCGACGCGGCCGAGCGCGCAGCGCGCAGCGCGGGTGAAGATCGAGTAACAGCCGAGCATGTCGCACAAGCGGGCTCGGCGATGAATCAGGAGGCCGTGGCATGAAAAAAGCCGCGAGCCAGCTAAAAGCTTTGTGTTCGGTTTTCGGGACTTCGTATGTCCGGGGTGCCGACGCATTTCGCGCTTCAGAGGTGCTAGTCGCGTTTTTGTGCACCCAGGAAGCACATAGTCGTCCGGGCAACCGGACCTCTGGTCTGTTGGGGCATCTGCTTGCCTCGACGCCCGTTATGGTGCGCCGCGGGCGCGCTGACAGCCGCAAGGCTTAACACTTAAATCTCTTCGGAGGATTTACTCATGGCTGAAAAATCAATGACCGGTCTGACCGACGCTGAAGCAAAAGAATTCCATGGCATCTTCATGGCTAGCATGAGCGCCTACTTCGGCTTGGTGGTTTTCGCCCATCTGCTGGCTTGGATGTATCGCCCCTGGCTGTAATCCGCTCCTTCAGCATAACGGGAGCTCATCGCGAGCCCGCCGGACCTTTTTTCTGATGCTGCTTCTAGGCAGCGCCTTACACCAAATTTGGAGATATCAAGATGAACGAAAGCCTGCAAAACCTGCACAAAGTTTGGCTGCTGATCAATCCTGCTCAGGTCCTGGTCGCTCTTGGCGTTTTTCAGATCGTTTTGGGTCTTGGGATCCACATGATCCTGCTCAGCACCGACCTCAACTGGCTGGACGACGGCGTGCCTGTGACTTATCAGGCACAGGCTGCATCGGCAGCGCCCCAGAACAAATAAGAAGGCCTTTTCGGATGGTGCTGACCCGCGCGGGCTCGCCCCCCGGGCCCACGTGCCGGTCAGCATCCGAGTTGCTATGTGGAGGCAGCAGGTCATGGTGTCTCCCCAGCAGAGGAATTAACGATGGCCATGCTGAGTTTTGAAAAAAAATACCGCGTACGCGGTGGGACGCTGGTCGGGGGAGATCTGTTCGACTTCTGGGTGGGGCCGTTTTATGTCGGCTTCTTCGGTGTGTCGACGGTTTTCTTCGCGACCCTCGGTACCCTGCTTATCATTTACGGTGCGGCTCTTGGGCCGACCTGGAATCTCTGGGCAATCAGTATTGCTCCGCCGAACCTGGATGTTGGGTTAGGTGTTGCACCACTGAGAGAAGGTGGTCTCTGGCAGTTTATTACCATCTGTGCAATCGGGGCCTTTGTGTCCTGGGCGCTCAGACAAGTTGAGATTTGCCGGAAGCTGGGCATTGGGCTCCATGTACCCTTCGCCTTTTCGTTTGCCATCCTGGCCTATGTCACCCTGGTTGTGATTCGTCCAGTGTTGCTTGGTGCTTGGGGACATGGTTTCCCTTACGGAATCTTCAGTCACCTCGATTGGGTTTCCAATATCGGCTACCAAACGCTGCACTTCCATTACAACCCGGCGCATATGCTGGCGATCAGCTTCTTCTTCACCAACTGCCTGGCGCTGGCGATGCACGGATCTTTGATCCTTTCCGTGGTCAACCCGCGCGACGGCGAGCCGGTGAAGACAGGCGAGCATGAAAACACCGTCTTCCGGGACATCGTTGGTTATTCCATCGGTGCGTTGGGCATCCATCGCCTCGGTCTGTTCCTTGCGATCAACGCTGCTTTCTGGAGCGCGGTCTGCATCGTGCTGACCGGTCCCTTCTGGACGCGCGGATGGCCGGAATGGTGGATGTGGTGGCCTAACCTCCCAATTTGGTAATCTGAGGACACCAAAATGCCTGAATATCAAAACATTTTCACGAGGGTGCAGGTTCGCGAACCTGGCTACCCTGGTGTCGAGCTCCCGAGAGGCAGTCTGCCTCGCCTTGGCAAGCCGATCTTCAATTACTGGATCGGCAAGATTGGCGACGCGCAGATTGGTCCGCTCTATCTCGGGGGCTGGGGCATCGCTTCGCTGATCGCGGGCTTTATCGCCATTGAGATCATGGGTCTCAATATGCTGGCGTCGGTCGACTGGAGTCCAATTCTTTTCCTTAAAGAATTCTTCTGGTTAGCCCTGGAGCCACCACCGCCCGCTTACGGCCTGAGCTTCCCACCCCTTGCTGAAGGTGGCTGGTGGCTGATCGCCGGGTTCTTCCTGACTCTCTCCATCCTCTTGTGGTGGGTGCGGGTCTACAAGCGTGCGGTTGATCTTGGCATGGGTACCCATCTGGCATGGGCCTTTGCTGCGGCGATCTTCTTCTACCTGACGCTGGGCTTCATTCGCCCAATCCTGATGGGTAGCTGGGGTGAGGCTCCTCCGTTTGGCATCTTCCCGCATCTTGACTGGACAGCGGCTATTTCGATTCGCTACGGGAACTTCTACTACAACCCGTTCCATGCGCTGTCGATCGCCTTCCTGTACGGCTCAGCGGTGCTCTTTGCGATGCACGGTGGGACCATTCTGGCCGTGTCGCGTTACGGCGGCGACCGCGAGATCGATCAGATCACTGATCGCGGTACCGCGGCCGAGCGTGCAATGCTGCTGTGGCGCTGGTGCATGGGCTTCAACGCCAGCATGGAGTCTATCCATCGCTGGGCCTGGTGGTTCGCGGTCTTTACGGTCATAACCGCTGGTCTGGGTATCCTGCTGACCGGCACCGTGGTCGAGAACTGGTACCTTTGGGCCGTCAAGCACGGATTCGCGCCGACCTACCCGTCGGAGCTGTCCATCGAGAATCCCTATCTGACGCAGGGGGTGTCGCAATGAAGATGCGTAACCGCAATGCGCTGGCGCTCCTGAGCCTGGGGGCGACCGCGTTCATCGTCGGCTGCGAGGCACCGCCACCCGAGATTGTCCAAAACGGCTATCGTGGCTTGGCCATGCAGCAGAACTACAACCCGGACCTGTTGAAGGAACTGGTCGACGCCAATCAGGCGCCGGATGCGATTCCTGCAGCGACTCCGGGTGGCGGCTTGGCGAAGGACGTCTACAAGAACGTCCAGGTGCTCGGCGACCTGACGGTCAATGAGTTCAACCGCACCATGGTGGCGCTGACAACCTGGGTGGCTCCGAAAGAAGGCTGCACCTACTGCCACGAAGGCGTTCAGTGGGAGTCCGACGGCGTCTATACCAAGATCGCTTCGCGGCGTATGCTGGAGATGACCCGGGCGTCCAACTCCAACTGGACCGACCATCTGGCTCAGACGGGTGTGACCTGCTACACCTGCCATCGGGGCAATCCAGTACCGGAATATGTGTGGACCTCTGATCCAGGACCGGATCATCCATCCGGCTTCACACCGACCGGGCAGAATACCATCGGCTATGCCACGGGTTACACCTCAATGCCCTATGATCCTTTCACGCCTTTCCTTTTGGGTGACCAGGATATTCGGATTATCGGCCAAACCGCGTTGCCAACGGGCAACCGCAAGTCGATCAAGCAGGCGGAATGGACTTACAGCCTGATGGGGCATTTCATGGACGGCCTTGGGGTGAACTGCACCTACTGCCACAATTCGCGGTCCTTCTACGCTTGGGATCAGAGTACCCCGAAACGGACGACGGCTTGGTATGCCATTCGCCACGTGCGTGAGATGAACAACGACTATGTTGCGCCTTTGGGCGAAGTCCTGCCGGCTTCGCGGAAAGGTCCTCTTGGCGATGCGTTCAAAGTGAACTGCAAGACCTGCCACCAGGGGGTTTACAAGCCGCTGTTCGGTGCGCCTATGGCAAAGGACTATCCAGCCCTTTATGAGGCCGCGGCTGCAGAGGCTGCTCCGGCCGAGACTGCGGCAGAAGCCCCAAGCCCGGCTGCCCCAAGCCCGGTTGCAGAGGCTAAGCCTGCAGACCAAGCTGCTGCGGAGCCAGCAGCACCAGCCGCGCCGCCGATGCAGTACGTCCCGGCGCCCATGCGTTATCAACCCGCGCCCATGCCACCGGCACCCGCGGAGCGCTAAAGGCAGATCGATCGAGGCGAAGGACCGCCGACATTCATTGATGGTTAATTAGGGCCCTCGGGCCGATTCCTGAAACAACGAGGTAACTACCATGGCTGAAAAGAGCATGACTGGTCTGTCCGACAACGAGGCCAAAGAATTTCACGGTATCTTCATGTCCAGCATGACCGCCTACTTCGGGCTTGTGGTTTTCGCGCATGCCTTGGCTTGGATGTATCGTCCTTGGCTGTAATGCTGCGGATAGTCTGATCGTTTGACGTTAACGTGATAATTCGCGGCTGTTAAAATCCAGTCACTACCGGATTTGCCGCACTCGAATGTGGAGAAAACATTATGAGCACTAACAACATGGCCGGAATGTACAAAATCTGGACCTTCTTTGATCCGCGTCGTACCCTGGTTGCCATCGCGGGCTTCCAGCTGGTGCTGGGACTGCTGATCCATTTCATCCTGTTGGGCTCGGATCTGAACTGGCTGGATGACGGTATCCCGACCTCCTACATGGGCGCTGCTACGGCTTCCGTTGGTCAGATGTCGGCGATGCCTGAGACTCGTACCATCAACTGATCCCGCATTGGTTCAGGTAAGCCGCGGCAGCCGATGGACTCAGTTCTCGCTGCCGCGGTGTCAGTGTCCCGCCCGATGCGTTATCTTAACGGGCGTACCTGATAGCACTTCCTGATAGCAAACAAAGCGCGGAATCCAATTACGGCCGCAAGGCCGCCGCAACCTGAGAGGCTATGACAATGGCTGAAAAGAGCATGACAGGGCTGACCGACGCCGAAGCGAAAGAATTCCACGGTATCTTCATGGCGAGCATGAGCGCCTATTTTGGTTTGGTCGTTTTCGCGCACTTACTGGCTTGGATGTATCGTCCCTGGCTGTAATTGACCGGAAGGAGGACGCGTCCCGTCTTTCTTTTTGCGAATAACCCAGACTTCTTAACTGGGAGTTGGATATGCATAAAATGTGGCAGATCCTTGATCCTCGCAGAACGCTGATCGCCGTCGTGGCTTTTCAGCTGATGCTCGGGTTGCTGATCCATCTGATTCTGCTCGGCACCGATTTGAACTGGCTGAGCGACGGCATTCCGCCTCTTTGACGCCAGGCGCGGGACACTGCTCGAAAAAAGATCATCCAATCAAGCCGCGACAGCGAGCGAAGTGTTTCGCTGCTGATTCGCGGCTCGGTCACCTAAAAAGCAGCGGTTACCGCTGTTTTTTTTTGGCCCTGAAAAAGTTGATGCCGCGCCCAGTGCTCAATGAATGTCGCGCGGTTTCTTGCCGAGCGACGTCACCGGAATGACCTGGGCTGATTGTTCCTGATCGGGGTAATAAGGGCGTTCGCCGCCGCGGCCATCAAGATCGGCCAGTTCCTTTTCCCGCGCGGAAATTAGCGCGAAGCATTGGCGCACGTCCTCGATGGTGCTTTCGGAGAGCGGGTGTTTCATGCCCGGGGGTGGGGTGACGTCTTTGATGACCGACGCCAGTGTTTTGCGCATGGCGATCAGTATTTGCTGTTCCTGACTGAGTTCAGGCATGTGGGTCTCCTGAGTGCAGAGGCTAAGGGAGAAATTGAGAAATTGAATAGACGCGTTACGGCCCAGTATCATCGGAGGTTGGGGCAATGGGTGCGCGCTGCCAGTCTGAGAGGCGAAAGTGCGCGCGATTGATATCGGGCGGGGGCGATGACCTGGGGCCCGTCATAGGTTGCCTTACGACGCCGGCTACCCAGGTGGCCCCGGGTCTTTAAGCAGCAGGCGTAGCTGGGTTTCGTCGAGCAGCGGGATGCCGAGCTTTGCGGCCTTGGCCTGCTTGCTGCCCGGGTTCGCGCCCAGGATCACATAGTCGGTGCTGGCTGAAACCGCGCTGGTGACCTTGGCGCCGAGGGCGACCAGCTCGGCTTTAACCTGCTCGCGTGGGCGATTGAGAGTGCCGGTAAGGACGAAGGTCTTGCCGCGCAGAGTTTGTTCTCCGGCATCAGCCAGGCTCGGCGGGGCGGGCCAGTGGATACCAGCGCCGTCCGATGAGACAAGCGCGGCGATCGCCTCGCGATTGTGCGCCTGCTCAAAAAAGCCGCGGATGTGACTGGCGACAGTCTGGCCGATGCCGTCGATGGCAACCAGGCTGTCCTGGTCAGCCTGCATCAGCTGATCGAAATCACCGAAATGGCTCGCCAGGGTGGCTGCCATGGTTTCGCCGACTTCACGAATGCCGAGGGCGTAGATGAAGCGTGCGAGGGTCGTTTCGCGGGCGCGTTCCAAGGCCTCGAGCAGGTTGCGGGCGGATTTCTCGCCCATGCGCGGCAGATCTGCCAACTGCTCCAGCGTCAAGGTGAAAAGATCGGCCGGGGTTTTGACCATGTCTCGCTCAATGAGCTGCTCGATCAGTTTGTCTCCGAGACCGTCGATGTCGAGCGCCCTGCGCGCGGCGAAGTGCTTGAGGGCTTCCTTGCGCTGGGCGGCGCAATAGAGCCCGCCGCTGCAACGCGCGACCGCCTCGCCCTCGGCGCGGATGACATCCGAGCCGCACACCGGGCAATGCGCGGGCAGGGTGACCGGCTCGGTGCCGGGCGGGCGCAGGGACTCGACCACCCCCACCACCTCAGGGATAACATCCCCGGCCCGGCGCACAATCACGCTATCTCCGGCGCGGACATCCTTGCGTTGGACTTCGTCGATATTGTGCAGGGTGGCGTTGGAAACAGTCACGCCGGCGACATCGACTGGCTCGAGACGCGCGACCGGGGTCACCGCACCAGTGCGCCCGACCTGAAACTCCACCGCGCGCACGCGGGTTTGTTCCTCGCGGGCAGCGTATTTGTAGGCGATCGCCCAGATCGGATCGCGCGCGCGGAAACCGAGACGCTGCTGCGCCGAGAGGTCATCGACCTTGAATACCACCCCGTCGATCTCGTAGTCGAGTGTGTCGCGCCGCTCGCCAATGGCGCGCTGATACTGGATGCAGCCTTCAGCCCCGGTGACGCGGGTCGACTCGGGCGAGACCCGCAGCCCCCAGTCGCGCAGTTTGGCCAGCGCGCCGCTCTGGGTCGGCCCCAAGTCGCCGCCCTCGACAGCGCCAAAGCCATAGCAGAACATGGTGAGTGGGCGGCTGGCGGTGATTTTGGGATCGAGCTGACGCAGGCTGCCGGCGGCGGCGTTGCGGGGATTCTTGAACGGCGTTTGCCCGTTAGCCAGCATGCGTTCCTTAAGCGCCTCGAATCCGGCCAGCGGCAGATACACCTCCCCCCGGACCTCAAGCAGCCGCGGCCAACCGGTACCCTGCAGGCGCAGCGGCACGGCGCCAATGGTGCGCACCTGGGCGGTGACCTCCTCGCCGGTGTGTCCGTCACCGCGGGTTGCTGCACGCGTCAGTACGCCGTCCTGGTAACTTAGGCTGATCGCCAGGCCGTCGAGCTTGGGCTCTGCGACATAATGGATTTCTTCCAGGCCCAGTTCGCGGCGGATGCGCTGGTCGAACTCGCGCAGATCATCCTCGTTGCGCCCGTTGCCAAGCGACAGCATGGGGACCACATGCCGCGCCGGACTGAAGCGCTCGGCAGGCGGTGCCCCGACCCGCTGCGTGGGAGAATCAGCGGTGCGAAGCTCAGGGTGGTGGTGCTCGATTTGCTGCAAATCAAGCAGCAGTGCATCGAACTCAGCGTCCGGAATTTCCGGATCATCGAGAACGTAATAGCGATGATTGTGATACTCGAGCAGCTCGCGCAACTCGGCAGCGCGAACCTCGGCGGAGTTGGTCTCCGGCTGGCTCATGGCGATTCGCGTGCGATCCTGTCGCGGCCCGCGGCGGCATGGGTAATAACGAGGCTGCGCAGGCTTTCGATGCGCTTGACGCTGATTGGGCGGTGGTCCGCGTCCTCGACCTCGGCTTCAAGCTCCCGCGCGAGCGACTTGGCCGTGGTCAGCATGGTATCGACCGCCTCGATGTCTTGGCGGCGGCCGTGCAGTGCCGTGAACATGGCAATGCCAAGCGTTGAGAATTCTTCCATGCCGGTGTTCGGATCGGGCTGTAGCGGAAAGCTGCCAGGCTGCACCAGATTGGCCATGCTGAACAATGTGCGCGGGTGAGTGGGGTCGCCGTCGAACCGGTGGAAGATATCCTTTCCGCCGGGAATCAACAGGTGGCGGCTGGCGGCGGCGAGTATGTCTCTTCCAGACAGTTCGCCTTCGCGCGCCACCACGAAGACTTGCACGATGGGAGCCTCGTCGGTGTCGGTCAGGATGCCGACAAGGTCATTCGGGTCGATGTCGCTGCTCAGGGGTTCTTCGTAAACATCAGCGTCATCTTCAGCGCTCCGGTATGGGAGGGCCTCTTCTTCATCTTCCTCTAAGCCAAGGTTTGGCTCGCGCTTGCCGGCCAGACTCGCGCGCGAGACAGCAGCGCCCTCGGAATCTTCACGCGGTTTGCGGCGGTTCTCCCACAAAAAAAGCGCGATCAGAAAGGCGATACCTATGACGAGCAGGATGATGCGCAGCGTTGCAGCGTCCATCAGCGTCGGGATTCCCGTGTTTGCAGACCTTGCCCCTGAGTATATACCGAAAGTTGCGCGCCTTTGCGATCCGGGCTTGGCTGGCCCACAACCGACCCCCTAACGGGCACCGTCGTTTCTCGGAAGCAGGGCGCGCGCCCTCAGGATGCCCCCGCCAAACGCGCGGCATCATCGATATCGACCGAGACCAACCTTGAGACGCCGGGCTCATGCATGGTCACGCCAATCAGCTGATCGGCGATTTCCATGGTGACTTTGTTGTGGCTGATGAAAATGAACTGCGTCCGGTTGGACATCTCGCGCACCAGCTGGCAGAAACGTGTGACGTTGGCGTCATCGAGCGGGGCGTCGACCTCGTCGAGCAGGCAGAAGGGTGCCGGGTTGAGCTCGAAGATTGCGAACACCAGGGCCACTGCGGTCAGTGCTTTCTCGCCGCCGGAGAGCAGATGAATGCTGGCATTTCTCTTGCCGGGCGGTCGCGCCATGATGGCCACGCCGGTCTCGAGCAGGTCCTCGTCGGTGAGCTCCAGATAGGCGTTACCCCCGCCGAACAGGCGCGGAAACAGCGCCTGCAGGCCTGAGTTGATCTGGTCGAAAGTTTCCTTAAAACGGGTGCGGGTTTCACGGTCGATCTTGCGAATGGCGCTTTCCAGTGTGTCGAGCGAGGACTGAATGTCCTGGTGCTGGTCTTCAAGGTAGCGCAGGCGCTCAGATTGCTCCTGGAATTCGTCGATGGCGGCCAGGTTGATGTTGCCTAAGCGCGAGATTTTGCTGCCCATGTCGTTCAGGCGCTGCTGCCATTGCTCAGCATTGGCGCTGCTGTCGATCCCTTCGAGCACCCTTTGCGCGTCCTTGCCCTCGGCGCCAAGCTGTTCTTCGAAGGTGCGCCGGCGCACCAGGCGCTCCTGAAGCTGCACGCGGCGTTCGGCCAGGTCTGCCTGGGCGTTGGCGTTGGCCTGCTCGAGGCGATGGCGTTCCTGCTCCTGCTCGCCGACCTCGCCGTTGAGTTGCTCCATTTGGGTGCGTGCGGCGCTGAGTTCGCCTTCCACTTCCAGCCGGCGTTCGAGCTGGGTCTCGAGCTTGTCGCGGGCGTCCTGCTCGGGCTCGCTGGCGGCTTCAAGCTCGGCGCGCAGGTCCTCGCGGCGCGCGCTGAGCTGGGCGAGTTGCTGCGCGGCGCGTTCGATGTTGGCGGCAATGGCCTCGCGCGAGGCGCGGCGCGTCTCGATGTTCAGGGTCAGCTCGGCCACCCGGCTACGCGCTTGCTGGTCCTCAGCGCGCGCGCTGGCCAGTGCGGTGCGCAGGCGATCGCGCTCGCTGCCGCATTGGTCGCGCTCGGCGGCGACCTGCTCGCTGGCCTCAAGCGCGGCGTTCAGGCGTTCGCGGGCGTCTTCAAGCTCCTCGATGGTGCCCTCGCGGCGCTCGGCTAGTTCTTCGAGTTCGCCGGCGAGCGCCTCGCCGCGCTCGCGCAGGTGCTCAAGGCGCGCGCGCCCGGCGCCGACCTCGGCATCAAGCGAGGCGCGCTCGCGACTCAATTGGGTGACGCTGTTCATGGCTGCTTCGCGCTCGCGCTCAAGCTGCTGGCGGTTGTCGCCCAGGGTGCTTTGCTGTTCGGCGAGATCGGCGATGACGTCTTCGAGCTCTTCGGTCTGGGTCTGGAGCCGTTTCAGCTCCTCGGCACGCGCCAGGCTGCCGGTCATGCCCTGACCGTCCGCCGCGCTGCCCTGCACCCAGTCGCGCGCGACCAGGGTGCCGTCGCGGGTGACGATGCGCTCACCTGGAGCCAGCTGGCTGCGTCGGGCGAGCGCGGCGGGTAGGTCTTCTTCGCACAGGTATTGTTCGAGCAATCCGTCGAGTGGCCAGTCGCTTTTAATCCGCGCTAGCAGGCGGTCGCTGTCGCTCGCCCCGACGGTGGCTTGCGCGCTGCGGTCGAACAGCATCAACCCGGTGCCCGCGGCCTGTTCGGCATGGCGCGCGAAGTCGGCGCTGCCGACGGCCGCCAGCGCCTGAGCGAGTGCGACCTCGACGGCGGTTTCCCACCCCTGGGTCACTTCCATCAGATCGATCAGGCGCGGGGCGTCGTGCAGGCCCTGTTCGTCAAGCCAGTTGGCGCGCGCTTCGTCGTCACTGGCCAGCGCGCTCTCCTGCAGGGCTTCGAGCGATGACTGCCGCCCGCGCGCGCTTTGCAGCTCAGTGCGCGCGGCATCGAGCCGGCCGGCCAGGGTGCGGCGTTCTTCCTCGGCTTGGCGCAGTTGCTCGCTGGCGCGGGTTTGGGCGTCGGCGGCCAGACTGATGCGCTCATCGAGCCCTTCGCTGCGCTCGGCCAGGTGTTCGAGCCGTGCCTCGAGTTCAGCGGTGTTCAGGCGCTCCAGCTCTTGCTGCAGGCGCTCGACGCGCTGCTGATCCTGGGCCAGGCGCTGCTCGAGCTGATTGATGCGCCCGCGTTCGAGCTGCGCCTGCTGAGCCGGCTCACTGACGCGGCCTTGCAGCTCGTCCCACTGCTGTTGCACGGCATCGAGCGCCTCCTGCGACTGCTCGAGCTGCTCGGCGAGGCCCTCAAGATGCTCGCGTGCGTCCTCGAGCTGGGGCTGATCGCGCGCGAGCTCGTCATCTATTTCGGTCAGACGGCTGCGGTCGCGCTCGCCAAGCTGCGTGGCATCCGCCAGCTCCTGCTCGACCCGCGAGAGCTCGCTCTGCTGCCGACTGCGGCTCTCGCGCGCGAAGCTGATGGCCTGTTCCAGCCGGGCGATCTCCGAGCCGACGGCATAGTATTGGCCCTGCACCTGATTGAACTGCTCGGAGGCATCGGCATGGGCGGCGCGCAGGCGCTCGATCTCCGCCTCGCAAGCGCGCTGCTCGGCACGATTGGCCTCGAGCGCATTCTCGGCCGCCGCCAGGGCGCGCTCGCGGGCGGTGATGTCAGTGTCCAGGTCGCGCCAGTGCAGGGCGGCGAGCTGGGCTTTCAGGTCTTCTTCCTGCCCCCGCAGCTGGCGGTATTTTTCCGCCGTCGCCGCCTGGCGTTCCAGATGCGCGAGCTGCTTGGTCACTTCCTCGCGCACATCCTCGAGCCGCTCGAGGTTCTCGCGGGTATGGCGCATGCGGGTTTCGGTCTCGCGCCGGCGTTCCTTGTATTTGGAAATGCCGGCGGCTTCCTCGATGAACAGCCGCAGGTCTTCCGGACGCGCCTCGACGAAGCGCGAAATCATGCCTTGCTCGATGATGGAATAGCTGCGCGGCCCGAGCCCGGTGCCGAGAAACAGATCCTGAATATCGCGGCGGCGGCAGCGCGAGCCGTTCAGATAGTAATTGGACTGGCCATCGCGCGAGACTTGACGCTTGACTGAAATCTGACCGAAGGCCGCGAAGGCGCCGCCGGCACCGCCATCGCTGTTGTCAAAGATCAGCTCAATGGTCGCCTGACCGACCGGTTTGCGCCCCGTGGAGCCATTAAAGATGACATCCGCCATGGACTCCCCACGCAGCATCTTCGCCGAGCTCTCGCCCATCACCCAGCGCACCGCGTCGATCACATTCGACTTGCCGCAACCGTTGGGCCCAACAACACCGACCAAATTACTCGGAAAAGGCACCGTGGTCGGGTCGACGAAGGACTTAAAACCGGCGATTTTTATCTTTTCGAGCCGCATGGGGTTGGGTGCTAATCAATGGCAGCGCAAGAGGATACTTGAAAACGCCTGCTGATACCCAGGTCGCGGGAGCACAGGATCACGAATTGACGATGAAGCCGACTGTTGCCGGGGAGTTGCGCAGCCCAAGATCAAAATTCAGTCTCGATGGCGATACAATGCTGCCCAGTGCGTCGGCCTAGCGTCGACAGACCCTGTTTCTTTTGAGGATGATAAGATGCCTAGCGAACCGAGCAAGACGCTCGAGACCTTTCCCAACCCGCAGCCGCAGCGCGATTACAGCATTCGCATCCAGGTGCCGGAGTTTACCTGCCTGTGTCCCAAGACCGGGCAGCCGGACTTTGCTGAGCTGATGATCGAATATGTGCCCGATGCGCTTTGCGTGGAGCTGAAGTCACTCAAGCTCTACGTCTGGTCCTTCCGAGACGAGGGTCATTTCCATGAGGACGTGACCAATCGCATTCTCGATGACGTGGTTGCGGCACTCTCCCCGCGCTTCATTCGGCTGACCGCAGAGTTCAATGTTCGCGGCGGCATCTATACCACGGTTGTGGCCGAGCATCGCGCGCCGGGGTGGACGCCTGCGGAGCCGGTGCGTTTGTCGTGAGCGCGTGTGCCAGTCGGCAGGATGCTGTTGGAACCGGTTCGCCTGTCGTGATCGCGTCGTGATCGCGCGCGCGGGCCGGCGGGATGTTGGCGTCATCGGACTCGATGTCGGGACCTCCGGCTGTCGGGCCGTGGCTGTGGCCTGTGATGGCACGCAGATCGCCGAGGCGCAGGCCGAGCTGCCGGCCTCGGTGCGCGCCAACCCGGGCTGGGTCGAGCAGCAGCCGCAGGACTGGTGGCTCGGGGTGCGGCAGGTGCTCTCGACCCTGGCAAGCCAATGCGGCGGGCTGAAGCTGCGGGCGCTCTGCCTGGACGCCACCTCGGCCACGGTGCTGCCGTGCGACGCCCAAGGGCAGTCGCTCGGCCCGGCGTTGATGTACGACGACAGCCGCGCGCGCGAACAGGCGGCGGAGATCGAGCGCATCGCACCACCGGACTCGCCCGCGCGCGGTGCCAGTTCCAGCCTCGCCAAAGTCTTGTGGTTGCGGACGCACCACCGGCCTGCCGGGGATGTGCTGGCGCTGCATCAGGCCGACTGGCTGAGCGGCTGCCTGACCGGGCGCTTCGGCCTCAGCGACTGGAACAATAGCCTGAAAATGGGCTTTGATCCGCAAGCCGAGCGCTGGCCAGGCTGGATTGTGCAATTTGGGCTGGCCCCGCTGCGCTTGCCCGAGGTGGTTGCGCCCGGCACTGATCTTGGCCCCATCACAGCGGAAGCTGCCGCTGCGACTGGCCTGCCTGCGGATTTGCGCATCCTCGCCGGCACCACCGACAGCACCGCCGCCGTGCTGTCCACGGGCGCGCTTGAGCCCGGTGACGCGGTCACCAGTCTGGGCAGCACCCTGGTGGTGAAAATGATCGCTGAGCAAGCGGTCACCGCGCCTGAATACGGCATCTACAGTCATCGCCTCGGCTCTGGCTGGTTGCTGGGCGGCGCCTCCAACAGCGGCGGTGGGGTGCTGGCGCAGTTTTTCTCGCCGCAGGCACTAAAATCCCTTAGCGCCAGGATCGACCCAACGCGCGACAGCGGTCTTGGATATTATCCCCTGCCCGGCGTCGGTGAGCGCTTTCCGACAAATGATCCGAATCTGGCACCGCGCATGGAGCCACGCCCGGCATCGGATGTGCAATTTCTGCATGGCCTGCTCGAAGGCATCGCCCGCATCGAGCAAGCTGGATACGAACGTTTGCAGCAACTGGGGGCACCGGCACCGCGACGGGTGCTGACCATGGGCGGCGGCGCGCGCAATCCCGCCTGGACCTGTCTGCGCGAGCGGTTGCTGGGCGTCCCGGTGGAGCCTGCGGAGCAGCAGCAAGCCGCCTATGGTGTCGCGCGGTTGGCGCTGGAGTCATTGGAAAATCACAAGCACCATCGCGACTGAGGCGGACATGAAAGCTGGCTCAAAAGCAGAGTTTGTTAAATGGTTTGGTCCGGTGCTGGATGCCTTGCGGGATCTCGGCGATTCCGGGCGCCCGCAGGAAGTGTCCGCACAAATCGCGAAGAATCTGCACCTGCCTGATGACATTCTCGATGAGACCCTGAAATCAGGTGGCAGCCGGTTCCACAACCAGGTCGCTTGGGCGCGGCAGTATCTGGTATGGGAAGGTCTTTTGGACTCTTCCAAGCATGGCACTTGGACCTTGACCGAAAAAGGCCGGACCGCGCATCTGACGGACGAAGAGTCACGCGCGATTTTTCTGAAATGGGTGGCCATTCACGCGGAAAATCGCAAGCAAAAGCAGCAATCGGAAGCTGTTGCGTCAGGTGAAGATGAGGAGGAAACACTCGAGTCTGATCAGGCGATCCCGGTGGCAGCACCGGACCTGATAACAACCTTGCGAGCACTGTCACCGCTTGGTTTCGAGAAAGTCTGTCGCGAGTTGTTGCGGGAATCGGGTTTCGAGAATGTTGAGATTACGGGTGGATCAGCGGATGGTGGAATCGATGGATTCGGCACGCTGGAGATTAACCCCTTCGTGAGTTTCAAAGTGCTGTTTCAGTGCAAGCGCTATGCGAAAGACAATCTGGTGTCCAGGGCTCAGGTCGGGGATTTTCGCAATGCCATGATCGGCCGCGCTGAGAAAGGCATCATTATCACAACGTCGGGTTTTACCAACGCGGCAAATCAGGAAGCCAACCGCGAAGGAGCGCCCAAGGTTGAACTGGTGGATGGCGTGAAATTGGTGGAAATGTTTGAACGGGCTGAGCTCGGTTTGAAGAGGCGGGTCGTTTTCGATGTAGACCTCGCCTATTTTGAAAAATACAGATGAGGCATCTGCGATGTCATTGACCTTGGAGTCCCGCCCGCCGCGCATCGGTGTGATCGGGCTTGGTTATGTCGGCCTGCCGCTGGCGGTAGAGCTGGCGAAGCATTTCCTGACCACTGGCTTCGATATCAAGCGCGAGCGCATCGCTGAGCTTGAGCGCGGGGAGGACAGCTCCCGCGAGGTCTCGCCTGCTGAGCTTGCGGAGATCGCGGCGCTGCCCGAGCCCTTGCGTTTCGCCCGCGACCCGGAACAGCTTCGCGACTGCAATCTGTTCATCGTCACGGTGCCGACGCCCATCAATGAGTATCGACAGCCGGATTTTCGCCCGCTCGAGTCCGCTAGTCGGCTGTTGGGCGGCATTATCGGGCATGGCGCGATCGTGATTTACGAGTCGACCGTCTACCCCGGTGCGACCGAGGAAGTCTGCGTGCCGCTGATCGAGCAGGGTTCGGGGCTGACTTTCAATCAGGACTTTTTCGTTGGCTACAGCCCGGAGCGCATCAATCCGGGCGACGCTGAGCGGCGGCTGCCCAACATCAAGAAGGTTACCTCGGGGTCGACGCCGGAGGTGGCGGCTTATGTTGATGCGCTCTATCGACGCATCATCACCGCTGGCACCCATCCGACCAGCAGCATCCGCGTAGCCGAGGCGGCGAAGGTGATCGAAAATACCCAGCGCGATGTGAATATTGCGCTGATCAACGAGCTAGCCCTGATTTTCAACCGGCTCGGCATCGACACTGATGAGGTGCTGGCCGCCGCCGGCAGCAAATGGAACTTTCTCCCCTTTCGGCCCGGACTGGTGGGCGGGCACTGCATCGGGGTTGATCCCTATTACCTGACCCACAAGGCGCAGGCCATCGGCTATCAGCCGGAGATTATCCTGGCTGGCCGGCGGCTGAACGACAGCATGGGCGCCTTCGTGGCGGGCGAGGTGATTAAGGCTCTGTGCCGGCGCGCGCGCATCGGTCCGGACACTCGCGTGCTGGTGATGGGGCTGACCTTCAAGGAAAACTGCCCGGATCTGCGCAATACCCGGGTGGTCGATGTTCTCGCCGAGTTGCGCGACCATGGCATCGGCTGCGATGTGCATGATCCCTGGGCCAGTGCTGCGGAGGCCGAGTCTGAGTATGGGCTCAAGCTGGTCGACTGGCCGACCGCTCCCACCTACGATGCCGTGATTCTCGCGGTCGCGCATCGCGACTATGCCGCCATGGGCAGCGAGGCGGTGCGCGCGGTGCTCAAGCCGGGCGGCGTGCTCTATGATGTGAAGCACCTGTTTCCGAAGGACGCGGTCGACGGGCGGCTCTAGACGAGATGCGAAACCAAGAGGAAATCCAGCCATGAAAGTCCTGATCACCGGCGCGGCCGGATTCATCGGCTCCGCTCTGGGGCTGCGGCTCCTTGAGCGCGGCGACGAGGTCGTCGGCGTCGACAACCTGAACGACTACTATGATCCGGAACTCAAGCGCGCCCGCTTGGCCCGGCTAACCGATCATGCGGGTTTCACCGATCTTCGCCTGGACCTCGAAGACCGCCCTGGCATGGCCGAGGCCTTCGCCAAGCACCGCCCGCAGCGGGTGGTAAATCTGGCCGCCCAGGCCGGGGTGCGCTATTCGATCGAAAATCCGCTGGCCTATGTCGACAGCAACCTGCTGGGCTTTGCCAATGTGCTCGAAGGTTGCCGGCACAACGGGGTGGAGCACCTGGTCTATGCCTCGAGCAGCTCGGTCTATGGCGCCAACACCAGCATGCCCTTCTCGGTGCACGACAATGTCGATCATCCGCTGAGCCTCTATGCCGCGAGCAAAAAAGCCAACGAGCTGATGGCCCACACCTACAGCCATCTCTACCGGCTGCCAACTACCGGTCTGCGCTTTTTCACCGTCTATGGTCCCTGGGGCCGACCGGACATGGCACTGTTCAAATTCACCCGAGCCATTCTCGCCGGAGAGGCCATCGATGTGTTCAACCACGGGCACCACCGGCGCGATTTCACCTATATCGATGACATCGTCGAGGGTGTGATCCGGGTGCTCGACCGCCTGCCTGAGCCGAACCCCGACTGGGACGGCGCGCGCCCGGATTCCGCCACCAGCCTGGCGCCCTATCGGCTCTACAATATCGGCAACAGCCAGCCGGTCGAGCTGATGCGCTACATCGAGGTACTGGAGCAGGCGCTCGGGCGCGAGGCACACAAGAACCTGCTGCCGTTGCAGCCGGGTGATGTGCCAGACACCTATGCCGATGTCACTGAGCTGATCGAAGACACTGGCTATCGGCCGCAGACTTCGGTCGAGCAGGGCGTGGGGCGCTTCGTGGATTGGTACCGGGACTACTTTGGCGTTTGATCGCTCTGCTGCCTGAGTGCCAGCGCTTGCGTGCGGATGCGCCCGCGAGATTGAGGTATTCCATGCCAGCGCGGCGCGTTCAGCCAGCGTTGAATGAAATGCCAGGATGACGCGATGCCATCATGCGGCAGCCGGCAGGCCGAGCAATCCTTGCGCGGTTCGCCTTGTGCGTCGGTGAATACCCGGTAAGGCCCGGGGCACTCGTGCTCAATCAGCGGGCAATAGCAGAACAGGCAGTTGAACGGGCGCCGCACGCCGGCGTGACAGGGAAAATACTCACAGTCACTGTGGCTGAAGCCCTTGAAAGCTGCCTGCGCCGCGCTTGCTTTCCCATGTCTGAGCTTGCTCGATACTGTCATCACCCTTGGCTACCGTTATCACCCAAGCCGAGCCGCCCCCAATCACTCACGAGGAATGTCTCACCGCTCACTACACACCACTGGCGACTTCCGCCTCGGCAAAGGTGGCCATCTCATTGTGCAGAGCACAGGCCAGTCGCAGCAGCGGCACCGCCACGGCTGCGCCGCTGCCCTCCCCAAGGCGCATGCCCAGGTCCAAGAGCGGCTGTGCGCGCAACCCGTTCAGCATCAAGCGATGCCCGGGCTCGGCCGAGGCATGGGAGAACAGGAACCATTGTTCGGCACCCGGGCACAGACGCGCGGCGGTGAGCGCCGCGGCGCTGCTGATAAAACCATCGATCAGCGCCGGCAGTCCGATTTGGGCGCAGGCAACATAGGCTCCGGCCAGGGCCGCGATCTCGAAACCACCCAGACAGCGCAGGACCTCGAGTGGCGAGGCCGAGGCCTCCTTGTGCGTCTTCAGTGCGGCGGCGATGACCGCGGTCTTGCGGGCAACGCCGGTCAGGTCCAGGCCGGTGCCCGGGCCGGTCAGCACCTCGGGCGGCTGCTCAAGCAGCGCACAGGCAATGGCGGTGGCCGATGTGGTGTTGCCGATGCCCATTTCGCCACCGATGAACAGATCGCATTCCTGCAGACGGGAACGCTCGAGCGCATGGCGCCCGGCACCCAATGCGCAGGCCACCTGATGCTCGGTCATAGCCGGGCCGTCGAGGAAACTCGCCGTGCCAGGCCCGAGACGGTAGTCCTTGACGCCGGCGAGGGGGCCAGGGTCGACAACGGTGCCAAGGTTGACGACTTCGAATTCGGCGCCAAGCTGACGCGCCAACACGCTGATGGCAGCTCCGCCGGCGGCGAAGTTGCGCACCATGGCGGCCGTGACTTCCTGCGGAAAGGCGGAGATTCCGGTGCTCGCCTGGGGGCTGGCGATGCCGTGGTCACCGGCAAAAACGGTGATGTGAATGCGGTCGATTTGGGGGCGCTCGCGCGCCTGCAGCGCCGCGAGCTGGCAGGCCAGAGTTTCCAGTCGTCCCAGCGAGCCTCTTGGTTTGGTGAGCTGAGCCTGACGTGCTTCGGCGTTCTCGCGGTACTTGATGCTCGGCTGAGCGGCTTCGATGCCGAGCCATTCGATGGTGGGGGGCGTGTGATTGTTCAGAAAGCTGGGTCTCCATTGGCTGAATGGCGGTGATCGGGCCACGGCTGGTTTAGTGGCAGCGCTCTCGCCAAGGCAATCCGCCATTTTCGCGCAAAACGCGGGCAAACCCAATGGGGGCTGCAGGCAAAAAAACGCCCGGCGGGGCCGGGCGTTGGGTTGGATGCGGACTGAACCGGATTAGTCTTTGCCGACGGGGTTCTCCGCGACGGCGATCAGGACTGGATCGGTCAGATCCTTCGGCAGGTGGCTGAAGTTCTCAACCAGCTTCGGCCAGAGCAGGTTGTAGTAAAGCTCGCCGCGCACCAGGGCGACGGTCTTTGCCGGGATCTCATAGACCAGCGTGCGCTCCTCATGGGGCGCGAGGCGGGTGTCCTCGCCTGGCTTGGTTGCCGTCGGCGGCATCGCCGGCTTGCCTTCGTCATCGGTCATGGAGTAGGACAAGTAGGCTTGCGGATCATCCTTGGCGGGGTGCCCTTCGGCGTTTTCCCACACCACGGTGCCGCTTTCGTCATAAGCAGTGAGCTTGAGATAGACATTGCGGAAAGGCGCGCCAGTTGGCATGGAGTGCGGCAATTGATTCTTCATGTAGACGGTGGTCTTGAGATTGTCGCCATCGGCCTCGGTGTCGATGTCGAAAATGACCGCGCGCTCAAGCATGGCGGGATCATGACCGCCGCCCATCGTATGATTCGCCATGCCGTCGGCAATCGGCATGTGGCAGGCGATACAGTTGACTTGTGACTCACTCTGCTCGTATTCGTTGCCAGTCTGGCACAGAGGCACGCCATGGGGGTTGTTGCGCTGATCATGGCAGCCCATGCAGGCATCCGAGCTTTTCATCAGCTTGGGATTGGCTTCCATTGGCAAGGCGGGGATTTTTTCACCTTCGTACTCAACCGGCTCACCAAGATGCGGGTTGGGCTTTTGCGAGTCGGCACCGCCAACACCCGCGCCGCCGAAGAGATCATCCCCGGCGCTGGCAAGCTCCGAGAGCTTGTTGTTCATGCCCGATGGACCCTGGAGGGTGTCGGACACTTCATAAGACTTCAAGCCCAGCATTAATTTGCCATCCGGCCCATCAACGCCATTGAATTTGGCCAGCGTATGACAGGCGACGCAATTCACTCCTTCCTCATACGCGATGTTGGCATCGAGTTTGGTGGTCTTATCGATGGCGGCATTGGGTGCATGGCATTGCAGGCAGACTGGGAATTTGCCCGAGGCTTTAAGAACAACGCCTTCCTCGGTTGGATCACCAGCGACTTTTTTATAGAAGGTGGCATGAATAGGATCGCTCAATGCGGTGCTATTGGCATGCATTGAACCTTTCCATTGCTTGAAGATTTCCTGATGGCAGTTGGCGCATACCTCGGCAGACACATGGTGAATGTTGGTTTCGTCCGCGGCGGCATCTGCGGCCAAGGCTGTGCCGGTCAAGCCAATGCTGGCCAAGCCTGCCACAAAGCCTAGGGCAGCCGCGAACGGAGCAGCGCGAGCTCCGAAGCGATGAAGTCGATCTGGAATCATGGGACATCCTCCCGGTGGTATCTTTAGCCACTTTAGATTTGTAAAGGCTCTGCGGTGCGAGTCCGTTGAGCAAAGTCATGATGACATGGAAATGGTGCATGGAAACATGGCTCAGGTCAACAAACTCGATTGCCAGCTGCGGCCCTTCTTGGTGTAATCAGCCGGGTTGCAATGATGCCCGTGAATGAATAAGAGATACCAAGAATTCTAACATTAGAATATTCTAATTTTTAACCCGGTAGTTTTTTCTCTCGAGATCCTGAAGGTGTGCGCATGAAGCATCCAATGCTGTTTCTGGTCTTATTGGCGGCGGCGACTTTGGCGCAGGCCGCGAAAGTCACGCTGGACCCCAGCGAGTGGGGACACCCGGAGGGCGAGAATTGCGTCAGTTGTCACGCCAAGGCCTCGCCCGGCCTGACCGAACAGTGGCGCCACAGCGCCCACCAGCAGGCTGGCGTCAACTGCATGGATTGCCATCAGGCCGATCCAGCCGATGTCGATGCCATCACCCACGAGGGGCAGGTGATCGCGACCATCGTCTCGCCCAAGGACTGCGGGCGCTGCCACCAGACCGAACTTGAGGAGCAGACGGGCTCGGTGCATGCCGAGGCGCATCTCATCATCAGCGAGCGGGTGCCAGCCCTGGCGCACAACCTGACCGGTCCGGCCATGCAAGCGGCTGGCTGCGATCAATGCCACGGCTCGCGTGTCGAGGTGCGCGGCGACGGCAGTCTCGACCCGGCCACCTGGCCCAATTCCGGCATCGGCCGCATCAATCCGGATGGTTCCAAGGGCTCTTGTTCGTCCTGCCATGGCCGTCATGCCTTCTCAAAGGCGCAGGCGCGCGAGCCCGATGCCTGCGTGCGCTGCCACTCAGGCCCGGATTCCCCAGACAAAGAGGTCTTTGAGGCATCCAAGCATGGCATGATCTACAAGGCTCAGCGCGAGGCGATGAACCTGGGCGCCGACACCTGGATAGCGGGACAGCACTACACCGCCGCCCCCACCTGCGTCACCTGCCACATGGGCGCCGCGGGCAAGATTCCCTCCACCCACGACGTCGGCATGCGCAACGCCTGGAGCCTGAACACGCCGGTTTCCGTGCAGCAATATCTGGTGGTGTTTGAGGACGGCGATAAGCTTGAGCTGCCGGCCGATCAGGACCCGCCCAAGCGCGGTAGCGAACTCACCAAGGCCGACGGCAGCATCGGCATCGTCAAGGTCGTCGCCGGCCCCGACCGGCGCCGCCAGATCATGAGCATGGTTTGCCTGGAGTGCCACGCCAAGAACTTCACCACGAGCTTCATGGATCAGTTCGACGCTGTGGTGGAGCTCTACAACGGCAAGTTCGGTGAGCCTGCTTCGGCCATCATGCAGGTGCTCTACCAGAACGGGCTGCTGACCCCCTTGCCCTTCGACGAACCGTTGGAATTCACCTATTGGGAACTTTGGCACGACGAAGGTGCGCGTGCCCGCCACGGCGCGGCCATGGCCAGTCCCAACCATGCCTGGTGGGAAGGCATGTATCTGGTTGGGCGTAACTTCTACAGCCGCTTCCTGCCCCGGGCGCGCGCGGTGGCGGGGGATGCCGCGAGCGAGCTGATCGACCCGGTGCTGGCGCAGACGAATCAGCACGAATGGCTGGCAAGCCCGGATGCGGCGAACCCGATTCTTGGCTGGTCGCCGCCGGTTGAGTCCGATGGTGCGTCTGATGCCGGGTCTGGAGCAAATGAGGCTGCCGCCGGGGCTGAAGAAGCTGAAACTTCAAACGCCGACGCGGCCGACGCGGCCGATTCAGCTCAGGAGGAATCAAAGGCGGACGCAGCGAACAGCGACGGAGGCGCCGATGATTAAGCTGCGCGCCCCGCTTTTCATCACCCGCCATGTGCTCTTTGCGCTGGTCGCCGGCGGTTTGGGTGGCGTGGTGTTCATGTTCTTTCTGCTCGAATTCGACCACTTCACCAGCTCGAACGAGTTCTGCCTGTCGTGTCATTCCATGACCTACGCCGACGATTTTTACCAGCGCTCACCGCATTACAACTCGCCCTCGGGCGTGCGCGCGAGCTGTGGTGATTGTCATGTCTCGGAAGGCATCATCATGGCCACCTACGACCATGCCGTGGGCACCAAGGATCTGATCAAGCAGCTGTTCGGGCCAGATTACGACGATCCGGTGGTGAATACCCTGCATCTGCCCGAGGCTGCTTTCGCCGCGCGCGACTGGTTTCGCAAACGCGACTCAGCGACTTGCAAGCGCTGCCATGCCCAGGAGGCCATCATGGGCACTCGCGCCAACACGGCGGCCATTCACACGGAAGATGCGCAGGGCAAGACCTGCGTCGACTGTCACATCAATCTGGTGCATCGGCAGGTGCCGGAGCGTCAGACCTTCAAGCGTGATGCCTGGAATGCGATGGTCGAGGAGGAATTCGGGCTTGAGCCCGGTGCGGCCGCGGCCATAATGGCCGGGGAGTGATGGCGCGCGGCCTAGGGGCCGCGCTTGCTGATTCGCGTACTGGTTTTTAGGCAGTTGCCGGAGCCTGAAAATGCTCCGGGGATCGTCCCTGGAAGGGCTCCAGAATGGCTCCGGGAATGACCCCGGGAATTGCTCCAGCACTGGTCTCAGTGCTGGCACTCTTCCAGTCGCCGTGAAACGCCCGGAATCAGGGCAACGATGAAAATCGCCGCAAGCACCACGCTGGCGGTCAGTACCAGAATCAACGCCGCATAGCTTGCTGGCATGACCACCGGCGTGGTCATCGCAATGCCGCCGAACAGAAGTCCGGCAAGCATCAGCGCACCTGACAGGAGGACGGCTGCCCGCATACTGTTGCAATCAATCATGATCGCGCTCCAAAAAAGCTTTAGCCGTTAAGTTAGTCTATAAGTATATTCTAATACAGTGGAGCGCTTTTGCAAGCTGGATCTGCGAAGTTGCTCGCAGCATCAAGATCCAGCGCTGATCTCAGTCGCGACTCGCGTGGTAGCGCGCGATGCGCCAAAGATGCAAGGGGTGGACGCAAGGCTGCTGCTCGGGCGCTGCTGTTTGCATCTGGCCAGCAACCGCGCGCTGATCCGGGTTTTGGGTGACGTGCAGGGGCTGACCGGCGCAGTCGCTCAAGGTGGCGATGCCCTCGCCCGAGAAACCCTGGATGGTAACGGGATGGTTCTTGCGGCTGACCAGCCAGAAGCCATCACGTTTCACGACAGCCGGGTCCGGCAGGGGCGAGATGCGCCCGCGCGAGTATTCCGAGGGGCGGTTGAGGCCTGGCCACTGCGAGACCCGATGCCGCTCCTGGTAGAAGTTCAGCATGGCCGCGAGCTGATAGCGGTCGGCGAACACCGGGCCTGGCAGATCGGCGACACGCGCCGCCAACTCCGCATAGCCATGGGTCTCGCGCAAAATGCGGTTCTGCGCATCGCCGAGCGGCAGGGCGGCGGTCGCCGCATGCAGGGCATAGAGGCTGAGCAGCAGCAGGTTCCCTGCCGCCGCGGTCAGCATCGGGCCGGGCCTGGGGCGTAGCCAGATTGCGAGCAGCGCGGCAGTTGCCGGCAGATACATGACCGGCCAGTTTGGCTCCACGTCACTGAAGCTCGCGATGACAGCGAACAACAACAGCGGAAAGAGCGCCGCCGGGATCAGCAAGCCGCGCGCTTGCCGGGATAATGACTGCGGCGGGTCGTGATCGGATGCTGACGGCGTGCGGACCCGACGCGCCGCCGCGGCGGCCAGCGGTAGCAGCAGAAACCCGAAGAACGCAAGTTGGGTGCCCAAGTAGCTCGCGACTCCCAGTGCGCCGGCCGCCGGGTCGACCGGTACATGCGCCGCCGTGCTGGCCGGCGTTGCCGACGTCCCGGCGGTCCCGCCGGATCGCCCAAGCGGGTCTATCTGTGAATCTCCCAACGAACCTCCGATCAGCGCCTTTCCCAAGACCGCATTGCTTGCCAGCTGCAAAGGGCCGGTGTCGGTTGAAAATCCGTGCCCGAACTGAAAGCGCAGGCTGAGCCAGTCGTTGTGGGCGTTCCACAGCAGATTTGGGGAGAAGACCAGCAGTGCGATCAAGCCCCCCAGATAGGGCCAGCGGGTTCGCAGCGCGCGCGCGTCGCTGGCGAGTATTGCAATGAGAAAGACCGGGCCGATCACCAGCATGCCGTACTTGCCGAGCAGACCAAGGCCGACCGCTGCGCCAGCTGTCAGCCACCGCCAGCGCTGGCCGGAGAGCGCCGCCAGCCCCTCATGTAGTGCCAGCGCCCAAGCCAGCGCCAGTGCGCTGTCCGGGGTGCTTAGCACACCCACAGCAAACCCGGGCAGGGTGGCGGCTGTCAGCAATAGGGCCATGGTCAGCGGGCCGGGACTGGAAGGCCCGTCGCGCAAGCCGCAGCGCCAGAAAAAGCGCCACAGCACCAGCAGGGTCAAGGTGGCGGCGAGCCAGCCCCCAAGACGCGCCGCCAGCGCCGAGCCCGGCGCCCACAGAGTGCCCAGCCCAAGCAGCGCGACGCCCGGTGGGTGGTCGAAATAGCCCCAAGCCAGCGCATGCGTCCAGTTGAGATAGTAGGCTTCATCCTGGGTGATCGGCATGGTCGCGGCAATCGCCAGACGCCACAGGGCGATCAGCGCGATCAATGCCAGCGGCCAGAGCCAAGTCTGCTGCCGCGTTTTCATGGGGGTACTTGCCATTAAGTCATAGCCATCACGAGTAAGTTTCCGGTTTTGGGCCGGCCCAATACGAGCCGAAGTCCCCTATGGTTTAGGTTTGCCGCGATCAGCTGAATGTGGCGAGAAAGGCCGCGACGAAGCGGTCATGATCGGAGTCAGCCAGCACGTTGATGCCGGCCGCGGCTTTGCGCCCGCCGCCGGTGGGGAACTGACGGCAGAGTGCATCGGCGCCATCGGGGTGCTCCAAGGGCGCGCGGACGCTAACCAGGTAACCGCCTTGATCGAGCGCGGTCAGCAGCGCATGGGCGCGGCCGGGCGCCTGTTGTGCAAGTGCATTGCCGAGCACGCCGCTGACCCGTCGCGTCCAAGCTTGCGCCGGCAGTTGCAGCACGCAGTGGGTCGCGGTTTCCAGCGTTGGTTTAAGTGCCCGCGCGCGCTCCATGTCCTCAGCATGGCCGGCGCGCAGTTGGGCAAAGGCAGCGTCGGCGGCGATGAACTCAAGCGGGTTGCGATAGGGATGCAGACGCTGAAAAAGCTGATCGGGCGGAAAATGCAGGTCAGCAACCTGGCTGCCATAGCCGTTGTAGTTGAGCAATATGCCAAGCTCGCGCAAGGCTTCGGTGTCCGCGCTAGACAGGCCCGCCTCGTCAGCCAGGCGCCGCGCATTGGCGTCGAAATTGTCGCCGAAGGTGCCGACCAGCGCCCAGGGCAGAAAGGCGCCATCGAGCGCCTGGTTCACCAGCAGGCTGGTGCCTTGATCGGGGCGCGGGTCGATGTGGGCCTCGAAGCACTCATGGGCGGGAATTTCGCCTGCGTAATGGTGGTCGAACCAGCGCACGCTCGCGCCGGCCTCGAGCGCTCGCGTCAGCGCTGCGCGGTTTTTGTCGAGTGAGATGTCGAGCACCGTCAGGCGGTCGCCTGCTGTCGGTGCGACCTTCTCAAGGAGCGCGATGTCTCGCTTCACGCCGGTGACCAAGGTGCTTTCGCGCGGCTCTGCCAGGCGTAACTGCTGTAGCGCGCAGAGGCCGTCCGCATCGCCGTTGAACAGGTCATAATCGCTCATAGTGGGCTTCTCCGGTGGCTGCGGTAGCGCAGCCGAGATAGAAATTGCGCGAATTGTCGCGAACATGGGCGCGACTGTCACGGTAATCGACGCGAGCGCAAGGGTAATGGCTTGGGATTTTGCGCACGACGGATGGATTTCCGGACCCTTTCCCGATTAGACTTGTGGGCCGATTATCGATCGTGCGGCCAACGCAAGCGGCAAACGCGCCTGCTCGCGCACCCTGCGCATGTCCGCCGATCAACCCTGTTTCTGTGATTTATCAGCTCAATCTAGTCGTTAACCAGGGCGTGAGCCCACCAGGAGTCCGCATGAGCGTCGAGCAAACCCTGTCCATCATTAAACCCAACGCGGTGGCCAAAAACGCCATCGGTGCCATTTGCGATCGGTTCGAGAAAGCTGGCCTGCGCATTGTTGCGGCGCGCATGCTGCACATGACGCGCGAGCAAGCGACGGCCTTTTACGCCGTGCATCAGGGCAAACCATTTTTCGACGAGCTCGTCGGCTTCATGACGTCCGGTCCGGTGCTGGCCATGGCGCTCGAGGGTGATGACGCCATTGCGCGTAACCGCGAAATCATGGGGGCCACCAACCCGGCGCAAGCCGCGCCCGGTACCATTCGCGCGGACTTTGCTGATTCCTTTACGGAAAATGCCGTGCATGGCTCGGACGCGCCCGATACCGCCGCGACCGAGATCAGCTTTTTCTTCCCCGAAGGGACTTGTGCGCGCACGCGCTAAGCCCAGACGCTAAACCCCATTTGCTAAACCCCAGTTCCTAAAGCCAGTTCCTAAAGCCAGTTCCTAAAGCAAGTATGCTGCAATCGGTCAATCCACTGGAGCTTGATCTGCAAGGCTGCGAGCGCCTTGCCGTCGCCCATGGCGGCAAGGCGTTTCATGGTCGCAATCTGTTCAAGTGGTTGCACAAGCATGGCGTGCTGGACTTCGCGGCGATGACCGACCTACCGGCCGCCATGCGCCAATCTCTTGCGCAGCAGTGCCGCTGCGAGCTGCCGCGTATCGCACTCGAGCAACCCGCGCCGGATGGCACGGTGAAATGGATGCTCGAGCTTGCCGACGGGCAGCGGGTGGAGACGGTGTTTATTCCTGAGGGCAAGCGCCGCACCCTGTGCGTGTCGTCGCAAGTTGGCTGCGCGCTCGACTGCCGCTTCTGCGCCACCGCGCGTCAGGGGTTCAACCGCAATCTCACCCCTGGGGAGATCATCGGACAGGTCTGGACCGCAACCCGACGCATTGGTGTCGCGCCGAGCAATGTCGTGCTGATGGGCATGGGGGAGCCGCTGGCCAATTTCGATGCCGTGGTGCATGCGATGGAAGTCATGTGCCACGATCTGGCCTATATGCTCGCCAAGACTCGGGTGACGCTTTCAACCTCCGGCCTGGTGCCGAATATTCACCGATTAAAAGAGGTCGCCGATGTTTCGCTGGCGGTCTCCCTGCATGCCCCGGACAACGCGCTGCGCGACCAACTCGTGCCGATCAACAAAAAATATCCGCTCGAGGAGCTCATTCCCGCCTGCAAGGCCTACGCTGGCAACGATAAGCGCCGACGCATCACCTGGGAATATGTCATGCTCGATGGTGTCAACGATAGCCTGGCTCACGCCAAGGCGCTGATTCGCCTGCTTGAAGGGGTACCATCCAAGGTGAACCTGATTCCGTTTAATCCCTTTGCTGGCAGTGGCTTTGAGACGAGCCCGCCCGAACGCATTGATGCCTTTCGCATGCGCCTGATCGGTGCCGGGCTGGTGACCACCACCCGCAAGACGCGGGGTGAGGGCATCGCCGCCGCCTGCGGTCAGCTTGTGGGGCGGGTGGAAAACCGCCGCCGCGCGGTGCGCTGGGACGCTGTGGATGTGGCGAGACCTGCTGCATGAGTCATCACACGCCGGTTTATCCTGCAGCGGCAGCAAACGCTGTCCTGCGCGGCACGATGCTCGCGGGAGCCTTGCTCGGCGCGGGGCTCGGCGCGGGTTGCACCACCTTGCTGCCGGTCGGCGACAACGACGGCATTGACGACAGCGATCTGCAGGTCGAGCTTGGTACTGTGGCGGAAAGTCCGGCCGATCTCTACGTCAACATGGCCTCGGCCTATCTGCAAAGAGGGCAGATCGACGCCGCGCTGACGCGCGCGAAGCAGGCGGTGCGCGAGGATCGCGGCAGTGCGCGCGCCCATTACATGCTGGCCATCGTCTACCAGCGTATCGGCGAACGCGAAGAGGCCGAAACGCAGTTTCAAAAGGCGGTGCAGATCGACTCGAAAAACCCCGACTACCGCAATGCCTGGGGTGTTGTGCTGTGTGAGCAGCAGCGCTACAAAGAAGCGGACAAGCAATTCCAGCAGGCGCTTGACACACCACTGTACTCGAATCCGGAAGTCGCCTTGACCAATGCCGCCGATTGCGCAAAGCGGGCCGGCGACGCCACCGCTGCAGAGCGCTACTGGCGCCAGGCACTCGAGAAGAATTCGACTTTTGGCCCCGCCCTGCTCAGCATGGCTGGTCATGCCTTCGCTGCCGGAAACGCGGAGCAGGCAAGAATTTACATGGCGCGTTATTCTGCCGTTGCCGGGAATACGGTCCGACCGCAGGCGCTGCTTCTCGCGGTGCGCATTGAGAGAGAATTGGGTAATACTGCCACGGCCAAACAGCTTGAAACCTCTTTGCGCCAGCGCTTCCCTGACGCACCTGAGATCATGGAGCTCTGACCCTAAACTATGCCATCGCGAAACCGCTTGCGGTCTGAATTGATACAGGGCATCGAAGAACCGACGCCCGCGCTTCACACCGACACAACCGACCCGCTGCACGACAGCCCCGGGCGCCAGCTCAGGGTTGCCAGAGAGACCGCCCAGGTCAGCCTCAAGGATGTGGCGCACGAGCTGCACCTGTCGACTGCGACCATCGAGGCGCTCGAGGATGACCACTATGACGGCTTGCCGAGCGAGGTCTTCGTGGTCGGCTATCTGCGTGCTTATGCGCGCCTGCTGGGGCTCGACCCGGCGCCGCTGCTCGATCAGTACCGACGCCTGCAGCCGGCCGGCAGCCGTCCAGTCCTGCCGCTTGAACGAAAACGGGAAGCCGAGAGCCGGTCCTTCGTGCTGCCGCTGATCATTGTCCTTCTGGTGCTGGTGCTTGGAGGCGGTATATGGTTTGCGTGGACGCAACTTGGCGGCAGTGCGTTCTTCGGCAATCTTTTCGTCCAGTCGGAAAGCGAGGAGACTCAGGCGATGCCCCTGGGCGGGAGAGTGCCCCAGCCCGTGCTGCCGCGCCCGCCGGCGGATAGCGATGAGGCAGGGACCACCGCGGGCACGAATGAAGCGGCCGATGGCGATCCTGCGGCGGCCCAAGATGCTGCCGAAGTATCCGAGGCAGAAGGGGATGCGGCGGCCAGTGGAGCAGAATCCGGAGCGGGGCAGAACAGTGCTCCGGCTGATGGTAATCCGCAATCCGCTGCGCCCTCCGATCAGGATGCCGGGACGGCACCCGGCGATCAAGGCAGCGAGAACGCCAGCACCATCGCCGGTGCCGGAGAAGAGGATAACCCTGCGGAGAATGATAGCGCCGACGCGACCAACCGCCCCGGCGAGGCCGCGCCATCTGGCACGGCGGAAGTCGTCATGACCTTCAACGGGCCTTGTTGGGTTGACGTGCGCGATGCCACCGGCGAGTTCAAGCTGTTCGGCGAAATGAATAAGGGCGATCGCGAAGTGCTTGGCGGGCGCGCGCCCTATTCAATCATCCTCGGAAACGCCACGGCGGTAGCTGTCACCATCGACGGGAAGCCTTTCGACGTGCAGACTGTCGCACGCGGCAATGTCGCGCGCTTCGACCTCGACCCGGCCGCGCTCTGAGCGCCCAAGGGCGATTCCTCTACGCCGGTTTCTCCCCGCCCGATTACCACAATCCAGACATGGCTGATCAGAACTCCCAGCAGATTCGCGCCGTGCGCGGCATGCACGACATCCTTCCCGCCGACAGCGCCCGCTGGCAGTGGCTGGAAGGGCGCGCGCGTGCGCTGCTCGCCGGCTACGGCTATCGCGAGATCCGCATGCCGCTGGTCGAGCCGAGCGGGCTTTTTCGACGTTCCATCGGCGAGGTCACCGACATCGTCGAAAAGGAAATGTACAGCTTCGAGGACCGCGGCGGTGATTACCTCAGTCTGCGCCCGGAGGGCACCGCGAGTTGCGTCCGTGCAGCCATTGAGCACGGGCTGCTCAGTCAGCCGCAGCGGCTGTGGTATGCCGGCCCGATGTTCCGGCGCGAACGCCCGCAGCGCGGCCGCTATCGGCAATTTCACCAGATCGGTGTCGAGGTGTTCGGGCTCGCCGGCCCTGATATCGATCTCGAGCAGATCCTGCTGACGCGGCGTCTGTGGGACGCGCTCGGTCTTAATGATTTGCATCTGGAACTGAACAGCCTCGGCGACCCGGCTGATCGCGTGCGCTACCGCGAGGATTTGGTGGCCTATCTTCAGAGCCATCGCGACGCACTTGATGAAGACAGCCAGCGCCGCCTCGGCACCAACCCGCTGCGGGTGCTCGATAGCAAGAACCCAAAGCTGCAAGCGCTGATTGAGGGCGCGCCCAGTTTGCTCGATTATCTCGGCAGCGAGTCGCGCGCGCATTTTAATGCGCTCTGCCGCGGGCTTGAGCGCGCCGGGCTTGAGGTGCGGATCAACCCGCGCCTGGTGCGTGGGTTGGATTATTATAATCGCACCGTCTTCGAGTGGATCACCGACGCGCTCGGCGCTCAGGGAACCGTTTGTGCCGGCGGTCGCTACGACGGCCTGGTCGAGCAACTCGGTGGTCGTGCGACGCCAGCCATCGGTTTTGCGATGGGCCTGGAACGGCTGCTGGAGCTCAGCGCGCCAACCGCTGAGGACCTTGATGACGCACCCGACCTTTACCTGGTCGCCGTTGGCGAGCAAGCCGAGGCCGAGGCGGTATTGGTGGCCGAGCAGGTGCGTGAGCGGTTGCCCGGCTGGCGCCTGCTGTGCCATTGCGGCGGTGGCAGCTTCAAAAGCCAGTTCAAGAAGGCAGATCGCAGCGGTGCGCGCTTTGCGCTGGTGCTTGGCGACGACGAGCTGGCTGAGGGGCAGATTGGTGTCAAGGCGCTGCGCGGTGATGCGCAACAGCAGCGCATCGCGCTCGATCATCTCGCCGACTATCTGGCTGAAGCGGGCTGCCAGTCGCAGTAGCCTCCAATAACGGCTCTGGCCCTGGACGCCAGCTATCCGCTTTATCATTCATCGTTAAAAAGAATACGGAATATCCATGGTCGATCTTCAAACCGACGAAGAAAAAGCCGAAGCCATCAAAAAGTGGTGGAAAGAAAACGGCGTCGCTGTGGTCACCGGCGTAGCCATCGGCCTGGCCGCCATCTTCGGCTGGCGCGGCTGGACCGGTTATCAAGAGCAGCGCGGCCAGCAGGCATCGCTTGCGTTTGAGGAACTGCTGATGACCACCGATCAGGTGGCCAGCATGCCGCCGCCGGCCCAGCCCCCGGCCCCGCCCACGGCCCAGCCCCCAGCCCAGCCGCAGTCCGACCAGGCTGGCCCCGCCTCCGATGCCAATACCGGCGATGCGCCGAATCCCCTGCTCACGGTCGCCATGGAGCAGCAGTCGCGCCTGAACGAAGAATTCGGTTCCACCGTCTATGCCTATTTCGGCCAGCTCGCGCTGGCTAAGGCGGAGAACGATCAAGGCCGACTCGAACCTGCGGCGCAGGCGCTGCGCGCTGCTATTGGCAAGGCGCCGACACCGCTGCTTGAGAGCCTGGCCGGCTTGCGCCTGGCGCGGGTGCTTTTCGCGGCGGGAGATTACGCGGGGGCAAGCGCCGTGATTGATCAGTACGACACCCTTGATAGCAGCTTCGCCGCTGACTTCGCGGCGCTGCGCGGTGATATCGCCCTGACCGAGAATCGGGTCGAGGATGCGCGCGCGGCCTATGAGCAAGCGCTGGACGGGGATGCTGCGACGGCCGGACTGGTGCGCTTGAAGTTACAGGATTTGCCCGCTCCGAGCGATTCCTGAACGCGCAGGAGGCAGAGATGACAGCAACGAGCGATAGAGAATTGTTTCCAAACAGAGTTTCTGCAAGTCGCCTGGTGCTTGGCGGTGCCGCGCTGCTGGTGCTGGTTGTCGGGTTGAACGGTTGCGCCATGGTGCCCTGGCTCGGTGGCGAGAAGGACCCGCGCCCGCCGACACCGCTGGAGAAGAAATTTTCGCAGCAGCTCGCGCCGAACATCCTGTGGAAAACACGCATCGGCAAGGGCACCAGTGGCCGTGCCTTGAATCTCGCACCGCTGCCACGCGATGGCCGACTCTATGTCGCCGATGCCCGCGGGCAGGTTGCGGCCCTGTCGCAAAGTGATGGTCGGGCGATCTGGGAGCGGGATACCGATTTGCGCCTGAGCAGCGGGCCCGAAGTGGTCGGTGACCTGATGGTGCTCGGCACCAGCGATGCCGAGCTGATCGCGCTTTCCTCGCGCGATGGCAGTCAGCGCTGGCGCACGCAGTTGGGCAGCGAAATTCTATCGACTCCGCGCATTGCCGGTGATCGCGTCATCGTGCACACGATCGATGATAGCGTCTACGCGCTCTCGACCAACGACGGCAAACAGCTGTGGCGCTACAGTTATCCGGCGCCGGTGTTGACCCTGCATGGCAGCAGCTCGCCGATCATCGTTAACGACAACGCCATCGTGGGCATCGCGGGCGGCCGCCTGGTGAGCCTGGAGCTTGAGCGCGGAGCCCCGAACTGGGAGCTCACCGTCACGCCACCGAGCGGGCGCAGCGAGCTCGAGCGCATTGCCGATCTCGATGTCGACCCGGTGGTGGTGGGGGACATTGCCTATGTCGCGACCTACAACGGCGATCTGGCGGCAGTGGACATCGTGACCGGTTCCGTGCTGTGGCGGCGCGAACTTTCGGCCTACGCCGGTCTGGTGGCGGACAGGGACGCGCTTTTCGTGACGGACTCCGAAGATGTCGTTTGGGGCGCCACGACGGCTGACGGCAGCGGATTATGGAAGCAGGACGGACTCAAGTACCGACGCCTGACCGCACCGGCGTTGGTGAACAACCACCTGGTTGTCGCCGACATGGACGGCTGGCTGCACTGGATTGACCGCAACAACGGGCGCCTGTTGGCGCGCGAGCGCGTGGCCAAGGACCGCATTGTGCATCGCCCGGTAGTGGCTGACGGGCGGGTGTTCGTCTATGCCAACGATGGCACTGTTGCGGCTCTGACCGCGGGCGGCTCGGCCAGACGGACGTCCGCTACCGGGGCCCAATCTGCCCCTCGTTCTGGTTCGCAACCCTTAATCAATCCCGGCCCGGCGCCCAGCGCCGCTGCTGGCGATCTCTGAGCGCATTGCCATGCTGCCGGTCATCACTCTGGTCGGCCGTCCCAATGTCGGCAAGTCGACGCTGTTTAATCGCCTCACCCGCAGCCGCAATGCGCTGGTTGCTGATTTCCCAGGCCTGACACGCGATCGTCAATACGGTCTCGGCCAACTTGGCGCGCGGCCCTATCTGCTGGTGGACACCGGCGGCCTGTCCGGCGGTCGCGACGCACTTGAGGTCCTCACCGAGCGTCAGGTCCGCCTGGCCATTGAGGAAGCCGATCATCTGCTATTCATGGTCGATGCACGCGACGGCTGTGTGGCGGGCGATCTCGACATCGCCGCCGAACTGCGCCGCACCGGCAAGCCTCTGACCCTGGCGGTCAACAAGGTCGACCGACTCGATGCTGATCAGGCGCTGGCGGAATTTCATCGCCTGGGTCTCGGTGAGCCGGTGGCGATCGCGGCCAGTCATGGACGCGGCCTGAGCACGCTGCTTGAGCGCGTCTATGATGCGCTGCCAGAAGCCGTGGAGGACCCGGAGGCGGCGGCAGCGGGGCAGGGCATCCAGATCGCTGTGGTCGGGCGGCCGAATGCGGGCAAATCCACCCTGATCAATCGCCTGCTCGGCGAGGAGCGGGTGGTGGCCAGCGACATGCCTGGCACCACGCGCGACAGCCTGTTCATCCCCTTCCAGGTCGATGGGCGCGACTATACGCTGATTGATACCGCCGGCATGCGGCGTCGTGCCAAGGTTACGGAGCTGATCGAGAAATATAGCGTCATCAAGGCGATGCAGGCGATCGATGCCTGTAATGTCGCTATTTTGGTGATTGATGCACGCGCCGGCATCGGTGAGCAGGACGCGACCCTGGCCGCGCACATCATCGACAGTGGTCGTGCGCTGGTGGTTGCCGTCAATAAGTGGGACGGGCTCAGTGGCGAGGAGCGCAACGCGATCCGGGACACCTACCAACGCAAGCTCGGTTTTCTCGATTTTGCCGAGCGTTTCCAGATCTCGGCGCTACACGGGTCCAACGTGGGGCATCTGCTCGAAGCGGTCGAGCGTGCCTACGCCAGTGCGTTCCGCGATCTGCCAACACCCTTGCTGACGCGTCTGCTGGAGGATCTGGTCAGCGAGCATCAGCCGCCGCTGGTGCACGGGCGGCGCATTAAACTGCGCTACGCCCATCAGGGCGGGCGCAATCCGCCGGTGATCGTGATTCACGGCAATCAAGCCGAGGCGGTCCCCGATCCTTACCGGCGTTTCCTGATCAATCGTTTTCGCAGTGAGCTTAAATTGGGTGGCACGCCCTTGCGACTGGAGCTCAAGAGCGGCACCAACCCCTTTGCCGGCAAGCGCAATACGCTGACGCCGAGCCAGCAGCGCCAGCGTGAGCGGCTGAAGCGATTCGTGAGCCGAAAAAAACGCTGAGCGCATGGGCTGGCAAGCGCGGGCACCTGGAATGCGGGTGGCCGGGTTAGCTGTGGGTGGCGTGGGAGGAATTCCGAACCAGCCGAACATTCAGCCAGAGCAGCCAGATCGGATCAAGCCAGATCGGATCAAGAAAGTCCCGGTGACCGGGTCACCGGGACAATGGTCACCGGGAGATCAAGCAGGGGGATCTAGCAAAGTCCCGGTTCCCCGGTCGTTTCGGGAGGGGGAGTTCCCTGGCGACCATGCCCCGCCTGTCATCAAGAGGGACATGACAAATTAGAGGCGGGCGCGGGGCCGAAGTTCCGTCTCGGCCGCGCGCGCTACCTCAACCACATGGGGTTTCGGCTCCTTTGTGATCGCGCTATCTGGGCAACCTTCTGGTCCGGCATCGACTCAGGGCAGAATCACCTGCACAAATTCCGACGGACGCAGAATTTCGTCGGGCTCGCTGGCAAAGATGACGTCGAGTTCATAGACCGCGCCGTCCGGGTCGATGCGCACCGCCTCGACGCCCAGGCTGTAGACTTCTCCATCGCGCAGTTCGCCACGGACCCGGACCTTGGCGTCCTGGCCCGGGCGGTAACGGCGCAGCACTTCAGAGGTCACCAGAATGCGGGCGAGCATTTTGTCGTTGGGCGCTACAGTGAGCAACGGCTTGGGCTGCAACGAGCGGAAAATCACCGCCCCTTGCTCGGCATTGCGCTCCACCACGATGGCGTCGAAGGGGGCGCGCAGCTCGGTGTGCTCCAGGGCCACGGCGGCAGCAGCCTCGCCGGCGCGCGCCGACTCGGCTTCGGCGCTGGCGGCGGAGTGCTCGAGCTCAGCGTCCTTGAGCTCCTCGATGGCAATCAGGCCGCGGTCGAACAGCTCCTGGGTGCGGTCGAGCTCGCGCTGGGCGTTCTCCAGCGCGACCTGGGTGCGGGCCAGGCGCGCACTCGCCTCGAGCAGTCGCGCCTGGGCTTCGCGCTGATCCATGCGCAGCAGCACATCGTCTTTCTTGACATGCTGCCCCGGCTTGATCAACACCTCGGCCACAATGCCGTTCTCCAGCGCGCGCATCTCGACGCGATTCACCCATTCAAGCCGGCCGTTCATTTGCAGGGCTAGCGCCGGCAGGCTGATCAGAGAGACGATCAGGCCAAGGGCAAGCGGGCCGAGCCTGGTTAGCAGTGGTGACGCCATGATGACATCCTCAGGTCAACACCCGGATGGGACCGGACGCAGACGCGGACGGGACCGGGATAGGGTTGGAACAGGAGGCGGTGACCGCCAGACGCGATCAGCAGTGCGCGCAGGGTACCGGACTCAGCGTACCGGCTTGCCTTGCAACGCATCAAGCTCAGCCAGAGTCAGAGCCTGGCACAGCGCGACTTGCTCCTGGTCACGCCGGGCGCGGGTCTGCTGACTCATCGAGAAGCCAAGGTCGGCCTGGGCTTCAAGCTCATAGAGGGTGCGGCTCTCGTCCAGTTTGAGATCACGCCAGTAGGCCTCGGTCTCCGTCTGCTCTGCGATCAGCCCCAGCAGGCCCAGGCGGGTGATGAGCTCGAGCGCGTTTTGTTCAATATCCATGTCGAGCAGGGCGCGGGCCTCCTTGGTTTTCAGCTCTTCGGCGAGCTGACGGATGTGGGCATTATCGGCGCGCGCGGCGCTGATGACATCCTCAAGCTTGGGTGGTTTGAGGTCGTCCCCAGGCAGTTTCGGCAGCGTCAGTTTGCTCGGCAGGGTGTCCGGGCGACCCAGCGCCTGGGCGAGCAGGGAGCGGGTCAGGCGCTGTGCGGCCTCGCTCGCGGCGCGCTGGCGGCGAATCATCTGATACTCGGCATCCAGCTCGGCAACGCGCAGCGGGGAGAACTGTCCCAGCTCGGCACGTGCCCGGGCGCGATCGAGCTGCACGAAGGCGACGGCCATGGCCTCGTTATCGCGCGCGAAGCTCAGATCCGCGAGCAGCACATCGAAAAACCGCTGCATTACCTCCAGGCGCTGCGCGGCATTGGCGTCGATCAAGGATGAAGCCCAGGCCTGATTGCGGCGCACGTCGCCATCGCGCGCCCCGGTGAAGGCCAGATCGTGACAGCCGATGAAGAGCGCCAGCGGGCGCGGAAAACGCAGGTTGTCCGCATCCGCGGCGACGCGGGGATGGGCCTTTGCAAGCTCCAGTGCCTGCTCAAGACTCAGCGGATCGGGCAGGGCCTCGGCGGCGCTCGCCGTGCCCACCGGCAGCACCAGCGCCAACACCAGAACCAGAGGCGCAAGGCGCGTAAATGCCGAGATGTTGCAGGACGCCGTCCGCCAGCGCAAAGCCAACACTGGGCGCGATCTGGTGAAATGTCCGGATAATGGAAACGACTTTTTCAATGACATGTTATTCACGCTCACTGCGCGGTCCGGTGCCGGGGCGAAAATTGCCGCGGCTTTGATACAGATCGTCGCCGGAAGACTCGCGTCCTTTGGGCTCGGCCTCGAGCAGTTCGCGCTTGGCCTTGTCAACCTGCATCTGCTGCTCGGGCGTGAGGGTCCGGCCGTTCACCAGAAGCTCGTTCCACTGCTCGGCATCGCCCGATTCACCGGCTGACGCGGTTGGCTTGGGTTGGGCCTCCTGCTGCTGCTTAGTGGCCTCTTCGCGCGCGGCCTGGCGACGCTGATCATAGGCATCGGCGGCTTGCTGCATCTCGCGGGCGCGCGCCTCAGCCTCCTGGCGGTCGGCCTCGCTCGGCCCCGGCTGGAGCTCGATGCTCTCTACACTGCGAAGATTGCTCCCGGCTGGCGGTGAGGAGGAAAAGCTGACATTACCCTGCGCATCGACACTGCGATAAACCTGCTGCTGCGCCTCGGCCGTTGCCGGGATGCCCAAGCTCAGGGCGAGGCCCAAGACTAGCGACAGCGCGCCGCCAAGCACTGGCGCGCTGCCTGGAACAAAAAACGGTAAGCGAACATGCGACATGAAAATGCCCCATTGGCATGGCTAAAGGTTGTCGGAGTCTAGCGCAAAGGCCGCGCGCGGTTAAGTCATGCCGATAACCGCGATCATCGGCCACGGCTCACGGTCCCTGGGGCAGGGATGCTCGCGCTCCGCTCCAACTCTGGTCGGGACTGGACATCTGCGTAAAATAAGGATTATGCCTGGCTCGATGGAATTTTTAGAGACCATTAACGTTTTGCCCGCTTAGTCGACCACTCTCACTGGAACACCAAAACCGGATCCAAACAACGCGCTATGCCAAACCCACCCGCCACCTTCGCCCTGATCGGCGCCGCCGGCTTCGTCGCGCCGCGCCACATGCGCGCCATCCAGGACACCGGGCAGACCCTGCTCGCGGCGCTCGACCCCAATGACAGCGTCGGCATCATCGACAGCTACTTCCCGCAGGCGGATTTCTTCACCGAATTCGAGCGCTTCGACCGCCACGTCGACAAACTGCGCCGCAAGGGCCGACCCGTCGATTACGTCAGCATCTGCTCGCCCAACTACCTGCACGACGCCCATATTCGCTTCGCCCTGCGCAATCGCGCTCATGCCATTTGCGAAAAGCCGCTGGTACTCAACCCCTGGAATATCGACGGCCTGCATGAAATTGAGACCGAAACTGGCGCACGCATCTACAACATTCTGCAACTGCGCCTACACCCCAGCATCATCGCGCTGCGCGAACGCATCCACAGGGACGACACAAGCATCCGAGACGTCGATATCACCTACATCACCTCACGCGGCAACTGGTATCAGCGCAGTTGGAAAGGCAACCTAGAGAAATCCGGCGGCATTGCCACCAACATCGGCGTGCATTTTTTCGACATGCTGAGCTGGGTCTTCGGCCCTGTCCGCGATAGCCAGGTCCATCTCAGTCGCCCGGACTGTGCCGCTGGCTATCTGGAGCTCGCACAAGCACGGGTACGCTGGTTCCTCTCCATCAATGCCGATCATCTGCCCGCGAGCGCGCGCGAGCAAAACCAGCGCACCTATCGCTCCATCACCGTCGATGCAGAGGAGATCGAATTCTCCGGTGGCTTCACCGATCTTCACACCGAAAGCTATCGCCACATTCTCAGCGGACAAGGCTTCGGTCTGGATGAAGCGCGCACCGCTGTCGAAACCGTTTATCAAATCCGTAACGCCAGCCCGCAGGGTCTGCGCGGCGACTATCATCCCTTCTGCGCCCAAGTGCGGGAATAAACTTAGCCATGAGCCACGCCTACCGCGCGCATCCCACCGCCATCATCGACGAGGGTGCCGAGATCGGCCCCGACACCCGCATCTGGCACTGGGTTCACATCTGCGGCGGCGCCCGCATCGGTCGCGACTGCTCGCTCGGTCAGAACGTCTTTGTCGGCAACCGGGTCGTTATCGGAAACAACGTCAAGATTCAGAACAACGTCTCAGTCTACGATGGCGTCACCCTGGAAGACGAGGTCTTCTGCGGCCCCAGCATGGTTTTCACCAACGTCTACAATCCCCGCTCGGCAGTGTCGCGTAAGGACGAATACCGTCCGACCCTGGTCAAAAAGGGCGCCACCCTCGGCGCCAACTGCACTCTCGTCTGCGGAGTCACCATCGGCGAATACGCCTTCATCGGCGCCGGCTCGGTTATCACCCGAGACGTCAAGCCCTATGCCCTCATGGTCGGCGTCCCGGCGCGGCAGATCGGCTGGATGAGCGCGCATGGCGAGCGCTTGGAGCTGCCGCTAAGCGGCGATGGGCAGGCCACCTGCCCCAGCGGTGGGCACGGCTACCGGCTTCAGAACGGGCGGATTGAACAGCTAGGCGGATGACAGAAGAGCTGATTAGCTGGAAATTGGCCAGCGGGTCAGGGGTATCCTGCTCCCAATCGGGCGCGCGGACTTGACTGGGCGTGCCAGGGTTTTTGATCGAGCGTGCCACGCGCTCGCGAATCTCGGCGGATGGCAAGTGGAGTGCGACTGTCCAGTTTTCCGGCTGTGCTAGATTCTGCTCAGGGCATCACCTGGCCGAGACAAGCGACACTTTTAGTCTTAGCGCCAATCAATCGAGCGGCCGGTGATTTCAATATCCAGGCGCCGAGTCGGGTGCTGCGGGTTGGCTCTGATCCTGAGGTGGATTGTGCGCCGAACGATGGGCGCTGTGAGGGGCTCTGTGGTTCTGGTGGGCTGGATGGTTATGACGATAGCATTGCGCGGTTGCTGGCGATGGATTCCAGCGCGCGCGTTGGATACGCCGGCAAATGCGCCAACTCGGCGGCGAGCGCTATCTGCGGCGGCTGGATGGTTAGTCATGATTCCGTCTATTGCCTGCTGGAGGGTGGGGACCCGCACCGACGGCGCAAAGCCTCTCCCCATTTGGAGGAGATGGCGAGTCCGCGAGCCATAGAGCGAACTCGACGCCCGCCGCCGCGCCACCCGTGCCGGTGATGCGGCTGAGCAACAAGGTGCTCACCACGACCGGGCTGTGCAGTCGGTCAGGAGGCTCTTCGAGAGCGATCTCAAACACATCGACACGGGCAAAACGATACAATCAATCTCGGCTTTTGACGACCTGCCCGTGGACGTCGCTGAGAACAAGGACGCCGACGACATTGACTAATCCGCCGCCGTGCCCTGCGGCCTGGAGAACGCATAAACTCAGTGGGGTGTACTATGATTGAAGATCTCGATAAAATTCTGACAATCGCCGGCCGAATGCAAACCGAGATGCCGGCCTTGAAAGAGAAACTTGCCGCCACGGACTTCACAGCCGAAGCTGGCGGCGGGGCCGTCTCCGCTACCGTTAATGGCAAACTCGCCATTGTCAATCTCAAAATCGCCGAGCAGATTCGCAACGATCCCACCACGGATTATGACCTGCTCGAAACCCTCATCAAAGCCGCCATCTCTGCCGCCCAGGCCCAGGCAGCCGACGCTGCCGCCAAGGCCATGAAGGAGCTCACCGGCGGCATGGACATCGCGGAAGGATAAATGGAAAAGGGCTAGCGCGTGCCATACTCCTCGGCTTCTTTCCGAGTCATAAAGAAATGAATGCCGCTCGTGCATTCAATACGCGGATCATCATTCCAAGCATCCGCCCAAGTTTCCTTTCCGACGATGTATCGCGTACCTTTTCGCGTCCTGTAGGCCGGTTTTTTTGGTCCACTACTGACCGCGCGCGTCACAACGTGCGTTGCCCTGCATTTCCGTCCTACTAACGAGCACGCGCGAACCGCATCCTCCGGGATGTATAACTCAAGGATCGCGCCATCCGCGTACTTCCAACCAATAAACCCCCCTTCTTCCGGGCAGATTGCAAAGTCTGGTAAGTTGGTGCCGTGAAGATCTGCGTCGTGAAGGTCGGCACCGGCAAGGTAGGCGCCGTAGAGGTCGGCGCCGCGAAGCTTGGCTTCCCGAAGGTCGGCGCCGTAGAGGTCCGCGCCGTAAAGATCGGCCCCGCGAAGGTCGGCGCCGTAAAGATCGGCACCGTAAAGGTCGGCGTCGTGAAGGTTGGCGCCCTCAAGGTCGGCTCCGCGAAGGTCGGCGCTGCGAAGGTTGGCTCCGCGAAGGTTCGCTTCGCAAAGACCGGCGCTGCGAAGGTCAGCGGCCTGAAGATCCGCGCTGCGAAGGTCAACGCCGTGAAGATCGGCACCCTGAAGGTCGGCACCGTAAAGGTCGGCACCGTGCAGCTTTGCTCCACCAAGGTCGGCGCCGCGAAGGTCGGCGCCGTACAGATCGGCACCGTCAAGCTTTGCACCTTGAACGGTGGTGCCATCAAGGTTTGCTCCACGAAGGTCAGCGTTGCGAAGGTCGGCTTTGCGAAGGTCGGCATCGCGAAGGTCGGCGCCGTTAAGGCTAGCCCTACTCCCGCCCTTTCTGCCGAGCCAAAGAGCGTGTTCCTCTAGGATTGCACCCAATTCTATTTTTGTGACGGCCATGTTCCCTGTATTCTGGCTTCAAGACCCCATACCGCGGGAAACGGAATGATCCGCGCGCATTCGGTATATGGGTCTCTGAGCGAGTATGGTCGCGCGAGCGGCTAGACGTCAGTATGACCCAGAGATCGTGCGCCGGGAAGCGAGGGTTCGCCGCTGGCTTGGCCGTGGTAGCCTCACCCCAATCAGGCACCGCCTGTATCGTCATCCGTGCCTAGTAGAAAGCTGATCGTGCTTCCGCATGATACGCATGATCCCACTCATGGCACGGCTCAGGATTTCCCCCGATGGTGCAGCCCCTTTGGTAATAACGGCTAGAGTTACTAATTCATCAAAAAGTTCAAGATATCGGCAATGAAAAGTTGTACCATCTTGTCCCGTGAAAGTGATATCCGTTGCTGCGGTATTAAGCAGATTCTTCTCAATCAATGATTTTGCTTTGTTTAAATACCCCGCAAGCGCCGAAATCGCCTCGGACTGATCATCGTTAACTGGAGCAACAAGAGTTAAACCGTCGCTGCTGGCCAGTACAGCTGCCTTCAGATTCCCATCTTTCACTATTCGTTCCAGCTGTTTTCTAACGGCGATCAGGGGAATTGCAGACCGATCTATACGCCGATCTTTATTATTCTCATTTTCGCTCATATCTATCCCCTTCTTAATCGATGGATTCTAAAAACCTCCATGAACGACAAGCATCCGGATCGCTCTAGTATCCGCAAACCGGAATATATCGGCAGCGAGCCGCACCTTGGGCGTGCCAAGGCATTTCTCCGTTACGGGATGAAGATTCAAGAACTACCCAAAAGCGAAGCGTCAGGGTGGTTGAAGACACATTTCTCAAAAACCGGTGGTTTCCATGCAACAACAGCAATCTGATGTTGATTGCAAGGGAAAGTGGACGTGGGGTCTCCCCACGGGCTCTTCCTGACGCATGGCGTCGAACAGATAACCAGTCTTGCTTTCCAGTGCCTCCGTTACCACCTGCCGACCAAACGCCTTTCGCAGGAACACATATCTCGAGGAAAAAAAATAGGCCTGCAATGAACGGCTATAATGAAATGAAACAGGGTTGTTATATTTCATTACCAACACCTGATGGGGCTTTTCCAGTTGCACGGAAAGAGTGGTGAAATATCCGGTAAGCTCTCTGGAAACGCGTTGAATGGCGCTGATCGTCTCCGAGTCCATGCGAGAGATATCCTCAATGGTGTTTAGCATGGAGAAGATGATTTCACTATCCACCTCAGCCTTGCGCTCAAGGTTCTGGGTATCAAATAAGAAGTTGTCATTGTGTATGGTGCCGTTATGGATTCCCACCGTCTGCCCAACCCGAATCGGTTGATTGTTGTCGGGATTCCAGACGGAGCCCTTGGTGGGTTTCCGTGTGTGTCCCAGTAACGTGCAGGTTGAGAGGTCCCATGAATTCATGAAATCCGCGAATTCCTGGGAAGCGACGAACTCACTCGCACATACCGGCAGTTTCAAAATGTTGTGGCTTCCGTCCGGCCAGAATGCAGCCACGCCCGTGGCCTCACGGCCCCGTTCCTCGTTCGCCAGCAACACCCCTGTGAAGAGTTCCTTGACCCGTTGGTGCTCGGCGCATGTCAATCGTCGACCCAACTGGATCCCCATCAATCCACACACGATTTCGCCCCACCCCTATCCACTTCAATCAATCTCGCTCGAGCCTGAGCCAGCGCTACTTCTTCAGGCCAAAGTGGTAACCAAGCCACCACATGCCCATCAAATCTGACATCCTACCTTCCAAACACATAGGACCCCTCCTCGCCATCCCACGACGGGTACCTTTCCAGATACTGATCGATGCGTTGCTTCACCTCTGTTTTGGTCACTCCCGATTTGGCGGAAACGCAACCAAGCCAATCATCCGGTGAGGACTGTCCCCGTGCCAGTCCCAACTCGATATGCTTGATGATCACCTTATCCACGTCATCCACGAACATGGGATAGTTAACATGGCCTTGAAGGTCCCGCTCAATATCTCTCCACCCGTAGCCCTCGATCCGATAAGCGGAGATCGGTCGTTCGGCCAGATGCTTTAGTACTGGATATGCCGGGTTGGTAAATTTGTTGAAGATGGACTTGAGAAACAGCAACAAGTCTGTGGCGTCTTGTCTTAGTTCGCGGATCTCCTCGTCACCTATGCCGGAGGTATCACTTCGCGCCAATTCCCCGTCATTATTGCTCAATCGGTTCAGGAGTTCCTTTTTCCGTTCCCAGGAACCCTTACGGCCCGTGTGGATCAGTCCGTATTTGGATAGCTCCACCGATTTCAACACCAACGCCAGAAAGAGAAAGGTCTTGGCCACAATAGACGTCGGCACGAGATCCCCGTCGGGGAACCGCATCTCGAGGTGAAAAGTCTTGATGCGACCATCCTCATCGAATTCCATATGCTCAAGATTGAAGAAGTTTTGATGTTCGGGTACCTTCTGGCTTTGTTTCAGGAGCGCTTGAATCTGCGGCATATCCTTTTGTACAGGAGCGTGCTCCATGAACTCCTGATGCGCATTGTGCTGTCGGCGGCGGCACATGCCACTGGACACATCTCCACCGCTAAACAGGTACTTTAATCCGGGCGCATGTTTACGCACCAGGTTCCAGAGGTTGGCCAGAATGATCTGCGGGATTCGCTCGGATAGCCCAACGGCAATGAGATGGAAATGGAGGCCGCAGGTCTGGCGCATGCGCATCTTCTCTTCCAAGAGGATATCGATGATCTGCCTGTACTGCTCCATGAGGGAGTTCCATTGAGGATGCCGGCCGATGACCTGCATTTCCACCCCGCAGTGTTCCTTAACCACATCAAAAATGCCCAGTTCTCCCAGATTCTCAAGGTCCCGTGACGGTCGGAGTCGCTTTTCGAGATGAGCCCGGAATACATTGGACTGCATGCCGCCAGGCAGTCCGCATTCCAGTTCTGGACCGATCTTCAATACGCGATAGAAAAGATCCTGATAGTATCGGTCCTGCTCGTGCGAGAGCGTATCCTCTCTTCTGAAGAAAAAGATTTCCTCTGACATTCCTCACCGTTATATTTTCGAGTATCCGCGGAATGCTCAAACGTGTCGTATCGGCAACTCATCTCCTCATAACCCGCCGCGCACGCGGCCACTCACGTGACCGGCCCGATTGCCACGGCGCTCTCCTCGAGTCCACCAGGTACGAGAACCGCGGCAAAGCGGGCTAGACACGGGTGAGCGTAAACCGTGTCCCTCGGGTTTCGGGAATCGGTTCGATGTTCATGTGCGTCTTCACGTCCATCTTGGCAAGAGCAGCGTTCATGGTGTTCATCACCGGGCAGGTGAACGGCTGCTTGACCCCTGTGGCCAAAATCTTCTGCGTCAGATTCCAGCCCTTGCACCGATTTCCCTCGATCATCCATCCGTTCTCAATCTCTTTTACGGTGGCATCATCAAAGAATCCGATCTCATCGACCCAGATACGGAGTAATTCGTTCAGCACATCCGTTGGGTTTTCACCTTCGATCTCGAGCCCCATCTCCTTCTGCATGATCTCCAGCAGGTCGGTGCCCACTATCCTCATCAGGGCAAAGGCGGAATCGTCGAACAGGTCATAGATTCCTTTCGCCAGACCCTCGATCATCAACGAAAGCACGCGCACCAATTGTCTTTTCTTTTCCTCTTCACTTGCCATGGGTCACCTCCAACTCAAATAGTCTTAGATTATGTCGTCTCAAACGGCCGCGGCTATGTCCGCCACCAGTCTCTTGGCCACCATTCTGAGATTCCCCAATGTGGCATCGGGCGTGACACTGATAATGAGATTCAAATCCGCCTTGCCAACGGCCCGCAAGAGAATCCAGCCCTTGTCCTGCTCCACCAGGATCTCGTCCGTGCGACCACCATTGAGTGACGTCACGGTCTTGCTAACCAGTTTGGATACCATGGCAAACTTGGCCGAAAACGACTCCACATCGGCATTGGCCGGGTTGTTGATCAATAGTGGGAGACCGTCCGAACTAAAGAGCGCGGCCGTCTGCAACCCCTCAACATCGCCGTTGAGGGAGTTTAAAATATCTTTTGGAATTCCCATTTTGCCTCCGTTTTGTAATCATCTCGAGTTGAACGGGCTGCCTCTCCCGTATTTAAGTTTCCCCATCAAGTATGTTTGTGCCAAGACTATATTCAATACCTTTACCCAACACCTTTAACCTTTCGAGAAGCGGCTCTTTTTCGGCACTCCAATGGGAGGGCCCATGCCTCTCCATCCATGCATGATGCACAGATTCAGGATCGATCAGCGTTTGAAAAAAATCTTGAAGTGTCTGGACGTGTCTCTCGGTTACTATTTTACCGATATCTTGCCCCAGAAGATAAGCTGGAACCAAATCGAAATTCCCGATATGTTCCACGCCCACATCCCAAAAGCGATTGGATGTATCATCGATATAAACATCAAGCAGTTGGGCAATATCTTGTAGATCGCGAAGTCTTTCATAGGGGCGAATTAAAAAAGACTCCATCTTTAGAACTGCAATACAGGAAGGAGGCGAAACCTTGACTTCAAGAGAATTCAGAGCCTTATGCGCCACGGAGTGGGTCAATGCCAAATCAATCCCAGCGAAGTTCATGGTCTGACCGTTTTCCAGCTCAACCATTCCTTTTTCCGAGAACTCCTGCCCGGCGGGAATAATATTCAAGAAAGGGCCTTGTGGCGACTGAAATCGATACGCATGCCTTGGATGCCTTGTCCAATCAGAGTACTGCGAGAGCGCAGTCAAAACTTCATTTTGGTCCAGCGCAACAACAAGGTCTATATCGGCTGTTTTGCGCCAAGACACCTCCAAATAAAACCCTAATGCGACGGCACCAATAAGCGTGCTTTGGGATTCTGGGAAGATGTGGTAAAAATCGCGAAGCGTTTCAAGTTGAATTTGGTTTAAGGCGGACGTCATTGGGTTTTGTCCGATCTGGCTAATGATTGGCTTCATATCTAATATGCGCAGCATTTTTAGCTGGCAAATTCATGATGCTCTTGAAGTATTTCAGTATATATATCGACAGTGGATGGATAAGTGTGAATTTTAGCAAAGCCGAGCACAGCGTTCTGTGAATCCGGTCACATACGAAAGGTGCGGAATGCGACCCACGGGCGCAGGACCAGCCACTTCAGGCCGCTGTCGATTCTGGGCGCTAGAGGTCATCGGCTCACATCAGTTATGTCGCGCGCGGCATGGCGGGCTGCAGGCACCCCAGCAGAAAATCGGCGAAGGCCTCGTACTCGGTGGTCGGGTCATCGGGGCCGATCTGGGCCGCCGGCGCGATCAGTCCCTCCAGAAAAATACACGCACCAACCAGTCCAGTCCCTATCTCGCGAAACAGCCAACAGGCGCTCGTAATACAGGTCGCGCCGCGACTCCAGTTAGTCGCTCAGGTAAAAGCTCGGGCGTACAAGCAATTGCTTCGCGTACAATATTGAGGGGAACCATCAGTCGCCCCAAGCGACCGTTACCATCGAGCCAATACGCTGGGCTAATAAGCTGGGCTAATCAGCTAAAGAGGAAGACGAATGCCGATAAGAGGTCAATCGCAAGATGCGGCGGTTTCCCATTATCCTGGTTCGGCGGGCTTGTCTTCGGGAGAGAGTGCTCCAAGCCGGGCTTCCTCGAGATCGGGTCGGAAAACGCACTGGGAGGGGGTCTATCGCGATAAGTCGCCGCTTGAAGTCAGTTGGTATCAGCTAGAACCTCAGACGTCGCTGGATATGATCGACTTGGCGCTGGATAGCCCGCCGGGGCCCGATGGCGGGCTCATTGATGTCGGCGGCGGGGCCTCGGTGCTGGTCGACCGGCTGCTTGCGCGCGGCTGGTCGGACATCGCGGTGCTGGATCTGGCCGGGAATGCGCTGGCGCACGCGAAGCGGCGCCTGGATAAGCAGAGCGCGCGGGTGCGTTGGATCGAGGCCGATGTGACTGACTTTCTGCCGCCCAAGCAATACCGCATCTGGCATGATCGAGCGGTCTTTCACTTCCTCACCGATGCCGCCGATCGTGAAGCCTATGTGCAACGGCTGATGGCGGGCCTGGTTCCTGACGGGCACGTCATCATCGCCGCCTTCGCCCCCGGCGGGCCGACTCAATGCAGCGGTCTCGACATCGTGCAATACGATGCGGTGCGGATCAAAAACACCCTCGGCCCGGCCTTCGATCTGGAGCACGAACGCCAGGAGGTCCACCTGACACCAGCGGGCAAGGAACAGCTTTTCGGCTACTTCCTGCTGCGTTATCGCGAGTGAATTGACCACTTCGTTGCTGTTTGGGTGGATAGGGCCTCTGACGTGTCCTGGTCCTCCCTGGGATCCATCCACCTGGCCAGCCAAAGCCCAGGGCGTCGGGCACATGGAAGCCCCGCGCGGCGCGCTGGGCCACTGGATTGTGATCGAGAACGGCAAGACCGCCAATTACCAGGCCGTGGTGCCCAGCACCTGGAATGCCGGACCGCGCGATACTGCCGACCAGCCCGGCCCCTATGAAGCTGCCCTGCAGGGGCAGGCCGTGCACGATGCTCATCAGCCGCTAGAGATCCTGCGCACCGTGCATAGCTTCGACCCCTGTCTCGCTTGCGCGGTGCATCTCTTCGATCCTGAGGCAAAGGAGGCAACGCGCGTTCGGGTGTGCTGAGCAGCGTCGGAGCGGAGCTTTTCGAGCAGATCTTGCAGATGCTCTCGGCTTTCTCAGGCGAACTCACCGCCGACAATCAGGGTTCGTAGTGATAACGAAGTTGTGCAATCAAAATAGCGTCATCCAGCGCCTTGTAAACTATTCGATGCTCACCGGTGATACGCCGGGACCAGTAGCCGCACAAGCCGTGTCGCAAGCGTTCCGGTTTTCCCGTGCCCTCGAAAGGCGTTCGTTTGACTTCCGCGATCAGTGCGTTGATGCGTTTCAGGACGGCCTTGTCGGTCTTTTGCCAGTACACATAATCCTCCCAGGCGCGACTGGAGAAAATCAGTTGCACTCAACCATATCCCGTTCCAGACCATGCCCAGCCTCCAGCTCGGCAATGGATTCCAACAGGCGCCTTGCGTTAGCTGGCGCACGCAACAGGTAGGCTGTTTCCTCCATCGCCTGATAATCCTCGAGTGACAGCATGACGACAGGCGACTCACGCTTGCGAGTAATAACCACCGGCGCATGGTCGCGACAGACCTGCTCCATGGTTTTTGCGAGATTCGCCCGCGCGGCGGTGTAGCTGATGGCATCCATCGGGAACCTCCGGGTTAAGGTGTACGGAAAAATGTACTAAACCGACGGTAGACCAATCTTGTCAGACAAGCAACCTTAGGGAAGGTGATCCGTCCGAATGGGCTCGGATGCTCTGCGCGGTGATGCCTTGGATGGCATGGCCAACTGCACTGTGTGGCGATGTTTATGGGGCCTCATGGCCCGATGAAGGCTCGTCTAACGACTGGCGACGCGCGTCCGGGTGTGCTGAGCAGCGTCGGAGCGGAGTTTTTTTCGAGCAGATCTTTCAGATGCTCTCGGACATGTGCGCGAACACGGCTGAGGGCTGATTCTTGGGTGGGGGGCTGATGGGCGCGGCTTGCGCTTGGGGCGCCCTTAGCCTCCTGTCTCCATCAGGTGTCGGAATTCAATCGGCTTGCTGCCCGGGCTGAGGTCGCAGCCCTCTGGCTTTATCCCCATGGCCTCAGCGATTGCTCCTTTCAGTTGCTCGGCGTTACCTGGATGGGAGCGCAGCACCGCGCGTAGATCGACGGATTGCGGATCGCCCAGGCAGGGCAGCAGCCGGCCATCCGCCGTGACGCGCACACGGTTGCACGCATTACAAAAGTTGTGGCTTCGCGGGGCGATAAAGCCGACGCGGGTCTCTGATCCTGGGATGCGGTAATAGCGAGCCGGGCCGCCTGTGGTTTCGGTTGTGGGAACCAGTGCGAGTTCCGTAGCGAGTTCCTCGCGAATACGGTCGGCCGGGTAGAAGGTCTCGGCCCGGTCATGTTCGCCAATTGTGCCAAACGGCATTTCTTCAATAAAGCTGAGATTGATTCCTTTGGCCATTGCAAAACGTGTCAAGGCGAGAATCTCGTCGTGGTTGTGGCCTTTAAGGATCACGGTATTCAGCTTGATCCGTTCAAAGCCGGCGGCGATGGCGGCATCAATGCCGCGCAACACCTTTTCGAGATCCCCAGTGCGGGTCAACGCGCGAAAACGCTCTGGTCTCAGGCTGTCAAGACTGATGTTGATGCGCCGTACCCCAGCTTTGCGCAGCGGATGGGCCAGACGTTCGAGCTGGGAGCCGTTGGTTGTGAGCACGAGCTCGCTCAGGCGGGGCAGCGACGCAATCTGGCGAATCAACCCGAGCGCCCCAGGGCGCACCAGCGGCTCGCCGCCGGTGAGCCGAATCTTGTGTGCGCCAAGCTCTACGAAGGCGGCAGCAACTGCGGCTAACTCATCCAGCGACAGCAGCTCCTCGCGATCCGTGAAGCCTGGCTTTGCGGGCATGCAATAGATGCAGCGGAAGTCGCAGCGGTCGCTGATAGAGAGTCGCAGATAGGTGATGCGGCGGCCAAAACGATCCACAAGTGCCGGTGGTTGGTGGGCACCGGTTCCCGTGCGTTTGCCCGGCAAGTCAGTTGGCGTCATCAGGCCCGATTCCGTTTTCCATGTGTTGTGGGGAGAGGGTAGCAGAGGCGCGCGCATCTTGGTGGCACATGACCGCGCCCTATCGCATGGCCTCGCTATTGGGAGGCGTGCAGGCCGATATTTTTACGGACGTCGGCGATCTCAATACCGGAGCCCACCTCGCTTACGGGGACCCATTGCAAAGCCTTACGTCGGATGCCTGGTTCGATGCCGACTACATTTTGCTGTCGCTGATCAATCCGAACGCGACGCGTATCCCGGACGCCCACTTTATCTGGGAGGCACGCTGGAATGGCGCGCGCGTGGTTAGGAGATTCGGCTGAGTCTCGGTAGTTTGCATGTTAGAGGGCTCCTCGGCTCACCACTGAAAAGGCAGCGCCTCGGCAGCCGATGCCAATCGCGGTGCCTGATGGTATCTGTAGTTGCCTTTGCCTGAGCGCTTGACGCAGTACATGGCATTGTCCGCGAGTCGGACCAGCTCATTGAGGTTCTTGGCGTCGTCGGGGAAGAGAGCGATGCCGATACTGGCGCCGACCTGATGCTTGGTTTCGGCCACTGTGATGGGCTCCGAGACGGCTTCGATAACCTTGCGCGCCACTGCGCCCGCGTCGGCCGGTTGGTAGATGTGCTCGAGAATCAACGCGAACTCGTCACCGCCGAGACGCGCGACCAGATCTTGCTCCCGGCCACGGGACTTAAGCCGGCAGGCAACTTCGCGTAGCACGTGATCGCCGTCCGCGTGGCCATGGCTGTCGTTGATCTGCTTGAATCCGTCAAGGTCGACGAACAAGAGCGCCAGACGCGTTCCCGCTCGCCGCGCGCGGGCGATGCTCTTTGCCAGGTGGTCGTTGAAGAGCGCGCGGTTGGGGAGTTCGGTGAGATCATCGTGGGTTGCCATGAAGGCCAATTGGCGCTCGGCACGTTTGCGCTCGTTGACCTCGTCTAGCAGCTTTTCGTTGACTCGGCGCAGATCCGCGGTGCGCTCCGCCACCCGCTCTTCCAGACGTTCGCGGGCATCGAGCAATTCGGCGTTCGAGTGCGTTAACGCGGCCATCATGGCGTTGGTTCGATGCAGCACGAAGCCGGCCACCAAAGCGCTCAGCAGCAGAGTCACGCCGCCAATGATCAGCAACAAATGGTCGGCCTGGTGAAACTCCTCGGATGTCGCCGCCAGGGCCGCGCGATTCTGGGATTGCTGCAAGGCGGCGAAATTCTGCACCACGGCTAGCGCGCGCTCTTGAGCAGGAATCGCCTGGTGCAGCAAGACGCGTTTCGCTTCCGCAAGCTGGTCCTGGGCAAGGAGGTCGATCACCTGATATTGCAGGGCGCCGGCGGCGCGCGAAAGCTCACGCTGTTGCTGCAGCAAGTCGCGTTCATCTTTGCTCAGTGTCATGGCTGCAATCTGCTCGCGCGCCTTGAGGAACCGGGAGCCGAGGGCGCGTAAATCGACAAGCAGATCATCGCGCTCGAACGGATCATCGGTGGAAATCATGGCGTGGAGAAGGATCGCCCGCTCGCGGGAGCTCTGGTGCATTTCCTGCGCCAGCGCACCGCGGGCGCTGTACTCTTCAACCACCTGCGCCAATCGCTCCTGCATCTTATGCATTTGCGACAGGCTAAGCGCCACCTCGACGAAGAGGAGCAAAAACAGAATCACGAAGCCGGTCGCGAGCAGGGGGCAGGGCGAACTGGGGGCGCGGCAGACATTCGCCTGGGGTCCCCGGGTTTTCGAGCCTCCGCTGGACTCAGCGCGGAGAGGAGGTGCGACTGGAGTCTGCATCAATTACCTCCGAAAAAGGCCTTGACCGGCTATTAGCGCACTGGCTGCGCCGACCCCGAGCCTGGCTGCGTAAGCCGCGGATTATGGTTTCGTGTAATCGCGAATGGTCTTCATCAATGACTGAGGGCCGGTGGTCTGGCCTCGGCGACTTGCTCTCGGTCGAGGTTGCGGGCGTTGATTTTTACTCCCTGTAACAGCTACATGGACGGCTTGTTCAGCCACCGTCGCCGATGGTGGTCAGCAGCTTATCGAGCCGATCATGGCTGTCGCTCAGATCTTCCTTGGTGGCCAGGACGGCGGTCGGGACCGGGCAGATTTCGACGCTGTCGAGCAGCAGCTTCCCGGTATTGTTGAAATGTCGCAGACGCCAAATCGGGCGCACGGCGGTGGCCTCGATTTGGCAGCGCCCGTAGCCGCTGTTGACCATGCGCGCCGGTCCGCTGCCGAGGCAGCGGTTGATTAGGTCCATGGCCGCCGGGTTTTGCGGGAGCATGCTGAGATTAATGCGGTGCGCTGCGCCGTTGACTGTGCTGTCGATGTCCAGGCCAGACGCCTTGGCGCGAGCAGCGGCATCGATTTCCGGGTGCAGATCAAGGTGGGTTTCAAGCTCGGCGAGCACCGCCACCGCGTCCATGGTGTCTTCGGAATAATCACGCGGCCAGTTAATGCGACCCCTCGCAGTCTGGAAAGGACGTTCGCGCATCAGCAGAGGACAGTCGCCCGGCTCTAAGGCGTCCGCAATGGACTCGCCTGCGGGATCAATGAGCTGCCAACGCCACACGCCGGTGATTCCGGTCTCGGATAGGATGGCCTTGGGGTGTTGGTCGCAGGCGTCGAACTCGGCGCGGATTTCCCCTTCGCCCAAGGCTTCGATCACCAGCGCATGGGTTGGGGCATCGAGGGTGGCGATGGAGATGGGCTCCGCCCGGCGCCCGGCGATGCTGTGCGCGACGCCCGTGCGCAGCTGCTCAAGAACCTCGATCGCCGCTGGGCAGTCGGTGATGTCCAGCGCGGGGCGAACCTGCGAGTTTCCGTTCATGGTTTCACCTGGGGGCTGCATTGATGAGGTGGATTCAGGAGGTGGTTTGCAGAACGCGCTGATCGCCATGGCGCCATGCTTGCTTCGTTGATGGGCGCCCGCTTTCGTAGTCGGTCAACGCCAGCGCCGGGTGCGGCTGGGCGCCATCGGCCAGCGGCTCGCCGTCGGCCGCCGCGGCGACTGGCCGAATGCCCTGCGCGTCCAGATGGGCCAGTGCCTCGGCCAAAGCCGGCTCGATCATCGCCTTGACGCTGTCACTCAGGCTTCCGCCATAGTCTTCCAATCGCTCGGGTTGCACGCCGATCAGAAGCATGTTCGGTGGCAGCTGGCCGAGCAACTCGGCCATGGCCAGCACGTCCTGAAAGCCAACCTGGTGCAGGCTCATCTTCTTGGCGCCGAGAAAACGGGGGACCTCGTCATCCCGAACGACTTTGAGTGTCCCCGGCGGCAGGCCATAGTCGATAGCGTCGAAGATGATCAGATGCTCGATGCCTTCGAGCAGGTTGACCAGGTAGATACCCTGGGTGCCACCGTCGAGCAGGTGCACCTGATCATCGAAGGCATGGCGTGCGCTCAGGATTTCGACGCAGCGCACGCCAAAGCCCTCATCGGCCCACAGCAGGTTGCCGATGCCGAGGACCAGAACCCTTGGTTGCGACCCAAGCACCGCCGTCATGGCCGATCATCCTTGAACATGCGCCAGCCGCTGATCATGGTGCTGATCAGGCTTTGGCGCGACATCACATCCTCGCGCACGGCGGTGTAGACGTGCAGCATGACGAAGACGACCAGCACCCACATGCCCCAGTGGTGCCACATGCGCACGTCCTGGCTTTGACCAACCAGCGGAATCACCCAGCCGAAAAGTTGATCCTGCCAACTGCCGAGGCCGGTTTGTTCGGAGTAGAGCGCGAAGCCGGTGAAAATCATCACCAGGCCGCCGACGGTGATGATGACGACCATGAACAGATGCGCGAGCGGATTGTGGCCGACGTATTTGCGCGGTTCTGACTCCTGGAAGGCGTACCAGCGCACCTCGTGCACCAGCTCGGCCCAAAATGCGGGGCGCCAGAACGGCAGGGTAAAGAGCTGGCGGGCATAGCTGTTGCCGACAAAGGCCCAGTAGAGGCGGAACAGGAAGCCAACCGCAAAGACATAGGCCGCCGCGAAATGGAAGAAGCGAATATAGCCCATCTGGAAGTGGGCGCTGGCCTCGCCGCTTAAGCTTGGCGGCGGATTGGCGATGAACCAGCCGGTGATGGCCAGCACGGTGATGGAGGCCGCGTTGATCCAGTGCCAGGCGCGCAGTGGCGCTTGGTAGACATACACGGCCGTCTGGCGCGTGGTGGGCAGGGATGGATGCATGACAGGTTCCTCCCTCATGGTCAGCGCACGCGGATTTCGGTCAGCGGTGAGCCGTCGGGACTCATCACATGGGTCGAGCAGGCCAGGCAGGGATCGAAACTGTGCAGGGTGCGCAGAATCTCCAGTGGCTCCTCGGCCTTGGCCAGCGGCGTGTTGAGAAGCGCCGCTTCATAGGCGCCGATGTTGCCTTGGGGGTCGCGCGGCGAGCCGTTCCATGTGGTCGGTACTACGGCCTGGTAGTTGTCGATCTTGCCTTTCTCGATGGTCACCCAGTGGCCGAGCGCGCCGCGCGGGGCCTCGGTGGTGCCCACGCCTTTGGCCTGCTTGGGCCAGGAGCGCGGCTCCCATTTGTCGGTGTTGGCGGTGGCGGTGTCGCCGGCTTTGATGTTGGCGACCAGCTTGTCCTGAAAATAGCGCATCTTGTGCGCGGCCCAGGAGGCCTCCAACCCACGCGCGGCGGTGCGCCCGAGGGTGGAGAAGAGCGCCGTCAGCGGCAGGCCAAGATCGGTGAGCAGCTTGTCGACTGGCTCCTTGAAGTCCGGGCGGCCCTGGACATAGCCGATGACCCAACGCGACAGCGGGCCGACTTCCATAGCGTGTCCGCGCCAGCGCGGGGCCTTGATCCAGGAATACTTGGCGTTCTCATCGACCGCCTGGATGTTGGTCTTGGTGCCCTTGGCATTGGGGCCAAGCTGGAAATTGGGCTCGGTCACGCCATCCCAGGGATGTAGGCCTTTGGACTCGTCGGCGTAGCGGAACCAGGAGTGATCGACGAACTCCTGAATCTCCTCCGGGTCGCGCAGATCAACTGGATGGACGGTGTTGAGATCGCCGCCGATGATGGCCCCGCGCGGCAGCAGCAGATTGGCATCGGAGTCGTCATTGGCGTGATCCGGGATGTCGCCATAGGACAGCACCGACTGGCTGCTTAAGCCCCCGCCGTAGGTCCAGTCCTTATAGAAGGACGCGATGGCCTGGAGATCGGGCAGATAGACCTGGTCGATAAACTCGATGGTGCGATCAATGATGGAGGAGACCAGATTCAGCCGCTCCATGTTCACCGCACCCACGGCACCGGTGCCATCGACATTGATGGCGCAGGGCATGCCGCCAACCAGCCAGTTCGGGTGCGGGTTCTTGCCGCCATAGACGGTGTGGATCTTGACGATCTCTTTTTGGAAGTCGAGCGCCTCCAGATAATGCGCCACCGCCATCAGATTGGCCTCGGGCGGCAGCTTGTAGGCCGGACTGCCCCAATAGCCATTCATGAAGGGGCCGAGCTGGCCGGATTCGACAAAGCGGGTCAGCCGGGCCTTGATGTCGCGGAAATAGCCGGGCGAGGACAGCGGCCAGGGGCTGATCGACTGCGCCAGCGTGGAGGTCGCCTTGGGATCAGCCTTAAGCGCCGAGACCACATCCACCCAGTCCAGTGCATGCAGATGGTAGAAATGCACCAGATGATCCTGCGCCTGCAACGTCAGTTGCATCAGGTTGCGGATGGAATTGGCGTTCTCCGGAATCGGGATACCCAGCGCATCCTCCACCGCGCGCACCGAGGTCAGCGCATGGGTGCCGGTGCAGACACCGCAGATGCGCTCGGTAAAGGCCCAGGCATCGCGCGGATCGCGCCCGCGCAGAATGACCTCCAGCCCGCGCCACATGGTGCCGGTGGAGACCGCATTGCGGATGACGTTGCTCTCATCGAGATTGACTTCGACGCGCAGATGGCCCTCGATGCGGGTGACGGGATCGACAACGACGCGCTGGCCGCTGTTGTCGAGTGAAAAACCATTGGGTGTGGTGACAGTCATTTTGGTTTACCTCCCTGTTGCTCAGTCCTGTGACTCGGTTTCAGTGGCCTTGGCGGTGCCCGGCGCACCCGCCGATTCATCGACGCTTTGCTTGCCGCGCCGGTAGGCACTGTAGGCCGCATGCGCGCCAATGGCCGCGCCCACGCCGCCGACCGCCGCCAGCCCGACCTTGTCGGCATTGGCCTCGACGCCGAACACATGGGTGTCGGTCACATGCTGATAGAAGCCTTCCTTGTCCCAGAAGTCCTTCTCCGAACAGCCGATGCACCCGTGCCCGGACTGGATCGGGAAAGAAACGCCGTTATTCCAGCGCACCGTCGAGCAGGCGTTGTAGGTGGTCGGCCCCTTGCAGCCCATTTTGTACAGGCAGTAGCCCTTGCGCGCGCCCTCGTCGTCGAAGGACTCGACAAACTGGCCGGCATCGAAATGCGGACGGCGATAACACTTATCGTGAATGCGCTGGCCGTAGAACATCTTCGGGCGGCCCTGGCGGTCAAGTTCCGGTATCCGCTCAAAGGTGAGCATGTAAGTCAGGATGCCGGTCATCACCTCGGCAATGGGCGGGCAACCCGGCACCTTGATCACCGGCTTGTCGCGGATAATTTCATCGACCGGCGTCGCCTGGGTCGGATTGGGCCGCGCCGCCTGCACGCAGCCCCAGGAGGCACAAGACCCCCAGGCCACCACCGCCGCGCAGTCCGCCGCCATCTCCTTGAGTTGCTCATGGAAAGGCCGCCCGGCGATGAAACAGCTCATACCGTCCTGCCCGAAGGGCGCGTTGCCCTCCACCGCCAGAATGTACTGACCGCGATAACGGGTGCGGATGTCATCCAGGATCGCCTCCGCCTGATGTCCCGCCGAGGCCATGATCAGATCGTCATAGTCCAGCGAGATCATCGACAGAATCACATCGGTGGCCAGCGGATGCGCCGAGCGGATGAAGGACTCCGAACAGCAGGTGCATTCCAGCCCATGCAGCCAGATCACCGGCGTGCGTGGCTTGGTCTCCATCGCATGGGCGATGCGCCCGGCCATGCTCGGGGCCAGGCCAAGGGTGGCCGCCGACACACCGCAGAAGTTAAGAAAGGTCCGCCGGCTGATGCCATGGCGGCGGAAGTGGTCGTAGAAGGTATCGGAGGTGGGTATAGGGCTTGACATAGGCTTACTGACAGATTGAGCGCACGGTTACAATGCGATGACAAGTAGGCCTATTATATGTGGGGGGATTGATAATTCTCGGTCAATCGGACGCGATCGCTTGATCTGTATCAAGAAATGATTAAAAAAGGCTGTTAAGACAAAACATTAGAATATTTGAAATCTAGCAACGTCTAAAATACAACCATTAGAAATTGCTAATTGTTTAATGTCCTTCATGCGGTGGCTGCATCGCAGAGTCTGCATTTCGCAAGAGGATCGAAGGAGAATCACCGTCATTTGGGTAGCGATTGCGGGCGCTCGCTTCCGCCGTGCGGACGGCTAAGACTCGGAGGGCTCAGGCACTTGACAGAAAGATAGAAACCTTATTCACAACGGCTGACCGCGTTTGCTTGCGCTCTTTGGCAGGCATCGCGATTCTTAAGGTGTAAATCAAATAATATCAATTAATCAAGACGTTATAGTATTGATCAGATTTCGGCCAATTTAACCCAAGGCGAGTGGTGGGGCGGGTTCAGTGGCTGACATCACGGTTTTTGCACAGAGTTATCCACAGTGATTGTGGGTATCGGGGTTTTCCCCATGGGTGCGCGTGGGTTAGGACGTTCTCGCAAGGCGGTGTTCGAGAGTGTGCGGCTATCTTGGGCGGCCGTGACCTGCGGGCGGTCCGCTGGTCGCACGGCTGGCGGGCGACTCGGCTAAAATCGAAGGAAAATCAAAGGGGCCATGGTCGAATTCTTTTCTGGTGGCAGGTTTGTTATGACGCGCGCACTCGAAGAAAGAGCGAGTGTCGGCCGGGCTTGAGTATGATTGGGCGCTGATGCTCACATACCCGGAGCTACATGGATCAGATTGCCAACCCGCACGATGCCTTTTTTCGCGAGAGCTTCGGCCGGCGCGAGATCGCGCTCGACTTTCTGCGCCTGCACCTGCCGAGCGTGCTGCAAGATGCCTTCGATCTCGACAGCCTGGAAATCGCCAAGGACAGCTATGTGGCGGCCGATCTGCGCAGCGCCTTCTCCGATCTGGTCTATCGCCTGCACAGCCGTGACGGCGAGGCGGTTTGCTTCGTTTACATTCTGTTCGAGCACAAGAGTCAGCCCGAGCATTGGGTACTGCTTCAATTGCTGCGCTATCTCGTTGCCGAGGGTGACGAGCACCGCAAACAACATCCCGAGGCACGCACCCTGCCGCCGGTCTATCCGCTGGTGATCTACCACGGCACCCGCCCCTGGCGCGTGCCGAGCCGCTTTCATGATTTGGTCGACCCATTGCCGGCGGCGCTCGCGCCCTTCGTGCCGCAGTTTGGCTATGCGCTGCATGATCTCTCTGCCCGCGCCGACGCCGAGGTCAAAGGCACGGTGCTTACCCGGTTGGTGCAACTGGCGCTACGCTGGATTTTCTCGGACGCACCCGTGGAACGCTTGGCCGAGCTTATGGCGCTGATCGAGCAGATCGACAACCGCGACACGGCCTTGGAGATTCTCGAATCTTTGCTACGCTACTACGTCCAAGGCACCGGGCGGGTGGAAGAAGACGACGCCCGCCGCCTGTTGAAACAGACTGCCGATGGAGATCCACTCATGCAGACCTGGATTGATCGCTACATCGAACAAGGCCGCCAGAAAGGACTGGAACAGGGGCTGGAACAGGGACGGGAACAGGGACGGGAGCAAGGGTTGGAGAAAGGCGAGCGCAATGGCGAGGCGAAGTTGCTGCTGCGTCTGATGCGCCAGAAATTCGGTCCGCCGAGTCCGGAGGTGCGCGAACGGATTCTGAAAGCCGATGCCGAGACGCTGCTCGCTTGGTCCGAACGGTTGCTAAGTGCCGACAGTCCCGATGCCGTCATACACTAATGTTCCCGTTAGGTTCAGAATATATTTCTGAGCCACCCGGACGCGACGCCCAACCCCCCCCTGACTGATGCGGCCTGAGTGTCAGGCTTCACCTTCCAGCACCGTGGTTCGTGCCTATCGAAGTAAGCGCTTCACCAATGAGGAAACTTCCACAATGGATGACATGCAACTTTTGATCGACCTGCACAAGGATGCCGACCGCCAGGGTCCGGGTGGAGATGCCGAGTCAGAGCAGGCGCTGCGCCTGGCCATGCACAACATGGCCCTTCTTCATCAGAACAGACGGCTGCAAATCGCTGACATCGGCTGCGGCACTGGTGCCTCGACCCTGGTGCTAGCACGGCTGCTCGATGCCGAGATCACGGCGGTGGATTTTCTGCGGGACTTTCTCGATGTGCTTGACGAGCGCGCGCGAGAAGCCGGGGTGGGCGAGAAGATCCAAGCGCTGTGCCATGGCATGGAAGACTTGCCCTTCGAGCCGAATACCTTCGACCTGATCTGGTCCGAGGGCGCCATCTACAACATTGGCTTCGAAAAAGGCGTGGGCGACTGGCGCCGCTATCTGAAAGCTGGCGGTGTTCTGGCGGTCTCGGAGATCACCTGGACCAGCGCCACGCGTCCCGCCGAGGTGCAAGCGCATTGGCAGCGGGAGTATCCGCAGATTGACACCGCCGCGGCCAAGCTGCAGATCCTCGAGCAGCAAGGCTACGCTCCCATTGGCTATTTCATTCTGCCGCAACAGTGCTGGATCGATCAGTATTACCGGCCAATGCAGGCGCGCTTCCCGGAGTTCCTCGAGCGGCACCAGCACAGCGAGGCCGCGCAGGCCATCGTCGCCGCCGAAGAGCAGGAAAGCGCGCTTTATGAGCGCTACCGGGACTACTACAGCTACGGGTTCTATATCGCCCGGAAGCTCGGTGATTGATGACTCTGGCAAGGCGCCTGCGTTCGCGTCCAGAGGCTTTTGGGGGACGTTTGAGACCCTGATGCCGCGCGGTGCGCGCTGCCGAGGCGCGCTTGGTCGCGCGGGGGATGGGCGACTCGGCTATACTCGCGCCAGCGCGGCCAGTTGTTGGCCGCGCTTTTTTTGATTTGCCGTTTTTCGCCCCCGGGGAGTAAAGGTTCAGTGATCGAACGTCTGCGCAATATTGCCATCATCGCCCATGTCGACCATGGCAAGACAACACTGGTTGATAAGCTTCTGCAACAGTCCGGTACGCTCGGCGAGCGCTTCGGCCCGGTCGAGCGGGTCATGGACTCGAACGACCTCGAGAAAGAACGCGGCATTACCATCCTGTCGAAAAACACCGCGCTGCGCCTCTCGCTTAAGGGCGAGGACTACCGCATCAATATCGTTGACACGCCCGGGCATGCGGACTTTGGCGGCGAGGTGGAGCGGGTGCTGTCCATGGTGGACTCGGTGCTGCTGCTGGTCGACGCGCAAGAAGGCCCAATGCCGCAGACGCGCTTTGTGACCACCAAGGCCTTTCAGCATGGCTTGCGGCCGATCGTGGTGGTGAACAAGATCGACAAGCCCGGTGCGCGACCGGATTGGGTGATCGACCAGGTGTTTGATTTGTTCGACCGTCTCGGCGCCACTGACGAGCAGCTCGATTTCCCCATCGTCTATGCCTCGGCCATCAATGGCTATGCGGGCCTGGACGAGAATGTGCGCGAGGGCGATATGAACCCGCTGTTCGAGGCCATCATTGAGCATTGCCCGCCGCCAGAGGTGGACCCGGACGGGCGCTTCCAGATGCAGATATCGACCCTGGACTACAGCTCCTTTGTCGGCGCGATTGCGGTCGGTCGCATTCAGCGCGGCGCGGTCAAGCCGAATCAGCAAATCATTGTGGTCAAGCGCGACGGCAACCGCCAGCGCGCCAAGATAGGGCTGGTGTATGGCTACATGGGGCTCGAACGCTTCGAGGAGAAACAGGCGCAGGCTGGCGACATCGTGGCGCTGACCGGCATTGATGCGCCCAATGTGTCCGACACCCTGTGCGATCCGGAAGCGGTCGAGGCCTTGCCGGCGTTGACGGTCGATGAGCCGACGGTGACTATGACGTTCCAGGTGAATACCTCGCCCTTCGCCGGCAAGGATGGCAAGTACCTGACCAGTCGCCAGCTGAAGGACCGACTCGAACGCGAGCTAATCCATAATGTTGCCCTGCGCGTCGAGGAGGGCACGGACCCGGAAAAGTTCCGCGTCTCCGGGCGTGGCGAGCTGCATCTGTCCATTCTGCTTGAGAACATGCGCCGCGAGGGCTATGAGCTGGCTGTCTCGCGCCCGGAGGTTATCTTCCGCGAGGTCGATGGTGTGATCTGTGAGCCCTATGAGCAGCTCACGGTCGACCTGGACGAGGCCAATCAAGGCGCCATCATGCAAGCACTGGGTGAGCGCAAGGGCGAGCTGAAAGACATGGTCCCGGACGGCAAGGGCCGAGTGCGCCTGGATTATGAAATCCCCTCACGCGGGCTGATCGGCTTCCAAACCGAGTTCATGTCGCTGACCTCCGGCACTGGACTCAAGCACCATGTCTTCGACCACTATGGCCCGGCCAATCAAGGCGGTATCGCGCCGCGCCGCAACGGTGCCATGATCTCCAACAGTCAGGGCAAGGTGCTCGGCTATGCGCTCTTTAACTTGCAGGATCGCGGGCGCCTACTGGTCGCGCCCGGTGAGGAGGTTTACGAAGGCCAGGTGGTCGGCATCCACTCGCGCGACAACGATCTGGTCGTCAACCCGCTCAAGGCCAAGCAGCTCACCAACATCCGCGCCGCTGGCTCGGATGAGAACATCCTGCTCACGCCGCCGGTGCGCTTTTCCCTTGAGCAGGCGCTGGAGTTCATTGAGGACGACGAACTCGTGGAAATCACGCCATCGGGCATTCGCATTCGCAAGCGCTTCCTGAAGGAGCACGAGCGCAAGCGCGCCGCGCGCGGCGGCTAGTTGTGCGTGGGCCAGGGGGCTGTTTGCGCAGCGGCTCGGCGCTAGCGGCGTTCATTCAGCGCACCTCAAGCCGCATCAAGCTGCGTCAAAGGCAACCGGTTGACTGAATGCTTGGCTAAGCCGGTTTTCTCAGGCCACTTCGCGCTGGTGCTCGGCCTCCCAGCCGATACAGGCTAGGGCGATGTAGCGGGGAACTGGGCGCCATATGTTTGGCGTCCGCTGATTCTTGCAGCAGGCGAGCGAAGCGTTTGACCAGTTTAGGGCGCTCAAGCAGCATGCTCAGGCTGTGCTTGCGGGAGTTCTTAACCAGGGTGGATGGGTCGAAATAGGCCTTGGCGTTGTCGACTGATAGTACGAATGGTGGTTTGCCAGCGCGTGCGAGCAGGTAGCTCATGACCAGCGAGCCGGTGCGATGGTTGCCCTCCAGGAAGAGCTGCGGCTGGCTTAGGATCTGGATATAAACCCGCGCGGAGCGCCGCCAGATGCTCTGCTTCTCGAGCAGTTGATAACAGTTGATGAGTTCGCCGATGCCGCCGTCGCCGGTGGCATAGAACTGCTCCTCGGTTGCTTCGAGCTGGTGGCGCGCCTCACTGCAGGCAGGCTCGGCCTCGCCCCAGAGCACCAGGGCATTTAGCCCAAGCAGCTGGGCGGACTGGCCGAGCGCGAAGGGGTCCTGCCCATGCTCCAGCCAGGCATCCACCTGGCGATAGCCGGCCAGCAGCTGATCAAGCACCTGGTCGCTCAGCGGGTCCCGCGGCGTGGTCAGCGTCTGGTTGATGCGCTCGAACCCATCTTGAACCGCGCGCAGCGAGGCCTCGATGGTGGGAAGATTCAGACGCGCGCCCAGGGAAACTCTCGACACATCAACTAAACTCGCCAGCGATGTACTCGCGGGTCAGTTTCTCGCGCGGGTCTGCGAATATCTGCTGGGTGTCGCCCATTTCGACCAGATAGCCGGTGCGCCCGCCCTCGGAGATATCGACCGAGAAAAATGCCGTGGTATCGGCCACGCGCGTGGCCTGCTGCATGTTGTGTGTCACCAGTGCGACCGTGTAGTTTTCCTTCAGCTCCAGCATTAACTCCTCGACCTGACGGGTGGCGATGGGGTCGAGCGCCGAGCAGGGCTCATCCATCAGCAGCACATCGGGTTCAGTCGCCACCGCGCGGGCAATGCACAGACGCTGCTGCTGACCGCCAGAGAGCGACAAACCGCTGTTCTTGAGCTTGTCCTTGACCTCATTCCAGAGTGCGGCGCTGCGCAGGGCCTTTTCCACCCGCTCGTTCATGTCCCCTTTGAAGCGATTGAGCCGCAGGCCAAAGGCGACGTTGTCGTAGATGCTCATGGAAAAGGGATTGGGCTGCTGGAACACCATGCCGATGTAACGCCGCACCAGGACAGGATCAATGGTTTTGTCGTAGATGTCCTGGCCATGATAGGTGACCGAACCTTCAAAGCGGAACACCGGAATGAGGTCGTTCATGCGGTTTAAGCTGCGCAGCACGGTCGATTTGCCGCAGCCCGAGGGGCCGATGAAGCCGGTGATTTTATTCTTCTCGATGGGCACAATGCTATTGCGCACGGCGAGAAAGTCGCCGTAAAAGATTTTATCCAACCGGCAGTCCATGACCGTCTGCTTTGGATCGACGTGCCAAGCGGCAGCCTCTGTGATAGACCCCGTCGCAGTGTCGCTTTTACTGCTGCTGCCAGTGTCTGTTTCCAATAACCTGCTCTCAATCATGCTCGCATCTGCGGTCGCATTCATGTCTTCAATACCTCAAAAATTGTCTTTTAGAATTTTTGCCGACCCAGGACGCGGGCAAGGATGTTAAACACCAGAATGATGAGCACCAGCACCAGGGACGCCGCCCAGGCCAGCTCGAGCTGATTGTCATAAGGCATGCCGGAGAAGTTGTAGATCAGGATCGACAGCGAGGCGGTCGGCTGTCCCAGCCCCTCCAGACCATTGACGTAGTAGGTGCTGAACAGGGCGGTGAACAGCAGCGGTGCCGATTCGCCAGCCGCGCCCGCCACCGCCAGCAGCACACCGGTGATCACGCCCGGCATGCCGGTGGGCAGTGTCACGGCGGCAATCACCTGCGCGCGGGTGCAGCCCATGCCGTAGGCGGCGTCTTTCATCTTTTGCGGTACCTGTTTGAGTGCTTCCTTGAGCCTGAGCAGACTATTTGCGGGAATCGGCCGCGATTCTGAGCAAATTCAGTGAGGGAAAACAAAAAACCCCCTCAAACAACTTGACGCAAGTTGTCCGAGAGGGCTGTCTCCGAATTTCGCCAAAAACCAGGAGACAGTCCCAGTGTGTCACGCCTTTCTTGCCGACACGAACTTTTACCAACTGCTCACCCGGATCGACGAGTCGATTGCCGAGGAAGTCCGCGCGGGCGGCTGTGACTGCGGTGGTGCGTTGCACAGCGCCCGTTATCCGCGTAAGCCCCGAGGTGTGCGTGGCGTCTTGGATGAGAGCTACCAGAGCCGTCTGAGTTTCTGCTGCGCCGCGGACGGGTGCCGGCGGCGCAGCACCCCGCCTTCCGTTCGGTTTCTGGGCCGCAAGGTCTATCTCGGGGTCATCGTCGTGCTGATTTCGGCCCTGCATGACGGACTGAGCGCATCGCGTCGCCGGCGCTTGATCAAGACGCTCGGTGTCACCGTCCAAACCCTGCGGCGGTGGCAGCACTGGTGGCGTGAGCAGTTTGTGCAAACCCGCTGCTTTCGATCCTTGGCTGGTCTGTTGATGCCGCCGATCGCCACCGAGCACCTGCCAGGATCCCTGCTGGAAAAATTGAGCGCAAAAGCGTTGTCCGAGCGCGTCGTGCAACTGCTGATATTGATCGCCCCGAGCACGACAGCGACAGGCTTGCTGTAGGGCAACGCCAACCCGCAGAAGACCTCATCGCGCCGCTGGGCGGCGCCTTCTAGACTCCCGGTGATGTGTGAAACAACTGGGAGGTGAAGACGAATGTCCGATGACAACGGCCTCGGTGATCCCGATGGTTGGGCGCGGTTGCGCTTTGCCATTATTGGTCCTTTATTGGCTGATCCTGCGCCGGCGAACGCGCTGGGCGCGCGGCTGAAGGCGCTGGCGGCCAAGTCATGGCGTCATCCGGTGACTGGGCGGGCGGTCAGTTTTAGCTTTGGGACCTTGGAGCGCTGGTATTACCTCGCACGCGATGCCCAAGACCCGGTGACCGCACTGCGCCCGCGCCGGCGCAGCGATGCCGGGGAGCAGCGCGCGCTGAGCCCGCGCCTGATGGAGGCCGTACAGGCGCAATACCGCGACTACCCCGGTTGGACGGTGCAGCTGCATTACGACAACCTCGCCGCCTTGTGCGCGGGCGATGAAACCCTGGGGCCGCTGCCCTCCTATGCCACCGTGCGCCGCTTCATGAAGCGCGCGGGCCTGCACCGCCGGCGTGTCCCGGCGCGCAAGACACCCGGGGCCGAGCAGGCCGCGCGGCGCCTGGAGGCCTGCGAGGTGCGCAGCTATGAAGCCCAGTATGTCCATGCCTTGTGGCATCTGGACTTTCATCATGGCTCGCGCAACGTCCTCACCCGGGGTGGCGTCTGGGTCAAGCCCCTGCTGCTGGCGGTCATCGACGATCACTCGCGCCTGATCTGCCATCTGCAGTGGTACCTCGATGAGACCACCGAGACCTTGGTGCATGGTCTGGGACAGGCGTTGCACAAGCGCGGGCTGCCGCGCGCCCTGATGAGCGATAACGGCGCGGCAATGCAGGCCGAGGAATTCACCGCCGGATTGCATGCGCTGGGCATCCTCCACGAGCCGACCCTGCCGTACAGCCCGTATCAGAACGCCAAGCAGGAGCGCTTCTGGGCCACGCTGGAAGGCCGCCTGATGGCGATGCTTAAGGGGCTGGAGGAGCTGAGCCTGCAGCGGCTCAACACCCTCACTCAGGCGTGGGTGGAGCAGGAGTACCACCGCAAGGTCCACAGTGAGACCGCCGCCACGCCGCTTGCGCGTCTTCTCGATGCGCCCAACGTGGGGCGCCCCTGTCCGGACAGCGAGCAGGTCCGCGCCGCTTTTCGTTGTCGCGTCCAACGCCGTCAGCGCCGCAGCGATGGGACGCTCAGCCTGGCGGGCAAGCGCTTCGAGGTGCCGGCGCGCTTGCGTCACCTTGAGCAACTGCATATCGCTTATGCCCGCTGGGATCTGAGTGCTGTGGACGTGGTTGATCCCCACTCGGGCGCCATCCTCTGCCGCCTCTATCCCCTCGATAAAGCCGCCAATGCCTCCGGGCAGCGTCGGCGCCTTGAGCCCGCCGGCGCACCGCCACCGCCATCACAACGCGCCACGACGCTGCCACCGTTGCTGCGCGACTTGCTCGCCGAGTATGCCGCCACCGGTCTGCCGCCGGCCTATCTGCCAAAACACGATGACCTGGAATCCAGTCGATGAACAAGACCCTGCTGGCCCTCTATGGACTGAAGTTCAATCCGTTCTCCCCGGAGCTGCCGACGGCGGCACTGCATCGCAGCGCGCCGGTGGAGCAGTTTTGCTGGCGCATCGAGCAGAGCCTGATCCGCGAAGGCGGTTTTGCGCTCATTCAAGGTGATCCGGGTACCGGCAAGAGTGCGGTACTGCGCCTGCTCGATGAGCGTCTGCGCCAGCTGCCCGATATCAGCGTTGGGGCGCTCACGCATCCCAGCTCGAAGGTGGCGGACTTCTACCGCGAGATGGGCGATCTGTTCGCCGTTGACCTCAAGCCCCATAACCGCTGGGGTGGCTTCAAGATCCTGCGCGAGCGCTGGCTGGCGCATCTGGAGACGACGCTGTTGCGCCCGGTGTTGCTCATCGACGAGGCGCAGGAGATGCATCCGACGGTGCTCAATGAGCTGCGTCTGCTGACCTCCATGCAGTTCGATTCGCGCACGTTGTTGAGCGTGATCCTGGCCGGCGATGGCCGCCTGGCGACCAAGCTGCGCCGTGAGGAGTTGCTGCCGCTGGGCAGTCGTATCCGTACGCGCCTGAGTATGGAGTATGCCAGTCGCGAGGCGCTGGTCGCCTGCCTGGAGCATTTACAACACAGTGCCGGCAATGCGAGTCTGATGAGCGCAGGGCTGATGAAGACGCTCGCTGAGCATGCGTTGGGCAATTATCGCGTGCTCACGACCATGGCGGCAGAATTGCTGGCGCAGGCTGCTCGGCTCGAACGCGCGCAGCTCGATGAACAACTCTACCTTGAGGTGTTTGGTTCAGCGGCGGGCAACGCCCGCCAACGCCCGAGTGCCAGGGCGGGCGCCTGATGAGCCGCTTGAGCGCTGAGCGCCCGCACCAGGCCATGACAGCGGCAAGACACACCGCCGTGATGCTTGAGGCATGGCACGACGCTGGCATCGTGCGTGCCGATTTGGCGGTGCGCACCGCCAAGGCGACGATGCTGTGGTTCCATGATCGCTCTTTGGATCAGCTTCCGTTGGGGCTGGCCAGAGCGCGCAATGTCCAACAGGCCGATATTTATATCCGTCCAGCCCGCGGCTATCCCTGGCCAATGGTGTTTCTCGATGATGTCGCACGGCCGATGGCGCAGCGCATCGCTCGGCACTATGCGGCCCTGGTGGTGCAGACTTCGACGCTCGGGGGCTGCCACCTGTGGCTACGGCTGACCCGCGCGCTCGATGAGGCGCAGCGCTGTGATGTGCAGCGTTGGCTGATCCCGCGCGTTGGCGCCGATCCGGGCTCGGTCTCCGGTGAGCACCTCGGTCGGCTCGCCGGGATGAAGAATGCCAAGCGTGGCGGGGAGTGGGTCAATGTCCTTCGGCGACCAAGCCCGCAGGAGCGCGTCTGGGATCCAACTCCGGCCTTGCCAACGATGGCTCCGGCTCCGCCGCCGGTCGTCAACTGCGCTCCACGGGCGCGCTTATCCACCGGTGATCCGTCCGAATCTGCCCGCGAATGGGGCTGGGTCTGCGGCGCTCTTGAGGCCGGCCTTGCACCGACCACGGTCTACCAACGCTTGCTCGAGCGCGCGTCCCCGCGTCGCGGAGCCGATGCCGAGCGCTATGCCCGCTACACCCTCGCTCGCGCCATTCGCCAGAGCGCTAGAGGCAACTGAACCCGCTGCGTCTCTCCCCCCTCAGGGGGGGAGCGTGGTTCACGATTCCGGCTTCCCGCTGTCGGCCAGTAACGGCCCCCGTGATCCCACACGCATTCCATGTCCTTCAAATGGCTTGGAAATGGGTCCCGCAATTATCGTGATTACGCTCACTTCCTCCGCCGTCAGAATGATGGTCGGCAGCATCAGCACCGCGAGCGCAATACCACCGGCCCAGGCGGAGTAGGACTTCATGGTGACGACCAGCACGGCATAAACGAAGACACCGGCGAGGATGGACGGAAAGCCGGTCAGCACCTTGGCCAGAAAGCGTGCCGTCTCGGCCAGCTTGCTGTAAGGATCGACCTCGGCCAGATAAATGGCGGCGAGAATGCCGATGGGGATGCTGATGAGCGAGCCGATGCCGACCATGATGCCCGTGCCCACAATGGCCGGGCCAATGCCGCCGCCGAACTCAAAGGCTGCGGGCGGCAGTGCGGTCAGGGTCTCCCAGTTGATGCGCGCGCCGCCCTTGGCGATCAGCATGTAGATCACTGAGAACAGCGGCAACGAGGCGAGAATGGCCAGGCCCCAGGTGATGCCGGTGAAAATTCGGCTCTGAAGACCGCGCCCTTCAAGCAGCGAGCCTCGCAGTTGTTTCATCGAGGCCAAATCCTGCTCAAGCAGGGCCTCGCTAGCGACTCTGGTCATGCCTTACCCTCGAATTTGCGTGTGGCCGCCTTCATGATCCAGAGGCCAAGCACGTTAACGATGAGTGTGATTGCGAGCAGCGCCAAGGCCGCATACATCAGCGCTTGCACCTCGACCGGGCCGGCTTCCGGGAAGCTCGACGCCAGCAGTGATGCCAGCGTATTGGCCGGCGCGAATAGCGACAGGCTGATCTGGTTGGAGTTGCCGATGAGCATCGCCAGCGCCATGGTCTCGCCCAGTGCACGGCCAAAGCCCAGCACCAGTGCTGCGAGAATGCCGCTGGAGGCAGTTGGCAGCATCACTTTCATGATCGCCTCCCAGCGCGTGGTGCCCATGCCATAGGCGGCTTCTTTCACCTTGTAGGGCACGCGGCGGAAGGCGTCGACTGAGATGGCCGCCACCGTCGGCAGAATCATCACCGCCAGCACCAAGGCTGCCGGGGCCATGCCGGGGCCGGCCAGATCGGTTCCGAACAATGGGAACCAGCCGAAAGTCTCGTGCAACCATTCGGCACCCGGTCGAATCAGCGGAATCAGCACATAGATACCCCAGAGGCCATAGACCACCGAGGGAATAGCTGCCAGCATCTCGACAATGGTGCGAAATACGTTCGACAGGCGATGATCAAGGAAATCCTGGGTCAAGAAGATGGCAATGGCCACGCCAAAGATGCCGCCAATAAAGAGGGCCAGCAACGAACTGTAGAGCGTGCCCCAGATCTCGGGCAGGATGCCGAAGACCTTTTCCTGCACATTCCAATCGGTTCCGATCAGAAAACCCGGACCAAAGCTCAGTATGGCGGGCAGTGCCTGACGGCCAAGCTCGAAAATGATGTAGGCCACCAGCAGCAAAATGACGGCGGCGGCGCCCTGCACAATCATCCGCAGCGCTTTGTCGACGGCGTAGTCGCTCGCCGAGGGCGGCTCGGAGAATTTGGTGACAACATGAGCAAAGGGATTGGAAACCATAACGCGATGCGAATGACTTGATTGGCGGCCAGAAAGGGGGTGATTGCTTCAAAAGCGGCTCTCATCCAACGGCAAACACGCGGTGGATCGCTTTCGGTGACCCGCCGCGTGTTCCATTATTGAGAGGCTTTGCTTAAGGAGCGTTACTTGATGAGCTGTACTTAGGGGAGCTTTACTCGGCGCCGCCAACCAGCTTCAGAGCTTCCTCAACCTTGGCCTTGACGTTGGCCGGAAGCGGGATGTAGCCCATCTTGGGGGCAGATTTCTGGCCCTCATTCAAGCCGTACTCGACGAAGTCCCGCAGCACCTTGGCTTTTTCCTCATCCTGATGCTGGTACATCAGCATCCAGGTAAAGGTGGCGATGGGATAAGCCTCTTTGCCCTCAGGATCACACACCCAGACGCGCAGATCAGGCGTGCCCTCGTAACCCGGGAGATCGCCGCTCGGGAACTCCGCCGAGGCCAGCGCGGCCTGACCGGATGCCTCACCCGGCTTGACGAACTCGCCGGCCTTGTTCTGCAAGGTGGCCATCGGCTGACCGGTCGCCTCAGCATAGCCGTACTCGATGTAGCCGATCGCGCCCGGAGTCTGCTTGATCATGGCCGCGACACCGTCGTTCTTGGGGGCACCGACAAAGCTCTTCGGCCAGTCCACGCTCTTGCCATGACCCACGTCTTTCTTGAACTCGTCGCTCGCACAGGCCAGATGACCGGTGAAAACATAGGTGGTGCCGGATGAATCGGAACGGCGCACCACAGTGATGTCATCATCGGGGAACTTCACGTCCGGGTTCGCCTTCTGCAGGCGCTCGTCCTGCCAGGTGGTCAGCTTGCCGAGGAAAATGTCGTTCATCACATCGCGCGGTAGCTTGAGTTCCGGGTTGCCCGGCAGGTTGTAAGACAGCACCACCTCGCCAGCGGTCATCGGCAGCAGCACCACACCCTTCTCAGCGGGAACCTTGGCGATTTCCTCATCGTTCATGGCCGCATCGGATGCAGCGAAATCCACGGTTTCAGCGATGAATGCACGGATGCCAGCACCCGAGCCAACTGCCTGGTACTGAACCTGGATGTCTTTGTTCTTCTTGCTGAAATCCTTGGCCCACTTGGCGTAAAGCGGGAAAGGGAAACTCGCGCCCGAGCCGGTCAGCTGGGTCTCTTCCGCATGGGCGAGTGGCGCGAACGCCAGAGCGGACAGCGTGCAGGCCGCGAGGGTGCGGCGGGTAAAGCTGGCAAGAGCCATGAGATAACCTCCAGAGTTGGGCAAACAACGATCAGAGTGAAAACCTGATACGCATTGTCCAAATCTGGCTGGCTTTGTCTGTGAATCTTTTGTGACGAAGAAGGGGGGGCGAATTGTATTCTCCGCGGGTGCCAGTATTCCGTGTGTTGTCACGAAATCATCATCGAACTGTCATTTGCACGAAACCGTTTTTTCACAAACGCTGACTATGCTGCCGTGGTTTCAATATCTCCAACTGCCAACTCTCTAACTGGGGGAACACACCATGGCGAGTAACCAGCTTCATCGCGCTGTCGCGGCAGCGCTCACTTTAACCACCGCCCCTCTGGCGCTGGCCGGCACGATTGAATTCAGCCCCGCACCTTTTCCGCTGACGGATGTTGAGAAACGCAGCATCCTGACCTCTGACTCCGCGACGGTCGACGGTGTACAGGTCCAGGTCGGCTACAACACCATCCTCCGCTCCGGCGACACGGCCGGGGGTGGCACATTTGGTTTGCTCCACGACATCGACGGCAATGCGCTGGTCGCTGAAGACGGCTCGCCCTACATTTCCAACGACAACGACTTCGCCTCCATCCTGAACGGCGAGGACGGAAAGCTCTACATGGTCTCGCACTTCGAGTCGCGCCCAGGTGCCATGTATCTCACCGAGTTGAGCCAGAACCCTCAGACCGGCGTGCTCAGCGCTCTTCGCACCCGTGCGCTTGACTTCTCCGCAGTGCGTGGCGGCTGGGTCCACTGCGCCGGCAGCGTCACCCCCTGGGGTACGCATCTGGGCTCGGAAGAGTACGAGCCCGATGCCAAACAGTGGCGCGATAACAACATCAGCGACTACAACGCTGCCATGGCGACATATTTCGGCGCCACTCCGGAGCAGGCCAGCAGCGTGATGAACCCCTACGACTACGGCTATCCGGTCGAAGTTAAAGTCAACAATTACAACGATGCCACTGTCGCCAAGCACTATGCTATGGGCCGCATGGCGCTGGAGCTCGGCTATGTGATGCCGGACAACAAGACCGTCTACATGTCCGATGACGGCACCAATGTCGGTCTGTTCCGCTTCGTGGCTGACACCGCTGGGAATTTGGACTCAGGCTCCCTTTGGGTAGCGCGCTGGTCGCAAAAAACCGGCGGCAGCGCTGGCGCGGCGAATCTGGATTGGGTTTACCTCGGCCATGCCACCAGCGACCAGGTCAGCCAGTGGAAGGACAGTTACAAGTTTGCTGACATCTTCGACGAAGCCGATCCGATCATGGAGAACGACGAGGATACCGGAGCCTGCCCAGCCGGTTACACATCGATCAACGCAGGCCATGAGGACGGTGACCACCAGTGCCTGAGGCTGCGCGACATCGACGGTGACGGCTTTATCTGGGCGTCCGACTGGAACATTGCCTCGCGCCTCGAGACACGCCGCTGGGCGGCAATGTCAGGCGGCACCACTGAGTTCCGCAAGATGGAAGGCATCACTTACAACTCGGATGCGGACGTGCTGTATATCGCTATGTCCGAGACGGATCGCGGCATGCTCGACTTCAACCGCGCCGGCAAGACCCCGCCCTATGACAAATACGACATTGGCGGTCCCAACCACATGACCATCGCCAAGGGCAACGCCTGTGGAACCGTCTATGCGCTATCGCTCGATGGTAACTACACGGCCGCCCAAATGTGGCCGCTGGTTTCCGGCACCCCGATGACCACCGACTACGGCGCCGATGCGGACTCGCCGAACTACGACGGTGTGAATAAGTGCGACATCAACGGCCTCGCCAACCCGGACAACATCACCTACATGCCGGGTTACAACACCCTGATCATTGGTGAAGACACCGGCTCTGGCCATCAGAACGACATGATCTGGGCCTACAACATCCAGTCCGGCAGCCTGACTCGTATCCAGACCACGCCTTATGGCTCTGAGACGACTTCGCCGTACTTCTACCCGAACATCAACGGCTTCGCCTATCTGATGTCGGTGGTCCAGCACCCCTATGGAGAGTCTGACGAAGACAAACTCGAGCAGCCTTCCGAGGCATCCGCCTACACCGGCCACATGGTCTTCCCCGCGATGACCAAATAGCCGTCGAAAGGCGTGCGGCATCGGTCAAGCGCGCCGGTGCCGCCTGCAACATAGAGACGACAACTGTCACGATAAGGGAATCCCTCGGGATTCCCTTTCTTTCTTTGCGGACAAAACAAGCGACATGACGATGCAAACCCACTGCCCAATCACCACGATCAATCCAGCCAAGCTGACCTCAACCAGCCGCGCCCTAGCCAGTCGCGCGCCAGCAAGCCTCGCCCCAGCCAGCCTCACACTGGCAAGCCTCTTGGTGGTCAGCTCAGCCGGAGCGTCTGACCTGACCAGCCGTGTGCTGACGAACGAAACCCCGCAGATCCCCTCCCAGTGCTACACCAAAACGCAGGATGCCCAGGGCCGCGTCGTCAACCCCTGCTACACCTGCCACACCCGTTCGGTGCGGCCGAACTTTGTCAACGACTCCGACCTGCAGCTGGTCTACGACTTCCCGGCACCGGCGGAGGAGAATCCCTGGAAGAATCTCTACATCGACCGCCGCGCCTCGATCTCGCGCATCAGCGATGCCGAGATCCTGGCCTACATTCGCGAAAGCAACTATGTCGATTCCTCGGGCGGCATCATTCCGGCCAAATCCCTGGTCGAATTGCCGGAGGGCTGGGACTACAACGGGGACGGACGCTGGGATGGCTTTGTTCCCGATGCCTGGTTCGATTTCGACGACCAAGGCTTCGACCGCACTCCAGATAGAGGCTACAGTGGCTGGCGGGCCTTTGCCTACACGCCTTTTCCGAGTACCCATTGGCCGACCAATGGGTCCACGGCCGATGCGCTCATTCGCCTGCCGGACATCTTTCAGCGCGACCTCAATGGCGACTTCAATCTCAGCGTCTATAAGACCAACCTGGCCATCGTCGAGGCTATGATTCGTGAAGCCGATATTCCGATCAAGCCGGTCGAAGAGCGCGCGCTCGGCGGCGTTGATCTAAACAAAAACGGCCTGCTCGATACCGCCAGCCTGGTGAAATACGACTGGTCACCGCGCGACGGGCGTTTGATGTGGTACGTTGGCCAGGCCTTGCAAGCGCAGCGTTCTGGCGAGGTTCATCTCGCTGCGCGCCTGTACCCGGAAGGCACCGAGTTTCTGCAGACTCTGCGCTACATTGACTTTGACGAACGCGCGGTGAATCACCTCTCTGCGCGCATGAAGGAACTGCGCTACGCACGCAAGGCTTATTGGATGACCTATGCCGCGCTCGATCTGCAAGCCGCCGAGGAAACCAAGGAAAAGCACGACTTCCCCGATCGCGTCGAGACGGTTCGCGGCAACATGGAGTCGGGCGTCAGCAATGGCGAGGGTTGGGTTTACGCCGGGCTGATCGAGGACGCGGACGGACAACTGCGGCCCCAGACCTACGAGGAGCTTGCCCACTGCGTCGGTTGTCACGGCGGCATGGGGGCCAATACCGACGCCAGTCTTGCCTTCCCGCGCAAGCTCGATGCCAAGAGCTTCCAAAGGGGCTGGTATCACTGGAGCCAGAAGAGCCTCGCTGGGCTGCTCGAGCCCGTGCTTGACAACGGTGAGCCCGAATACGCCTTCTACCTCAAGGCCAATCGCGCCGGCGATGAATTTCGCGCCAACCGCGAGATTCTCGCGCTCTTCTTCGACGACCAAGGGAAGCCCATCCCCGAAATGCTCGATGTCCTGAATCGTGACATTGGCTTTCTGCTGTTCGCCTCCAAACCCCGCGCCTTGGCGCTCAACAAAGCCTACAAGCGGATCGTCGAACGCCAGAGCTTTAACCTTGGGCGGGATGCCACAGTGACGCCGGTGGGTGCCCAGGTTCATCCGTGGGTTGCGGACGGAACGCCAACCGGCGTGGATGAACCCTTGCCTTGAACCGGCGCGGCGTCTTGCTGACCTGCTGTGTCGGGTTTGGACCCGCAAATCCGCGCAGCTGCCATAAAACTGTCATCAAAAAACTGTAGCTTAGCGGAGTTTATCGTCAAACTTGCCGCCCCGGGCGGCTGGTCAAAATGCCATCGAGAACAACCAAAGAACCCACCCTAATGCGCACCTCAACCTTGGCCGACCGTGTCGATCAGAAGGTCTTCGACGCGATCTACTCCCGCGCCCTGGTCTATAACACCTGTTGGGAAGACCCGGCGATTGATCGCCAGGCGCTCAACATTGATGCCACGGATCACCTCCTGGTCATTACCAGCGCTGGCTGTAATGTGCTGGATTATGCCTTGGTTGGCCCCGAGCAAATCCATGCCGTCGACGCCAATCCGCGCCAGAATGCGCTGCTGGAACTCAAGCTGGCGGCTATTCGCCGTCTCGAGTTTGAGGACTTTTTTGCTGCCTTTGGTGAAGGGCATCATCCGCGCATGCAAGCCCTCTATCGCCATGAGTTGCGCCCGGTGCTCGGCGATGATGCCCGTGCCTTTTGGGACAAACGCATCGGTTGGTTCGGCCAGCCACGCGGGAGTTTCTATTTTCACGGTCTCTCTGGCACCGTGGCACGCGCTTTTCAAACCTATCTCAAAGTGCGCCCGCGCCTTGCCGCCAGCATTCGGGAACTCTTCGATACACGCACGCTGGAAGAACAGCGTCACATCTACGACACCCGAGTCGACCCCTTGATCTGGACCAAGGGAATGAACTGGACCCTGTCGCGCCAACTCACCATGAGCATGCTCGGGGTTCCGCATCCGCAGCGCAAGGAGGTCCAAGAGCAACACGACAGTGGTGTGGCCGGTTTCGTGCGCGACGCCATTGGCTATGTCTTTCGCCAATTGCCGGTATGGACCAACTACTTCTGGATGGTCTACATCCGCGGGCGCTACACAGAGAACTGCTGCCCGGAGTACTTGAAACCTGACAACTTCGCGCGCCTCAAGGCCGGCGCGGCCGATTGCATCGGGCTCCATACCTGCACGGTAACGGATTTTCTCAGACACCACGAGAAGCCGATCTCCAAATACGTGCTGCTCGATCACATGGACTGGATGAGCAGTTATCAGCCCCAGGCATTGGCCGATGAGTGGGAGTGGATTCTGGCTCGCGCACGCGGCGATGCCCGCATCATTTTCCGCAGTGCCCATGCCGCGCCGCGCTATCTGCAAGCCCTGGAGCTGGGGCCGGAGCGCAGCCGCCTGAGCGATCGCTTGCGCTTCCACCCCGAGTTGGCCGGCGAACTCCAGGCGCAGGACCGGGTGCATACATACGCCGGCTTTCATATTGCCGATGTCCGCGTCTGAGCGCGCGCAGGCAGTGAAACCCGAGCCGGCGTCCGTGCGGTCAGCGCAGCCAAAAGTGGCTAGCAGTCCGGTAAGCCGTTTTGGGGGCGACCTGCGCATCCTGCTGCATCTGCTGCGCGGCCAGCCCAAAAGCGGTGACCAACGCACGCGGCTGCAAGCCTTTTATGGACCCCAGGCCGGTCACTACGACCTCTTCCGTGATCGGCTGCTGCATGGACGCGAACGCTTGATCGATGACCTGCACGCCACGCTCTTGCATGAGCGCCCGGATGCACTGGGCGATGCACATGTCATCGAGCTCGGCGGCGGTACCGGTCGTAATCTGGAGTTTTTTGGCGCGCGGCTGGATGCCTTCGGCCAGGTCACCTTGGTGGATCTTTGCCCGGCACTGCTCGAACAAGCACGGCGGAAATTTTCCGACCGCCCCCAGGTGCGAATCATCGAGGCGGATGCGACCCGCTGGCAGCCAGAACAACCGGCGGATGCTGTCTACTGCGCCTATTCCCTAAGCATGATACCGGACTGGCGCGCGGCCATCGATAACGCGCTGGCCATGCTTAAGCCGGGCGGGATCTTCGCCGTGGTGGATTTTTATGTCTCGGCTGCGAAGCCGCCAGACGGGCAGATTCGCCACGGCGCGCTGACACGCTGGTTCTGGCCGCGCTGGTTCGCGCACGACGGCGTGCACCCAAACCCTGAACATCTCGCTGCACTGCGCGCGCGGTTCCCCGCGCATCAATTCAGCGAAGAACGTGCGTCCGTGCCCTATCTGCCGGGATTCTCGGTTCCTTATTATCGCTTTCTCGGCCGGTTGGGTTGAGAACCGCGGTTGCGCCGACGCAGCCTGATTTCCTTTTCAACACAGATGACGGGGTAAGCTGATGGGCTTCCTGTTCGCCGCACTTTGGTGCCTTGCCTTTGCGGTCTTGGCTGTTGCCGCGCGGGGGAAGCTGCGTAAATACCGCCACTACCAACCTTTCACGGGCGAAGTCGTTAAGGTACACACGGTCAATGGACGCTGGCAGGCCGTTGTGCGTCCGGATGATGCCCAGTTGCGCCAGCGCATCGGCGACTTTGGCGTCACCTTCAATGACATGGGTGATTATCAGGAAGGTCAGCCGCTTTCCTGCCTCTGGGACGGCCGCAACCCGGTCACAGCCTGCGAGGACGAGCGTGGCGGTGCTCGCATGGTCATTTTTATCTCGATCGGCGCGATCGCCTTTATGATTATCGCGTCCATCGCAATGACCGTGCTGGTGGAAATGGGAATTGTGACTGTCGCTGATTGAATGCCCGACGCGGCTAATGGTCGCTGCATTTTTTCGAGCTTAACAGCACCACTGGCTTTGATAAGATCAGTCACGGCCGAGCAGGCAGCGCGGGCAAGGCGTCAATACCGCTCCGGCACCATCAGCTCGCGCGGCAGGGTGGAACGCTCATAGTCAGGATCGAACACCCGGTCCGGCAGGCTGATGGATTCGTGCTCAACTTCCGTGTAAGGGATTTGTTCCAGCAGGTGGTGAATGCAGTTAAGGCGCGCGCGCTTCTTGTCGTTGGCCTCGACCACGAACCAGGGCGCCTCGTGGATGTTGGAGCGCGCGAAGGTCTCTTCCTTGGCTTTGGTGTAGGCGCTCCCAGCGCACGCGCGATTGCAGGTCCATGGGGCTTAGACCCGGCACACCCGTGGATTGAGCCGCTGGGTAATGCGCTTGATGACGCCACCCTTGCCGGCGGCGTCGCGGCCCTCGAAGATGACGGCGACTTTCTCACCGGTGTGCTCGACCCAATCCTGCAATTTGATCAACTCGGCCTGCAGCGTCAGTAGGGCGCGAAAATAGGTGTTGCGATCGAGGGTCTCCGGATGCCGGCGCTTATAGAGCTTGCGCAGTTCGAGTGAAAGCGCCGGTTCGGACAGCTCTAGCTCGAAATCCTCATCGAATGAATCCTGCAGTTCCGCCTGGATCCAGTCCATTCCGTCGAGATTGTGCATTGTTGGATAACTATCTGTCTTACGGCACTGAGGATGCGTGGCTTTGGCAAGCCCTGTCGCCCGAGGCTGCGCAAGCCCTTCTAATCCTCGAACTCTTCCAGATTCTTGCCCGCGGTCTCGATACGGAACAGCCAGGTGATCAAGGCGCCGGCCAGCGAGGTGCCGACCAGAATCGCGAGCAGCGTCTCGGTACCGATCTGCGCCAGCAGCACTGGAAAGAGGAAGGCGGTGGTCACGGCGCCGATCTTGGCAAACGAAGCGGCAAAGCCCGCGCCCTTGCCGCGGATGCGGGTTGGGAAGATCTCGCCAGCAATCAGATAAGTCTGCGCGTTCGGTCCCATGTTGGTCATGAAGTTGAAGACCATGAAGCCGAGCACGAGCAATGTCATCTGCAAGGGACCGCTGAGCGTTTGCGACACGGCGGCCAAGGCGAGCCCCACCGCGCAACCGACAAAGCCGATGATTTGCAGGCGGATGCGTCCAACCTTGTCGGCCAGCAGCACCGCGGCAAGGATGCCGACGATCAGCAGCACATCAAGCAGCGCCGCCCCTTTCGCGGCCAGGATGTCATTGTGGATGATCGCGGTCAGGTTATGCGGATGCGAGGTTTGGTGTCCCAAGGCGGCGGCGAGGATGGTGGGTGTGAAGATACCGATGCCATAGGTGCCCAGGTCTTGCAAAAACCAGGGGACCGAGGCGAGGATCGTCGCGCGCCGTGTCTTGCCCCTGAAGAGCTGTCCATAGCCGCGCTTGCGCCCTTGCCTCTGGTCGTGCACTGCCTCCTCAGCAGGACGATCGAGACGCACCTGCTTGGGATACTTCGGCTCACGATCGAGTCGGCGCATCAATTCCTGCTGTGCCTCCGCGACTCGTCCCTGCTCAAGGAGCCAATGCGCGCTGCGGGAGATGGAGAGGCGACCAATGATGACCAGGATCGCGGGAATAATCGCCGTGGCATACATCCAGCGCCAAGCGCTCTCGTCTTGCAGATTGGCCAGGATCAGGTAGCCCACCGCGGTGCCGACCAGCGCGCCGACGGCCTGAAAGCCGAAAGCGCTCAGCACCAGCTTGCCGCGATCCTTGCTTGGGATACTCTCGGAGATCACTAGATGCGCGGTGGGATAATCACAGCCGAGCGCCAGCCCAACGCCGAACAAGAAGACCACCAGCCAGGGAAAGCTCGGGCTCAGACTCAGCGCGACCAGGAAGACGACGAAGATGATCAGCTCGACGATGAACATCCGCTTGCGCCCGAAGGTATCGGCCAGACCGCCCAATGCCGAGGCGCCGATCAGGATGCCGGCCAGGGTCGCCGCCCCAACGACGCCTTTTTCAGCTGCTGTGAGCCCGAACTCGACCACCATCAGGGGCAGGGCCACGCCGGTCATGAAGACCACCAGCCCCTCGAAAAACTTGCCCGCGGTGGCCAGCATCCAGATGCGCCATTGCATCCGCGTCATGGGCACAGCGGCCGTGCCGGTGCCATCGGACCATAAGGGGGTCTCGTCGATGTAGCTTTGGACGCTTCTGTGCGGCACGTGATCCACGTCCGAAGCATCGGCGACGGCGCTACTCATGGTCTTTGCTCCATTGCTCTCGCGAATACAGATTCCAGAAAGTACCGGATTGGCGTGACGACCCGATTACCAATCAATGCACACTCGCCGGTATCGTCCATCAAGCGCAGATCCTTCAGCGCCTTGAGAATCGGCGAGATACTCTCCTGCGGGATCACAGTCTCAGCTGAATAGACCCGACAGGGATAGGCGAGGCAAATGTCCGGGTCCGAGAGCGCCTCATGATCGAGGATGCGGTAGCGCAATGGGTCATCCAGGGTCCAAATCGTTGCTCGACTGCTCGCGAAGTGAACGACACCCTGAAACATTCCCCGCTCGACCAGCAACTCCTCAATCACCGAGAGGACTTGATCCAGGTTCTGATCCATGGGGCTCTCAACCCGAGTCTGCAGCAAGACCGTGTTACGAATCGACGGGTCGCCTTTGATCTGCAGCCAGTGGGGCAGGTCTTCGTAGAGCTTCGCCGTCACCGGTAGGTCCTTGAGATTGAAGGTTGCGCCGACGTAACCCAGCAGCTCGAAGTCGCGGCGCACGACGTGCAAGGCGGTCAGCGATGGGCGATGCGATACCAGCCCGACATAGGCATCCGAGAGCAGGAAGCCCCACGCGGGAACCGCCTCACGCATATAGGGACGCGTCGAACGATCGCGCCCGAAGTCCCTCGGTTCAGCTCCGAGTGCGCTTACCGTGTCGCTGATCTGACGGCCTGCTAGATCCACAACAAAAAACGCACTGCAGGACGGAATATGTCGGCATCCATCCATCAAAACGCTGTTGAGCTGCGCCCGATCGCCCCACACTGAGACACACTAACCTTTTGCTACGGTAGCGTCGACCACGTAATGCTCGCGCAACCAAGCACTGAAGCGCTGGTTCTTGTCTCCAGCGAGCATGTCGGTGGCAGGGTATCCTGGTGATGGCCGAAGGCATCGAGTAGCTCGGTGCGCTCTCTGAGCGGAAAAAAAAGCGCAAAAGACTACGCTGCATTGATGACGATTCGATGACCGCTTCCGAGCTTTCCCGATCTTTGTTGATGCGCGGCAAAAAGACCGCCTTTTCAGCTGTTTGCTAATGCCTTTTGGGTTGGTTGTCGGCTCGAGCTTCTGGCATTATCCGACTGTCGAAACTTGTTCCGGCCAATCCCTTGCATCAAACCGATGCAATCGCCCTCTTGTGAGACAAAGGCTACTGCCATGCGTTATTCAACACCCTTGTCCTTCGCGGCACTCTTGCTTGCGCTTTGTCTGCCATCGCTCGTGACCGCCAAGCAGGCGAATACTTGTACTCCCGCCGATGATCAAGTGGTGGTGCGCTTCACCTACGGCTCGGAGAAAGCCGCCTGGATCCATGAAGCGACCGAGGCATTCAACGCCGAGGGCGTGAAGACCGCCTCCGGCAAGCCCATCTGCGTCAACGCCATCCCCAAGGGTTCGGGCGATAGCGTCAACGAAATCATGAACGGTGGCTCCGGTCCCGAGGAGGTCCATGCCACCAGCCCGGCGTCCGATCTCTATGTCAATCTCATCAACCACGAAAGCACCGAGGCAGGCGCCGGCGAGCTGCTCGGCATCGACGGCTTCTTGGTCTCCTCCCCGGTGGTCATCGCCGCCTGGGAGCCGGTGGTCGAGCGTCTCGGCGGGGCCGATGCCGTCGGCTGGAAGAGCCTGTTCGAGCAGGCCGGCGCCGACGCGATCCGCTACGGCCAGACCAACCCCGAGCGCTCCAACAGCGGGCTCTCGGCGCTGGTGGCGCAGTTCTTCGCGGGTGCGGAAGTGGCGAGCGGCAATCCCGTCGCGCGCCTGTCGATGAGCGCGGTCGATGACCCCAAGGTGCGGGAGTTCGTCGAGAAGGTGCATGAGCATGTCATTCACTATGGCGCCTCGACCGGTTTCTATGCCAAGAAGATGACCCAGGGCGGCCCCCAATACGCCGATGCTGCGGTGCTCTACGAGAGTGATGTCATCCAGGCCAACAACAGCATCCGCCAGGACCAGCTCGGCTATCCGCGGCTGGTCGCGGTCTACCCGCGCGAAGGCACCTTTGTCAGCAATCATCCCTTCGCCATCGTCAAGCGCGACTGGGTCGACGCCGACGAGCAGGAAGGGGCCAAGCGCTATTTCGAGTATCTGATGTCGCCGCCAGTGCAGGCGCAGGCGTTGCAATACGGCTTTCGCCCCGGGGTGGCGCTGGATATCGACCAGGGGATTTATGACAAGGTCTGGAACGCCGAGAACGGCGTGCAGCCTTTCGATACCGTGCATCGCTTTCTGGCCGCGCCCAGCGGGGCGGTGGTGCAAGCCGTGCGCGATGCCTTCCGCGGCATCAAGAACGAGGCCATTGCCTACCTGATTATCGACCGCTCCGGCAGCATGGACGCGAAAATTCGCGATGCCGAACGCGGCACGATGCGCAGCCGCATGGAGATGGCGGTGGAGAGTGCCGAGCTACTGGCCAACCGCATGCAGGATCAGGATCGGCTCGCGCTCTTGTTCTATGACTATGCCGTGGCCTATTCGGACCTGACCCCCAAGGGTCAGCCCATTGCCATGGACGCCGCCGGCAAGCAGAAGCTCGCGGAGACACTCGGGCGCGCGCGTCCCAAGGGCGGCACCGCCATGCGCGGCGCCATCGCCGAGGCTTGGGAGGACATCTGCGCCGACCAGAAAGCCCATGCCGACCAGTCCGCGATCCGCGTCATCGTGGTGCTGACCGACGGCAAGGACAATGCCTACAAGATCACCACCGATGAACTGATCGAAAAAATCGGCTACAGCCAGGCGGACGGCCAGGGGGGCTATTTTGGCGATCCACAATGCCGCATTCCGGTGTTTGGCGTCGCCTTCGGCGAGAAGGCCGACGACCGCGAGTTGACCGCCATCACCGAGTCCGCCGGCGGCGAGACCCGTCGCGGCGACTCCGGCGAGATTCGCGCCATCTTCCAGCGCTTCAGCGATTTATTGTGATTTGGCCCGCAGTTGCTTTGACTTTGTCTCGTTCCCACGGCCCGAATCACACCCTGAATCTCACTCGGAATCGCGTGGTTACCTGACAGCCTAGGAGCTTTGTTTACCATGATTGACTGGTCCGATTGCTCAGTACTGGAACGCAGTAGCAAGCGTGTCAGTGGTGCCTGGGTCTTTCGCGGCACCCGGGTACCGGTGGCCGCCTTGTTCGAGAACCTCGAGGATGGCATGACCGTTGTGCAATTTGCTGAGCTGTTTCCTGGCGTCAGCGCTGATCAGGTCCGTGCCGTTTTGGACTATGTCGCGGCAAGCGCTTTAGCCGCGGCCTGAATGCGAATTTTATTCGACCAAGGTGTACCAGTGCCCTTGCGGCGCCTGCTTCCTGGTCAGGATGTCGTAACAGTGTACGAGCGCGGCTGGTCGCGACTAGAGAACGGAAAACTCCTTGCGGCAGCTGAGGCCGATGGCTTCGAGGTCTTTCTGACAACAGACAAAAACCTGAAGCATCAACAGGATCTGAGTGGCCGATCCATGGCCATACTGGTGCTCGAAACGACGAGTTGGCCGCGCATCCGCGCAGCGTCCGCGACCATTGTTGCTGCTCTGGGGTCGGCGATTCCTGGGAGCTATGCCGAGGTCTCAATCGACTGATCCTCAAATTGGCGCTGATTCAAACATGGGCGGAGTCTGGCACGGCAGATGTTTCGGCACAGACTGAGATGAAAGAAACCCGGTGATCCAGATGAATGCGAAATCCACGCAGATGCATTTTTCGGCGTTAGCGACCATCCTGACGCTCGCGCTCGCCTTCGCCAGTCTTCCATCCACCGCCACGGCGGCGGAGAAGCTCTTCGACTTCGGCGAGCTGAACGTCGACCTGTCCAAGGTGCAGGCCAAGCCCCAATCGGCGCCCGGTTCGGCATCGGGCTCGACACCCGCGCAAGCCTCGGCGCCAGCCCCGACACCAGCCCCGACACCAACCAAGCAGGCGCCCGATCAGCAACTCGAGAGCACGCCCGAGAGTCCGGCGCCCAAGGTGCTGCCGAAGGACAACGAAACCGCCATCGACACCATCGTCGCCGAGGAACAGCTCAAGGTCGCGCCGGTCAAGGTCACGCCAAGCACCGGCGGCAAGCAACACGTCCAATACCCGGTGCCCGAGGATAGAGACGTCATCGAGGTGAAGATCGCCGCCGGCTCGGAAAAGCGCGGCTGGTTCGAGGAGGCCGCGCAGCGGTTCATGGCCGATCCTGACCTGAAAAGCATCGACGGCAAGCCGATTCGCATCACCATCGACAAAATCGGTTCGATCAAATCCGGCAGCCTGATTCGCGACGGCAAATCCATGCACCAAGGCCGCAACGAATATCAGGTCTGGGCGCCGGCCTCGAGCATCTTTCGCGGTGTGGTGGAGGACGCCTTCACTGGTGGCAAGCTGTTTGAAACCGACGAATCCGTCGCCCGCAGCCCCATGGTCTTCGTCACCTGAGCGCCGGTGCAGCAGGCCATCGATGACAAGCTCCAGAAATCGATGAGCTTCGATACCATCACTGAGATTTTCCACCGCGAGCTCAAGGGTGACCCCGTCGACCCCAATGGCCGGCTGTATCAGTTCGGCTTTACCCGCCCGTCCAGCTCAAACTCGGGCGCGGTGGCCCTGGTGACCATGGCGTTCGAGTTCTTCGCCAAGGAACGCGGCCGCTACACCCTGCGCTTGGAGGATTTGGAAAACCCCGACTTCCAGGCATATCTGGCCTTTATTAAGTTCATGTCGGATCAAAGCAAGACCAGCACCGGCAAGCTGGCCGAGCCCCTGATGCAAGCCGGCTACGGCGGCCAACCGCTGACGACCGTCTATATTTACGAGAAGCTGGCGGTCAAGCTTGCCTTCATCCGCGACGCCAACGACCCGGACGGCGCCAAGCCCATGATCCGCTATCCCAAGTACAATCTGGTATCGGATCACCCCTATTACACCCTGCGCCATGGCAATTCGCGCGAGCAAGTCGAGGCCGCCAAGCGCTTCAAGGATTATCTGCTCACCCGCGACATGCAGCTGCTGGCCTTGCAAAAAGAAGGCTTCCGCCCGGTCAGCACCGAGATCACCAACGCGGAGATGAACCAGGTCTTCGGTGACTTCGTCGAGGCCAACGGGCTGATTCCGGACTTGATCAAAGCCTCACAAGTCTTGATTCCGCGGCAAAATGGGGATGTGATTCAAGCGCTGATCCAAACCTATGATGAACTCGGCGATCCCAGCGGGTTGCGGTTGTAGTCGCCCCGCGGCTTTATTGCCCTTCATGCGCATTGCGTCATTAGACGCGTCGCGACGAAAGCCAAGGCCCAATCGCCAGGACGCCCCGCCGACCAGCTCCCGATCCAATCCAAATCGGACAATGCAAAACCGCCTGACTTGGCGGAATCAGAAAACATTTTGACCAGACGGAGACCCCTTATGAAACAGACCAACATTTGCTCCCGTCTTGCCGCGACTCTGTCGCTGCTCCTCGCGCTCGGTCTCGGCCAGATCGCGACCGCCCAAGCCGGCAGCCTGGGCGATTTCTTCAAGAAATTCGGCGCTTTTGATTTTGGCGGCAATGATTTCGACACCGCCGAGATGCAGGGCAACCGAAAGGATTGGAAAGACCGCGAGCGCTGGGTCGAGGAAGCCCTGAGCGGTGCCTACCAGATGCTCGCGCGCGCGGACGCGGAAGTGGATCTGTTCGATTTCCAGAACTATTTCAACGTGCTCGACGTGCAATGGACACCCGAGTATCTGACCGACCCGGCCAACATCGGCAACCTCAACGCCTATGCCACCTTTACCGAGTATCTGTCACGCTATCTGCGCGTGAAGCAACAGCTGATCGAATCCATCGCCGACCTCAACCGCAATCTGGCCATCCTCAACCGTGTCGACCCGCGCGAGCTGACCGGTCCCTTCCAGCTCGATGCCACCGGTCAGACCAAAACCTACACCGAGCGCGCCGCCGGCGCCGTGGACTCCACCGCGCACGACCTGGCCTTGGCGAATTCCGCCGGCGCGGTCGAGAAGTTCACCGCCGAGCTCGGCCGCGCCATCGACTACGGCCTGGAGTTGGAAGGCTACTTCCGCGAAGCGGCCAGCATGGAGGCCAAGCCCGCCGCGGACTGAGCTCATGACCCCGCCTCGTCGCATCGCTCGGCACAAAGCGTCCCGCGCCAACCGGGTCTGTCATGCGACGCAATCTGGCCGTCATCGAACCGTCACCTATCCTTGATCTCGCGGCGTTATAGTTCGATCGCAGTGGGTATCCGGGCGGCTTCTGGCCATCCCCTTTTCTAGCCGCCCGGAGTCCTTCGCCGCTTCAGGATTCTTCAGGGGTAAGGTCAAGTGTTCCGCAACATCCGTCCGCTTTTCGCCACCATTCTTGGCTGTCTTGCCGTCGCCCTCGCTGGTTGCCAGCCAAGTCCAGACGCCCAACCGGCAAGCGCGCATGACAGCCAGGCGAGCGAGGCAAGTCCAACCAACACCATTCTGATCGCGGGCTCGTCCTTCGCCGCCCCCCTTGTTCGAGCAATGGCGCGCGGACTATGTCGCCAAGCACCCCGAGATCGCCATCCATTACGATTCCATCGGCAGTGGCGAGGGCGTCAAGCGCTTCTTGGCTGGGGAGACCGACATTGGCACCACGGATGCACCGGTCACGCAAGGGCAAGCAGACGCGGTGGACTGGGATTTTGCCCAAATCCCCATTACCGCAGGCATGATCGCGCTGGTTTACAACCTGCCGGGGGTGGACGGACCGCTGCGGCTCCCGCGCGAGCTGTATCCGGAGATTTTTCTCGGCAAGGTGGCCCGTTGGGATGATCCGCGCATTGCCGCCGCCAATCCTGATCTCGATCTGCCCGCCAAGTTGATTCAACTGGTGGCGCGGCAGGACGCGAGCGGAACCACCTTTGCCTTCACCAATCATCTCAGCGCCATTCACGACGGCTGGAGCCAGCAATTCGGCGCGGCCAAGGTCATCGACTGGCCCGGCGGCACCATGACTGCTCGCGGCAACGAGGGCGTCGCCCAGCGCATCAAGATTACCGCCGGCTCCCTAGGCTATCTGCCACTGGCGCCCGATATCACCGAGGCCGCACTCGATGCACTGCACGACAGCGATTGATCCAAGCTAAGAGGGTCAGCCCGGGGCGCGTTTGCTCGTTCATTCCCCGTCATTCAGGAAGACAAGCCGCATGAGCATTCACATTGCGCGCCCCTCGGACATTCACATGCCCTATCCGCCTGATTTCTCGCCTCCCATTAATGGATTCGCGGTGTGCGCCCTGTGCGAGAAGCTGGATTATGCCTTCCAGCCCATCGTCAACATTCACACCGGCGCCGTCTTTGGCTTCGAGGCACTGCTGCGCGGACTCGAGCGGATCGATTTTCCCAGCGTCGCGCGACTCTTCGACGGTGCCGATGAGGCGGGCAGCCTACTCGAACTGGAAAGCGCCCTGCGCGACAAGGCCATTGACAGCTTCGCGGCCATCACCAACATCGGCGCCAACATCGGCCAGGCACGTTTGCTGTTCAATCTCGACTCGCGCAGCCTGATCAAGGAACCGCGCAGGGGCCAAATGACGCATGACTGCCTAAGCCGCCACGGACTTCCCACCCCCACCATCTGCTTCGAGCTGACCTAACTGCAAGACCTGACCGCGCAGCCGCAAGCGCGGCTCGCCGTGGAACGCCTGCGCCAAAAGGGTTTTCTGTTCGCGATCGACGACTTCGGCACCGGCTACTCGGGCCTGAAGCTCTTGTACGAGTTTCCACCGGATCTGATCAAAATCGACCGCTTTTTCATCTCATCCATCGCGCGGGATCACAAGCGGCGCCTGTTCGTCGAGAATGCCGTGCACCTCGCCCACACGCTGGGCGTCCAGGTGGTTGCCGAGGGAGTGGAAACTGCCGACGAGCTGACCGCCTGTCGCGATATCGGCTGCGATCTCGCCCAGGGTTTCTTTATCGCCCGCCCGACAACAAAGATTGCGCGCCTCGCCTCCAGTTACAGCATTGTGCCGCGGACGGTGGGCCCATCCCGGCGTCAGTCCGATAGCGACTCGACGCTGATTCTCAGCCGCATCCAGCAACTGCCGACCTTGCGCGAAGACGACGACATGCGCAAGGTTTTCGACCTGTTCAAGCACCACAGCGAATGCAGCTTCTTTCCTGTGCTCGACCGCGCCGACAAGCCCCGGGGCCTGGTGTGTGAGAAAGACCTCAAGCGCTACATCTACTCAAGCTACGGCCGCGAGTTGCTCTCCAATAGCGCGTACCGCAAACGCCTGATTGATTTTCTCACCCCCTGCCCCAGCATCGACATCCACTGTCCCGCCGAGCGCCTGCTCGAGGCCTACGCCGCCGCCGACAGCCCGCCGGGCATGATCATGACCGAGAACTTCACCTACGCCGGTTTCATCTCCCAGGCGGCGCTGTTGCAGATTGTCGACAGCAAGAACCTGGCCGCGGCCCGGGACCAGAACCCGCTCACGCGCCTACCCGGCAACAACACCATCATCGACTACGTGCAGCAAGTGCTTGAAGACCATTGCCAGGACTATTGCCTGGTGTATTTCGACTTCGACAACTTCAAGCCCTTCAACGACACCTATGGCTTTCGCATTGGCGACCGCGCCATCGCGCTCTTTGCCGACCTGCTGCGCAAGCTGCTCCCGCGACAGTCCTGCTTCATCGGTCATGTCGGCGGCGATGATTTTTTCGCCGGATTCCGCGCGCTGGTACACGAGGATGTCCACCAGCGCGTTTCCGACCTGCTCGACCAATTCCAGCACGAAGCGCAGAGCTTATACGACGCGGCCACCCGCGAGCGCGGCTATATCGAGGCCACCAATCGGCACGGAGACCTGGTGAGGTTCCCGCTGCTGAGCTGCAGCGCCGCGATGCTCTGGATTCCCGCGACCGCTGCCGCCTTCACGCTCGAGGACGTATCCCAGATCATCGCCCGACTGAAAAAATCCGCCAAGGCCTCCCCCATTGGACAGGCCGAGGCCACAATCGATGCCGATGCCATCACGGGTGAGCGCCCTGATGCCTAATCGGGAGCTCTAATCAGGCCGCTTCGGCCAGAGGCTCGGGAGCTTTGGCCGCATCGCTGCCAAGGACTTCGCGAATCTCGGTCCAGCGCAGCAACTCCATGCGGCCATCGTGATGCTCCACTAAGGCGGTGCAACTCTCGACCCAATCGCCGCAGTTGCAGTAATCAACGCCGTCGATTTCGCGCATCTCGGCATGATGGATATGACCGCACACCATGCCGTCGACGCGATGCTTGCGCGCTTCGGTTGCGACGATCTGCTCGAAGTTGCCAATGTAATTCACCGCGTTTTTGACCCGGCGCTTCAGAAAAGCCGCCAAGGACCAATAGCGCAGCCCGAGGCGACGGCGGATGCGGTTCACGGGCTGGCTGATGCCCAGGATCAGATCGTAAAGCGTGGCGCCAATGTGCGCGAGCCATGGGCCTTTCTGCACCACGTGGTCGAATTTGTCGCCATGCAGCACCAGCAGACGGCGACCATCGACCGTGGTATGGACCACCTCGTCGCGGATGGCGACGCCGGCAAAATCCTCGCCGAGATGCCCGCGCAGCAGTTCGTCGTGATTGCCCGGAACATAGGTCACTTGGGTTCCGTTGCGCGCTTTCTCCAGCACAGCCTGGACCACCTGTTGGTGCGCACTAGGCCAGTACAGGCCCTTGCGCAAGGCCCAAAGATCGATGATGTCGCCCACCAGATACAGCTGGCGGCAGGCTGTCGCGCGCAGAAAATCGCGCAGAAAATCGGCCTGACAGCCATGAAAGCCAAGATGGATATCCGAGATCCAAATGGTGCGATATCTCAGCGGCCGCAAGGCCTCGACCTGACTCATTCTCATCCTCCCCGCAGCTGCATGCGTGCTGGCAAACTCAACGCCTTGATCAATTTGGCGCTATGGTTACCGAGCTTTGTTGCGATGCTGTTGAGAGGAGGTGAAGGTTGGGTTAAATGCGCGTCAGTTAGCCGGTGCTAGCACACGCAAGAATGCAGTTTTGAGATAAGCGGTTTCGACAATGGCTGGGTGCACCGGATGATCCGGCCCCTGACCGCCGTCGAACAGCAATTGCAACTCGCGCCCAGCGCTGCGGGCGGCCTGCTGAATGCTGTGGTGGAATTCCTGGCGGCTGAGATGATGCGAGCAGGACGAGCTGACCAGCAGTCCATCGGGGGCCATTAGCTCCAGCCCCAGTCGGTTCAGCCGACGGTAGGCCTGCAAGCCTTCCTTGTGATCCTTGCGCTTTTTGATGAATGCTGGCGGGTCGAGAATGATCAGGTCGAATGTGCGTCCTGCATCCCGCAAACATCGCAGCACGTCGAAGGCATCGCCTTGGAGTAGATCGGAGACGCGCTCATCCAGGCCATGGCGCTCGGCGGTGGCGCCGACTTTTTCCAGAGCTCCCGCTGAACTGTCGACAAAACTTAGCTCGCGCGCACCGGCGCTGGCAGCGGCAAAGCCCCATGCGCCCAAATAGCAGCAGACATCCAACACCCGCTCGCCGATGCCCGAGCGGCCGACGCCGAAGCGCGCGAGCATTCGCCGATTCTCGGCCTGATCATAGAACCAGCCGGTTTTTTGCCCCTGCACCGGGTCGATGTGGTACTCAATGTCGCCTTCGCGCAGACTGATCTCTCCCTCGAAGCCGCCCAGCGCCCACTCGACTTGCTGCGGTAGGCCCTCGAGTGCGCGCACCGAGATATCGTTGCGCAGCAGGATGTGCTTCGGTCGCAGAACCTGCGCCAGCGCCGAGAGCACCTCGCCGCGCTCGCGCTCCATGCCCGCGGTGGTGATCTGCACCACCAGCAGTTCGCCATAGCGGTCAACGATTAGCCCCGGCAGTCCGTCACTCTCGCCATGCACCAGCCGATAGAAAGGCGCGGTATACAGCCGCTCACGCAGGCTGAGCGCCTGGTGCAGCCGACCCAGCAGCAGCGCCGGGCTGAGCGGCAGCCTGCGCTCGCGACTGACCAGCCGCGCGCACAGCAGGGAGTTGGGGTTGACATAACCATGGCCAAGCCAACGCCCACCTTGCGCGATCAGCTCCACCGGCGCCCCCGGCTCCAGTCCCTTCAGCGGCGAGCGCGCCGTATCGACTTCATTGCTGTAGACCCAGCAATGCCCGGCCAGCAGGCGGCGCTCCTGGTCTTTCTTCAAAAACAGTGGCGTGGTATTCATAGTGGGTGGTCGTTATTCTCCGAGGTTAGTCCCGCCAGTACCGAGCGGAAACTGCGCAGTCCCGCCTCCAAATTCTCGATGATCTCGGCGGCCAGATCCTCGGGTTCCGGCAGATTGTCGAGATCGGTCAGGCTCTTGTCCTTCAGCCAGAAGACATCCAGGCTGGTTTTGTCGCGTGCGATCAGCTCCGCGCGGCTGTAGGTGCGCCAACGCCCCTCGGCGTTGGTGTCAGGGTTCCAGGTTGGTCGGCGTTCATGGCGGTTGCGCGGCTGGTAGCAGGCGATGAAATCCGCCAAATCTTCGAAGCGCATCGGCTTCTTCTTCAGGGTATGGTGAACGTTGGTGCGATAGTCGTAGTACCAGACCTCCCGGGTCTGTGGATCTGGGCTCGCCGGGCGGTTGTCGAAGAACAGGACGTTCGCCTTGACCCCTTGGGCATAGAAGACTCCCGTTGGCAGCCGCAGAATGGTATGCAGATCGGTGGTTTCCAATAGCTTGGCGCGGATGGTCTCGCCGGCTCCGCCCTCGAACAGCACGTTATCTGGCACCACCACTGCGGCGCGCCCGGTGGTCTTGAGCATGGTGCGGATGTGCTGCACGAAATTGAGCTGTTTGTTTGAGGTGGTCGCCCAGAAATCCTGCCGGTTGTAGGTCAGCTCCTCGGTGTCCTCCTCGCCCTCGTCATTGGTGAAGCTCATGGAGCTTTTTTTGCCGAAGGGCGGATTGGCCAGAACATAGTCGTAGGTCGTTGGGCTCGGAGCGATGAGCGCGTCCTGCGGCGAGATCATGCCCTCGCTGTCGATTTCGCCGATGTTGTGCAGGAACATGTTCATCAGGCACAGACGCCGGGTATTGGCGACGATCTCATGGCCGTGAAAGGTCTGGTGCTTGAGAAACGCCTTTTGCGCCTTGTCGAGCTGGTGATTGTCGGGGTTGTTGAGGAAGTCATAGGCGGCGAGGAAAAATCCCCCGGTGCCACAGGCAGGGTCGGCGATGGTCTTGCCGGGCTCAGGGCGAACGCACTCCACCATCACGCGGATCAGCGCGCGCGGCGTGAAATACTGCCCGGCGCCAGACTTGGTGTCCTCGGCGTTCTTCTCCAGCAGCCCCTCGTAGATGTCGCCCTTCACATCGGCGCCCATCATGACCCACTGCTCCTCGTCGACCATGTTGATCAGCCGATAGAGCTTGGCTGGGTCCTGAATCTTGTTCTGCGCCTTGGTGAAAATCTTGCCGAGCATGCCGGACCGAGTGCCCAGCTCGCGCAGCAGATCGATGTAATGCGCTTCCAGTTCCGCGCCGCGACGGCGCTTTAAGCTCTCCCAGTCGTAGCGCGCCGGGATGCCCATCTCACGGCTGTAGGGCGGCTTGGCATACTCTGCCGCCATTTTGAGAAAGATCAGGTAGGTGAGCTGCTCGAGATAGTCGCCATAGCCCACGCCATCGTCGCGCAGCGTGTGGCAGAAGCTCCAGACCTTGGAGATGATGGAGGCGGTGTTCATTCGGTTGGGTAGCCTCGATTCATTTCAGTCCTTCGTTCTCCTGCTCCTTGGTGGTGGTGCGATCAGGCGCTTAGCGAGCTCGTTTTCGCGTCTGCGATAATCCGTACAGATGGCTTTCATATCATTCCCGAACCTCGCTGCATGCGCGCGACGGCCTCGACGGATCTCTTCGACGATCGGATCACTGTTCACGGTTGTTCGGCAGGTCACTGTCAAGCATTGTTTGAACGCAGTCCTCCAGCGGTTGGAGGTTGCGTTCAATGACGGAGGCGATGGTCAGCGGATCAATGTCGCCAAGATAGTTGTGCACGAGGATGTTGCGAAATCCGCTGATCTGGCGCCAGGGGATTTCTGGATGGGCCTCTTTCATGGCTTTTGGTCGTTGCTGTGTCGACTCGGAGAGTGTCTGCAAGTTACGCAGTGCGGCATCGTAGAGGACGACGTCCTGCGTCAGGTCGCCTCGGGAATCGATCAGCCGAATGCGCCCGATGGCGTCCAGGATGTGACGTGCGTGGGCTTGCCAGGTTTTGCTCATAAGGCGATCGCCTCGGTCAGGACCTGATCACGGATGTGGCGGCTGAGCTCATGTTCGGGTATTAGCTCGACGCGGCGGCCAAGCAGATCGCTCAGGCGATCGGTCAGTGGCAGCCGCTGCGCAAAAAGATCATAACCGCGCGGAAGCTCGACCAAGAGGTCGACATCACTGTCTGGCCCTTCCTCACGTCGGGCAACGGAGCCAAACACCCGGATGTGCCGCGCACCATACTCCTTGCCCAAGGCGATAATAGTCTCGCGCTGTGCCTGTAGCGTATCGATCAACATAGCTTTCAGACCGGCACGGTCCGCTTTTGGCGGGGTTGGCGTCTGCCTTTGGGCTGGTTTGTTTCAGTTTGAGCAGCTTTGTCCGCGCGAATACGTTCGAGCAGCACCGATGCGGGTTCGTCGTAGGGGTCCTGGGGGACGAGTTGGCCGGAGAAGGCTTTTTTGAGGATGGCTTGGCGGAGGGATTCGGTCCGTCGTAGCTCGGAATCGATCACTGATGTCAGGTTTTCTTCGACTGTAAGCAATTCATGGATTTTTTGAACGATGAATTTCTGCTCGTCAAGCTCTGGAAAGCGAATTTCGACCGATCGAATATTGTCGAGATTCAATCCGGGCTTTCCTGCTCCATATGCCATCCCCTTTAGCTGTTTCCGGCCTGCTGACTCAGCAGTCAGGTACCAATAAAGATATTCGGGATCTGCATTTTGCTTCGGGCGGCAAAGTGCAACATGCTGGCTGACATAGGCAGTTCCAATATCGGAGTGAATATATCCAGTTTTGGTAACATTGGCGCCCGTTATCGTGATCAGCAAATCGCCGACTCGAACGCGCGTCCGCATCCCTTCGGACTGCTCTGGAAGCTGCACATAAGCCACATCACTAAGATCGAGTCGGTCATGCTTCAGATTCTGGGCGCGAATGAAAATATCGCCATTGCTTGAGTAGTATTTCGCCCAGCCTCTTGAGCCGGAGGTGACATGTGATAGAAGGGAGCCAAATAGAATCTGTTCCCAAGGAGCTCGATTCTTATTCCTGCGCCACAGAGCTGTAAGCTTGCAATCAAAAGCGTGCTTAAGCACGGCCAGGCGATAGACCTTGAGTTGCCCTCGGGCGGTTTTCAGGCTTTCGATACCCTTGTCCAACTCAGAAAACAGTTCTTCAATTTTGGCTACGATGCGTCGTTGTTCATTGATAGGTGGGGCAACCAAAGGCACTGAACGAGCAAGATTTCGCGATGAAACGCTTGCTTGATTGACATGCTTGACGCAGCGATGAAGAAAGTACTTCATCATCCATAGGTAGTGAATCTGTAGTGCAGCAAATCGGGGATCTATTGCAGTATTGAACCTGAGTCTTGTCATGTGGTTCGAAAATGCGACCCCGATCGCAAGCTTAGATACGAGAGCGGTTTTTCCAATCAGCTCTGGGCTATTTGTGTTGTTAAATAAAACATCTCCTTGCGATAGACGGCGGTTGTCATGCTCTCTGGCAACATGCTTGACCTCGTCCAAATCCACTTTGCCTTTACGAGAAATATTCATTGGGCGCAAATGTGGCACGCCTTCTGCGTTCGAGTTGTGTGTGCCACAGGAAAACCCGGGCTGTATTTCATCGGTGAAATGGCCTATATAATCGACAGCCCAACTCGAAGGGATTGCGTGGATGTTGATCGGGTAATGAAGACCAGTATCAATCTTGGGAACTAAAGTCACGCAGCCAATACCTCATTCAACTTCTCAATAACCTCATCCATCCCCTCGCCAAACAACTGATACATCCGACCAATCCCACCCTGGCCATCGAAAGGCGCCAATTCCAAATCATCTCGCTCGAACCGGAACGACCCAGCCACATGATCGCGAATCATGCGCAGCCAGGCCATTTGCTCTTCGTTGAACTTCTCGCCGGCGCCGCTGTGGCGGCGCATGATCCAGTTCTGGAAGTTGCGGCGCACGGTGTCGTCGTAGGGTGCGATGCGTTGGTCGATGCCGCAGACGCGCCGGATCAGGGCGACCAGGGTAGTCAGCTCGCTGATCGGGCTGGCGGTTCCTGCCGGTAGCTGGTCGAGTTGAGAATAGGCTTGCCACACGCGCAGCGGGGCGAGCTTGGGGCGGTCCTGGCGCAGCTGGTCGAGCAGGCTTTGGATCATGCCATAAGTGACCGCGGCGCGGCGGGCGGGCTGGGTGAAGAAGATGGACAGTGCCTCGATCTGGTCGCGGTGCTCGCTGAGATATTGCGCGAATTCTTTCCGCAGTGCGGCGGCGTTTTCGGCCGTCTCGCCGGCCCAGTCGGCGGTGACCAGGTTGTCGAGATTGTCGTGGTCGATGATTTGTTCCTTGTCGCGGCGGATGCTGTCGAGTAGTTCGATCAGCGGGCCGGTGAAGATCCGGGCGGCTTCGCCGACCAATTCATCCCGCGCCTGGTCGCGCTGGCTGTCGCCGGGCTCGCCGAAGCCGTGGTCGCTGCCGGTGATAATGCGCGCGCGTTCTTCGATGCGGTCGGGATCGATGGCGTCAACCAGGGAGCGAACGATGGTGGTGAGCCGGGTGCCGCCGGCGGCGGTCTGAATGCGTGCCCGCTCCGGGTCGTCGAGTTGCTTGTCGAGGCGGGCAAGGCGTCCGGCCAGGGAGCTGACGCTGTCCTCGTCGCGCACGCCCATCATCACACCAGTGGCGAGATCCTTGAGCGGGACCGAGGGTTTGGTGATCAGTGGCCGGCTCGCGGTCTTGAGTGAGCGGGTGACGCCAACTGCATCGACGATGACATAGTGGGTCTTGGCGGTGCAGGCCGATGGCGTGACCTTCTTCAGTCCGTCGGCGTCCAGGGTGCGGGTGCCACGGCCTTTCATCTGCTCGAAGTAATTGCGGCTGCGCACGTCGCGCATGAAAATCAGGCACTCGAGCGGTTTGACGTCGGTACCGGTGGCGATCATGTCCACTGTGACGGCGATGCGCGGGTGATAGGCGTTGCGAAACTGGGCCAGAATGGACTTGGGGTCCTCGCCTTTTTCGAGCAGCCCGCCGTCCTTGTCCTGGCGGTCGCGCGCGGCGCGGTAGGTGACCTTCTTGCAGAAGGCGTTGCCTTCGTCAAAGACTTCGCGCACGATCTGGATAATGTCGTCGGCGTGGCTGTCGGTCTTGGCGAAGATCAGGGTTTTGGGAACCTCCCGGCGTCCGGGAAAGATGCGCGCAAGGCTGTCGCGATAGGCGCTGATGACGGTGCGAATCTGGTCGGGATTAACCACCGACCGGTCTAGGTCCTTGGCGGTGTAGGTCTCATCGGCGTCCTGCATTTCCCAGCGCCGGCGGCGGGTGAGGCGCTCGCGGCGCTCGACCTGCTGCTTGGCTTTGATGACGGCGCCTTCCCTGGTGCGCCCGGTCTCGATCTCAAATACCTCGTTGCCGACATTGACGCCATCGGCGACGGCTTGCTCGTGCGGATACTCGCTGACGACGTTCTTGTGAAAGAAGCCATAGGTGCGGCTGTCGGGCGTGGCGGTCAGGCCAACCAAGAAAGCGTCGAAGTATTCGAGCACCTGGCGCCAGAGGTTGTAGATGGAGCGGTGGCATTCGTCGATGATGACGACGTCAAAGAACTCAGGCGGAATCCAGGGGTTGTAGACGACCGGCAGCGGCTGTTTGCCCTTGACCAGTTGCTCGGCCGGGTTGGTTTCCTCGGCCGCCTCGTCCAGCGATTGGTCTTTGAGGAGCGCGTACATGCGCTGGATGGTGCTGATGCAGACCTGGCTGTCCCGGGCGATGTGGCCGGAGCTCAGGCGCTGAACGTTATACAGCTCGGTGAATTTGCGATTGTCATCATTGGGCACGAAGGCCATGAATTCCTGTTCGGCCTGCTCGCCCAGGTTGCGGGTGTCGACCAGGAAGAGCACGCGCTTGGCATCGCCAAATTTAAGCAGCCGATACACTGCACTGATGGCGGTGAAGGTCTTGCCCGCGCCGGTCGCCATCTGGACCAGGGCACGCGCCCTGGCGGCCTTGAGAGAATCTTCCAGATTGATGATGGCGCGCACCTGGCAGTCGCGCAGTCCGCCGGTGATCAGTGTTGGCAGCTGGCCAAGCCGTGCGCGCAGGGAGGCGGGCTGCTTGGCCCATTCAGCCAGGGTCTCGGGACGATGAACGCTGAAGACTTCGCGCGAGCGCGGTTTGGGGTCTCGGGCGTCGGTGAAGCGGGTGATGACGCCGGTGCATTCGTAGACGAAGGGCAGGGGTTTGGTGTGATGGAGCCATTTCAGCCGCGCGGCGGCGTAGGTCTCGGCCTGAAGCTCTACCGTGGTGATTTTGTGGCCCCAATCCTCAGGCTTAGCCTCGATCACGCCAAGCGGCTGGCGGTCGACAAAGAGCACATAATCGGCTGGACCGACGTCGGTCTGGTACTCGCGCACGGCGATACCGGGGCCGGCGTTGAAATCGAGCGTTTTCTGTTTCTGCACGACCCAGCCCGCAGCGGCGAGCTGCCGGTCGATGGCGTCTCTGGCGAGTTGCTCGGCGTTCTGGTTGGCGGGTTCCGCAGTCATTCCTCGCGACCTGTCCGTGAGTCTATCCCCGTTGCGGGTGCCTCATCGGCCAGATTTTGCCACAGATTGTCAGTGGCGATTGCGAAATAGGGCAAGGAAGGTTGATGGTGCCGAGGAGAGGACTTGAACCTCCACGAGCTTTCGCCCACATGGACCTGAACCATGCGCGTCTACCAATTCCGCCACCTCGGCAAAGGGGAGCGGTGCGAGCCAGAACGGCTGCAGCGGAAGCGCGAATCTTAGTGAGCCGGGGGGAGGCTGTCAACTTGCGCGTGCGCGCCTTTTTGCGTTGTTGCGCGCGGATTTCGTTGTTTCAGGTCAGCGGGGGTTGGCGATATCAGGTGTTCGCCTTGGGTGTCGCAAGCCAGTGTGCGCTAGACTAGCGGTTTTTACCGAGCGATATGCCAGGTGACCGTGGCCAGACGCAAGAAGACTCAATCGACAAAGGCCCTCGATCCGCACCGCGAGCGTGAGGCGAGGAAGTACGACAACCCCATCCCCAGCCGCGAGTTCATTCTCGAGACCCTGACCGACGGCGGGGTGCCGATGGACTTTGAGGCCGTTGCCCAAGCGCTCGGCCTGACTGACCCCGAGCAGCAGCAGGCGCTGGAGCGCCGCCTTGGCGCCATGGTGCGCGACGGGCAGCTGGTGCGCAATCGCCGCGCCGCTTACTGCCTGGTCAACAAGAAGGATCTGATCGCCGGGCGGGTAATCGGGCATCCGGATGGCTTTGGCTTCCTCAAGCCAGATGACGGCGGGGATGATCTTTATCTCTACCCGAAAGAGATGCGCGCGCTCTTCCATGGCGATCGCATTGTCGCGCGGGTGACCGGGCGCGACCGGCGTGGGCGGCTCGAAGGGGCGGTGGTGGAGGTTCTCGAGCGCAACACCCAGTCGGTGGTGGGGCGTTTTTATTCCGAGAGCGGTGTTGGTTTCGTGGTGCCGGACAACAAGCGGATCAATCACGACATCATCGTCCCGAGTGATCGCGTTGGTCAGGCGACCAAGGGCCAGATCGTGGTGGCGGAGATCACCGATCAGCCCACCAAGCGCACGCAGCCGCTTGGGCGGGTTCAGGAAGTCCTGGGCGATCACATGGCCTCTGGTATGGAGACCGACATCGCCATCCGCGCGCACGATCTGCCCGTTGCCTGGCCCGAGGCGGTGCTGGCGCAGATTGCCGATCTGACCGAGGAGGTGCCGGAAGCGGCCAAGGCCGGGCGCGAGGACTTGCGCGGCTTGCCGCTGGTTACCATCGACGGCGCCGATGCGCGTGACTTCGACGACGCCGTCTATGCCGAGCGCAAGCCCAAGGGTTGGCGGCTGTTGGTGTGCATTGCCGATGTCTCGGCCTATGTGATGCCAGGCACGGCGCTGGACGAGGAAGCCCGCGCGCGCGGCAATTCGGTGTATTTCCCTGATCGGGTCATCCCGATGCTGCCGGAGGTGCTGTCCAACGGGCTCTGCTCGCTCAATCCGCAGGTCGATCGCCTGTGCACGGGGTGCGAGCTTTATGTCAACCGCGAAGGCCGGGTGACCCGCTCGCGCTTCTTCGAGGGCGTGATGCGCTCGGCTGCCCGTCTCACCTATGATCAGGTCGCGAGCCTGTTGAGCGATGGGCGGATCGATGGCGAGCCCGAACTGTCTGAGCAGCATGCCGAGTTGCTGCCGCACCTGCATGAACTGCATCAGCTGTTTCATGCGCTGCTTGAGGCACGCAGCGAGCGCGGGGCCATCGACTTCGATACGGTCGAGACCCAGTTCATCTTCAACGAGCAGGGCCGCCTGGCATCAATCGAGCCGCGCACCCGCAACGATGCCCATCGCCTGATCGAAGAATGCATGCTCGCGGCCAATGTGGCCGCCGCACGGCAGTTCGAGCGCAGGAAGATGCCGGCGCTGTTTCGCATCCACGAGCAGCCCAAGGCCGAGAAGCTCTCCGACCTGCGTGAGTTTCTTGCCGAGCTCGGGCTGAACCTGCCTGGCGGCGACAAGCCCACTGCCAAGGACTATGGCACCCTGCTGGATTCAGTGCGCGGGCGGGCGGATTTTCATCTCATCCAGACCGTGCTGCTGCGCTCCATGCAGCAGGCGATGTATAGCTCGGACAATGTCGGCCACTTTGGTCTGGCCTACGAGGGCTATACCCATTTCACCTCACCGATCCGCCGCTATCCGGACCTAATCGTCCACCGCATCCTCAAGCACATTCTGGCCGGTGGAAGTGTGGCGGAGCTGGATTACTCCAAGCCCGAACTACAGCAGATTGCCGAGCATTGCTCAGGCACCGAGAGGCGCGCCGACGAGGCCACCCGCGATGCCGCCGACTGGCTGAAATGCGAGTACATGCGCGACAAGCTCGGCGAGCAGTTCGACGGCACCATCGTCAGCGTGCAGGGCTTTGGCCTGTTCGTCGAACTCGACGATGTCTATGTCGACGGGCTGGTGCACATTACTGCGCTGGATAACGACTTCTACCACTTCGACCCCATCGGCCACCGACTCAATGGCGCCCGCACGGGCCAAGTCTATCGGCTCGGCGACCGGTTACGGGTGCAGGTGGCGGCAGTCAATCTCGATGACCGCAAGATCGACTTCGTGCTGGCACCCGCGGACAAGAAGTCCGAGGGCGCGAAGCGCTCCCGCCGTCGCGGCAGCCGTAAACGCGCCGCTAGCTGAACCGTGGTCGCAGCGGACTAGCGCAGAGCAAGGGAGAGCAGAGCGAATCACCATGGCCAAGGGGAATGGGAACGCCAAGGCGGGTGGCAGGGGCAAAGCGGATGGCGCGGGTAAAGCCTGCGTCAGCAACGCGGATGGACTGGTGAAAAGCGCAGGTGCCGCGGTCGTGATTGGCATCAATGCCGTGCGCGCGGCCCTGAACCAGGGCGGGGTGCGCGAGCTGTGGCTTGACCGCGCCCGGCGCGATCGTCGTCTGAATGAACTGGTCGAGCAGGCGCGCGCCGATGGTGTGCCCGTGCGCCGGCAGGCCCGGGATGCGCTCGATGATGCCGCCAGTGGCGGTAATCATCAGGGTGCGCTGGCTTGGACCGATGCGCCGGTCGCTCGCACCGAGGCCGATCTGGACCAGTTACTCGCGGCCGGCCCGCGCGACCCGCTGCTGCTGGTGCTCGACGGCGTCACCGACCCGCATAATCTGGGCGCCTGCCTGCGCTGTGCCGACGGTGCTGGCGCACTCGCGGTCATTGCCCCGCGCGATCGCGCCGTGGGGCTGAATGCCACGGCGGTCAAGGTGGCCAGCGGTGCCGCGGCCAGTGTGCCTTTCGTGCAGGTGACCAATCTGTCCCGCACCTTGACCCAGCTCCAGGAGCGCGGGGTCTGGGTTCTTGGGCTGGCTGGCCAGGCATCGCACAGCCTGTTCGAGCTCGAGTTAAAGGGCCCGCTCGCACTGGTGCTCGGCAGCGAGGGCAAAGGCATGCGACGCCTGACGCGCGAGCACTGCGACCAACTTGCGGCCCTGCCGATGCGCGGTCAGGTCGAGAGCCTGAATGTCTCGGTCAGCGCCGGGATTTGTCTCTATGAGGCTGTGCGCCAGCGGTTAGCGGTTGCGGCTTAAGCCCAGACCAGCGGCGATGTCTGCAGCTCAACCTTATTTTGGATGCGTCATGATCAGTAGCGCGCAATTTTCGTCTCTTGGCGCCTGGACGCGCCAGTCCGTGACGGCAACTGTCTTGCTGACATCTCTGCTCAGCGCGGCGGGTTTCGCCAGCGAGCGGGCTGGGGAAGTCGCGGACACCGAATCGCTCAATGACCTGCTCTCCATCATCGACCAGCAGACGCAGCTTGCCACCAAAAGCGGCATGAATGCCGATTATGTGCCAGGCATGGCGACGATTTTAACCGGCGATGATCTGCGCGCGCGTGGCGTGCGCTCGGTCAGTGAGGCGCTGGCGCTGGTGCCTGGCATCAGCCAGGCCATCGAGATGACCGGCGAGCGCCAGATTCTGAGCCGCGGCATCGGCTACGGCTACGCCTCGGGCAATCTCAAGATCCTGCTCGATGGCGTGTCGATGAACGCCACCCTCTATGCCACCGCCAACCCGGTGCTCAACATTCCCATCGAGCAGGTCGAGCGCATCGAGGTGATTCGCGGCCCTGGCGCCTCGGTGCATGGGGAGTATGCCTTTGCTGGCGTGATCGATGTCATCACGCGCACGGGCGACCGCGAAGTCTCGGCCTCGGCGATGGAGGACGGCGATTACGGTGGCGGCCTGATGTGGCACTGGGCCGACCCCGAACGCGATCTGGCGTTGTCGGTCAATGCTTACGGGTTGGATGGCGACGGCGGGGTTGATGTCGCCACCGATGCGGCCTTCAACCTCGGCATGCCCGAGATCTCCAATGCCCCGGGCCTCTCGAATGAGTCGCATCGCTATCGCGGACTCTTTGCCGACATCCGCTGGGGCGCTTTCTTTGGCTCAATCAAGCTGCTCGATGATGACTACGGCGACTATTTCGGCATCAATCACTTTTTGCCGCCGGATGATGACCGGCTGGCCTCGCGACAGCGTTACCAATCCTTGCAGCTTGGCACCGATCTGACCTTCAATGCGCGCTGGCGCAGCCGGCTGCGGTTCGAGGTACTTCGCTACGAGCGCGATCGCGATGACCTGTTTGTGTTTCCCACCGGCTATTTCTTCGACGACGAGTCGGTAGTCATGAGCCAGGATTATCAGGAAACCCGCTATTTAATCGCCGCCGATACGCACTGGAACCCGAATGATCGCCATCAGGTCCTCTTTGGTCTGGAAGCCAGTCATGTCGCGGTGGACGAGGCCACCTGGGACTGGCCAGCGGCGTTTGAAATCGACTTCCCCTGGCTGGATGACCAGCGCAACCGGCGCATCCTGAGCGCGATCGTGCAGGATGAATTCCGCCTCAACGAGCGGCTGACCCTGACCGGCGCGCTGCGCTTTGATGACTACAGCGATGTCGGCTCGCATCTCAGCCCGCGGCTGGCGGCAGTTTGGCGCATCGATGCCGAGAACATCATCAAGGCGCAGTATGCGCGCGCCTTTCGTCCGCCAACCTTCTACGAGCAGGAATACTCCGCCAACGATGACATCGGCTTTGGCGAGATTGCGACCTACGAGCTCGGCTACATCCTGAAAAAGCCGACCTGGGAAGGGCGGGTGATTGTGTTTCACTCCGAGTTGACTGATCCGATCGTCTTCTACAACCCTGAGAGTGCCTATGCCAATGTCGCTGATGCCCGACTGCAAGGTGTGGAGTTTGAGTATCAGCAGCGCCTGCGCCGCGATCTTAAGCTCGATGGCAACCTGTCCTATGTCCAAACCCGAGATGAAAGCAGCGGCCGCTCGCTGCCCGGCGGCACCAACCTGCTGGCGAATCTGGCGCTGATCTGGCGCCCGGCGCCGGCCTGGACTCTGGCCGCGCAGCTGGCCTATGTTGGTGAAACTGAGCGCCGCGAGGACGATGACCGCGACCCGCTCGAGGCCTATACCACGCTGGACCTGACGCTCAGTTATGCCAAACCCGGCTCGGGTCCCTTCGCACGTCTCGGGGTCAAGAATCTCGCCAATGCCAATGTGCGCTACCCCGATCAGGAGGCGAGCGCTGGCGGTGTCGACTGGATCTACGCTGACGATTACCCCCGTCCCGACCGGCGCTGGTGGCTCGAGCTTGGGTACGCGTTCTGATCGCGTGATCCCGCCCGAGTCAGGCTCCAGTCCTGGCAGTCCGCGCATCTCCGCGCGGCGGCGTCTGCCTGTTGCCTTTTTGTGTCTGGTGCTGGTGGGTGTCGCGCTAGCCCAGGCAGCGGCGTTGGCGGGCGGCCTGTGGCCGGAGGAAGAGCAGCGCCTGCGGGTCGGGCTCAAGCTCTTTCCCGCCGTGCTCGGCGCTGTAGAGGACCTGAAGCGGGACCACAGCCGCGATGGCCAGTTGCATATTGCGGTTGGCTACCAGACGCTAGATGCCAGCGTGCGTGAGGTGGTGAGCTCCATTGAGGAGGTTGGGGAGGTGCAGGGGCTGCGGCTTAAGGTCAGACCCGTACCCATTGCTGACTTGCTTGAGGAGGCGGACGCATCGCTGGCCGCGGTGTTCGTGGCGAGCGTCGGGATGGCCTCGGCACAGTTGCAGCGTCTGTCTGAAGGGCGCGGCGTTCTGGTCTTTTCCCCTTTTACCGGCGATGTGGCTCGAGGCGCGGTGGCTGGGGTCTATGTCACCGACCGGATTCTGCCAGCGGTCAATCTCGCGCAGGCCGAACGCGCCGGTCTGCGGTTCAAGGCGTTTTTCCTGCGGGTGGCCCATCATGAGGAGTAAGCGCGGCTTTATGGGTTCCCTGCATCGCTCGCTGGCATTCGAGCGCAATCTAGCGATTTTGTTCGCCAGCCTTGGCGTGCTGCTGATGGCCTTGATGACCGGCTACTGGCTGCTGGTGCTGGAGCCCAATCTGCGCGCCGATGCCGAAAGCCGCGTGCGCGCCCTGGCCCAGGCGCAGGCGCGCAGTCTGGAGGTGCTGTTCGGGCTCGACCTGGCGCAGTCGCGATTGCTCGACGAACTCGACACCCGCATCAATGGGATGCTGTTGCTCAAGGAGCCTCAGGATGACTCCAAGCTGACGCTGCGCATCGAGCTGGAACTGGACCCCGATAGCGTTGCAGTCCCGCCTGAGCGCCAGCGCCTTGCGCGCGGACAGGCGCAGTGTACCGACTGCCTGAAGGTCGATGCGCCCCTCTATCATCCGCGCAATCAACAACTCATCGGTATCGCCACCTTTTACTGCAATACAGCTTCGTTGAACCGCCTGATCGGCGATGTACGGATCAGACTGATCTGGGCCGGTGGCAGCATTCTGGCCCTGATTGTTGTGGCCTGGCTCGGAACTGTGCGGTTGCTGCTGCGTCTGCGCGAAAGCGAATCGAATGTGCGCAATTTGCTCGACGTCGCCCCCTTCCCGATCCTGCTGCTGGAGCAGGACCAGCGGCGTATCGCCTTGGCCAACAAGGCGGCGCAGCGTTATCTGGAGCTCGTTCCCAGTGCGACCGGGCGGCTCGATAGCCTGGCCTGGCGAAAGATCAGGGCACTGGGGATGGACCTGTCCGGACCCGATCGGCGCGAGATTCAACTCAGCGCAGAGGACGGCGAACCGCGCTGGGCCATTCTGTCCGCAACCGAGGTGAATGTCTCGAACGCGCCTCACCCGGTGGTGTCGCTGGTGGATGTCTCCGAGCTAAAGGCCGTGCAGCAGCGACTGCACCTGGCCGCTAACACCGATGGACTGACCAAAAGCTACAACCGGCGTTTCCTGTTCGAGCGGCTGGAGGAAGAGATCGCCCGTACCGAGAATGACCGCCATTCGCTCTCGGTGATCTTGTTCGACCTGGACGAGTTCAAGGCCGTTAATGATACCTATGGCCATGCCGTTGGCGATGCGGTGTTGATTCAGACCGCCGAGGCCATGCGCGAGTGCATTCGCGCCGCTGATACCTGCGGGCGTTATGGCGGTGAAGAATTCCTCGTCATTCTGCCCTTCGCGACCCGCAATACCGCTGCCGAGCTCGCCGAGCGCATCCGCGTTGGCATCGAAAGCCTGCCCCCGATCCGGCCCAATCTGAAATTGACCATCAGCGGAGGCATTGCCGAGCATTGTGGAACCGACGTCGACAGCCTGCTCGAAGCCGCCGACCGCAATCTCTACCTGGCTAAGCAGCAGGGGCGTAACCGGGTGATCGGCTAAGCGGTCTCTGCGCGAATGCCGCATAATGACTACTCTGGTCGCGCTCGGCAGACGCCAAAATACACTTAAATCAAGTGCGACAAGAAGCAATCTGGCCAGGGCATTTTTCGCGTCGGAGATATGGCTTTATCCACACGGACACCTCGATTCGGCACTGGCATGCTTGTCCTGCTATGCGCGGGGCTGTCAATGCCGGAATGCGGCATTGGCCGCGAGGCTGCGGGGGAGTTCGATCCATCAGAGCAGGGGTTGGAGAGCCGGTCGCTCGAATCCAAGGTTCTTGACGTGATCGCTGACGCGACGGAGATTGCCACCAAGAACCGCATGAATGCTGACTATGTGCCCGGCATCGTGACCATTCTAAGGCGCGATGAGATGATGGCTCTGGGTGTGCGGACTGTGGCGGAAGCTTTGACTCTGGTGCCTGGCGTGGTCATCGACCGTCGGCAAGAAGGTCTTTTCACTGCGTCTTTTCGTGGCATTGATAATGGAAATAATGAAGTCAAGGTTCTGATTGACTCCGTGCCGCTGAATAACAGCCTCGCGGGAAACTCGACGTACTTCGAGTTACCGATTGCGCAAGTCGAGCGTATCGAGGTGATTCGCGGCCCTGGCTCCGCGCTCTACGGGGAATCGGCTTTCGCTGGCCTGATCAACATCGTTACATACTCGCAACCCTACGCACACCTGCGCTACGGTGACAATGGCACCACGGAAGTCGGTGCTATCTACCGCTTTGACGACCCCGAGCGAGACCTTTCGCTGCGAGTGAACCTGGCAGGCTGGGATAGTCGCGGGGCTGATCTGTGGGTTGAGAGAGACCTGCTCCATACCATCGGGCTGGCTTCAGTCTCCAATGCTCCGGGGCCGGTCGATAGTGGTGAGCAATATCGATTCGGACAGCTTAACCTTGATGTGGGCAATGCCTCGCTGTTCGCGCAATATCAGTTCAGTCGCAAAAACGCGTTCTTCGGTAGCACCGGCGTCCTGCCTGATCCGTCCCGCCAAAACGATCGTTTGGATGGAAGTCAATGGTTGCTTCAGGGCCGCGTTGACTTTGCGCCAATGGCGAATCTAAACGGTGCTTTGATCCTCCGCTGGCAACAGATAGACTCTTTCTTAGACAAACTCCTGCGGCCTCCCGGTGCGCCTGCGGTGCCAGGCAGTCCGGTACTGCCAGATGGGTTGTACACTGAGAGATGGTTTTCGGTCATGTCGACCAAAGCCGAGAGCTTTCTCGAATGGACGGGCTGGGACTACCACAAGTTGCGCGTGGAGTTCAGCGTTGCGAGGGATGAAGGACTCGATGCATGGCGCGCCTTTAACGCCGATATCTTTACCTTCGAGCCGTTGCCCGGAATGCGTCGCTATTCGGGAGAACTTGCGACTTTCTCGCCAGACGCGGCTCGCACCATCAGCAGCCTGGCGATTCAGGATCAGTGGTCCGTCCTTGAGAATCTCGATCTGACGCTCGGCGCACGCTATGACCATTACAGCGATGTTAGCGGCAGTTTTTCCCCTCGCTTTGCCGGTGTCTGGCGCATCAACGACAGGCACGTGGTTAAAGCTCAGTTTGCCGGTGCGTTTTTTCCGCCCACGCTGCTTCAGCGGTATTATGTCCCGTTGCCGCCGACAGAGCAGGAAACGCCGGATCAACCGCAGCGCGTTCACACGGCGGAGATCGGCTACATTTTCCGCAAGCCGAACACTGTCGCCCGCCTGACCCTTTACTACTCCAAGTTATTTGACATCATCGTCACGACTCCTGAAGGCATCTTCAATCGCGGCAAAGAGCGTCTGAAGGGGGTCGAACTCGAGTGGGAGCAGCGGTTCTGGCGCGACTTCAAGCTGAATGCCAATCTGAGCTATGCGGACACCTTAAACGAGGAGACTGGTGGCCCCGTCCCCGGCGCGGCAAAATGGCTCGGTAATCTTGGCGTTTTCTACAATCCCCGCAAAGATGTTCTGCTCGCTGGGCGCTGGCGCTACGTCGGCGATCGGGCGCGAGATCCGCTGGATTCGCGCACCGACCCTTTGGGTGCATACAACGACCTGTCCCTAACGCTGAGCTGGTTCGACGTTGGAGTCAACGGGTTAACGGTGCGCGCTGGCGCGACCAATCTATTGAATGAATCCATTCGCTCCCCTGCGCCAATGGATACTTACGAGTACGATTACCCGTTGCTGGAGGGACGTGCTCTTTGGATTCAGTTTGCTTACACGCTTAATTAATTATCGTCTCGCGTTCGTTGCGACGCTTGGCAATCCCGGTTTCTGATGTTTATTCATGGGATCTCGCTGTTAAGGATGATTTCGAGGCAGGCCGGGGCGTCAGTCAGGCAATCTGAAGGTGCGTCTTGGACGGCGAAATGTCAGCTCGTTAACTGCATTCGCGTTGTCTTGTTAATGCTGCTGCTAGCGTGCGTGCTGGGCGCAAGTCTTCAAGATGCGCTGGCTACGGGCGCGAGTGAAAGGCGTCGGGTTGAAATTGGCCTGAAGATCTTTCGCGCCACGCTGGCCGCTGATCAGAATCTGCAGCGCAAGCTCGATCAACAAGAGCGCCTGGCGATTGTTCTGTTCTTCGCCCATGACCGAGCCTCGGCGGAGCGCTACCGGCAACAGCTCGAGCAACCGGGTGGGCTACTGGCGTATCGGCTGCGTGTCGTGCTGAGTGATGATCCTGCCTTGCAAGAGCGTTCCGAAACTCCCCCAGCGGCTGTTTTCATCACTGAGTCGCGCCTGCCACTGGCGGATTTGCGCTCGCTGCAGGCCTTCTCTGCCCGTCACTCCCGTCTGCTGTTTTCCCCGTTTGAGGCTGATGTGGAACGGGGTGTTGCAGCTGGCGTGTTTATTGGAGCCCGGGTCCAGCCTTATGTGAGCCTGAGCGCGCTGCGAGAGAGCGGCGTTAAGTTGCAGGGTTTTTTCCTCGGTATCGCTAAAACGATTGATTGAGCGCCTGTGCCATGAATGCTCTTGCCCGTTGGATCACCCTCGCGTTTGTGCTTCTTGCACTGGGGCTTGGCGCGCTGATTGAAGGGTATTGGCGGGGCGCACTCAAGCCAGGTCTTCAGAACGAAGCCCAGCATCAGGCGAATCTATTGGGGCAGGCCCAGGCCGATCGTCTGGCTGGGGCCTTGGTTCTCGCCATGACCGAGGCGCGCTCGCAACCGCTTAAGGATGTGCTGAACGAGGTGCTCAGCTTCAAGGAGAAAGACACCGGCCAGCCCTTTTTCTCCGCGCTTGCGATCGAACTGGCGCCTGAATGGGATGAACTTGATCCGCAGCTGTTGCAGCAGGGCGACCCGGCATGTGCGAACTGCCTGGTGGCCGAGGTGCCCCTGCTCGACCCGCGCGATTACCATTTGATCGGTCTCGCCCGCTTCTTGACCACGGATCAGTTCCTGCGCGAGCACCTGAAGGTTTTCCGACGCCACCTGCTGATTCAATCAGCGCTTGGCGGTGCCTTGCTGATTGTTGTCTGGGTTGGCGCGTTGCTGCTGACGTTGCTCATGCACCGCCAGCGCGATCGTCGCCAGCGCGCCGAGCAAACAACGGCCTGGACCCAGGCACGCTACGAGCGGTTGCTCAACCGCCTGCAGGGCTATTTCGTCTACGCCCGATCAGCGGATGGCCGGCTGCTCTTTGCCAGTGACTCCGTGCGGGAGGTGATGGGCTGCGAGCCGCAGGTATTCTGCCGTGAGCTCGAGCGGTTTCTCGTCGATGTCAGCAGCGCGTCTGCGGTGTTTCCCTTAGGCGTGGGTGACGTGCAGCTATCAGCCAGCAGCGTGGTGCGGGTGCGCAATGCCAGGGGACAACTGCGGCAGCTTGAATGCACCGAAACCCTTGCTGTCGATGCTCCTGATGGGACCAGGGTCATCGAAGGTGTCGCGCGCGATGTCAGCACCCAGAAAGAGCTCGAAGCCAGTCTGCTCGAAGCCAAAGAGCGCGCCGAAAGCGCTAGTCGTGCCAAGACGGCGCTGCTCGCCAATGTAAGCCACGAGCTGCGCACGCCGATGTCGAGCATTATTGGTCTGGCCAAGCTCCTGCTGCAGGCCGATATTCCTCCGGCGCAGCGCGATCGGGCCAGCAAGATTCGCGCGGCAGCGCAGTCTCTGCTCAGGATTCTCGATGACATTCTGGCTGTCTCCAAAATGGAAGCCGGGCGGGTCAGGCTCGAAGAACGCAATTTCACGCTCGATGAGGTACTCGAGCAGATTGCCAGCTTCGCCGCGATCAGAAACCGGGAGCCAATGCTGGACATCGCTTTTGCCATCGGTCCTGGTGTGCCGCGGCATCTGCGCGGCGACCCTGTGCGACTGGGGCAAGTGCTCCTGAACCTGACCAGCAATGCGATCAAGTTCACCCCGAGCGGTTCGGTGTTGCTGTGTGTCGAGCAGGTCGTGCCAGAGCCAGAGCCAGAGCATATCCGGGGCCTTATCCGGAGAGGCGCCGGGGGGAGCGGCCCAGGAAATTCCGGCGAGGATCACGCCAGGGACCGCGTCAGACTGAAATTTGCGCTTGAAGATACTGGCGTTGGCATTGCCTCGAAGGACCTGCAGCGCCTGTTTCAGCCCTTTTCGCAGCTAGACAATTCCGACGCCAGCAGCGCTCAAGGCGGGACCGGTCTGGGGCTCGCGATCTCGCGCCATCTGGTGCGACTCATGGGCGGGGACATCGAGGTCTATAGCTATCCCCAGCGGGGCAGTATCTTCCAGTTCACCGCCGAGCTTGGTCTGTCGCGGGACGCTGAACAACCGAGCGAGCTGAACTGGCCGGAGCCTGGCACGCGTGCCCTAGTCGTCAGCGAGCGCGAATTCTCCCAAGCACTCTTGGGGCAAGCACTCAATCACCTGGGTTTGGCGGTGGCATTGGCGGCCTCGGGCACTGACGCCCTGTCCATGCTTGGCGACGCTTGCCGCAAGGGATGTGCTTTTTCGCTTGTGCTCTTGGATGCTCGCCTGGCAGATGCCCAAGCCGATGCTCAAGTAGCCACTGTCGTACGGCAATTGCGCCAGCACCCGGCGATCTCCCCCAAACCGGCGCTTGTGCTGATTGGAACGCTCGGCGCGGTGCAGGGTGCCGAGGCTCAGGCTGGCGATGGAGTCTTTGACGGCCTGGTTACGCAGGCGATGTCGCACGCTGCATTGCGAGGGGCGCTGCTGAGCGCATTGGGCCAATCGCCGCCACAAGAGAATGCTGCATCCAGGCTGCATGCGCTCAGCGGGCAGATTCCGCCCGGTACCCGGGTTCTGGTAGCTGACGATCACGCCGTCAACCGCGAAATCGCGGTCGATGTCCTGAAAGGATTGGGATTCGAGGTGACCGCCGCCGCCGATGGATTCGAAGCGCTCGCCTGTCTTGGGCGGGAGAGGTTCGACGCTGTGCTGCTCGACATCCGCATGCCCGGCCTCGATGGTTTTCAGGTGACAGAACGCCTGCGCGCCGACCCGCGCCTGGCGGATCTGCCGGTCATCGCACTGACCGCCCATGGGATGATCGAAGGCGAGCACCTGTGTCGCGCGGCGGGAATGACGGCCTTTTTGAACAAACCGCTCGACGAAACCGAGTTGTTGAAAACCTTGCTGCCATATTTGCGCGGTCGCGATGCCAAGGGGCCGGGTGATCGCAGGAATGACCAGGCGCCTGCCTGGGCCGGCACCGAGGCTGACTTCCACAGTCAGCTGAGTCGGGCCATGCCAGCCATGACCGATTATCTCGCGCGCGAGCAACAGGCCGATGCCATCGCCCTGGCGCAGCGTCTGAAAACAGCCGCGCGACTCGCCGGCGAAGTGCAGGCTGCCGAAGCCCTGGCGGATTTGCAGCGGGCGCTGGTCAAGGGCGAGTCCAGGGATGTGTCGACCCGCCTGCTGGAGCAGGCGCTGAATGAGACAAGACAATCACCCGGCGATGAGGCCCCATCAGCCAGTAACGACAACCAGTCGGCCGAGACGGCGATGCCCTGAGCTTTCCCTCGCCCTCCCCGGCGGGTTTATCCTGCAGCGGTGTCAGGCAGGCTGGGCCGCGCCTCTGGCCGCCATCTGTTGGACCTGCTGGGTTATCCGGGCAATGCGTCCGCGATCAAAGCCCAGGCGTTTCGCTGCGTGTTGAATGCTATTCAACTCCGAGCGTGAAAGGTGGCCGTCTGCCAGTGCCAGGCGGATGAGGTTTTTCAGCTGCTCTTCGCTTGCCGTGCGGCTGGGTGGGCCGCTGTCGCTCATGGTTTTTGCTTTGTTCAGCATGTCCAGGAAACGGCCATCATCCCAGCCCTGCTTACGTGACCAGCGCCGGAGGAATTCCTCCTCCTTGGGGTCCAGCTTGCCGTCGGAGAAAACCAGCTTTGCCAGTTCGATGAATTCCAGCTCTTTGATGTCCAGGGTTTGCAGTTCAGGGCCGTACTGGGTTTCCAGTTGCTGGAAGACCGCGTTTTGGGTTTTCTTCTTGCGTTTGCGCAGAGCCAATGTGCCACCGCCGATCAGAGCTGCGATTGCCAGCAAGACGGCCGGATTAGCGATCAGATAGCCACCCAGCATGGTCACCACTATCAGCGGGAGCCCCAGCGCCAGAGAGAGGACGAAGGAACCCGATCGCGCAAGGCCGCCAATCAAGGGGATGGAATACAAGAACCCGAGCATTGCGCTGAAGAAGATATTGAATCCGATAATCACCACCGCTGATGCTGCCCCTCGCACAATCCACTTTAGTCGGCTGATGTGCGCCGCCATGGTGGCCAGGGCGGTTTCCCTTTCGCCGGCGACGATGTGATGGAGAATACCGCTGTCCTGAATGATCGCATTGATCATCCCAGTGCGGGCCTGCGAGGTATCCGCCACGCCCCGGCCCGCTTCGGCCTTGCCGAAATAGGTCGCGGTCGTGGGCACTCGAATGCCGGTGTAACGAATTCGCTCATCGCCCATGTTGTCGACTTCACCCTTTGACAGGTAGAGGTACTCGCCCCGGTCTTCGAGCACGGGATTCGTGATGCGCAAATCAAACGGCGATATCTCGACAGAACTGTCGACGAATTCGATGCGTGCGCCATCGATCGTCAAATCGCCGACTTGATACTCGGTGGGGGTCAGTGTGCGCGAGGAAAGCTGCTGGCTGATGCCGTTGTTGCGGGAGTTGCTCTCCACGCTGCTCATCCAGCGCCGCGACCAGGTCACGCGGTCGTCGGAGTCCGTCTCCTTGTCCCAGGCGTAGATCTCGGCGTCGCGGCGTACCATCAGGTACCCGGTGAAGGCTTCGACATACTCCCCTGGCAGGACCAGTGATTGATCCATGCTGCCGGTATAGGAGAAGCGCTGCTCCGGGGTCAGTTCTTGCACCGACTCGACAGCCTGGGTTTTCTTGGCTGCCTGGTGATAGTCGAAGCGGTTCTCGTTCTTCCAAATCGCCCCGAGGGCAACGAACACGATGATAGGCCCGACAACGAAACTGCCCCACTTGTCTCTCGGCTCTCTTGCCATTCTTTGCACCCGATAATGTCTTGGAGCGGGGCAGAATGCGCGGGTATTGCCCCGGAGCTTGAATCTGTGGGCTTTACTTTAGCAGCATTTGTCGTTGAGGTGCTTGCGCGTTTCCGGTTTTCGGCTGCCGCCTCGCTTGCTGCGGATGGCCGAGTTCGAGCAGTCGCAAGCCCAAACCATATTGAGCGCCGGCGTGCCCGGCATCGGCACCAAGGATGAGCGCGCGATCCTGGTCCGTGAGCGCAAAGCGGTTCCATTCCAAGGCGCAGTCAATGTCGATGCGCGTGCGCATCTGGCCCTTGGTCTGGCCGAGGGTTTCAGTGGAGCCCGGGTGTTCGCGAATGCGACGCCACAGGCTTGAGCGACTCAGGCCGGTGATGGCCTTGGCTGTATCGAAGTGGATGGTCTGCATCCAAAACTCCCGGCGCTGGGGCTAAAGCCCAAGCTCCGCCACCTGCCGCTGCGCGATCGGATGGCCATGCGCGGCGGCCTGTTTGATCCACTCAGTGGCCTGGGCTTCGTCTTGCTCCACCCCCTCGCCGCGCGCATAGAGCTTGCCGAGCCATTGCATGGCATCGGCCACGCCCGCGTGCGCCGCTCGTTGCAACCACTCCACGGCCAGCGTCTCGCGCCCATTTTCCAGCAGCCACAGGCCAAACTCGCATTCTGCCTCCGGCGCGCCCGCATCCGCGTCCAGGATCATTGCATAGTCATCCGCAGGAAGTTCCAGCTGCGCGATCCGCAGCACGCCGTCGAAATCCACCAGGGTTTTCACCTCGCTCTCTTGCATTTCTGTGTTTAATTTGCCGTTTTCGATTTAGCGCCACAGGGTTCTCTTGGTCAATCCTGTCACGGCAGCCGCTGTTTTCAGACAGATAGCAGGCATTGATTCGCTCCTCACGCGAGTTTGGTATGGTCAAACATTCCCTTGCAACAGCAGGCTATGAACTCGCCGGCCACTCATCCCCCGCAAGCGGCGGGGCGTCTGGAACCTGATCGAGCAGGTGCAGGAAATCCTCGCGCCGGCCCTTGGCGGCCTCGGTGCGCAAATAATCGAGGGTCAGCACGGCGGCCATTTTCTCGGCGGCGGCGCTGGCGATGAACTGGTTGACGGAGATCTCATCCCGAGCCGCCAGTTCTTTGATGGTTTGATGGACGGAATTGGGCAAACGGACGGTCAGTGCGCTCATGGAAATAGATCCTCAAGTGATCGGCGCCTCAAGAAAGTCGAGAAACTGCGCCGGTGTGACGGCCTGGATGCTGAATGACTCGGCCCGCCGAAAGTCGCTCAGATTGTGCGTGACGATGAAACGGCTACCCGAGGCCATGGCGCATTCAAGCACCATGTCGTCATTGGGGTCGCGCAGCACTGGACGCCACAGATAGTAGATGTCTTGGCGATGTGCAATCGATGCCAGATAACGCAGAAACGCCAGCACCTGTGCCGGCGTAACGTCAGTCGGCATATGCTCGGGCCGCGTTAGCACCGCTTGCCATTCCGTATAAAGTGTGACCGAGAGTGCGATGCGAAAGCGTGGATCGGGCAGGCTTCGCAACAAAGCATGGCTGGCGCCGACACGGGAGCGCAAGGCAGCTACGAGGACGGATGTGTCGATAACGATCTTCATGGTTATACCAGAATAACCAAAGCAGGGTTCCAGAACAAGACCGTCAAGGCCCTTGGGGGCCAGCGATCCCCCCATGTCACACCCTTACCCATACCATTACCCATATCTCCCCGCCCCAGCGTCGTCCGGGGCTGGACACAGCTCCCGAGTTCTGCTGAGATGCCCTTTCATCTTCAGCAAGGGGACGGGAGACCATGGACCAAGCGATTCCAAGCCGTTTATGTGGGCGCCCTTTCAACGAGACCGACTTAGCGCGCATTCGCCAGGAGATCGCGCTGGCGCAGCCGCCGCTGCGCGCGGAGATCGCTCGGCGGGTGTGCCGCGCGCTGGAGTGGACCGATATCCAAGGCCGCCCCAAGCTCATGAGTGCCCGGGTGGGACTGCTGCGGTTGCATCGTGCCGGGCTCATTGTGCTGCCGCCACCGACCTGCGGCAATGGCAATGGGCGGCGCTTCGTCCCGCGCCCCGAGTCCCGGCCCGAACCGATCCCAGTGTCCGTCCCGCTGCGCGCGCTCAGCGGCTTGCGCCTGGCGCGCGTTGATGATCGAAGGGCCTCGCAATTATGGAACGGCCTGATCGAGCGCTACCACTACCTCGGCTACAGTCCCCTGCCTGGTGCGCAGCTGCGCTACCTGATCCAGTGGGATGGCGGTCTGCTCGGCGCCATCGGCTTTGGCGCGGCGGCCTGGAAAGTCGCTGCCCGCGACCGCTGGATTGGCTGGACGCCCGCGCAGCGCCAAGCACACCTGGGACGGGTGCTCAACAACGCCCGCTTCCTCATCCTGCCCTGGGTGCAGGTCAAACACCTCGCCTCCAAGGTGCTGTCCTTGGCCGCGCGGCAAGTCAGTGTCGACTTTCCCGCCCGCTATGGCGAGCGTCTGGTGCTGCTGGAGACCTTTGTCGAGACCCCACGCTTTGCCGGGACCTGTTACCGTGCCGCCAACTGGCACGACTTGGGCGAAACCACCGGGCGCGGCAAGTGCGACCGCACCCATCGGGCCGCGCTGCCGCGCAAGGCGATCTATGTCTACCCGCTGGCGGCGGACTTCCGCGCCGCCCTGGGGGTGGTGGCATGATCGCGCTGGCCTCTGAACTGCAGGACATCTCTCTGGGCGACAAGCGCCTGAATCATCGCGCCCAACAGGTGCTTGAAACCCTCGGCGCCAAGCCGACACAAAGTATTCCCGGGGCTTGCAACGGTTGGTATGAGACCCGGGCCGCCTATCGCTTTTTCGATCATCCCACGGTCACCGCCGAGCAGATCCTCGCACCCCATTTTGCTTGTACCGAAGAACGTCCGCGCGAGCATCCGCGGGTGCTGTGTATCCAAGATACCAGCGAGCTGGACTATACCATACCATTACCCATATCTCCCCGCCCCAGCGTCGTCCGGGGCTGGACACAGCTCCCGAGTTCTGCTGAGATGCCCTTTCATCTTCAGCAAGGGGACGGGAGACCATGGACCAAGCGATTCCAAGCCGTTTATGTGGGCGCCCTTTCAACGAGACCGACTTAGCGCGCATTCGCCAGGAGATCGCGCTGGCGCAGCCGCCGCTGCGCGCGGAGATCGCTCGGCGGGTGTGCCGCGCGCTGGAGTGGACCGATATCCAAGGCCGCCCCAAGCTCATGAGTGCCCGGGTGGGACTGCTGCGGTTGCATCGTGCCGGGCTCATTGTGCTGCCGCCACCGACCTGCGGCAATGGCAATGGGCGGCGCTTCGTCCCGCGCCCCGAGTCCCGGCCCGAACCGATCCCAGTGTCCGTCCCGCTGCGCGCGCTCAGCGGCTTGCGCCTGGCGCGCGTTGATGATCGAAGGGCCTCGCAATTATGGAACGGCCTGATCGAGCGCTACCACTACCTCGGCTACAGTCCCCTGCCTGGTGCGCAGCTGCGCTACCTGATCCAGTGGGATGGCGGTCTGCTCGGCGCCATCGGCTTTGGCGCGGCGGCCTGGAAAGTCGCTGCCCGCGACCGCTGGATTGGCTGGACGCCCGCGCAGCGCCAAGCACACCTGGGACGGGTGCTCAACAACGCCCGCTTCCTCATCCTGCCCTGGGTGCAGGTCAAACACCTCGCCTCCAAGGTGCTGTCCTTGGCCGCGCGGCAAGTCAGTGTCGACTTTCCCGCCCGCTATGGCGAGCGTCTGGTGCTGCTGGAGACCTTTGTCGAGACCCCACGCTTTGCCGGGACCTGTTACCGTGCCGCCAACTGGCACGACTTGGGCGAAACCACCGGGCGCGGCAAGTGCGACCGCACCCATCGGGCCGCGCTGCCGCGCAAGGCGATCTATGTCTACCCGCTGGCGGCGGACTTCCGCGCCGCCCTGGGGGTGGTGGCATGATCGCGCTGGCCTCTGAACTGCAGGACATCTCTCTGGGCGACAAGCGCCTGAATCATCGCGCCCAACAGGTGCTTGAAACCCTCGGCGCCAAGCCGACACAAAGTATTCCCGGGGCTTGCAACGGTTGGTATGAGACCCGGGCCGCCTATCGCTTTTTCGATCATCCCACGGTCACCGCCGAGCAGATCCTCGCACCCCATTTTGCTTGTACCGAAGAACGTCTGCGCGAGCATCCGCGGGTGCTGTGTATCCAAGATACCAGCGAGCTGGACTATACAACCAAAAAAGGCATTGTCGGTCTTGGGCCACTGAACTTTGAGAGCCGCTATGGGATGTACATCCATCCCACCTTGGCGGTCACGCCCGAGCGCCTCGCGCTGGGGCTGCTGGATTTGCACACTTTTGTGCGCGAGCCCGGTAGCCTGGGCCAGGACAAAGACTCGCGCCGCCCACTGGAGGAGAAAGAAAGCGTGCGCTGGGTCGATGGCTACGCGCGCGTCAATGCGCTGGCCGAGGAACTGAGCGACACGCGCTTGACCTATGTTGCCGATCGCGAGGGCGACATCTACGACCTGTTTGTTGAAGCGCCCATCCCCGAGAACAGCGCCGATTGGCTGGTACGGGTGCAGCATCGCGACCGCTGCTTGGCCGATGGCAGAAAGCTCAATGAGGCCCTGGACGCCGCTGCGGTGCTCACCGAGATCACCTTCGAGCGTCCCGCCACCAAGGGGGCCAAAGCACGCCAGGTCAAGCAGGAGATCAAGGTGGTGCGCGTGACCCTGAAGGCACCCTGGCGCCCGGATCGCACCTTGCCCGATGTCACGGTCACGGCCTTGCTCGCCACCGAGGTCAATCCACCCGCCGGCGAGGAGCCACTCAACTGGCTGTTGCTGACCAATCTGGCGGTGCAGAGCGCCGAGGAGGCCATCGAGACGCTCTCCTGGTATCTTTGCAGGTGGCAAGTGGAGATTTTTTTCCGGATCTTAAAAAGTGGCTGCCGCATCGAGGAGCTGCAGCTCGAGACGCGCGAGCGCCTGGAGCCGGCGCTCGCTTTGTACATGATCATCGCGTGGCGGGTGCTGTACCTGACCATGCTCGGGCGCGAGTGCCCGGAGTTGCCTTGCGATGCGGTCTTTGCCGAGGAGGAATGGAAGGCGGTCTATCTGGTCACCCAGAAACAAGCGCCACCCGAGCAGCCGCCCTCGCTCGATACCATGGTGCGCATGGTCGCCTCCCTGGGCGGCTTTCTCAACCGCAAATCCGATGGGTTCCCGGGACCGAAGACGCTCTGGATTGGGTTGCAGCGCATCCCCGATTTTGTCATGGCGCTGGAGGCTTACCGCAGCGTCAGGGATAGTTATGGGTAATGGTATGGGACTATACAACCAAAAAAGGCATTGTCGGTCTTGGGCCACTGAACTTTGAGAGCCGCTATGGGATGTACATCCATCCCACCTTGGCGGTCACGCCCGAGCGCCTCGCGCTGGGGCTGCTGGATTTGCACACTTTTGTGCGCGAGCCCGGTAGCCTGGGCCAGGACAAAGACTCGCGCCGCCCACTGGAGGAGAAAGAAAGCGTGCGCTGGGTCGATGGCTACGCGCGCGTCAATGCGCTGGCCGAGGAACTGAGCGACACGCGCTTGACCTATGTTGCCGATCGCGAGGGCGACATCTACGACCTGTTTGTTGAAGCGCCCATCCCCGAGAACAGCGCCGATTGGCTGGTACGGGTGCAGCATCGCGACCGCTGCTTGGCCGATGGCAGAAAGCTCAATGAGGCCCTGGACGCCGCCCCGGTGCTCACCGAGATCACCTTCGAGCGTCCCGCCACCAAGGGGGCCAAAGCACGCCAGGTCACGCAGGAGATCAAGGTGGTGCGCGTGACCCTGAAGGCACCCTGGCGCCCGGATCGCACCTTGCCCGATGTCACGGTCACGGCTTTGCTGGCCACCGAGGTCAATCCGCCCGCCGGCGAGGAGCCACTCAACTGGCTGTTGCTGACCAATCTGGCGGTGCAGAGCGCCCAAGAGGCCATCGAGACGCTCTCCTGGTATCTTTGCAGGTGGCAAGTGGAAATTTTTTTCCGGATCTTAAAAAGTGGCTGCCGCATCGAGGAGCTGCAGCTCGAGACGCGCGAGCGCCTGGAGCCGGCGCTCGCTTTGTACATGATCATCGCGTGGCGGGTGCTGTACCTGACCATGCTCGGGCGCGAGTGCCCGGAGTTGCCTTGCGATGCGGTCTTTGCCGAGGAGGAATGGAAGGCGGTCTATCTGGTCACCCAGAAACAAGCGCCACCCGAGCAGCCGCCCTCGCTCGATACCATGGTGCGCATGGTCGCCTCCCTGGGCGGCTTTCTCAACCGCAAATCCGATGGGTTCCCGGGACCGAAGACGCTCTGGATTGGGTTGCAGCGCATCCCCGATTTTGTCATGGCGCTGGAGGCTTACCGCAGCGTCAGGGATAGTTATGGGTAATGGTATGACCCTTACCCCCCTGTGGCAGGGGTGTGACAGGGGGTGTGACTGTCACACCTTCACCCCTGTGACAGCCTGCCCGCCCGCGTCCGTCCAAGCGAGTGACGGCTTGGGTTTTTGGCGCAGTTGCCTTTTCTTTTCAATCGATTAGCCGCTTTCCACCAAAGTTGGCCTGAATCCTGATACTCCGGTCGTCGAGAGCGGAACCCATCCCGCTCCGATCTCCCTCTGATGGGCGATGTCAATGTCTTTCTATTCACTGCACTGGAGCAGATCATGAAAAAGTATCAACAAGGTTTTACTTTGATCGAACTGATGATCGTTGTGGCGATCATTGGTATTTTGGCGGCGATTGCTTTGCCGGCTTATCAGGATTATATCATTAAGGCCAAAATGGCCGAACCAATTCTTGCTACCAGTCAATGCCGAACGACAATAGCTGAAGTTTATCAAACGGCCAATGCTGGTGATACACCCGGTGCGAATGGTTGGGGATGCGGTGAAGGTACTACGACAACGCAATACGTCAGCTCTATCGCAACAGATGCGAATGGCGTGGTTACTGTTACAGTACAGGGAATTGACGCAGCAGTTGATACAATGACTATTGATCTAGTTCCTGAATCATCAGTTGGAACGCCTGCAACAATCGCTGATTTCCCTGCTCAGCTTAGTGGATTTGCTTGCGGTCCAGGGGCTACCAATGGAGTTCCAGTCAAATATCTTCCTGGCTCGTGCCGTTAAGTTAATTGGGAGCTAAAAGGGTTAAGAGCTAAATGGGGCCAGATTGGATTTAATTGCCAAGCCACCCCAGCGGGGCGCAGCCTAAGCGCAACCCGGCGCGGCTGACCCCTCGGGCACGGACGCCCACAGCCCAAGACAACCCCGCTCCCGACTCCTCGGGGCGGGGTTTTTCGTGCCGGCTTGACGTGGGCAACGCGCAATGCCTTGATTGAAAAGTGAAAAAAATTGCCTGGCTCGAACTGTTTCCTAGCCCCAACCTACTGCCCCACAACCACCGCCCGATGATCCGACCCCATCCACCGCTCACCTGATACCGGCGGCACCATCGCCGCCGAAAACTCGCCCGGCCCCGCCACCAGCACATGATCAATCGCCCCGCCGGGGAAATGGCGCAGCACATAGGTTGAATCCAGCTCCGCTGACAGCAGCCGCGCGCTCGGGTCCATGCCTAGCAGCAGGGCGATGCTGTCGTCATAGCCATCAAGCCCGCCAGTTCCACAAATCCCCTCACAGCGCCCATCACTCGGGGCGCAATCCTCGCCAGGATCAGTACCGACGCGCAGCGACCGCCCGGGCGCCTGGATGTTGAAGTCCCCGGCAACGATCACCGTGCGACCATCGGCGATTGCCGCGGCGGAATCCTCCGCCAGTCCGACCGCTTGAATCTCGCGCTGCCGTGCATTGTCCAAATCCTTGGTCGTGCAGTTCTCCCCGCGCGACGACTTCCAGTGCACCGTATAGACCGACCAGCCGTTCGCCAGGTCGGCGCGGAGAAAACCGCGCCAAGGGGGCGCCTTGCTCGGGCTCTCATTGATGAGGAGCTCCGCGCTGGCGATGTCGGGAGCCGAGCGCCGCGAAATTCACCGGGCGGGAGCTGCATACCCTGTGCCCGTCTGATGTTACTGGATACATTGCCGACAGGCGCGGCACTGGGGCAAGCCCCGCCACGGTCAACCGCGAGCTCTCGTTGCTGTCCAGCTCGCTGAACTGGGCGCGGCGCGCGCTTGAGTGGGACATCCCGAGCCCGGTACTTGGGCGCAAGTTGCGCGAGCCCGAGGGTCGCGTGCGCTGGCTGTCCTACGCCGAGGCCGACCAGCTGCTTGCAGCAGCCCGAGGCGGGCCCAATGCTGCGCACCTTGGCGACTTCATTCAGCTAGCGCTGAATATCGGATGCAGGCGGGGGGAGTTATTGGGCCTGGAATGGGAGAGGGTTGACCTCAATCGCCGGACAATACCGATGGCTCGCCAATTCGCGGCATTAAGCGCTCGCTTGCGACCGCCTGCCGGCGTGCAGGGATCTCCGACTTCCGTATCCACGATCTCCGGCACACCTGCGCCGCCTGGCTGGTGACATCCGGATTCCCGCTGACAGTGATCCGCGACCTGCTGGGTCACAGCTCTGTGACGATGACGGAAAGATATGCTCACCTGGCCCCTGATCGCGTTCGCTCCGCAGTCGCCCAGCTCGACCTCGCGCCACGTTCTAGTCACGGCGCCCAAGAAACCGCAACAAAGGAGATTGGCTAAGTGATTGGTTTTAATGGTCGGGGTGAGAGGATTCGAACCTCCGGCCCCTGCCTCCCGAAGGCAGTGCTCTACCAGGCTGAGCTACACCCCGATGATCGTCTTTGGGTCACGGCAATTGCGGTTTGGGCGGTGCCGGTATTGGTCGTCTCGCGGTCTTGGGTCTTTCTGTCCTGGGCCATGCGGTTTTGGGCTGTTGCTAATCAGAGTCGCCATGGTGCCAGGGCCGAACGGTTGCTGCTTAGTAGGTGCGGCTGACGGCGAAGTCGGCCGTCGTGAGCAGCGAGTTGCGGCTGTCGGACTCGGGCAGGATCGCTAACGCGTCTCGGGCAGACTGCGCGTGGGACCGTGCGAGCGAGACAGTATACTCCAGTGCTTCGGTGGCGACAATGGTGGCGCCGACTTGGTCCATTTGGTCGCGGCCGCCGGTCTCGATGGCTTGGCGCAGGATGTTGCGTTGGTCTTCGGTGCCGACTTCCATCGCGCGGATGACGGGCAGGGTGGGTTTGCCCTCGGCGAGGTCGTCGCCGATGTTTTTGCCGATGGTTTCTTGGTCGGAGCCGTAGTCGAGGGCGTCGTCAACGAGTTGGAAGGCGATGCCGAGATGCAGACCGTAGGCGGCCAGCGCGTCTTCGGTCTCGCGCGGGGTTTCTGCGAGCACGGCGCCGAGGCGGGCGCCGGCCTCAAACAGGGTGGCGGTCTTGCGCTCGATGACTTCCATGTAGCGGGCTTCTGTCGTGTCTGGGTCGTGGGTGTTGAGCAGTTGCAACACTTCGCCCTCGGAGATGCGGTTGGTGGCGTGAGCGAGCACGTCCATGACACGCATCTGACCGACATCGACCATCATCTCGAAGGCGCGCGAGTAGAGGAAATCTCCGACCAACACGCTGGCTTCATTGCCCCAGACGGCGTTGGCGGTTTCGCGATTGCGGCGCAGTTCGGAGCCGTCGACGACGTCGTCGTGCAGCAGGGTGGCGGTGTGAATGAACTCGACGATGGCGGCCATGTCGATGTGGTGCTCGCCGGTGTAGCCGCAGGCGCGCGCGGCGAGCAGCACGAGCAGGGGGCGCAGGCGTTTGCCGCCGCTGCCGACAATGTAGTGGCCGATCTGGTTGATCAGCACTACATCGGATTGCAGGCGTCGGAGAATTAAGCCATCGACGGCTGTGAGGTCGTCCCGGACAGGAGCCCGAATACTGGAGAGATCCATTGAAGCAGTGGGGTCGTAGTAAATACGCGAAAGGATGCTAGGTGCGGGCGCGGGCAGTGTCAAGCAAGCGCGTCAAAGACGGCGGATGAATGACTGTTGGCCCGCGGATGCAATTGCTCGGGTAGGTTGGTTTTCCAAATGTTTTTTGGTTTTTTCGTGTGCGGCGTTGTCATGTGTTCGATGCCTTCCCGAGCGCGTGGTGTTTGCGAGAGGATGCTCATGCTGCCGTGCTGTTCAGTGCCAGTCCGGCAAGGATGCGCTCGCGGTTGCTGAGGTCGCCGATGATCTGGGTGACAGGGGGAGGCAGGCTGCGAACCAGGGTGGGGGTGATTTGTACCAGGTCGTCATAGGCTTCGTTCGGGTGTTCGAAGATGTCGAGCACTTCGAGGTCGAAGTTGTCATCAAGGGTGCCGATGAGTTCCTCGAGCTGCGCGATCAGCGCGCGGCTGCCGGGCGTCATGCCGGTGACATAAAGCTTGAGCTTGATCATGGCGCCCCGGTCGCATCGCCGGCGCTGGGCTCGGCCTTGGGCGAGCTGTCGTCAATATCGTCGCCCAGGATCGCGCGGGTGATGTCGATGATCTGCTGACGCTCCAGGGGCTTGCGCAAGAGTTCAAAAACAATGCCGTCGCGGCGGGCGGCGGCGAGATCATCAAAGAACTCGCGGTGAAAAGCGGTTGCGATGTAGACCAGCTGATCAGGTTTTTTCGCGCGGATGCGTCGGAGTGTTTCCACTCCGTCGATGCCGGGCATGCGCAGGTCCAGGTAGATGAGATCGAAGTCCTCCTGCAGCGCCTGCTCGGCGCCAGCTTCCCCGCAGTCGGCGGTCGCCACCACGTAAGGGGTGCGCCGCAGGGCGAGCTCAAACGCCTGACGCACGGCCGGGTCATCGTCAATGATCAGGATTTTTTTGGCCATAGGTCGTCTGCGTCGGTTCAGGATGAGTCTGGTTTGCGCCGGTGGTTCTTATCAATGGTTCTTAATCAGTGGTTAACATCAAGGGGGTCCACATCAAGGGGGTCCGCATCAGGCGGCAGTCAGCCGGGTTGCGGGCTTTTGTGTGTTTAGGGCGGGCATGGTAGGCGCGCCGTGACGCGGGTGCCTTGACCTTCCGCACTCACGAACTCTAGCGTACCACCATGATCGGCAATGATCGACCAACTTGTGGAGAGACCGAGCCCCGTGCCCTTGCCGGGCGGCTTGGTGGTGAAAAATGGCTCGAAGACGCGCCGCTGCAGCGTCTCGGTCAAACCGACGCCGGTGTCGATGAGGTCGAGCGCGGCCACTTCGCCACGCCGCGCAAAGTGCAGTTGGATGCGCCGCTGCGGACGCTCCGCCACCGCGTCGATCGCGTTGCTGAGCAGATTCACCACCATTTGCTCGAAGCGCTCCGGCTGCAGGCGCAGGCGCTCGAGTTGCGGGTCGAGCTCAAGTTCGAATTGGATCTGATCCCGGTTCAAACGATAGTCGAATAAACGCACCACCCGCTTGATGATGGGTTGGGGGTCAACCTCACGAAACGCATGCACCGGACCGTTATGCTGGCGCGAAAATGCCAGCAGCTCATGCACGATGTTGATGCAGCGGCGGGTTTGCTCCTCGGCATCCTTTAGCACGTCCTGGCGTTCAGCATCGCTCGCATCTTCAGCCAGGCAGAACTGGATGGCATTGATCACACCCATCAGCGGATTGTTTAGCTCGTGGGCCAGGCCGGCGGTCAGCTGTCCGAGCGAGCTGAGCTTTTCCAGTTGCAGCGAGTGCTGGTCGCTGTTTTTTTGCGCAGTGATGTCGGAGGCGATCTCAAAGCGCACTTGGCGTCCGTCCGACCAATGCACGAGCTTGTCTGCGCAGCGATACCAGCGCCCGGTCGCTTGCTGGTGAAATTGCCAGACGTGGCTGTGGGTGCCTTTGCGCTGGCGGATCACATGGTTGGTGCAGAAGGGGCAGGGGAGGGTGCGCCCGTGCATGACTTGGTAGCAGGGCTTGCCGATAGGCGTATCCGGCAGCGATCCGGTGAAGGCGGCATTGGCGTAGAGCAGCTCATAGGTCTCGGGATCGGCGACGTAGATGATCGACTCGATGCCATCAAACAGGCTGCGCAGTTGCGCGCGCTCGGCGTCCAGGACGGTTTGGATGCGCTTGCGCTCGCTGATGTCGCGCAAGAAGGCGTAGAAGCGTCCGCCAAGCAGGTGGCTGTAGCTGGTGCTGACCTCAATCGGCACCAGTCGGCCGTCCTTGTGTCGGTGCGCTGTTTCGAAGTGCTCCTGGTTGCCGTCAATCATGCGCGCCATGCGGGCCTGGACCAAGCGCTCGTCCTCTTTGGCCTCAATCGCGGTGATTGGCTGGCCGATGAGTTCTTCGCGCTGGTAGCCGGTCATGCGGCAATAGCCGGTGTTGACTTCAAGTAGCTCGCCGGCTTGGTTGATGATCCAGAAACCGTCGAGACTGGTGTGCAGCAGCGCGTCGTAGAGCTGATCCGCTTCCTGGCGATCGCGCATGTCCTCAAGCTGGACCAGCAGATACTGGAAGGCTTGCGCACCGTCGCGGATGGCGTGCAGTGCCAGGCGCACCGGCAGCAGATGCCCTTCGCCATGCACCAGTCGGACCTGACGCTGCGCGCCCTTGCGCTCGCCGCGGCGCAGTTGCTCGAGCAGTTGTGCAACGGTGTCGCGGTCCTCGGCGCAAAACAGCTCGACGCACGGCTGTCCGGCCAGTGTTTCTGTGTCCGTGCCCATCAGCTCGGCAAGCGCGGGATTGACGCGTTGCCAGCGCAGCTCGCTGGTGGCCACCGCCATGCCGGTAAAGGCGTCGTTGAAAAAGACCTGAAGCTGGCTGTCGCTTTCCCTGAGCGCCTCAAGCAGCTCGCGCTTTTCGCGCTCTCTGTGATAGCGGCGCAGATAATGCTGGCCGCGTTTGTGCAATGTCAGTAGGCGCATTGCGGCGATGAGGGTGACTATGACAGAGGCGATCATCAGCCCCATCATGATCAGGATACGGTGCGTTGGACCCAGCAGCTGCGCCACCGGTGCCGTGGTGACAACAAGCCAGTTGCTGCCTGGGACTCTGGTCGAGACGCCGAACGCGTGGCGGCCGTCGAGGTCGGTCAGCTCCAGCATGAACATGGTGGCCTTGAGCTCGGGGCGATCACCGAGATCGGCGTCGAAAGGCACTGTTTCGCGGCCGAAGTCCTCGGCGTGCCCGGACTTGGCCAGCAGGTGCGGTGACTCGCCGCCGATGTCAATCAGCCAGCTGGTGCCGTCGATTTCCTGCCGCGACCAGTCATCAAGCAGCGGAAACAGCGCTTGGCGTGGTTGCTTGCCGAGCACCAGAACGCCGGCTAGCTGCGCCCGGCGCCAGGTGTCGAGCTCTTGGACCAGGCTGTCGTTGATGTGCTCAAGACGGTTCTCAGCGTCTAGGCGAGCCTGCTGCATGAGCCAGCGGGAGCCGGCGGTGGCGCCGCTCAGGGTGAGCAGAATCAGACTGGCGACCGCGATCAGGCGCAGCGGATTGACGCGGGTTGCAGGTGGCTCGGTGGAAGCGTCTGGCAGTGGTGGCGCCTTAGGCTGGTGCATGAATAGGTGGCGCATGGCGCTGGCAGGGGTCGGACCGAGCTTCGCGCTGAGCGGCGGTGAGTCCGGCGCTTCGCGCGGCGTGGTGAGCGAGACGGATCAGTTGGTGAGTCCGAGACACTGGCGGAGGCGGTTTTCGTCAGAAAAATCGCCAATCATGCGCGTTTCTGGCGCAGGGCTGCTCTTGATCAGGGTTGGTGTGACCAGAATGCCCAACTGTCGCGCGTTGGTTGGGTCCAGCAAGATGTTCACCAGTTCAAGTTTGTAGTCGTCGCCCAGCACACGCTGGCAAAATGCTTGCACATTCTGCCTGGCGCGAGCGGTGGCGTCACAATCGCCGGAGTGAATCAGGGTGAGGTGATAAATCGGTCTGGCCCTCGCGCGCTTGGATTCGGTTCTTGTTTGTGCCTGTGCCTGTGTCTGTCTCTGTCTCTGTCTCTGTCTCTGTCTCAGTTGGCCGCTTCAAGATCCTCCAGGCGCAGGCCCTGGTGCGTGAACAGGCGGATGCAGACAGCGACGGCTTCGGGATCGTAGTGAGTGCCAGAGCCGCGTTCGATTTCTTCGAGTGCCGCATCCAGGCCCAATGCCTCGCGATAAGGGCGTCTGGAGCTCATCGCATCGACCACGTCGGCAATGGCCAGAATGCGTGACTGCAGCAAAATCTCATCGCCACGCAGACCGCGTGGGTAGCCGGTGCCATCGATGCGCTCATGATGCTGATGCACCATCTCGGCAAGCGGCCAGGGAAAGTCGATCCCGCCAATGATGTCACGTCCGACCGCGCAATGGGTTTTGATCAGCATGAACTCGACATCATTGAGCTTGCCGGGGCGGTTGAGAATTTCTGACGGGATATAAAGCTTGCCGATGTCGTGAATGGTGCCGCCCATGTAGACGCCGTCGACCACGTCTGGTTCGAGCCCCATGGCCTGTGCCATCTCGCGTCCTAGCACGGCAACCCGGCGCTGATGGCCGGCGGTGTAGGGGTCGCGCGTTTCGACCGTGCGGGAGATGGCCTCGATGGTCTGAACCAGTGCCGTGTGAATGCGATCCGCGCTAGCGAGTTTCTCTTTCTCGGCCTGGATGCGGTCGCTCAGGTCACGCAGGGTCAGGACATGCGCGCGGTGCCCTTCCCAGGTGGTTTCCATCGCGTGCAACTCGACCGGAACCAGCTCACCGGTGGCGCGGTGCACATCGAGCTCGCCTTTGTTGCCTTGTGAGGTCAGGCCGAGTGGGAAATCTTCGAGTTCTTCTGCGTTGCGTGCAAGCAGTGTCTGCGCGGCGGGGTTGGCGAAGCGCACCCGGCCGTTGTCATCGGTGATCAGGATGGCGTCCGGATTGCGGTGGATGATCTCATCGATCTGGCGGTTAGACGCGCGTGCGTCGTCGATCAGACGTTCGCGGTCGATGGCCACTCCGATCTGGCGCGCGATGGTCGCGAGCAGTTGCACCAAGTCAGGTGTGAATTCGCGGGGGTGCTCGAGGCTGGCAACGCAAAGCGCCGCCTGGGCGCGCCCTTGAATCGTCACCGGGTAGGCGAGGGCAGCGCGCGCACCGAGCGCGCACAGCGGATCACTCACCGCGTTCGGCGCCGGGCAGTCCGCCAGGCTGGTCTCATGGCCCTTGAGTAGGGCGGCGCCGGCAATGCTGGTCGCGGCATCGAAGGACGCGCTGACCGTTGCGCGCGTCTCGGCGTTGCTTAGCGGCGTAGTCCAGCGATAGCGCAGCAGGCTGCCGTCTTTGGAAGGAAAGGCGATGGCGGCAAAATCCGTCTCGGTCAGGTTGGTGGCGGCATCCAGCGCCTGCTCGACCATGTCGTTCAGTTCCAGTTGGGTCGAGAGATCCTCGGCCACGGCGCGCAGTGTCTCGAGCTGGCGCTCGCGGCGTTTGGTCTCCGTGATATCGACAAAGTCAAAGACCTGACCGAGCGCACGACCGGACTCCGAGCTGCGCAGCAGGGTGCTAACACGCACAGCAACAGCTTGGCCGTCACGGTGGCGCACGACCGCCTCGCTCTGCCAGTTGCCCGCGCTGCGGGTGTGGTGCATGCTGGCTTGAAGATCGAACCCGGGCAGCAAGAAATGCCCGCTCAGTAGCGTTGAATCCGCATTATCAGGCTCGGGTAGGTCAAGCACATCGAGACATTGGCCGAGGATTTCACGGGATGAATAGCCGAAGACCTGCTCGAAGGCAGCATTGATATACTCAACCACGCCAAGATGATCGGTCATACAGACCGCGTCGGGCGAGCGGCTGACGATAGACTCCCAGGTGTGCAGCTGCTCGACTAGCGCCTCGCGCGAGATACCCGGATCGGAATCGGTGGGCTTTGAGCCGGATGTGGCAATGGCTGGGGGCATTAGATAATGGAGTTGTAGCTGGGGAATAGGGGAAGGTTGATTTGCGATGATCTTTTTTGCGCGCTAGTAGCTATCAAAGGATAGTCTATCGACCAGCCAGGCCGCTGACTTTTCGCTACAGAAAACGTGACCGGAGCAGCAGATTACCTTGCCGGACGCGCATTTGGGTGACAACAGATAACGCCTTGAACGAGAGCGGCTATCACCGTATATTAGAAAAATCTAATTTTCTAAGCAGGCAAGCCATCATGCGAATTGTCAAGACGATTTTCCACGGGGTCGGCGTGCTGACGCTGACCGTTCTGGCCGGCGTCGCGATCGCCGGCGATGATGAAAGCGGCGCAAAAACAACCGGCGCGGATACAACCAGCGTGGATGCCCAGGCCGCCGAGCTGGAAACCGCCCCTGTGAGCTACCACGAGGTTGAGCGCGAATACCGGCTCGACGGCGTGGTAGAGGCGGTCAACCGCACCACGGTCTCCGCCCAGACCCAGGGGCTGGTCGAGGAGATATTCTACGACGTGGATGACTTCGTCGAGCGCGGCTCCGTCATCGCCCAGCTGCGCGATACCGAGCACCGCGCTCGGGTCGCTCAGGCGGCGGCGGAGATGAAAGCCGCAGTGGCCCAGCTGGAGCAGGCGCGCGAAGAGCACAGGCGTGTGAAGGGGTTGTATCAAAAGAAAACCGCCTCCGACTCGGAGATGGACAAGGCCGCTGCCGAGCTAAAAAGCGCCGAGGCCGGGCTTGAGGCCACCCAGGCGGCGCTGGAGCAGGCCCAAGAGCAGCTTGCCTACACTCTGATCAAGGCGCCTTACTCCGGGATCGTCAACGAGCGCTTTGTCGAGGTCGGCGAAATGGTCAGCCCCGGCAAACCGGTCATGACCGGCGTCTCGCTGGAGAAGCTGCGGGTCAGTGTCGATGTGCCGCAAAGCGTCATTCCGGCGGTGCGCGAGCAGGGCACGGTGCGGGTCTTCGCGCCCGATGGCAAGCCGGTCGAGACCGGCGCCCTCACGGTCTTCCCCTTCGCGGAGGCCGGCTCCAACAGCTTTGAGGTGCGAGTGGCGCTAGCCGGAGACCATCCGGGGCTGTTTCCCGGCATGTTCGTGAAGACCGTCTTTGTGACTGGCGAAGACACCGAGCTGACCATCCCCGTCGAGGCTGTGGTCTATCGCTCCGAGGTCACCGGTACCTATGTGGTGGATGACAAGGGGCGCATCGGCTTCCGGCTGATTCGTGTGGGGCGCCGGCTCAATGGGTCGCTGCGGGTGCTCTCGGGCCTGACCGAGGGCGAGCAAGTGGCGCTCGATCCCATCGCCGCCGGGGTGGCGCTCAAGGAGCAGTCAGCGGCGCGGGCTGCAGGCAGGAGCCAGGACCATGGCTGACACCGAGCAACTCGGCCTGTCCGGGCGCATCGCCGCCCGCTTTCAGAATACCGAAATCACCCCGCTGTTGGCGCTGGTTGGTCTGCTGCTGGGACTCTTCGCCATCCTGGTCACTCCGCGCGAGGAAGAACCGCAGATCAATGTGACCTTCGCCGATGTGTTTATCCCCTTCCCTGGTGCCTCGGTCAGCGAGGTGGAGCACTTGGTGGCCGGGCCGGCCGAACAGGTGCTCTCGGAGATTAAAGGCATCAAGCACGTCTATTCGGTCTCGCGCCCCGGTATGGCGGTGATCACGGTGCAGTTCGAGGTGGGCGAGGACCGCACCCAGGCCATTGTGCGCCTGTTCAGCAAGGTGTTTGCTAATGAGGACTGGCTGCCGCCCAATCTGGGCGTCGGCCCGCCCATCGTCAAGCCCAAGGGAATCGACGATGTGCCCATTGTGACCGCGACCCTGTGGTCACAGAACCCTGATATTGGCGCCTTTGAACTCGGCCAGGTCGCCCATGCCATCGAGCAGGAACTCAAGCGCGTGCCCGGAACCCGTGATATCTACACGCTCGGCGCGCCGGATCAGATCGTGCATGTGCTGCTCGATCCCCAGGCGTTGACCGGCTTTGGGATTGACTTAAGCGACCTGCGCCGCGCGCTTCAAGCCAATAATCTGATTCGCGACGACATCACCGTGACCGCCGACAATCGCGAGATCGAAGTCCAGGCCGGCACCTTTCTGACCTCCCCCGAGCAGATTGCCGATCTGGTGGTGGGCCTGCATGAGGGACGCCCGGTCTACCTGCGCGATGTCGCCAAGGTGGAGCGCGGGCCGGCCTTCCCGGACGTCTATGTGTGGCTCGGTGCCGGGCCGGACGCCGCGAGCCGCGATCTGGAACTGGCCGGCACCACCCCGGCGGTGACCATCGCCCTGGCCAAGCAGGCGGGTACCAATGCCGTGCAGATCGCCGAGGCGGTCACCGAGCGCTTCGAGCAACTGCAGGGCACCTTCATCCCCGAAGGCGTCGAGGTGCTGATCACCCGCGACTATGGCGACACCGCCGATGCCAAGGCCAGTCGGCTGATCCATGAATTGATCTTTGCGACACTTTCAGTGGTCGCTCTGGTGATGCTCGCGCTGGGCTGGCGTGAGGGCCTGATTGTCGGAGCTGCGGTCATTGTCACCCTGTCGCTGACGCTCTTCGCCTCCTGGGCCTGGGGCTTCACGCTCAACCGGGTGTCGCTGTTTGCGCTGATTTTTTCCATCGGCATTTTGGTCGATGATGCCATCGTGGTGGTGGAAAACATCCACCGCCATCTGGCCATGGGTGGCAAAAAGCTGCTCGAAGCCATCCCGCGCGCGGTCGATGAGGTCGGCAACCCCACCATTCTGGCCACCTTCACGGTGATTGCCGCCCTGCTACCCATGGCCTTCGTCAGCGGCCTGATGGGGCCCTACATGACCCCCATCCCCATCAATGCATCCATCGGCATGTTAATTTCCCAGGTGGTGGCCTTTGTGTTCACGCCCTGGCTGACCTACAAGATCCTCGCGCCCAAGTTCGCTAGCACCTCCGGCGTGCTGACCACCAGCGATCAAGAACATGAGAGCGAGACAAAGCCAGACAATCGGTTACAACGGCTGTTCAACCGCCTGATCAGCCCCTTCCTGCTCGGCGGCAAGGGCAAGCGTAACCGCTGGCTGCTGCTCGGCGGCATTCTGGTGCTCATTGGCTTGTCGCTGTCCCTGGTGGTCAGCCAGGCGGTGATCCTGAAAATGCTCCCCTTTGATAACAAGAGCGAATTTCAGGTGGTCCTCGATATGCCCGAGGGCACTAGCTTGGAGCAGACCGCGCGGGTGCTTGGCGCCATGGGCGAGTATCTGGAAAGCGTCCCCGAGGTCACCGATTATCAGGTCTACACCGGCACGGCCGCGCCCATTAACTTCAACGGTCTGGTGCGCCAGTACTATCTGCGCGAGGGCGCGCACCTAGGCGATATTCAGGTCAATCTGACCGCGAAAGAGGATCGCGAGCGCGCCAGTCATGAGATCGCGCTCGCCGTGCGCGAACCCCTGCAAGAGATCGCGCGGGGCTTCGATGGCAACGCCAAGATTGTCGAGATCCCGCCTGGTCCGCCGGTGCTCGCGCCCCTGGTGGCAGAGGTCTATGGGATCGAATACCCGGGACAGATCGAGATCGCACGTCAGGTGCGCGCGCAATTTGAGGGCACGACAGACATCGTCGATGTCGATGACTCGGTCGAATACCCGGCCGACAAGCTGGTGCTGGTGGTTGATCGCGCCAAGGCCGCACGGCTCGGAGTGGCGCAGAGCAGCATCACCGAGGCACTGGCCACGGTGCTCGACGGCGAGGACATGAGCTACCTGCACGGGGCCAATGTGAAATACGCGGTGCCCATTCGCGTCGAGTATTCCGAGGTCGACAAGGCCGATCTCGACCAGGTGCTGGCGCTGCGGGTGCGCTCTCAGGACAACCACCTGGTGCCACTGTCGGAAATTGTCACAGTGCTCGACACCGAGCGCAGCGCAAGCGTGTATCACAAGGACCTGCTGCCGGTGGTCTATGTGACCGGCGACATGGCCGGTCGCGCCGACAGCCCACTCTACGGCATGTTCGCCATCGCCAGCGCTCTGACCGACTCTCTCGGGCTGACGCAGTGGTACACCGATGCGCCGGAAAATCCTTATGAGTTCAGTCTCAAGTGGGATGGCGAATGGCAGATCACCTACGAGACCTTCCGTGACATGGGACTCGCCTATGGCGTCGGACTGGTGCTGATTTATCTCCTGGTGGTGGGCCAGTTCCGCAGCTACCTGGTCCCACTGATCATCATGGCACCCATTCCGCTCACCATCATCGGCATCCTGCCCGGACATGCGCTGCTTGGCACCCAGTTCACCGCTACCAGCATGATCGGCATGATCGCCCTGGCCGGCATCATCGTGCGCAACTCCATCCTGCTGGTTGACTTCATCAACCTCTCGGTGCGCGATGGCATGGCCTTCGAGGAAGCTGTAGTGAACTCAGCCGTGGTGCGCGCCAAACCTATCGTACTCACCGCCATCTCGGCCATGGCCGGCGCCATGTTTCTGCTCAGCGATCCCATCTTCGCCGGGCTTGCGGTATCGCTGCTCTTCGGCCTGTTCGTCTCCACCCTGCTGACCTTGGTCGTTATCCCGGTGGTCTACTACGGCGCGATGCGCAAGCGGGTGGAGTGGATTCGTACCGCGACGGGTTGACTACAGAAACGGCCTAAAGGACCAATACATCGCGCGAGTATCCAGCAATAGCCTCACGGCATATAGTCCGCGAAATCGGTGAGATGTTCATCGTCGTCCGCGACAATGGTGATGTACCCCTTCCCAAGGCCAGGAGGCAGACGCAGACGGTTTGTGGCGCCGGAGTCTGGCGCAATATCAGCGGCGGATGCTTTCGTTGAGTCCAGTGATCGAGGCTGCTTGACAGACGGCGCCTCACCCGGTAACAAGCGGCCAAGGATCCGACCATTCTCGATGATCCTAACCTCCTCGCCGGGCATCAAATGGTGGAGGAGATCCGGCAGCGTCGCCCGAGCCTCCTGAAGCGAAATGGTTGACATGGTTGGTTTCCTCCATTGGTCAATGCCCAAGCCCTTTTTCGCGCAGCTCGCCCGTGCAGAGGGCTCCCTCAGTCGTTGCTGCCTGGGAGGTTGAGAGTTTACCGCCCTAACGACCGAATCGGGAGATATTCGGGCAGAACGAGCTGCACGCCTTTCTGTTGAGTGCCTCGTGCAATTTCATACGAATCGCTTTGGCATCCAAGACAGCCAGCAGTAAGTTGGCCGTGCGCTGCATCCAGTCCAGGCGAATGACCTGCTTGATGCCGATGGTCAGCTCACCAAGGGCAAGGACCCGGCCAAGGTACGGATCGTGATGGAGTGATGCTACACTTGATCAATCATTTGTACAGATCGGAGTGGTTATGAACGTCATCACCTATTCCAATGCGCGCAATGCCTTGAAAACCGTGCTGGATACCGTGGTGCGCGATGTCGATGTCACCATTATCAGCCGCCGCGACGCTGAAGGCGATGCGGTGGTCATGTCACCGGCACACTACAACAGCCAGATGGAAACCCTGCATCTGCTCTCGACGCCCGCCAATGCCCGGGCGCTGGCCCACGCCATCGAACAGGAGCGCGCCGGTCAAGCGCAACCGCGCACGCTGCTCGATGCGGGTGGTGACTGATTCGTGCGGACGATTGAGTTCGTGCCGGATGCCTGGGATCCCTGCCTGTACCTTTGGATCTCGGCACCTTGTGGTTGTGGCTTCATCAACCGCCGGCCTTGTCGGCGAGGATAATAATATGAGCTTTAGCGTCAGCGTGAAATCCAGGGGAGACAATGCCTACATCGTCTACCCGGAAGGTTCGCTCAATTCGGATACGGCGCCGGGTTTTGAGCGGCAGATCGATGAAGTAATCGCACAGCAGCCGCATCTGATGGTTCTTGATCTGGAGAAACTGAACTACATCAGCAGCGCAGGAATCCGCGTGCTGTTAAAGGCCAAGAAGGACATGAAGGCCATCGACGGTAAGGTCAGTTTCATGCATTTGCAGCCGCCGGTTCGCAAGGTGTTCGATATCATCAATGCCTTGCCGTCTTTGAGCATCTTCGCCAGCATTCAGGAGATGGACGACTATCTCGACGCGATGCAGCAGCAGGTCGGGGGCGGTCAAACGCTCGATGACTGAGCGGTGACGGCATCACGGATGAATGGACGGGAGGATGCCGGTGGCGACGACGTTGCGCACCAGGAGTGCTCAACGCCTTTTGGCATCACGGATGAATGGACTGGGCCGACTGGCTGGCGAGTGGAGATGTGATCACCGGTGCTCAACGCCTTTCGGCAACACGGATGAATGGACTGCTGCCGACTTGTGAGCCGATCCATCGGTTCCCGGTGCTCAACGCCTTTCGGCATCACGGATGAATGGACCTGCTTGTGCGGCATCCAGTTCAGACTGGCGGTTGGGTGCTCAACGCCTTTCGGCATCACGGATGAATGGACTCATCTCCACGGGGATGCCCGATGGGGTGCTACGCGTGCTCAACGCCTTTCGGCATCACGGATGAATGGACGCCGCGACCCAATGCCGCCTCCCTGTGATCCGCACCGTGCTCAACGCCTTTCGGCATCACGGATGAATGGACCTGTACACCAGCGATAGAGAACTTCTGCTGGAAGTGCTCAACGCCTTTCGGCATCACGGATGAATGGACGCCAAGTTCAGATTGGTTCAGGCCCGCTCGGTTCATGGGTGCTCAACGCCTTTCGGCATCACGGATGAATGGACTCCACCAGGTGGGAGAGCCGGGACGCTGATAGATGGGGTGCTCAACGCCTTTCGGCATCACGGATGAATGGACTTTTCCTTTCCTTTCCTTTCCTCTCCTTGCGTCGAGTGTGCTCAACGCCTTTCGGCATCACGGATGAATGGACGCCCTCGAGCGTGATCGGTCGACCGGCCTGGCGGTGTGCTCAACGCCTTTCGGCATCACGGATGAATGGACAGCCTCCTTGCTGGTCTCCTGGGGCAGCACGCGGTGTGGTGCTCAACGCCTTTCGGCATCACGGATGAATGGACGTCGCCGCCAAGGTCGCAGCGAGCATGGCTGCGCAGTGCTCAACGCCTTTCGGCATCACGGATGAATGGACCAAGCCAGCGCCCTCATCCTGGCCGCTGCCGCCCAGTGCTCAACGCCTTTCGGCATCACGGATGAATGGACAGATCCTCATGACTGGCAGGCCCTGGCCCTAACACGTGCTCAACGCCTTTCGGCATCACGGATGAATGGACGCCCGGCAGGAACGAACAGGATCGCGTCTTCGCTGTGCTCAACGCCTTTCGGCATCACGGATGAATGGACTATACCGTCACGGCCACCGACTGCGACGGCCATGGGTGCTCAACGCCTTTCGGCATCACGGATGAATGGACCTTTATCGACACCGCCATCCTCAGTGGCGCCCTGGAGTGCTCAACGCCTTTCGGCATCACGGATGAATGGACTCACCGGCTATAAACCCGCCGGCACCGCCAAGCCGTGCTCAACGCCTTTCGGCATCACGGATGAATGGACCGTTTGCAATAGCTATCCAGGGCCACGCGCATTAGTGCTCAACGCCTTTCGGCATCACGGATGAATGGACCCAAGAATTCAAAAAACCCAGACAAAACAGACGATGTGCTCAACGCCTTTCGGCATCACGGATGAATGGACACATCGCCGAACAACTCGCCAGCCTGACCGGGCAGTGCTCAACGCCTTTCGGCATCACGGATGAATGGACGCCGTTATGCAGACCGCACCGGACGCACCGACCGAGTGCTCAACGCCTTTCGGCATCACGGATGAATGGACCCTCTGCCATAGCGCTGCCATACGCCATACCCGCGTGCTCAACGCCTTTCGGCATCACGGATGAATGGACTGCTCAGAATCCAAAGTGCTTTGGACATGCGCTTATTGTGCTCAACGCCTTTCGGCATCACGGATGAATGGACCTCGACATCTCGACATTCTGGATTTTCCTTTTGAATGTGCTCAACGCCTTTCGGCATCACGGATGAATGGACGTCCAATCCAGCGCCTTGTAAGCGTGCGATGCGGCGTGCTCAACGCCTTTCGGCATCACGGATGAATGGACTCGAAACCGCAGGGGGGCGGCCCCTGAGCTTTCCAGTGCTCAACGCCTTTCGGCATCACGGATGAATGGACCGCTATAGCCTGCAACCAGATCGGTTAGGTAGCCCGGTGCTCAACGCCTTTCGGCATCACGGATGAATGGACATGGACGCCGATCGAACGCTCGCGATGGGTTAGGATGTGCTCAACGCCTTTCGGCATCACGGATGAATGGACTCCCGACGCCATCCCATCGCGCGCGCTGGTGTTGACGTGCTCAACGCCTTTCGGCATCACGGATGAATGGACTCAACGACATCCGCGATAAAAGATGGTCCATAGTGTGCTCAACGCCTTTCGGCATCACGGATGAATGGACGGGTGGCAATCACTGCGTCCGGGTCTTCCGCGACCGGTGCTCAACGCCTTTCGGCATCACGGATGAATGGACCCGTGTCGGTTCTTGAATAGTAAGAACTGCATATTGTGCTCAACGCCTTTCGGCATCACGGATGAATGGACCGGTAAACGCTGTTACTTTCTCACCTTCGATATCGGTGCTCAACGCCTTTCGGCATCACGGATGAATGGACCCCCAACGATTTTCCATGTCGGCACCTCGACCGTAGGTGCTCAACGCCTTTCGGCATCACGGATGAATGGACGACTCCACCAGAGCGCGCACAGTCGCCGCTATTTGGTGCTCAACGCCTTTCGGCATCACGGATGAATGGACGTTCTCCCAGATCGGGGATAATCGGAATCTCCCCCTGTGCTCAACGCCTTTCGGCATCACGGATGAATGGACCTTTGGAGGCGATGAGGTCGACGCAAGTGCCTAATGCGTGCTCAACGCCTTTCGGCATCACGGATGAATGGACACGAAGCCCGCGACATCGACGGCACAAACCGGCTGTGCTCAACGCCTTTCGGCATCACGGATGAATGGACAAGCGAACCCGATTGATTTCTACATCGTCGCCAGCGTGCTCAACGCCTTTCGGCATCACGGATGAATGGACCGCCACTTTACATGATACTGTTTTTGTGAGATTTTTGCTGCTTGTTTGCATGATCCTGGCACGCATGCAGTTGCATTCGCAAGCAGGTTGTCAAAGCGGGAAAATCCATGAGTAGATTCAATTGATTGCATGCAGCAAGTATCTTAGACCGAAGCGTCGGCCAGTTTTCTATGATAAATCAGCTGTTAAGGATCTATGGGGCAAATTGGGGCAGGTCCACCGCCAGGTCCATGCAATCACAGTACTTCATAGCGAGTCGGTGCTTTGCTCCAGCCCGTATCCTTGCCCTTTTCCTGGACGCCAGCCGCACAGCCCGGGCACAGGTGGACAAACATCAGATCGTCTTCCTGGCTGAGGATCTGTTGCAGTTCCCAGCGCAATGCTTCTTTCTCGGTCCGCGAGAGGCGGCAGCGGAAGAGTGAATATTGAATGCGCTCGCCGTGGCCTTGCAAGGTCTTGTAGGCTCGGCGCCAGCGCTTGGGGTCGCGAATATCGTAACTGACGAGGTACCAGCGCTTTTCGGCATGCTCCAGATCGTGTGTCATCAGCGCAGCCTCATGCGGGCGAAGAGCCCGGGTGCGCCGCTCCATTCCTTCTCCAGCAGCCGAACCTCCAACTCGATGGCGCGCGCATAGCTGAGGGAATATTGGAGCACCGGATGTCGCCACGTCTCTTGCTTGCGCTCTTCGTAGAGACCGATGGCGAGTTTGCGACCAGCGGCGGATAGCCAGACCTGCTTGGGGGTGATGGAAAAGTGCTCTTCAGTCCATTGGCGGCGGTTGATGGAGCCGATCAAGGGCATGTCCCAGAGCGTGACGCGGAAGAGTTCCATCAGGTCGAGTGCAAGCGGGTAGGCGCTGCTGCGCGGTGCATGAAAAAATCCGAGTGCTGGGTCCAAGCCGACGGCTAGGATGGCGGCAAGCATGTCGCGGTAAAGCAGGCTGTAACCGAAGCTGAGCGCGGCGTTGAAGGGATCGCGCGGCGGCCGTCGATTGCGGTCGACAAAGGCCATCAAGCTTTGCTCCGGGTCGATCAACTGCCGCAAGGCGCTGAAATAGTGCCGGCCAGCCATGCCTTCATGTCCGCGCCAGGCATCGGCGCCCCGGTCGCGCTCGAGCCCACGCAGGCTGGCGCGCAAGGCGTCCAGTTGTGGCGCAAGGGTCTCGAGCTTGCCGCGGTTGCGCGCGCCACGGATCAGAAAGCCCAGTTGGTTTTGGACCTTGGCGCGAATCAGCTGTTGGGTGAGGGTGTCGCGCTGGCTGCTGTCTTCCAGCCCCCGATATTGGCGCAGCCGTCGTTGCACGCCCCCAGATGGTTGCAGTCCGCCGATATAGGTGCCACCACCACTGAGCCAATGCACGGCAATCTTGTTGGCGGCCGCGAACTGAATGAGTTGGGCGCTGATTTGCACCGCGCCGTGCAGAACGAGCGCGGCGAGATGTTTGGCTGGGTAGGTGGATTCGTCTCCGTCGCGCGGCGTCACCAGGATTTGCTCGCCACGCTTGCCAAGCCGGGTCCCGGCCTCCGTGACATGCAGGACAATGCGCTCGTCATCGGCCGGAAATAGCCTTTGTGGCTTGGTCGCCTCGGCATCGCCTACATCCGTTGCGAGCAGACGTTCTTCTTCCGGCAGGCAAACGGGCGCGAGCGAGCAGCGTGCGCAGAGATTCTCATTGGTGCAGATGGGCGGGCGGTCGATCGCGGCGGACAATTCCCTTGCGCGCTCAATCGCCCGCTTCAGCTCGGCGAGGGCGTCCGCATCAATCCGCACTCGCACCGTGGTGTTGTTGGCATGATAACGGATGCGCCCCTCTGGCACCTCGCGGCCAAGATGTTCCGCGAGCAAGGCGGCATACGCTGTGAGTTGAAGCCGGTCCGAGGCCCATGCCTCGCTGCCGCGCGAGCGTCCGCGCTTGTGCTCATAGGGGCAGATGGCACCGTCACGGTAGCGGACATAGTCCATCTTGCCCTTGATACCCAGGCGTTCGCTTTCCAGCGTGACGCTGGTCCATTCGCCTTCGGCATCGAGATCGTCATGCAAGGTGCGCCCGGCATAAACGCGATGATCCGCAAGCCGAATTTCCTCGACCTCTTCGAGATAGAACAGCCGCTCGCAGTAGGCCAGCGCGTGCAAGGCCATGACGCGGATGGGGGGCGGCGAATCGGTTGTTGTGGACATCCCGGAGCACCTTGTCGGTTTGCGCGCAAAAGGATGGTCAGAACCCTTTGCCAGTCCGTGTCAGAAATTCATGCGGACAGAAGGGGAGTTCCGGGTCAGCTGGGGCCAACCCGCGACCAGGCACGTTCAGGCACTGTTTTGGAGCACTCGGCCTCCATGCGGTAGAGCTGGCTAGACGTCTTGGACATGTCAGCCCGATCAATCGAGAGCGTCAGTCGCATGGGTTCTTCACCCGGCTCGAGTTGATCCTCGGGCTGCATTGGCACCAGCCATCGAGCCGCTCGGGGCTCGGGCAAGACATCAATTCGATCAGGGAGGAAATTGTTGTCGCCCAGAAAGGGCAGACCGTATTCGCGCGATCCCTGGCCGCTCAATCCCGTCTGAATCCGATCAGCCAGGGTATCGTTGCCGCGCAGACCAACGCTGGCGCGGAGGCCAGAGAGAAAGGCGCGCCGCGCCGGCGTGATGTTGTACTTGTTGCCCTTGCACGCGGGCGCATGTTTCGCTCCGCTATTGCCGACCGGGTAATTGTGAAGCTGCTGATAAAGGCTATGGCGCCCGGGCTGCGAGACCGCGCCGAGTGCAATCTCGGCCTCGGGGATATCTTCGGCGATGAGCGTCATGGGTGACTTGCCGTCGTCGTGGCGCATTTCGATGCTGGCCAGATTCAGCAGCAATCCGTAGGCGGCCGAGGGGGGCATGAAAGGCGCGCTTGGCCGAAAGCTTCCGGCCGTGAAGGTGCGAAAGACCGCGAAAGGCGCTTGGATGTAAAGCCAGAGCATGGTTGCCTCACGCCTGGTTGGCGTTTGCCGATGGCGCCGGGAAGCCCGCGCGATCAGCCGCTGTCAACAACAAGCGCCGCGGATTCCGGTCGAGTGTGACGCCCTTGTCCGCCAAGGCTTGCGCCTGATCCTCGGTCATTTCCTTAACTAGTTGGCCGCCCAGCAGGAACTCAGCGCCGGGATAGTCTCCGGCGAGAATCCCGTCGACGATTTCTGGCAGTTGATGCTGACCATTCTGAATACGGAACCCATAAGTCTCGTGGCCAGCGACGAGTTGCTCGGTCAATCGGATTACGATGGAAGCGGGAGCCATCTCAAAGTAGCTGCGGGCATGGTTGCCGGCGACATCATTGAGCTCTCCGATGGCTCTCAAAAGCGCGCGTGTCCAGTCAGGCTTGGAGCGGCAGTCCTCGAGATTAAGCGCGAAGGGGTACTGAAAAGCCGTGTAGGCGGTTTCGCGGTGGAGCAGTTGGCTGCTGTCCGCGTTCTTCCATGGGCTGTCAATTTGCGCTGGGGATTGCGTGAAGACGGAATCGTGGCGGTAAGAAACTATGTAGGCCATCCAAGTCTAAGCCTCGACATTAACCCCGAGCCACGAGGAGACCGAACATGACCACTGCCGCTGTCCAAACGCCGAAGACCACCCTCTATCTGGCCCTTGAGCTGAGCAACAAAACCTGGAAGCTGGGCTTCAGCAACGGCGAGAAGATCCGCATCAAGACCATCGAAGCGCGCGATCTTCCCGCCTTGCACGAGCAGATCGAGATCGCCAAGGGGAAGCTTGGACTCAGCGCGGATTGTGTCATTGAAAGCGTTTACGAAGCCGGCCGGGATGGATTCTGGATTCATCGTACATTGGAATCCTGGGGGATTCACAGCCGCGTGGTCGACTCGGCCAGCATTCAGGTCAACCGCAAGAAGCGGCGCGTGAAGACCGACCGGGTCGACGTCGAAGCGCTGCTGGTGCAGCTCATGCGGTATCTTGGCGGAGAGAAAAAAGCCCTCGCGGTGGTGAACGTCCCCAGTGCCGGGGCCGAGGATCGGATGCGGCTGAACCGCGAGCGCGAGCGACTGATCCGCGAACGTGGCGCCCACAGCTCCCGAATCAAATCGCTCTTCATCGCCCAGGGTCTCGTCATCGAGCGTCTCAACGACACCGTCATCGATACTCTCGATCACTTGTGCACCGCCACCGGCGAGCCCCTTGGCGCCGACCTCAAAGAAGAGATCCGCCGCGAATACCAGCGCTATTGCTTGGCTGATGAGCAAATCCGCGCCATCGAGCAAGAACAAAAGCGCCGCGTCGAGCAAGCCACCGACGTCTCCCACCAGCAAGTCGCACGCATGCTCGAGCTCAAAGGCATCGGCTGGGTTTCGAGCTGGATCTTGGTCATGGAATTCTTCAGCTGGCGCGGCTTTCGCAATCGCCAGCAGCTGGCCGCCTGTGCCGGGCTCACCCCCACGCCCTATGCGAGCGGTGATGATCAGCGCGACCAAGGCATCAGCAAGGCCGGCAACCGGCGCATCCGCGCGCTCATGGTTGAACTGTCCTGGCTGTGGTTGCGCTATCAGCCTGACAGCGCCCTGAGCCGCTGGTACCGCGAGCGCTTTGCCACCGGCGGCAAACGCATGCGTCGCATCGGCATCGTCGCCCTGGCGCGCAAGCTGCTCATCGCCTTGTGGCGCTATCTCGAACAGGGCGAGATCCCAGACGGCGCGGTGCTCAAAGCCGGCTAAGGCCCGCCGCCCGCGGAAGACATCCAGTTACCCCCAACGGCCAAGCACAGCGCCAACGCCCGAGGAGAGAGCAACGCGACGGATCACGGTCAAGGTTGTCGAAAGCGCCCGACTGGAACCTGGGCTGACCCCTGGTCATGCCGTTTTAAAAGAAGGGGCGCTTTCCTTTTTAATCGGTTTCAGCGGCGAACATCGCATGCAATTTCAGGTGACCGGGCTTCCCGGCACGGATAGAAGGTGGAGCGGATTCGCACAGAATCCGTCGGCTTTCAAACCGAGACAACCCATGGCTGTCACAACGCTCGCCATGCCCATGACACCGAGCAAAACGCGCTGACTAAACGGCCGCCATCGCCAAGGAGATCCAATGCATCTGTGACGATTCAAGGTGAGTGATCACGCGATTTGCAAGCCTCTGAACAGCGCCCGACGGCCTTGCCATGCGCGAGCGTTTCGATGAACCACGCCCGCCCCTTCGGGGAGAGAGAAGCGCGGCGGATCGGCCGATTTGCGCGCTCATGCAATGCGGGAACGACTGTAACGTTCTGATTTGCTAGACGGTACTGAATCGGACAAGGCTTTCAAAAGGGCTTGACAGAGCACGCCTCATAGAAGGTTCCAGGGCGACGGCCATGTTCATGCGCAGGATCGAATCGCGCTTGAAGTGGAAGCTATCCGGGTCTCTGCCGGCCTTTTTGAGGTTCTCCAGAATGCTCTTGCGGTCCTTGCCGCTGGCAGCGACCAGCCAACCCATGAAGAAGTCATCGGCAAAACGATCAGGGTCGGGGTAGTCCGTAAAACGGACAGCCAATTGCTCTTCGTCATCGAGGCGTTCGCGGTTGCTCGGCAAGCCGAACCGCCGCAGACATTCACGGACGGCATTGCGCATGGCTTCTGGGCTGATGATGGCGTGCTCGAAGCGGTCCTTGGTGATCTTCTGAATGACCGCGCGGTTCTCCGCGGACTCCCCGCGATAGTTGGCGCTTGGCGCGGTATAGGTCAGAATAGTGGCGAAGAGGTTCATCACATTGGCTCCTTGTGTGTCAGGCATTGGCGGTGGGTTGGGGCTCGGCACCCTCGTTTTGCTCGCGTCCGACCCAGGAGTGGGCGGATAGCGCGAGCATGGCGAGATTCTTCACCTTGTCGGGGTCATGGATCAGCTGCTCGCTCAGCAAGAGGAAGTCGTCCTCGCTCTGGTAAAAGCCCACGGAGGCGAGCGTGCCGGTCACGTACTCGGCGATGTCCTGCTCGCGCCGCCCACGGAGTGCCAAGAACGCCGTGGACGCGACCTTGGGCTTGGTGTCGCGGTATTTCTTCTTCTCGGTCTCGGCAAGTTCCTCGAACTTTTTGTCGCTGATCCCGCCACGGTCGCGCGTGCGCTTGTCGACATAGTTACGAATCAGCCGGAAGATCAGCCGTTGCAGTGCCTCGTCCGTCGGTATGGGCTGCATGTGGTTTTCCCTCTTTTCCAAGTCTGTAATCGTCATCTTGAACCGGGCGCGCGCGTCTGTGCCGAAAAAACGCCCGCGCGGCGTTTCGGGTCGATGGATGAAGTATTCGAGCGGATAGCGTTCGAAGAGTATCTCCGCGCCATGAAACCAGGGGTCACCGCGCACGAGATTGCTGATTAGCAAGCGCTTGAAAAGCGGATGCTGGCGCCGATCACCCCGTATCTCTTCGTAGCTCCGCAACATGCGCTGATCGGGTAGCAGGCGCTCGGCGGCGTGTTGCCGAACGTTATTGCCTTTCTTTTCCTGGTGATACAGCTCTAGCGCGTGTATGGAGCGGAGAAATCCTGCCTGTTCGATCCGTCGCTTGGTCAGTTGGTGCAGGAATTCCAGACCACCTTCTTCAGGGAGGTCGATCAGCGATTCCGTGGGGCGATAGCCTGTCCGCGCGGGATCGCGGTCACGCCAGAAGTGCTCCATGTCTTCGAGAAAGTCGACGAGATCGGCAACTTCCGGGATGACGATGAGGTAGCCGGAGTCCTTCCATTCTTTAGTGCGCAGTTCTATAGCTCTGGGCACAAATAAAGGAGCTGCCCATTGCCAGAAATACAGAAGCAGGTTTTGCTCGACGCGCCCAACGAACGCAATCTGTTCCGCGTTCTTTGCCTGCGCACCGATTAAGACAGAGCCGGCGATGGAACTCGTTACGAAGCCTCCTTTTGCCCTCTGTTTCTCGACCTTGACCAAGCTAGCCCAGAGCTTGCCAACGAAACTGACTGGCTGAGCATCAACGCGGGCTATATATTCAATTCGGGTTCTGTCTTGCGCGCGCAAGACGCTCCAAAGCATATTTCGCCAAAGCGCATGCCAGGAGCTTTCTTTACCGTCCTTGAGCCAATGCGCGAGCACATGCCCCGTGGGTCGAAGCTCTTCATAGACGAATCGTTTTTCTTTAAACTCTTTTCCGCCTCGTTCTACCGTAACGACAATCTCATCCAAGGGAGTTTGGTCTTTGTACTTTTCCTTGACTTCCTTGCGCTCATAAGCTGCTGCGAACAAATCATCGAAGAGCACTTGCAGACTCTTCTGACTGACACGGATGGACGCCGACAGCGGCTCGATCTCATCAATCTCGGGTCGGCCCTCGATATCGCGCTCCTCCAAACTGCGCAGATGAAGCAGCAGACCGGCGAGACCCGCCTTGTGCTGCGCGGTCGGCAGATCGAGCAAGTCGTAATCGAGTCTCAGGCTGGTTTCTTGGGCTTTGGGTGCGGCACTCATCGAAGCGCTCCTTGAGAGTCATCCATGGGGGCTTTGCAGAAGCCGAGGCTTTCCGAGTAGTGGGTAGCGGGCGCGCGCCGCAGATAACGCGGCAAGCGTTTGTCGTGTTGCGCGAGTTTCGCCGGCCAGCGCGGAACTGGGACGATGATCCCGACAGCGCCCGGCCGCCAGCGACCGGACTCCAGATCGACATCCAATACCGCCGGCGCGGTGAAGTCCTCTCCGCCGCGCAGGGCTTCCGCGCCGCCCCTGGCCCAGCCGCCGTCGTCAAGAAAAGTCGCAAGCTGTCGGCGTTCCCGGGCATCAAGGCGGGTGTGCTCTTCGAGCAGGGCTTCGAGGCCGGCTTGGTCGATCGCGCTCTCGCTGATGATGTCGTCGAGGAAACGCTGCGCGGCGCTGATTTCTTCCTTGGTATAAGGGCGCTCGTTCTCGGGGGCATAGAGGTAGACGGCGCCAAGAGCGCGATCAGTCTTCAGATGGCGATTGCACCGGCCCATGCGCTGGATCAGTGCGGTGATGGGCGCGATCTCGCTGATCAGAACATCGGCATCAAGGTCCAGACTCATTTCGCAAACTTGGGTGGTGATGGCCAGCAAGGCACCGCTGTCCTCATCGGCGAAGCGACGAATCAACTCGCGATGGCGAGCGTTGCGGTCTTCGAGCCGAAAGCGGCTGTGGTAACAGATGGGCTGGTGGCGCGAGAGGGATTGCGCGAGCCCTTGACAGCGGTCGACACTGTTGACAACCCAAAGCACGCGTTTTCCTTGTTGCAGCGCATCCTCGACGATGCCTATGGCGGACGCTTTGCTGTCAAGACGATGCACCTGATAGCGGGGCGTTTGCGCTCGATTCTGGAGATCACGGAATTCGGCGAGATCCTGTGGATAAACTGTGAACCCAAGTTGCTCCAGTTCCTGGCGACGCCGCGCGGGGAGACTCGCTGTCATGCAGAGCACTGGCAAATCAAATGCCTGCAGAAATCGAATCAGCGTCGAGAAGAGACCAGCATCGAAACTGTGGATTTCGTCGATGACGACGACACTGTCCACCAGCACCGGGAGCAAGCAGGCGCTAGCGTAGGTCTGTTGCATAAAGCTCAGGAACTGATCGACGGTGGCGCTGAACAACCGCTTCTCCCAGACGCCAATCGCGAACAGGCGCGCGTCGGTCTCGTAACTCCGCTCGCTGCGAGGGTCATCGGGGTTATCGAACATGCCTTGCAACTCGAAACCAGCCGTGCCGCTAAGCAAGGTCGCGGCCTCGGGGGCATGCGACACATAATCCTTGAAGCCTTCGGTCGCGGTTGCGCGAGTCGGGTAGAGAAAAATGGCGCGGCTGGCCGGTCGATGATCGAGCCGAGCACCAATCCAGCGCCAAGCGGCGACGGTCTTTCCGGCACCGCAGGAGGCAAGCAGCAATGCGCGATCGGGGAGTTCCGTGGCGCGCTCTTGAAAGTCCTGATACCGGAAGCTGAAGTGCGGATCTTTCGTCCGGCGACGCACCTCAATCTCCGCCTTGCGCGGCTGCAAGACCGCGTTGTCAATGTCTTGCGCCTTGAGTGGCGATGTTCTAAAGACGCTCGCGATCCAGGAACTGATGTCATGGCCCTCGCGCGGCAAGCCTGAGCCAGCCGCGTCGGCGGCGATCAACGCCGCTTTCAAGGCTGGTACGAACAAGTCGCCCCGAACGCGAATGCGGTTCAAGATGCCGGCGGTTTCTCTCGCCCGCTGGTCAAAGTCCTCACCACCGGAGCCATCGAAGCTCCACGGCGACGGCAGCACGGGTGGCGGTGATAGCCCAAGGCGCTTGGCGACAACGCTCAGTAGTTCATGGACTTCTTCTGGTTCATTGATTGCCAGAAGATTCTGCTGAACATAGCGTTCGCCAAAAGACGGGTATCCGGCGTACTTTGGCGGACGAGGACTCGCCTTCAGGTGATGGCAGGCGACCGCGCTGAGGATGGCGTCGTGCTGCAGCAGAGAATTGCCGGCTAACCACGCGCTCATGGCCGGCAAGCCGAGCATGATGGCGCTCAGATGCTCATGACGGACGATTTGCTCGCCACGGCCGGTCATCGCGCCCTGGAAACCGTCATTGGCCTTACCAATGTCATGAAGAAGCGCGCTGGCCGTTAGGTTGTCGCGGAATTGTGACCATCGATCAGCATCTAGCCGAAAGAACCTGAGCCAGGCGAAACCGAGCGCTGAAGGCTGTTCGCCATCGCTGAACAGCGATTCGGCGGCTTGCAGAACTTCGCACGAATGATCGAGTAGAGATTTCGCGCCGAGACCGTCTTGGGGTGCCTTTTTTGCAAGAAGCATCGGCGTCTATCCCTTCCAGGGGATGAACACCCCACACCCCATCTTCCGCCGCCCGCCGAGCCCCGCCTCTTGCAAGTGGATGGACTCCGATGCGGTCAACTCGGAAACCAGCAGCGAGTGAGCGACGACACGTTTATCCTTGACGCGGAAAATCCGCCTCTTGCCCCGCGTCGGCTTACCCTGAATGCCCAGGTGCTCAAGCTGGTTGCTGATTTCCGCGTCGAAGCGCGCTTCGTCCTGGCCATTGCGGGTTGTGACCAAATGGGCGTAGAGGGCGACAGCTGGTCTGAGCAAGCTGGTTTGCGGAACGCCGATGCGCAGCGTCTGGCCAACGATCAGGATTGACTGTCCAGCCAGCGGCAGGATATTGGGGAGAGAAGCGGCTGGGATGCGCACCCGCAGACGGCTTTGGCTCGTGAGTTTGAGCTGTCCGTCACCGGCGTATTGACCGCGGATCAGTTGGATGGCGACCTGCTCACTGGCATGCAGCAAGGGTCCAACCGTGGGCAAATGCGCAAGGGCGGCATAAAGTGCGTAGCCGTGGTCGGCTGGAAGCGTGTCGCCATTGACGCGAAAACTCGTCTCAATGGTCTGATTGCCTGTTGTTGTGTCGCCTTGCGACATCGAGAATACCTCCTTGGCGGGTCGATGGCCGGCGCGGAGCCGTCTTGGGAGAGTGTTCTAACATACTAAGTGGCTCAGAGACTGAGCCAGTGAGAAAATTTTTGCGATTCATGAGACAGGGCGGTCAGTCATCCGGAGCGTAGGTGGCTGCCGCGCGGCGCAACCGATCGGCAACCGCATCCCGCAACGCGGGTGGCGCGATGACTTCCACGTCCGGCCCGTACTTGAGGATGTCCATGAGGAGTTCGCGTGGATCGGAGTACGGCACCTGCAGCTCGTAGTGTCCGGAGCGCCATTGGCCGATCTGCTCGGGGTGCCAGATCTCGTCAGCCACCCAGCGGGATGCCAGTGGGCTGAAGCGCAGCACCGCCCAGGCGGTCGCCGTTCCGGAGAAGATGCCGAAGCTGGCGCCGAGGAAGCGCTCGAGTGTTTGCGCGTCCAGCTGATATGCCCCGCCTGACAACTGTTCGGCCTGTGTGATTCGGTCGAGCGAGAAGATGCGCAGTGCCTGTGCTTGCTCGCACTCGGCGACCAAGTACCAGTTGTCCCGATAACGCACCAGCCGCTGTGGATGGACGATGCGGCGACTTTCGTGATCTTGGGTGCGCGCGTGATAACGGATGTCGAGCCGCTTAGCTTCAAGCAGCGCACCGGCAACGACGCCAAAGCGGTACGCCTCGGTCCGGCGCGCGGCGATGGGCTGCAACAAAATGCGCTCACTGACGGTATCGGCAGTGTGCCCGCTCTGGGACAGAAGGCTGCGCAGGCGGGCGCGCAGCGGGCCGAGATAGGGTGCCAGCAGACCTGGCTGCACCAAGTCCAGTAGCCGCTCGCTGGCGAGCAGTGCGTACAACTCGCTCTCATTGAGCCAGAGCCCGGGCAGCTCGAAACTGGACGATGCTTGGTAACGATAACAATTGCTGGCGCGGTGGTACTCGATCGGCGCCCTCATAAAGTCCTTCATGTAACCGAGGTCACGCACTAAGGTGGCTCGGGATACTTCCAGGTCCCGACGCATTTGCTCAAAGGAACGCGGCTTGTCCCGCAGTAAGGCGTGGACGCGGTAGATACGCTCTGCTCGGTTCATAGCGGCGACTTATCCTCTTCATGAGTCCCGCGTCGATAGTATCTGAAACGAACTGGAAAATTCGTGTATGGGAGGATATTAGCTCTCGGAATATTTCCCCGGTAACTCCAAACCGTCCTGACGAGAAAAGCCGGCACGCGTCACTTGTCTCTGGCAGCACCGCGCACCCGTTGATGCTGGTCTATACTTTTGATATATACCATTGACCCACTGCATCCTGGGAGAATATTTCGATGGCCGCTACTGCCAAGCTCTTTATGAATGGTCGCAGCCAGGCTGTTCGCCTGCCAGCTGAGTTCCGCATGAAGGGTAACGAAGTCTTCATCGAACGCATCGGCGATGCTTTGGTATTGCGCGAAAAGCCCAAAGGCTGGGATGACTTTTTCGCCAAGCGAAGCAAAACTCCCGAAGACTTCCTGGCGGATCGGGGTCAAGAGCCACCACAGGATCGGGATTGTTTCCATGATATGGATGCTTGACACCAACACTTGCAGCTTTGTGATCCGGGGTCGGTCTTCGCGTGCATCTGCAACGCTCGGGAACTCCGATCGGCAATATGCACCTGTTGATCGCTGCCCATGCGGTGGCGGAAGACGCGGTGCTGGTAACCAACAATACCCGCGAGTTCAAGCGCGTACCTGAGCTGAGCCTTGAGGACTGGCTGCCGCAATGCTCTGAGAGTTCGGCGCGCAGAGGCAGCTAAGACAAGACAGCAAATCGACCAGATACCATCGCATCAGTACGCCGTATTCAGCGCTCGAGGCCATCGCACACTAATGTGGTGACCTGGTTGCGCCCGGCGTGTTTCGCATTGTAGAGCGCGTGATCGGCGGTTTCGGTCAGTCGGCGGGGGTCGGGGCAATTGGGGAAGGTGGCGATGCCGGCGCTGAAGGTGCAGCTGAACTTCTGGCCGTTTGCCTGGAATTGGATGCGCGAGAAGTCGGTGCGCAGGGCGTCGAGGAGTTCGGTCGCGTCCTTTAGTCCAGTGTCGTTGAGTACGACGGCGAATTCTTCGCCGCCGTAGCGGCCGATGGAGTCGGAGTCGCGCAGGCGTAGACGCAGGGTGCGACTTAAAGCCATGAGAACGTGATCGCCGGCAGGGTGACCGTGGGTATCATTGACCAGCTTGAAGTGGTCGACGTCGATCATGGCAAAGCACAGCGGACTGGTGTTGCGGCGGGCGTTGGCGACGGCCAGTTCAAGAAATTGCAGGATGGTGTTGTGGTTGAACAGGCCGGTCAGGCTGTCGCGCACCATCAGGGAGCGTAGCGTGCGCATGCGCTCGGCCCGCAGCCGCACCTCGTCGACCAGACGGCGTGGTTCGATGGGTTTGACCAGAAAGCCATCGGCGCCGGCTTGCAGGGCCTGGAACTGGCGTTCCTGATTGGTTTCGGATGACAAAAAAATGATCGGCAGGCTGACGTAGCCAGGAATCTGGCGCAGCATGCTGGCGAGTTCCTGGCCGGAGCAGTCCGGCATGTGCAGATCCATCAGCACCAGATCGGCACGGAAGCGTTCGAGCACGCTGAGGACATCCTCGGGCGCCGTAACGACCTGGCAGATCATGCCCGCGCTCTCAAGCGTCGCGGCATGCAGCCGGGCCAGTTCGGGTTCGTCATCGACGATCAGCACATTAAACTGCTCGGGCGCCGCGGGGTTGGTCAGGTGATCGAGAAACTCGACCATCTCCGGGATGTTCACCGGCTTGGGGCAGAAGGCGCTTGAGCCGGCCCGCACGCTGCGCAGTCGGGCGCTGAAATCATCGCGGCTGGAGATGAAAATAGCCGGTATCTGGGTATTGAGCTGCGGGCGCAGCTCGGCGAGCATTTCCGGGCCGGCGTTTTCGCCCTCGGGGAAGACGATGTCGATCACCACAGCGGCGGGCGTTTGCTCGAGAACGGCCGCCTTGAGCGCGTCGAGCCGACTGAAGGCTTTCAGCGGATAGCCAAAGCAGGCGAGTTGATTGGCCAGTTGCTGCAGTTGATGCGGATCATCGTCGCACAGATAGACCATGCGGTGATCGCGCTGGTGTGGGTCGGCGCGGGCGGCGACGGATGCGGCTTTCGCGTCCGCGGCATCCGGCGCACTCGGTGGCCTGGCCATCTGACTGAGAATCGCCCGCTCGATGGCGTCGAGCTGGGGTGTGAGGGTGCGCTCCAGTTTGCGCAAGGATTCCCGCTCTTTAACTGGCGTTTGTTTCAGCACCCCTTGCACCGCCTTTTCGGCCGGTTCCGCAAGTTGCGCGAGTGTGCTGAGGCCGAGGGAGGCGCCCGAGCCCTTGAGTGTGTGAAAGCTGAGATGCAGACGCTTCAGCGCCGCCAGACGATCCTGTTCAGCAGTGCCGTGCGCATTGATGGCAGCAATATCGACGCGACATTGCGCGATGCGCGCTGGCAGCCCTTCGACAAAGCTCTGGCGCAGGCGGGCCTTGATGGCTTCTAGAGACTGACCATCGGAGGAGTGATCACTGGGGGACTGATCACTGGGGGACTGATCTTGAGCCGTCATTCTGGTTGTTTTTGGCTAGCCTGGGGGCGTTTTCTATGAATCGAACGGATTGGCTCTTCGGGGGACTGGGATCAAGAGCGCTGGCACGGTTCAGGAGAGTCGGAAGATAGAGCATCATTGTAGCCTACTGCGGTTAGCGAATTGTTGCTGGCCCGCAGTGCCAGAGTGCGGGGGTCGAGCAGCAGAATCAGCCGCGCGTCAGGCGCTTGCGGAGCTCTTGGAGCTTTTGGCTCTTCTGGCGGCACAAGGGCGAGCGCTCGCAGGCCGGGGAGCGGCGGTTGCAGGGCGAGCAGCGGTGGCAGTGGATGAATGTGGCTGAACGGCAGACTGGTTAATTCTAGTGGTCCGGCAACATCGACAGTCCAGTCGCCATTGCAACCGCGCAGGCTTAGCAGATGGCGGTCTTGTGTTCCATCTTCAGGCAGGCCCAGGCAGGTCTCGAGACTTGTAACCGCAGCCGAGCCACAGTTCTGGGCCTGGCGCACCAGGGCAGCTTCAAAGCCGAAGCAGTGACCGGCGGCCCGGCACAGCACCAAGTCAAGGGCGCTCATGGATTGGCAGCGGCGCCTTGCTCAAGCGGCTTTGTGGGCAACATTCTTGCTGTAGGCCGCCAGCAGGCTGTCGAGATCAAGCAGGCTCACGCCGCGCTCGCCAAGGCGGGTCAGGTGGCGCACGTACGGACGCAGATTATCTGGCAGTGTGTCTGGCGCCGGCTGCAGGGCGCTCTCGGGCTGGTCGCATAGGTCAATGACTTCATCGACGCGCAAGCCGGTTTGCAGGCGGGCGCCGCGCGTCAAGAGCACTGCCATTTTCTCAGGGTTGGTTGCTGGCAGTTGCAGCAGATTACGCAGGCAGAGAACGGATTCGATCTCACCGCGCACGCTGATCACCCCCTCAAGCGCCGCAGGCGCGCCCGGCACCTGATAGACCCAGGGGGCGGCGAGTATTTCGCGAATCTGTTGACCAGGCAAGGCGAATGTCTGGTCAGCCAGGGTGAAGATCACCAGCTTGACGACGGGCTCATCCACATCCACAACCTCGCCCGCCTGACTGGCGCCGGAGGCAAGGCTGCTGTGCCGCTCGGCCAGAATGTCATCGAGGCTGGGACCAGACATGGGCAAGCTCAGGCTTCGTGGCGGCTGGCGGTCAGTTCGGCAACGAGTCGCGGCAAGCTGTGTTCGAGGCTGAAGTCTTTCAGCAGGCAGGCATCGAGCCCCGGTTGCTGTGTTTGCAGTTCCTCAGGCGCGTCGCCGGTGAGCAGAATAAAGCGACAGGGATAGCCGCGCTCGCGCACTTCGGCGAAGAATTCAATGCCGTTCATCAGCGGCATGTGCATGTCGCTGACGACCACATCCAGGTCCGGATTGGCCTCGAGCTGTTCGAGTGCATCCAGCGCCTGCTCGGCGACCAGGGTCTGGTAGCCCGCAGCCTGGAGGATGGCGGCCGAGAGTTCAGCGGCCAGCGGGTCATCATCGACAATCAGAATGTGCATTTGGGGGGACTCCTGCGCACGCAGGCGGCAGTGCGGCTGATCAGTGCAAGATACCATGCCGGCTTTGGTGTTGTAGGACCAGTTGTCAGGGCGCGCCGGCGGGTTGCGATCATGCGCGTCACTGTCAGCCAAGCAGCGCGCGCAGGGTGCCGATCAGATTGCTCTGGTCGAAGTCCCCTTTCACGATATAGGCATCGGCGCCGACGCGCAGACCGCGCTGGCGGTCTTCTTCCTTCTCGCGCGAGGTGACGATCACAATGGGCGTCGCCTGGTAGGCGTCAAGCGCGCGCAGGCGCTCGGTCAGGGTAAAGCCATCCATGCGCGGCATTTCCACATCGGTCAACACGGCATCGAATTGCTCCCGCATGGCCTTGTGCAGGCCGTCAATGCCGTCCTCGGCCAGGGTGACGCTGTAACCATGGGCTTGGAGTACGTCCTTTTCGATTTCCCGGGTGTTCAGGGAATCGTCCACCACCAGCAGGCGATTGACACGCTCGCCTGCTGTAGCCATTGTCCGGGCACCGTCGCTGACCGACTGACCACGGGCGCGCGCGGCCAGATCGAGCACTGCGGGCGCGTGCAACACGCTGACCACCGCCAGCGCGCCACTGCTGACAAAGCCTGAGACCAGATGCAGGTGACGCAGATGTTCAGGCACCGGCTTGACCACCAGATCGCGCTCGTCGCGGAGCACATCGACCTCAAGTGCGAGTTTCTCCTGGCCGATGCGCAGGATGACCAGCAAGACTTGGGGGCTCGCCTCCGCTGCGGTTGCAGTTGCGGGCGCGACCTTAAACGCGGGATTGAGCAACTCGGCAAGCGGCATGACAGGGACGAATTCATTGCGCACGATAACCGCGCGCCGCTCGGCCACCTCGAGCAGGCTGTCGCGCGAAAGGCGCAGGATTTCCGCCACATGCTGGGCAAGAAACCCCAGTGTCTCGCCCCCGGCCTCGATCAAGAGCACCCGCATGATGGCCAGAGACAGGGGTAGGCGCAGGCGAAAGGTCGCGCCCAGACCGGGGCGGTTGTCGACCTGAATACTGCCCTGCAGGCGGTCGAGCACAATGGACTTGACCACGTCCATGCCCACGCCGCGCCCGGAGATATCAGTAATCAGCGCGCTGGTGGAGAAGCCGGGGGTGAAGATCAGATCGACAATCTCGCTGTCGCTAGCCGTGCCCGCCTGCTCGGCGCTCAGCAAGCCCTTGCGAATGGCCTTGTCGCGGGCCGCGGCGACATTAATGCCGCGGCCGTCGTCGCGAATGGTGATCTCCACCCAGCGCCCATCCCGGCGTGCTTCGAGTCGCACAGAACCGCTGGCGGGCTTGCCGGCAGCCTGACGTTCATCCGGCGGTTCGAGCCCGTGGTCCACGGCATTGCGCAGCAGGTGCAGCAGGGGATCGGCCAGCTCATCAATCAACTGGCGGTCGAGGGAAATGGCGTCGCCCGTGATGGTGCAGCGCACCTCTTTGCCGAGCGAGCGGGCAAGTTGGCGCAGATTGCGCGCTGCGGGCTCGAACAGAATCGACAAGGGCAGCATGCGCAGCGCCAGCGCGCGGTCATGCAGCTCGCGGATCAGCACCTCCTGGTCCTGCACATCCTCGCGCAGGCTGTGGGCGAAGGCCTCGCAGGCCGGCGCGATCTCGGCCTCGGCACCCCGGGCGATGCGCCGGGCTTCATCCGGGCGCAGTCGCAATCGGTCGTGCTGGGCGATGATCTCGCCCATCAGGCGGATCAACCCGTCGAGATGGTCGAGGCGCACGCGCAGGGTGTCGCTGTCCGACAGGCCGGAAGTGGGTGGGGCCGCTGGAGCCGGAGTCGGTGCTGACGCCGGAGCCGAAGCTGCTTTTGCCTCTTGGGTTGCGGCCCGCTCGGACGTCTGGTTGGCTGCCGGAGCGGCCGGTCGGGGAGCATCCCCCGGGGTCGCGGCGGCACTCAGGGCTGCGCACAGCCCGGCATCCGCCGGCGCCAAGGCGTCCGGATCGGGCTGGCGGTCGAGCTGATCGACCGCGCTGGCAATGGCATCGACGCCGCGCTGCAGCAGTGCGCTCAACCCGGCATCCGCTTGCACCTGTCGGCTGCGGAAGGCGCCGAGCAGGTCTTCGATGGCATGGGCGGTGTCGCAGATGGGCAAGAGTCTCAGCATGCGCGCCGAGCCCTTGATGGTGTGCGCGGAGCGAAACAGGGCATCGATCTCGCTGGCAGTGATCCCCTCGCCCGCGCTGCCCTGGGCCATTTCCGCCAGGCCGCGGTCGAGGCGCACCAGATGGTCGCGTGCTTCCTCGACAAAGCGGCCGATAAATTTGCTCCGGTCGATGGCCATGGCTAGCTCGGCCTCGGTTCCCGCTCGGGCGCCAGATGCCGCTCGCACAGATAGCGGGCCATCTTGGCGGGCGGTTCCAGAACGCGAAGGCGCAGACCGCTGGCCGGCGGTGGTTCAGCTGCCAGCAGCCGCGCAACGGCGGACCAGGCGCGCCCGGCCTGCGCGCCATCACCTCGGGCGCGGTAAAGATCGCCGAGATGAAAATGCGCGGGCCAGCAGTCTGGCTGGATGTAAATCGCGCGCTTAAAAGCCGCCACTGCCGGGTCCGCTTGCTCGCGCCATTTGTTGATGAGCCCCTGCAGTAGCCAGGCATCGGTGAGCCAGGGCTGCTGTTCGAGCACCTGGCGGACTTGCTCCTCGGCCGCGTCGAACTGGCGGCGCTCAAGCAGCAGATAGGCGCTGAGCAGCAGGGCATCGGCATCCGCCGGGGCCTGCACGAGCCGCTCGCCAACCGTAGCCAGCGCTTCGTCGAAGCGCTGCTCGGCAATCAACTGCTGCACCGGGTCGAGTGGCCATGGCGCGGCAGGCGGCTGGGAACCGACCGTCATAGGCGCTGGCTTGGCGGGTGTCGGTGGCGTGGGCTGGACCGGAGCAGCCGGGCTCGCGGGCGCTGCGGCAAGCGGCCTGGCCCTTTGTGCCGCGGGTTGCGGGGTTGGTGGGGTTGGTGGGTCTGGCGGGCGCGGCGGTCGGAAATCGTCAGTGACCAGAGCCCCAGCCGCGCTCTTGGATACCGGCCTGTCGCTCTCGCCGCAGCTGCGGTTGATGAAATAAAACAGGCCGTCTTCCTGGACCAGTTCCAGCAGACCAATGTCGTTGCCCAGAGTCTCGGAGCTGCCGATGATCAAGTAGCCCTCGGGCTTCAGCAGCCGGATCAGATTGCGCAGCACCCGCTCGCGCGTGGGCTCGTCAAAGTAGATGGAGACATTGCGATACAAAATACAATCGAACCGGCCCAGGCTGGCCGGCGGCGCGCTCAGATTCAGCGGTACGAAGCGTGCCTGAGCGAGAATACCGTCCCGCACCTGGTAGCCAGAGCCGCTGGGCAGGAAAAACCGCGTCTGGCGCTCGGCGCTGACACCGCGAAAGGAAAAGCGCCCATAGCGCCCGGCGCGGGCTTTCTCCAGAGTGGCACTGTCGATGTCGCCACCCATCACCTCAAACAACTCGGGCGTGCGCTCGCCGTAGACCTCGGTCAGCAGCATGATCAGCGAATAGACTTCCTCGCCCGAGGAGCAGCCGGCGCTCAACAGGCGCACCTTGGCGCCGTCTGCACGCACAGTCAGTCGGCGCGGTATCAGACGTTGGATCAGCAGCCGCAGTTGCTCGGGCTCGCGAAAAAAATAGGTCTCGTTCACCGTGAGCAGATTGACCAGCGCCTGGCGCTCAGCTGCATCAGCGCGCAGGCGCGCGGCATAGGCGCGTGGCAGATGTAGCTCGCAGGCGGCCATGCGTTTGGCAAGAGCGCCGGCGAGCTTGCTCTGGGTCTGCTGCTCGAAGACGAGACCGAAGTGCTCGCGCACCAGGGTTTTGAAGGCGTCGAGTTCAAGCGCTTTCATCACGCGGCCCGCACTGCGCGATCAATGCTGGCGCCAAGCTGGGCCAGCGGCAGAACCCGATCGATGGCGCCAGCCTCAATCGCCACCCGGTTCATGCCATAGACCACCGAGCTGGCCTCGTCCTGGGCCAGAGTCAGGCCGCCATGGGCGCGGATATGCGCCATGCCCAGGGCGCCGTCGCTGCTCATGCCGGTGAGAATCAAGCCGATTGCTCGCGGGCCGGCTACCTCGGCCACCGAGCACAGCAGCAAATCGCAGTTTGGGTGGTAGATGTCGCTGGCAGTGCGCGGACGCAACTCCAAGCGCCCGCCAGCGCTGAGGGCCAGATTGTGCTCCGACGGGGATAGATAGACCTGACCACTGCGGGGCGTTTCACCGTCCCTGGCCAGTTGCACCGGCAGGCGCGAACTCAGCGACAGCCATTGCGCCAGACCGGCACTGAAGCCCTCAGCGATGTGCTGGGCGATGAGCACCGTCGCCGGGCAGTCGGCCGGCAGCGCCGAGAGAATGGTGGCCAGCGCCTGGGGGCCGCCGGTTGAGGCGGCGATGGCCACCAGTCTTGACCGGGCAGAGGCCTGAGGGGGCGCTGGTGAGGGACGCCGGGTGGGTGAAGCCTTGGGTTCTTGTGCTATTTGGCGCTGGGCTTGCGGGGCTCGCCAACGGGTGGCAACTACCATGCCGGCCAGCAGGCGCACCTTGGCGATGAAGGCCGCGACCCTGGCCTCGCTGTCGTCAGGTTTGGCAATCACATCGAGCGCGCCGCGATTGAGCGCCTCGCAGGCGGTGGCGGCATCCTCGACGTTGCTCACCACCAGAATCGGCAGCGCCTTGGTGCGCATGATCTTGGCAATGGCATCCAGGCCATGCAAGCCCGGCATTTCCATATCCATGGTCACCAGGCTCGGGCGCAGCTCACGTGCCAGATCAACCGCACGGTAACCGTCGGTGGCCTCGCCGACTACCTCGATATCCGGCTCGCGCTCGAGGATGGCGCGCAACAGACCCCGCGCAAGCGGGCTGTCATCGACGATCAGCACCCGGATGCTCATGGGCTGGAGCCGTTCAGGTGGTGCTGCCGCTGTTGCCGCCAGTGTCAATACCAGTGTCGCTGCCCGTGTCCATGCCGGCGTCCATGCCGGTGTCCATAAGGACGTCGCTGCGGATCTCGGCGCGCGCAAACTTAAAGCGCTTAAAGAGCGCGCGCAGCGTTTGGGCCATGGATAAAAGCGTGGCGCTGATCTCCGAAATCCCGGTCACCGCGCTCGATGTATGCGTGCTGGCCTCGGCGATCTCATGCAGCGCCTGCACCACCTGGGCGCTGGCGGTTTTTTGCTGCTGGGTGGAAAGAGAGATCTTTTGTGCCGCTCCTGTGGTCTGATCTGCGGCCTGTTCCAGCTCATCGAGAATGGCGGCGGTGGATTCGCTGCTCGCCAGACCGGCGGCGATGGTGGTGGAGCTTTTTTCCGAGGTCACCACCAGGCGGGCGATGGTGTCTTGAATGTCCAGCATTTTGCCTTCAATCTCGCGCGTCGACTCGGACACACTGTCGGCCAGGCGGCGGATTTCACTCGCCACCACCGAGAAGCGCTTGCCAGCATCCCCGGCGCTGGATGCCTCAAGCGCGGCGTTGAAAGCGATGAGTTTGGTCTGATCCGCCACCGCGTCGATCAGGTCCATAAATTTGCCGATTTCTTTCGAGCGCTGGCCGAGTGCCAGGATTTCATCCAGGCTCTTCTGGTTGTCGGTGCGAATCTCCGCCATGCGCGCGAGCAGTTGGTGCATGGCCTGGGTGCCGGCGCGGCTGCTGGCCAGAGTGCGGCTGGCGACATCCACCACCGCCTGGGAATGGTCGGCAATCTGGGTGGAAGAGGCCGAGAGTTCTTCCATGGTGGAGGTAATTTCGGCCACCGATGAGGACATCTCCTCCACGGCTGCGGCGATGGACTGATTGGCCCCGATGCGCATTTCGCCAGAGCGGGCGATGATGCCGGCGGTGTCGGCCAGGCGCTCGGCCGAGTCGGTCAACTGTCCGGCATGGCTGTCGATGTCGCCGAGCATCTTGGCCAGGCTGGCGCGCATGCTTGCCATGGCCGCAAGCAGGCTGTCGTGGTCGCGCGCACGGCGCTTGATGGGCGCCTGTAGATCGCCATCGGCAATGGTCTCGACAATGCCGCGCACATAGGCCGGCTCTCCGCCGAGTTGCCCGCGCAGCCAGCGATAGAGCAAAAAGAGCACCAGAGTGCCCAGCAACAGAGTCAGGCTGACCAGCGCGATAACCTGCTGATAGGCCGCTTGGCTGCGTTGCTGGGCCTCGGCCACGGCCTGGCTGGTGCGCGCATCAAGCAGCACGAAGAACTCATCGACCGGCTTCATGATGCGCGCCTTAAAGGCGTGATAGTCCTTGTCGTGCATCAAGCGCCGGGCCAGCTCGGGATCAGGCTCACCCTGCTGAGCGAAATTGCCGCTGTTGTCACGATAGCGGCCTTTCATCGCATTCATGGCGACCATTTCCGTGTCCACAAGGGCATCGGAATTGGCCTGTGCCTCGGCCAGTTTGGCAAACTCATCCTCGGTAAAACCGGCGCGGCGCATCAGCTCGCGCAGGGCGATGGTGTCGCCATCCGGGCGCGGCTGCTGGTCGCCCGCTGCGACAAAATCCCAGTAAATGCGCTCGTAGTGCTGGGGCCTGGGGTGCTCGCCATTGCGAATGGCCAAGACCTCCCAGTACTGACGCTCGAACTCCGGATCACCGGTAACCACGTAGGTACGGGCCATGCGGGTGAGGTCGTCCGAGCTTTGGCGCAGCTGATCGGCGAGCAGATAAGAGTGATAGCGCTGCTCATAGACCTGCGCCAGTTCGGTTTGCGCCTGGTTGGCTTTCCAAATGGCTGCCAGCAGCAGCACCGCGAGCAGGGTACCAGCGATGGCCAACAGCAGAAACAGGCGCTTGATGGAAAGACTTTGGTTCTTGAACATCGCGGGGCTATTTCATTGAGGGGTCATTAAGGGGCCGGGCGGCGCAGCCAGTCTTTTTCTATGGTGCTGGCGGCGGCTGGAACGGCGTAGAAAAAGCCTTGCGCCTGATCGCAGCCGTGGGCGTGCAGAAATTCAGCCTGGCTCGGGGTTTCGACACCCTCGGCAAGGATGGTGAAGTTCAGCGCCTTACCGAGCGCGATGCTGGCTTTGACGATTTCTGCCGCGTCGCGCTGTTCAGGCAGGCTGGTAACCAGGCTGCGGTCGAGCTTGAGCTTGGCGACCGGCAAGTCGGACAAATGGCGCAGCGAGGAGAAGCCAGAGCCAAAATCATCGACGGCGAATTGAACGCCAAGCTCCGCGAGTTCACGCAGCTTCTGTTGCGCATGATCGTCGGCCTGGCTGAGCAGGCTTTCGGTCAGCTCCAGCGTCAGGCTCTCGGGGGCAACACCGGTGGTCTCTAAGATGCGTTTGGTGTCGGTGACGAAATGCGGGTGGTTGAGTTGCCGCGCGCACAGATTGACCGCAATCTGATTGTAGTCCAGGCCAGCATCCCGCCAGGCACCGGCCTGTTTGCATGCCTGCATCATGGCGGCATTGGCGAGATCGCGCAGCAGGCCGCGTTTGTCCGCCACGGCAAAAAACTCTGCCGGCTTCAGCATGCCGCGTGTCGGATGGTCCCAGCGCATCAGCGCCTCTATCCCGACCAAGCTGGCGTCGGCCAGGTTGAATTGGGGCTGGTAATAAACCTGGATGCGCTCTTGCTGCAAGGCTTCAGACAGTGCGTTGACAATCTCCATCTCCTGTTGCAGATGGCGAGCCAACTCGCTCTCAAAAAAGGCCAGAGTGCCGCGACCGGCGGCCTTAGCTCGGTACAGGGCGGCATCGGCGCGACCAATCATTTCATCAACATTAGAGTCATCGCGGCTGGCAATCAGAATGCCGATGCTGGTATTGATGCGCAGCGGGTGCTGATCGATATGGAATTCCTGGTTCAGCGCTTCGATAATCTTGCTCGCCAGTCGCGCGGCATCGTCAGAGGTTTGGATGTTTTCCTGCAGCAGGGCGAATTCATCGCCGCCGAGACGGGCCAGGGTATCGCTGGCGCGTAGCAGATCTGTAATACGAGCACCCACCGCGCACAGGAGTTGATCGCCAACTGGATGCCCAAGGGTGTCGTTGACATCCTTGAAGTGATCAAGATCGAGCATGTGCAGCGCAAAAGGACGGCCCTGGCGCAGAAAATTGGCATGGGCGTGGCTAAGGGTTTCGCGAAACAGCGCCCGGTTAGGCAGGCCGGTCAGGGGATCATGGAAGGCCAGATGCTCGATCTCACGCTCGGCGCGACGCCGTTCGCTGATGTCATGGAAGGTGACAACCGCGCCGGTGACCCGCCCGTCATGATACACGGGCATGGCCCAGTACTCGACCGGAAAGGCGCTGCCGTCCAGCCGCCAGAACACCTCGTCACTCACATGTTGCTGGCAAGCTTCGCGCGCCGCGCGCAGCATGCGGCATTCCGAGCGCGGCAGCGGCTCGCCAGCGGCGTTGGCATAGTGAAACAGGGCATGCGGATCGCGACCAATGAGGTCAGCGGTGGTGAGCGCCTCGGCGGATCCACCAAGCAGGCGCGCCGTTGACGGATTAGCAAAGCTGATGCGTTCATCGAGGTCGATACCAAAGATACCCTCGACCGTGGAATTCAGCAGCAGTTGGGCGCGCTCCTCGGCAACTTTGCGGGCGTTGGCGTCCTCCTGGTGCTCAATCACGATACTCGCTAGTTCAGCCGCGGATGCGATGAGTTGCAGGTCAGCGGGCTCGGGCGCGCGCGCGTCCGGCAGGTAAATGGCAAAGGTGCCAAGCACTTGTCCATCGCGTCCGAGGATGGGTTCCGACCAGCAGGCGAGCAATCCCAGCGGCAGGACCAGGTCGCGATAGCCGTCCCACTTCGGGTCGCTGCGCAGGTCGCTCGCGATGGTGCGTTCGCCGGTGAAAGCGGCGTGACCGCAGGAACCAACATTGGGGCCGATGCGCACGCCTTCGACAGCTTGCAGGTAGCTGCTTGGCAACCGACTGCTGATGGCAGAATGCAACTGGCCGCATTCGGCGTCGAGCAGATGGATGGAGATCCAGGCATCGCGCATGATGTCCTGGCTGTAATCGACAATGGCGCGCAGCATTTCTTCCAGCGGCGCGCCACGGGCGAGTTGCTCTAGGACGGCATTGCGCCCGTCGAGCAACCGCTGCGACAGTCGAAAGGCGGTGATGTCAGAGGAAATGCTGACGAAACCAATCACCGCGCCGCTGTCATCGCGCAGGTAGTTCCAGTCGACCTGCACCTCGATCCAACGCCCGTCCCCGGTGCGGTTGTGGTTGGTATAGGTGAAGGGTTCGGGCTGCTCGGCGACAAAGTAGGCCATATCCCGGTGCAACTGCTCGGCCTCCTCGGCCGGCAGCAGATCCGCGACCTCCATTTGGACGAGGCGTTCGTGGGTATAGCCCAGCATCCGGCAGGCGGCCGGATTGGCGTAGCGGAAGCGACCCTGGGTGTCGAGTTCCATGATGGCCACTTGATTGACTTCCACCAGGGTGCGGAAGCGCTGCTCGTTGGCTCGATGCGAAGCCGTCGGCGACTGAGACGGGGGAGAAGCCATTATTGCCGGGATGGGTGTTTGCGCGGCCAGCGCAGGAGCAGATCAAGGATGTGAGTAAGCAAAGCTGCCGCGAGCGGCAGCGCGATCAGCGGCCAGGGCGCCTGCACCAGCGCGGCGCGCACGGCGAGCAGCAGCAGGAAACCCGATGCGAGCAGCGGCAACAGGGGTTTGAGTCCCGGCCCGCGCCCGGTGGCGCGGTGCAAAAGCCACAGCACAACAGCTTCCACCAACACCATGATCAAGATGGGGTCGATGATGCGGCCGCTGGCGAAAAGGCTTTCCATTTGATGTGACTGACTGTGCTGCGACTGACTGGGGTTGCTGTGGAACAGTAGCTTACACCCTCCGGGGTGGCCGGGACCATCAGCCTAAACGTGAAAGAGCAGCTTTACCCTCCGGGAGGTGCCTCACCATGAGCGTGACCGTGAAACAGCAGCAGCTTCACCCTCCCCGGCAGGGGCTCACTATGAGCCTTAGGCAGGCGGGTCCTGTCAAGTCTTCGGGGCCTTGTCCTCGCCGCCCTTCCATGCCTTGGTCAGGCCGAGCAGATGGGCTGTGTCTTTAAGAAAAATACGCAGGTGCGCCGCGGGTTTGGCGCGCACCAAGCGCTTGTGCATATAGGCTTCCCAGGTCAGATGCTGGATGTCCGGGTCGTCGCACAGGCTGACGAAGCGCTCGCGGCGCTTGTCGCTCTTGTACCAGAAGCGCTGCATGATGCCGAGAATCCAGAACACCCGCCCGTGGGCCTTCATAAAACGCTTGCGGGCGCTGGCCAAAGCCTTGGCATCGCCGGTGATCAGAAACTGCTCGACCGCGTCGGCCGCGAGGCGCCCTCCGGTCAGAGCATAGTAGATGCCTTCGCCCGAGGCGGGGGCGACCACGCCGGCTGCGTCGCCAGCCAGCACCAGATCGCGATCATTGTCCCATTTCTTCAGCGGATGCAGCGGAATGGGGGCGCCCTCGCAGCGCAGGGTCTCGCAGTCCTCAAGCCCGGCGGCCTTGCGCAGATCGGCGGTGGCCTGTTTGAGCGAAAAGCCCTTTAGCTCGGTGCCGACGCCAACGCTGGTGGTCTCGCCATGGGGAAAGACCCAGCCGTAGAAGTCCGGTGAGATTTTGCCCTGGTAGTAGACATCGCAGCGGCTGGGGTCGAAGTCCGCATGGCCCGCGTCCGGCGAGCGAACGATCTCATGATAGGCCGCGACATGCGGCAACTCCTTGGCGCCGGGTACGCAGTCCTTTGCCACGCGCGACATGGCTCCATCGGCACCGATAATGGCGCGCGCGCGCACCTGCTCGGGCGCCGGTTTGGCCTCGGTCTTGCTGCCTGCTTCCTCGGGCTGGAAGTGGACGATGGCCGTGCCGTCGCTGTCGCGATCAATGCGCTGATAGCTGCCATTGCGCCGGGTGGCACCGGCAGCAGCGGCACGCTCGCGCAGCCATTCGTCGAAGGGGGCGCGGTCAACCATGCCGACATAGCCGCCGTTGATGGGCATATCGACGTGGCGCTCGCTCGGCGCCACCATGCGCGCGGAGTTGATCTTTGCGACCAGCTGCTCGTCGGGAATCTCGAATTCAGAGATGGCAATGGGCGGAATCGCCCCACCGCAAGGCTTGATGCGCCCGGGACGGTCCAGCAGCAGCACAGAACGCCCGCGACGGGCGAGATCGGTCGCCGCCGTGGCGCCAGCAGGGCCGCCGCCGATCACGACGACGTCGTAGGTTTGGAGCTCGGGCATTGTTTTTCGGTGTTCAGTGGTTGTTAGTTGGAGTGTTTTGATCGATTCCGGCCTGCTAAACCAGCGCGCGCGAGGCGAAGGCGCTGATCATCATGCCGCTGACATAAACCGTCACGCCGAAGGCGCTGAGCCAGGTGGCGCGCTCGATCGGGGCTTTCACGAAGCGCAGCATCATAGCGCCTTGAATGGCAACCAGCACGCTGACTGCCAGGGCATGCCAAGGCTGGCTCCAGCTGAACAGCAGCGCAACCACGATGATTTGCGGAACCAACATCACGATGCTGGCCAGCTGTGCGGCGCGATCAGGGCCGAGCTGCACCGGCAGGGAGCGCACGCCGAGTTGTTTGTCCCCTTCGATCGCTTTGAAGTCGTTCAGCGTCATAATGCCATGGGCGCCGACGCTGTAGAGAAAGGCCAATGTCAGGCTGCGCCAGTCCGGCATCATACCGCCAAGCATCACGGCGGTGCCCGTGACCCAGGCCAGGCCCTCGTATGAAAAACCGACGGCGGCGTTGCCCCACCAGCCGTTTTGCTTCAGCCGTGCCGGCGGGGCGCTGTAGGCCCAGGCGAGCGCGATGCCAAGCAAGGTCGCGACTATGACCCAGGGGCCAAGCCACAGCGACCAAAGCAGCGACATTACCGACCAGATGATGGCGATATAAAGCCCCCAGCGCCCCGGAATGCGCCCGGAGGGAATCGGCCGGTCGGGCTCATTGATGGCATCGACATGACGGTCGAACCAGTCATTCACCGCCTGGCTGGTGGCGCACAGAAGCGGCCCGGCCAGGATGACGCCGGCGATCAGCACCAGGATATTGGTCAGGATCGGCTGGCCAGAGGACACCACCCCGCAGGTAAAGGCCCACATCGGCGGGAACCAGGTGATCGGGTGCATGAACTCCAGCACATCGGCTAGTTTGATGCGGTTTGGTTTGGTTTGTGTTGGTACTTGTGAGGGTGGACTGCTGGCTTCGGACATGGGGGCGTGGGTCTTGTTAGTGCTCGGTTGCGTGCTCGGCTCCGGATTCGCTACCGGATTCACTGAGGCCGTAACGGCGGAGTTTGACGTACAGACTCTGGCGACTCAAGCCCAGCAGTTCGGCGGCGGAGGCGCGGTTGTCACCGGTCAGCTCCAGTGCGGCCTCGATGCACAGGCGCTCGATCATGTCGGTCGATTCGCGCACCACTTCCTTCAGCGGGACTCTCCCGACCAGTTCGGTGAGCTGCTCGACCGAGCGGGGCAGGGCGCGTCCGGGCGAGCCGCCGGCGGAGACCCGCCGGTCGACATTACGGATGATAAAGCCAAAGCTGGGCTGGTCGGCATTTTGCACCGCTACGGCGGAAATCTCGACCTCGCTCGAACTGCCATAGTCGCTGCGTATGCTGGTTGCGAACAGACGCACGGCACCGTGTTGGCGCAGGTTCGCAATCAGAACATTCAGGTCCACGCCCGGGCGCCCGAGCCAGCGATCGAGCGATTCACCGCGCACCTGCTCTTCGGTCGAGAGTTGGGCGAGCTCCAGAAACGCGTTGTTGGCGCTCAGGATACGCCCGTCCTGGCGGGTAATAACCACGCCGTCAGGGGCGTTTTCCAGCATCTTGAACAGCCGCGAGCGCGGCTCGCCGGCCATGCTGGTGTTGCTCTCGGTCTCCACCGGTGACAGGCGCACCAGCAGCAGGGTGGCGTTCTCCTGGCGCACCGGGGCAGCGGATATGAGGAATTCGATATCGCGCTCGGTCAGGCGCGCGCGCACGTCGGCGCTGCGCCCGGCCGAGCGCACGCCGGCGAGCAGGGACTTGATGGCCTCGGTGCCGGTGGCGTCGAAACCCTCGGGGAACGCGCGCCCGACCAGCTTGCGGGAGTCTGCCGCGAGCAGCAGGCTGGCGGCGGGGTTGGCCTCGACGATCTTGCCGTTGCCGGGGTCGACGATCAGAATCGCCTCCGACATGGAACGGAACAGCAGCCGGTAGCGGGTCTCGAGCTGGCGCAGGCGCCAGTAGTCACGCTCTAGCGACTGCTGGGCGTCGACCAGGCGCTGTTGCAGTGCAGCCATTCCCTGCTGGCTGCGACCGACCGCGACGATGCGATGGCGATTGCCCAGACTGGCGGCGCAATAGCGAACGGGAAGCTCGTCGCCGCTCAGCGCGACGTGCTCGACCTGGTCCCAGTGCGGGGGCTGCTCGTCGGCGCGGGCGCTGCTGAGAAGTAGCTCGACTTTGTCGCGACTGTCGCTGGTGACGGTATCGGCCCAGTCCATGCCGATCCAGTCGCCGATCTGGGCCGAGAGTTCGTCGTTGCCGAAGGCGAGGTCGAGCACGCGCCCCTCGTTGTCGAGAATGAGCGCGATGTCGGATGCCGCGGCGATCAGCTCTGCCGCGGCTTCTGTGCCCAGATCCCCCAGGGCTGATTCCGGAGCGTCAAACAATTTCACCAGTCCGCCGTAAGGTCAGGCGCCAGCGAGCCCGCCCGGCGCGGTCGTTGCGCAGAATGGGCGCGAGCAAAACGGGCGCCGGCAAAACGGGCGCCGGCAAAATGGGCGCGTGGCGGGTTGCGCGGTTTACCTTGTGACAGCAAGGAGATGCGCCGTCGCTGCGACATGGGGCCGTCCTGAGGATCTTAAGTGGTCTAAGGTTTGTTGCGATTGTGCGCACGGCCGCTTGAGAGTTCTCGCGCCAAGGCTGAGAGCCAGTCATGGCGAGCAATGGCGTGATGGTTCGTAGCGGGTTTGTAACGCGTTAAGCCGCAGTCAAACACCGGCTGCGGCAACGGCTCTGCCAAGGCGGTGTGCGCCGCCTCGGCAAAGATTCCGCGTGAATTAGTAAAACCCGGGCTCACTATCTGTCAAGTCCTGTTTACGTTAAGTATAGTTGACATAGGCCGGGTCGGGGCATAATTTTTCCGAAATTGTTCATCGACCCGGGCCTTCGCGAAGAATGATTCCGCGTGATGGCGCGAAATCTCCTGTCACGGGCGTCACCCCACAGGCCCCATGTCTGGTAAAGTAACGGGCTGATTTGTGCTGACCACCGAGCCATAGCGTTATGACACGGCCAACTCAACCTCTCTATACACCAGAAGAACGCCGCCGCCGGGATGAAACGCCCTGGACCCTGGTGCAGGGCATCTTGGCACCGGTGCAATTTCTGGTCTTTCTGGTCAGCCTGGGGCTGGTGTTGCGCTATCTGGCAACCGGCCATGGCGAGCTGGCGGCGACCTGGTCGATTGTGATCAAGACGCTGATTCTCTACACCATCATGATCACGGGCTCGATCTGGGAGAAGGTCGTCTTTGGCAAATACCTGTTTGCCGGTCCCTTTTTCTGGGAGGATGTGTTCAGTATGCTGGTGCTGGCGCTGCACACGGCCTATCTGGTGGTGCTGCTGACCGGCTGGCTCGACACCCGCGGGCAAATGTGGGTCGCGCTCGCCGCCTATGCCACCTACGTGGTCAATGCCACCCAGTTCATTCTCAAGCTGCGCGCGGCGCGCCTCTCCAGCCAGGCATCCACTCAGGCCGGGGCGAGTGCGGCCGGAGGTGGCGAATGACGGCCGCAGCCAGCGGCGACTGCGCCGCCACGCCGGAGATTCACCACGAGCGCGGCGAGCGTCAGACCTTCTGCGGTCTGGCCGGCATCGTCTGGCTGCACCGCAAGATGCAGGACAGTTTCTTTTTGGTGGTGGGTTCGCGCACCTGCGCGCATCTGATGCAGTCCGCCGCCGGGGTGATGATCTTCGCCGAGCCGCGTTTCGGCACCGCCGTGCTGCAGGATCGCGATCTTGCCGGCCTTGCCGATGCCAATGACGAGCTCGACCGTGTGGTGCGCGAGTTGCTCGCGCGCCGCCCGGACATCGGCTCGCTGTTTTTGGTGGCGACCTGTCCGTCGGAGGTCATCAAGCTCGATCTCGACACCGCTGCAGCCCGCCTGCAGCAAGCGCATGGCGAGCGCGTGCGCATCCTGGCCTATAGCGGCAGCGGGCTGGATACCTGCTTCACTCAGGGCGAGGATACCTGTCTGCAAGCACTGGTGCCGCTGTTGCCTGAGCTGCCGACGCTGCAGCGCTCCCTGTTGATCGTCGGCTCGCTGGCGGACGTGGTGGAAGACCAGTTCACCCGGTTGTTCGATCGGCTCGGCATCGGGCCCGTGCATTTCCTGCCGCCGCGACGGGTGGCGGATTTGCCGCCAGTGGGGCCTGGCACCTTCCTGCTCGCGGCTCAACCGTTCGTCGGTGAGACCATCGACGCTCTGCGCGCGCGCGGCGCCCATCTGATCGAGTCGCCTTTTCCGCTCGGCGTCGAGGGCACCCGCGCCTGGCTCATGGCTGCGGCTGGCGCCTGGGGCGTGGCGCCGGAGCTGGTCGAGGAGGCCATCGCGGCGCCCGCGGCCCGGGCCGAGAAAGCCCTGGCGCGCTATCGCGAGCAGCTTGGTGGCAAGCGCATCAGCTTTCTGCCCGACTCGCAGCTCGAGATTCCGCTCGGGCGCTTTCTTGCGCGCGAATGCGGCATGCAGATCGGCGAGCTTGGCGTGCCTTATCTCGACCGCCGCATCATGGAGCCCGAGCTTGCCCTGCTGCCGGCCGATACCCAGCTCACCGAGGGCCAGGACCTGGAACGCCAGCTCGATCGCCTGCGCGCCGATCGCCCGGACATCACCGTCTGCGGCCTGGGCCTGGCCAATCCGCTCGAGGCCGAAGGCTTGACCACCAAGTGGTCTATCGAGCTGGTTTTCACGCCCATTCAAGGTTTTGATCAGGCCGCCGATCTGGCCGAGCTGTTCGCGCGGCCGCTCAATCGGCGTCAGCGGCTGGCGTTTTAGGGAGCAGGCACCATGGAACTTACCGTCTGGACCTACGAAGGCCCCCCGCACATCGGCGCCATGCGCATTGCCGCCTCAATGGAGGCTGTGCATCTGGTGCTGCACGCGCCTCTGGGCGACAGCTATGCCGATCTGCTATTTACTATGATCGCCCGCTCGGCGGGACGTCCGCCGGTCAGTTACACCGGCTTTCAGGCCCGCGATCTGGGCGGCGATACCGCGCAGCTGGTCAAGACGCGCCTGGCCGAGACGGTCGAGCGCTTCAAGCCCCAGGCGTTGCTGGTCGGCGAGGCCTGCACGGCGGAGCTGCTGCAGGATCAGCCGGGTGCCCTGGCAGAGGGCATGGGGTTTGATATTCCAGTGATTTCGCTCGAGCTGCCCGCCTTCACGCGCAAGGAGGCCTGGGGCGCGAGCGAGACCTTCCATCAGCTGGTGCGCAGCCTGCTGAATGGCCGCCCGGTGCCGCAGGGCGCCGGTGATCCTTCCGCGCGCGCCAAGGCAGAGGGCCGGCGCCCGCGCGCCAATCTGCTTGGGCCGACCGCGCTCGGCTTCCGCTGCCGCGACGATGTGATCGAGGTGACCAAGTTGCTCGATACGCTTGGTGTGGATGTGCATCTGGTCGCTCCGGCCGGCGCCACGCCCGCCGATCTGGCGCGCATCCCCGAGGCCGACTTCAATATCTGCCTGTATCCGGAGATAGCGCACAGCACCTGCGTCTGGCTTGAGCGCATGTTCAAGCAACCCAGGGTGCGCACTGTCCCCATTGGTGTCGGCGCGACGCGGGATTTTGTCTTCGAAGTGGCGCGTTTGGCTGGTCTCGATCCCGCACCAGCCCTGGCGCAAGCCCGCACTAGGCTGCCGTGGTTCTCGCGCTCGGTGGACTCCACTTATCTCACCGGCAAGCGGGTGTTCATTTTCGGCGATGCCACCCATGTCATGGCCGCGGCGCGCATGGCCCGCGAAGAGCTCGGCTTCGATGTGGTCGGGCTTGGCACCTATAGCCGCGAGTTCGCGCGCGAGCTGCGCGCGCTGGCCGAGGACATCGGCGTCGAGGCCTTGATCACCGACGACTACCTGGCGGTCGAGGCGCGGGTGGCCGAGCTGCATCCCGAGCTGGTGCTGGGCACCCAGATGGAGCGGCATATCGCCAAGCGGCTTGGCATTCCTTGCGCCGTGATCTCATCACCCGTGCATGTGCAGGACTTCCCTGCTCGCTATGCACCGCAGATGGGCTTCGAAGGGGCCAATGTGATCTTCGACACCTGGGTGCATCCGCTGATGATGGGCCTGGAAGAACATCTGATTACCATGTTCCGCGAGGATGTCGAATTCAACGACGGCGAAGTTGCCGCACCCGCGCGCGCGGTGCAGTCGGCTGAAGTTGGCGAGCCCGATGCTGCTGCTCCGGGCGCCGCCGCTGCGGCTAAAGCGCCTGGCCCGAATGATTCGGCTCCGGGCGATCCCGCCCCGAGCGATCCCGCCCCGAGTGATCCCACCCCGAGTGATCCCACCGCGTTGCGCTGGGAACCGGATGCCGAGAAAGAACTGCGCAAGATCCCGTTTTTCGTGCGCGGCAAGGCAAGGCGTAACACCGAGAATTTCGCCCGCGAGCGCGGGCTGACCGAAATAAGCATCGATACCCTTTACGAAGCGAAAGCCCACTTCGGGCGCTGAGCCTGTTTGCCCGCCTCTGCATCAGGGCGGCGTCATTCAGCATTGGTTAGAAGCGACGACGACTCACTGGTTATCCTGCGCAGCGCGCGTTACCAGCCACTGGCGCCATCAACCACTGGCATCATCACCAACCACTGACCCACTAGCGACAGAAATGGCTACGAATAGATCCCCGATTGACGACCTCAAACAGATCGGCATGCAGCTTCTGATCCGCTTTCTGCCCTTTGCAGACGCGGCCACTGATGATCTGCCGCTGCCACGGCTGCTGCGCTTGTCGCTGTTTCAGATTTCGGTCGGCGCTGCGATCGTGTTGCTGAACGGCACCCTCAACCGGGTCATGGTGGTGGAGTTGGGCATGCCGGTGTGGCTGGTGAGCCTGATGGTCGCCTTGCCACTGGTGTTTGCGCCCCTGCGAGCCCTGATCGGCCATCGATCGGATTATCACCACTCCGCCTTCGGCCTGCGGCGGGTGCCCTACATCTGGTGGGGAACGTTGCTGCAATTTGGCGGTTTTGCCTTCATGCCCTTCGCCCTGCTGCTGATGTCTGCCGAGGGCAACAATATGGCGATCCTGGGCTATATCGCCGCCGCCGCAGCCTTCCTGCTGGTTGGCGCCGGGCTGCATACCACCCAGACCGCAGGCCTGGCCCTGGCCACCGATCTGGCGCCCAAGGATACGCGCCCGCGGGTGGTGGCCCTGCTCTATGTCACCCTGCTGGTCGGCATGCTGCTCAGTGCGGTCATTTACGGTCTGCTGCTGCGCGATTTCACCCAAGTAAAGCTGATTCAGGTCATTCAAGGCACCGCAGGCCTGACAATTTTCCTGAATCTGACCGCTCTCTGGCGTCAGGAAGCCATTGATTCAAAACGCGCTGCCAGCCGCATTCGTGCGCCCAAGTTCTCCTCGAGCTGGAAGGCCTTTGTCGAAGACCGCTACGCCGCGCGGCTGCTTATCGCCGTCGGCTTGGGCACTGCCGCGTTCAGCATGCAGGATATCCTGCTCGAGCCCTACGGCGGCGAGGTGCTGGGCCTGACGGTCTCCCAGACCACCCTGCTGACCGCCATCTGGGCTGGCGGCACCCTGATCGCCTTCTCGCTGGCCGGCTGGTTGCTGACCCGTGGCGGCGATCCTAACCGGTTCGCCATGGTTGGCGCGGCGCTGGGTGTCTTCGCCTTCGTGGCCGTGATTGTTGCTGGCACGCTCGACATGCCTTGGCTATTCCGCACCGGCGCCTGGTTGATCGGCTTCGGCGGCGGTCTGTTCGCCGTCGGCACCCTGACCGCGGCCATGGGTCTGGCGCACGGCGGCCACAGCGGCCTTGCGCTTGGCGCCTGGGGCGCGGTCCAGGCCACAGCTCAAGGCGGGGCTATTTTCCTCGGCGGCACCATTCGCGATATCGCGAGTTTCATGGTCGAGGAGGGCTGGATCGGTTCGGACATGTCCGGCCCCGCGTTCAGCTATGGTGTGGTCTATTACCTGGAAATCATCCTGCTGCTCGCCACCCTGGTGGTGGTCTTCCCGCTGTTGTTTAAAAAGAACCAGCCCAAACTGGATACGGCCCAGGGCGGGGAGAAAAAGTTCGGTATTTCAGAGATGCTTTAGCGCGAGAGCCTGTTTTGGCGGAAACGCCGCGGAAAGGCGGCATCATAGAGCTTGGAAACCCGGTCATCCCCAGCCCGGTCGCGCGCGCCCAGCGCCGGGCTGACCAGGATCAGGGCCTGACGATCAATACCGGCGGCGCGGCATTCGGCGGCGATGTCGGCCAGGGTGCCGCGCAGGATGCGTTCTTCATCCGGCCAGCTGACCTTGTGCGCGACCACCACGGGCGCGTCTTCCGCCCAGCCGGCGCGGCGCAGCTCGGCAACCACTTCTTCGATGCGGTCGATGGACAGGAAAATGCACAGGGTGCAGCCATGCCGAGCCAGATCGGCAAAGGATTCAGACGCTGGCATGGGTGTGCGGCTGGCCAGGCGGGTGAAGATCACGCTTTGGGTGACTTCCGGCAGCGTCAGGCTCTCGCCGGCTGCTGCTGCGGCGGCCATGGCCGAGGAAACGCCCGGCACGATGCCGATCTCGATGCCGGCGGCATCAAGCGGTCGCGCGAGCTCGGGGATGACGCCGTAGAGGGTCGGGTCACCGGTCTGCAGACGCACGACGGTCTGATGCTGGCCAAGGCGCTCGAGCAACCAGGCGCGCACTTCGCTCAGGTCCATGCCTTTGGAATCCGCGATCTCGCAGTCCGGCCCGGCCCATTGCAACGCGGCCCCGGCGACCAGGGAGCCGGTGTAGAGCACCGCGCCGGCTTCTCCCAGCAGACGGGTCGCGCGCACTGTCAGCAAGTCGGCCGCGCCGGGGCCTGCACCGATAAACCAGAGTTTGCCCATGAATGTGCCTTTATCTCGTGTCATTGAAAGAGCGAAGGGTGCCGACGGCTCTGGAGCTTGTAGTTGTCATCTTAATCGAAGCAGGCAGTAGCCCTGGGATCGAGTTGTTGCGGTCGGCATCAAGATGGCCGTGGTGGCGCAATGGTATCAGCGTGCGGATTCGAACAGCATGAAGGGTCCTCAGGTCCTGGTTGTCGGTGGCGGTATTGCCGGACTCTGCGCGGCTATCAGCGCGCGGCGTGCGGGTGCGCGAGTCCTGCTGGTCGAGAGCGCACCGCGCTGGCGCCGTGGTGGCAACAGCCGGCATGGGCGCAATTTTCGCTTCTGTCATGATCAGCCAAGTGCCCTGGTGCCTGAGCGCTATCAGGCCGATGAGTTCACCGAGGATCTTGCGCGTGCGACTGCCGGCACGGGAGATGCGGCCCTGACGCGCTTGCTGATCGAGCGTTCGCGCGCGGCTCCGCGCTGGCTGCTAGATTCCGGCGTGGCACTGCAAGAGCGCAACCGGGGAACACTGCCATTCTCGCGCAAAACGGCCTTTTTACTTGGTGGCGGTCAGGCAATGGTCAATGCGCTCTATGCGCAGGCCGAGCGCCTGGGGGTGGATGTTCGCTACGGGTGCGTGGCGAATCGACCCTGCCTGCGCGGCAACCGGCTGGCAAGTATCGAGCTGCGATCTTCGAGCCAGTCAGGTACTTCGGGTCAGTCGGGCCAGTCCAGTGCGTCGGGACTGACGGGCCAAGCGGCTGAGTCGGGTGGTGTCCCAGGAAGGTCGTCGCTGGAGTTGCCCCAAGAACTGGTCCTGGAGCCGGCCCCGGAACATCCTCCGGAACAGGCCCCGAAGTTGACCAGCGAAACCTTGACCCCGGATGCCGTGGTATTGGCCTGCGGCGGTGCCCAAGGCAATCCTGATTGGCTGCGCCAACATTGCGGCGAGCGGGTGGAGGGGTTCATCAACCGGGGTACGCCGGAGGCGCACGGCAAGCTACTGATCGAACTACTGGCGGCCGGTGCCCAGGCGGTAGGTGATCCCAGTCGCCTGTATCTCGTCGCGGTGGATGCGCGGTCGCCGCCGGCTGACGGCGGCATTGTCACCCGTATCCGCGGCATGCCGCAGGGCATGGTGGTGGACCGCGATGGGTTGCGTCGGCACGACGAGGGCGCGGACCGGGGCTCGACGCGCTATGCGCGTTGGGGCCAGCGGTTGGCCGACTACCCAGGGCAGATCGGTTATTTGCTGTTGGATGCCGCGGCACTTCGGGAGGTGCCGGCGGCGCTCTACCCGCCGCTGGTCGCACCCGATCTGCAGGGGCTTGCGCGGCAGATTGGGATGGATGCAGCTGAGCTCGAACGCACCTGGCTGACCTACAATGCCGCGATGCGCAGTTCCTTCGGTGATGACTCCTTGCGCCCGGACCTGCACTCGCACCTGGAGTTGCCCCCGCACTCGGTGTTTCCAACTGATTCGCACCGGGATTTGCACCCAGATGGGAGCACCCATGCGCCCCTGGACCCACCTCGCACCGGCCCGGCCCGAGCGCTGGACACGCCGCCCTTCGCCGCTTACCCGATGCGCCCGGGGCTGACCTTTACCTACCATGGATTGGCCGTCGATGCGCGTGCGCGGGTGCAGTTGAGCAGCGGTGAGCCGATCGCCAACCTGTTCGCAGCCGGCACCCTGATGGCGCCCAATCTCTGTCCGCAAGGCTATCTATCGGGCCTGATGCTGACTATCGGCCAGGTGTTTGGCGTTCTCGCGGGGGAGGAGGCCGCGCGCCATGTCCGCGGCTGAGCCTGTTGTCGAGGGCGCCGCGGTGGATGCATCCGCAGCAGCAACAGAAGCGCAACGGATACTCGCGATCTGCAACATCTGCGGCTATTGCAACGGTTTTTGCCCGGTATTCGACGCCGCGCGTGAGCGCCCGGCACCGCACAGGGGCGACCTGAGCTATCTGGCGCACCTCTGCCACGCCTGTCGCAATTGCCTGGAATCCTGCCAGTACGCGCCACCACATGCTTTCGGCGTGAATGTGCCGCGCACCCTGGAGCGGCTGCGCTGGCTGGACTATGCCGATTACGTCTGGCCGAAACCATTGGCCAGGCTGATGAGAGCAGGTATGGTTTTAGGGTCAAAGGCAGATTTCGCGCTGTTCTTGAAACTTTTCTTGGCAATGATTGTGCCCTTGCTGATGGGGTTTTGGTGGCTGCCCTGGTCGCAATTGACCCAGCCTGCGCTGGGGCCAGGCGGCTTTTACCGCATCGTGCCCTTTCCGCTGATGGTGTGTCTGGGTGTGGCGACGCTCGGCTGGGCATTGCTGTCAATCGGAGTCAGTTTGGTGCGCTTTTGGCGAGCGATTGGCGGCGGGCGACCCGCAGTGCGACTGACTTGGTCTGGGCTGAGCGCTGTGCTGTGGGATCTCGCGAGCCTGCGACATCTCGATGGCGGCGGTGCGGGCTGCACCGACTCCCACTCCCCGCTCGCGCCGGCACGGCGGTGGTTGCACCAGTTGCTGGTACTCGGGTTCTTGTGCTGCTTCGCCGCCACTGTGGTGGCCGCTTTCTGGCATCACGTCCTGGAACGCGTGGCGCCCTATCCGATAGGCAGTCTGCCTGTGGTGCTTGGCTTGGTTGGCGGTCTATTGATGCTGGCGAGTGCGCTCGGTCTCTGGTGGCTGCGGCGGCGAACCAATCCGCTGGCGTTGGCGCCGGAGCGAAAGGGTGGCGAGATTTCGGCAACCCTGTGGCTGCTGGCCGTGGTGCTGAGCGGACTGGCGCTGTTGGTCTGGCGCGGAACCTCGGCCATGGGCCTGTTGCTGCTCGCGCATCTGGGTTTCGTCTACGGGTTTTTTCTGCTGCTGCCGGCCAGCAAATTCGTCCATGCCGGTTATCGGCTGCTGGCCGTGCTGCGGTTGCGGCTGGAGCAAAGGAACATCGATGCGGACACCAGCCGTCGCGGATAACGCGCTTGCGAACGAGCTGAATCCTAAAGTTGTTTCGGTATAGAGCTCGCCACGCGAGCGCCCATAAGCGGGAGAAGAAGGTATGCTGGTTCAGGTGTTGACCAAGGTCTGGTTGGTGACAAAAACCCGCTGCGAGTGCGTCTTTGAGAGTTGTCCAGTATGAAGGCGAACAAGCTGCCGCGAAGAGTGTTGATCCTTGGTGGCGTGACCGAGGGGTATCTCTTGGCTGAAGCCCTGGTTGATCAGACGCGGTTTCATCCCATCAGTTCGCTGGCCGGGCGCACCGAGCATCCGCGCACCCCGGTCGGTGAGACCCGTATCGGCGGTTTCGGTGGCGTCGATGGCCTGCGCGCATTCTTGCGAGAGCGTGACATCGATGCCGTTGTGGATGCGACCCATCCCTTCGCCGACACCATGGGCCAGCATGCCGCGCTGGCCTGCGAGGGGGCGCCGGGAAACAAAAAAACCCCGTTGCTGCGTCTGGAGCGCCCGGCCTGGATGCCGCAACCGGGCGATCAATGGTATCCGGTAGCCGATTGGGATCAGGCAATCGCCGTGCTGAAAGCGCAGGGCGCGCGCCGGGTCTTGCTGGCGCTGGGTGCGCGCGAGCTGGCCCCCTTCAGCACGCTGACCTATACCTGGTTTCTGGCGCGCACCGTGACCCGCCCTGATCCCATGCCGCCCTTTGTCGCAGCCGAGCTCTTGGTTGCCCGTGGCCCTTTTGGGTTGGACCAGGAACTCAAACTCCTGCGCGACCACCAGATCGACACCATCGTCTGCCGGAACAGCGGCGGCGATGGCGCTGCCGCGAAGCTAACGGCAGCGCGCGAGCTCGGTGTTCAGGTCATCATGCGCGAGCGCCCACCGCGTCCGCCACTGCCCACCGTTGCCACGGTCGCCGAGGCGCTGGATTGGCTCGGCGAGATGTGAAACAGCGAATCGCGGCGCCGCTAAAGAGACCAACGCGGCGTATAGACCCAGTCGTCGCCGGCCGTGCCGGGAAAGGTGCGGGTGCCAGATGAACCGATGATCAGCACGGTGCGCATGTCGACGTCCTGCGGGTCCAGCGCGGCGAGCGTCAGCACCCGGGTGCGCTCGTCGGCGCGGCCGATGTCATGGCCGAGCGCGACCGGAGTGGTGGGGGCTTTCAGGGCGCGCAGGATGTCGAGTGCTTGACCGAGGGCATCGGGGCGAGCGCGCGAGCGTGGGTTGTAGAGCGCGATGACCAGGTCGGCCTCCGCCGCCAGGCGCAGGCGTCGCTCGATCACATCCCAGGGTTTGAGGTTGTCGGATAGTGACAGCACGCAAAAGTCATGGCCGAGGGGGGCGCCGACGCGCGCGGCCAATGCTTGGGCGGCGGAGATGCCGGGCAGAATCTCGAGTGGGACCTCTTGCCAAGCGGGATTCCACGTTGGATTCGCCATCGGGTTCGAAGCTGGGTTGCGCAGTTGTTCTTGGCTCTGCTCTTGGGTCTGTTTTTGGTCTTGACCTTGGTCTTGGGCCGCCGGGTTGCGCTCGGGTAACGGGCGGCTGTCGAGGGCCTCGAGCACCGCGCTGGCCATGGCAAAAATGCCGGGGTCTCCAGAGGACAGCAGCACCACTCGCCGCCCGCTGGCGGCCAGTTCCAGCGCGGTACGGGCGCGCTCGAGCTCCTGGCGATTGTCCGATGGCATCACTCGCTGATCGGGTCGAAAGGGACCCTTCAGCGTTTCGGCCAGGCGGAGATAGGTTTCATAGCCGAGAATGTCCTCGGCCTGTTCGATAGCGGCGTGTGCCTCGGGTGTGAGCCATTCCGGGGCGCCGGGGCCCAAGCCCACCACCGCAAGTCGACCTTTGGGGCTGGCCGACCGCTGCAGCGAAGGCGCGGCTTGCGTGGTGGTGGATGCCTGCAGCGTCTGATAGTCGCTCCCCTCGTCCTGCACTACTGGTGCGTGCGAATGTGGTTCGATGGGGTTCAGCTCAGCGGTTTCCGGTGCTTTTGGATTTAGCTCATCTGGTTTGATGGCATCGGGGTAAGCCGCGTCCGCCATCACTTCGAGCTGTTCCTCGGGGCTGGTCACCGGCACCAGCGCGGCGCCAGATTTAATCGCGGGCCAGGTCTCGCCAGGAATCAGGATCATGGCGAAATAAGGCACGCTTTTGGGCTCGATCTCCGGCAGCGCGCGGATGCGTTCTTCGCTCATGGTGGCGCGCTCGACATAGCGCGCGCGCTCGAGCAGGCCGAGTTGCTCGATGACCCGGCGCACCTTGGCGAAGTTAGTGCCGAGCTTCATCACCGCGGCCGCTTCGCAGCCGGCGAGGCGCTGGCGCAGCTCGGCTTCGGGTAAGGTGCCGGAGAGCACCAGCATACTCTGGTCGCGATACACCAGCGGTGCGCAGCGCCGAGGCGCTGGCCACCACCGAGCAGACGCCGGCGACGACTTCGGTCGGGAAGCGCCCGACCAGGCGATCGTGCAGGTACATGAATGAGCCGTAGAAGAAAGGGTCGCCCTCGCACAGCACGGCCACGTCGGTGCCGGCGGCCAGGTGCTCGGCCAGCGACTCGGCGCTTTGGTCGTAGAAGGCGCGCATGACGCCTTCGTAGTCGTAGGGCGGGGGCGGGATTTTGCCGGTGATCGGATAAATCAGCGGGATCAGCCGCTGCTCCGGGCGCAGGTACTCGGATACAGTGGTCAGGGCGTTGCCGCGCTTGTTCTCAGCGGCATAGTAGGCCACCACCGGTGCCGCGCGCAGCAGGCGCAGGGCTTTCAGCGTCATCAGCTCGGGGTCGCCCGGGCCGACGCCGAGGCCGGTCAGGCGACCGAGCGCATGCGCCTGCGATTGTGGTGTTTGTTGTTCCAGCTGTTGCTCCGGTGGTTCTGGTTGTTGGTCTTTCTGTCGCCGATGCGGGCGTTCCGGCATCGGCGGCTGTTGTGTCTTCGCGATCGAAGATTATGCTCGGTCAGGCTGGGGACCCAACGCGATATTGGATGTCGCGGCCGAGGGCATTGATGGCGGCGGTAGCCATGGCGCTGCCGCCTCGGCGCCCGCGCACGGCGACAAAGGGAATGCCGCGACTGTTGGCCGCCAACTCGGCCTTGGACTCGGCCGCGCCGACGAAGCCGACCGGAAAACCGAGAATCAACGCCGGGCGCGGGCAGCCGGCATCAAGCATTTCCAGCAGCCGGAAGAGCGCGGTCGGTGCATTGCCAATGGCGACCAAGGCGCCCTGCAGATGCTCCTGCCACAGCTCGAGTGCGGCGGCGGAGCGGGTGTTGTTCATCTCACGGGCCAGTTCCGGCACGCGCGGATCATCCAAGGTACAGAGGATGGCATTGTCCGTCGGCAAGCGCGCGCGGGTGATGCCATAGGCGACCATGCGGCTGTCGCACAGGATGGGCGCGCCGGCCTCCAGCGCCGCGCGTCCGGCGGTGCCTGCATCGGGGGAGAATTCCAGGTCATCGACGATGTTCGGCATACCGCAGGCATGGGCCACGCGCACCGCCAGGGGCTCGAGATCGGGCGGGATGCGCGACAGATCCGCTTCGGCACGGATGATGGCGAAGGATTCGCGGTAAATGGCGTCGGGGTTGCGTTGGTAGTGCATTCAGTGATCGGTCATTAGTGCTCGGCCGCTGGTGCTTAGCCGTTAGTGATTGGCCGTTAGTTGCCAGTTGGGCTGGCTGGGGCCAGTCATCAAGCGTCTGGTGGTAGGTCGACGCCCAAGGCGCGCAGGCGCTCGGCGAGCCGCTCGGCGCGCTCGTGCTCCCGCTTGAAATGTTCCCGTTCCTCGGCAACGCGGGCGCGTGCCTCTTCCAGCAGCGCGCGCTCACGCAAAACGGACTCGGGCAGGCTGGGTACTAGGGCGCCGGAACGCTCGAAGTAGCGCAGCTGCCCATCCGCGATTCCCAAGAAGAGTCCCAGCACGCTGCTCCAGAGTTGGCCGCGCTTATTCGGGGCGATCGGCAGATAGCGCTTGTTCAACAGCCGGAAGCCGTCAAATTCCAAGGTGTCGGGCGAGAACCAGAAATACTCAGGGGTGCGGAAAACATTTTGATAAAGATCTTTTTTCTCGCCGCGATCCACCGTGGCGGTTGAATCCGATAGCAGCTCGATGATCAAATCCGGATAGCGGCCACCTTCTTCCCACACCACCCAGGACTTGCGCTGGGTCGGCTCGGTGTCGCGGACCAGAAAAAAGTCCGGTCCGCGAAAATCGCGATGCTTCAGCTGCTGTTGGCTGTAATAGACGGTCAGATTGGCGCCGACGAAAAAATCTTGTTGTTCGCGCCAATACCACTCGAGACAGCTCACCAGCAAGGCGAGCTGCTGATAATGCAGACTGCTTTCCATTTCCGGCTCGTCGCTTAAGAGTTGTCCGGGTGCCGGCATCAGCTGTGCGAATTGTTCCGCGGTCACCGACATGATCGATTGCTCCGTGAGGGACTGTTCGGTTGGGGTAGTGGCCCCGAGGCTCAAAAGGAGATAGTCCAATGCTTTGACAGAATACCATGCGCGTTGGCGGCCGGCTTCCAGCTGGTCGGCGTATGGGACCTCAGCCGGACCCGGCGAGCGCGGCAGGCTCGCTGACGAGCGTTAGGGCAGTGGCCGGCGCAACAGGTAGGTGTCCATCACCCAGCCGCGTTCTTTACGCAGGTGCTCCAGGGTGGTGAGAATATCGTCGGCGACGGCATCGAGCGGGCCGGCGATCAAGACCTCGTCGTTGGTACCGAGATTGCCGCCCCAGTAGACTAAAAGCCCCTGGCCGAGACAATGGCGGAAGGCGCCGCGGCCATCGAGCATAACCACGGTGTTATCGACAGTGCCTGGATCGCATTGTTCGAGCTGGCGGCCGGTGGTGATGACAATGGGCTCGCCGACGCGGTTGAGCGGGATGGCATGACGGGCGGTTAGTACCTGCACCGCGGTCAGGCCGGGAATCACTTCAAGGCGCAGGGGTTCTGGGGTTGCTGGGGCCTTAGCGGTAGCCATTTCGGCGGCCAGTTCGGCAAAGAGGCTGACGCTTTGGTCATAGAGCGACGGATCGCCCCAGATCAGTAGCGCGCCGGTTTGGCCGTCTTCGAGCTCACGCTCAATCAACTCGGCAAAGAGCGCCCGCTTGCGTGCGTGCCAGTCGCGCACCACCTCCAGATAGCCATCGGTAGCGCGTTCGCGCGCTGGGCTTTGGGCATGCACGACCCGATACTGACCCGGTTGGAGGTAACGTACCATGATCGCCTCGCGCGCGGCGATCAGGCTCACTTTGCCGTGATTGCCATCAGGCCCGGCCTTGTCGAGCAGAAAAAAGACATCCACCGCGCGCATGGCCGCGATGGCCTGCTGAGTGACCAGATCCGGGCCGCCGGGGCCTATGCCAATTAAGGAGAGTGTTTTCATAGCGCGCCGATCATCGCCCGCGCCGATTGATGGCGCAACTCATCTGGCGAGAAGTGAGGGGGGAGGAGTGAGAAGCAACTGATGTCATCCATCGAAGAAGGCGATGCCCAGTGACTGCAGGCTTTTGTCTTTTCGTTGTGCTGTGCTGCAGGACGATGACCCTAGAACCCGAAACCTGGCGCCTAGTACCAGAAATCTGATCGCTAACCGCTGACAGCTGATCCATGAAACCATGACCACGGAACCAGTCCCGGCAAACCATTGCCCCGCGCTGCTGCTTGCCGCAACCGCCTCGGGGCAGGGCAAGACCAGCCTGACCGCGGCGCTGGCGAGCTTCCACCACCGCGCCGGGCGGCGGGTGCGGGTGTTCAAGACTGGACCAGATTTTCTCGACCCGATGATTCTGGCGCATGCCAGCGGAGCCTCCGATACGACCGGTGTCGAGCCGCTGGATCTGTGGATGGTGGGAGAGGAAGAGTGTCGGCGGTTGCTGTTTGCCGCTGCAGCCGAGGCTGATCTGATCTTGATCGAGGGTGCCATGGGACTCTTCGATGGCGAGCCCTCGGCGGCGGATCTGGCTGAGACCTTCGCCGTGCCGGTCGCCGCGCTGATCGACGCGCGCGGGCTGGGCCAGACCTTCGGCGCGCTGGCATTGGGGTTGCGTCAGTATCGCCCGGGGCTGCCTTTCGCCGGAGTCATCGGCAACCGGGTTGGCAGCGTGCGGCACGGGGAAATGATTCGTGCCGGATTGCAAGCGGACATCCCCCTGCTGGCGAGTCTTCCGCGCCTGCCCGAGAGCGCCACCCTGCCGCGCCGGCATCTGGGGCTGGTGCAGGCAGAGGAAATCGCCGACCTCGACACCCGTCTGGCCGCGATGGCAGATACCGTGGAAGACACCGAGCTTGGTGCCGAGCTTGATCAATGGCTACCCGCGGTCGCCTTTCAGCCAGGGCCAACAGCGCCGTCGTGCAAACCCCTGTTGGCGGGACGGCGCATTGCCGTTGCCAGGGATGCGGCCTTCGGCTTCCTCTACGAGGCTAACCTGCGCACGCTGCGCGCGCTCGGTGCCGAGTTGCACTTCTTCTCGCCCTTGACCGACGCTGGAGTCCAGGCCGATGCGCTCTATTTGCCGGGCGGTTATCCGGAATTGCATCTTGAAGCCTTGGCGGCAAACCATGCCATGCAAGAGAGTTTGCGTGCCCATGTCGGCGCCGGCCGTCCGATTTATGCCGAATGCGGTGGCATGCTCTACCTGCTCGAGCATCTGGCCGATCATGCTGGGGCGGGTGCCGATCTTGTCGGTCTGCTGCCGGGACGCGCACGGATGCAGCCGCGACTGGTTGGCCTAGGCATGCAGTCGCTGAAATTGCCTGCGGGCGAATTGCGCGGGCATTGTTTTCATCACTCGAGCATGAGCACCGTGGTGGAACCCCTCACCCATGGCCTGCGGCGCACCGGTAGCGGGCCGGGGGAACCCTTCTATTGGCAAGGACCGGTGCGCGCGAGCTACCTGCATCTGTACTTTCCGTCCGCACCGGAGGCGGCGGCGAGTCTGTTCTTGCAATTGGCTTAGACGATGCTTGCGCAATCACGGATTAGCGTGAATCACATGGATTCATCATCCGGGGTGGCCAGGACGCATGAGCGTTAGGTAGATCCAAGCTAGGCGAATCAATGCGCCTCGACAACCTTGCTAACGCAAAGCAGCGTCAGCGGTCGCGCGGGCTCCCAGGACTGAAAGCCGCCAAGCGGGGCCGCCTGGGCCAGCGCCACCCGGATCAGCTCGCCGCCGTGGTCTTGACGGAGTCGTGCCAGCACCAGCTCGCTCTCCAAGGTCACTGCCGTCGCGACCAGACGCCCGCCGGGCTTGAGCGCCTCCCAGCAGCGATCGACCACGCCGGGGCGGGTTAGACCGCCGCCGATGAAGATGGCATCTGGCGCCGCCAGCCCGGTCAGGGTGTCGGGGGCGCGACCTTCGATCAGGTCGAGCTCTGGCACGCCCAGGCGCGCGCGGTTGGCGCGGATCAGCGCGCAGCGTTCTGGATGGGACTCCACCGCGACGGCCTTGCAATGGCTTCCCGCGCGCAGCCACTCGATGCCGATGGAGCCGCAGCCGGCGCCGACATCCCATAACTGCTCGCCATGCCCGGGCGCCAGGCGCGCGAGCACGATGGCGCGCATGTCGCGCTTGGTGAGTTGTCCGTCGTGCGCAAAGGCATCATCAGGCAGTCCGGCGCGGCGCGACAGGCGGGCAATGGACGCATCTGCCCGGCACTCAACCGCCATCAGATTGAGCGCCGCGCCGGGCGGATGCGACCAGTCGCGCGCGCGGCCTTCAAGTATGCGCTCTTCGGGTCCACCGAGATGCTCAAGTCGCACCAGGTGGCTGTCGCCATAGCCGCGGGCGACAAGTAGTTCAGCCAGTTCTGCCGGGGTGTCGGCGTCGCGACTCAGGACCAACAGTCGGGCCGCCGGTGCTAGGTACAAAGCCACGCGCTCGAGCGGCTCGCGGTGGGCCGGGATCACACGCACGCGATGCAGCGCCCAGCCCAGCCGCGCCGCGGCAAGAGATGCCGCCGAGGCCGCGGGCAGCACCCGCATTTCTCCCACATCGAACCAGCGCGCCAGGGTCGCGCCGACGCCATGAAACATCGGATCGCCACTGGCGAGCACCACCACCGGCTGACCGCGATAGCCGAGCAGCTTCTCGCGCGCGGCCGAGAAGGGGCTTGGCCATTCGATGCGGATCTGGTCCGACTTGCTTTGGTCCGGTCTGCTCTGGTCGAGTCGGTTCTCGTCGAGTCCTTTGCGGTCGATTCTGTCTTGGTCGAGCGTGGCCTGATCGAGTCTGGTCTGATCGAGCAGGTTCTCTTCCATTGAGATCGCATCGCGTCGGGCTCGATCCGCCCGCCTTGGCACCATCGCGAGATGACGCGCGCCGCCGAACAGCACCCAGGCTTGCGATACAGCCAGGTGCGCGGCCTCGCCAAGTCCGGCCAGGCCGTCCTCGCCAATGCCGACCACGGTCAGCCAGGGGGACGGGGTGTTTTCCCCAGATGTTTTGCCCATGGCGCCGATGATGCTTCCGCACGCAAGGAGCGCGCAAGTCTCGGGTTCAACCCGGACGGCGAGATCGATCATAATACCGGGGCCACTGTCGGCAGTTATGCACTCGGGCGGAGCGGAAACCAAAGATGCAGCGAATCACCATCACCGTTAACGACGACCTGGCTGAGCAGTTCGAGACCTATCGCAAGAGTCGCGGCTATGACAATCGCTCCGAGGCACTGCGGGATTTGATCCGCGACCGCCTGGGTGCTGAGGAACTCGCCCGGCCGGAGGCCAGCGACTGTCTCGCCACCCTCACCTACGTCTACAACCATCACCAGCGCGAGCTGGCAGCGCGTATGACCCGGCTCTCGCACGATCATCACGACCTGGCCGTCTCCACCCTGCATGTGCACCTCGACCATGACAACTGCATGGAGACCGTGGTGCTGCGCGGCTCGGCGCAGCGGGTGCGGGCCTTCGCGGATGCGGTCAGCGCCGAAACCGGCGTGCGCCATGCCAGACTCTTCCTGCTACCGGTCAGGACCTCCGAGCAGGCTCACAATCACGGGGATGCGGAGGGATCAGCGCGGCATTTGCACCTGGAGCCCATGTCCTGACCTTTGCCTCCTTTCCCTTCTATTTGGGAACAGATTCGACTTTCTCGCACTGTTGTTTGATGATCGCATTCTATCAACAGCGTCCCCAGGGTCGTGATCATGTCTCGCCGCAAACTGCCTATTGGCATACAGACCTTCGCCAAGATGCGCGAGGAGGATTATTACTACGTCGATAAAACCGGCTTTATCGCCCGGTTGATTGACGAGGGCAGCTTTTACTTTCTATCCCGTCCGCGCCGATTCGGCAAATCTCTGCTGATCGATACCATCGGTGAGCTGTTCGCCGGCAACGAGCCGCTGTTTCGCGGGCTGGCCATTCATGCCGACTGGGACTGGTCGGTGCGCTACCCGGTTATCCGCTTAAGCTTCGGCGGCGGGGTGGTGCGCTCTCGCGCGCGGCTTGATACCAAGATTGGCGAGCAGTTGCGTCTGAACATGGCCCGGCTGGATGTCGAATGCACCGAGCCAGAGCCGGAAGCCTGTCTCGCCGAACTGATTGGCCTTGCGCGCCAAAAGAGCGGCCAGCGCGCCGTGGTGCTGGTGGATGAATACGACAAGCCCATCCTTGATAACCTGACCTGCCCTGAGCTGGCGCGCGAGTTGCGCGACGGGCTGCGCAATCTCTACTCCGTGATCAAAGACCGCGAAGCAGATGTGCGCTTTGTTTTCATCACCGGAGTAAGCAAGTTCAGCCGGGTAAGTTTGTTCTCGGGGCTGAATAACCTGCGCGACATCACCGTCTCGGCAGGCTACTCGGCGCTGTGCGGCTATACCGAAGAAGACGTGCAACAGGTCTTCGCGCCCGAATGGCAAGACCTTGACCGCGATGAAGTGCGATGCTGGTACAACGGTTACAACTGGCTGGGCGATGCCGTTTACAACCCCTTCGACCTGCTACTGTTGTTTCAGGAACGCGAGCTGCGTTCGTTCTGGTTCGAGACCGGCTCACCCACCGGGCTGATTGACCTGCTGATGCAGCGCGGAATTTTCACCCCCGATCTATCCCAGACCATCGCCGATGACGAACTGCTGTCGAGCTTCGATGTCGATCATATCGCCACCGAAGCCCTGCTGTGGCAGACCGGTTATCTCACCTTCGCTGAGATGCAACGCATCGGCGCCCGCGCACGCTACCGCCTGACCTACCCAAACTTGGAAGTCCAAAGCGCCCTCAACAACGTGCTGGCCAAGGCGCTGATCGGCAACGCCAGCCAGGCCAGCCGACTGTCCGGGCAGCTCTACGACATTCTCCAGGCCGGCGACCCCGAACCGCTGCGCGAGCATCTGCACAGCCTGTTCGCCGCCATCCCGCATCATTGGCATGACAACACGCCCATTGCCCATTACGAAGGCTACTGGGCCAGCGTCTTCTACAGCCATCTGGCAGCGCTTGGCCTGGAGCTGATCGCCGAAGATATCACCCATCACGGGCGCATCGACCTGACGCTCAAGTTCAACCACCAAATCTGGCTGTTCGAGTTCAAGGTTGCCGAGCGCTCGCCTGCAGGCAGCGCCTTGCAACAGATCAAAGACAAGGGCTATGCCGACAAATACCGTGCGCTTGGTCAGCCGATTTTTCTGATCGGCATCGCCTTCAGCGAACAGCAGCGGCAGCTGGTGGGCTTCGATGTCGAACGGATCGACTGACGCCGGTTGGGTGCTTCGGGGAGATTCTCGAATCCCAGCTGCGATACTATGTCCAGGGTGAACAAGGGTGCGAGAAGGCGGATGGCGAGATGCTGCTGCGATTCTCGCAGCTGATTCTTTAAGGCTTGAGACGCCACACGCCAGCTTCCATCAACCGCGAATCGGGGGCGGATGATTTTGTCCGCGAAGCCACGCAGGAGACCAACGCAATGACCGACCCTGTCAAAGCCTTTGTGGATGCGCTGCTCGCGATTGATCGTTTGGCGCTCGAGAAAATGGTCTCTGGTGCGGACCCTGCCAATTCGCTCGCGCCCATCGACGAGTTGGTGGTGCCGGCGCTGGAGTCGATTGGCGAGCAGTGGGAGCGGGGTGATGTTTCGCTGTCGCAGGTGTATATGAGTGGGCGTTTGTGCGAGGAGTTGATCACCGGGCTGCCGCAGTTTAAGTCGGTTGAGGCCGGAGAAGTGAGCGAGTGGGGCGCGGATGGTGGGAGCGAGAAGCCGCCGCTGCGGATCGGCATTTCCACCCTGGATGATTATCATTTGCTCGGTAAGCGCATGGTGTGTGCCGTACTGCGCGCAAGCGGTTATCGGGTGCGCGATTATGGCACCGCCGATGCTGCGACCCTGGCCGAGCATGTGGTGCGTGATGATGTGCAGGTGCTTTTGCTGTCGGTGCTCATGCTGCCGTCGGCCCTGCGGGTGAAGAATCTGCGCGCGGCGCTCGATGCTGCCGGGCAGCGCACCCGCATTCTGGTCGGTGGCGCACCCTTTCGGTTTGATCCCAACCTCTATCATGAGGTGGGTGCCGATGCCTTCGGTGCCACCGCCGCCGATGCGCTGGCCCTGGTGCGCGCAGCGGAGGAGGCATCCAGATGAGCCAGATCACGAGCCAGACCATGACAGGAACCGAGGCCGGAACTGGAACCGGAACCATGAGCTCCCTGCAACGGGTGCTGACGACCATCGGCCAGTCCGAGCCGGATCGGGTGCCGCTGTTTTTGCTGCTGACCATGCATGGGGCGCGCGAGCTGGGCCTGTCGATTCACGACTATTTTGCTGATCCGCGCAACGTGGTTGAAGGCCAGCTGCGCATGCGGGCAAAGTACCGCAACGACTGCTATTACGCCTTTTTCTATGCGGCGATCGAGACCAAGGCCTGGGGCGCGGAGGTGATTTACATTGAGGACGGGCCGCCCAGTTGTGGTGGTCCCTTGGTGCGCAATCTCGAGGACATTCGCCGCCTGCAGCTGCCGCGCGTGGCCGACTCACCCGACCTGAAGCGGGTGCTCGATGCCATCGCGGGGCTGCGCGCGCGCGATGGCGAGATGCCCATTATCGGTGTGGTGATGTCGCCCTTCTCGCTGCCGGTGATGCAGCTCGGCTTCGAGCGTTATCTGATGCTGATGCTGGAGCACCCTGAGCTGTTTGAGCATTTGATGGCACTCAACGAGGCGTTTTGTGTCGATTGGGCCAATGCGCAGATCAAGGCCGGAGCCACGGCCATTTGCTATTTCGATCCGGTCTCCTCCCAGACCATCTCGCGGCCGGAGGATTTCCGCCGTCTGGGCAAGCCGGTGGCGGTGCGCACCATCGCCAAGATTCAAGGGCCGGTGGCGACCCACTTCGCCTCCGGTCGCTGTCTGCGTATCATTGACGACCTGCCCGCGACCGGAGCGGCGTTGATCGGCGTCAGCGCTGATGAGGATTTGGGCAAACTCAAGCAGGCCGCGGCCGGGCGCCTGACGCTGTTCGGTAACCTGAACGGCATCGCCATGCGCCGCTGGGACGCGAGCGCCGCCGAGCAGGCGGTCAAGCAGGCCATCGCCGCCGCCGGGCCGGGCGGGGGCTTTATCCTGTCCGATAACCATGGCGAGATTCCCTTTCAGGTGCCTGAGGAGACCTTGCTCGCCATCGCCGATGCCGTCGAGCGCTGGGGACGTTATCCGCTCGACTGGGTCACATCGAAAACCTCGGGCTCTGGTTAGCGCGCTGAGTTAGACGCTTGAAGGAACAACGCCTTTACCACAGGCGGCAGGAGTGCTGATGTGACCTCATCTCCCGCCATTCTTTGCATCCACGTCTGCGCCCACTATTTGGCGGACGTCAATGCTGCATTGGCCGAGTTGGATGTCGGGGATGCGCGCCTGATCCCCGAGCCGGCATCCTGCCTGGAGCCCTCCGGGCGCTGTCGGATCGCGCAGCGGGCATTCGAGGCCGATGGTGATGGCTGCACCGACAGGTTGGTGCTGGGCGCTTGCGACTGCGCGACCAGCACCAGTGCCAGCGCTGGTGCCAGCGCGGGCCCAAAAGCAACAGCGTCCATGCCTGAGCTGCAAGCGGCGAACCCTGGACTGGCGCCTTTGCGCCACTGCACTGAGATGCTTGCCGGCGCCGATCTGCTCGCGCGCGAGATTAAGGACGGTGGCTGGTTGTTAAGCGGTGGCTGGTTGCTGCACTGGCGCGAGCACCTGAGCGCTTGGGGCTTCGATCAGACCACGGCACGGGCCTTCTTTAAGGAATCCGCGCGCGTGCTGGTTTGGCTTGAAACCGCGCCCGATGAGCGCATTGCCGGGCAGCTCGCGGAGATGGCCGACTATGTGGCGCTGCCCTGGCGGCGCTGCTTTGTTGGCCGCGACTATCTGCGCCTGTTTCTCGACAAACAGCTTGGTGACTGGCGCCATGGCCAGACCCAGGCGCGGTTGCGCGAGGAACTCGCCGGGGCCAACCGCAAGGTGGCAGACCACGCCATGGCGCTGGACCTGCTGATGCGCCTGACCGACATTTCCGATGAGCCGACCACTATCAGTCGCATCCATGAGCTGTTCCAGATGCTCTTTGGCTGTCGTTCGCTCAGTTTCATCGAGGTGCATGACGGGCGTATCGCGCAAGTGCATGCCCAGCCGTCGTCTGCAGCCGACACCGACGAGTTCCAGGCGCTGCTCGAGCGGCTCGATGCCCGCGGTCTGGAACTGCCCGAGCAGGACGGCTTCGCGCTGCGCATCGACCACGCTCGGCAGATACTGGCCATGGTCGTGGTGCGGGGCATTACCTTTCCGCAGTATCGGGCGCGCTATTTCAGCCTCGGGCTGGCCATCGCCAGTCTGTGCGGACTGGCCATCGCCAACGCCCGCACCTATGCCGAACTGCAACGCACCATCGCGCAGGTGACGCAACTCGCCGAGCAGGCCGAGAGCGCCAATCGGGCGAAAAGCGAGTTTCTCGCTAATGTTACCCACGAGATCCGCACGCCGCTCAATGGCGTCATCGGCATGACTGACCTGCTGCTGGAGTCCGCCTTGGAGCGGGAGCAGTGCCAACGGGTTGAGACCATTCGCGATTGCGGCACCGCGCTGCTGGCGCTGGTGAACGATTTTCTCGACTTCGCCAAGGTCGAGGCCGGCGCCCTGCGCCTGGAAACACTGCCCTTCGCGCTCGATGAGCTGCTGCACAGCGCGCTAGCGATTCTCGAACCGCGCGCGCGTGCCCAGGGGCTCGAGCTGCATCAGGAAATCGACACCCGCGTGCCCTCGCATCTGCGCGGCGATCCGGGCCGGCTGCGCCAGGTGCTGATCAATCTGCTCGGCAACGCAATCAAATTCACCGAACAGGGTGAGGTGCGCGTGATCATCGAGCTGGCGGCGGAAGCGCCAGGCTCTGCGCAACCGGGGCAGCCAGAGCAGCCAGAGCAGACAGGGCAGACAGAGCGTCCGGAGGAGCCGGGGCAGCCGGTCCGACTGCGGGTGGCGGTGAGCGACACCGGAATCGGCATCCCCGAGGACAAGCTCGGCACGCTCTTTGCCAAGTTCAGTCAGGTCGACACCTCCACCACGCGTCGCTTTGGCGGCACCGGGCTGGGTCTTGCCATCGTCAAACAGCTCGCGGAGCTGATGGGCGGCGAGGTCGGCGTCAGCAGTCGCCCCGACGAGGGCTCCACCTTCTGGTTCACCGCCGAGCTGGAAGTGGCGGCCGCGCCCTTGGAGCCTCGGCTCGAGTCGGTGGCGCTTGCCCCAGTTGCGCTCGCGTCGGGCAGAGACCAGCAACCGGCGCGCGTGCTGCTCGCCGAGGACAATCGGGTCAATCAGCAGATTGCCGAGGCGCAGCTCGCGCGGCTGGGGTTTGAGGTGCGCACGGTCGGTGACGGCGTCGAGGCGCTGGCGGCGTTGCGCGAGCAGTGTTTCGATCTGGTGCTGATGGACGTGCAGATGCCGCGCATGGATGGCTTCGAGGCGACCGCTCGCATCCGCGCCGCGCGCGACGGCGTAAGAACGCCGGCGGTGCCCATCATCGCCATGACAGCACACGCCATGCACGGCTATCGCGAGCGCTGCCTGGCCGCAGGTATGAACGACTATTTGGTCAAGCCTCTGCAACCGGCGGATCTGGCTGAGGTGCTTGGTCGCTGGCTTGGCATCGGGTTGGAACCGGCCGGCGGGCTGAACGGGCATGCCGACGGCAAGCGAGGCAGCGCCCTGGCGGCAGAAGCTCCAGATGGCGCGAGCACACCACTGGAACAATTAGAGCATGGGCAGCAAAGGCGCCAGGCGGCAGGGACATCAGAGCACGCGAGCAGCTCGGGCGGACAGCCTGAGTATGGCGTCGAGCCGGTGCTCGACTGGGATGGGCTGCTGGGGCGACTCGGCGACGAGATCGATGACGCGCGGATGGTGCTTGAGCTTTTCGTTGAAGATCAACCGCCCAAGCTCGCAGCGCTTAGCGATGCCCTCGAGTGCGCCGAGCCGCAGGAGACGGCGCGACTTGCCCATGCCATGTATGGCGCAGCAGCCAATGTGGGGGCCGAGCGCCTGGCCGCTGTCTTGAGCAAGATCGAGCAGCAAGGCATTGAGGGGGTTGCGGATGCTGCGCTAGCGGGCGCCGTGCAGGCCGAGTTCAGCCGACTGGCGGCGGCGGTACGCGAGCTGCTCAGTCCGAGTCGGGCAGGTGCTTAGGGCGGGTCAGGGAGATCAAGTTGGCGCAGCCGCGCGCGAGTTGCGACCAATCTGCTGGCATCTCAAGCCGCGCGAGGGCCGCGGTGGGCAGCAACTTGCCATCAGCGGGCGGGTCGAAATCATTATCTGTCAGGTAGCGCAGCAGCGACTCGAGCCCAGGGTTGTGACCCACCAGCAGTACCGTGCTGGACTCCGGCGGGCATTGGCCGAGTAGCTCGAGCAGGGTGGTGGTTTCGGCCTCGTAGATCTGTTCTTGCCACTGGATGTCCTGGCGGTTGATGTCCAGGCGCTTGCACACCTTGATGACTGTTGCGCGCGCGCGCTCGGCCGGAGAGCTTAGAATCAAATCCGGCACCAGCCCCTCGCGATACAGCCAAGCGCCGACTCGCGGCGCATCGCGCTTGCCGCGCTTGGCCAGTGGCCGGTCAAAATCGCGCCGCGCCGCGCCGTCCCAGTCCGATTTGGCGTGACGCATGATGAGAAGTTCGCGAGGCATTGGGTCAGGTGCAGAGGCTTTGTCGATTGGTAAAACAGCAGCGCTACAGCGCGGTTTGGGTGACGGCTGCAGTTTTAACATAACTGTAAGATTATTGTGTTACAGCGCTGGCGAAGGGAGCGGCGCGGAGGAGCGCGTGACAGGCGGTGGAGCGCGATAGTCACCGATCAGCGATTCCGCGTGCGGATCATGATGCGCATGATTGTGCCGGGCAGTGGCAAAACTGCGGGTGGCATAGCAATAGACGCAGCCAAACAGGCAGCTGTCGTACATGCCGATATCGCGGCTCTCGACACAACCGCAGACCGCGCGCTGGCTTTTGTCCTTGCGCGTCGGCGCCGGCAGCTGGAACAATCGGCGGATTAGCTCGTCGTCGATGCACTTGCCCGGCTGCACACCCCAGCGACGCAGGTCGAATTCCTCCGCGCAGCCGCGAATTTCCAGACCATGCTCACCAGCCAGATGGGCCAGGTCCTGGATCAGCGCGCCATCGCGGCCGATCTGGCTCTGAGTCGCGTTGCCCGCGCTGCTTGCAGTCTCGCTCCCCACGCCCGAGCTGGCCTGGCTTGCAGTCTTGCCACCAAGACCGTTCCCGCCATCCCCGCCGGCATCGAAAGGGCGCGGAGCCAGCTCGGGATGGGCTGCCGCCAGTTCACGCAGGCGCCCGCGCAGCTTGGCATAATGATTGGCGATGCTAATCACCACCCGCGTGGTTGACCCCTGCAAGCGCTGGGCGATACGCGCGAAGCGCTCACGATGGAAGTCGGCATCCATGGCCGCGCTCAGCACAATGGGGTCATAGCGCCAGATCACCCGCTCCGGGCCAATACGCTCGGCCAGGCGCCGAAACACCGCCAGGCTTTTGTCACACAGTGGTGCCTGAGGCTCGAGCGGGCGCGGATAATCGACCAGGGTATAGAGGAAGTAAAACGCAAAGCCGCGCTCGGTCAGCTCATCGAGATGGCGCAGAAAAGGCGCCGGCCAGCGCGTCCAGAACACGATCACCGTCTCGCCAGGCACAAACTCCACTCGCGAGACCTGCCTGGCATTGAACGGATTGGGCACGGCGCACCACCCGGCCCGCACCCGGTTCATGAACCAGTCGCCATAAAAAGCCGGAATATCAGTGCGCCGGCTGGCGCTGATCAGGCGGATGGGCATGATGACAGGGACGGTGGTCGCGCTGGATAGACAAAACGGTGCCTTAGCCGTGAGATTCCATGACGGCTACGGATCCGTGCTCACTGTTCATGCTTAGGTTGGCGGTTCCCAGCAGGCGCGGAAACCGGCCAGGCCAAGCCCGCAACCGGCAATCCCGGGGATGGGATGCCGGGCGGGTGTTTGGGGCTCAGTAGCCGCCTTTGCGCATGACCGCAGGCAGGCCCGCGATCTTGGTGCCCTGTTTGGTGGGGGCGAGGGGGAAGAGTTTGTAGACGTCCTTGCTGCTGGGTTTGGAGCCCCATTTCTTGCCCATGTCTTTCAGCAGGACGCGCTCCATCGGCTGGTTCTGGTTGTTGTTGATGTACTCGTCGCGCAAGTAGTTGATGACGTCCCAGTGCTGCTCGGTGAGCTCGATGCCCTCGATCTCCGCGAGCTTGCGGGCGACATCTTCGTTCCAGTCGGTGTAAGTGACCAGAAAGCCGTTGTCGGTTGTCTCGATGCTGGTGCCATTGACCTCGATCGCCATGTCGATGATCCTCTTGTCGTTATTGCCGGAGGCGAAAGCGCCGGCCGGTCGCCGGCCGGTCAGCTTTTTATCATATTCTAATGCCGCCAGTTGCGTCACTCTCAGCACGGTTTTTGATAATGCCGTTTTTTTGGGGGCCGTGGCGGTTTCCTCGCCTGCCGCGTCAGCCTTTGGTCGGGCCGGCGGCCTCGATGCCTTTGTGCGGGATGAACAGGCCGCAGCCGAGCTCGCGGTGGGGGCCGAGGCCCTGTTGCTGCAGGCGCACGGATTCTTCCAGGCTGAGGTCGGCGAGCATCAGGCTGCGGGTTGGCAGTTGCCCGGTCGAGGTGTTCAGCTTGACGGCTTTGCCGCACAGGGCCTTGCGAATCTTAATGTCCAGCTCAGCCAGGGCGGCGACGGTCCAGGCGAGGAAGTCGTTTTCGCTATCGCTGTCCTTGCAGCAGACGTAGCGAGAGAAAATGGTGGTTTCGCGGCTGAGCGCGCGCTCCTTGCCGGTTTCAAGGTGCAGATTGTTGCCGGCGATGTCGAAATCCCGATGCTCGAGCGCGGCGCGCAGCTCTGGCACGCGCCCCTTGGGGACACGAATGCCGAGCTTGGTGCGGCGCGACAGGATGAGCGGCTGTCCGGCATCGGCATCGGGCCGCTGCCAGCCGTTCTGGGAGCCGGCGACATGAATGCTGTGAATGCCGCAGCAGGGCTCCTCGCTGATCCAGGGCGCGGCGCTAAGCAGCGCTTGTGCCAAGGATTCGGCATGATCGACCGGCAGCGAGCGGCATTTGAGCGAGAAGAGCACGTCAACCACGTCGTCGGTGACGCTTGGGGGCTGTTCTGGAGATTCTTCCTGCCAGTAGGTTTCAGTCATCGCGATTGTGCTGTTGCTTGCGCTTGATGTGTGAATGAGGCCATCGCTGGCCGGATTTGTATCGACGCTGCTCAGTTCAGCGGCAGCTGGGACTGCAGGGCCTCGCGGTCGAACCACCACTCGTCTTGAACCAGAACATCGACGATGTTACGCAGGCGCACCAGGAATTTGTCCGGTTCGTGCAGTTCCATGCGGTCGCGCCAGGCATCGAAGGCTGCTTGATTCTCGACCTTGCTATGGCGGCGGGCGACTTCCCCGAGCTGCTGCGAGGCGAAGAACATCAGGTTGTCGCGCTGGATGCCTTGGGCGCGCACGTCGGCCAGAAACAGCGCTGTGGTGGCAGCCACTGCCGCGCCGTCGGCGTCATCCGGGGTTTCGTCGATGACGTGACTGAGCAGTTCGACCGACAGCTCGGGGTCGATCGGGTAGGTCACCGCGAGCCAGATGCCTTGGCCGAGGGCCGCGAGCGACTGCGGTTGCTCGGCGCGAAAGAGCACGTCGCAGCAGTCGGCGGCGGACTCGAAATCGCGCGCCTCGATCAGGCTGTCGAGCGCCTCGCGCGCCAAAGGCCAGGCCTCGGCGCCGCGCTCAAGGCTGACCAGGGTGCGCGCGATCTGAAGCTGCAGCTCGGCGCGTGCGCCAGCATCGGCACCGCGGCGCTCAAGATCGCGATGCTGCTCCTGCAAGGTGCTCAGGTGGCTTTCGAGCGCGGCCTCCTCGGCGGAGCGGGGATGCACGGAGTCGGCGGCCGTGTCTGGCAGGTGCGACCGGGTGATGTCGAAGAAATTCGTCATGGCAATCTCATGCATGGCTGTCTGTGGCGGCGGTCAATGGGGGCGCTGGTGGTTGTTCATCGTGTCGCGGGTGCGCTGCTGATTGGCGACGGCCAACATGGCCAGCGGGCATACAGCGGGTATCTGTTGGAAACTTGGCGGGCATTTGGCTGGCGCAAAGGGCAGGGCGCTAACGCAGCAGACCGCTGAAGGCGGCTTCGAGCCGGTCTTCCCAGTTCTCCGGGGTATCCGGGAAGGGCGGCTTAACGTCCATGCGGAAGAAGCGCTCGCCGCCACGGGCGATGGCTTGGATAATGGGCACCAGATCGTCGAAGCTTTCAAGCTCTTGATTGGCGACGAGGATTTCGCTGAGTTTCAACATGGGGCAGAGGCTCCCGTTTGTGCTGATGAGACTTGACCGCCACTGGTCAGGCCGAAAAGGCTGTCATACCTGAAAGGCGGTCATGCCGATGTGGTTCGCTGCTTGAGCTGCACGCCTTCGCCCGCCCTGACTAAGGCGTCGCGGTAACGCACCCGCAGGAGTAGCCGTCCGGCACCTGGGCCGTCGGCGAAGGCGGCTCGGGTGTGAAGCACGTTTCTGGTGATGTAGCCCTCACCCGCGCTCAGCTTGTGGCGCAAGATGAAGTCGCTGTCGGATGAAAACAACTCGCCAAGCGCGGCGCGCGCGCTCTCGGCGCCCGGATGCCAGTCGATGTTGCGCCCGCGCGCGCTGAAGCGCATGAGCAAGCGTCTGTCGCGCAGCGCAAAGACCGGCCCGCAGGTGCGCGGGCGCTGCTCCTTACCATCGTGGCGGTTGGCGGGAATACAAAAGGCCTGCGGATGCATGAGCGCATCAATCAGCGCCGGATCGCGATCGCGCAGCCACAGGTAGGCCAGTTCGGGGTCGAGCAGTGCGTTCTCGCCGCCGCTGGCGGCGGGACGGACGCAAAACAGCATCCAGGCGCGCACCGCGGCCTCGGGTGGGTTGTAGTAACCGTCGGTATGCCAGCCGAGGGCGCGATCGGTATAGGGGATGTACTCGCCGCCCCTTTGTCCGCCCAGTTGCCCTCCTTGCTGGTCTCCCTGCTGTTCGAGCGGTGCCGAGCGGTTCTCAAGCCGGGAGACTGCCTGCTGATCGGCGCAAGGGTTGTGATCGAGTGTCTTGAGCCCGAGTCGCTGGCCAAGCGCTAGCATGGCCTCTGCAGTGACCGCGGCCGGGTCGTACAAACGCACCAGAACCATGTTGGTGCTCTCAAGCGCGTCCCACAGTGCTCGCAGCTCGCGATCGCTTGGAGCCAGACTGCTCAACTCCAGACGCGGCAGCCCGCGGGCTTGCTCGAATTGCCGCAGCTTGGCCGATCGCCAGGCACGGTAGCCGCGGCTGTCGTGCAGGGGCGGTGGCGCCAAGGGTTGTGACTCCAGATTCATGCCAAACTCAATCCCAAAACCATGCTCGTCCTTTGACTCTGCTTAGCTCCAAACAATGGCTCCAAACCACGATGGTGCTGGCGTATGCCTGAGGTCTTAGTTCAGTGCGCCCCGGGCGGAACACAAGGCCGCGGTTCGTGCAGCCGCCTCCGCCGCGGCTCAAGAGATGGGCGTTTGGTATATCAGAAAGCGCTAATATTAGAGTTTTTTGACATTGCTCAAGCGCGCGTCTACCATCTTTCGCCCGGGCTTTCTGGCGCTTGTTTTAGAGCACCGAGATCGCTGAAATAGATGGCTGATCTGTCAACTATCTCGAAAGGGATAGACGGTGGGGGATGGCCCCCTCCTAATGGTGGAATTGCCCTAGCGTTTTGCTCGGACTAAAGTGTTTGCCGATGGGAGCGATCGACCGCGACCCTTCAGATTTTTTCAGTTTCGGGAGAATTAGCGCTATGGCAATCGAAAAGCACCATACCCCGATGCTCGACCAGCTCGAGACCGGGCCCTGGCCAAGCTTCATTTCTGGCATCAAGCGGCTGCGCGACCAGCACCCGGAAGAGCGCATCAACTCAATGACCAACGACCTGCTCGGGCAGTTGGAGCACTCTTACGAGACCCGCAAGGGTTACTGGAAGGGCGGTACCGTTTCGGTCTTCGGCTACGGCGGCGGCATTATTCCGCGCTTCTCTGAGGTCGGCACTGCCTTCCCTAAATCCAAGGAATTCCATACCCTGCGGGTGCAACCGCCGGCGGGTAATCATTACAGCACCAAGATGCTGCGCCAGTTGGCGGACAGCTGGGAAAAGCATGGCTCGGGCCTGGTGACCTTCCATGGCCAGACCGGCAATATCATGTTTATCGGTGCCGACACGCCGGCCACCCAGCACTTCTTTGATGAGATCAACGAATACGGCTGGGATCTTGGCGGCGCTGGTCCCTGCGTGCGTACCGCCATGTCCTGCGTCGGCGCGGCACGCTGTGAGATGTCCTGCACCAACGAGCTAAAATCTCACCGCGCGCTGGTGAACAACTTCACCGACGACGTCCATCGCCCGGCGCTGCCCTATAAGTTCAAGTTCAAGGTTTCGGGCTGCCCGAACGACTGCCAGAACGCCATTGAGCGCTCGGACTTTGCGGTTCTCGGCACCTGGCGTGACGACATGAAAGTCGACCAGGACGAGATCAAGAAGTACGTCAAGACCAAGGGCCGTCAGTACATTATCGATAACGTCATCACGCGTTGTCCGACCAATGCCTTGTCGCTGAACGACGACGACTCGATCGAAGTCAACAATCGCGACTGCGTGCGCTGCATGCACTGCCTGAATGTCATGCCCAAGGCCCTGCATCCCGGCGATGACAAGGGTGTGACCATCCTGATCGGCGGTAAGCGCACGCTCAAGATCGGTGACCTGATGGGCACCGTGCTGGTGCCCTTCAAGAAGCTGGAGACCGAGGAAGACTACGAAAGCATGGTCGAGTTGGCCGAGACCATCATCGACTTCTGGGCCGAGAACGGCTTGGAGCATGAGCGGTGCGGTGAGATGATCGAGCGTATTGGTCTCGCCAACTTCCTTGATGGCATTGGCGTCGAAGCCGACCCGAACATGCTGTCGCATCCGCGCCAGAGCTCCTACGTCCGCCTGGATGGGTGGGACGACGCGGCTGAGCAGTGGTTCGAGCGTCAGGCCGAGCAGCAAGCCGCGGCCGGTTGATCGGTATTGGGTTCAGGTCGGGGTCTCTTCCCCGGCCGAGCCAAATACCCGACTTGAGCTACGTGAATTGATGGCGTCGGCGCTCCCGGTGATGGGAGCCCGGCACAAAAGAATCCCAGCCTCTCACCGACGGGAGGCGGAGCCAACGAACTGGAGGAAAGTCGATGGCTGCTAAAGACATGCGCGAGCCGATCGAGTCCGGCTGTCCCGATCCCTGGCAGTACATGCATCCTGCGATGCGTAAGAACTTCGGCCAGTGGAAGTACCATGAGCATCCGCGTCCTGGCGTCTTGCGCCACGTGGCCTACAGTGGCGACGAAATTTGGACCGTCAAGGCCGGTACCCAGCGTATTTTGGATGTCTTCTCGCTGCGCAAGCTGTGCGATATTGGCGATGAGTTCGCCGATGGCTTCGTGCACTTCACGCTGCGTTCTAATATCGAATATATGGTCACCGACGAGACCAGGGTCCAGCCGCTGATCAATGCGCTGGAAGAGGCCGGTTTCGTCGTAGGCGGCACCCAGAACACCGTGGCCATGATCTCCCACACCCAGGGCTGGCTGCACTGCGACATCCCCGGCACCGACGCATCGGGCGTGGTCAAGTCGATGATGGATGAGCTCATCGACGAGTTCAAGAATGCCAACATGCCTAATCGGGTGCATATCACCACTTCCTGCTGCCAGATTAACTGCGGCGGTCAGGGCGATATCGCGATCAATATCCAGCACACCAAGCCACCGAAGATCAACCACGATCTGGTCGCGAACGTCTGCGAGCGCCCGTCCGTTGTTGCCCGTTGCCCGGTTGCGGCCATTCGCCCAGCCATGGTCAACGGCAAGCCCTCGCTTGAGGTCGACGAGCGCAAGTGTATTTGCTGCGGCGCCTGCTATCCGCCCTGTCCGCCGATGCAGATCAACGATGCCGAGCACTCCAAGCTGGCGATCTGGGTGGGTGGTAATCACTCCAACGCGCGCGGCAAGCCGACCTTCCAGAAGCTGGTCGCCGCCGGCATCCCTAACAATCCGCCGCGCTGGCCTGAGGCCACCGCCATCGTCAAGCGCATCCTGAAGGCCTATAAGGAAGGCGCGCGCGATTGGGAACGCGTGAACGAATGGATCGAGCGCATCGGTTGGCCACGCTTTTTCGAGGAAGTCGAGCTGCCCTTCACCAAGTATCACATCGATACCTGGCGCGGTGCGCGGGCCAGCTTCAACTCATCGTCTTATATCCGCTTCTGACGCGGCCCGTTCTGGCTCGGTGTGCGCGGTCCTGCGGACCGCGCATGCCCTAAGCAGCTAAATCTGCAGGACTTAGTGCGTTTTCAGCGAGGTCATCAATGAAGTTCGCAATTCAGATTAACGAAGGACCGTATCAGCATCAGGCATCTGACTCCGCCTACTTTTTTACCAAGGCAGCGCTCGACAAAGGACATGAGATTTTTCGCGTGTTCTTCTATCACGACGGTGTCGATAACGCGAGCCGCCTGACAACCCCTCCGCAGGATGATCGCAACGTTGTCGAGCGCTGGGCCGAGTTGGCCGAGAAGCACGACCTCGATATGGTTGTGTGTGTCGCCGCCGCGCAGCGTCGTGGCATGGTCGACGAGGGCGAGGCCAAGCGCAACGGCAAGGATGCGACCAACATCCATCCGCGCTTTCGCATCTCGGGTCTCGGGCAGTTGGTCGAGGCGGCCATTCAGGCTGACCGGCTGATGGTTTTCGGCGACTGAACAGGAGTTTAGGTAGATGTCCTCCATAAAAAAGTTTCTGTACCTCAACCGCAAAGCGCCCTACGGCACCATTTACGCCTGGGAGTCACTTGAGGTCGTGCTGATCGGTGCCGCGTTCGATCAGGACGTGAGTCTTGCCTTTGTCGACGATGGCGTGTATCAGCTCACCAAGGGGCAGGAGACCGCCGGGATCGGGATGAAGAATTTCTCTCCCACCTACAGTGCGCTTGGTGACTATGACGTCAAGAAGATTTTCATCGAGAAGGAATCCCTCGAGGCGCGCGGTCTCACGCTCGATGACCTGCAGCACCTGACCTGGGAAGACGAAGATGACGACTACGCGGAGAAAGACTCCATTCGCGTCCTGTCACGCCAGGAAATGGCGGCCCTGATGGACGAATCCGACGTCGTCTTCAGCTTTTGAAGGAGTCCGGCATGAGCAATTTACACACAGTCAACAAATCGCCCTTCGAGAAAAACGCGCTGAGCTCCTGTCTGGAGCATGCCACCGATGGCGCAAGCGTGCTGCTGTTCGAGGACGGTATCTATGCCGCCCTGCGTGGCACCGAGGTGGCCGATAAGGTCGAGCGGGCCATGGGCGCGGTGAAAGTTTTTGTACTCGGCGAGGATCTCAAAGCCCGGGGCTTTGGTGAGGATCGCCTCATTAGCGGAATCAGTGTTGTGGACTATGCCGGCTTCGTGGATCTTGCCGCGGAAGCTGATGCGGTTCAGGCCTGGTTGTAGTTCTCACTCATACCAAAACCGATAAACCTCAGGAGACGACTATGCCGATCGATGTCAACGGAAAGAGCTTCGAGACTGACGAAGAAGGCTACTTGGCCAACATCAACGACTGGGAGCCAGGCGTTGCCGATGTCATGTCGAAAGAAGACGACCTGGAACTGACCGACGAGCACTGGGACATCATTAACTTCCTGCGCGAGTATTACGAGGAATATCAGATTGCTCCGGCAGTGCGTGTTCTCACTAAGGCCGTCGGCAAGAAAATGGGCAAGGACAAGGGCAACAGTAAGTACCTCTACGGCCTGTTCCCTTACGGTCCGGCCAAGCAGGCTTGCCGCTACGCCGGACTGCCCAAGCCGACTGGGTGTGTGTAATACCTGACAGGAGATCAGCGCCGATGGGCCCGGTGGCCTATGCTCCCGGAGCCATTGGCCTGAGACCCGCTGATTGAGATTCCGCTGATTGCGGCGGAATCCAGTCCGTCAGACCTCGGGGCGTCGCGTTGTGCCTGGAGCTCCGCTCCGGCCCCCCGGCGCATCGACTGAAGACACGCATCGACTGAAGACAGAGGTCGCGCGATCATGTCCTTTATCTCGGATATCTACGCCTACCTGTTCTACTTTGCGACCCTGGTGTTGCTGGGTGGACTGGCGCTAAAAATTCTGCAGTATGCCCGCACGCCGGCGCCGCTGAAGATCCCGACAACGCCTGCGCCAACGACCAAGACCGGTGTGGCGTTGCGCATGACCCGGGAGGTGGTGCTGTTCGAGAGCCTTTTCCGCGGTAATAAGTGGACCTGGATCTTCAGCTGGATGTTCCATTTTGGTCTGCTGTTGGTGACCCTGCGCCATCTGCGTTATTTCATCGATCCAGTGCCTGTTCCGATTCAGATGATCCAGCCATTTGGTATCTATGGCGGCATGGCGATGGTGGTTGGTCTCGCAGGCCTCTGGGCGCGGCGCTTTTTCGTAGACCGCGTGCGCTACATTTCCTCGCGCTCCGATCATCTGATTCTCGCGCTGCTGGTGGCCATCGGGGCGTCCGGACTAATGATGCGCTTTGTGCTGCATACCGACATTATTCGGGTTAAAGAATTTTTTGCCGGGCTCTACAACTTGCAGGTTGTGACCCTGCCGGCCGATCCCGTGTTGCTGCTGCATCTGCTGCTGGTCGCGCTGCTGATGATTATCTTCCCTTACAGCAAGCTCTTGCACGCGCCTGGACTGTTCTTCAGCCCGACGCGCAATCAGGTCGACAATCCCCGCGAGCGGCGACATATCGCGCCTTGGGCGAAACGGCTCGAGCAAGAATAAAGAGGCGGCAGAGACGGCATCGCATCAATGGCTAAACCGGCCAGAGAGAGCCGGTAACAGACGCCTGGCAAGAGCGCCTGATAAGAGCCTGATAAGAGTAAAGTGGACAATGGCTGCCGGATTCCGAGGTTGATACATGGCTAAGGCAAATTTCGAAGTTCCCGCGCTCAAGGAGTATGCCGAGATTCCGGAGATCAATCCGGGTGTCATGGCACACTCCAAGCCGTACAAGTCCAAGCCGGAGTTTCAAGAGGCGCTGGGATTCCCCGGGGAGCTGGTTGAGGACTGGCAAAAGCAGGCCATCAACAAGATGGGCGACTTGCTCGGGCGCTATCGCTCGCTGCGGGTTTATCTGGATTCCTGTGTTAAGTGTGGGGCCTGTACCGACAAATGCCACTACTACCTCGGCACCCATGACCCGAAAAACATGCCAGTGGGTCGGCAAGATCTGCTGCGTAAGGTCTACCGGCGCTATTTCACACTCGCTGGGCGCCTGTTTCCGGATCTGGTCGGCGCAACCGACCTGACCGAAGAAGTCCTCGGCGACTGGTACAACTACTTCCACCAGTGCTCTCAGTGTCGGCGCTGTTCGGTGTTCTGCCCCTACGGTATCGACACGGCCGAAATATCCATGGCCGCGCGCGAGATCATGGACCACATTGGCATCGGGCAGAAATACTGCAACGAGATCATCGGCAAGGTCTACAAGATTGGCAACAATCTTGGCCTGCCCGGACCAGCGCTCGCGGACACGCTTGAGGGGCTGGAAGAGGACGTTTTCGATGAGACCGGCGTAGAGGTCAAGTACCCGGTGGACCAGGAAGGCGCCGATATCCTGCTGGTCACCCCCTCGGCGGACTTCTTCGCCGAGCCTCATGTCGATGGCCTGATTGGCTACGGTAAGGTCTTCCACGAGGCTGGAGTCAGCTGGACGCTGAGCTCCTATGCGTCAGAAGCGGCCAACTTCGGCATGTTCATTGGTTCCTACGACAACATGCGCCGCGTTGCGCTGCGCATCCGTGAGGCCGCCATCAAGCTTGGTGTCAAGCGCATTGTTTTCGGCGAGTGTGGTCACGCCTGGCGGGTGGCCTATAGCTTCCTGAACACCTTGGCCGGACCTTGGGATTTTCTCGATCCGCGTTACCCGGTCCCGCAGCACATCTGTGAGTTCACCTACGACCTGATTCAGCAGGGCAAGCTGAAGATCGACAAGTCGCAGAACGATGACATGGTGCTGACCTATCACGACTCCTGCAATGTCGCGCGCGCCTCGCGCATGGGCGACAAGCCGGGTGGTCAGTTCGATATTCCGCGCGCGATCATTCGCAGGGTGTGCAACAACTTTTACGACATGGACGAGGAGACCATCCGTGATCGCACCTTCTGCTGCGGCGGCGGTGGTGGTCTGCTGACCGACGATCTGATGGAAGTACGGGTGAAGGGCGCGCAGCCGCGTGTCGAGGCGCTGAACCACGTCATCCAGGAAAAAGGCGTCACCCACATGGCCGCGATCTGCGCGATCTGCAAGAGCCAGTTCACCAAGGTGCTGCCCTATTACGGCATGGACATGGATCAAATCGTGAGCGTGCATCAGCTGGTCTCCAATGCGCTCGTCCTGACCGGTCAGGAGAGCGATGATTCGGATGATGCGCCCAGCGGGGAGCCTGAAAATGCCGCGGCCTAAGTACCGCGATGACGCTGGCGCGGCGAGAGATTTATTTTTTACCGGGCCCGATCGATACCGACCGGGTCAGACCTGAGCAACGGATATTGAGACACGGACCCTTTGTGGTTCCAGTGCGGAGGAGAGTGACGCGATGGCGACTTCGAGCGAAGAAATGAGCAAGCTGTCCTGGCGCCGTTATGAAGACGGCGACAATGTCTGGGATAACCTGACCGAAAAGATCTTCCTTCAGGATACCTCGCACAAATGCCCGACCTATGTCCATAAGACGCCGCCCTGTCAGGGTAGCTGTCCCTCGGGCGAGGATATCCGTGGCTGGCTGCAGATTGTCCGCGGCCTTGAGCAACCGCCCAAGGACATGACCTGGCAAGAGTACGCCTTCCGCCGCTCCACCGACGCCAACCCTTTCCCGTCGATGATGGGCCGCGTCTGTCCGGCGCCCTGTCAGGACGGCTGCAACCGCAACGAGGTCGAGGACTTTGTCGGCATCAACGCGGTCGAGCAGTTCATCGGCGACACGGCCATTACCAATGGCTACAAGTTCGAGCCAGCGCCGGCCGACACCGGTAAGACCGTAGCCGTCATCGGCGGCGGTCCGGCGGGTCTCGCCGCCGCCTACCAGCTGCGGCGCAAGGGCCATGCTGCGGTCATCTTCGAGGCCAACTCGGGTCTTGGCGGCATGTTCCGCTTCGGCATCCCGGGCTACCGCGTGCCGCGTGATGCACTTGATGCCGAGATCAACCGCATCCTCGACATGGGCAAGATCGAGGTGAAGCTCAACACCAAGGTTGGTGTCGATATCACGGTCGATCAGCTCGAGAAAGACTACGACGCGGTGCTCTGGGCCATCGGCTGTCAGAGCGGTCGCGGCCTGCCCGTGCCCGGCTGGGACAACACGCCCAACTGCGTCTCTGGCGTTGCCTTCCTGAAAGCCTTCAACGAGGGGCGTATGAAGGTCACTGCAGAGAAGGTCGTCTGCGTTGGTGGCGGCGATACCTCCATCGACGTGGTCTCGGTTGCACGTCGTCTTGGTCACATTTCCAAGAGCGGCAAGAGCGATCTGCCCGAGACTGTGATCCACGACGGTTATGTGGCGCATGACGCGGCCACTACCGCTGCCGCCGAGGGCGCGACCGTGACCCTCACCTCGCTGTTCGAGCGCGACAAGATGACCGCTGCCGAGCATGAGGTGGACGACGCTCTGATGGAAGGCGTGACCGTCCTTGATGGTGTCATGCCGACCGAGGTGATCAAGAACGATGCCGGCCGTGCCATCGGGCTCAAAGTGGCCGACTGCAAGATGACCGATGGTCGCCCGACGCCCGTCGAGGGCACTGAGCGCGTGCTCGACGCCGACCTGATTGTCTCCGCCATCGGTCAGGGTGGCGAGTTGACGGGGCTCGAGCAATTCGACAACGGTCGCGGCCTGATGAACTCCGACAAGTTCTACCAGGTGCCGGACAAGCCGGGGCATTTTGTCGCTGGCGACATCATCCGCCCGCACTTGTTGACCACGGCCATCGGCCAAGCCTGGATCGCGGTCGAGTCAATCGACGAGTATCTGGGCCAGGCCGAGCACAAGCGCCGCCCGAAGGTGGACGTGCATCACTTCAACCTGCTCGCCAAGCTGAACGAGGCCGAGCTGGCCCCCGAGGAATTCAAAGCCGGCGATGGCGGCGATCTGCGTGGCACCTCCGACGCGAAGTATGCCATTCACAACTACGAGGACCGCTCGAACGCCGAAGTCATTCCGCATGAAGAGCTCTACCTCGGGCATTTCCCCTTCACCCCGCGCGTTCACCGCAAGGAAGAGGTTCCGAGTGCTGAAGAGGTGCTGGGCCATTTCAAGGAGCGCGTGATCGGCTACTCCGAAGAGGAAGCCATCAACGAGGCTAAGCGCTGCATGAGCTGCGGCATGTGCTTCGAGTGTGACAACTGCGTCATTTTCTGTCCGCAAGACGCCGTCTTCCGCGTCAATAAAGACGCAAGCACCACTGGGCGCTATGTCGACACCGACTATGCCAAATGCATCGGATGCCATATCTGTGCCGACGTCTGTCCGACCGGCTACATCAAGATGGGGCTGGGCGAGTAAGGGCTGCGTCGCGGGAGTTGCTCGCCTTCGTTGGCTCTGACTGCAGAGGCGGCGACCGGCGAGCCCCGTCCGCTGCATTGCCATTCGACCGCTGCATGCTATCGGCCTGTAGAGCGATAACGGTTAGAGCGATTACGGGTAGAGCGATAACGGACTCATGCGAGAGAAGACAGGATATCCGGAGGCGTCCATGACGGAAGCGAAAGTCACCAACTCCAAATCGAGAAAATCGATTTGGCGGACCGGCTGGATCGCATCTTGTGTCGGTGTGTTCCTGCTGGGGCTGGCAGGCATCGGGGTGGCGCACGCAGAGCCGCTCGGTGGCTTCGTCGTGCCTGGCTCACGTGCAGCCAAGCTCGACAGCTGTGTCGAGCCGACCCGCGCGATGCGCCGCTATCACATGAAATACATCCGCCATCAGCGCGACACCACGGTCTACGACGGCATTCGCCACACCAAGTACAGCCTATCCGGCTGTGTGGACTGTCATGCGGCGCATGACGCCAAAGGCGTGCCAGTCCCCGTCAGTAATCATGGTCAGTTCTGCAACGCCTGCCATGAAACCGCCGCAGTCACATTGAACTGTTTCGACTGTCATGCCACGGTGCCGGACGGCGAGTCCTGGAATCAGGTGACCGAGGAGGTTCGAGCGAACCCGCATCAGGTCAGGCATCCGCACCCGATGTCTGCTGGCGCGCCTGTCACACCGAAACCCGCTGGGGTTCAGCTCGGTAGTGCAGCGCTTGCGCAGGTGCCCGCAGCCCAGGCGCCTGTAGCTCGGTTGCCCTTAGCCCAAGTGCCTTTCGCCCAGATACCGAGAGCGCAGTTACCTGGAGTGGCGCCCCATCAGCAGGTACCCGCCCTGACCCGTCAGGAGGAGTCTCAACAGCGATGAGCGAGCACAAGCAACAGCCAGACACCAGCCACCAGCCCGACGCCGGCCGGCGTGACTTTCTCGCCAAGGCTGCGGGCTTGACCAGCGCAGCCGTTGCAGCGGGCGTCGTCCTGCACACGGCGGCCGTCGCAGCCCCGCGCACCACGCCGGTCACCGACATCAAGCGCTGGGGCATGTTAGTCGACACGGCCAAATGCGCCGATGGCTGCAGCGCCTGCGTGGAAGCCTGCGAACATGAAAATGGCCTCGACCTGCAAGAGGCGCCCGAGGGCATCAATCCGCTTAAATGGGACAACCAGCGTTCAACCTGGATCAGAAAGGTCAAGTTGCGCGACAACCTGACCGGGCGCATCACCAATCTGCCGCTGATGTGTCAGCATTGCGAGCAGCCGCCTTGTGTCGACGTCTGCCCGACCGGTGCGTCCTTCAAGCGCGCCGATGGCATCGTTATGGTCGACCGCCACACCTGCATCGGCTGCCGTTACTGCATGATGGCTTGCCCTTATAAGGCACGTTCGTTCATTCACGAGCGCGTTGCGCACAAGCTCACCCGCGCGCCGCGCGGCAAGGGCTGCGTCGAGAGCTGCAATCTCTGCGTGCATCGGCTCGACAATGGCGAGGACACCACCGCCTGCGCCGAGGCGTGCCGCGAGGCTGGCCACGCCGCCATCATTTTTGGTGACCTCAACGCTCCTAACGGGCCACTGCGTGATGCCCTGCGCGAGGTCAACAGCCGTCAGATCCGCGAGGATCTCGAGCTCAATACTGGCGTGCGCTACGCCGGCATCTAGTCCGCGAGGCTTGCGGTTATGAGAAGAATTGTCTATCGGGAATGGCGCATTGAGTCATCGCGCTACTGGAGCATGCTGGCCATTCTGGCCGGCGTGATCGCTATCGGCGGCCTTGCCGCGCTCTACATGGAGCACCATGGTCACTGGGTCACCGGCATGACCAACTCGGTGGTGTGGGGAACGCCACACATCTTTGCGGTCTTTCTGATTATCTCGGCCTCGGGCGCGCTGAACGTCGCCTCCATCGGTACCGTTTTTGATAAGTCCTTCTACAAGCCGCTCGGGCGGCTGTCGGGGCTGCTGGCGGCGGCGCTGCTGGTTGGTGGCTTGCTGGTGCTGGTGCTTGATCTTGGCCGCCCTGATCGTCTCGCGGTGGCCATGACCACCTACAATTTCAGCTCCATCTTTGCCTGGAACATTTTCCTCTACACCGGCTTCGTGGCCATTGTGATCGCCTACCTCTGGACCATGGCTGATCGCAAAGGTAACCCCTACAAAAAGCCCGTGGGCACCTTCGCGTTTCTCTGGCGGCTGGCGCTGACAACGGGTACCGGCTCCATCTTTGGCTTTCTGGTGGGGCGCGAAGCCTACGACACCGCCGTGCTGGCGCCGATGTTCGTGGTCATGTCCTTCGCCTACGGTCTGGCGATCTACATCTTGGTGCTGATGTACAGTTTCGAGCAGGATGACCGCCCGATTGGCCCGCTGATGCTTAAGCGGTTGAAAGACTTGCTCGGCCTGTTCGTTGCCGGCGTACTCTACTTCACGCTGATTTACCATCTGACCCGCCTCTATGGCGCGCAGACACAAAATATCGAGCATTTTCTGCTGTTGACCGGCGGAATCTACACCTTGGCGTTCTGGCTTTGCTGGATCATTGTCGGCAGTCTGCTGCCGCTCGGCATCATCTATCATCCAGAGCACAGCAAGAACCCCAAAGCCATCGCGCTGGCGAGCGCGCTGGTCATCTTCGGTGGCTTGGCAGCCATGTATGTCATCATCATCGGCAGCCAGGCCTACCCGCAGGAGATGTTCCCTGGCAAAACGGTGATCGAATTCGGCACGCCGGGCGATATTGGCGGGGCCGTGGCACCATACTGGCCCAGCCTGCCGGAGTTGCTGCTCGGCATCGGCGGTGTCGCCGTGGCGCTGCTGATCACCACGGTAGGCATTCGGGTGCTGCAGTTCCTGCCTGAGTCGCTGGCTGATCGTGCCGTCGACCCGCATGTGGCCGCAGCCGAAGCGCGCGGACGTTAGCCCCAGACCTGCCGTCTAGTAGCGGGGCCTTTGGGCCCCTGCGCCGCTTCCAATGCCCAGTCTCTATTTCTCCGCGGCGCATAAGTCATCCGGCAAAACCACCATCAGCATCGGCGTGACTGCGGAAATGCGTCGTCGCGGCCTGGCTGTTGCGCCCTTCAAGAAGGGGCCTGACTACATCGACCCGATGTGGCTTGGGCTCGCCGCGGGACGCTCCTGCTTCAATCTCGATTTCCACACCCAGGCGCCGGATGAGATACGCGCGTCCTTTCAACGCGACGGCCAGGGCGCTGATCTTCGCCTGATCGAGGGCAATGTCGGCCTCTACGACAGCGTTCACTTGCACGGTGAAGGCAGCAATGCCGAGCTGGTCAAGCTGCTTAGCGTCCCACTGGTGCTGGTGATCGACTGCAAGGGCCTCGGGCGGGGGATCGCGCCTTTGCTGCTCGGGTTTCAGGCGTTTGATCCCGATTTGCCCATTGCCGGGGTGATTCTCAACCGGATTGGCGGCGGTCGGCATGGCGATAATCTGCTGCGGGTGGTCGAGCACTATACCGACCTGCCCGTGCTCGGCATGCTGCCGCGCCTGGCCGAACTCGATATCGACGAACGCCATCTCGGACTGGTGCCGAGCAACGAAGCCCGGGCCGCAGAGGACAAGATCGAGCGCATCCGCACCCGTGTGGCCGAGCATGTCGACCTTGACGCCTTGCTGGAGGTAGCCTCTCGGCAGCCGGAAGGCCCGGCGGGCGAGGGTGTTTTCGAGGCCGCTGACACGGTCGCCGCTGCCAAAACCCGGGCTAATCCGACCGTCGGCTCATCCCAGCCTCGCCTGACCATCGGCATCGCACGCGATGCGGCCTTTGGTTTTTATTACCCGGATGATCTGGCCGCACTCGAGCGCGCAGGCGCGGACCTCATCAGTTTCAGCCCGCTCGATTCGCCCGAGCTGCCGGAGGTAGACGCGCTGCTGCTCGGTGGTGGCTTTCCGGAGTTTCATATGGAGGCGCTTGAGGCCAACCGCGGCATGCGCGCGGCGGTTGCGGATTTTGTCGCCTCCGGCAAACCGGTCTACGCGGAATGTGGCGGGCTGATGTACCTGTGCGAGCGCCTGCATTGGCAGGAGCGCTCGGCACGCATGTGCGGCGTGCTGCAAGCGGACGTGGCCATGCATGCCAAGCCGCAGGGGCGTGGCTATGTCCGGCTGCGCGAGACCGGCACCAGCCCCTGGTCGGGCGTGGCGGGTGACGGCGACATTCAGGCACATGAGTTCCATCATTCCGCGGTGGTCAATGCCGATCCCGACTGGACCTTTGCCTACCAGGTGCTGCGCGGCACTGGTGTTGATGGCCGTCACGACGGCATCGTGCACAAGCGCCTGCTGGCCAGCTATTCGCATCTGCGCGGGGTTGGCGGCAATCGCTGGCCGGAGCGGTTCGTGGCGGCCATCCGCGCATCGCTGGGCGACTGAGCCACTGATCCAATGATCCACTGAGCCGGCAGCTGCCGCGCAAGGTTGAAAAACGAGTTTCCGCAAACAACCTTGTGGTGGCAAGTGCTATTGTTTGCCGAAGCCGCACCGGGTTTCGGCGAAAACTGACCATTCATTGGCGATCACGACGCGGCGAGCGCGCAAGCGTGATCGCGACTGAGAACAAGAGATGGGTTTATGTTCAAAGTGACTCCAACAGCGGCGGAACAAGTCGCCAAAGCCGCGCAGCAGGGCGGTACCGAGGGGCTGTCGCTGAGGTTGGCGGCAGCGCAAAATCCTGACGGCTCCATTGACTATCGCATGGGCTTCGACGAAATCGGCGAGGACGACATTCGCTTCACCTCAGAAGGTGTAGATGTTGTTATCGCGCCAGAGTCTGTGCCCTTGCTCGACACCGCGGTGATGGACTTTGTCACCCTCGACGACGGCAATCAGCATTTCATATTCCTCAATCCCAAGGATCCAACCTACAAGCCGCCGAGCGATGCCTGATATCGCCTCCGATGCCGCCATGGCCGAGGTCCAACCGCGCACCCAAGCCCGATAGGTGCCGCCTTGGAGCTGTCGAGCGAAGACAATCTGAGGCTTAACGTCCTGCTGGCCAACAAACCGCAGGCGATCCGTATCGATGAGTCCAAGCTCATCGTCTCCGGCCTGTCCGGCAAAGGCGAGCTCAGCGTCAACCTGCACCCGACAGGTCGCCCGGAGACCTACCTGCGGGCGGTCCGTGAGCTAATTTCCGGCCACATTCTCGGCTCACCTGGCGGCTATCCGGTCTATCTGCGCCGCTGGACGCGCATGGGCCAGATGCGCGATGAAAGTCTTGAGCAACTGCTGATGCTCGGCGAGCCCGAGGCCGTGGTCGCCGCCGTTTGCTCGCCCGGGCTGACCGAAGAGCTCGCCCGGCGCGCCTGGTGGGCGATGGAAGACGCCGAGAACGCCAGACGCATGCTGGCAAATCCAACCATTGTCGCAAGCGGGCTGGGCGGCGAACTGGCCGACTACCTGATCGAGTATCTGCCGTTCGAGACCGAGAGCGACAAGATCATGGATTCCGTGCGCCTGGTGCTGCAGCCAGGCCTCATCGACACCGCGCGGCGCGATGACCTATGGCAGAAGTCGGCACGCAAGCAGGCGTACCTGGTGGGTTTTCTGCGCGCGCTGCCGGACGATCTGCCCGAGCCGCTGGCCGACCGCGGTGATTACCCGCGGCTACAGCAAGCCCTGACGCCACTGGCGGAGGCCGAAAACCCCGTCGCGCGCCTGTTGCTGCGCTGTGGCAGCGGGGCAGGGCAGCGGTTTCTCGATACCCTCTCGAAAGTGCTGGCCAAGCCGCCGAATCAGGACGTGGTCGCCGCTACCTTCGCGCTGATGTGTGAGTATTTCGCGCCCATGCGTCCCGAGGGCGACCCCGGCCTGCCGATCACCGAGCTCCAGACCGAGGCGGAGCGCTTAGTCGGAACGCAAGCCGAGGCCGAGCGCCTAGCCGGAATGGAAATGGCCCGCATGCCCGATAAGCCTGCCAAACCTGAACAGTCTGGCATGCCCGACAAGACTGGCGTGCCTAGTGAGCCTGCCGTACCCAGCGCTCCGGGCCTGCAAGAGGCTGTGCAGGCTTGCCTGACCCAGGCACCGGCCCTCGCGGGTGAGATCGCCGCCATGCGCCTGCTCTCCGGCGTCAGCTATGCCACCATGCGCCCCGTGCTGCCGGACCCGACCACCCTCGGCACCCTGATGCGGCGCAAGCTGACCCCGGTGATCGACCCGCTGCAGGCCGCTATCGCCTGCCTGCGCGCCAAAGGCCGCTGAACAGACCAATGCCATTGGCAGGCTGCTTTTTGACTCCGGCATCAGGGCCTGTGGCGATGCTGCGTGCCATCATATTGTGCGGACTCTTGCTGCTGTCTGCCGTCGCAGCCGCGCAGCAGCAGCAAGAACCCAGCTGCGGGCGTGGAGCCGAGGACGACTTCGACGAAGAACGCTGGAAACCGACGGACGATGGGACCGTCGGCGATGAGGAAAACGGCCTGATCTGGAAGCGATGCACCGAAGGTTTGCGCGGCGATCGCTGCAGCGAAGGTCGCCTCAAGTATGTCACCTGGGAGAAAGCGCTTGAGATCGCCGAGAAAAGCACTTTCGCCGGCTTTGATGATTGGCGCATCCCCAAGCTGGACGAATTGCGCCAGATCATCCAGCCTGGGTGCCAACTTCCGGCGGTCAATCTCTCGCTTTTTCCTTACACGCCCTCGGGTTGGTTTTGGTACGACTCCGCCGAGGACAACAATTCCCCGCGCGCGGGTCAGCTTGGTTTCGCCTTTGGCGAGGATTTCAGCGCCAATCAGCGCAACGTCGTGCACCTGCGCCTGGTGCGGGAGGTGCCCGAAGAACCGGCCGCGGACGATGCCGCTCAGGCAGGCGCTGCCCAGCAAGGAGGTGCAGAACCAGCGCCGGGCGCCGCGCCGCCAACTGATCCCGCGGGCCAACCTCCGGCAGATCCTCCTCTAGGAGGTCCTCCCCCGGCAGGTCAGCCGGGCGATGCCCAAGCCGGGCAGGGAGCCACCGAACCGCAGCCAGGCGATAACGATCAGGGCCAAGCTGGACAGGATGCGCTTCCGGGAGCTGATCCGGGAGCTGCTGGCCAGGTTGGACAGAACGCGCCGCCAGGAGCGGATGGTGAGGCTGGCGCACCAGCACCGACGCTCCCGACTGCGGATCAGCCGGCGGACCCGAATGCTGATCCGGCTGCAGCTCAAAACGCTGGCGGTAACCAGAATCAGCCCCCGGCACAAGCTGGTGGCGTCGCTGACGGCGCTGCTAACCCCTCGCTACTGCCAGGCCCTGCTGGCACTGTTGCGCCGGCCGGGCCTGAACCAGGGGAGCAGCCTGCGGCGAATCCACCGGCAGCGAACCCACCCGCGGCAAATTAGGCGCGGTTCAGCAATAACCAAAACAGGCTGTTGGCGTGTGGCCGAGTCTCTGAACTTGGGTCACGTGACTTGTGTCAGCTGTGGTTGCCTCTATCCGAAGGAGCTGGTCGCCCTCCGAAGGAACTGGCCGGTATCCGAAGGAACAGGACTCAGTATTTGCCCAAGGCCTTCATGATCAGTCCATGCAGGCCGTGCGGAGAAAAACCGGGTTTCAGGTACATCACCGCGCAGGTTCCGGTGCGCAGATTGATGTGTTTTTCCTCCGCCAAGGCAACAGCTTCTGGCGTTTCATGGGCCATGTGAATCCAGACATCCTTAATGCCAGCCTCAGCTGCGCGGGCCACCCAGTCTCGGGTTTCCTCTTTCGGTGCCTCGATCACCACAGCTTCCACCGTCTCCGGCAGCGCGCTCAGGTCGGCATAGGCGGCATCGCCATCGATGTTCTTCGCGCTGGCATCAATGGCAAACACCCGTTTACCAAGCTTTTTCAGCCCCTTGTAGGTCAGAATCGGAAAGGGCTTGGCGGCCGAGTGACCGACCACGGCATAGCGATTGAAGTCGAAAAAGGTCTCGAAATTAGAAGCCATGATGATGTCTCTCACAACACATTAAGCGATTACACATGCGTTTCCGGACCAAAACGCGCCGAAATTCCATGTCGTCCTGTCAACGCCACCGACTAACGCGCTCGTCGCCGGCGCCGGCCCTTGTAAGCGGCGAGCTGCTGCACGATCTGGCCGAAGGGCAGGGCATCGAGGCTGCCAAACTCAGCGATGGCGCGCTCGATTAAGGCATCGATATCGCCAATCATCAACGGCAGTTTTTGCTTGGGCCAGAGTGCCTTGTGCAGGCCCTGCAAGCCGCCTACCTGCACCCGCAGCGCCTTGTTGTGGGCCAAAGCGGCCTGCTGATCGAGTGTCTTCAGCGCAAAACGGGCCTGACCGCGCAGGGTCTCGATCAGCTTCAGGCAACGCGCCTGGGCTGGCTCGGCATTGCAGCGCACGCCTTCGCGCTCGGCGAGGCAAAAACGGTCGGCGCGCGAGCACTCGCATTGCCCGGTCAGAATGGCCTTCTCGTAGGGGCAGGCGCATTCGTTGATTTCATCATAAGTCTCGCGCAACGCCTGAGTGTCCATGACTAATCGCTTCCGGCCTCTTTTTGCCGCGAGTTAAAGGCCTCAAGCTGACGCCGGTCGCGTTTTGTTGGCCGACCGCGCGTGCGGGGGCCAAGATGGACATTTTCGCGCGCCGCGCGAGCGAGCTCCTGACGACGCAGGCGGCTGGCTTCATCTTCCTCGTACATTAGCACGGCCTCGCTGGCGGGCCGACGCTGCTTGGACAGAGCGCGGACTTCTATCTCCCACGCCAGCTCGCCTTTCTGAATGTGCAGCCGGGCACCAGGGCGCAGCGCGCGGCTGGGCTTGCAGCGCTGGCCGTCGACCTGCACCTTGCCGCCATTGACGGCATCGACTGCGAGCTGCCGGGTCTTAAAGAAACGCGCCGCCCACAGCCATTTGTCGAGCCGCTGACTGGCCTCGTTGGCGTCGGTCGCCGCGCTCATGACCGGTTCTCCATGTCAGGAACAAGCGCAGGGTTCATAACATGCACCATATTGGTGGCCGGATCGGAACAAACAGAGGCGTTCATACCGGCTCTTCACCGCGCAGCAGCGGGTCGAGCGCATCGTCCATGTCGAGCTCGGCCATGTCATCATAGCCGCCGATATGGCGCTCGCCGATGAAAATCTGCGGCACCGTGAAGCGCTCGCTGCGCTGGATCATCTCGGCCTCGCGCGAGGGTTCTTCATCAATGCGGATTTCGTTGAATTCCACGCCCTTCTTGTGCAAAAGCCGTCGCGCCCGCACACAATAGGGGCAGGCTGCGGTACTGTACATCTCGATCTTGACCATTGTGCGTCTCGAATGCTTGATTGCCTGAGCCTGATGCAGATGGATTGGCGGCGTTTGCGCAGCCGCGCGAGCTTGCCACGCGCCAGTCCAGCCAAAGGTTAAGATTAGCAGTCGCCATTGCAAGCGGCGAGTGCCGCCGCATCGCGAGCGTCTTGCGCAGCGCCGCTTTGGCAATCTGTTGGCGACCCGCCCACCAATCGACCACCGACCAGGATGCACCCCAACATGTATCGCGATACCCCCCAGCCAACCCGCCTGCAAGATTACCAGCCGCCTGAGTTCCTGATCGACCGCGCCGACCTGCGCTTCGACCTGGAAGCGACCGAGACCCTGGTCAGCGCGGAACTGGAGATGCGTCGCAACCCGGCGGCCAAGCGCGGCGATGGCGCGCTGCGGCTCGATGGCGAGCAGCTAGAGCTGCTGGAGGTCGCGCTCGATGAGCGGGTGCTGCCGCCGGTTGAATATCGCGCGGAGGATCAGGCGCTGGTGGTGCAAAGGGTGCCGGACCGCTTCCGGCTGCGCACCCGGGTGCGGATTCATCCGGCCGCGAATACCGCGCTCGAGGGGCTCTATGTGTCTGGCGACATGCTCTGCACCCAGTGCGAGGCCGAGGGCTTTCGGCGCCTGACCTATTTTCTCGATCGCCCGGATGTGATGACGCGCTTTTCGGTCACCCTGGTGGCGGATGCGGCGCGTTATCCGGTGCTGCTGTCAAACGGCAATCCAGTCGGCCAGGAGACCATGCCCGACGGCCGCCATCTGGCGCGCTGGGAGGACCCTTTCCCCAAGCCCACTTACCTGTTTGCGCTGGTGGCTGGCAATCTGGCGCGCATTGAGGACAGCTTCACCACCGCCTCCGGACGCGAGGTGGCGCTGCATCTCTACATGGAGCCACAAAACCGCGACAAATGCGACCATGCGATGCGCTCGCTCAAAGCCGCTATGCGCTGGGACGAGCAGCGCTATGGGCGCGAGTACGATCTGGACTTGTTCATGATCGTCGCCGTTAGCCACTTCAATATGGGCGCCATGGAGAACAAGGGGCTGAATATCTTCAATGCCAAGTATGTCCTTGCCAGCCCCGAGACCGCAACCGATCAGGACTTCGCCGGCATCGAGTCGGTGGTGGCGCACGAATACTTCCACAACTGGACCGGCAACCGCATCACCTGCCGCGACTGGTTTCAACTGAGCCTGAAGGAAGGTTTCACCGTGTTTCGGGACCAGGAATTCAGTGCCGACCAAGGCAATGGTGATGTCCAGCGCATCGCCGATGTTCGCGCTCTGCGCGCGCGCCAGTTCCCGGAGGATGCCGGCCCCATGGCGCATCCGGTGCGCCCCGACAGCTATATCGAAATCAACAACTTCTACACCGCGACGGTTTACGAGAAGGGCGCCGAGCTGGTGCGCATGCAGGCACGGCTGCTCGGCCCTGAGCGCTTCCGCGCCGCGACCGATCTGTACTTTGAGCGCCACGACGGCCAGGCGGTGACGACCGAAGACTTCGTGCGCTGCATGGAAGACGCGAGCGGCCTGGACCTGACCCAATTCCGCCGCTGGTATGAGCAGGCCGGCACGCCGGTGCTCGAGTGCACGGCGGACTGGGAGACAGGGCAGGGCACTTATCGGTTGGAAGTGCGCCAGCACACCGACCTCACCCCGGGCCAGCCCGAGAAGTCACCGCAGCACATGCCGCTCGCGCTCGGGCTGATCGGTACCGACGGACGAGAGCTCCCGGTGCAACTGGCCGGCGAGCCCGCGCCAATCGGGCCCGGTACCCGGGTGCTGGAGCTGCGCGAGGCGCGGCAGGTGTTTGAATTCGTCGGCCTCAGCGAGCGCCCGGTGCCCTCGCTGCTGCGCGGCTTTTCGGCGCCGGTCAAGTTGCGCTTTCCTTACTCCGATGAAGAACTCACCCGCTTGATGGCCGCGGACAGCGATGGTTTCGCGCGCTGGAATGCCGCTCAGCAGCTTTCCGAGCGAGTGCTCTTAGCTATGGTCGCGGCACCAGGCAGCCAGGCTCCGCAGGCGTTCATCGACGCCTTTGCCGCTGCGCTGCGAGATCCGGATGCCGATCCAGCGTTGCTGGCCGAGGTACTGGCATTGCCGTCCGAGTCCTACCTGGGCGATCAAATGGACGTGGTGGATGTTGAGGGCATTCACCGCGCGCGCGAGGCGCTGATGGCGCAGATCGCCAGTGCCTTGAGTGCCGAGCTGCTGGAGACCTATCAGGCATTGCAAGCGGCTGAACCGGTTGCGGATCAGGCCGCACATCAGACCGGGAGCGAGCCAGAACTGTCATTCGCCGCCATGGGCCGACGCGCACTCAAGAACCTCTGCCTCGCCTATTTGATGCGCGCGCCGGATGAGCCGGTTCTGCAACTCTGCCAGCGGCAGTTCGCCACCGCCGTCACCATGACCGACCGCATCGCCGCGCTGCGCGCCCTCGTGCGGTTGCGCGATACAGAGGATTCCGATATTCCCGAGCATGCGTTGGCAGATTTCTACCAGCAATGGTCGCAAGACCCGCTGGTGCTGGATAAATGGTTTGCCATTCAGGCCCAGGTCAGCGCACCGGGCACCCTGCGCCGCGTCGAGCAGCTGCTGGTGCATAAAGACTTCTCCATCGGCAATCCCAACCGCGTGCGCAGCCTGATCGGCGCCTTCGCCAGCGGCAATCCGGTCTGCTTTCATGCCGCAGACGGTGGCGGCTATCGCCTGCTGGCCGAGCAGGTTAGCCGTCTCGATCCGCTCAACCCGCAGCTAGCAGCGCGCCTGCTATACCCGCTCACCCAGTGGCGACGTTACGATACCGGGCGCCAAGCGCGGATGCGTGCCGAACTGGAGGGACTGCGCGGGCGCGATGGCATCTCGCCAGATTTGTTCGAGGTGCTGAGCAAGACGTTGGGCGGGTGATGGCAAGGAAATTTCAGGCGATACGATGCAATATACGCAATACTTCCTCGCGACCCGTCAGCGATCGGATCGAGCTTGTATTGATATTGCCTGGATTCAGCACGTCATTGAGAATCCAGTCAAAGAAGTGATCCAGCAAGACGGGAGGATTCGCCGTTGGGCACCCATTCGTGAGGCTGATGGCAGATATCTTCGAGTTATCCTCTTGGCAGATGGAACAACCGTCCACAACGCATTTTTCGATCGAGGGTTCGCGTGATGAAAATCAAATACTTTCAGGATACCGACACGCTCTATATTGAACTGCGCAGTGCGGAGATCGCTGAAACGCGGGATTTGGACGAGGATACCCTCATTGATCTGGATAATGCCGGGACTCTTTGCGGTATTACCATTGAGCATGCACACCAACGGGCAAACTCTCCGAGTTTTTCGTTCGAACAAATCGCCGCCTGATTGCCGTTTGGTCCAAGCCCCAGTGGAATTGCATATTTCGCTGTCCGAGCAACGCCTGGCGTTGCTCAGTGGCGACGGTCGCGGCCGCATCTATCCCGTCTCCACCGCACTTAACGGACCAGGAGAGCGCAATGGCAGCGGCTGCACACCGCGCGGCTTGCATCGGGTGCGACTGAAAATCGGCGAGGGCGCTGCACCGGGTACCGTGTTTCGCGCCCGACGACCCACTGGAGAAATCTACAGCCCAGAACTGGCCGCGCAATACCCTGAGCGCGACTGGATTCTCACACGCATCCTGTGGCTGAGCGGGCTGGAGCCAGGGCGCAACCGTGGTGGTCAGCGCGATACCCTGCGCCGCTTTATCTACATCCACGGCTGCCCGGATACCGAGCCCATGGGCGAGCCGCATTCCCATGGCTGCATCCGCATGCATGATGCGGATCTTATCGACTTGTTCGCGCGCACGCCCAAGGGTGCCTTGGTGCGCATTCTGACCGATCCGCTGTCTCCGGACATTCTGTCCTCGGTGATGGTGCCGCCAACCATCGCGCCGGCAGCGGGCTGATGGCAGGCCCCTTGCTCGGGCGCCTGGGCGCCGCGCTGGTCGTCATGCTGGGCGTCTGCACCTTGGTGTTTCTGCTGCTGCATCTGGTCCCCGGCGACCCAGTCGAAGCCATGCTTGGCGAAAGCGCGCGGCCGGCCGATCAGGCCGCCCTGCGCACCCGTCTTGGCCTGGATCGACCGCTTGCGGTGCAGTATCGCGACTATCTGAGTGGCCTTCTCCGGCTTGACCTGGGCGAATCCTTCACCGACCAGCGCCCAGTCACCGCGATGATCGCCGAGCGTTTCCCCGCCACTCTGCAGCTCACGCTCGCCGCGCTGACCCTGGCCGTGATCATCGCCCTGCCGCTCGGCGTGCTGGCAGCGCGCCATCAGGGCAGACCGCTCGATTCCGCCGCCATGGGCTTCTCGGTGCTCGGCATGGCGGTGCCTAATTTCTGGCTCGGCCCCATGCTCATCCTGGTGTTCTCCTTGTGGCTCGGCTGGACCCCGGTCAGCGGCCGCGAGGGCTGGAATAGCCTGATTCTGCCAGCCCTGACGCTCGGCACCGGACTGGCCGCGCTGCTCGCCCGCATGGTGCGCGCCAGCTTGCTCGAAGTGCTGAGCGAGGACTACATCCGCACCGCGCGCGCCAAGGGCCTCAGTGAATCCGCCGTGCTCTGGCATCACGCCCTGCGCAACGCCGCCCTGCCCATCCTGACTCTGCTCGGCCTGCAACTCGGCGGCCTGCTCGGCGGCGCCGTCATCACCGAGACCGTCTTTTCCTGGCCCGGCATCGGCAGCCTGTTGGTCGACGCCATCAAAGCCCGTGACTACCCAGTCGCCCAGGGCTGCGTGCTGCTGATCAGCCTGATCTATGTCGGCGTCAATACCCTGACCGACTTGGTCTACCTGTGGGTCGATCCGCGCATTGGGCGGGCTTAACTGGAGGAACACCAATGGTCCCGCCAGCTGGATGACCAAGTGCATGTTTCACCTTGACGTATGGAGCCGTCGCGCCGCGTTGCTCCCAGCCTTGACCAAATCGGCTAGACTGACGGAAAGGCGCGATGGAACACCGCATCGCTGGAACAATCTTAAAACATTGGATTTGCTCAGCCTGATTTTGGCTGCGGTCTTTCAAAGACCCCACGCCGTGGTCGCGCTGGGCTTCGAACGCCTGATCTGGCGCAGCACGGCGCCCTGAGGGAATGAAGGGGCAATGAAAGAGACCCGACCGTTGGACGGCAGCATGACCGAGACCGCCACTGTTGCCGAGCCCGAGGCACGCGCCGTCAACCAACCATCGCCCGCGCGAGCAACCCCGCTCTCAACCCAGGCGGAAGCCACCGCACGCGCCCGTCTCGCCGAAGACCCCTACGACCCCCAGGCGCTGGCCGAGCTCGCCACCGCGCTGCTCGATCAAGGCCAGCACGAACAGGCCGCCAAGTACTTGCGCCAGGCGCTGATCGAAGCCCCCGAACGCGCCGAGCTGCACTTCATGCTCGGCCTGGCGCTCGAGCCCATCGGTCGCATCCGCGACGCCGCCGCCGCCTTCGAACAGACCATTGCACGAAACCCCGGCCACGCCGACGCCTGGAACAACCTCGGCGCCATGCACATCCGGCTGCGCGAGTACGAGCAGGCCACCAACGCCTTTGTTCGCGCCGCGCAGCTGCAACCCGGCAACAGCCACTACTACAGCAACCTTGGCTCCGCGCTGCGGGAACAGGGCAAGCTCGAAGAAGCCCGCCCCATCCTCGAAAAAACCGTCGAGCTCGACCCCAAAAACGCTTGCGCCTGGACCAACCTGGGCGACGTCCTCTCCGCCTGCAATCAGCCGCAAGAAGGCAGCCGTTGCTACCAGCGCGCGCTCGAGCTCAACCCCGACGAGCCCGCCGCCGCCTATAACCAGTCCATCGAGCGGCTCGCCGGCGGCGACCTTGCCAACGGCTGGTCCGCGTATGAGACGCGCAAGCGGCTGACGCCCCTCGCCCATGCCCGCTATCCGTATCCGCATTTGCTCCCGCCCGATGGGCTGCAACCCAATGGGCACCGATCCAATGGACAGGCCCCCGACAACGCAGGCAGCCCCGATCCGCCAGCAGGGCCGGGCGACATCAGCGACAAAACCATCCTGGTCTACGCTGAACAGGGCGTCGGCGATGAAATCCTCTTCGCCAACTGCCTCCCCGATCTGATTCGCGACGCAGGCCAGGTCATCATCGACTGCGACCCGCGCCTTGCCCCCCTGTTCGCGCGCTCCTTCCCCCAAGCCATCATCCACCCGGTCGACCGCGCCAGAAACAAAACCGGCCCCAAGCCCAAGCTGCCAGCCGGCCAAGAGGTCGACTACCAGATCGCTGCTGGCAGCCTCCCCGGCATCTACCGCAAAAGGCTCGCCGACTTTCCCGGACAAGGGCAACACCAGGGCTACCTCAAGCCGGACCCGGAGCGCGTCGCCTACTGGAAAGCCCGCCTCGCCGCGCTAGGCCAAGGCCGCAAAGTCGGCTTCGCCTGGCGCAGCGGTCTGCGCAGCGCGCGGCGCGACGTTGGCTACACCGACATCGACGACTGGGGTCCGATTCTCTCCCTGCCCGGCAACAAATTCATCAACCTGCAATACGGCGAATGCGCCGACGAGCTTGCCCACGCGCGAGACAGCTTCGGTGTCGACATCGTCAATTTCGGCGGACAGGAGCTTGACCTGAAAGACGACCTCGATGACTGCGCCGCCCTCTACCAGGCGCTCGACCTGATCATCGGCCCCAACACCGCCGTCACCTCACTGGCGGGAGCAACAGGCGCCAACGTCTGGATGCTCGGCGGCGGCTGGATCAGGCATGCTCAGCCCAACCCGCCCTGGTATCCCGGGCTAGTCGCTATCAATGAGCCACTCCAGGCCGCCTGCACCCAACCCAGCGCCCAACGCAGCCTGCTGCTCGCCATCAAACTCGCCGAACTGGATGCGCCAAAGCCGCCTGTTCCCGCACCACAGACCCCGGAGCCACCGACCATTCACTACTGGGGCAAACTCGCCGAGCTCTTCAGCCAAACAGCCCATCATTGCGAAGGCATCGGCCATGCAATCATCCATTACAAACCGCAATGGCTCAGCTCCCGAGCCTTCCTGCAAGCCATGACCAAAGCCGATCAGCACGCCAAAACAGGGGAGGGCCTGATCCTACTCGCATTGCTGCACGGCTACCTCGACGACCTAGCGCAAGCCGAGAAGCTCATCGAGCAAGCCTATGCCATTGATGAAACCGTCCAAGACGGCTTCGCCCGCCTGGCCTGGCTGCAATTTCACAAAGTGTCGGCTGTCTAACCCAAGTTAGAAATACACAGATTTAAACTTTTTCGGAACCCAACAGATGGGTGTACACAAAGTTCCGTCATGGCAGCGCGTTCGAGTCGCGATTTCCAAACAACAGTTTTGGTGGGCTATTTTTTTTGAGAAAATATAGAAACAAGGGCTTACGGTGATGTCGGCGTAAATATTCGGTCCCGCCCTTCGGGATCCGAAAATAGTACGGGACACAACGGAAAAAATATCGTACAACGTTCGCCATGGAAGCCATGGCGCATCTCGATCCATCTCCACATCCGAGCCAGCACGCGGATGGCGTCCAGGGTCTGCCGTTCGCTCAAGAGTGGGAAGCGATCAGCAAGCAAGAGCTGATCGAGCTGCGCGCGCAAGCAGCCTACTGGCAAGCGCAGCATGATCGCGCCAAGGTCCAGATCGAGGCGCTGAAGCAGGAACTGGCGCACAAAGACGCCACCATCAAAGACCTCAAACAGCGGCTGTTTGGCAAGAAAAGCGAGAAGCACAGCCCGCTGCCCTCGGAGAAGGACAAGGCCAAAGACAAGGCTGAGGGCGAGGGCGAATCCAAGCGCCCGCGCGGTCAGCAACCCGGCAGCCCCGGGCATGGGCGCACCCCGCGTCCATCGCTGCCGGTGCTCACCGAAACGCAGGATCTGCCCGACAGGGCGGGCAGCTGCGCGCACTGCGGCTTACCCTACCAGCGTGCCCCGGGGCTGGACGAGCAAAGCGACGTCATTGAGGTGGAGGTGCGCGCCTATACCCGACGCATCACCCGTTGTGCCTACACCCGCCACCCCGGTTGTTGCTGCGACGACACCCCGGCGGTGATCAGCGCCCCGCCACCGGCGCGATTGATTCCACGCAGTCCCTTTGGCGTGAGCTTCTGGGTCGAGGCGCTGCTGAGCAAATACCGCTATAGCCAACCCAGCCACCGTTGGCTGCAAGACCTTGCCGATCGGAGCCTGCCGGTCTCACCCGGCACGCTGGCCGGTGGTCTGCAACGCCTTGCCGGGCTGTTCGAGCTCGTGCTTGAGGCGCTGTACTGCAAGCAGATGAGCGAGGCGCTGTTTCACAATGACGAGACGCGCTGGGAAGTCTTCGTCGGATCTGGAGGGCAAGGTCGGCACCCGCTGGTATCTGTGGCTGACGCGCTCGACCTCGGTGGTCTTTTACTGCATTGATCCGAGCCGCAGCGCAGCGGTGCCCGGCGCGCATTTTGCCGGCTTGCAGGGCCAGCGGGTGATCATTGTCTGTGATCGCTACAGCGCCTACAAAAAGCTCGCGCGCCTGGCCGAGAACATCCTGCTGGCGTTCTGTTGGGCGCATGTGCGTCGCGACTTTTTGGAAGCCGGACGCGCGCTGCCGGCGTTGGAAGACTGGGCGCTACAGTGGAAGGCGCGCATCGCCACGCTCTACCACCTCAACCAACAGCGCCTGGCGCATTGGGATCCCGAGCGTCCGGTGGCCGAGCAAGGTGGCGGGTTTCAACAACCCCATGCGGCTTTGCAGGCGGCGCTCGCGGACATGCGCTCTGAGGCCGAACGGCTGTTGGCACAAGACACCACCGAAGCGGCTTTGCCGAAGACCGCTTACGTCCGGCGCAACAAGGTGCTCAGCAGTCTGCTCACGCATTGGTCGGGGCTGACGGTCTTTGTCGCGCACCCCGAGGTGCCGATGGATAACAATCGTGCCGAAGAAACGATTCGCACGCCGGTCTGTGGGCGAAAGAATTATTATGGCTACGGGAGTATTTGGAGCGCGCAGCTTGCGGCCATGCTGTTCTCCATCTTCCAGACCCTGGCGCTGTGGGGCATGAATCCGCGTGCCTGGCTGAGCGCCTATCTCAGCGCTTGCGCCGAGGCCGGCGGGCAGGCGCCGAGTGATCTGGAGAGGTTCCTCCCTTGGTCGATGGACGCGGCGCGCCGTGCCGAGCTGTGTCGGCCGGCGGCGCTGGCGAATGCCACTGAGTCACCTCCTGGCATCGACAGTTCATGAGTCATCGCTATTGCGGGCGCGAGTTCCAGGCCGATGACATCGCGCTGATTCGCGCGCTGATTGCCGAGGATCCAACCCGCACCCGCGCCGCACTCTCGCGCCTGACCTGCCAGGTACTCGCCTGGCACAAGCCTGACGGTGGCTTGAAGGACATGTCCGCTCGGGTGGCGATGCTGCGCATGCACGAGGACGGGCTCATCACGTTGCCGCCGCCGCGCAACCCCCGCCCCGATGCGCGCGTGCGCCTCAGCGCGCTCAGTGATCCGCAACCAGTGCTTGAGCAACCGGCTGCGGTGCTCAGACCCTTGGTCTTCTCGTGCGTGCGCGAGAAGGCTCAATCACGCCTGTACAACGAGCTCATCGAGCGCTACCACTACCTCGGGCATACGCCACTGCCGGGGGCGCAGCTGCGCTATTTGGTCTACAGCGCCGAGCAGCCCGTTGCCGCGCTCGGCTTTGGCGCTGCGGCTTGGATGTGCGCTCCGCGCGATCACTTCATTGGCTGGACGCATGAGCAACGTCAGCGCCATCTGCATCGGGTGGTCAACAATGCCCGCTTCTTGATCTTGCCCTGGGTCCGCTCCAAGAATCTGGCCTCGATGCTCTTGGCGCAGGCGGCGAAACTCCTACCCGAGGATTGGTTGGCCATCTACGGCTACCGCCCGCTGCTGTTGGAGACCTTTGTCGAGACACCGCGCTTTCGCGGCACCTGCTACAAGGCGGCCAACTGGACCTACTTGGGACAAACCAAAGGCCGTGGCAAACTCGGACCGGCCGGCATCCAGAGTGTCGCAATCAAGGATATATGGACTTACCCGCTGGATCGACGCTTTCGCGAAATCCTTACCCGCTGATTCTTATGGCAAAGGGTAGATCGAATATTTACATGTCGGCTAAACTTCGCCCATGACCTCCGAATCTCGCAACAATCCTGACGAAGAGCGGCTACGCGATTGGCACCGGGCCTTTGGCATCGCGCTGGTCGACGTCTTTGCCGGCGCACCTTGGCGGGTGGAACTCGAGCAAGAACTGGCGCTGATCAGCCAAGAGCTCGATGTGGCTATTATCGAAGAAGTCGAGGCCGCTGCTCCATCGAGACGGAAACGGCCGCGCCTGCCCGATCCGCTACCTGATGGGCTGGAGAATCTGCGCGCCATCAACCTGCTGAGCTACAAATCCCGCCACGAGCCGCTGGATGCCTGGTCGCTGGACGAATTGATCAGTTACTTCGTGCTCTACCGCAAGGTCAACCTGAATGCCGAGAACGCCCGCCACCCGCTCGCCGCCTTCGGCCTTTATTCGGTCGCCACACGCTATCCCGAGGGGCTCGCGCGCGACTATGATCTGCAACCCACCGCCTGGAAAGGCGTTTATGATCTGCCTTGGGGCGCTCATCGGGTGCGAATCATCGTGCTCAACCGGATCGAACAACACCCCCGCAATGCCGCCTGGGAACTCTTTGCCAGTGAACGGGATCGGATGCGCCAGGGGCTGGAGCACTACCGCGCACACCATCGCGGCACGCCGCAACGCGGCCACTGGGAGCTGCTCGAACGTCTTTACCTACTCTACCGACGCGAGGCACCAACAATGGCCTACACCATGGAACAGTTCATCCGCGAAACACATCAGATGGTAATCGAGGACGTCATCCAGCAGGATCCCGAAGCGATCCTCAAACACTTCGATCCCGAGCAACTGCTCAAGGGACTCGATCCCGAAGCTCGGCTCAAGGGACTCGACCCCGAGCAACGGCTCAAGGGACTTGATCCCGAGGATCGGCTCAAAGGTCTTGATCCCAAGGTGATTGAAGCCTGGCTCGCCAAACAGCGCCGGGATCACTAACGGGAAGCACCCCGCACGCCCACACGAGCAATGAGAATTGGGTGCCCATTGTTCGAAAGGCTCAGGCCGAGATTGATGACAAGCGAACGGAACCACTCGTCAAGCTCATGCAAGGCATAACGTTATCTTGACTATGTGGCTGGTTGAAGACATACCATTACCCATATCTCCCCGCCCCAGCGTCGTCCGGGGCTGGACACAGCTCCCGAGTTCTGCTGAGATGCCCTTTCATCTTCAGCAAGGGGACGGGAGACCATGGACCAAGCGATTCCAAGCCGTTTATGTGGGCGCCCTTTCAACGAGACCGACTTAGCGCGCATTCGCCAGGAGATCGCGCTGGCGCAGCCGCCGCTGCGCGCGGAGATCGCTCGGCGGGTGTGCCGCGCGCTGGAGTGGACCGATATCCAAGGCCGCCCCAAGCTCATGAGTGCCCGGGTGGGACTGCTGCGGTTGCATCGTGCCGGGCTCATTGTGCTGCCGCCACCGACCTGCGGCAATGGCAATGGGCGGCGCTTCGTCCCGCGCCCCGAGTCCCGGCCCGAACCGATCCCAGTGTCCGTCCCGCTGCGCGCGCTCAGCGGCTTGCGCCTGGCGCGCGTTGATGATCGAAGGGCCTCGCAATTATGGAACGGCCTGATCGAGCGCTACCACTACCTCGGCTACAGTCCCCTGCCTGGTGCGCAGCTGCGCTACCTGATCCAGTGGGATGGCGGTCTGCTCGGCGCCATCGGCTTTGGCGCGGCGGCCTGGAAAGTCGCTGCCCGCGACCGCTGGATTGGCTGGACGCCCGCGCAGCGCCAAGCACACCTGGGACGGGTGCTCAACAACGCCCGCTTCCTCATCCTGCCCTGGGTGCAGGTCAAACACCTCGCCTCCAAGGTGCTGTCCTTGGCCGCGCGGCAAGTCAGTGTCGACTTTCCCGCCCGCTATGGCGAGCGTCTGGTGCTGCTGGAGACCTTTGTCGAGACCCCACGCTTTGCCGGGACCTGTTACCGTGCCGCCAACTGGCACGACTTGGGCGAAACCACCGGGCGCGGCAAGTGCGACCGCACCCATCGGGCCGCGCTGCCGCGCAAGGCGATCTATGTCTACCCGCTGGCGGCGGACTTCCGCGCCGCCCTGGGGGTGGTGGCATGATCGCGCTGGCCTCTGAACTGCAGGACATCTCTCTGGGCGACAAGCGCCTGAATCATCGCGCCCAACAGGTGCTTGAAACCCTCGGCGCCAAGCCGACACAAAGTATTCCCGGGGCTTGCAACGGTTGGTATGAGACCCGGGCCGCCTATCGCTTTTTCGATCATCCCACGGTCACCGCCGAGCAGATCCTCGCACCCCATTTTGCTTGTACCGAAGAACGTCTGCGCGAGCATCCGCGGGTGCTGTGTATCCAAGATACCAGCGAGCTGGACTATACAACCAAAAAAGGCATTGTCGGTCTTGGGCCACTGAACTTTGAGAGCCGCTATGGGATGTACATCCATCCCACCTTGGCGGTCACGCCCGAGCGCCTCGCGCTGGGGCTGCTGGATTTGCACACTTTTGTGCGCGAGCCCGGTAGCCTGGGCCAGGACAAAGACTCGCGCCGCCCACTGGAGGAGAAAGAAAGCGTGCGCTGGGTCGATGGCTACGCGCGCGTCAATGCGCTGGCCGAGGAACTGAGCGACACGCGCTTGACCTATGTTGCCGATCGCGAGGGCGACATCTACGACCTGTTTGTTGAAGCGCCCATCCCCGAGAACAGCGCCGATTGGCTGGTACGGGTGCAGCATCGCGACCGCTGCTTGGCCGATGGCAGAAAGCTCAATGAGGCCCTGGACGCCGCTGCGGTGCTCACCGAGATCACCTTCGAGCGTCCCGCCACCAAGGGGGCCAAAGCACGCCAGGTCAAGCAGGAGATCAAGGTGGTGCGCGTGACCCTGAAGGCACCCTGGCGCCCGGATCGCACCTTGCCCGATGTCACGGTCACGGCCTTGCTCGCCACCGAGGTCAATCCACCCGCCGGCGAGGAGCCACTCAACTGGCTGTTGCTGACCAATCTGGCGGTGCAGAGCGCCCAAGAGGCCATCGAGACGCTCTCCTGGTATCTTTGCAGGTGGCAAGTGGAAATTTTTTTCCGGATCTTAAAAAGTGGCTGCCGCATCGAGGAGCTGCAGCTCGAGACGCGCGAGCGCCTGGAGCCGGCGCTCGCTTTGTACATGATCATCGCGTGGCGGGTGCTGTACCTGACCATGCTCGGGCGCGAGTGCCCGGAGTTGCCTTGCGATGCGGTCTTTGCCGAGGAGGAATGGAAGGCGGTCTATCTGGTCACCCAGAAACAAGCGCCACCCGAGCAGCCGCCCTCGCTCGATACCATGGTGCGCATGGTCGCCTCCCTGGGCGGCTTTCTCAACCGCAAATCCGATGGGTTCCCGGGACCGAAGACGCTCTGGATTGGGTTGCAGCGCATCCCCGATTTTGTCATGGCGCTGGAGGCTTACCGCAGCGTCAGGGATAGTTATGGGTAATGGTATGGGTTGAAGACCAACGATGACCCAACTGTTTGAACAGGCCATGGCCGAGGTCGCGAAGCGCCCTGCAATGGTTCAAGATGCCATTGCCACACTGGTCCTCGATGAACTGCGGGATAACGCCCATTGGCAAGAGGTCTTCGACCACACAAGCGATGCGAAATGGGATGCAATGGTTCAACAGGTGCTGGCCGAGATCGATAACGGGCGGACGGAACCGCTTGCCAGCATTATCGACGATTCCAGTCATTGAACTCTCATGTCACCAAGAGCTGTCCAAGCCTGGATCAAATTCTTCAAACACTGGAAGGATCAAACCACCATGAGCGCCGCCTCCTCGGCGGTCACCGCGGAAAAACAGGCCTGATGCGCTGGGGTGGCTGTGGCGATTCGCGTTGGGCCACCAACACAGTCGAAAAAGATTCAGCAGTTTATTTGCAGCAATCACGCTGAACTTATGGAGAAATGGAATGAACTCAGCAGCTAATTCGCCCTGGCCCCGGGTGATCGATGCCACGCCCCTTGAGCAGCATTGTCTGGGAGTCCTGCTGCACAGCGGCGAACACTGGGTGATAGACCTCGCCCAATTGATTCAGCGCCGCGAGGCTTACTGGCGATTGCGGCAAGACCGGTATTTCAGCCAAGTTAGCATCGACCCACTGGATGCGCTGACCTGGCCCGAGGGCGAAGATCTGGCACCTGAAAGCCTAGCTCGCTATCGGCGCCTATAACGTCCTTGATAATAAGTTGATTGCGCTAGCCCAAAAAAGGTGACGGTCCGCGTGACCAAACTTCACCGCCAATCGAAAAACCACGCCCATCAAATTGATTTAACGCATCTAGGCATCCCAAGAATCCGCGCTATGCTTAGAGAAGACAACCACTGCGCCCAAACAGCGCAGTCCGGGTGCGGCCTTCAGCCCTAGAGCCTGCGGATCCCTTCAAGCAAGAGCCGCCCGCGTCGACACCGCAGTGGCGCCAACTACTTCCTCCAGCACTCCACACCGGCCGCCCATGCAAACAGACAAGGAAATTTACCTACTCCTGCGCACTGACGACGAATTCCTGCGCATCCTTTGCGGTGGTCTAACTGTAGTCGGTCCCTATCAATTTGACGCCATAGATTTCAAGGCATTGGAACGCCGCCTCGACGGCGTGGTCCTGCCCGCCAACCAACAAGAACCGATTTACGCTATTGAAGTCCAAGGCTGGTGCGACCCGGGCATATACGCCAGCTGCTGGCAACCTTTCTTCCCTTTTTGATCGAGGACCAAGCTCAACTGCGCACGCAAGCCCCAGCAGCTTATCGCATCATCCAACAAGCCCCGCTTCCGGAACCTGTGCGGCGACAATGCCGGGGCGTGTTTCAATCCTGGATAATGGCCCGTTTCCCGACCCTGACTATCGAGGAGATACTCACCATGCTCGGCGAACTCACTCCCTTGGAACAAACCCGCGCTTACCAGGATATCATTGCAAGAAATCGGCCAATATGGATCAAGGAAGGCCGCAAAGAAGGCTGCCAGGAGGAAGCCAACGGCTTGATCCGGCGTCAGCTCGCTCGCCGGCTTGGCAGTCTATCCGCCGCACAGGAGAAAGGACTCGAAGCACTGACCTTGACACAACTCGAAGCACTCGGCGAAGCCCTGCTGGACTTTACCGATGCCGCCGACCTGGACGCCTGGCTGGATCAAGAACTGCGGCGCGCCTAATCGGTATCTTGCGGTAATCGGCGATGTGAGCCTGGAACCGCGAGATCACCGGTCGAGATTTCCCGTCGGGCGGCCCACGCCTACCGGCAGTGCTAATCCAATCTTTGACCAGCAGCTGATCAAACACGTCAAACTGGCCAACAGCGGTGAGACCCGTGGATACCAGCCCCGACCTACTTGACCCGAAGAACGACTACGTCTTCAAACGGCTGTTCGTCCGCGCGCCAGAACTGCTAGTTGCCCTCATCAACGCCGTCCGCCCTGAGCGTCCGAAACCTGTTCTACCTTGCCAAGGTCTATGCGCAGCAACTAAAGACCGGCGAAGATTATAGCCAAGCGCGGCCCGTCATCGGCATCCACCTGGTCGACTTTGAACTCTTCACAGAGACCAAAAACCAGCGCCAACAAGCCCACTGGCGGTTCGAGTTTCGCGACCGCCGCCAGCCAAGCGTCCGCTTGAGCGACCAACTCATCCTGCACATCATCGAATTGCCCAAAGCCGACCGGCTCGGCCTGACCGACCGCCTGGAGACTGACCTCCAAGCCTGGATCAAATTCTTCAAACACTGGAAGGAGCACACCACCATGAGCGCCCTCGACTCCGCCCCCGTCCAACAAGCCTGGAACGACCTCCAACGCATCAGCGCCGATGAGGAAGAACGCTACAAAGCCCTGGCACGCGAACGCGCCCTGAGCGATGCCGTCACCGAACGCAACTTTGCCTTGCGCGAAGGAGAGCACAAGGGCCAAGCCGCCATGCTCCGACGCCAACTCACCAAACGCTTCGGCCCACTCGACGAAAGCACCCAAGCGCGCCTGCAACACGCCACCCAAGAACAACTCGAGCCCTGGAGTGACCGCATCCTCGACGCCCCCACCCTCAGCGCGGTCTTCGATCCGCATTGAGGCGGGGCGACGACTCAGGAACCAACCGGAGAACGCCGCCTCGACGGTGTGGTCCTGCCCGCCAACCAACAAGAACCGATTCACGCTATCGAAGTCCAAGGCTGGTGCGACCCGGGCATATACGCCAGAATGCTCATCGACATGGGCCTGCTGATGGAAGCCCATCCCAAGCGCGAGGTGCGCGGACTGCTGCTCTTCCTCATCCCCGAGCACGATCCCCAAACCCCGCCCTGGCCGGACCTCATCGAGCGTGATCCCGACCCGCCCATCCGGCGGGTTTACCTGATTGATGTCCTGCACGACCTGCGGCAAACCGATCCTGACCACCCGCTGCTGGCAACCTTTCTGCCCTTTTTGATCGAAGACCAAGCACAACTGCGCACACAAGCCCCAGCGGCCTATCGTATCATCCAACAAGCCCCACTCCCGGAACCTGTCCGGCGACAATGCCGGGATGTATTTCAATCCTGGATAATGGCCCGTTTCCCGACCCTGACCATCGAGGAGATACTCACCATGCTCGGCGAACTCACCCCCTTGGAACAAACCCGCGCGTACCAGGATATCGTCGCGAGAAATCGACCAATCTGGATCAAGGAGGGTCGCGACGAAGGCTGCAAAGAAGGCCGCGATGAAGGCCGCCAAGAAGAAGCCAGCGGCTTGATCCGGCGCCTGCTCGCTCGCCGTCTTGGCAGGCTATCCGCCGCACAGCACAAGCGTCTCGAAGCCCTGACCTTGGCACAACTAGAAGCACTCGGCGAAGCCCTGCTCGACTTCACCGATGCCGCCGACCTGGATGCCTGGCTGGATGAAGAACTGCGACACGCCTAATCGCATCTTCGTCAATCGCCCATGCGAGACTGGGGCGACGTTATCAAGCCATGCCGCGTTTAAACAGCAGCTCGAGAGTCAAATCTAACGTGCCCAAGTCGCGCGCTTTGGATATCCTGCTTAAAGACTTGGAGATCGCAGGCCCCCTCAAGCAAGAGCCGCCTGCGTCGATAACCCTAAAGCAACCCCGTCCAGCCTAAACAGCAAACCAATCCATGGCGCAACCCCTCAACTTTCAGCCCATCTCCCTGCAACAAACGTTGCGGGACCAAAAGCAGCTGGAAGCCCTGTGCGACCCGCGCATCATGCCGCCGTGGGAGAAATACCACGCCAACGACAACTACGGCTTCGCGACCATCCTCAAGGCCTACAGCGGCCACCCATTCGACAAACCGCTCCCCGTGCTGCTCACCCACGGCGTCTACTTCGACGACCAACGCCTCTACGACATGGAACGCCAATGCGGTCTGCCCGGCGTAATGAGCTACCCGGACTTTCGCACCAAGCTCTGGCGCGCGCAGACCGACCTGCGCGTCATCCCATCTGCCTCGCCACTGCTCTATGCGCAACGGCTCATGGACCAGCACTTCGGCCCCCCGATGCCAGAAGCCCGTAGCGGCACCATCTACTTCCTGCCGCGCTCCACCGGCCACATCAAACGCGAGATCGACCTCGACCAGGTCATCACAAAGCTCAAGCAATATTGCCAGCAACAAAAACAAGCCGGCCACGACCACCTGCTGCCGCTGTCCGTCTGCATCCATTGGCAAGATATCGCCCACGGCAAACACCGGCCATTCAAAAAGGCCGGGCTCCCCGTCGTCAGCGCCGGCCACCTGAGCGACCCAGACTTTCTGTTCCGCCTGCTGCACCTGCTGCGCCTGAGCAACCTCGCCCTCGGCGCCTTCCCCGGCGGCCACGTCTTTGCCTCCCTGGTCGCCGGCGTCCCCTTCGTCGCCTGGGAGCCAGCCAAAAGCGTCTCCACAATCTCCGCTGACTTCAAAAACGTGCTCGGCAGCCAGCGCAGTCCAGAACTCTCCGCGCGCCTAAAGCACTGGGAAACCCTATTCCTGCCAGAACAAGACCCAGCCGAAGCGCCAATCCCGTTCGAGCCCATCACCGCCGCCCAGCAAAGCTTCTGCGACAACATGCTCGGCCGCGAAGACCTGATCGGCCCAGACGAACTGTTCGCGCAACTGCGCTCCTTCGGCTACCCCTACATGGCCGCAGAAAGCCGCCAAGCAACCGACGAGCATTTCCGCAAACGGTACGCAGAAAACCCAGAAGCAAAAGACTGCTTCGCCCGCCTCGCCGAAGGCTTCGCAGACACCAAACACTGGCCCGCAGCCTTCGATCTGGTCGAGCAGGATCGCAAACTCGGACGCCTAACGCCCCAAGCCGAGGTGCGCACCGCCCTTTGGCATCTGCAAATGGGCCGGGAAGATGAAGCCGAGAGACTTGTCAGCACGCTCTACGCCCAGGACCCGGGTTTGCGTGACGGCTTTGCTGACCTTGGGCAGGACTCCTTAAGAAAACAGGATCACGTGCAAGTAAGACATTGGTTTGATCAAGATGCGCGGGCACAGAGACTATCTCCCCGCCGGTGGACAGACTACGGCGAGATATTGCAGCTTACGAAAGACGCGTGGGACGCTCAAGAATGGTTTGAAAGAGCCCACGAAAACAGGGCTATCGCATCAACGCTTAATAATATACTTTTAGACACAGGTAGAGGTTTCCAAGATAATCAGCTGAAAATACTTGCCTGACTCGGAGACCTGCCATGCCATCTGCTACTGCCCTTGATCACGCACTCACGCGGCACTTTGCCCCACTTGTCGATCCGCGCAACCCCACGCAGCGGCGGCACATTCTTCTGGAGATGATCGTGATCGCCATCGCCGCTATTCTTGGCGGGGCCGAGGGCTTCGCGGCGATCGCACAGTTTGGGCGCAGCAAGGAGGCGTGGCTGCGGCAGTTTCTGGACTTGCCCAATGGGATTCCGTCCCACGATACCTTCGGGCGGGTGTTTTCGCTGATCGAGCCGGCGGCCTTTCAAGCCTGCTTCCGCTCGTGGGCCGAATCGATTCGCGAACTGATCCCGGCGGAGGTGGTGGCCATTGATGGCAAGACCCTGCGTCACTCCTTTGATCGGGCACGCGGACTGGGGGCATTGCATATGGTCAGCGCATGGGCCACGGCGAACCGGATGGTGCTGGGACAGGTTGCCACCGAAGCGAAGTCCAACGAGATCACCGCGATTCCGAAGTTGCTGGAACTGCTCTGCCTGCGCGGATGCATCGTCACGATCGATGCCATGGGCTGCCAGAAAGCCATTGCCGCGCAAATTATCGACCAAGGCGGCGACTACTTGCTGGCCCTCAAAGGCAACCAAGGTCACCTGGTCGAAGAGGTCAATGAAGCGTTCATTGAAGCCGATGCGCGCGGCTATGCCGGACTGGTCTCTGAGGGCGTTGAAACGCGCGACAGCGGACATGGCCGCGTCGAAACCCGTCGCTACCGCACGCTTGAAGACCTCAGCGCGGTGCCACACAGCGAAGGCTGGAAGGGGATGAACATGATCGGCATGGTGCAGAGTGAGCGCACCTGCAACGGCAAGATCACGCAAGAGACACGCTACTACATCGGGAGCTGTGGCATCAACGCCGACACCTTTGCCACAGCCGCGCGCGGCCATTGGGGGATCGAAAATGCGGTTCACTGGTGTCTGGACATCGGCTTTCGTGAAGATGAGTCGCGCCTGCGCGAGCCGGTTGCACGGGAGAACTTCGCGGTCTTGAGACATCTTGCCCTGACTCGGCTGAAAAAGGACTCCACGCATAAACTGGGGATTCACAACAAGCGATTGACGGCTGGGTGGAATGAGAAATACCTGGGAAAACTGCTTTTTGAGCCGCCCGATCCGCCACGGCGGAAGACGATGTCAGGCGACTCGAATATTAGTGGACCTTGATGCGATTGCCCTGCCCACGAAAAAAACTTATGTTCAGCCGGCGAAATCGCACAGCTTTGGTGGCAGATGATGAATGATGGTGATTGTGAAAAGGCGATAGCTTTAGCAGAGCGGGATCTTCGATCGAATAGATTGTCGCCAGCTTGGAAATTGAAGCTTGCCCAAATGTATGGACGCAATGGCTTTTTTGAAAAAGCAGAAAATTTGATTGTCGCAGTGTATGACGAAGATGCAAATATACAAGATGGATTTGCAGCTATAGGCTGGACCATAGATAAGGAAACTGGAGATTCGCAAGAGGCGATAGCTTTAGCGGAGCGGGATCTTCTAGCTAATAGATTATCATTAGCTGGCAAATGGAAGCTGGCCCAATTGTATAGACTGAAAGGTCTTTTTGAAAAAGCAGAGAAATTGATTGCTGCATTATATGACGAAGATGCAAATAGAAAAAATGGATTTGCAACTATAGGCTGGACGATATATAACGAAACCGGAGATTGCCAAAAAGCGATAGCTCTAACGGAGCGGGATCTTCGGGCGAATAGATTGTCAATAGATTGGAAATTAAAACTAGCGCAATTGTATGGACAAAATGGCTTTTTTGAAAAAGCAAAGCATTTGATTTTAGCAGCCTATGATGAAGATGCGTTTATAAAAGATGGATTTGCAAATGTGGGATGGTCTTTAGGTGCTGATGCCGCAGAGTGGAATACAGCGCGTCAATGGATCTTACGCGATCGAATGCAAGGACGACTAACTGGCCCTTGGAGACAATACTACGCTTTGGCGACCGCGATTGTTGAGTCGATTGATAAAGCAATAGAGCTGATGGACGAGGCTTACGCAGAAGTACCGAGTATAAAAGGGGGCTACACCATGCTCGGCTATTGGGGGTTTTTGCTTGGTCGCGGGGAGTCATTTTGTCGCAATCTTTATCAACGTGATATTTCACTGAAACGCCAGTATCCAAACGAATTGTTTGACCGCTTGTTCGAAGCTGCGACCGGACGGGGTCTAAGTTGGGAGTCCTATCTTCAATATCTGAAAAATCCAGATTGGGTCACCTACATAGGGTTTGCGCATCTGGAGTCAGGAAATCTGGAACTCGCAGAGCGGCTAATGTCTGCGGAATATAAGCAAAATAGCATGAGACCAAAATATTGGCCAACCTATACATTATTGCTAAATAAACTCGGTCGGAAAAGTGAGGCAAAGGCTGTGATGGATCGGATTAAATTAACTGAATACTGCTCCAATTACCTAGTGATTGGCAATATAGTTAAGCCCAAAGCTCGGGTGACTGTTACTGAATTGGCTAATTTGGTTGCTCAAGACGAAGTTTCATGGCCTTTTGTTTACGCAAGATCTTAGTACGCGTTGTTGGCTGAGATTGCGGCAGATCCGGAAAACCAATCTTGGACCACTTCTTTTTACTTCCGGAGTGATTCGATATTATAATCGAGTGTTTTTACTGTGATTATCGGGCATGTTTTGGCATATGGATAATTCAATGGATCAAGACCAATGGCGCCGCGCTCTGCTCGGTGAGTTTTTCAGGCTGATGGGTATTAATGTTAATAATAATTACGATAAACAGCGGTTTTCCTATGATGGTATAGATCGCTCGCAGGCGAATAACGTATCGCTCCATGCGAACTATCTAAACTGGTTTATTGATCATTCGGCCGAACTATTCGCCACCTGGCTGTTGCTCAGGGACGACGACAGTCGTACACTATTGGATAGGCTTATTCTCTTCCGCCTACTTGGCCATCGTCATGTGGTGATTCGCCCCGGTGTCGATTATTACATGGAACAGCAAGCGGTGTTCGAGAAAGCGCAAGGCTGGGAAGTCGGTCCCGCTGAACTTTCGCTGAGCGGCCTTTTCGGGGCCGTGAAGCGATATCGGGGCACTGCTTTCGGGCGCACCATCACCCTAGATGCTTGGGCAGGCAGTGTGGCGTGTTCATTTCTGGCGCAACCCCGACAGTACTATTTCGAGCGTGCCGGCGTGCGTATTGCACCAGAACCTGGCGATTGGATCATCGACGGGGGCGCTTGTCTGGGCGAGACCGCAGTGGCTTTTGCTATTTCGGCGGGCGAGACCGGCCGGGTGCTAAGCTTCGATCCCTTGCCGCAGCATCAAAAGGCGACCCAACACAATGCCAAGCTCAATGAGCTTGACACCATCAAAGTGTTACCTTATGCGCTCGGAGCCAAAACGAATGTCACCTTTGCCCTCCCTCCCGATCAGCAAGAAGCCGACCAAAGCGAAGCTATTATTCAGACGAAAGGTGCTGTCGTCCCAGGCTTCAGCATCCTCGGGCGCGAGAGTGGTTTGCCGGTCGTTGCGCTCGATGACTACCTTGCGCAGCATCCCCAGGAACGGTTGGATTTCATCAAACTCGACATTGAGGGCGCGGAACTGGCTGCCCTGCAGGGCGCAAGCGCAACAATTAAGCGATATCGGCCCAAGCTTGCCATTTCGCTCTATCACAAGATAGTTGATTTTGTTGCAATCCCGCACTTCATTGCCGCCGCCTTTCCATATTATGACTTCTATTTGGATCACCACACCATCCATGCTGAGGAAACGGTACTCTATGCTTCGCCTCGTTAAGTTGAGCGCCATCTAACACTTAAGGTTAACTACCGCACTGCAATGCCGACAGTGTGGTTTAAACAAGTAAACATGAGTTCGCCCTTCTGCGCCCAAGCCCCCATCCTAGTCACCCGCCCCTTCCTCCCTCCGCTGGAAGAGACTACCAAAATGCTGTCGGGCATTTGGGAAAGCCGTTGCCTAACCAACAACGGGCCGATGCACCAGCAATTCGAACAGGCTTTGTCCGCATATCTCGGCGTGCCCTACATCAGCCTGTTTGCCAACGGCACCCTGGCGTTGGTCACTGCCCTGCAAGCCCTGCGCGTCACGGGCGAGGTTATTACCACCCCCTACAGCTTTGCTGCCACCACCCATGCGCTTTGGTGGAACAACATCAAGCCCGTCTTCGTCGACATCGAGCCTGGCTATTGCCATCTTGATCCCGAACGCATCGAAAGCGCCATCACTCCCCAAACTACCGGCCTGCTGCCGGTGCATGTCTATGGTCATCCGGCACCGGTGGAGGCCTATCAGACCATCGCCGACCGTTATGGGCTCACGCTCCTCTACGACGCCGCCCATGCTTTTGGCGTGCGGCAGCAGGGCATCTCAGTGCTGACCCATGGGGATTTAAGCATCCTGAGCTTTCATGCTACGAAGGTGCTCCATACCTTTGAGGGCGGAGCGATCATCTGTCACGACAAGCGCACCAAGACGCGGATCGATTTTCTGAAGAACTTCGGCTTTGCCGACGAAACCGTAGTGGTGGCGCCTGGTATCAACGCCAAGCTGAATGAGTTCCAGGCCGGGCTGGGGCTCTTGCAACTTAAACATATTGAGCCAGCCATCGCCGCCCGCCGTGCCCTGGCCGAGCGTTATCGGGCGTTACTGGCCGATATTCCGGGTATTTCCTGCCTGCACCCGGCACCGGAGGTGGATTACAACGAGGCCTATTTTCCCATCTTTATCGACGCCGTAGCCTACGGCCACAGCCGCGATGCCGTTTACGAGCATCTGAAGAGCTACAACTACTTCGGGCGGCGCTACTTCTACCCGCTGATCGCAAGCTTCAGCGCCTATCGCAATCTGCCAAGCGCGGCACCAGCGAATTTGCCAATGGCCCACGCCAAAGCCGAGCAGGTGCTGTGCCTGCCGATCTATCCCGAGCTGGAGATGGTGCATGTGGAGAATATCGAGGCCATTCTGGCGGCCTTCGGTGGCGGCGGATCTGCGTCAGGATGAACTCAGAAGAAGGCGCTCATCGGTTGGCCATAATGCAGCCCTACCTTTTCCCATACCTGGGCTACTTCCAACTGCTGCACGCGGTCGATACCTTGGTGCTCTACGACGATGTGACCTACATCAATCGCGGCTGGATCAACCGCAACCGACTGCTGGTCAATGGCGCGCCCTGGTTGTTCACCCTGCCATTGGCCAATGCCAGCCAGAATGTGCTGATCAAAAATCTGCGCCTGGCCGACTGGCTGGCAGCCTGGCGCCAGAAGTGGCTCAAGACCCTAGCGCACGCCTACGCCAAGGCGACCTACTTTGGCGAAACCCAGGCGCTGATCGAGCCGCTGTTGCACCAATCAAGCCCCTGGCTGATCGACTGGCTGGAAGACTCCCTGCGCACGCTGGCCGCCGCGCTGGGTCTGTCGGCCCACTTCAAACGCAGTAGCGCTGATCCGCTGCCGCCAGCGACGGACGCCCAAGCCCGCATCCTGCAACGCTGCGCGCGCGAAGGTGCCGGGCTTTACATCAACCCCATCAATGGCCGCGCGCTTTACCAGGCGACCGCCTTTGCCGAGCAGGGCATCGCGCTGCGGTTTCTGCGCTCGCAAGCGCCGGCTTATCGGCAATCCCATGCGCCCTTCGTGCCGCACCTGTCCATCGTCGATACCCTGATGTTTGCGGGCCTCGCTGGCACCCGAGCACTGCTGCCGCAGTATGAACTGGTGACCGATGAACTGGCTTAACCTCGGCCTGGCTTTCGCCGACATCGCAGCTCGCCATCCGCAGCGCATCGCCCTGCGCTGGCCCGAGGGTGCGACCCTGACCTATGCGGAACTGGATGACCTGACCGGCCACCTGGCGGCCTGGCTGCACGAGCGGGGCATTGGCTTGGGCGCCTCCCTCGCCATCCTGAACGACAAAAGCCCCACCGCCTATGCCCTGATGCTGGCCTGCCTGCGCCTGGGCGTGCTCTACTCCAACCTCGACCCCGGCAGTCCGCCCGCGCGTCTGCAACGGATGCTGGCGACCTTGCGCCCGGCGCTGCTGGCCCATGCCAGCAGTCATGCACCGATCATCGCCGCCCTGCGCGACCTGGCAGCGCTGCCGCCCACGCTGGACTATAGTGCGAGCGGTTTTGCAGCCGCGCACCACCCGCTCAAACCACGCCCGGCCGATCACCAAGTTCCCGGCCATGCGCCGGCCTACTTGATGTTCACCTCCGGCTCCACCGGCATCCCCAAAGGCGTCGTCATTGCCCAGCACAGCGCGCTGAACTTCATCCGCTGGTGCCAGCAGGAGATGGCCATCGGCCCAGATGAGGTGCTCACCGGCATCAACCCGCTGCACTTCGACAATGCCGTCTTCGATGTGCATGCTGCCCTGTTTGCCGGCGCGACACTGGCGCCCATGCCCGATGCCCTGGCCAAGAACCCGCGCCATCTGATCAAGGCTGTTGCCGCCGCGCGCTGCACCCTATGGTTCTCGGTGCCCTCGCTGCTGGTCTATCTGCTGCGCCTGCGGGCGCTGGAGCCGGGTGATTTGCCGGATCTGCGTCGGCTGCTGTTCGGCGGCGAGGGCTTTCCCAAGCCTGCGCTGCGCGATCTGCATGCCTTGCTCGGCGAGCATACCCAGTTTATCAACGCCTACGGCCCCACCGAAGGGACCTGCATCTGCTCCAGCCATCCAGTGCAACCTGCCGACCTCGACGGCGAGACCCTGCTGCCGCTCGGCCCCTTGACGCCCAATTTCAGCGGCCTGATCGTCGATGACCAGCTCAAGCCATTGCCAGCAGGCGAGGTCGGCGAACTGCTGCTCGGCGGCCCGCAAATCGCACTCGGCTATTACCGCGATCCGCAGCGCACCGCGGCGGCCTTCATCCAGAACCCGACCCATCAAGACTATCGCGATCTCCTCTATCGCACCGGCGACCGGGTGCGCCAAGACCCGATGAGCGGGCTGCTCCATTTCGTCGGCCGCGCGGATCGGCAAATCAAGCGCATGGGCTACCGCATCGAGCTCGACGAGATCGAAGCCGCGCTGGTCGCGCTGCCTGGCGTGCGCGAGGCGGCCGTGGTGGCGGTGCCCGACCCGAGCGGCGCTTCGCCCAGTATTCTCGCCGCCCTCTGCACCGACCAAACCGAAGCCGACCTGCGCGCCCAGCTCGCCGAGCGCCTGCCGGCCTACATGCTGCCGGGGCGCTATGCGTTTCATGACCGCCTGCCGCGCAATCGCAATGGCAAAATTGAGCGACTGGCGCTAATGGAGCGCGAACCTCAGCGCAACGGAAACCGAAATCCCTGAGCATGTCCGAGCCCCTGCTCATCTTTGGCGCTGGAAAGATCGCCCAAGCTGCGACCCATTTCTTCGAGCGCGATAGCGACTTCCGCATCCTCGCCTACGCCTGCGATCCGATGTACCGTCAGGGCGACGCCTTCCTTGGCAAGCCGCTGCTCGCCAGCGACGACCTTCCAGCCGCCTACCCAGCGGACGAGCACCGGCTGTTCGTCGCCCTCGGCTACCAGGGCATCAACCGTCTGCGCGCCGACAAGGTCGCCTGGGCGCGCGCCCAAGGCTATCGGCTCGCCAGCTATCGCAGCCCCCTGGTGCCCGGCGACTATACCCTTGGCGAAAACAGCATCGTCATGGACGGCGCCGTCATCCAGCCGGCAGTCACTCTGGGCGATAATGTCTTCGTCTGGGGCGGTGCGATGATCGGCCACCACACCCGCATCGGCGACCACTGCTGGCTCACCGGCGGCTGCGCCATCGGCGGCGCCACCGAACTGGGCGCTGGCAGCTTTGTGGGCCTCAACGCCACCATTGGCCACGAAATCACCCTCGGCGAGCGCTGCCTGCTCGGTGCTCACACCCTTACCAGCAAGCCGCTAGCCGCTGGCACCGTGGTGATCGCGCCCGATACCGAGCCGCACCGCCTCAATGCCGATCAGTTCGCGCGGCTGTCGGCTTTTTTCAGGGTCTAGCCGGGCATGCGTGTTGTTTATGATCCGCGCAAGCGAGCGATCAATCTGAAAGAGCATGGCGTTGACCTGGCCGAGGTTGAAGCTGTTTTATACGATCCTAGTGCCAGGACGATTGAAGATCGCGATCATGATGAAGAACGCTTCCTGACCATCGGTCAGGACCATCGCGGTCGGATTCTCGTCATCGCCTATCATTATCGGGGCAAGAACGAACTGCGTGTCATCTCAGCCCGGACGGCCAGCCGCCGAGAGCGCCAGCGCTACGAACAGGAGTCTTAACCATGCGTGAAGAATATGATTTCACCCGCGGCCAACGCGGAGCCGTGCTTGACAACGCGGGTAAGACGCCGGTGACACTTTATCTGGATGATGACCTGCTGGCCGCTTGCCGCGAACGCGCGGCAGCCTCGGGGCAGGGCTACCAAAGTTTGATCAACGACACCCTGCGCGCGAATCTATTAGCGGACGCCGCCCCACTGACCGAGGCCAAGCTGCGACAAGTGTTGCATGAAATGCTTCCAGCCGCCTGAGCAAACAACGAATTTCACCACCATGCCAGACCTGAACGCCATCCTGCTCAACGCCTTCAAGCTCAACGACCCGGCCCAGCTCGACGACCTGCGCCTGGGCGACATCCCTACCTGGGACTCGCTCTCGCACATGGACTTGATTCTTGCCATCGAAAGCGCCTACGGCTTGCGCCTCAGCGGAGATGAAATCGCCGACCTGACATCGGTCAGCGCCATTCGCACCTTGATTAACCAAAAAGAGGCCTGAGGGGGCGAATGGACCTAACCGACCAACCGACTCTGATCACCGGCGCCGCCGCCGGCTTCGGCCGCGCGCTCACTGAGCGCCTGCTCGCCGAAGGCGCCCGCGTCGCCGCGCTCGACTGCGACGGCGAGCGCCTCGCCCAACTCGCGGCCGAGCAGCCGGAGGTGCTCCCCATCGTCTGCGATGTCGCCGACCCCGCCGCCGTCGAAGCCGCTGTGGCCCAAGTCACCGAGCGCCTCGGCGGCATCCGCATCCTCATCAACAACGCCGGCATCATGCGCAGCGCGCCGCTGCTCAACCCGCTCGACCGCACCGACCCGCGCCACCCGCTCGACCTCTGGCACCAAGTGCTGGATGTCAACCTCAACGGGGTCTTCTACCTGACCCGCGCCGTCGCCGCCGACATGCTCCAGCGCCGCGCGCGCGGCGTCATCGTCAATGTCAGCTCCATCAGCGCCCGTGGCAACGCCGGCCAAAGCGCCTACTCCGCCGCCAAGGCCGCCGTCGAAGCCCTCACCGTCGTCTGGGCCAAAGAGCTTGGCCGCCTCGGCATCCGCGTCGCCGCTATCGCCCCCGGCTTTTGCGATACCCAAGGCACCGCCGACGCGCTGGAAGCCGCCCAACTCGCGAGCTGGGTCGATCAAGTGCCGCTCAAACGCATGGGAAAGGTTGAAGAAATGGTCGATGCGCTGCTGTGGATCTTGCAGGCGGATTATTTTAATGGACGGGTGTTGGAATTAGATGGGGGGTTGCGGTTATGACTGCTGGTAGTAAAACGACCCTTGTCGCCTGATGTCATTGATAACGCCTTGTAATTTAGTCCGGCAGGACGGGGTTCTAGCCGTTCGTCCTGTTCGTATCCAAGATGCCGACGCGCTTTTCCCGGCGATGGCAGACCCAGCCCTTTCTCGTTTTCTTGCCTGGGCGCCGCATGTCACTGTTGAGGAGACGCGCTCAGTTCTAGCTGCACTGGAGGGCGCTCAGAGTGACGGCAAAGCCTGGCACTGGACAGTGTTGTTAAACGATCATCCAGTTGGTTTGGTATCACTGATAGATGTCCGGCGAACCCACCGAACATGGCGTTTGGACCGAGCGGAGATGGCCTACTGGATCGCACCGGAGGCTCAGGGGTGCGGTCTCGCCAGCCGCGCAAGTGCAATGGTCGCGGACTTGGCTTTCGGCTCGCTTGGGTTGGAGAAACTTCTTATTGCCAATGCCAAGGACAATCCAAGTTCTGGCCGAGTAGCCGAACGACTCGGTGCCAGAATCATTGGTACCGAACTGCGCGCCTTTGAAAAAGATGGTTGCTGGCATAACCTGATTTGGCGTGAACTCCATAGACGGCCTGCTGAGGAAGAGTCATTTGTGTAGTACTGAATTATCAAATGTATACCGCCATCCCCTGAACGGCACGCGCCTTATCTCAGAGACAGATCCACATGGGGATATCAATGCATTATTGGGCAAAGATGGTGTTAAGTTCTTCGTCAGTGATGGTATTCCCGATCTCATTTGGCCACGCACCTTAGAGGCATCTGAGCGTCAGGCTCAATCGATATATGAAGAGGTCGCTGACGTTTACGACAAATATATTCACCTGACCTTCGACACCTTCAGGGCCGATGAAATCACCGAACGCACCAAAATGGTGGAGCGCTTGCATCTCCAATCAGGTCAAACGGTTTTGGAGTTCGGCTGCGGTACCGGACGTACAACCGCACTGCTAGCCGAGTGGCTGGGAGCAAGCGGACAGATTTTCCTCCAAGAGTTGGCTCGACCTGTGCTCGTGAAGGCACGCGAAAAGGCGCAGCAGCTTGAAACTCCAACTGAAGTAGCCTTGGCTAATGGCAGTTACCTGCCAATGGCCGACAACAGTGTTGATGCCGTTTTCCATTTTGGCGGACTAAACATGTTCTCCGAGATCGACCGCTGCCTTCGGGAGGCAGTGCGCGTCACCAAGCCCGGCGGTCGGGTCGTGATTGGTGACGAGAACATGCCGATTTGGCTGCGCGAGACAGAGATGGGACGGGTACTCATGAACTCGAACCCACATTACCGTTGTCCGGTTCCATTCGAGCACATTCCAGTCGAGGCCCGCGACGTGACCTGTGAATGGATCATTGGCGGTGTCTTTTATGTTATTTCCTTCACGGTAGGGGAAGGAGAACCCTACGCAGACTTGGATTTTGATATACCCGGTCGACGCGGCGGCACGCACCGGACACGCTATTATGGCCAACTGGAGGGCGTTAGTCCGGAAGCTAAGCAGCGCGCTCAAGAACAAGCGCAAAAGTCAGGGGTTAGCCTCCACACCTGGCTTGATCAATTGATCAAAGCCTCATCTGATACCAGAGGAGGCGAGTTATGAAGCCCATTATTTGGCGAAAACACGGTCTAGCTTTCGATGCGCCTGCTGTCGCCTGGATCGGCAGCCATGCACAGAATCCGACGCCTTTGTTGCTTGAGGATCGTATGCGCGTTTACTGTAACGTTCGCCCACCACCAGACGCCAATGGCAATTATTGCGCCCGTGTGGCCTATGCTGACCTTGACCGCGAAAATCCGACCCGGCTGCTCACGATAGCCGAGGAACCGATCATGCCGTTGGGCGGACGAGGCGAGTTCGATGAGTTTGGGACGATGGTGCAAAGCGTCATCCGACATCCGAATACCGGTGACCTTTGGATGTACTATGTGGGGTGGACTCGCAAAGTATCGGTGCCCTTTGATTGGGCCATTGGTCTTGCGATCAGCCGAGACGGTGGCGAGACCTTCAAGCGTCAAGGCAAGGGACCAATCATTGGCGCCACACAGGACGAGCCTTTTCTCCATGCCTGCCCGCATGTTCAGCGAGAAGGTGACCTGTGGCACCTTTGGTATGGAACCGGAATTGAATGGCAAAGCAAGGAGGTTGAACCGATATACCGCCTATTTCACGCGACATCAAAAGATGGGCAACATTGGCAACGAGAGGGGCAGCCGTTCCTCCCGCTCGTTGTGGAAGATGAATGCCAGACGACACCAACAGTGTTTCGTCACAACGGACGCTGGACAATGCTGTTCTCCTACCGTTATGGAACTGACTTCCGATCAGCGGAACGTGGCTATCGTATTGGCTGTGCCGTCTCAGATGACCTAAAAACATGGACCCGCAACGACGACCTTGTCGGTTTGAAACCATCCGCAACTGGTTGGGACAGCGAGATGGTTGCTTATCCTGCCGTGCTCCAAACAGATGACCAAACCTTGTTGTTTTATTGCGGTAACGGGTTTGGCCAGGCAGGGTTCGGCATAGCAATCGCAGAGAACTAAAGTAATGAGTACAGGAGCCTTTTCTAATCTCTATCGGCAATGGGCCGAGCGCGGTGTCCATCTTTATCCAACCGAATTTGTTGTGCGCACAATGCTTGGGACTTATCCCCGTCACGCTTTTCGGGAGAGCTGGGATGGGGCAGCAGTGCTCGACCTTGGCTTTGGTGACGGTCGAAATTTTCCGCTACTCATCAACCTCTACTGCAAAATTGCTGGCGTTGAGATAACAGAGGATATTGTCGCCTTGGCGCAAGAGCGCTTTAAGGGCGTTGAGCTTGATCTCCGAGTTGGGACAAATGCGCGCATCCCCTTCGACGATGCCAGTTTCGATGCGGTGCTCGCATGTCATAGCATGTACTATCTCGAAGACGGTGACAATTTCGACGATAACCTTGCGGAGATCGCACGTGTGTTGCGTCTGGGGGGGGGCTGATTTTTTCGGTTCCACACTCGGATAATTTCATTTTTCGGGATGCGTTCCCGTTGGATAGGATCACCTACCGAATCGAGAATGATCCCTATGAACTGCGCAACGGCAGCCGTCTGGTTGGCTTCTCGGAACCTCGGGATTTGGAGTTGGCGCTCTATTCCCGTTTTATGAACATCAGACTTGGCACTCAGGATGATGACTTTTACGGAATACGCGTGGCGGGTTATTTTGGCTTCGCCGAAAAACGGAACTTAAAGTTACAGCCATCGCATTTGATATCCAGATAGGCGATCCGCGCCGGGTGGAAGTCTGCGCTACATCCTCATTCCGGCCAGTAGATCAAACAGCTATAATAGTTTTGTGGCAACGGTGTCCGGTTCATTTTCACAGGTACGTCTCCAATAATGGCCGCAATTTGGCCTCATATAGCGCAGGAGACGGCGGCGAGAGAAACGAGTGTTTGAAAAACCTCAGCACCTGACGGCTGATTTTCGACGTATAGCGGAACAGCGGGACCGTCCAGTCTGGTCGCTCGGTGCCATCTGGCGCGCCGGGGGCTTTGCGCTGACGGTGCTCCTGTTTCTCCTGTTTGCGCAAGGCTTTGTGATCACGCGCGCCCTCTGGCATTCGGGGCTAGGCTCGAATTATGCCTAAGTCAACACCTTCAAACCACGGGTCGCGCATAGCTATCGCTCAAACACCCCCCGCCTATGTACCTTTGTCACACCCAATCCGCATCACTGAGCAGGTTTGGCCGGTGGAAACCGTGCCGTTGGTTAGCATCTGCTGCCTTACCTACAATCACGAACGCTTCATAGCTGAATGCCTGGATGGCTTTCTGAAGCAGGAGACGACCTTCCCTGTAGAGGTGTTGATTCATGACGACGCATCGGTAGACGGCACTGCGGAGATCATTCGAATATACGCTGCCCGCCACCCGCAAATAGTTTATCCAATTTTGCAGATGGAAAATCAATACAGCAAGAAGAAGTACCCAATGTCGATTTTCCTTTATCCCAGGGTGAAAGGAGAGTACATTGCTCTCTGCGAAGGGGATGATTATTGGATTGATAGTAGTAAACTGGAAAAGCAGGTCTCTGCCCTTCAGTTATGTCCTAAATATTCGAGTTCATTCCATGAGACTGAGGTTATTTTTAATGGAGAATTTACCGGGCGAAAATATGGCGTGACGATTAAATCTGAGTTGAAAGCAGAGGATACGATCGCTGCCTATGCACCATTTCATACCTCGTCATTTATTTTTCGATCCAAGATTAGTCCTAGATTAATGACTATGCCTAGGGTAACGAGTGGTGATATGTATCATTTTTCGGTGGCGTCAGCACATGGACCAATCGTTAAAGTAGCTGGTGTTATGAGTGTTTATCGTAAACATGATGGAGGGATTACCTCTTCACGACTCGTTATAGACAGATTTCATCAGGATCGAATCAAACTGATCCATCTGCTTGACGAAATGCATGAATTTAAATACGAGGCCAAAGCAGCAGAGGTGATTGCCTTTCATAATAGAAAAATATCGATCGCAAACGGGCTAAAGAAGCGTTAACGATTTTATGGTGGTAGTTTTACGGCAGGCGTTGCTTAAGCGATATCGCGTTCCGAAACTTAGAGCGCAATTTTATAAAAAAGGAATCTTTCAGAGGTGCGCCCGTTCTTCTTGCGCAATGACGAGTGCACTAAAACAAATATGTCTTTGTTGCCATGCTCGCGTTAAAGATTACCTTAGGCTGCGCGCTCAGAGTAAGCACGCTCCATCATCGTAACACCCCTTTGTGGAGAAAATCGGCCAAGATAATGCACGAAAGCAATAGATATCAACTTCACCATTGAACTAATTCTGCAAGAGAGATACTTGTGAAGGCGTTGCTTGGTTAGATAAAAGTAGTGATTTCACCATGCTAGTTTAGTGGCCATACTGACAGGTAAAATGATGAATATGCAAATCTCCAGCCTTCCAACTTCTGTGCATCTAGAGCTGACTAATACCTGTAACCTGCAGTGTAAATTTTGTTGTGTAGGTGAGTTTGGCAAAGGCGAAGGACAATCGTTGGAGTGGTATTTAGGACAATTTGAAGTCTATACCTCGCCGGAGTTAGTGAACATACGGCTCGTAGGAGCCGGGGAGCCCACTGTCTATCGTAGATTCCGAGATCTTGTACGTGAGCTTATAGCTCGTGGATTCAATATGTCGCTCGTTACGAATGGCGTTCGTCTTTTGAACTTTTGCGAGCACCTCGTCAATTTCGAATGGATCTGCGTATCTGTTCACGGCCTCGGCCCTGTTCATAATCAGCTCGTTGGGGCAAACGTATTTGATAGAGTTATTTCAGGGATCAAAGCCTTACAAGATGCAAAACCTGACGTAAATATGTTTGTGAGCTGCGTGGTGTGCTCAGAGAATATCTCAAGTATGTTGCAAATTGCTGATTTTTTTGCAGAGCAAAATGTTCCCCTGCGGTTCGCGCCTTTAGTTGATAATAGTCTATTATCGAAATCAGATAAGCTCTTGCTAAGAGAACAGCTTCGTCTTATAAATTTATATCATCCGGAAGTGAAACTTCCCCCTTATTCGGAGGAACCTGCATTTGAAGAGTCAGTACGTGCTTTCATTGCTGACGACCAAGAATTAGCTAGGCAAGGTTTAGATGCTGATCGCGTTGTTTGCAAAAACATTTACAGAGAAGTTAAAATTAACCATAAGGGCAATTTGTTCTTTTGCAAATATCGTTTGCTAGGGAATCTCTCTATGAATTCACTACGACATTTGTGGGAAAGTGAGGGCCGGACAAAGTTTTTGGTTGAAATAGAAAAGCACGTACAGGCAACAGGTTACTATCCGCAATCTTGTTTGAAATGCTGCTATTTGACTAATCTTTAAATTTTAAGGCTAAGTTCAGTGTGGTGAAAAAAAAGTTTTTAAATCAGCCATGAGCCAGAAGCCCTAGGAGAGTGTGCAGTGACAAATCATGTCGACAAGGTGTCAGCGAGAGAAATGGTAAGCCAGCGTCTTCGTCAGTTTCGACAGGCACTGAAAAGTTACCGTGAAACATATAAAATGAATTGTCGGTTTTTCCTCGATATTAATGCTCCTTTGGTGCCGGAAGAAGCGCTTCATGGTGCTAAGGTATTTCCCAATAGAGAAGCTTTATTATGGAAAGTAGCCGCAGTATCAAGAATGCCAATAATTGCTGAAGTGGGAACAGACAGAGGGGATTGGGCAGAGTTTTTGTTAGATACCCTAAATCCAACATTACTACATCTTTTTGATATCGACTTTACCAAAGTCCGAGAAAATCTTTTAAAGTCACCGCAGGTTGTTTTCCATCAAGGGGATTCATCGTCAAATCTTGGAAAGCTACCATCTGAATCATTTGACCTCATTTACATTGATGGTGACCATAGCTATTCTGGTGTTGCAAAGGATATTGAAATGGCTGTTGAGAAGCTGCAGCAAAAAGGGTGTTTGATTTTTAATGATTATACTCTTTGGTCTCCTACAAGTGCCATCGCATATGGCGTAGTGCGTGCAGTTAACGAGCTATTATTGACTGAATGGCACATGACAGGCATTGCGTTGACTCCCAATGGTTATTGGGACGTGATGTGTCAACGGCAAGGTGAGTCAGTTTGGAGCGCATTGCGCAATGGGAATTGAATTTTCAAAGCCGGTTGTTTCAGTAATCGTCCCTGCATATAATCGTGAACGATCAATTGATGCTGCCGTCGCTAGCGTGCTGTCGCAGACGTATCAGGAAATTGAGGTTATCGTAATTGATGATGCTTCCACTGATGATACCACTTGGAAGGTAGAGCGGATTATCAGGAAGGATGGAAGGGTCCGACTAATCCGGCTTAAATGTAATCAAGGTGGTGGAAGCGCTCGAAATATCGGTATTGACGCGGCTCAGGGGGAAATAGTGGCCTTCCTTGACAGCGATGATGTATGGTTTCCGTCGAAGATTGAACAACAGGTAAGTTGCATCCTTGCCTCTCAGAATCCCTCACGTGTTGCAGTTTATTGTCGGGCAATTAAGTGGGAGGGTTCAGAATGCGCGGATGTTGTTCCATATTGGGAGATCGCACAAGGGGAGCCAGTGTTAGACTATATGTTCTGTAGGGACGGATTTATTCAGACGAGTGGTCTTTTGCTTGCGCGAGACCTTGCGCGAGAAGTACGATTTCGGGAAATCCGGAGGCATCAAGACTACGATTTTTGTATTCGGTTAGAGAAGGCTGGAACAACTTTTTTGATGGTGCGGGACCCATTGTATATCTGGGACAATCAATTCTATCCGGATCGAATTTCAAGAAATTTTGATGCGCGCCAATCGTTAGCGTGGGCGAATGAACAAGAGTGGCCTTCGACATTTTCATTCGAAGGATATCTTAAGCGACATAAAATATTTATTACTTTGGGTTTTAATCACGGCTTCACTGCAGCATTAATTCCAATAGCTCTTGCTTTGATGAGAGGGAAAATTCGTCTGACATTTGCTGTGCGCAGCATGCGAGAGGCTTTTCGGAGAAAGAGCCCTGATTTTGATAGGGCGCCAGGGAGGGAAAAACTTCTTGATGCTGTTCGAGAGAGCGGTTGGACATCTGCAGTTATATGCGGCGCCGGGCGCTATTTTAGGGAGATACTTCCCCAATTACTGGATGCCGGGTTGATCATTAGCAGTGTAGTTGATAGCAGAGCTTCAGGAGAATCATTTATCGTCAATGGTTATTCTGTCGTTACTTTGTCGGATGCAATAGAAATGGGAGAAAAAAGATTTATAGTAGCCTCGGCCGAGTTCGGGGAGGAAATATATAACGAAATTGTAAGGGCTTGGCCAGAAGGGCGACCTCCCCCAGAGGTTATTTATATTTGAGCTACCGATATGCAATACAACAAGAGAGATTTCGGCAAAATTGCCAAGAAGATTGTTTGCCCATTGTGTGGGTTTGAAGCGGAGGAGTTTCGAGCGTTCGGTGTAAAGCCAAGAAAAAATGCGCGGTGCCCGCATTGCGGCTGTGTTGAAAGACACCGCTTGATTTGGTATTACATTCAAGAGCGCCGACTTTTGACGGACGATTGCAATCTTCTTGATATTGCGCCTACAAGAGCTCTATCTGCTGTGATTAAAACCGAATATAATTTGCTGCATGTATCGGCTGATTTGTCTTCGAGCGAAGTGAATGTGCAAATGAACATCGAACAAATGCCTTTTGGGTACGAAAGTTTTGATGGAATCCTATGTGTTCATGTTCTCGAGCATGTTAAAGATGACGTTGGAGCCCTTAATGAGTTGTTTCGGGTACTTAAGCCGGAGGGGTGGGCTTTAATAAATGTACCAATGAATGAGAATGCAGAATATACAGATGAAGACCTCGGCCCAATTCAACCAGAAGAGCGAGAGAAACGGTTCGGGCAGTTTGACCACTTGAGAATTTACGGTCGAGACTTTATAGAACTTTGCAGATTAGCGGGCTTTTCGATGGAAGTTGTTTCTCCTAGCGTTGGCGTCGCAGAACTCCATGGGTTGTTGCCAAGAGAGCGAATTCTGCTGGGATGGAAGCGCTAGTGTCGATAAAGAAAATAGTCGTATTTGGTGCCGGAGGTGGCGGGCTCGACCTGTTTGGGCGTTTGGATAAAGAGTCTAAGGTTGTGGCAGTATGCGATAATGATTCTTGTAAGTGGGGAGAATACATATGCGGGCATGAGATTGTTTCTCCCGAGGTGGTTTTTTCAATGGATTTTGATCAAATCCTGGTCGCTAGCGTTTACTGGGACTCTATTCGAGAGCAACTTATCGATATGGGGATCTTTGAGAGCAAAATAGAAATTGACGGAGTTCTTTTAGAAAAGATTAACATTAGTAGAACCCAGCCAATTAGTGTTGTAGCTAGGCAGCGACAGGTCACAGGCGATGCACAATCCCAGACGGCTTTACGAGTGGCTTACATCCTGCACGAATATCCAGTAACGAGCCAAACCTTTGTAAAAGACGAAATTGAGGCTGTCCGCAATCTGGGTGTCGAGGTTATAGTTCTTGCTGTACCTTCAGTTTCCAAAAGTGCCTTCAGTGCTAGTGGACTAAGGGGTAAATGGGTAACCTTAAAAGAGTGTGTTGAGGGATTTCGGCCAGATATTATTCACACTCATTTTGTCGAGCCGCATTGCGCGGCGATGGTAGCAAATATTTGCGAGTCGCTAGAAATTCCGTTTACTGTTAAGCCCCATGCTTACGATATTTTCAGACAAGACTATCAGCGCGCAAATCGAATTAAAAAAATTGGCCGTAGTCCGTATTGTCTTGCAGTGTTTGCTTTGGGTTACTATCACCATTGCTTTCTAATACGTCAAGGCGTGCCACCCGAATCTGTACATCTCGTTAGAAATGTGACAGATTGGGCACGTTATTTTAACTCAGATCGGAAGAAGCTTGCGCCAAGAATTAAGAGAATTATTGCAGTGGGCCGGTATGTTGAGAAAAAGGGCTTTGATCTTATTATCCGTGCATTTCGCGCAGTGAGTGACAGCGATCTTCGCCTGCATGTTGTGGGCGAAGGTCGGCTATATGAACAGTATCGTTCACTGGCGGAGGGAGACTCTAGGATTCATATTGAGCGTAAATTCAAGACGCGGAAGGAAATTGCTGAGGTGTTGAAATATTCAGACTTGTTTGTTTTGCCGTGCCGAATTGACGGAAAAAATGATTCGGACGGCCTGCCGACTGTATTGATCGAATCGCTCGCTGCGGGCGTGCCTGTTTTGACAACATCGGTTGCAAGCATACCGGATTTGATAAGACATGGTGAAACCGGTTGGCTTGCTGCCCCAGGTTCTCTTTCTTCGCTCATGAGTTGTCTTAGTGACGCATTGTTATCGGAAGTGTCGGTGCGAGAGCAGATGCTGTCGCGGGCTAGTTCCCTGCTAAATGGTGAATTTGCGCCAATTCGTAATTCAAAATATCTAGTAGAATTGTGGCGCGTATTGCTAGCCAATCGGTAGTTTGACGGTTCATTCGGCTAAGGTTAATACGATTATTGAGCAGCGCAGACGAATTGCCGGGCATCTTTCGGAAGATCCCGGGCTGGTTGCGAAGTTACCGGAGTTGATCGAAACCGCCTATAGTTATGCTGTGACGGGTGCGGTGCGCGAAACGGGCCTTGGCCCGGAGGTATTTCCTGAGAAGTGTCCGTGGACTTACGAGCAAGTGAGTTATTCGAGCTTTTGGCCGCTTGGCGCAGGGGATTCCTGATTGGCTCATTGCTGCCCGCTTAAACCTAGACGGACCAAACTGAAAGGGCGGCTTTGGTGTGGATGACGAATGAGCTGGTGTGATGCTACTTTCTGCGGCCAGATCCCCCCTGCCTGCCGACTGATTTCGCTCGATATTTTCGATACCTTGTTGCATCGCGCGGTGGGCGACCCGCGCGATGTCTTCCTTTATTTGGGGGAGCAGGCCATCTCCGAGGGCTTGCTCGCCCCGCCGCTTGATCCGCATGGCTTCGCGGAATTGCGCGTGCGCATGCAGCGCCGGGCGCGACAGCGGGCGCGCTCGGAGACCGGGTCGAGTGAGGTGACGCTTGAGCACATCTGGGCCGAGGCACCGCCTACGCTGCCGGAACCGGGGCGACTGCTGGAGCTTGAGCTCGAAGTCGAGTACGCGCTGAGTTTCCCAAACCCTTATACGCGCGATTTTCTGATAACAGCCGGGGCGCGAGGCATTTCGCTCTGCCTGACTTCGGATACCTACTTTTCCCGCGCGTTCATCATCCGCTTGCTCGCGAAAGCCGGCATTTCGGGGGATGCTTTTCCGGCGCTGGTGCTGTCGAATGAACACTGCAAGAGTAAGACGGATGGGGCGCTTTTCGGTGTATTGCTCGATCAGGTCGCGCCCATCAAACCCGATGAGATTCTGCACATTGGGGACAATCTGAGCAGCGATGTGCTGCAACCTCGGGCGCTTGGTTTGCATGCCCGTCATTTTTCGGTCGCTGCCAACCAAGGCGATTGGCGCGAACGCGAGGCGCTGCTGGGGATGTCCCAATCTAACGGCGATGTGTCGCGTGCCGCGCGGGGGCTTGGTTCTCTGCCGGCGGCATCGCCTGACGTTACTGCCGATCCCGATGGGGTGGCCTTGTTCGACCTTGGCGCGATGGTGCTTGGGCCGCCCTTGGCCTTCTTCGCGCTCTGGGTGATGCAAGATGCGATTGCGCGCCGGCTCGAGTTGCTCTGTCCTGTGATGCGGGAGGCGACTGTGTTTGGGCCTTTGCTGCGCGCTGCGGGTCAGCATCTGGGGCATCCGATTCCGGTTGTGGATTTTTATGTGTCCCGACGCGCGGCTTTCGTGCCCGCGATGGAGGCGCTGGATGCGCGGGCGCTCGATCATTATGTGCGTAGGCGGCATTTTCGGCTGCGCGATCTGATCAGGGAACTGCGCCTGCCGCTCCCGGACGGCGCACTGGTCGGGCGGCTGGATGAGCGGCTGCGTGATCTGGTGAGCGATCCGGCGTTTTCTGCTTGGGTTAGTTCGGCGCCGGTGCAGGAGCAGGCGCGCATCGCAAGTGCCGAGGCGCGTGCGCTGTTGCGGGAGTATAGCCAGCAGGTGCTCGGGCCAGCGGCGCGCGTTGGTTTTGTCGATCTGGGTCCGAATGGCGATACGCTGGCAAATTTGGCCCAATCCATCGCTGATCCGAAGGCGGCGGAGAAACGGGAGCTGACGCATTATCTTTTTCACGCCAAGGCCAACGCGCTGGAGCATGTGCTCGACGGGCATCGGTTCCTGAGCTTTTTCGGGTTTGATCCTGAAGGGCTGCGCCTCGCTCAGCTGGTGAATCGCAGTCATGAGGTCATTGAGGTGTTGCTGACTCAGGGCATCGGGACGACGCTCGGCTACCGGCGAAATGCCGCAGGGCGGGTCGAGCCCGTCACCGCGCATTGGGTCGAAAACCCGCCGCAACAGCGGCTGATCGACAGCGGTCGGCGCGGCATGACGTTGGCTTGGCAGCATGTGGCGCATGCGACCGCCTTTGTGAAACCAGAGCATTTTCTCACCCCGGCGGCCCGCTTGGCGCTGGGGCGGCAATTAGAGCGCTTGCTGGAACTGCCGACGGCGGCGGAAGCGCGGGCAATCGGGCGCTTGGAGTTCGAGGACAATGTCGGGACTGACGCGCGCAGTCGGATCTGCACCGAGGCTGACCAGGCGCTGCTGGCCGAGCTGGGGCCGGAAGCTTTCATGCAGCGCGCCCGTGGCGGCTGGGGCTATCTGTACGATGAACTGCGCTGGCCGCAAGGCGTTGTCACAGCGGCGTATCCAGGATTTCTTAAGGCCGAACGGCGCCGGCTGTTTAACGATACCGACTATCGGTTTCTCGCCCAGACGCTGGTTGAGCGCGCCCTTGAGCAGGGTTTGCGCAAGGTCGCGCTCTATGGCGCCGGCCAGATCGGCCTGACCATGCTGACAGCCGCGCGCGAGCAGGGCCTGGCCATCGTCGCCGTGGTGGACAGTAATCCGAAACTCCACGGGCTGCGGTTGCTCGGCCACAAAATCATCAGCCTGGAAGAGGCTATGCGCCTGGGCTGCGATGGCTATCTGGTCGCCTCGGTTGCCTTCGCGCGGGCGATAGAAGAGACGATCAGGCGATGTTACGAAAATCGGCAGCTACGGGTTCCGGCCATTTTGGCGTTGGGCCGATAGAGCGTTCAAACAAGCCCGTTGACGAAGACATGGGGTTGTCTGGATTCTCGGTCATGCTGCCTAACCGCTCGCCCAGTTTTTAGTGGAGCACGTCATTGAGCGTCGGGGCGTCGAGAATGCGCTCAGACCACTCGAGTAATCTGTCTGGATCGGCTTTGGCGATGCGCGCGCGGGTGGCTTCATCCAGGGGGCCGAAACGGCGGGCCATCAGTTGTAAGAGTACCCCGGCTGCGCCCTGCTGCATGCCCTGCTGCATGCCTTCCTGCATGCCCTTCTTCAGACCCTGCTGCATGCCTTTCTCGATTCCAATGCGTTCAACCGAGGTGACGTATGGCATCTTGTTGTTCCTCTCCAGTTGTTCCAATTGTTGCCGCCCTCGCCCGCAGAGGAGACGCGGCGACGCCTGCTGGAACCTTGCAGTCGATTATTCGCCAATCTGGACTAGCGCGCGATTCTTTTGAATCAAAGGGGCACGAATTCATTTTCTAGGTCAAACCCTTCACGCTGCGGCTCGCGCCGATGCTCGTAAAAACCCACCCCAAGCTTAATTTTTATCCGATGCCATGCGTTCGACAGCGAGCCGATAGGCAACACCATCCTCACGTTTAGCGACTGCCATCACCATGACGATTAAAACTTCATCCTTGACCCGATAGATCAGGCGCCAGCCCTGTTTGCGCAGTTTGATCTTGTAGCAGTGATGCAAGTCGCCATGCAATAGGGAGCCCGGCACATGGGGTTGCTCAATACGCTTTTTGAGGGCTTTTCTTAACGGCTCCTTGACGCTGCCGTCCAAGGCTTCCCACTCGGCCAGCGCCTGCGGCACAAACTTCAAGCGGTACCGGGCGGCGGTCTTCTTAGCGTCAGATTTTGTCAATGTCGACCTCGATGGCTTGGTCTTCGGAAGCCAGGCGGCTGCGCACAAGTTCGACCAAGTCGCGGTCAGCGGCCTCTTCAACCAGCGCCTCAAAGAGCTTGGGGGTGATCATGTAGAAGGCCGGGCGATTGTGGTTGAGCACAGCCACGGGCTTCTCACCAGCAGTGCGCAGCACCTGCGCCGGGTTGCGTTTAAACTCCGACATGCTAATGGTGTAGTCGGCATAGATCGCTTTCATGGTCATTCCTCTCTAATGTGTCGGCTACAAATATAGCGCCAAATAAGGTGCTTTTTCAAGATAATTAATTACTTAGATGTCCCGTCCCGGGACATTGCCCACCAGGCCGCCGCCGCGCTGCGCGCCTATCACAGCGGTGATTTGGACGCGCTGCACGCGCTGGACCCGCTGCCAACCGGCCGCTTGGTGAACGACGTGATCCTGACCACCAGTGCTGACGCCTCTTTTCTGACCGAAGCCGCCTATCTTCAGCCCCTGCGCGCGTTGCTGGCCTTGCTCGCGCGCACCGGCGAGACCTTGCTGATCTATGGCGCCTAGGGCGAGATGGTTGATCAGATCACCCCTGTGCTGGCCGAGGCAACAGCTGTCCAGCTGCTTGGCTTCGCCGACCGTCGCCTGGCCGGCAAGACCCTGCGCCACTGGCCGATCGTCGGCCCGGAGGCCATCGAGCACCTGCAACCCGGCATCATCCTAATTGTCGCCGAAACCTCGGGGTCGGCCATCTATCGGGATCTTTACGCGCACCAAGGCCGCGCAACGCTCGTTCCCCTCTATGACCTAGCCGCGCGCCTAACCCCAGAGCGCCTCCAGAGAAAGCGCATAGTATTGAACAACCCATTGCTGGCAGAAGCCACGGCTCGCGCCAATGCTAGTTAAATCCCACCCCAAGCCGCCAACGGCGGAAGGGAATCGGCTAGACTAACGGCATGGACAGTGACATGCCTACCCCGTCAGACAAAGACCCGCTGCGCCAGTGGCATCGGGCCTTCGGCATTGCGCTGATGGATGTCTTCGCCGAGGCCCCCTGGGTCGTTGAGCTGGAACTGGAAATGGCCCTAAAAAGCCAATTGCTTGATGTTGCGATCATCGAATCGGCAGGCCAAGAGACACCTCGCCAGGAACCGCCCGAATTGCCCGATGGCCTGGAGAACCTGCGCGCGCACAACCTGCTGACGTACAAATCCCATCACGAAGCGCTCACCGCCTGGGTGCTTGACGAACTGACCGGGCACTACGTTAATTACCGCAAGCAGCGGGTTGCAAACGATGGCAAGCGCCATCCGCCCGATGCCTTTGGCCTGTATGCGGTGGCCGCACGCTACCCCGAGCAGCTCACGCACGCGCATCCGTTGCAACCCACCAACTGGGACGGCGTCTATGACCTGCCCTGGGGCGGTCATGTGGTGCGGGTCATCGTGCTCAACCGCATTGAACCGCACCCGCGCAACGCCGCATGGGAACTCTTTGCCAGCGAACAAGATCGGATGCGCCAAGGGCTGGCGCACTACCGCGCACGCCACACGCATGCGGAAGACGAGGGCTACTGGGAGCTGCTCGAACACCTGTATCGACTCTACCGACGCGAGGAGCCTGACATGGCCTACACGATGAAACAATTTCTGCGCGAGACCCACGAGATGGTCATCAACGAGGCCATCCGCAGCGATCCCGAAGCGATTCTCAAGCGGTTTGACCCCGAGGACCGGCTCCGGGGGCTTGATCCCGAGGATCGGCTCCGGGGGCTTGATCCAGCCACCATCGAAGCCTGGCTGGCTAAACTGCGGCGCGATCATTGAGAATAAAAAAATCAAAGGACCCAGATCCGAATGACACTCATGCAGGCGCAAAAACCGAACCCGTCCCTGATGTATCCCCACATAATCAGCCTTGCAGGGTGGCTAGGCGAGCAGCGCGTCATGATCGTTCGCGACCCATTCATCCAGTAGCCCGATGGCATCAACCAGTTCCTCGAGCGTGCGTTGGCAGCTTTTCAGCGTCACCAACAGGCGCGCGAGAAAGACCCGCGAATAGGCGCGGCGTTTGCGGCTGCCGGGGCCCATTCGCTGATGCACGCCAGCATGTTCTGCCACGCTGACAAAATTGCGTGGGCATGGGACTTGACGTGTCGAGCAATTTCTCAGTTGGGCAACGGCACCGGGTCGGTAATGTTGACTAACGCGACGCAGGGCAGGCGATGGCGATTTTGCAGCAACCCCTGTTCGAGTGGCTTCAGGCCCCGGAGCAACTGTCTATGCGCCGGGCCTTTGCCGCCTGGTTCGGACGCGTCTTTCTGCCCAAGAGCCTGCCAAACGTGTCACGCCCACCGATGGGCGATTTACCAGAGGTGTGCCACTGGTGCAGGGTAACCATGGAGAAAGGAGGTTCGATCATTGTGGTGGGGCGTGGATTTGAGAACTAAGCAGCTGGATCGGTGGGCGATTTTGCTTCTGCTTGGCTCGCCAAAGATCATAAGCGGATTGCATGCGCAGCCACATCGCCGCATCAATTCCAAGCCAATCTTGAAGGCGTAGAGCCATGTCGGCACTGATGCTGGCATGGCCATTCAGAATTCTTGATAAAGCGGCGCGTGTTACTCCGAGTTGTTTCGCTCCCTCTGTGATGGTGACCGCTTCGGGCCAGCCATCCTTGAGTATTTCGCCGGGGTGGGCAGGGTTATGCATAGAATTCATGACTCGTCGTTCCTCAGTCAATGGTAGTCCAGATAATCAACGAGTTCTGGTTCTTCGCCAACAAATCGAAAGATTACGCGCCAATTCCCGTTGACGGAGATAGACCAGAAGCCAGAAAACTCGCCTGACAAATGGTGCAAGCGCCAAGCAGGAAAACCCATGTCTTCTGGACAGGTTGCCGCGTCTAGGGCAGATAACTGAGCGCGCAGGCGTTTGGCGTGGTGCGGTTGAATGCCAGCCTTGCTGCCTGTTCGGTAGAAGGTTTCAAGCCCTTTGTGGCGAAAACTTCGGATCATGGCGTCATGGTATAGCGTGACTATACGGTATGCAACTTGGGGTGAGACATTTGCGCTGTCGCGAATTTTGGACAATTAAGGACGGGGACCGAGCATGATCGCAGCCTGGCCGGATTTCACTAGCAGGCCATGGCGATCATCACCGCAATGGGGTTGGGATCACCACCCGACTCTGCACCGTCGGCATCGCGGCTTTCCCGAGCAGGATGAATTGGTAAGCATTTATCACCAGGCGCGAATCGTGGTCAACACCTCATTCAGCGCCGATGGGGAAGGGCGCCCGCAGACCAAGCTCCGGCATTTCGAGGTGGCCGGCTGCGGTGCGTTTCAGCTGGTGAAGGACAATCCGGAATTGCGCGAGCTGTTCGAGCCCGACCGGTAAATGGTCTTCTACCGCGATATGGCGGAACTGGAGGCCAAACTGCGGTATTACCTGGAGCACGATGAGGAGCGGGAAGCCATCGCCGCCGCCGAGCGGCTGACCGACCGGTACCATGGCTGAGAATCACCCCGCTTGATGCGCGCCTGACGCCAGAGCGCCTCCAGAGAAAGCGCCGAATATTGAACAACCCATTGCTGGCAGCAGCCACGGCTCGCGCCAATGCTAGTTAAATCCCACCCCAAGCCGCCAACGGTGGAAGGGAATCGGCTAGACTAACGGCATGGACAGTGACGCGCCCACCTCGTCAGACAAAGACCCGCTGCGCCAGTGGCATCGGGCCTTCGGCATTGCGCTGATGGATGTCTTCGCCGAGGCCCCCTGGGTGGTTGAGCTGGAACTGGAAATGGCCCTAAAAAGCCAATTGCTTGATGTTGCGATCATCGAATCGGCGAGCCAGGAGACGCCTCGCCAGAAACCGCCCGAATTGCCCGATGGCCTGGAGAACCTGCGCGCGCACAACCTGCTGACGTACAAATCCCATCACGAAGCGCTCACCGCCTGGGTGCTTGACGAACTGACCGGGCACTACGTTAATTACCGCAAGCAGCGGGTTGCAAACGATGGCAAGCGCTATCCGCCCGATGCCTTTGGCCTGTATGCGGTGGCCGCACGCTACCCCGAGCAGCTCACGCACGCGCATCCGTTGCAACCCACCAACTGGGACGGCGTCTATGACCTGCCCTGGGGCGGTCAGGTGGTGCGGGTCATCGTGCTCAACCGCATTGAGCCGCACCCGCGCAACGCCGCCTGGGAACTCTTTGCCAGCGAACAAGATCGGATGCGCCAAGGGCTGGCGCACTACCGCGCACGCCACACGCATGCGGAAGACGAGGGCTACTGGGAGCTGCTCGAACACCTGTATCGACTCTACCGACGCGAGGAGCCTGACATGGCCTACACGATGAAACAATTTCTGCGCGAGACCCACGAGATGGTCATCGACGAGGCCATCCGCAGCGATCCCGAAGCGATTCTCAAGCGGTTTGACCCCGAGGACCGGCTCCGGGGGCTTGATCCCGAGGATCGGCTCCGGGGGCTTGATCCAGAGGATCGGCTCCGGGGACTTGATCCCGAGGACCGGCTCCGGGGACTTGATCCCGAGGACCGGCTCCGGGGACTTGAACCAGCCACCATCGAAGCCTGGCTGGCTAAACTGCGGCGTGATCATTGAGAATAAAAAAATCAAAGGACCCAGATCCGAATGGCACTCATTTAAGCGCAAAAACCGAACCCGTCCCCGTTTTCTGCCGTCGCGTTGGTCTGCCGCTGGCGGCGGAGTGCGGCTTGCTGGTGGGATGTTGATGGTTCGTTGCGAGGGGAGATTTATGGCCAGTGGAAGGTCGCTACGATAGTGCTGTTGATACGTTTTTTAAGTTTTTGAATATGCTGGGGCAGCCATGAGCGAAGCAACCTTTAGGTTCCAAGTCGATGACGTCCTTAAAGATCAATTCACGCGGGCAGCTAAATCTTGTGATCAGAACGGGGCACAGCTTCTTCGGGAATTCATGCGCGAGTTTGTGCGACAGCATCAAGAGACGTCCGAACATGAGGATTGGTTTCTCCGCCAGGTAAAAATCGGATTGGATTCAGCGAACGCCGGCAAATTGGTGCCTGCAGCTGAGGTGGAGGCGAAGTTTGCAGCTCGACGCGCTGCAACGCGCCGTCAACTTGATGCATCTGAATGATGGAGTTGTTTTGGACGCCGCAGGCGATCAGAGACTGCGATGGTGCGCTATCCTAACGAATGAGTTTCGCCCACCCGACCACCAACGTCGCCACCATGCAGGCGCTGTCGCGCCGGATGTGCTAACCAAACATCTCAATAGAGCAAAATGTGGTATTGAAGACATGCAGCATGAGTACTCCCAGTCTTATGCATAAGGGCGGGGTAAGCACGGCTGGTGACGCAAGTGGCTTAGCAGTCGCCGTGCATGATCCAACCGCCTGGCTTGAAAATGGCGACCACCTCACCCGCGAGGAATTTGAGCGCCGCTATCAAGCGATGCCCAGACAAAGAAAGGCTGAATTGGTCGAAGGGATTGTGTATACGGCATCGCCCTTACGCTACCGCCACCATGCATGCCCACATAGCCAGATCATGACCTGGCTCGGCTACTACGCCGCCGCCCTGCCTGCGGTGGAAGTTGCCGATAATGCCACTCTGCGGCTTGATGCCACTAACGAAGTGCAGCCAGATGCCCTGATGCGCATTGACGAACGCGCGGGTGGTCAATCACGGATGACCGAGGACGATTATCTTGCCGGCCCGCCGGAGCTGATCGTCGAGGTCGCCAGCAGCAGCGCCTCTTATGATCGGCACGAAAAAATGCGCGTCTACTGCCGCAACGGCGTTGCAGAGTATGTGCTATGGCAGGTCGAGGACCAGCGCCTTGACTGGTTTTTTCTGACAGATGGCCGATACCTATCCTTGGATGCTGACCAAAACTGCACCCTCAAAAGCCAAGTGTTTCCAGGTCTGTGGCTAAACGTTTCCTCACTCCTTGAGATGAAAATGCAAGACGTGCTAGCAACCGCGGCGACCGGCCTAAAAACCCCGGAACACAATGCCTTTAAGGACCAACTCGCGGCTAGGCTCTAGGCACCCGCCTGGGAGCGCCCCCGCCGAGTTGGAGGCCTGGTTCGACGCCCACCAGCTGCCGACGAAAGCCGATTGAGCGATGATCTGATTCGCACGGGGCCGACGGAAATAAACTCGATGCGCTTGAATGCCGAACAACGCCAGACGATTCACCGCTTGACCCGCGAGCAGCTTGGGGAGCGCGTGCGGGTGCAGCTCTTTGGATCACGGCTGAACGATGCCGCTTATGGCGGTGATGTGGATTTGCTCTTGCGTGCAGAAACGCCCGTTTCGCTCGCTCAAAAGGCTGATCTGGGTTGGCAACTGGAGCTGGAACTAGGGCTGCCAGTGGATATTGTGGTGATTGATCAACAAGGGCCGCGCAGCGCCTTCGAGCAGTTGGCGCTAGCTCGTGCGCGTGACATCCCGCCAGTTCAGGAGGATGTTAGATGAACGCCGAGTCCGCGGAACACTTGTATCTGGCCGAACAACTCACCGCACTTGAGCGCTGCGCCTACTTTGCGCTGCTGGTCGATGGTAAAGTCACTTGGCCTCTGACGGTAGCAGCCTTGCGCGAACATCGCCTGGATGGCGACTGGTTCGAGCCATTAGCCGCGTTGAATGAACGCTTTGCCAAACTGCAGGATGTGTTGGGTTCAGTCATGCGTCATACGGCGTTCATGCTGGCGGAACCCGCGCCGACATTTTTAAGTGTCCTGGTTTTTTTTGAGAAGCACCGCGTGATTACCTCGGTGGCACAATGGCACAGAGTGCGAAAAATGCGTAACCAAGCGGCCCACGACTATGATCTTCAGCCGGCTGTCACGGCCGCGCACTTCAACCAAATTCATGCGGAATTGCCGGAACTGGTGCAGATTGCTGCGCGGTTAGTGTCTTTCTGCCAGCAATGGCTGGATTGCCGCCCGCTGGATACTGAACTCCATGAGGTGTTGGAGCGCGCCTTAAGAGCATGATCAAGCAAGTAAAGAACGGGACGACGCGCGAGCGGTGGCTGCGACCGCATTGGACATCTGCTCTATCGCGATCGTGGAGGCGGTGGCCCCGAGCGCATCGTCAAAGCACCGGCTGCCGCGCTAGCGCCGCTGGATGATCTCCCCTGGCCGGAGCGGGACATGCTGCCGGCGGAGCATTATTTCGACCAGGCCGGTGGGCTCGGGCGGCCACAGCTGCAAATCATGACCTCGCGCGGCTGCCCCTGCGGCTGCATTTTTTGTGTGTGGCCGCAGATGGTTTACAGAGGCCATTCCTACCGCCGTCGCGATCCGAAAGACGTGGTCGATGAGATCGAGGCCAATCTCGCCAAGGTCGCCTATCGCAGCTTCTATGTCGATGACGATACCTTCAATATCGATCGCCGCCATGTGCTGGCTTTCGCGCGGGAGTTGCAAGCGCGCGGCATCACCGATCTGCCCTGGGGCGCCATGTGTCGCGCTGATCGCATGGATGAAGAGCTGCTGACGCAGCTGAAGGCCGCCGGTCTGCACACGGTCAAATGAAAAGACCATCGCGCTCGCGACGCCCCTGCCGGCGGACAGCGTGCAGTTCTCCATCGCCACGCCTTTTCCCGGTACCAAGATGTATGACCACTTTGTGGCGAAGGGGTGGCTCCAGGCGGGAGACTGGGAGCGCTTTGATGGTGCCGGCAAGGCGGTGGCGCGCACCGATACCCTGACGCAAGAACAGCTTGAAGCCTATGTGCCACGCGGCTACCGCGATCGGCTGGTCGCGCGGGCGCGCGAGCGGATTCTGGACTCGGCCGCATTCCGTGCCTGGCTGCGGGAGCGGATGACGCAGGCTTTTCCTGACGGATCAACGGTTTTGGTAGCGCAAAGCGCCCACCATGGACGGGACGATGCGACCCTTATGAGCGCCGGCCGAGATCATGCCGTCCCTGATGCCCGCCCCTGAGGCGCGCGCGAGCGGCCGCATCTTGATGGTCGGCGCGCTGTCGATCCGCTTTGTGCGCGACAACTGGGTGGCACCGCTGCGACAGTCCTATGACGCCGCCTTTGTGGATATCGCGCCGCTGCGCAGCGCCTATTCCCGTGAGTTGACGGAACAGTATCTCTGCCGGCTGATTCAGTAGGGCGGCTTCGCGCAGCTGTTTTTCTATTCCGAATCGGTACAGGCCGAGTTTAGCGATACTTTTTCGAGCGGGCACGCGGGGCCGGTCTGGAGGTGATCGCTTTTCACGCCGATGACGACCCCGAGGTCTGGTTTCAGCAGAACGCCGCCTGCGATCATCGCTATGATCGCATCTACTCGCCCTCGCGCGCCGGGGTGGAGCGGCGTCTGGCGCTATCCCGCGCGGGAGACTGCCGGGCACAGGTCGCGTATCTGCCCTGGGGTTACAACCCGGCGCTGTTTCATCCTGGCTCAGGTGCCGCCGCTCCGGCGGGCAAGCGCTATGACGTGGTGTTTGCTGGCGCCAACATGAGCCAGCGCAATAACCCCGAGCACTATGTGCGCGAGGGCTGGGATCGCCAGCAGACGCTGGTCGAGCTTGATGCCATTTGTCAGCGGCAAGGGATTGACTTTGCGCTCTTTGGCCATGGTTGGGATCACCACCCGACCCTGCACCGCCGGCATCGCGGCTTTCCCGAGCAGGATGAATTGGTAAGCATTTATCACCAGGCGCGAATCGTCGTCAACACCGGTTTCAGCGCCGATGGGGAAGGGCGCCCGCAGACCAAGCTGCGGCATTTCGAGGTCGCCGGCTGCGGTGCGTTTCAGCTCGTGAACGATAATCCGGAACTGCGCGCGCCCCCGCTGTGCAACCTGTTGGTCCGGCCCCATCAGGCCGCCGCCGCGCTGCGCGCCTATCGCAGCAGTGATTTGGATGCGCTGCGCGCGCTGGACCCGCTGCCAACGGGCCGCTTGGTGAACGATGTCATCCTGACCACCAGTGCTGACGCCTCTTTTCTGACCGAAGCCGCCTACCTTCAGCCCCTGCGCGAGTTGCTGGCCCTGCTCGCGCGCACCGGTGAGACCCTGCTGATCTATGGCGCCCAGGGCGAGATGGTCGATCAGATCACCCCAGTGTTGGCCGAGGCAACAGCTGTCCGGTTGCTTGGCTTTGCCGACCGCCGCCTGGCCGGCAAGACCCTGCGCCACTGGCCCATCGTCGGCCCGGAGGCCATCGAGCACCTGCAACCTGGCATCATCCTAATTGCCGCCGAAACCTCGGGGCCGGCCATCTATCGGGATCTTTCCGCGCACCAAGGCCGCGCGACGCTCGTTCCCCTGTATGACCTAGCCGCGCCGGTGTGGAGCGTGCTGCTGGCCTGAGCAGACGCGCGATCTGATGGGTGGATTCCACATTGCGGTCTGCCGCGCCTTAGTGCAATCGCGCTCATAGAGTAGCCGCGTTAGACGCCATTTTGCGGCGTAACGCCCGGCCTGGTCTCCCCGCCGTTGCTGGGTGAGCAGGTGCACCGCGGTGACGGGCTGAGCCTGAGCAGACTATTTGCGGGAATCGGCCGCGATTCTGAGCAAATTCAGTGAGGGAAAACAAAAAACCCCCTCAAACAACTTGACGCAAGTTGCCCGAGAGGGCTGTCTCCGAATTTCGCCAAAAACCAGGAGACAGTCCCAGTGTGTCACGCCTTTCTTGCCGACACGAACTTTTACCACCTGCTCACCCGGATCGACGAGTCGATTGCCGAGGAAGTCCGCGCGGGCGGCTGTGACTGCGGTGGTGCGTTGCACAGCGCCCGTTATCCGCGTAAGCCCCGAGGTGTTGTGCGTGGCGTCTTGGATGAGAGCTACCAGAGCCGTCTGAGTTTCTGCTGTGCCGCGGACGGGTGCCGGCGGCGCAGCACCCCGCCTTCCGTTCGGTTTCTGGGCCGCAAGGTCTATCTCGGGGTCATCGTCGTGCTGATTTCCGCCCTGCATTGCGGGCTGAGCGCATCGCGTCGCCAGCGCTTGATCAAGACGCTCGGTGTCACCGTCCAAACCCTGCGGCGGTGGCAGCACTGGTGGCGTGAGCAGTTTGTGCAAACCCGCTGCTTTCGATCCTTGGCTGGTCTGTTGATGCCGCCGATCGCCACCGAGCACCTGCCAGGATCCCTGCTGGAAAAATTGAGCGCAAAAGCGTTGTCCGAGCGCGTCGTGCAACTGCTGATATTGATCGCCCCGAGCACGACAGCGACAGGCTCGCTGTAGGGCAACGCCAACCCGCAGAAGACCTCATCGCGCCGCTGGGCGGCGCCTTCTAGACTCCCGGTGATGTGTGAAACAACTGGGAGGTGAAGACGAATGTCCGATGACAACGGCCTCGGTGATCCCGATGGTTGGGCGCGGTTGCGCTTTGCCATTATTGGTCCTTTATTGGCTGATCCTGCGCCGGCGAACGCGCTGGGCGCGCGGCTGAAGGCGCTAGCGGCCAAGTCATGGCGTCATCCGGTGACTGGGCGGGCGGTCAGTTTTAGCTTTGGGACCTTGGAGCGCTGGTATTACCTCGCACGCGATGCCCAAGACCCGGTGACCGCACTGCGCCCGCGCCGGCGCAGCGATGCCGGGGAGCAGCGCGCGCTGAGCCCGCGCCTGATGGAGGCCGTACAGGCGCAATACCGCGACTACCCCGGTTGGACGGTGCAGCTGCATTACGACAACCTCGCCGCCTTGTGCGCGGGCGATGAAACCCTGGGGCCGCTGCCCTCCTATGCCACCGTGCGCCGCTTCATGAAGCGCGCGGGCCTGCACCGCCGGCGTGTCCCGGCGCGCAAGACACCCGGGGCCGAGCAGGCCGCGCGGCGCCTGGAGGCCTGCGAGGTGCGCAGCTATGAAGCCCAGTATGTCCATGCCTTGTGGCATCTGGACTTTCATCATGGCTCGCGCAACGTCCTCACCCGGGGTGGCGTCTGGGTCAAGCCCCTGCTGCTGGCGGTCATCGACGATCACTCGCGCCTGATCTGCCATCTGCAGTGGTACCTCGATGAGACCACCGAGACCTTGGTGCATGGTCTGGGACAGGCGTTGCACAAGCGCGGGCTGCCGCGCGCCCTGATGAGCGATAACGGCGCGGCAATGCAGGCCGAGGAATTCACCGCCGGATTGCATGCGCTGGGCATCCTCCACGAGCCGACCCTGCCGTACAGCCCGTATCAGAACGCCAAGCAGGAGCGCTTCTGGGCCACGCTGGAAGGCCGCCTGATGGCGATGCTTAAGGGGCTGGAGGAGCTGAGCCTGCAGCGGCTCAACACCCTCACTCAGGCGTGGGTGGAGCAGGAGTACCACCGCAAGGTCCACAGTGAGACCGCCGCCACGCCGCTTGCGCGTCTTCTCGATGCGCCCAACGTGGGGCGCCCCTGTCCGGACAGCGAGCAGGTCCGCGCCGCTTTTCGTTGTCGCGTCCAACGCCGTCAGCGCCGCAGCGATGGGACGCTCAGCCTGGCGGGCAAGCGCTTCGAGGTGCCGGCGCGCTTGCGTCACCTTGAGCAACTGCATATCGCTTATGCCCGCTGGGATCTGAGTGCTGTGGACGTGGTTGATCCCCACTCGGGCGCCATCCTCTGCCGCCTCTATCCCCTCGATAAAGCCGCCAATGCCTCCGGGCAGCGTCGGCGCCTTGAGCCCGCCGGCGCACCGCCACCGCCATCACAACGCGCCACGACGCTGCCACCGTTGCTGCGCGACTTGCTCGCCGAGTATGCCGCCACCGGTCTGCCGCCGGCCTATCTGCCAAAACACGATGACCTGGAATCCAGTCGATGAACAAGACCCTGCTGGCCCTCTATGGACTGAAGTTCAATCCGTTCTCCCCGGAGCTGCCGACGGCGGCACTGCATCGCAGCGCGCCGGTGGAGCAGTTTTGCTGGCGCATCGAGCAGAGCCTGATCCGCGAAGGCGGTTTTGCGCTCATTCAAGGTGATCCGGGTACCGGCAAGAGTGCGGTACTGCGCCTGCTCGATGAGCGTCTGCGCCAGCTGCCCGATATCAGCGTTGGGGCGCTCACGCATCCCAGCTCGAAGGTGGCGGACTTCTACCGCGAGATGGGCGATCTGTTCGCCGTTGACCTCAAGCCCCATAACCGCTGGGGTGGCTTCAAGATCCTGCGCGAGCGCTGGCTGGCGCATCTGGAGACGACGCTGTTGCGCCCGGTGTTGCTCATCGACGAGGCGCAGGAGATGCATCCGACGGTGCTCAATGAGCTGCGTCTGCTGACCTCCATGCAGTTCGATTCGCGCACGTTGTTGAGCGTGATCCTGGCCGGCGATGGCCGCCTGGCGACCAAGCTGCGCCGTGAGGAGTTGCTGCCGCTGGGCAGTCGTATCCGTACGCGCCTGAGTATGGAGTATGCCAGTCGCGAGGCGCTGGTCGCCTGCCTGGAGCATTTACAACACAGTGCCGGCAATGCGAGTCTGATGAGCGCAGGGCTGATGAAGACGCTCGCTGAGCATGCGTTGGGCAATTATCGCGTGCTCACGACCATGGCGGCAGAATTGCTGGCGCAGGCTGCTCGGCTCGAACGCGCGCAGCTCGATGAACAACTCTACCTTGAGGTGTTTGGTTCAGCGGCGGGCAACGCCCGCCAACGCCCGAGTGCCAGGGCGGGCGCCTGATGAGCCGCTTGAGCGCTGAGCGCCCGCACCAGGCCATGACAGCGGCAAGACACACCGCCGTGATGCTTGAGGCATGGCACGACGCTGGCATCGTGCGTGCCGATTTGGCGGTGCGCACCGCCAAGGCGACGATGCTGTGGTTCCATGATCGCTCTTTGGATCAGCTTCCGTTGGGGCTGGCCAGAGCGCGCAATGTCCAACAGGCCGATATTTATATCCGTCCAGCCCGCGGCTATCCCTGGCCAATGGTGTTTCTCGATGATGTCGCACGGCCGATGGCGCAGCGCATCGCTCGGCACTATGCGGCCCTGGTGGTGCAGACTTCGACGCTCGGGGGCTGCCACCTGTGGCTACGGCTGACCCGCGCGCTCGATGAGGCGCAGCGCTGTGATGTGCAGCGTTGGCTGATCCCGCGCGTTGGCGCCGATCCGGGCTCGGTCTCCGGTGAGCACCTCGGTCGGCTCGCCGGGATGAAGAATGCCAAGCGTGGCGGGGAGTGGGTCAATGTCCTTCGGCGACCAAGCCCGCAGGAGCGCGTCTGGGATCCAACTCCGGCCTTGCCAACGATGGCTCCGGCTCCGCCGCCAGTCGTCAACTGCGCTCCACGGGCGCGCTTATCCACCGGGGATCCGTCCGAATCCGCCCGCGAATGGGGCTGGGTCTGCGGCGCTCTTGAGGCGGGCCTTGCACCGACCACGGTCTACCAGCGCTTGCTCGAGCGCGCGTCCCCGCGTCGCGGAGCCGATGCCGAGCGCTATGCCCGCTACACCCTCGCTCGCGCCATTCGCCAGAGCGCTAGAGGCAACTGAACCCGCTGCGTCTCTCCCCCCTCAGGGGGGGAGCGTGGTTCACGATTCCGGCTTCCCGCTGTCGGCCAGTAACGGCCCCCGTGATCCCACACGCATTCCATGTCCTTCAAATGGCTTGGAAATGGGTCCCGCAATTATCGTGATTACGCTCAACGGGCGCGAAGGGGTTGGTCTCCTCGAGCAGCGCCTCGAGCTGGTCACGATAGTCCATGATCTTGGCGACTTTGAAATTGCCGCAAAAATATCTTGCCGCTCGCGCCCGGCTGGCTAGTCGATTAGACTTCCTGAATCTGACTAGTCCATGCAACCATGGAAACCCGGTCATGCCTTATCCGCACCTCGCCGAGTGAGGTTTTCTCCCTAGCTGTCCTCAGTATCAGGAGGATATTCATGTCGCATCTTGTTCTGTCTCGTGTGGCCGCGAGTATCTCCGAACTCAAGCGCAACCCCATGGAAATTCTCGCGGCTGGTGAAGTTGAGCCGGTTGCCATCCTCAATCGAAACAAACCGGCTTTTTATTGCGTGCCAGCCGATGTTTTCGAGGCGCTGTTGGAAAAGCTTGAGGACCTGGAGCTTAACGCTACCGCTGATGCGCGAGCCAGCCAAAAAGAAATTGTGATCAGTCTGGATGAGCTTTGAGCTTCGCTTCAAGGAAGACGCGCTCAATGAGTGGCGACGCCTGGATGGTTCCATTCGTGGGCAGTTCAAGAAAAAGCTCGCCGAGCGTCTTGAGAATCCTTACCTGCGTGGCCATCCTGCGGAATAACGGCAAGGTAACGATTCAATAATTAGCTAAACAACTGTATGCATCGAAACCATTCGCATCAACAACGTAATTCCATCCGCCAAGAACCGTATCATGGCGAATAAAATTGTCTTTAATGCTGCGGAAAGTCTCAGAACAAGTGCGGCCGATCTCATAGCATTGATCAAGGATCTGGCCGACCACGTGCAGACCGGTTTTCGTTCGGGTCTGCTCCAGGGTCGAGAGCGCCTTCTGCGGGGTGTCGAGGATGACGCCGCGCCAGCGTCGTTCGATCTGGCTGAACAGACGATGCTCGATGGGGTTCCATTTGGAGGTGTAGGGCGGATAGTGGGCAATGCGCAAGCGCAGGCCGAGCCGCGCGGACAGGTCGATCAGATCTTCTTTGAAGCGCAAGGAGCGAGCGGCATTGGCGCCGCCGCAATCGAACAACAGCAGCGCTTCGCGCGCGCTGGGGTAGAGGGTTTGGAAGCACGTGAGCCAAGCCAGCGCGATGGCGTCACAGACGAAGGCGCTGGTCTCGCGCGAGGTACCCAGCGTCATGAAGGCGAGGTTGCGCGCGCAGTCGTAGACCCCGTGCGGCACTAACACCCCATCGGCCAAATGGCGAAAATCATGGTCATAGACATATTGCTCCTCGCTGCTGTAGCAGGTCCCACGGCGATGCAGCGCGCCGAGCAGTTCTTTCTTTTTGGTATCGACACTGAACACCGGGATGTCTTGTTGGTATGCCTGGCGGCGCAACTCGGCAATGTAACGAAACTGTGTGTCGCGCTCTTGGGGGTCAACCACGCCGGTGACCAACTCCTTGCGCAATGCGCGCGGGCGAAAGCCCGCTTGCTCCAGCCAGGCCGCGGCGGTGTTGCGGCTGATGGCGATGCCGCGCTCAAGCAGTTCCTGCGCCAGGCGCCCGGGATTGAGATCGCTCCAACGCACCCGCTCATCGGTGGGGCTGCCGGCACTGTGGGCCTCCATAACCTCTTTGAAGGTCTCTTCAGCCCCCGGGTCGGTTTCCAGCCGCGGCGGGCGCCCCGCTCCCGGGCGACGCACGCGCTGCGGGTCACCACTCGGGCGTTGCGGGTGGTCGCTATCAAACTCCTCAAGCTCGCGCAAACCGCTATGAACGGTGGCGCGACTCATCCCCAGCACCCGGGCGACATAAGCGACGCCGCCATAGCCGATCTTTTCCGCTTCAACTGCCGCGTACCGGCGTCGATGATCTTCCGGTAGCGAGCGACTGTAGCGACGCATCAGCTGTTCATGTGCTGGACCGTAACCGGGAAATTCGTTCATGATAGCCGCTCCTGAAAAGATTCCACGAACGAAACGAATGCTCGCATCGGACGGCCTCTTTTTCAAGAGGATACAGCTCTTGCAAGAAATCTTTCTGAGGAAAGATGTTTAAGTCTTTAATGAAGCGTTCCAAGGTGTCGAAAAGCCGCCGCAAACAGTTTCAGCTAACGGTGCTGAGTCCGGTGTTTGACGCGATCGAAGAGGCTGTTCGGAGCCTCTATCTGCATGATGAACTGCGCTGGCCTCAGGGCATGGTCACGGCGGCGTTTCCAGGATTTCTCAAGGCCGAATGGCGCGGGCCAGATCGGCCTGACCATGCTGACAGCCGCGCGCGAGCAAGGCCTGGTTATCGTCGCCGTGGTGGACTGTAATCCGAAACTCCACGGGCTGCTATTACTCGACTACAGAATCATCAGCCTGGAGGAGGCCATGCGCCTGGATTGCGATGGCTATCTGGTCGCCTCGGTTGCCTTTGCGCGGGCGATAGAAGAGACGATCAGGCGATGCTACGAAAATCTGCATCTCCGAGTTCCGACCGTTCTGGCGTTGGGCGGATGATGCGTTCTGCCGAGCGCGCTGGCGAACGAATAGGGCTGTCTGGATTCTCGGTCTGCTGCCCCGCGTTCGATCTTGCTTCGTTGCCGATCGGCCTCCGGTGCCTAACCCAGGGCTGGTAAGATAGGATTCGCACTGCACCATTTTCATGATGCTCCAAGGAGACCACAACCATGGCCCTTGCCCAAGAAGACCTCAACCTCATCAAGCAGGAAATTGGCGACTACGTCAAAGACAATCTCAGCGACTGGCTGGTTGAGCAAAGCCTTGGCAAGCCCCCGGTTGTCTATGAGATCGAATTGCGTGAGCGCATGGTGCGCGTTGAAGAAGAGCTCAAAAACCAGCGCGAGTTGATGCGTGAAGGTTTCAACCAGATGGAGAAGCGCTTCGAGCAAGTTGAAAAACGCTTCGAGCAGGTCGACAAGCGATTCGAGCAGGTCGATAGGCGCTTCGAACAGATCGATAAGCGCTTCGAACATGTCGAAAAACGGTTCGAGCAAATCGATAAGCGCTTCGAGCAAATCGACAAGCGCTTTGAGAGTGTGCAGCAAGATATCCGAGGGCTACAGCAACGCATGGATAGTTTCATGCGATGGTCGTTCGGCATCACGATGGGCACCGGCGGCCTGGTCGTCGGGATCCTAAGGCTTTGGCCCTAGAGGCGAGCAGCGACGCAGGGCAGGCGATGGCGATTTTGCAGCAAGCGCTGGTCGGTTGGCTTCAGGTCCCGGAGCATCTGACTCTGCGCCGCGCCTTTGTCGTCTGGTTCGGACGCATCTTTCTGCCCCAGCTCCTGCCGAACGTGTCACGACCACCGATGGGCGATTAAAGCGGCGCGTGTTACTCCGAGTTGTTTCGCTCCTTCTGTGATGGTGACTGCTTCGGGCCAGCCATCCTTGAGTATTTCGCCGGGGTGGGCAGGGTTATGCATAGCATTCATGACTTGTCGCTCCTCCGTCAATGGTAGTCCAGATAATCAACGAGTTCCGGTTCTTCGCCAACAAACCTCACAAGTCGGCATTCACTGTGCAGGCCGAGTCATGCTTGGTGTAAACGCGCGTCGAACAGTCGGGGGAGCGCTGAAATTGACATGGACTGGCGAGGCAGGTCAACGTTAAGAAAAATCCTGCATAATGGTCCATATTTAAGAAAAACGCGCTTCAGTTAACAAAATTTGGCTTCCGTCGGCTACCAGCATCTTTGCGAGACCCTTAGGATCTCGGCGTTTTCACCGAGCTGTCCGGCCCGGGTTGCGCCCGTGTCGCGGGTGACGCGTACCGCCGAAGCCCTGTTGGTGCCGGCGCCCGTTGCACCGACGGCGGACCAGCCGCTCGACCAGTTACTGTTTGCGCTTAAGCATGAAGGGGTCAATCTGCAGATCCTGGCCCAGGCGCTCAAGCAGATCCCCGAAACCGACTTGCTTCAGCGGTTGCAGGCCACGCCCTCGAGTCGCTATGTGCGGGTGCTGGGGTTTCTGTGGGAGGCCTTTCAGGGACGCGAGTTGGCCGGTGACTGCGCGATCGCGGGGCCGACCGTCGACCTGTTTGATGCCCAACGCTATCTAACCACGCCAGGCCAACGCAACGCACGCTGGCGCGTTAACTTCAACGGGCTGGGCTCGCTGCAGTATTGCGTGACCGTCGAGCGCACACCGGAGATTGAACAGCGACTGGCTCTCGACATTCTGGGCCGGGCCAATGCCTTTGTGGAGGCGCTGGGTCAGCTGGCAACGGATCGGGCGCTTGCCTGGGCCTATCTGCACGAGACCGAAAATTCCTTCGCCATCGAGCGCGAGACGCCGTCCCAGGACAAGGCCGAGGCTTTCGTGGCTCTGTTACAACAGGCTCATCAGCCACGACAGATGGACGAGGACTATTTGGTCGAACTGCAGAATGCGGCTATCACGAATCCGTTTGATCGAGCGGCGGCCTACCGCCATGAGCAGAACTGGCTGCGCGGACCGCTGCGGGGTGCGGCCGGCATCACCTATGTGCCGCCGCCGCCCGAGCAGGTGCATGAACTCATGGACGGCGTGTTGGGGTTCGCGAATACCCTGCCGAAGGTGATCGACCCACTGGTCGCGGCGGCCATCGCCGCCTTCGGCTTGGTTTTCGTTCACCCCTTCATGGATGGCAACGGGCGCCTGTCTCGCTTTCTATTTCACTATGCGCTCTGCCAATCCGGGCGTTTGCGCCATGGGTTGCTGTTGCCTGTCTCAGTGGCGATGAAACGCAACGAGGCGGCTTACCTTAAGGCCTTACAGCACTATTCCGCGCCAATGCGTCGCCGTTGGGAGGTGCGCTGGCTCGGCGATGAGACCTACGATTTTCGCTTCCGAGGGGACGCGTCGCTTTATCGCTATTGGGATGCGACAGCGGTCGTGGAATTCACCCTCGACATGGCGCGTCAGGCACTGGAGAAGGACTTGCGCGATGAGACCGCGTTTCTGCAGCGCTATGACCAAGTGTATCGCTGTATCGATCAGCGTTTCGATGTGCGAGGAAATGTGCTCACCACACTGGTCATCGGTGCCCTGCAGAATAAAGGCAAGGTGTCGAAAAACCGCCGCAAACAGTTTCATCTAACGGTGCCGAGTCCGGTGTTTGACGCGATCGAAGAGGCTGTTCTGAGCCTCGACCCCGGATCAGGCTCGGCCCGCCTGGGATGATGAGTAACGATGATGGCGAAAAGATCCAGTATCCGCTGGCGATCCCAATCCCGCTCATTGAGGAGCCGCATTAGGCGCCATTTTGCGGCATTATAAGGTGCGACGCAGGGCAGGCGATGGCGATTTTACAGTGGCGGCGATTTTCGGTCCGCCGCTGCCGCAACGTTTCCCTACCACCGATGAGCGATTTAACGGAAGTGTGTCACATGCTGGCCGAAAACTTGGAAGCCTGCACCGATCAATGGTGACAACAGGGGCTTGAACGGGGCCGCAAAGAGGGCCGAGAAGCTGCTCGCCATCTCTTACTGCGCCAGGTGCGGCGCCGTTTTGGGTTCTGCATGGGCTGATCAAAGTGCGCCCTTGCTCGCGCGCATTGACGATCTGGCTCAATTCTGAAGAACTCGGCGATCAGCTATTGCTGAGCGCCGATGCCGAAGCTTGGCTGGCTGCCGTGCGTGCGGCACTGCCCGAACACTACCGAGATACGTCTACGCCGCGCGTGACCAAGGCCTGGTTATCGTCGCCGTGGTGGATTGTGATCCGAAAATACACGTTCGGCTGTTTCTTGACCACATAAGCATCAGCATGAAAGAGACTACACGCGCTATATTTCGCTTTGTTGCGGATCGACCTCCGGTGCCTAACCCAGGGCTGGTAAGATAGGATACTCACTGCGCCATCTTCATGATGTTCCAAGAAGACCTCAACCTCATCAAGCAGGAAATTGGCGACTACGTCAAAGACAATCTCAGCGACTGGCTGGTCGAGCAAAGCCTCGGCAAGCCCCCGGTTGTCTATGAGATCGAATTGCGTGAGCGCATGGTGCGCGTTGAAGAAGAGCTCAAAAACCAGCGCGAGTTGATGCGTGAAGGTTTCAACCAGATGGAGAAGCGCTTCGAGCAAGTTGAAAAACGGTTCGAGCAAGTCGATAAGCGCTTTGAGAGTGTGCAGCAAGATATCCGAGGGCTACAGCAACGCATGGACAGTTTCATGCGCTGGTCGTTCGGCATCACGATGGGTACTGGCGGCCTGATTGTCGGTATCCTCAAGCTTTGGCCCTAGCGGGCTCAGTCTGGCCACCGGAGATAACGGAGCCCCGTGGGCCGCGGAAAACGGACTTGGGACAAGATGGATGATTGCCGTCAGCGGCTAATGGCTGAATCTGGCCTGATTCTGAGTGCGCAGCAAGGTCTCGAAGTAGCCGATGGTGGCTCTTAGGCCGTGTTCGAGCGGGATTTTTGGTTCCCAACCGAGGCGCTCCCTGGCCTGTTCGATGACGGGTTGGCGTTGGCGCGGGTCGTCCTTAGGTAGCGGCTTGTGGATGAGTTCGGAGCGCGAGCCGCAGAGTTCGCGGATTTTCTCGGCGAGCTCGCGCATGCGAAATTCTTTCGGGTTGCCGAGATTGATCGGGCCAGTGAGCGCATCCGGGCTGTTCATTAGCCGGACTAGCCCGTCGATCAGGTCATCGACATAGCAGAAAGATCGGCTCTGCTCGCCGTCGCCATAGAGGGTGATGGGCTCATTCCGCAACGCTTGGACGATGAAGTTGGACACCACGCGGCCATCATTGGGATGCATGCGTGGCCCGTAGGTGTTGAAAATGCGGGTAACCTTGACGCGCAAGTCGTGCATCCGGTGGTAGTCGAAAAACAGCGTCTCGGCGCAACGCTTGCCTTCGTCGTAGCAGGCGCGGATGCCGATTGGATTGACGCGTCCCCAGTAGTCTTCTGGTTGCGGGTGGACCTCCGGGTCGCCATACACCTCGCTGGTCGAGGCTTGCAGGATTTTTGCCTTGGTGCGCTTGGACAGTCCGAGCATATTGATCGCACCATGGACGCTGGTCTTGGTTGTCTGCACCGGGTCCAACTGATAATGCACCGGCGAGGCCGGGCAGGCGAGGTTGTAGATTTCATCAACCTCGACATAAAGCGGAAAGGTCACGTCATGGCGCATCAGCTCGAAGTGCGGATCGGCGAGCAGATGGCGGATGTTGTCCTTGGTGCCGGTGTAGAAGTTGTCCAGGCACAGCACGTCTTCTCCGTCCGCGAGTAGACGCTCGCAGAGGTGGCTGCCGAGGAATCCGGCGCCGCCGGTTACCAGGATCTGCTGGCGGTGGTTTCTGATCATGTGATTTTCCTATCAATCACGGGCACCCGCCGGTGCCCATGGGTTGTTGCATCGCGCGGTTGGAGATTAGCTGGTCGCGCCTGGTTGCCGCTGCCAGCGCCCTAGGGTAGGGTGGCGGGTTGAATTTGCTTGGTCAACCGTGGTCTCTGCATCCATGTCGGCACTCATTGCAAGCGAACTGCGAAAAGTCTATCCCTCGGGGCTTCAGGCGCTGAAAGGCGTCGATCTGACGGTCGAGGCCGGTGATTTTTTCGCGCTGCTCGGGCCGAATGGTGCGGGCAAGTCGACGCTAATCGGGATTTTGACATCCCTGGTGAACAAGACGGCCGGGACGGTGCATGTCTTTGGGCACGATCTTGACCGCGAGCCGGAGCAGGTGCGCGCTCAACTCGGCGTGGTGCCGCAGGAGTTCAATTTTAATCTTTTCCTGCCGGTGCTGGAGGTGGTGATCAACCAGGCCGGTTATTTCGGCATTCCGCGGCGCGAGGCGCGCGTGCGCGCGGAGTATTACCTGCGCAAGCTCGATCTGTGGGACAGGCGCGAAACACAAATGCGCCAGCTCTCGGGCGGCCTCAAGCGACGCTTGATGATCGCGCGCGCTCTGGTGCACCAGCCGCGGGTGTTGATTCTCGACGAGCCCACGGCCGGGGTGGATATCGAAATTCGCCGTGCCATGTGGCATTACCTGCGCGAGCTCAATGCCGGTGGCACCACGATTATCCTGACAACACATTACCTGGAAGAAGCCGAGAGCCTGTGCCGGCATCTGGCCATCATCAATCATGGCGAGATTGTGGCGCGGGCCGATATTGCCGAGATGCTCAAGGGACTGCGCTCGGAGACCTTCGTGCTCAATCTGCGTGGACGGGTGACGGAACTCCCGGCACTGGGCGGTTTCGTCTTGGAAACCATCGATGAGAGCACGCTGGAAGTGGAAGTCAGTCGCGACCACAGCATCAATGGTCTGTTCGAGGCATTGTCACGGTGCGGCATTGAAGTGATCAGCATGCGCAACAAGCAAAACCGTTTGGAGAAGCTGTTCCTAGATTTGGTGGACAATCGTGACGATCTTCAGCCAGAGGCCGAACAGGATGCCTTCGCGGGAGCCCAATCATGAGCTCAGACCCGAGTCCAACCCTTATCCCAACTGGGAGCCCAACTGGGAGCCCAACTGAGGGCTCAGTCAGGAGCCGCTGGTATCGGTACTGGGTCGCCTACGAGACGCTGGTAACCAAGGAAACCCTGCGTTTCACGCGGATCTGGATACAGACGCTGTTGCCATCGGTGATTACCACGACATTGTATTTCGTCATCTTCGGGCGGCTGATTGGCGAGCGGATTGGTCCGATGGAGGGCTTCAGCTACCTTGAGTTCATTGTGCCTGGGCTGGTGCTGATGTCGGTGATTACCAATGCCTACTCCAATGTGGTGTCATCCTTTTACAGCAGCAAGTTCTCTCATTACATTGAGGAGCTTTTGGTCTCGCCCACCCCCAACTGGGTGATTCTGGCCGGCTATGTCACCGGCGGCGTGCTGCGCGGACTGAGCGTCGGCGTGGCGGTCACCCTGGTTGCCTTTATTTTTACCGATTTGAGTATCCACAGTTATCTGGTTACGCTGCTGATTTTTTTAATGACAGCCATTCTGTTCGCATTGGGGGGCTTCATCAACGCAATCTTTGCCAACAGTTTTGACGATATTTCCATTATTCCTACCTTTGTGCTGACGCCGCTCACTTACCTTGGCGGGGTGTTCTATTCCATCTCGCTGCTGCCAGAGTTCTGGCAGAATGTCTCACTGCTTAATCCCGTTCTTTACATGGTCAATGCGTTTCGCTATGGCCTTCTCGGCGTGAGCGATATCCCCTTGTGGATCGCATTTTCTCTGGTTGGGTTCTGTATTGCATTGCTCAGCTCGTTTAGCTTGGTGTTGCTGCGGCGCGGCGTCGGCATCAAGAGCTGACCCAGCGGCGGTGTTGACCCGGCTTGAGGTATCCGCGCGGCGGTGGGATGATTCCCGTTATGGATAAAGCACAATTTCGCGCCACGGGGTCGTTGATGGCGCGCCACCGGCGGCGCGCGCTCGCGCGTGCCCAGCGTGGCGGTTTCTGGAGCTTCCTGCTCGGCCTTGGGGTATTGCTGGCGCTCGGTGGCGCCGGGGTGCTGGGGATGTATGCGCTGCAACTCGACGATGTTGTGCGCTCCAAGTTTGAGGGCAAGCGCTGGGCGCTGCCGGCGCGAGTCTATGCCCGCCCACTCGAGCTCTACCAGGGCCGGGTGCTGACGCCAGAGGCGCTGGTGGCGGAGCTTAAGCGGCTAAAGTATCTCCCGGTACCTGAGGTTGACCGCCCCGGCACCTACCTGCGCGACGGCGAGCGGGTGCGCTTCTACACCCACGGCTTTCGCTTCTGGGACGGCGCCGAGCGCTCGGCGCTGCTGGATGTGGCCTTTGCCGACGGGCAGGTCGCCTCGGTGACAACGCTGGATCAGGGGCCGGAAATCGCGCTGGTGCGGCTTGATCCGGCGCTGATCGCGAGTATTTACCCCACCCATATGGAGGACCGGGTGCTGCTGCGACGCGCGCAGTTGCCGGACCTCTTGATCAAGACTCTTCTCGCGGTGGAAGACCGCAAGTTCTACCAGCACATCGGCGTCGATCCCAAAGGCATCCTGCGCGCTGCCTACAAGAATCTAATGGCCGGGCGCACCGTGGAAGGTGCCAGCACCCTGACTCAGCAGTTGGTCAAGAACTTCTACCTCAACCAAGAGCGCACGCTTGAGCGCAAATTGAACGAAGCCTTGATGGCGATATTGCTCGACCTGCGCTATAGCAAGGATGACATCCTCACCGCCTACGCCAACGAGATCTACATGGGCCAGGATGGCAGCCGCGCGATTCACGGCTTTGGTCTCGCCAGTCGCTTCTATTTTGACCGTCCGCTCTCGGAGCTCAGCGTGGCGGACACCGCACTGCTGGTGGCGGTGCTCAAAGGACCGTCCGAGTACAACCCCCGCCGTCATCCAGAAAAGGCGCTGGAACGCCGCAACCTGGTGATCGACATCATGGCGCATCACCAGATCATCACCGCCGCCGCGGCCGAGCAGGCCAAGGCCGACCCGCTCGGCCTGCGCGAGGGCGGTGCGCGACCGAGCGGGGACTATCCGGCTTTTGTGCAACTGGTGCGGCGCCAGCTGCAGCGCGACTACCGCGAGGAGGATCTGCGTTCAGAAGGCCTGAAGATTTTCACCACCCTGGACCCATTGGTCCAGACCGCCGCCGAGCGCGCGATTCAAGACCGGCTGCCGAAGCTTGAGAAGCAGCGCGGCTTTCGCTCCGGCACGCTTGAATCAGCCGCGGTGGTGACCTCGGTCGCGCAAGGGGAAGTGCTGGCGCTGGTCGGTAGCCGCAATTCCGCGTTCGAAGGGTTCAACCGCGCGCTGGATGCGGTGCGATCGATTGGCTCTGCGGTCAAGCCGGCCATTTATCTCACCGCGCTCGAGCAACCTGAACGATACTCCTTAGTGACCCCGATTTCAGACCGGCCTGTTAGCGTGCGCGTCGGTGTCGATGTCTGGGAACCGAAAAACTACGATCATCGCGTTCACGGCGACGTGCCGCTTTACCGCGCACTGGCTAAGTCCTACAACCTGGCCGCGGTGAACCTGGGGCTGGAGCTGGGGGTCGATCAGGTGGCGGCGACCCTCAGGCAGCTGGGTGCCATGCGCCAGATCAACCCGGTGCCCGCCATGCTGCTGGGCTCGGTGTCCCTGGCTCCGATCGAAGTCGCGCAGGTGTATCAAACCATTGCCGCCGGCGGCTTCCGCACGCCGCTGCGTGCTATTCGCGAAGTACTCGATGCCTCCGGTCGCCCCTTGAGCCGTTATCCGCTGGCCGTGGAGCCGGTGGTGCGTGGCGATGCGGCCTTCATGACCCAATGGGCCATGCGCCAGGTGGTGGAGCAGGGCACGGCCGTCTGGCTCAAGCAGCGCCTGCCTGAAGGGCTGAGCGTGGCCGGCAAAACGGGCACCACCAATGACCTGCGCGACAGCTGGTTTGCCGGTTTCAGTGGGGACAAGGTGACAGTGGTTTGGGTCGGACGCGATAATAATCAGTCAAGCGGTCTGACCGGCTCGAGCGGGGCACTGCGTGTGTGGGGTGACCTGATGGCCAGCATCGACAATCAGCCCTTGAGCGATGTTCCGCCCGATGGCGTGGTCATGACCCAGGGCTGTGGCGGACTGACAGTGCCGGTCAATGCCGAGTTTGCCGCGGTCGCCGCCTGCCCGGCCCCAAGCGGCGAGGCAGTGGCGGAGGCCAATAGTGACGCGGCTCCCGAGGGTGCGGCGCAGGAGACAGGGTCTGAGCGTCCAAAGCCTGCCCCCAGCCGAGAGGATCGGGGCTCGCGCAATCTTTTCCTCAGCGATTTTTATGGTAACTGATGATTGAGCACAAACAATTCCGCTTCCCCCTAGGCATACTGACCGGGGTCTTGGTCGCAGCGGTGGCCAGCGGCTGCAGCACCCCGCAGCGCCAGGAACCGCCAGCGCCCATTGTGGATGCCCGACGTCCTCCACCCGCAGCGGTGACCCCCAGTCAGCGCCAACAGACTCCGCCGCCTGAGCCGGCGCGGGTTTACGCCTACCAGCCGATGACTGAGAGCCCGCCCCCGGGCGCGGTTCCGGGGGCGCCTGGCGTGGCTGCGAATGCCCAGACCGGCGCCCTGGCTCAGAGCCCTGAAGCCCGGGCTGGAGGGCCGGCTGGGCAAGCGCAACCGCAACCGGCCGCTGGTGGGCAAGCCAGTGCCGTGCCGCCGATAGCCCCGCCGCCGGCGGCCGAGCCCGGCTCGATGACGCCTGCGCTTCCGGCACCGGAGACGCGGGTTGCCTCCTCCGGCGCGCTCCAGGCTCCGCAGATGACTCCGGCGGTCGATGCGCTGGTCACGCAAGCCGAGCGTCAGCGCCAGAGCAGCGACTATGCCGGCGCTGCTGCGACGTTGGAGCGGGCGCTGCGCCTGCAGTCACGTGAAGGCTATCTGTGGAATCGTCTGGCCCATGTGCGCCTGGAACAAGGGCTGGCAAGTCAGGCGGCTAATCTCGCCAAGCGCGCGAATGACCTCTCTGGCGACAGCAGCAACCTGAAACGCGACAACTGGCTGGTGATATCGGACGCGCGTCGTCGCACCGGAGACATCCAGGGCGCGCAGGAAGCCCAACTCAAGGCTTCGGGAGGTTGAGCCGATTGAGCTCCAATCGATCTTCGGCCCACGCGGGCGGCTTGCGCGGCACTTGCATCATTTTGGCGTCAGGCCGCAACAGCTGGCGATGGCGACCACGGTGGCCGAAGAGATCGCCGAGGGCGGCACCCTCATCTGCGAGGCTGGCACCGGCACCGGCAAGACCCTCGCCTATCTGATCCCCGCCTTGCTGTGCGGGCGCAAGGTGGTCATCTCCACCGGCACCCGCACCCTACAGGACCAGCTCTTTCACCAAGACTTGCCCTTGGCCCGGCGCCTGCTCGGCATCCCGGTGCGGGTGGCACTGCTCAAAGGGCGGGCCAACTACCTGTGCCTGCAGCGACTGGAGCAAACCGGCGCGGACCGCGCCAAGCGCGACCCCGGTCTGCGCGTGGAGCTTGCAAGCGTGCGTGACTGGGCGCGAGTCACGCGCAGCGGTGATGTGGCCGAGTCCGGCCTGCCCGAGCGTTCGCCGCTATGGCCGCTGGTGACCTCCACCGCGGATAATTGCCTCGGGCAGGACTGCGCCCACTGGGGCGACTGTCACCTGGTGGTGGCGCGCCGCCAGGCGCAGGAGGCCGACCTGGTGGTGATCAATCACCATCTATTGTGCGCCGATATGGCGCTGCGCCAGGAAGGCCTGGGCGAAGTGCTTCCGGGAGCTGATTGCTTTGTCATCGACGAGGCGCATCAGTTGCCTGAGGTAGCCGGGGTGTTTTTCGGCCGCTCGCTCAGCAGCTATCAGCTGCTCGATTTCGCCCGCGATCTCAGCGCCGATTTGACCCGCGAGGCCCGTGGGCTCATTGATTTGTCCGCGCCGCTCGAGCAGCTGCGCCCGGCGGTGCAGAGCTTGCGCCTGGCGTTCGGCACCGAAGACCGGCGCTCTGCCTGGGCCGAGATCAGCGCGGAGCCGCGGGTGCAAGACGCGCGCGCGGCGCTCGGGGAGCTGCTTGAGCAGATCGACGCAAACCTTGAGACCATCGCCGGGCATTCCAAGACACTCGATCGCGACCATGAGCGCTGTCGCGATCTGCGCGAGCGCCTGGAGCTCTTCGCCGCCGAGGAGACCACCGATCAGGTGCGCTGGCTTGATGCCCAGGGACGCGGCTTTCGTCTGCATCAGACCCCGCTCGAGGTGGCCAGCAGCTTTCAGGCGCATCGCGCGCGCTTGCCCGCAGCCTGGGTCTTCACCTCCGCCACGCTGGCGGTGGGCGAGTCCTTCACGCACTTCGCCCGCCAGATGGGACTTGAGGACGCCCGCACCGCGCGCTGGGAAAGTCCGTTCGATCACGCGCGACAGGCCCTTTGGCTCACGCCGCCGCAGATGCCCGAGCCAGCCGATGCGACGCATGACGCCAGCGTCGCCGAGTTGGTGCGCGAGCTTGCCCCGATCACTCGCGGGCGCATGTTCGTGCTCTTCACCAGTCACCGCGCGCTGCAGCAGGTGGCCAGGCTGCTCGAGGGCGCGCTCGACTATCCGCTGCTGGTGCATGGGCAGGCCCCGCGCGCTGAATTGATCCGCCGCTTTCGCGAGCATGGCAACGCCGTGCTGCTTGGCAGCGCCAGCTTCTGGGAGGGGGTCGACGTGCGCGGGGAGGCGCTCTCCTGCGTGATTGTCGACAAGCTGCCGTTCGCGTCTCCCGCCGATCCAGTCGTGCGCGCGCGCATCGACGCCCTGCGCGAGGCGGGTGGTCAGCCGTTTCGTGATTTCCAGCTGCCGCGTGCGGTGATTGCACTAAAGCAGGGCGCTGGCCGTTTGATTCGTGATACCAGCGACCGCGGCTTATTCGTGCTGTGCGATCCGCGCCTGGCTAGCAAGCCTTATGGTGCCGCCTTCGTCAAGAGCCTGCCGCCGATGACGCGCACGGAGTCCCTGGCGGATGTGCGCGCGTTTTTCGGGACTTCCTTGCCGCCGTCCGCGCCAGCAAGCACTGGGGAAGCCAACTGATGCGTCTGTTTGCGGTTTTTGTGCCCGCGCCGATTTGGGATTGCGCCCACAAGGGGCTATAGTGTGGGGTGTTTATTTTGTGATCGGGTGCTGAGAAATTTGCTCACCCGCGCGCTTGCGTGGTTTTCATTTGGTCTTGATGACATGGGGCGTTCTATCTTGAAGTCGCGCGGCCTCCGCGGCATATTGCAAACAGCGCTTTTCTGGTCGGTATCGCGGGGCGGGGTATGCTAGACGATGACTATTCGCTCAAGGAGGTCGACAGCGAAGAACTTCGCGAACTGCTCGCCGAGAGTGAAACCATTGAAGAGCCTGACTCCGGGGCAAGCGCCATTTGCGAGCGTATTCTGTCGCTGCGCAGCCGCGGGCTGCGCCAGGCGCTGCCTGCGTTGATGATGGAGCTTGAGCGGATCGCGCGCGAGACGCTCGGCGCCGAGGAGCGCATCACCGTCATGCACTGCGTCAAGAAACCGGTGCTGAAGGCGATTGCCAGTCTGCCCAAGCCGCGCGGACCGGCGCCAACAAAAAACAACGCCAATACCCTCGAGCAGCGTCTGCTGCTGCTGATGATTTACAACCTGCGCAAGACCCTGCACGAGATCGACCGCACCCAGAGCAGCCGCCACGCCGATGACGACAGCGAGCGCATCTGGGTGCTGCAGCATCTGTTCCGCTTCTTCACCCGTCAGATCCGCTACGGCATCGACTGGGACCGCCCGCTACCGCAGCATACCTGGCGCGATCTGCACGATCTCTTCGTCTATCTCGTGGTGCGCGGCATGGTGCAGCTCACATCTGACTTCAGCGTATCGATTTTTGATGAGGAATTTGACGCCGAGATCGAATACAAGCGCGCCTTGCTGCTGGGCCTGGCCGATCGTCTCACCAACCGGCGGGCCAAGACCGAGGACTTCTTCAAAGAGCTCAAGCGCTGGGCTAGCGAGACGCGCCTCCAGGACCCGAACGGACTCGTGGGGCAGACTGGCCTGATCAAGGTGGAAGTCACCCAGGACGAGCCGCCGCTGATGTTCGAAGGCGCGCTGGCGCAGTCCTTCCGCGGTTGGGTGGTGCGCCCCCCGGAGGCGTTTCGCGAGTTCATCGACTCGGTCAATCACGGCACCACCGCGTCCGTTCAGGCCTGACGGTCTTTCCCCATCCTTCTCCGCGTCCATGAAAATTCTGGCGCTTGAGACCTCCGGCGTCTTTTGCTCCGCCGCGCTCTTGTGCGACGGCGACGTGCTTGGCCTGCATGAGGAGGCCCCGCGCCGCCATGGCGAGCGTCTGTTGCCGATGATGGAGGAAGTGCTCGCGCGCGGGGGCGTGCGGCTTAAGCAACTCGATGCCATTGCCTTTGGTCGCGGCCCTGGGTCTTTTACCGGCGTGCGCATTGCCGCGGCCGTGGCGCAAGGGGTGGCCTTCGGTGCAGGCGTGCCCTTGGTGGGCATTTCAACCCTGGCTGCGCTGGCCCATGCCGGCTGGCGCCAACACGGGCACACGACTGTGCTTGCAGTCATTGATGCCCGCATCGGCGAGCTTTACTGGGGGCTGTTTGAGATTGCAGGGCAGGGGCGGGCGAGCGCGCTGCAACCCGAACAGGTCAGCGCAGCGGAGCGAGTGGATGTAACAGCCGGGTTGCGTGCCTTTGATAGGCTGCTGGATTTCGGGGTGGGCAATGGCTGGTCGCTTTATCGCGATGCGCTGATCGCGCGCACTGGCCTAGGTGATGATCGCATCGATGCCGATTTAAGCTGCACCGCAGCCGATATCGCCGAACTTGCCGCCAGTGCGGTTGCGTCGGGGGAGACGGTGCCACCTGAGCAGGGGCTGCCGGTCTATCTGCGCGACCAGGTCGCAACAAAACCGGCAGGCGTGCCGCCGGCGGTGTGATCTTTAGGCGACTGACAGAAATCGCCTAAGTCTTGCTTATGCGCCCGAGCCTGAAGAGTGGCAGTCGCTGGCCTGGTGCCGATGCGGGCAGTGGCGGCGCAGACAGGTCAGCACGTACTGAGTCAGAGTCAGGCCTACGCCGAGAAAAACCGCTGCGCTGCCGAGTGTGCGAGCCAGCGGGCTTGTCTGTGCGAAGCCCAGCATGAGCCAGGTCAGGAAGGTAATGATGCCGGCCAGTATGGCGACCATGGCGAAGGGCCAGGGGCTGCTTGAGCATTTGGGGCAAAGTTTCATCAAAGGCCTCGCGGTGCCGGTAACGCAGCCGGACCATGCAGCCTGTTTGGCGATCAGGCCTGGGCCGCTCCCGGACTTGGGTCAACAACGGGTCTCGATCAATGCTGGTAGCATACCTGATCATGGCACGCGCTGGAATTGCGTTTTCCCCTATTTCTCTATGGTGTCATCCATGATTCAGGTGTTTTTGCGCTTCGTGGGTCCCGATCACCTGGGCGGATGAATCCGATTGATGCACGATAATTTTTCACAATCTCCAGGCTGCAGCAACAAGCTGCAGGCGGGGGCGCGGGATGTGCTGCGGCTGTGCGACATTGAGACCAAGCTGAGCGCCACCGAGTCGCTGGCGGCGCGCTGGCGTGCGGGGGAGCTGGCTGTCGAGGACACCGCCACGGCATGCCCGCCCGAGTCCGTCGGGCGTCCGGCGCGCCCGCTGCTTGTGTCGCCGCGCGACCTGCCCAGACGCGGGCTCGGCACGGCGGAGGGACGTGCCGCGCTGCTGCACGCTGTCGCTCACATTGAATTTAACGCCATCAATCTGGCGCTCGATGCCGTGCAGCGTTTTGCCGGGTTGCCGCGCGCGTATTACGACGACTGGGTGCGGGTCGCGGCAGAGGAGGCCTCGCACTTCGCGCTCATGCGCGAGCGCCTGCGCACGCTAGGCTTCGACTACGGCGATTTCCCCGCCCACGACGGACTCTGGGAGATGGCCACCGCCACCGCCGATGATGCGCTCGCGCGCATGGCGCTGGTGCCACGCGGGCTTGAGGCGCGCGGGCTGGATGTCACCCCCGGTATGATCGAGCGCTTGCGCCAGGTTGGCGACGATGCCAGTGCCGATGCGCTCGGGATTATTCTGCGCGACGAAGTTGGCCATGTGGCAGCCGGATCGCACTGGTTTGCTTATCTGTGCGAGCAACGTGAGTGCGACCCGGCCTCGACCTATGTCGCCCTGCTACGCCAGCACATGAAAGGTCGGGTTCCCTGTCCGGTCAATCTCGCCGACCGCCGCCGGGCCGGATTCGACCAGGCCGAGCTTGAGCAGCTCGCAAAGCTCTGTGCCGAGGGATGATTCATCCCGTTTGGATGATGCGATCGCTGTTATCGCTGCAAATGCTCGAGGTCGCGGTCGCGCATGCCGAGCAGGTAGAGAATGCCGTCGAGGCCGACGGCGGCCAGTGAGTGCCTGGCCTGTTCCTTGACCAGCGGCTTAGCGTGAAAAGCAATGCCAAGGCCGGCGATGGCGAGCATTGGCAGATCATTGGCGCCGTCGCCGACGGCGATAACCTGCTCAAGGCGGATGCCTTCCTGTGCGGCGATGTCGCGCAACAGCTGGGCTTTGCGGGCACCGTCGACGATGGGGGCGGTGACCTCTCCACTCAGGCGGCCGCCCTGGAAATCGAGCGGATTGGCGTGAACGATATCGATGCCAAGTCGTTGTTTGAGATGCTCGGCAAAGTAGGTGAAGCCGCCAGAGAGAATGGCGATGCGGTAGCCAAGGGCTTTCAGACTGCTGATGAGCCGTTCGGCGCCCTCGGTAATCGGAAGGCGGGCCGCGATCTCGGCCAGCACGGACTCCTCCAGGCCCTTCAGCAAGGCAACCCGCTCGCGGAAGCTGGCATTGAAGTCCAGCTCGCCGCGCATGGCGCGCTCGGTGATGGCGGCGACCTGCTCGCCAACGCCAGCGGCGGCGGCGAGCTCGTCGATCACCTCGGCCTGGATGAGCGTCGAGTCCATGTCGAAGCAGACCAACCGGCGGTTGCGGCGGAAGATGTCATCTTCCTGAATGGCAATGTCGATATCGAGCTGATTGCCAAGCTCCAGAAAGCTGGCATGGAGGCTGGAGATATCGGGCACCGGCCCGCGCAGCCAGAACTCCACGCAGGCGGGGCGTATGCCTGATGCGCGGGCGGACGTGTCGCCCCCGCTCTCGCGCTGGGAAATGCGACCAGACAAACGCGTGATCTGGTCGATATTGAGCCCATGACGGCTGACGACCCCGGCGACGCGGGCGAGTTGTTCGGCGTTAATCACAGCACCGAGAAGGGTCAGTATATGACGTGGCTGGCCCTGCTCGCGCACCCAATCTTCGTAGGCGTCGGATTCGATCGGCGTGAAGCGCGCATCGAGCCCTAGGCGGTGGGCGGTGAACAGCAGCTCGCGAAACACCTGGCAGCCGGTGCTGTCGGCTGGCAGTTCGACCAGAATGCCGAGTGCCAGGGTGTTATGGATGACCGACTGACCGATGTCGAGAATGCGCACCCGGTCGCCTGCTAGGGCCTCGGTCAGGGTCATGGTGATACCGGGGCGGTCGCGCCCGGTGACTTCAATCAGAACAACTTCTTGCATCGCTGTGTTCGGTGACGGGGTCGGTGATGGGGTCAGTGATGGGTTGCTGGATGCCGAGTCGTTCCAGCACCGCGTCGATCATCGGCTGCACGGCGGCGGCGGCGGTCTCGCTCAGGCGAAAATGTCCATAGTCGAAGTCCGCGCCACCGGCGGTGATCAGCCAGGCCTCAGGCACCCGGCCATAGAGGCCTTGGCTCCAGGCCAGCAGCTCGCGTGGGTCGTGAAAATGGGCCATGGTCGAGAGCGCGGAGGCGTCGGGCTGCAGCGCTTGCAGGCGCAGCTCCCCGGGTGGCAGATCCACGGCGGCGTCGAGAAAAATCACCTGCTCAACCTGAGCCAGGTCTGCGGCGAGCTCGGCGGTCAGGATGTGGCGCGCCTCGACGCGCACCCAGTCGGGCAGGTGTTGTTGTTGCAGCCGGTCAGCGACGATTGGGCCAATGGCATCGTCACCGCGAATTGGGCTGCCGTAGCCGATGACCAACGCGGAGCGGTCTGGCAGTGGTCGGCTCGGAGCCGGTTTGCCCTTGGCCGGTCGAGCGGAATGGATCAATCCCGCACCAGTCGGTCGACCACCTTGCCTGCCGGGTCTGTCAGCTCAATCACCAGCGGCATCTGCCCGAAGGCGTGTGAGGCGCAGGACAGGCAGGGATCGTAGCAGCGGATGACAGCCTCGACGCGATTGAGCATGCTTTCGTTGAGCTTGTTGCCGTCGACATAGGTATCGGCCACTTGCTTGATGCTGCGATTCATGGCCAAGTTGTTGTGGCCGGTGGCGATGATCAGGTCGACCCAGGTGATGAGGCCATGATCGTCGATCTTGTAATGGTGCATCAGGGTGCCGCGCGGCGCTTCGGATACGCCGATGCCTTCGTAACGGTTGCCGCGTGCGTGGGCGCGCACCCGGTGGTCGAGAATATCCGGCTCTTTTAGAATTCGCTGCATGCGCTCAATGGCAAAGATAATTTCGACCAGGCGCGCGTAGTGGTAGTGGAAGCTCGAAGTGATTGGCCCCGAGTCTTCCTGCAGGGTGCGGAATTCGGCCAGGGCGACATCGGCGTAGGGGGTGCCGCAGGAATCGGCATTGTTCAGCCTGGCCAGCGGGCCGACGCGATAGATGCCCCGCGGGTAGCCCATGGGCCTGTAGTAGGGGAACTTCATGTAGCTGAAGTCCTCCACCGCCTCGCCGATCAGGCGCTTGTAGTCGCGCGGCGGGACCTTGTCCTCGATGATGCGGCCCTTGGCGTCCTTGACGCGCAGCAGGCCGGTGGTGTGCTCGAGCTGGCCGGTCTCGGAAACCAGACTCAGAAACAGGGTCGGCATGGTGCCGAAACTCTCGGCCTCGTGCTTGAACTTTGGCAGCAGGCTTTTGAAGCTGGCGTAAGTGCGCTTGGCGATTTCCAGGGCGTCTGGGAGCATGGCCTGGATGGCGTCGCGCTTTTCTTCCGACAGGGCCTCGCTGACACCGCCGGGCACCACCCAGGTGGGGTGGATTTTCTTACCACCCAGAATCTCGATGATGGTCTGGCCAATCTGGCGCAGGCGGATGCCATCCCGCGCTAGCTCAGGCTCTTGCTGCATGACGCCGAAGACATTTCGCGTCTTAGGGTCGGCCTCCCAGCCAAGCAGCAGATCGGGCGACGACAGATGAAAGAAGGACAGCGCATGCGACTGCACGATTTGCCCCAGATTCATGATTTGGCGCAGCTTTTCTGCCGTTGGCGGGATGGTGACGGCGAGCAGGTCGTCGCAGGCTTTGTTGGATGCCAGCAGGTGGCTGACCGGGCAGATACCGCAGGTGCGCGCGGTTAGCGCCGGCATTTCCCGATAGGGGCGGCCTTCGCAGAACTTCTCGAAGCCGCGGAACTGGGTCAGGTGGAACTTGGCGTCTTCCACCTCGCCGGTGTCGGCAAGCTGCAACGAAATGCGCGCATGTCCCTCGATGCGGGTGACCGGCTCAATGGTGATGGTGCGGCTCATGGTCGGCGGCTCTTGGCTGGATGGCGGTTGACGAGATAGCTGTTGACGGTGTCGATGTCAGCTCCGAATGCTGCGGGCTGGATGGCGCGGAACGGGCGGAAATGAACGAATATCGGCCGTCGCGGTAGCTCAGGCACCGAATCGGGTGAGCTCGTTGGAGTCAGGCGTGCGCCCGGCGATCAGCTCGCTCAGCACAAAATGAATGGCATCTGCTGGCGGCGGGCAGCCTGGTACGTAGAGATCCACCGGCACCACGGCATGCAGCGGCAGCACGGTCTGGCGCAGGCGCGGAACCCCCTCGGTCGGAATCTGCGGGTTGATATCGACATTTTCCCGATAGGCGCGCTCAATGACGGCATCGAGCTTGAACGCATTGCGCATCGCCGGGACATTGCCATTGACCGCGCAGTCGCCGAGGCTGATCAGAAACTTGCAATGCTTGCGAAAGGCCTTGGCCTTCTCGAAGTCGTCATCGTTGCTGACCGAGCCCTCAATGATGCCAAGATCGACCTGCTCGGGTAGCTCTTTGGCATCGACCAGCGGGCTATAGACCATGTCGATCTGACCGGCCAAGGCCACCAGCCGCTCGTCCATGTCGAGAAAGGACATGTGGCAGCCTGAGCAGCCGTCGAGCCAGGTGGTGGCGACCGTGATTTTGGTGGCGGATGCGCTCATCGCTGGTGTCTCCGGCGGGCAAGAATCGGCAGGAAGCTCTGATCTTTGACCATTTCCCCGGCAGAAGTGCCCTGCTTGACCAGTGCGCCGGTCGGGCAGACTTGCACGCACTTGCCGCAGCTGGTGCAGGTGGTGCTATCGCCCCAGGGGCGGGCCATGTCGGTGATCACCTGGCAGTCGCTGCCGCGGCCCATGATGTCCCAGGTGTGAGCGCCCTCGATTTCGTCGCAGACGCGCACACACCTTGTGCAGAGTACGCAGCGGTTGTGGTCGACGCGGAACATCTCATGAGAGCTGTCGACCTGATACTGGTGATAGCGATAAGGCATGTGGACGTGATTGACACCACAGCCTTGGGCGAGATTCTGCAGCTCGCAGTGGCCGTTGGAGACGCATACCGAGCAAACATGATTGCGCTCGGCGAAGAGCAGCTCGACGATGGTGCGCCGGTAGCGCTGCAGCCGCTCGGTGTTGGTGATGACATGCATGCCCTCGGCGACCCGGGTCGAGCAGGCGGCGAACAGGCGGTTCTGGCCTTCGAGCTCGACTAGGCACAGGCGGCAGCCGCCAAGAATCGACAGGCCGTCGAGATAGCACAGACTGGGGATCGGAATCTGATTTTCCCGACAGACCTCGATGATGGTTTCATCCTCGCGGGCCGACAGGTCCTGGCCGTCGATCCGCAGGGTGACGACCCGGACATTGCTGGCTGGCGTTGGCAATGGCATGCGCTGGACTCCGCTCGGCTCGGCTGGTGGTTTTCGGGCTGGGTTGCGATGGAAGGTCTTTGCTGGTCGGCGAGCGCGAAAGGCTCGCTGTCAGCGGCTCGGCATCAGGCAGTCGGTATCATCCGATGCGCGATATCAGGCCGTTGCCCGACATCAGGCGGCGCTGCCTGAATTTTGGCCAGCATCTTGGCCAGCGTTTTGACCGGTGGCCGCTTGTTCAGCCTGTTCGGCTTCTTCGATCATTTCTTTGTGCAGGTTGTCGATTTTCCAATTGCGGTAATGCAGGTACGCAAGCAGGTTCTTGCCGACGAACCAGATGACTCCGCCAATAACCATGGCCCAGGCAAGCCAGCCAATGGGCGTGCGCTCGCTCGCCTGAATGCCATTGCCCTGAAGGCTGTCGACCATGTCGCCGTTGCTACCCATGACACCAACCAGCATGCCGCCCCAGAACAGGATAAAGGCGACAGGTATTCGGTCCGACCAGTGGTAGGGCTTGCCGGGGTAGGCGTTTGGGCTTAGCTGCGGCGATGCCGATCCTTCTTCGCTGCTGTGCGCCGGGTCGGCCAGAGCAGAGGAGGAACTAGAGGAAGACCCGGTGTCGCTGCGTAGCGGAAAACCGCAATGAGGGCAGACCGGGGCCTGGTCGGAGACCTTGCCTTCGCATTCAGGGCATTGAATCAGTGCCATTCGTCGCTCGCTATCGATGTCAGTTGTCGATTGTGATTCAGGCCGCGTCTTTCTGGCGCAGCCGTTGTTCGTATTCGTCGCGGAAGTAGCGCAGGGTGCTGACCACCGGATTGGGTGCGGTTTGTCCGAGTCCACACAGGCTGGTGGCCTGGACTACCTCGCAGAGTTCCTCGAGTAGCGCGAGGTCGTCCTGTGTCGCCTGCGCCTTGGCGATGCGGTCGAGCAGTTCGTGCATCTGCGCGGTGCCGGCGCGGCAGGGGATGCACTTGCCGCAGGACTCCGACATGCAGAACTCCATGAAAAAGCGCGCTACCTCGACCATGCTGGAGGTCTCGTCCATCACGATCATACCGCCTGAGCCCATGATGGTACCCAGGGTTTTGAGGCTATCGTAGTCCACCGGAGTGTCGAGATGCGACTCAGGGATGCAGCCGCCGGATGGGCCGCCGGTTTGCACCGCCTTGAAGGCCTTGTCGTTGGGGATGCCGCCGCCGATGGACTCTATAATATCGCGCAGCGGGGTGCCCATGGGCACTTCAATGAGGCCAGTGTTGCGAATGGCACCGGCGAGCGCAAAGACTTTGGTCCCCTTGGAGCGCTCGGTGCCGATGCCAGCGTACCAGTTGCCGCCCTCGCGGACGATGGGGGCGATATTGGCGAATGTCTCGACATTGTTGATCAGTGTCGGGCAGCCCCAGAGTCCGGACTCGGCCGGGTAGGGTGGGCGCGGGCGCGGCTGACCGCGTCCGCCTTCAACTGAGGCCATGAGCGCGGTTTCCTCGCCACAGACGAAGGCACCGGCGCCAAGGCGAATTTCGATATCGAAGTTGAACTCGGTCACGCAGATGTGATGGCCGAGAAAGCCGGCGCGCTTGGCTTTGCGAATGGCGGTTTTCAGCCGTTCGACCGCCAGCGGATACTCGGCGCGGATATAAACAAAACCTTTGTCGGCGCCGATGGCGTAGGCGGCAATCGCCATGCCCTCGAGCACCCGGTGGGGGTCGGACTCGAGAATGGCGCGGTCCATGAATGCGCCGGGATCGCCTTCGTCGGCGTTGCAGATTACGTATTTTTGTCGCGTTGGCATCTTGGCGACGGTCGACCATTTAAGGCCGGTCGGATAACCGCCACCACCGCGGCCGCGCAGCCCGCTGGTGGTCACCTCGGCGATGACCTCAGCCGGGGTCATTTCCGTCAGTGCCTGCACCATGGCCTGATAGCCGCCAAGGGCGACATACCCCTTAAAGCTGTTGGGGTCTACCACGCCTGAGTTTTCTAGCACCACGCGCTGCTGACGGGCAAAAAACGGCATGTCGTTGGGGCAGCGTAGGCGCTCGACGGGCGCTCCGGTCTTGGCGCCGGTCAGTATCTCAGGTGCATCGGCGGCGGTGACATCGCGATAAATGCTCGCATCATCAAGTGAGGCATCGCGCTCCGCGACCGCCACCAGCGGGCCGGCAGAGCACAGGCCCATGCAGCCGACCTGCTTGACACGGCAGCCGGGGTGTTCATCCTCAGTGCAGCCTTGCGTGAGTGCGTCGAGCACCGGCATCGCACCCGAGGACTGGCAGCTCGCGGCGGTGCAGACGCGGATCTCGGTCTTGACCGTGGCGTTTTCGTCGCGATGCTTGTTGGCGAGTTCTTCGAGATCATCGACATTCATTGCGCGATCTCCTGCTTGATCTTCTCGGCGAGCTTGGCGTTAAGTGCATCACTGTCGAGCTTGCCCGAGACCTGTCCGTCGATCACCACCGCGGGTGCCAACCCGCAAGCACCGACGCAGCGCGCGGTCATGACCGACAGGGCGCCATCTTCGGTCGTTTCGCTCGGATTGACGCCGAAGTGCTGTTCCAGCCCCTCGATCAGCGCACCCGCGCCCTGAATGTAGCAGGCGGTGCCGGTGCAGACTACGCAGCTATGGCGCCCCTGCGGCTTGAGCATGAACAGATGATAGAAGGTCGCGACGCCATAGACCTTGCTCAGCGGCAGGTCGAGCGAGTCGGCGACGAACATCATCGCATCCTCATCCAGATAACCAAAGGCATCCTGCACGCTGTGCAGCGCCTCGATCAGCGCATGCTCGGCGTAGCCGGAACGGCGCATGGTGGCATTGACGAGCTTCCAGCGCTTATCGTTGCTGGGCAGGCTCGGGCGGGGGCGTTGCATGGTCATAGTACGGGGGAATCCATTGCTTGGCCTCGATCATTCGACGATTGCGTCCACCGGCGGCGGGCGCGACCCTGACAGGCGCCATTAAAACGCGAGTGGGGCGGGTGCGCCAAGTAAAGATTTGATGTCGGCCGGCACTGCGTGGTTGAGAAGTGAGGAATTCGACCAGCAAGCGTGGATGTCAGAGCGCCCACAATCCTGCATACTTTGCAGTCTCTAGAGTCTTCAATCACCGCTTTCCAACGGGCCATGCAACCAGAAAACGACAAACCACCGCGGCGCGGGGGCATCTATCTGCTGCCGAATCTGTTCACCACGGCAGCGCTGTTCTCCGGTTTCTTCGCCATTCTGGCAGCCGATCAGGGCCGCTTTGAGGCCGCCGCCCTGGGCATCTTCGCCGCCATGTTGTTCGATGGCTTCGACGGGCGCATCGCCCGCATGACCAACACCCAGAGCGATTTTGGCGCTGAATACGACAGCCTTTCGGACATGGTCGCCTTTGGGGTGGCGCCGGCACTGGTGGTCTACAACTGGGCGCTGACTGGGCTTGGCAAGCTGGGCTGGCTGGCGGCCTTTGTCTACACCGCAGGCGCCGCGTTGCGTCTGGCGCGCTTTAACACCCAGATCGGCGTGGCTGACAAGCGCTATTTTCAGGGCCTGCCGAGTCCTGCCGCTGCTGCCATCCTGGCCGGGGCGGTCTGGATCGGCACGGACAACGCACTCGCGGGCGCTTATCTCGGCTGGCTGGCCGTGCCGATGACCGCTGGGGCCGGATTGCTCATGGTGAGCAATTTTCGCTACCACAGCTTCAAGGAACTGGATGTCCATGGTCGTGTGCCATTCGTGGTCATGGTGGCTGTGATGCTTGGCTTTGCGCTGGTGGTGCTTGATCCGCCCATCGTGTTGTTCGCGCTCTTTCTTGCCTTTGCAATCTCCGGGCCTCTGATGACTCTGATTCAGCGCAATCAGAGGCTGAGCGCCCGACGGCGCGAGCGTTAGAGGGCAATCCGCCAACTCCCCGGCCACTATCGGACTCCGATCCGAGCCACTATTTCAGCCAGTATCTGAGCCAACATCCGAGCACCTAATGGACCCGGAATCTTTTGTCTCTTCAGCCGTCTTGCTGCTCGTCGTGGCAGCGACAGCCGTGGCCTTGTTTCGGCATTTCGGCCTCGGCTCGATTCTCGGTCTCTTGGTCGCCGGCATTTTGCTCGGCCCCCATACCCCGGGCCCGTCCATTACCAGCGACGTTGAAGACCTGCGCCACTTCGCCGAACTCGGTGTGGTGCTTTTGTTGTTCGTCATCGGGCTTGAAATGCACCCCGGGCGGCTATGGGAGATGCGCCGCACGCTTTTTGGCCTCGGGTCCCTGCAGGTTTTGATCAGCGGCGGCTGTTTGGCGGCCTATTTCCGGCTGTTTCAACCCGATTGGTCAACAGCGCTTCTGCTCGGCATGAGTTTGGCCTTGTCCTCGACAGCGTTGGTGATGCAGCTGCTGCAGGAACGTGCGGAGATCGCCAGCCATCACGGGCAGACGGCCTTTGCCATCCTGCTGATGCAGGACTTGGCCGTGGTGCCCCTGTTGGCCATGATCCCCGTGCTGGCGGATGTCGGGCCGCTGCCGGTTGAGATTCCGCTGTGGGAGCAGCTCGCCATTGTGGCACTGCTGGTCGGCGCCGTGATCCTGGTCGGGCGCTACCTGGTGCCCTGGCTGCTTGAGCGACTGATGCACCAGGGCAATCGCGATGCCTTCTTCCTGGTGGTGCTGGCCTCGGTCTTTCTGGCTGCCTTCGCAATGAAAACTGCCGGTCTGTCGATGGCGCTCGGTGCTTTTCTGATGGGCGTGATGCTGTCGGGCTCGCGCTACAACCTGCAGATTCAGGCATTGGTCGAGCCCCACAAAGGGCTCTTGATGAGTCTGTTCTTTGTGGCCGTCGGCATGTCCGTAGATATTGGTGTGCTGGCCCAGCAGCCTGAGCGCTTCGCCATGCACCTGGGCAGTCTGCTGGCGATCAAAATCTTGGTGCTGTTTGTCCTCTGCCTGCTGTTCGGCATCACCCGCGCCGCGGCGGTGCGGGTGGCCTTTTTGCTGTCTCAGGCCGGGGAGTTCGGGTTTGTGCTGTTCGGCGCAGCCAAGGCGCTGGAGATGATCGACGACCGCACCTTTGTGCTGGTGGTCGGCGTGATTTCGGTCAGCATGCTGCTGACCCCGCTGCTGGTGAAGCTCGGCGAAGGGCTGGCGCGCCTGGCGCCGGATCGCGAAGGCGATGTCGATCCATCCCTGCGGCTGGAGTCGAATCGCGCAGACCAAGGGCCGCCGCGGGTGGTGATCGGCGGCTTTGGGCGGGTGGGGCATACCATCGGCGCCATTTTGTCCGGGAACGGTATTCCGTACATTGCTTTCGAGTCCAGCCCACAGCTGGTTGCGAACTGGCGTCGCGAGGGGTGCCCCGTGTATTTCGGCGACATGGGCGACCCGCACCTGCTCGAGGCGGTGGATATCGAGCAGGTCGAGTTGGTGGTGCTGACCATCGACGACCAGCGCGCCGCGATTAAAGCGACCGAGCTGATCCGCGCCTATGCCCCCGGGGTGAAAATCGTCGCCCGCGCGCGCGATTTGACAACCTGCGATGCGTTGCTGCGCGCCGGCGCCACCCGTGCCTTCCCTGAAGCGGTGGAAGCCAGCCTGCGCCTGGCTGCCGAAACCCTGAGCGCGCTGGATCTCGCGACCGAGGAAGTCGATATCCTGCTCGACAACGCCCGCGGCGGCGGCTATGCCCTGGTGCGTGAGGAGGTGCCGGAAGATCTCGGCCGGGTGGCTGAGCCGATGGCGCGCACAGAGGAGACGCCTGCGCAGAGCGAGTCGGGTGCCGCTTAAGATCCCGCGACAACCTGGATCGAGATGATCAGAGCGCGATGATCATTCCTGTCGATTTCGGGATTTTCGCGAGGCGGGTCTGGAGAGGGAAGCGATGACACGTCAATCATCCCCGCAGCTTCGCGCAATCTCTGCAACCGCGGCTTTATGGGCTGCGCGCAGGTCGGTCAGGATGTCTTGATAAGTCGTCTGACCAGCATCGAGCGCCTTTTCCAGGCGATCGGCTGCGGCACTGAGCCGATTGGCGCCAACATTGCCGGCAGCGCCGCGCAGGCGGTGGGCGATGGCGCGGGCTTCGGAGCGGTTTTCGGCTCCGAGGGCAGCGGTGATGGCGTCCATATCGAGGCTCGAGGATTGCGCAAAGTCGCGCAGCAACTCGTTGCACTCGGCACGATCGCCGAGCAGCGCGAAAAGGTGCTCGAGGTCGACGTCGGCTGCGGCGCTTTCTGCCTCAGTGTTGAATGACGGGGTCGCGGCTGGCGGATCTGGACTGATCGAGCTCGGGCCTGGCTCGCTCCCGGCGCCGCTCACCGCGGACGGCAACCAGCGCCCGAGTATGCTTTTCAGCTCGCTCAATCGCAGTGGCTTGGCCAGTAGGTCGCTGAGGCCGGCGGTGCGGATGCGCTCGCGCTCGGTGGTGGTGACGCCGGCGGTGAGCGCAACGACCGGCAGCTTGGCCCAGGCAGGGTTATTGCGCAGTTGCTCGGTGGCGCTCAGGCCGTCCATCTCCGGCATCTGGATGTCCATCAGCACCAGGTCGAAGTCGCTCTCGGCCAGACGCTGCAGTGCCTCGCGACCGTTCGGCGCCAGCGTGACCTCGGCGCCGAACAAGCACAGCATGTCGTGGATAATGCGCTGGTTGATGGGCTGATCCTCGGCGACCAGGATGCGCCGCCCGCGCAGGTCCAGGTCGGCGGCGTTTGCTGCGCGGCTGGCGGAGGAGTCGGCGCTGGCGAACTCACTTGGCGCCTGGGTCGGAACGAGGCTGATCTCGAAGGAGAAGCGGCTGCCGACTTCGGGAGTACTTTCGATCTCCAGCCGCCCGCCCATGCGCTCGACCAGATGGCGGCTGATGCTCAAGCCCAGCCCGGTGCCGCCGAAGCGACGCGCGATGGAATTATCGCCCTGGGTGAAAGGCTGAAACAGCCGTGCCTGGGTGTCCTGATCCATGCCGATGCCGGTGTCGCCCACTGACCAGCGCAGTCGCACCGCATCCTCGCTCTGCTCCAGGCATTGCAGGCACAGGCTGATTTCGCCGTGTTCGGTAAACTTGATCGCGTTGCTCAGCAGGTTGGATAAGACCTGGCGCAGGCGCAGAGGATCGCCGATCAGCCAGCGTGGCACGGCCGGATCACAGGAGGAGACCAGCTGCAAGCCTTTGCTCTGGGCCATGGGCGCGAACAGAGAGCGTTCGCTCTCGAACAGCGCCTCGCGGTCGAAGGGGACGCTCTCCAGGCTGAGCTCGCCGGAGTCGATCTTCGACTGATCGAGAATGTCATTGAGAATGCCAAGCAACTGCTCGCCGGATTGATGCAGTTCTTGCAGGTATTGGCGCGTGGTGTCATCCAACGGGCGGCGCAGGGCCAGTTCCGCCAGGCCGAGAACGCCGTTCATCGGGGTGCGGATTTCGTGGCTCATGCGCGCGAGAAAGGCGCTTTTCACCTCGGCCGCGGCTTCTGCTCGGGTCACGGCCTTGGTCAGGGCCTCATTGCTGGCGCGCAGCTGGTCTTCAAGCTCGTGGCGTTCGGTGATGTCGACCGAGATATTGCCCGTGCCCACGAGCTCGCCTTGGGGGCTGAAGATCGGGTGCTTTTTGGTCAGGTAGTAGCGTGTGCTGCCGTCGTGCGCCATGACGGGCTCTTCGCGCACGATGACCTCGCCTGCAGGCAGGCGCTGGGCGGCGCGCTCATCGGCCATGTAGGTGCGCACCGGCTCAGTATCCGGGGAAACATCAAAGATCTCGGCATCGGTCTTGCCGATCAGCGACTCGACCGAGGGCTTCCCGGCTACGCTGGCAAAGGCGGCGTTCGCGGCCACGACCCGCAGGTCCAGGTCCTTGACCACCACAATGGCGTCGCTATGCTCGACCACTGCTGAAAGGGCCGCCACTTTCCATTGCCAGGGACCCAAGTCCGCTGCACTCTGGGGCTCGTCCAGTTGTTTGTGCTGCATCAGGTACCTCAGGCCGGAATTTTTATCGCGGCGCGCGCATCAGCGTGGTGAGCCCGCGGCGCTTGCCAAAGCAAGAATGTTACCACTGGTAACGGCCAGAGAATGTGCGGAACTCTCCAGTCTTCTTAGACTGGTCGAGGAGCTGCGCGGGGGCTCGACTGCTTGATTTTGTCGTCGCGGTCAATCCGAGCCAGCGGCGTCACCGCGAAAGAGCGCGGTGCCGGTCGGGGAGGGGGTAGCAACGCCGGGCTGGCGCGGCTGCATCCTGATGTGCCAGTCGCGAAGAATTGCTTCGACGCTGGACAAAATGGCGGGGAGCTGGCGTTCAACCGGCGCGGACAGCTCGGTGCCGAGCTCGAGGTTTTCCGGCACCACGCCAAGCAGGGCGATTTCTTGCGGGCGGTAGTCGAGCAGTCGCGTCAGGGCCAGCACGTCACTGATGCCGAGATGATGCATGGACAGCTTTTTCGACAGGGCGGCGAGGATGGCGTCGTTGCGCAGGATCTGGATGTCTCCGGGCGCGCCCTCTGGTGCGAACAGGGCGTCGAGCAGCAGGATGTAGTCGTGCTGACGGAACAGCTCAAGCAGGTCGAGACCTGTGGTGCCGCCGTCGACCAGCTCTATCTTGGGAGTGAAGGCAAAGCCTTGTTCGAGCCGGCGCAGGACATGGATGCCGACGCCTTCGTCGCTGAGCAGGAGGTTACCGAGTCCGATGATGAGTGCATCGGGCTCGGCGGCTGGTCCTGGTTGGGAGGCCAAATCAGAGGTTGGTGTTGACACGAACGATGTCGCGGCCCTGGTTGTCGTGCAGATGGATGGCGCAGGCCAGGCAGGGGTCGAAGGAGTGCACGGTGCGCAGCACCTCAAGAGGTTGTTCTTCGACCAGGATTGGATTGTCCATCAAAGATGCCTCGTAGGGGCCCTGCTCGTCGTTCTGGTTGCGCGGTCCGGCGTTCCAAGTCGATGGTACCACCGCCTGGTAGTTTTTGATCTTGCCATTCTCGATCACGATCCAGTGCGACAGGATGCCGCGCGGGGCCTCGTGGAAGCCAAAGCCCATTTGCTCGCCCTTGGGGAAGGTCGGCGGGTTGAAGGTGGTCATGTCGCCACTGGCGATATTGCTGATGAGTGCGTTGTAGTTGTCCTCCAGCATATCGTAGAGCACCTGGGTGCGCACGCAGCGCGCGGCATGGCGGCCGAGGGTGGAGTGCAGCACCTTAAGCGGAACCTCCGAGCGGGTGATGGCACCGATGCGCTGCATGGCGACATCCAGATAATGCTTGGTGCGCTCATCGCCAGCCGCGACCATGGCCAGCACATTGGCCAGCGGGCCGACTTGGGCGGGCTTGTCGGCAAAGCTGGGTGCCTTTACCCAAGAGTAAGCGCCGTTTTCGTCGAAATCGGTGTATTTCGGGATGGTGTCTTCCTGATAGGGCGAGCGCGTCCAGTCGCCGTCATACCACGCATGCTTGATGCTTTCCTTGACGTTCTGCTCGAAGAAGGGATCACCGAAATGGGTGATCTGATGAAATTGGCTCAGATCGCCATTGGGGATGTAGCCGCCGGGCATGGCGAATTCCGTGCCCTTGCCGTCCTTGGGGAAATCGGGCGCTGAGAGATAATTGGTTACGCCCTCGCCATAGGGCAGCCAATCGGCATAGAGCGCGGCGATGGCGGTGACATCGGGCAGATAAACCTCGCGGATGAAACCTTTAATCTCATCCATTAGCGTCTTGACGTAGGCCAGGCGTTCCATGTTGAGCGCGGATTGCTCATTGGGGTTGATCGGGTTGGCCACGCCGCCGACGGCGAGATTTTGAATATGCGGGGTCTTGGCGCCAAGAATCGCGGTGATCTGATTCGCCTTGCGCTGGTACTCCAATGCTTCCAGATAATGGGCCACGGCCATCAGGTTGGCCTCGGGCGGCAGAATCATGGCCGGATGGCCCCAGTAGCCGTTGGCAAAGATACCAAGCTGGCCACTTTCGACGAACTTCTTCACCTTCGCCTGCACTTGGGCGAAGTGATCGGCGCTGTTGTTCGGCCAGTTCGACAGGCTCTGGGCCAGTTGCGCGGTCTGTTTCGGATCAGCACTCAGCGCCGAGACCACATCCACCCAGTCCAGCGCCGAGAGGTGATAGAAATGCACGATATGGTCATGGATGCCGTGGGCGGCCATGATGATGTTTCTGATCAACTGGGCATTGAGCGGGATTTCCATGTCCAGCGCATTCTCCACCGCGCGCACTGAGACAATGGCATGCACCGTGGTGCAGACACCGCAGATGCGCTGGGTATAGAGCCAGGCATCGCGCGGGTCGCGCCCGGTGAGAATGGTCTCGATGCCGCGCCACATCTGGCCGCTCGACCAGGCATTGACGACCTTGCCGTCTTGGATATCGCAATCGACGCGCAGATGCCCTTCGATGCGCGTCACGGGATCGACTGTTATGCGGTTGATGCTCACCTGTGGTGTCTCCTTGGAATTCGCTCAGCGGTATTGGGCGCGGCCTGATAACAGGGTTTGGGTTAGTGCTCGGTGGCCATGATTGGCGTCTTCTTCACGAAGAACAGATAGGCCATGATCTCGAAGGCGACGATGCCGAGGGTGATACTCATCTCGCCCACCGACGGGAAGTAATGCCAGCCGGGGCCGGGGTCGAAGGCGATCATGAAGGCGTCGAAGCGATAGAGCGCGCCACCGAGCACCACTGCGAGCGAGCTCCAGAACAGAATGGTCGGGCGGGTGCGATGATACTTGTCGGCCAGAGTCACGATGGCGAAGACGAAGAGCGCGATCTCGACCAGGAACAGCCAGGGCTCGAAGCCGGGCTCGGCAATGGCGCGGATGTTACCGGTCAGGAACAGGTCGCCGATGCGTAGCACCAGATAAGCACCTAGCAGCCAAGGGATGATGGCGCTGATCTTGGCGAGCATTGGCGTTTCGAGTTTGCGCCCGAGATTCACCGAGGCATAGAGCGACTCAAACACCACGATGCCATAGCCCATGGTGATGGCGGTGATCAAAAACAGCAGCGGGATGATGGTCGTCTGCCACAGGTCATGCACCTTGTAGCCGGCAATCAACAGCAGTGAGCCGAGCGAGGACTGGTGCATGGTCGGCAGCAGAATGCCAACGCCAATGAAAAAGAACAGGATATGGCGCATGAAGCGCAGCAGCCGGTTCGCCTTCATCGCCTCCAGGATGGCCGGGGAGAACTCAATCCACAACACCAGGGTGTAGAGGGTGACGCAGAGCGCGACCTCCAGCATCACGGAGTTGAGATTGATGTACTGCGGCAAAAAGACGTTATACAGCTGCCAGTAGCGGCCCACATCCACCACGATGGAGGCGCCGGCCAGCGTATAACCAAAGACGCTGGTCAGCAGGGCGACGCGGATCATCGGGTGGAACTGCCCGCGGTTGAACACGTAGACCAGCAGCGCCATGGCATAACCGCCGCAGGCAATGGCGGTGCCTGTGACCACGTCATAGGTGATCCACAGGCCCCAGGGGAAGCCGTCGCTCAGATGCGAGACATCCCCGATACCAAAGACAAAGCGGCGCACCAGAAAATAGCCGCATATCAACACCAGCACTCCCATGAAATAGAAATGCCGGGTCAGCAGCTTACCGCCGAGCGGGCGGAATGCCTCAGTCATCACGGCTCTCCGGTTTCGGGTCGCGCTCGTCCGTTAAGGACGTTTCATGCTCGGGATGATCTTCCCGGTCTTCCTTGGTGTGCTGATAGGCCGCGTAGACCAGACCGCCCAGCAGCAAGCCGGGGGCGACCATGCCCTTGTAGAGGGTGTGCTGCAGCGTCTCGGATAGCCGCGCGCGGGACTCGTCACCCACCGGTGGCATGCCAAGTTCTTCGAAGGGTACGCCGGCCACCATCAGATACTGGGTGCCGCCGCTCTCGGTCTCACCATAAAGGTGTGGTAGGTATTTCTTTGCCTCAGCCTCGCGGGTCTTGCCGCCGAGTTGATTGAGCGGAAATTCCACGCGCTCGCCGGGCTGCATGGCGAGCCGACGGTGACCTTCCACGCGCAAGTCCTCGACGCGACCGAACAGGCTCGCACCTGTTGGGCAGGCGTCGCAGCAGGCCGGGATCTCGCCCTCGGCGATGCGCGGGGCGCACATCTGGCATTTGACGATCTGCGGGAAAGTCTTGTCGTACTGGAACTTCGGGATATTAAACGGGCAGGCGAGCTGACAATAGCGGCAGCCGATGCAGGCGTCCGGGTTGTAGCTGACGATGCCGGTGAAGGTGTCTTTGGTCAGGGCGCTGACCGGACAGGCGGAGACGCAGTCCGGGTCGATGCAGTGCATGCAGGCGCGCTTGATGAAGCTGGCATCCGGATCTTCGAGAGCGGTGCGGCTGCCCTCGGCCACATAGGCCTTGATCTTATTCATGGTGCGACCGTTCAGGTCGTCGTCGCCATCCCAGGCACCCTGGACGCCATGCGCCTGATCGATGGGGCCATTGCCGCTGATGGGCATGTCATTGGCATCCTTGCACGCATGCTCGCACGCCTTGCAGCCGATGCACAGGTTGGCATCGTAGAGAATGCCGATGGCATCGGGCGGCAGGGTCTTGCACGGGCGGGCCTGCACTGGAGAAGCACCCACGGCGACCGCGCTACCGGCGGCCATGACTTTGAAAAACTGACGACGATCGATGTTCATGGGTGTACCTCCTTGCTAGGCATCACTGACTTCGGATGACTTGTTCTGTGCAGCTTGCTGGGCGCTGTTTTGGGCCTCGGCCTCCTCAAGCGCCTTGAGCTTGCTGTTGGCGCCGAGCGCATAAACCAGGGCGCCGCCGCCAATAGCGCCGGCCACCGCGGCGGAGGTCATGGTGACCCCACCCGGGTGCTCGGTAATGATTCCGGGGAAGATGGACGGTGAGGCGACCGAGACATTCTCGGCCTGCTCATGCAGCGGCTTGTTAAAGCCCACTCCCTGCTCGGAGCAGCCAAAGCAGGGATGGCCAATGCCGACCGGCCAGGTGTTGCCGCCGACATCGCCAAACTCGATCACCGGACAGTTGGCGTAGGTCTCTGGTCCCTTGCAGCCGAGCTTGTACAGGCACCAGCCATGGCGATGGCCGTCGTCGCCATATTCCTCGGCAAAGCGCCCGGCGTCGAAGTGCGGACGGCGCTCGCAGTTCTCGTGAATCAAACGTCCGTAGGCGAACTTTGGCCGATTCTTGGCGTCGAGCTCGGGCAGCTGATTGAGCGTCAGGTAGTAGAGAACCGTCGAAAGAATGTTGTAGGGCGAGGCCGGGCAGCCGGGCAGATTGATGACAGGTAGTGGCATGCCATCGGTCTTGGTGATGCCATAGAGGCTCAGCGCGTCATGAATGCCAATCGCTCCGGTCGGATTGGGCGCCGCGCTCTGCACACCACCCCAGGAGGCGCAGGAGCCAATCGCAATCACCGCGGCCGCATGCGGAGCGATCTCGCGCAGCATCTGCTGCGGAATCTTGCCCGCCACCTTGCAGAAGTTGCCGTCACCGGCCGTGGGCACCGAGCCCTCGACCACCAGAATGAAGTTGCCCTTGTTCTTCTCGAGCGAGTTGTGCAGTGCCTGCTCTGCTTGATGACCAGCGGCGGCGAGCAGGGTCTCGGAGTAATCGAGCGAGATCAGATCAAGGATCAGCCCCTCGACCGTGGGATGGGTGGCGCGCAGCAGGGACTCGGTGCAGCCGGTGCATTCCTGAAAATGCAGCCAGATCACCGGCGGGCGCGCCGGGCTAGCGGCGTTTTGCTCAACTGCGGCAAGCACTTTTCCGGACATGGCCGCCGGCAGGCCCATGGCCGCGGTGATGGTGGTGGCGAACTGCAGGAACCGACGACGGCTGATGTCGTGCAGATCGAGGTGCTCGGCGAGATTGTCCGAAATTCGCTGCGTGGGGCTCTTTACCGGACTCTTTGCCTGGCCGTCTGCGTGGGCGGGCGCGACCGCGTCCTGCGTTGCTGCATTCAAGAATGGCTGTTGTTCGATGTTCATGCGCGCTGCCCTACCTCTGTCGCCTGCGGGATTTGCCTGTTTAGTCTGTCAGAATATGCGAAGGTACTAATATGCTTATGTGCTATATTACTTATAGACCGATTTTGCTCAGGTGTCCAGGATCGCCGTCGCTTGTTAGCTAAATTGAAACCATGCGATTCATTAGTGTTTTTCTGGGTTATTCGCGCGAAATGGCAATTAAGTATTCGATTGCGTTTTCGCATTGCAGCAGCGCGGCATTGCGGCGCACTTGCGTATTGGTCGCCGGGTTGGTGACAGGGATTGGGGAGATGGGGGTTCGCGCTCTGTTGAGTCGCCGTCGATTGACCCGGGTCAAATTGCCCCGGATCAATTAGCGGCGTTTTTCCCGGGCAAGGCTGCGCGTTTGGCGTTATCGTCAAAGTGAAAGAATCGCCGGGGACCGTTGTGTATGGGGTGTGCGGGAGCCTGGACCGTCCCGAACCCGGTCTCGAACAATTACGATCTTGGGGGACAGTTTTCTGTTAGCTGATCGATCATGAAGAAAAACCACACAAAAACTCGCGATCCGCGCCGGGGCCCAATGGTGCCGAGTGGCAGGACCGGTTGGCTCTTGTTAGCGCTATCGGCCATGTTGGTTCATGCCGGCGCCTTGATGGCGCAGCCAGGTGCTAACCCTTCAGCCCCTGCATCGGCGTCCGGTCCGGTAGTGGGTCTGGAAACGGGTCCGGCCGCGGGGCAAATATCTGCGGGTCAAATATCTGCAACGCCAGCGGCTCAGCAGGGCGCTGCGCTCAAGACCCCTGACCCGCAAGCTGCGGAGGAAAACCGCGCCTGCCTGCGCTGCCATGGGATGGCAACACTCGGCTATCGCGACGCGGAGACCGGGGAGATCGTCAATCTTGCTGTCGATCGGGAACTGTTCGGGCACTCGGTGCATGGCGATCTGGCCTGTAGCAAATGCCATGGGGGCGACTACCAAGGCTATCCCCATCCGCCGGAGCTTTCGGCGGCGGAGCTTAACTGCGTTGCCTGCCATGAGGATCATCCGGAAAATACCGACAGGCTCGATTTCAGCCTGATCAACGAGGAGTATCAGGCCAGCGTCCATGCCATGTCTGATGACCCGGAGGCGCAAGGCTTCAACTGCCACTCCTGCCATGATCCGCATGCCTTCCGCGCCTCCCTGTTGGGGCGGGAGATTCCTGACATCGTGGCCTATGACAATCAGATCTGCATGTCCTGCCACGACGACCTGCGTGATCCGCTTAGCCTGTCGCACTCCTGGCTGCCCAACCCCAGCAAGCATTGGGAGTCTGTGCGCTGTCTCGACTGTCATACCCCCTTGAGCGAAAGTGGCCGGCCAGTGTCCCACCAGATTCTGAGTGCCGAGCAAAGCAACGTGAACTGCGTCAATTGCCACACCCAGGGGCAGGGGCTGTTGGCCAGGCTGTATGAGTATCGTTCGCAGCAGGACATCGAAAGCCGCGGTTTCTTTGCCAAGGCGGTCTTCAATGATGCCTATGTGGTTGGCATGAGCCGCAATTCGCTGATCGATCTTCTCGCCTTGATCATCATCGGGTTGACCGTTCTCGTCCTGGCTGGCCATGGTTACGGCCGTTATCGGGCATACCGCGCGTTACGCGAACAACAGGCTGCTGCGAGCGAAGGAGACAAGCAATGAGCGCACTCTATCTGTACCCCGTGTGGCTGCGCCTGTGGCACTGGCTCAACGCGCTGCTGTTTATCGTGCTGATGGTCACCGGCGCGAGCATGCATTTCGCCGGCATGCCCTGGCTGCTGCCGTTCGATACCGCAGTGCCGATTCACAACGCCACCGGCATTCTGCTGACTATCAGCTGGGTGGTTTTCGTGCTCGGCAATCTGTTCACCACCAATGGGCGACATTACCGGGTACGCTTCCGTGGCCTGTTCAAGCGCTTGTTCGCCCAGATGACCTATTACGGCTATGGCATTTTCCACAATGCGCCGCATCCCTTTCATGTCACCGAAGAAGAAAAGCTCAATACCTTGCAGCAGCTGAGCTACATCGGTGTCATGTATGCCCTGATGCCGCTATTAATTATCAGCGGCTGGTCATTTCTGTATTCGGTGTACCTGCCGGAAACGCTTTTCGGTATTGGAACCCTGTGGATCATCGCTATGGCGCATTTGACCCTGGCGTATTTCCTGGTTCTGTTTTTGATTGTTCACATGTACATCATCACAACTGGCGAAACCATCCTGACCAATCTGCGGGCGATGTTCACAGGTTGGCATCGGGAGACGGATCACTGAATTTCCCCGCAACGCGACTGTCCGACTTAAGTCGCAAATCGGGATTCAATGATCCACTGGCACCGCGCGAGACTGGCGCGCCTGACTGAAGAGAAGCAAACATGAGCACCCTGACGGAAACACTTGTCAGCCCCAAGTCCAAACGCCGTTTTTTGATCATCGGCGGTCTGCTGCTTGCGGTCATTCTGGCGTACAAATTTTTATATCCGCTGTTTTTCGATGCCTACGTCGGCAAGACCAACGCGCCGCTCAGCTATAGCAGCAGCCAGGAACTGACCGACCTCGAGTTCGAAGTCCTCGCACGCGAACTGAGCGAGGAAGCGCGCTACGACAAAGCCGCTGCGGTGGTGCGCGAGGATCAGGACCCGCTCGCGCGCAAAGTCAAGATCGAGATGCTGATGAATACCCCATCCTTCGTCAGCGAGGTGGAACCCAAGCATATCGAGTATTTCCGTGAGGCCGGCATTCGCAAGTACGTCGGACCGGAAACCTGCCTGCGCTGCCATGAAACCATCACCGTCAATCACGGCGAGGGCGAGCTCAAGACAGTCAACACCTTAGAGGACATCGTCAATTCGGTGCATTTTAAGTTCCAGACTTCCGGCGGTGGCTTTTCGACTTATGGCTACGACGGGCGTCAGGTCAACGCCGGCCCGCACAAGATTCCAGTCGGCAAGATCGACCGTGCCTGCGGCATCCCCGGCAGCTTCACCTGGACTGGCTGGGCCGCGCTGGTCGAGAGCCGCCCGGAGCGCGCCGGGGGCGAAGTCGAGATGCGTAGCGAGGGCTGTGGTCAGTGCCACATCGGCGGCAATTACCAGCCCGCCACCGAGAAGATGATGCCCATCGGCGACGTGCCCGATATGGCGAAGCAGGGCATCGACTGCCTGATCTGCCACTCGCGCACCTATGACATGAACAAGCGCTATGTCCTCAAGGACGACAAGGGCACCCGCTGGAACCAGGATCGCAGCATGCGTGCGGCCCTGACCGTGGCCGAGATCCGCAGCGACAACTGCCTGCGCTGTCATCAACACAACATGGGCGGTGACATCTACGCGCATAACTTTGCCGCCACCCAGTTGGGCGACGAAAACCAGCGCCTGCTGCACCATGGCGCCAAACGCGGTAATCCCTTCAGTCCGCAAGACGACGTCCATGCCGCTGCCGGTATTCAATGCACCGACTGCCATGAGCCAGAAGGCCACAAGATCCCGCGCGGGCGCATGGGTGTCGATCTGGTCGCCAACGACTTGCCGGATAAGGACGTGACCTGTTCCAGTTGCCACACCGAGGCACCGCACAACAACTCCGAGGACAAGGCTCTGCTCAATGGCCATATCGCCCGCATGGCCTGCGAGACCTGCCACATCAAGGAGTTGGAGCACAACAGCGTGGTGCTGCGCGACTGGGTGCATCCGACCTGGAATGCAGAGGAGGGCGTCTGGGAATACACCGACATCTATCAATCCGGTGAGCCCGGCAAAGGCTTTAAGTTCCTGTGGTTCAACGGCAACGGCACCTTCTTGGCCAATGCGCTCGGCAACAATCCCGAGGGCACCGGTGCCTACAATCCGCTGATGAACCAGATGGTCAGAATCGATGATCCGGAAGCACTCGCTGAGATTCGCGCCGCGGCTGAGAAGCTCAAAGAGACCTATCCCGACATCGACGTCGATGACTATGTCAGGAAGGCGACTGATCCGTTAAGCCAACTCACGCCAGAGATGCTCGCCAAGCGCCGCGAGATGATCGACAAAAACCTCAAAGTGGCGATGAACGAAGGCGAAAGCCGCATTTATCCGTTCAAAGTCTTCAATGCCATGATGTATGAGGACATGGGTAACCAAGGCCCCTTCGGCGCCATGATCTTGCCGTTCGACTACTCGACCTACTATGAGACTGGCGACCCCAAGGCCGCGGTCAAGGTGGCTATCAGCGATCCCATCGTCAAGCGCATGTATCAGACGCCCTTCAAGGTCTACATGATGGATGAGTTCATGTACTACTTCGGAGTCATGCAAGGCTGGTCGCCGCACTTCCCGATGACCGATGACGGCGAGCTGGTCAATGTCGAGCCCCACTGGATGCGCCAGATGGGCACCCTGATGGTCAATCACGGCATCAATGGCAAGGGGCGCGAGTGCAAGGAATGCCACGATCCGAATGGCGTCATGGACTTTGCCGAGCTGGCCTACTCACCCGAGCGCATCGCTGAGCTGCAGGACCTGGAAGGCCTGAAAAACAGCGGCAAGAGTCTGAGCAATGCCGGTTCCAACGCGCCTGGGCAAGCGCCTGATCAGCCGGCCGACCAACCCGCGGATCAAGCAAAGCCGCGGCCGCCGGTCGAGGCGCGCGCGAATGCGCACCCCGCCGGACCTGTCCACTCCAATCTCATGTCAGTCGCTCGGCCCGCAGCTCCCTACGGGCGTCCGTAATCGCCGCTGGCGGCAGTTCAACATTACAAACGCGCGGCCCGTGCAATGCGGGCCGCGCACTGCGTTGGCAGCCCCTGCGCTCATCGCGCCATCTCGAGCCAGTCGGCCAGTGGAGCAAGGTTGACGGCCATGTTGGACCGTGCTCCGTGCCTTGCATTGAGGCCATAGACCACCGTATTGACTCCAATCACCCGCCCTTTGTGCAGCACCGGCCCGCCGGAGTTGCCAGGGCACAGTGATGGGGCGCCCTCGCGCATTTGCCCGCCCATGGTGTAGAAGTTGATCGCATCCGCGCGGATCACTCGGGTCGTCCCCCAAACACGTCGCATCGGGTGAGTTGAATCGGCACCGGGCGCGGCGCAACCATAGCCGACCAAAGTTACTTCAGTGTCCGCATCCGGTACCTTGGGTTCAACGGCGAGGGTGGGTATATCCGGCGTGGCGGTGCGTAGCCGCAGTAAGGCCACATCGGGATAGCGCGCCGCGAAGTGATAGCGCAGCCGCAGTCGTTTCTCGAGCGCCGCCTCTGGGCTTAGCGTCGGCATGGCCGAGGCGTCAAGCTCGCGCTCGCGCGCCGCAGCCAAGCGATCACGCTTGTAGGCTTGAAAAGCCTGCAGACCTCGCGCATAGGCTGGTGCCAGGTGTGCTTTATCGATCACCACGGGATGCGCGTCATCGGCTGAGCGCTGCACCGGGGTGTTGCTCAGCAGAATTTCACCGCCGGGTTTAAACGCCTCCCGCAGCTCGCCGCTTTGCGGCTCCACCAGACAATGGGCCGCGGTAAGTAGCCAATGCGCGCTGATTTTGGTTGCGCTGCACAGGCTGCCGTCAGCCTCGGTCGCGATCTTAACCACCGCTGGATACTGCCCCCCAATGTCGACCTTTCCCTGATGCAGGGCGCACGCCGGGGCTGCGGCGAGCAGCAGCACGAGCGCGGCGATTGGCCGCCTGCGGCGCGGGTCGCGGATCGCACAAAGGCCCATCAGGACCTGTCGCGCTTGCGACAAGGTCCCGTTCAAGCGTTTGCAAGACATTGAATTACAGCTTTTGTTTCGCTGCGCAATGGTGGGCATGCGTTTTGCATTGATGCCTGTAATTCGCGTTTCAGGCGCTGCGTGGCGGTGCTGTCGATTTCGACGGGAGGCATCATGGAGTTAAAGGTTGTTGATCCGTCCGGTGCTGTACGGAGCCGGTGTCAGTCTTCAGATCGCGCGGTCGCATCGGGTGCGAGCTGCGACGGCAGCCGGGACGGCTCGGGGACTGGCTGCGGTGGAGCCAGTGCAAAAGCATCCAACATTACAGAAGCATCTAAGAGCCCAAGCGTATCCACTCGCCAGAGTGCGTGCGGGGAGCAGACGCCCGCAGCAACACCGGGCCCGGTGAACGTGCAGGACAAAATCCGCAATCACCCCTGCTTCTCGAAAGACGCGCATCACCATTATGCGCGCATGCATGTGGCGGTGGCGCCTGCATGCAACATCCAATGCCATTATTGCAACCGTAAGTACGACTGTTCCAACGAGTCCCGCCCCGGCGTGGTCTCCGAACTGCTCACGCCCGAGCAGGCGGTCAAAAAGACCTTGGCGGTCGCGGCAGAGATTCCGCAGCTCACAGTGCTCGGCATTGCTGGGCCGGGCGATCCGCTGGCCAATCCCGAGCGCACCTTCGCGACCTTTGCGGCCTTGACCGACAAGGCGCCGGATATCCGCCTGTGCGTCTCGACTAACGGCCTGATGCTGCCGCAGCATGTCGAGGAGCTGTGCAAGTACAACATCGACCACGTCACCATCACGATAAATTGCATCGATCCAGAGATCGGCGCGCAGATCTATCCCTGGATCTTCTGGGAGCATCGGCGTATCCGCGGTGCCAAGGCCGCCGCCATTCTGATCGATCAACAGCTCAAGGGCCTCGAAATGCTGGCCGAACGGGGCGTGCTGGTCAAGATCAACTCGGTGCTCATCCCCGGTGTCAACGATCAGCATCTCGCTGAAGTCAGCCGCGTTGTCAAAGAAAAAGGCGCCTTCCTGCACAACATCATGCCGCTGATTGCGGAGCCTGAGCACGGCACCTTCTTCGGCCTGATGGGGCAGCGCTCGCCCACGGCGGATGAGCTCAAAGCCGTGCAGGAGCAATGCGCGAACGACATGGAGATCATGAGTCACTGCCGCCAATGTCGCGCCGACGCCATCGGCATGCTGGGGCAGGATCGCCATGCCGAATTCACCCTTGAGCGCATCGACAAGCTGGAGATCGACCACGCCGCCGCGATGGAGCGCCGCAGGCAGGTGCATAAGGAGATCGAAGCCAACCGCGCAGCCGCGCAGCCGTCGCGCGTTCTGGTGTCGCTTGATCGCCTAACGCGCACCACCAAGGCGAAGCCTGGCTTGACCGGCGCGGATGTGGGTAACGCCCAAGTCGCTTCCAGTGCAAAGGCGTTTCAAGTCGCTGTGGCCAGTGGTGACGGACGTGCAGTTGATCAGGCCTTTACTGAGGCGAACGCGTTTTTGATCTACCGGCTCGACGCCCAGGGTGCCCGGCAAATCGCGACGCGTGAAGTCATTGCCCAGCTACAAGCTGGCAATGAAGGCGCCGCGGGTGCGGACAAGCCTGCGGCGATCACTGCCCTCGATGATTGTGATGCCGTGCTGTGCACGCGGATCGGCTTCGATGCCTGGCAGCAACTGGAAGCCGCCGGAATCCGTCCGCTGACGGCGGAGGCCGGCGCGGCAATCACCGCGGCACTTGCAAACGCCTATTCCGATTGGCCTGGCGCGCATGAAACCAACACCGACACGACGGGCCGCGCGCTCTCGGCCTGAAGTCCGCATTGGGGAGTCTTCCAAATGTCCTATCGCATTACAGACGACTGTGTGAACTGCTGGGCCTGCGAACCCCTGTGCCCAAGCCAGGCGGTGTTTGCCGCTGAACCGCATTTCCGTATCGATTCAGCCCGTTGCACCGGTTGCGAAGGCGACTTTGCCGAACCCCAGTGCGCCAGTATCTGCCCGATTGAAGGCGCCATTCTCGACCCAAGCGGCGCGCCGGTGAATCCGCCCGGCTCGCTGACTGGCATTCCCCCGGCTATCTGGCAGCAGACACAGGCGGCGATTCAGGCGCGTTGAGTCTTCAGACCCGCCGCCGAGCGGATGCGCGCGAAGCGCAACCGCCGTGTGGCGAGCACATACCTTTTTTAAATCGACCAAACAGGAGTCAAAACCCCATGGCAAAAGCAAAAGTCACTTTCGAAGACATCGGCCAGACCGTGAATGTCCCAGCCGGCATTCGCGTGATCGACGTCTCCGAGAAAATCGGCGCTGGCATCATCTACGGCTGCCGCGAGGGCGACTGCGGCACCTGCATGATGCATGTGACGGAAGGCTGGAACAATCTGACCGAGCCCTCGGTGCTGGAGGAAAAAGTCCTGCGCGAGAACATGGCCAGCCGTCATGACCGTCTGGCCTGCCAGGCGCAGATTATCGGCGACTGCACAGTCAAGCCTGCTTAATCCATACCCCCGTCTTACCGCTTGAAATTGATGGAGCATCGAAACGATGGCTTTAGTGACATTCTCTAACCCCGACTTCAAAGACAAGACCGTCTACGCAGTCGCCGGCAGCCACACCGAGACCCTGCTGAAACTCGCCAAGGAAAACAAGGTCCCGGTCAATTTTGACTGCCAGGATGGCGAGTGCGGGCACTGTCTGGTGCGGGTCACCAGTGTCGACAACAAAGACCGCATGGGCTACTTCCTGACCGACAAGGAGCAGAACGTCCTCAAGGAACTCGGCAAGCTGACCCAGGATCAGATCGACGCGTTGCATGTGGACGACATGCCAAGCGAATGGCGGTTGGCCTGCCAGATGATCGTCCGCGACGAAGACATTCTCGTGGAGTACTGATCCAATGCGCGCCAGCGTGTCTCCTCCGGTGCGCGCCAGCGTCTCAGCGGTTGCGGCGCGCGAGGCCCATCGTCCGGTGCCGGAGATCGGTTCTTTTGGTATCGATGACGCGCGCGACGCGCCCGATCGCTTCAGCCGGTTGATGCAGCATGCGGCCGGTCGCGGTAACGATCGTGCCTTTGCCTGCATGATTGCCAGCCGGTGCAGCGGTCTGGGCGCGCTGCCCGACTGGCTGGGCTTGGAGCCTGCCGCCTTCGGCTGCCTGATGCGCTGGCATTTTCCCGGCGTGGAGCTTGGCGGGGCAGTCGCGACAGGCGCGCGCCTGGCACCGGAGCGGTTCGATGAAGTCGCCGATCTGGTGCGCATCCTGTTGATGGACAAAGCCGGCGACTCACCCTCCGAGGTGTGGATGGCGCACATCGTCGCCGTTGGCTGCTGCGGGGACGATCACCTGTGGCAGGATCTGGGGCTGTGGGATCGCTCCGAGCTAACAGCCTTGATGCAGCGCAACTTTCCTGGTCTGGCTGCGCGCAACATCAAGGATATGAAGTGGAAACGCTTTCTCTACAAACAGTTGTGCGAGTCCGAGGGTATCTACACCTGTCGCGCGCCAAGTTGCGGGGAGTGTGTCGACTATCATGCTTGTTTCGGTCCTTGATCCTGAAGCCCTGTTCCTCGCCAAGGCTGACTCTGGCGAGCTGATCCGCCGTCGCGCGGTCGGCGCCTATCTCGGCCTGGCCGTAGGTGATGCGCTTGGTGCCACCGTGGAGTTCATGATGCCGCGGGAAATTCAGGCCGAATATCGCGTGCATCAGGAGATGATCGGCGGCGGCTGGCTGAAGCTGCGCAAAGGGCAGGTCACCGACGACACCGAAATGGCCCTGGCGCTTGGACGCAGCATCGTGCAGGCGGGCCGTGTCGATGCAACCGCTGCCGCCGAGGCGTTCAGCGACTGGATGAGCACCAAGCCGGTCGACATTGGCAACACCGTGCGCCGCGGTATCGCGCATTTTCGCCAAACCGGCGAAACCGAAATGCCCGAGAACGACTACGACGCCGGCAATGGCGCCTGCATGCGCTGTCTGCCGATCGCCTTGGCGACGCTCGGTGCCGATATCGAAGCGGTCGATCAGGCCAATCGGATCCAGGCTCATGTCACCCACCATCACATCCTCTCCGATGCCGGCACCCTGTGCGTCATCCGCATGGTGCAGGCAGCGATCCTTGGCGGCGACAAGACCGGGCTCAAGCTGCTGGCCGAGTCGTTGGTGGCGCAGGAGCGCCGTTTCGGCTTTGAGCGCAAACGGCTCGAAAACCCCAGTGCCTATATCGTCGACACGCTCAAGGTCGTCTTTCAAGCGCTGTTCGCCACCGACAGTTTCGAGAGTGCACTGATCGAAGCCGTCAACCGCGGCGGCGATGCCGACACCACGGGCGCCATCGTCGGCATGATCGCTGGCGCGCTGCACGGGCCAGCAGCAATTCCGGTGCGCTGGAGCCGGCATCTCAAGCGTCCCGTCAAGCAGGAGGCGGTCAGCCAAGCGCATGCGCTGCTCGCACTCTCGCCCTTTGTGCGCAGCGGGCAGGTCAGGTAGCAGCGGCCAACGTACTCCACGCGCCGGCATAACGCACTCAGTTGTCGGCGAGGAGATCGCGCAGAATGCGCCAGGCCTCGACTTTCCCCTCCAGGGTGAGGCGCGCCATTGCCGGACTGGTCGACGGCAGCTGATAGTGTGGCAATGCCTGATGCGCCAGCGCGGGCCGAACGCGCCGGTTGAACTCGCGTGCCGCGGTGCCACCATTGAAAATCACTGCTTTTAAGCTGGGCTGATCCGCGATCAAGCCAGCGATTGGATTGACCAGAATACTGTCAGGCTCAATAGCCGCGTCGGCGCTGCCCTTGCGCGCGCAACGGCCAATCACATCCCAAAGCGCCACCCCGCGCGCGGCCAGCGCCGCGCAGCGTTTCGCATAAGGCAGATCATTCGGCCAGCCAAACAGTCGCGCCATGACGGGCCAGAATGCGTTGCGCGGGTGGCCGTAATATTGCCCCTCCCGCAGCGATGCCGCACTCGGCATCGAACCCAACACCAGCACCTGCGGGACAGGGCCGAGGATCGGCGGAAAGCCTTCGAGATACTGGGTCATTGCGCTTGGTGATGACGATTGCAGAGCGACTAAAGATGAGCCGGAATTCCATGCAATTCAGGTAACTATTCCCGCAACCAGTGCAGACCGCCACCTGCCAGCGGAGTCATTCAGCCGGCTGCGGCCGCCGCAGCATGCTCCTCAGGCTCAACCACCTGCGCCGCGGCCTGCCTCAGCACCTCCACGCCGGCGCCGGCCCGATGCGCTTGCTCACTCAGCACCCGCCGCCAGCGCCGCGCGCCCGGACAGCTGTTGAAGAGCCCGAGCAGATGTCGGCTGATGCTGTTCAAAGGCACGCCCTCGGCAAGGCACCGCTCCACATAGGGATAGAACTGCTCCAAGACTTGATGGCGACTCGGCAGCGGATGCGGATCAGCAAACAACTCCCGATCCGCCAACGCCAGCAACCAGGGGTTCTGATAAGCCTCGCGCCCAATCATCACCCCATCAAGCTGCTCGCACCAATGCCGCGCCTGTTCAAGCGTGGTGATGCCGCCATTCAGCACCAGCGGCAGATCAGGGAAATCTGAATGCAGCCGCACCGCCACGTCATAGCGCAACGGCGGCACCTCCCGATTCTCACGCGGACTTAAGCCCTGCAGCCAGGCCTTGCGCGCATGCAAAATCAGCAAATCGCAGCCCGCAGCCCTGACCTTGCCGGAAAAATCGGCCAGTTCGTCGTAGCTGTCGCGGTCATCGATGCCAATACGTGTCTTCACTGAAACCGGCACCGACACAGCATCCTTCATCGCCGCGACACAATCCGCCACCAGTCCGGGCTCCGCCATCAAGCAAGCGCCAAAGCGTCCATTCTGAACCCGATCCGACGGACAACCGACATTCAGATTGATCTCGTCATAGCCCCAGTCCGCCCCCAAGCGCGCGCAACGTGCCAGATCGGCTGGATCAGAGCCCCCAAGCTGCAGTGCAACCGGATGCTCCGTCGCATCGAAGGGCAGAAACCGGGCGCGATCCCCATGAATCAGCGCCCCGGTCGTTACCATCTCTGAATAGAGCCAGACATGCCGACTGATCAGTCGAGCAAAGAAGCGAAAATGCCGGTCAGTCCAATCCAGCATCGGGGCGATGGAAAGCCCTCTAACACCGCACGGTTGCAGCATATTCGATGATCCTTCGTCAGTCATACGGCAGTGAAACTCCGGCGCCCCCTTGCATAGGATCAGTCTGCGTAAAGTCGGCGGCTAGGTCATGCTTGTCGTGCCGCCACCACTGCTTGGTGTCTTACCCTTGGCCGCCGGGACTAAGAAATGATGCGGTGGCCCACATTCAATAAAAATCCGCTTCTCGCAGGTCTCGCAAAGGGTGCGATCTAGCTTCTGATAGATGCCCCGAACGGCAGCCTCCTTCGACTGAAAAACATTGCGAACCCCAATGGCGTCGAGACAGCCCGCGGCATCGAGCCTCTCCCACAAGCCGGGCTTGACGTTGATTAAATACAAGCTGCCGCCTGCCTGACGCCGCCTGTCCGCCTCATCAAGCAGTGTCTGCGCGCCCTGGAGATCGACGAAGTTGATCCCGTCGGCCATGATGGCGAGATGCTTCTGGTCAGAGAAACGTGCCCGCAGAATGTCGAAAGCCCGCTCCACATGCGCGACCGAGCCGAAAAACAGCGAGCCGTCGATGCGAATAAACCTCACCTGTGGGCACTGGACTACTTCGTTCTCATCGGAGAATGCACGCTTGGGCAGACGCGGATCGGGGGCCAGGGTGACGATGCGCGGTTTGGATGTGCGCTCAAGGTAAAGCACCAGCGAGAGCAGCACACCGGCAAAGATCGCGAATTCAAGCTCCAGGAAGAGCGCCGAGAAGAAGGTCACGCCCACCACCGCGGTCTGGCGCGGGGAAGCATGCAGTATGTGGCGGATTTCCTTGCGGTCGATCAGCCCCCAGGCCACCAGGAAGAGCACGCCGGCCATGGCCGCCTTGGGCAGGTAACTGGCCAGCGGGGCCACCAGCAGGACGATCACCATCAGCAAGAGTGCCGCGAATACCGCAGCTAGCGGGGTGCGCGCGCCTGCTTCGAAATTCACGCCGCTGCGATTGAACGAACCGGTCGCCACATAACCCGAGAAAAACGCCCCGGCAATGTTCGACAACCCCTGCCCAATGAACTCCTGATTCCCGTCGATCCGATAGCCACCGCGAGCAGCCAGAGAGCGGCCGATGGAAACAGCCTCCGTCAGCGCAAACAGTGTCACCGCGAGTGCGGTAGGGGCGAGCTCTTTGATATGGTTGAGTGAGAAGTCCGGTGTCGACAGTGGCGGCAGGCTTGCTGGCAAGGCACCGACGGTGGCGATGCCCGTGTACTCGGGGCCAAGTACGAGATCGAAGAGCACAGCCGCGACACTCCCGCACAGCATCGCCGCGATCATGTACGGGAACTTCGGTATGCATCGCCGCACCAGGATTCCGACCGCAAGTGTGATCACCCCAACCAGAGTCGCATAGGGATTGATGTCCACCGCATGGCGGCCGAACTCGATCAGGATGTCGTGGAAATGGCCGCCGCTGTCCATTTCGATGCCAAAGAAATGCTTCAACTGCTTGGCCGCGATCAAAAACGCAGCGCCAGCGGTAAACCCGACCACCACTGAGTGGGAAATAAAATTCACCAGTGCGCCAAGGCGGGCGAAGCCGAGGGCGAGCTCGATCACCCCGACCATGAAAGTGAGCGTGAGCGCCAGAGCGACATAATCCGGCGTGCCTGGCGCCGCCATCAGTGACAGCGAAGAAAACAGCACCACCGATGCCGCTGTGGTGGGCCCTGAAACGAGATGACGGGACGAGCCAAAAAAGGCGGCGATGATGGCGGGCACCATGCCGGCATAGAGCCCATACTCCGGCGGCATGCCGGCGATGGTAGCGAAGGCGACGCCCTGCGGCAGCACGATGATGGCTCCGGTCAGCGCGGCGAGCATATCGGCGCGCAGATCCTGCGCCGTTACCTGCGGCAGCCAGCGGGCGAAGGGCCAAAGAACGGACCAATTAACGGACCAATGAAATTGTCTGGTAGAGGTCGGCATCGAGCGTGCCTCCATGCGGGCGGAATCATCAACACAGGCCAGCAACTGGAGTTTGCAGCCAAATCTAAAGAAGGCGAAAAAACCGCCGTGAAGCAGTTGGTCGCGGTTGGCGCCAAGAGCCGGTTGGAGGTGGACTGGGTTTTTCGTTTGAGGAGCAACGTTTTCTTAAAGAGATTCGGAAACGGCGATGCGACCTCGGGCGCTTGCCTGTATTATACGGGCAACGCGGGTTTTGCGGGCGGGGTTCGACCACTGCCGCCGGGGTTTATTGATGGAATGGTTGTTTCTGCTATTGCCGGTTGCCGCCGCCTCTGGTTGGTGGGTTGGACGGCGTGGCGACGGGAAGCGCGCAGCGGGTTGTGGTCCGGGCCCGGAATACTTCCGAGGCCTGAATTACCTGCTCAACGAGCAGCCGGATAAGGCGATCGATGTTTTTCTCGAGCTGGCCGAGGTTGACCGCGAAACGGCCGAAACGCATCTGGCGCTGGGGGCACTTTTTCGTCGCCGCGGTGAAGTCGATCGCGCGATTCGCATTCATCAGGATCTGGTCGCGCGACCCAAGCTGACCGCTCAGCAGCGTGCCTTTGCACTCTACGAGTTGGGGCTGGACTATATGCGCGCCGGTCTGCTGGACCGGGCGGAAAGTCTCTTTCTGGAACTTGCGGAAACCCAACTGCAGGTTCGCCCGGCGCTGCGAGCGCTCATCGACATCTACCAGCAAGAAAAGGACTGGCAGCGCTGTCTTGAAACCGCACAGCAGCTCGAAGCGGCCGGCGAGACCCCGTTGCGCGGTGAGATTGCGCAGTTCCACTGCGAATTGGCCGAACAATGCCTGCGCGAGCAGGATAGTCGCTCGGCGCGACGGCATTTAACTGACGCCCAACAAGCTGATCCGGACTGCATCCGCGCGAGTCTGCTTCAGGCCGAGATGGACATGGCAAGTGGTGATGCGAAGGCGGCGCTCGGCCTCTATGCGCGCGTCGTCGAACGCGGTCCTCGCTATGTGCCGGCCATGCTGCCAGGTTTGCTTGACTGCTATCACCAGCTTGGCCATGAACGCGTGGCAGACGAGCTTAGCGAATTGTTCCAGGCACAACCCAGCCCGCCGCTGATGCTGGAATTGTCCGAGGCGCTCGAGCGTGAGCAGGGCGCCGGGGCCGCGGAGGCTTTCTTAATCCATTACCTGCGCGAGCATGCCGATCTGGCCGGTGCCGAGCGTTTGCTTGAGCTGCGGGTTCGTCAGCAGCGTGAGCAGGGTGGGGCGGTCGATTCGAGCGCGGAAATCGTGCTCGGTGTGGTGCGGCATTTGCTCTCCGCGCGACCAGCCTATCAGTGCGATCATTGCGGTTTCGAGGCGCGGGCACTGCACTGGCAGTGCCCGAGTTGCAAGCATTGGGGGAGTATCAAAGCGGTCGAACCTGACCCTTTGGTCACTGATGCGGCACCGCTGCGACAACGCCGCATCGCATAAAATACGAATTCAATGGCAGCAGCCCATTTGTAACAGATTTCAGGAGTCATTATGGCAACCATTGGCAAGACGGTATTTCCAGTAGCGGGGCTTGGAACCCGCTTTCTTCCGGCAACCAAGGCGAGCCCCAAAGAAATGCTGCCGGTTGTCGATAAGCCTTTGATTCAATACGCCGCCGAGGAGGCGGAAGCAGCCGGTGCCGAGCAGTTGGTCTTTGTCACCGGGCGCAGCAAGCGCTCGATCGAAGACCATTTCGACAAGGCCTATGAACTGGAAATCGAGCTCGAGCGGGCGGGGAAGACCAAGCTGCTGAAAATTGTCCAGAGCGTGTTGCCGGACCATGTCGACTGCATCTACCTGCGCCAGGCAGAGGCTTTGGGCCTGGGGCATGCGGTGCTTTGTTCCAAACCCGTGGTTGGCAATGAGCCTTTCGCGGTGGTGCTGGCGGACGACCTGATCCGCAATCCGGGCGGCCCGGGTGTGGTCGAGCAGATGGCCGAGGTTCACGCGCGCACCGGAGCGAGCGTGCTGAGCGTGGAGGAGGTCCCGCCGAGCGAGACCAACAAATACGGTATCGTCGAGACCGAGCGTCAGGCGGATGGATCGCTCAGGGTCACGTCAATTGTCGAGAAGCCGGACCCTTCTCGCGCGCCGTCCAATCTCGCGGTGGTCGGCCGCTATCTGCTCAACCCGACGATCTTTGCCGAGCTGGAGGCGACCGAGGCTGGTGCTGGCGGTGAGATTCAGCTTACCGACGGGATCGCGCGTTTGCTCGAAAAGGAACTCGTCGTTGCCCATCCCTTTGTCGGCAAGCGCTACGACTGCGGCAGCAAGCAGGGTTACCTCGAGGCAACGGTCGAGTTGGCGCTCGAGCATCCCGAGTTGGGCGAAGAGTTTGCCAAGTATCTCAAGCGCTTGATTTCCTGACGTGCAGGCTCCGGGCTGCTTGATCGCAAAGTGGGCCTGGGCCTAGGGCTGCTGCTGCCCCGTACTCAGCCGATCAGCGCTTTTTCCAGCGCTTTGAGATCAATGGCTTTCAGATAGGCCTCAAGCATATCTTTCGTGGCTCCGCCGCTGCCGTCAAGTTGCAGCAAGATGCGGGTGCCAAGCATCAGGGATAGCTGAGCGTCGCCATTGCTGTCCGTCTGCAGCATGCCGCGATAGGCGCCGAAGCTGTAGGGCTTGGTGCCGGGTTCCGCCTGCATCAACATGGGGGTGGCCATCAGCATGTTCATCATCGCCAACAGCGGCGAGTCGGCCGTGACTGTGATGCCAACGCGTGCGCTGCTCTCGTCCTGGCGATAACTGCGAGAGATGCTGGTACCGGTCAACAGACCAATGAGCCCCCCGGAAGTACTGTCCGCCGCTTCCGCGCTCCAGCCTTTGAGTGGCTCAGGTAACAGCAGGGCGCGTTGCTCGGCCAGTTGCTCCTCGATCTGCGCGGCGGCAAATTGCAACGCCTGAATGGCGATCCTGGACTCGCCCTCGCGATAGGCCTGCAAAGCAGCGTCGATTTGGTCCGTCACCGGATCTGCCGCACCGGGAGTCACGGCGCCGAGGAGCATCAGCAGAGCGCAAAGGGTTTGCAGGGTTCTGGTGTTTCGCATCTTGATGTCCTTCTGTGTGATTCGCTGAATCTTATGGAATTTCGTCCAGAAGTGTCTCAACTTCGCTGTGGCTCGCGCCGCGTTGAGGCCGGTTGGAGACAGGGTCGAGTGGCGGATTGCGTCTGGCGTTTGGCGGCAGCACATCGACCTGGATCGGCACTGCTCCCGCCACGAAGCGCACAATGGGGTGGTCCAGGCGCTGATTGCCAGCGTAACGAAACTGCGCCTGATCCGGGCTCCAGGGTATCTGCCGATCAATCAAGGTCCATATCACCTCTTCGGTGCTCTCGGCAAACACCTGTAATTCGATGCCTTGTGCGCGAGTCGCGGTGCCAGCCAGGGCGGGTCCGACCAGGCGGGGGCTGAACGCATCGAACAGCCGCATCGCGTTCAGCGCCTGCTGCAGCAACTCGCGCCATTCGCGCTGGTGCGATTCCCGACCAAAGAGCCGCTGCTGCTCCAACAGCCGTTGTTGAATCTCTTCGTTGTCGGGCCACAGCCGTCGGTTGCTGATGCCCATGCGCTCGGCTGCCTTGCGTCGAGCGTGCTCGAAAGCACTGATATGCTCGTCCACCATAATCCGCGCCGCTGCGTAGGCAAGCTGCTGGCGTTGGGCCGCCAGTTGGGGTGACTGTCGGCGGGTGCTCTTGCCGGCAGGCTGCGGCTGCGCTTGGCGTTTGTGGGAGTGCTTTCGGGGCATGGTGCATCGCGCTGGTGTTGTCGCGACAGTGTCAGCTCGCGCGGCTGATCTGGTTGGCTCAAGCAGCATCCTGCACCGAGCGGCGGCGGCGCGCAAGCCGAAACCCGGCTTGGGAGGCAGGGCTGTCGCGCTCGTGGGCCAGAAACAGCGGGTTCCGATCAAGCCTTACAGACTTCTGAACTTGGTCTATACTCGAACCAACAAGAAAAAAAGTCCAGCTAGTGCACTTGTTTAAGACGCTTTTATAATCTAAACTCGAAACAACCTTTCAAAGTCTGCGATTCTCAGCGCCGCTGCATGCCATGTTCAATTTAGGCCGCAAGAAACAGTCCATTCTCGGCATCGACATCAGCTCCACCTCAATCAAGCTGGTCGAGTTGACGCGCACCGGCAGTTACTCGGCCGGCATGTATCGCGTGGAGGCTTTCTCGCAGGAGCCGTTGCCAGCCGGCGCGGTGACGGAAAAGAAAATCGCCGATGTCGAAGTGGTCGGCGCAGCCGTCGAAAAAGCCTTGGCCCGCTCGCGCTCGAAAACCAAGCTGGCGGCAGTAGCCGTGCCGGCATCGGCAGCCATCACCAAGACCATCGCCATGTCCTCGGCGCTGTCTGAAAGCGAAATGGAAGCACAGATTCAGCTCGAGGCCGATCAGTACATCCCTTATCCGCTTGAGGAAGTTAACCTGGATTTCGATGTGCTGGGAACTTCCACTATTTCGGCGGACATGGTCGATGTGCTGCTCGCCGCTTCACGGCGCGAGAATGTCGATAACCGGGTCGCGGCACTCGAATTGGCCGGGCTTACAGCCCAGGTGGTGGATATCGAGACCTACGCGATGGAGAACGCCTGCGCGCTGCAGTTAGCGAACATCGACGAGGCGCTCGAATCCAAGACCATCGCGGTGGCCGATGTCGGCGCCACCACCACCACCCTGCATGTGCTCAATGGCGGCACCATCGTCTATACGCGTGAGCAGAACTTCGGTGGCAATCAGTTGCTTGACGACCTGGAGCGCCGCTACGACCTCTCGCGCGAGCAGGCGCTGGCGGGGCTGAATCAGCTGGATTTGCCGTCGTCGGAAGGCGGGCTGCCGGAAAATGCCCAGACCGAAGTCATAGGTCCGTTCAAGGAGGCGTTGGCGCAGCAGGTCAGTCGCGCGCTGCAGTTCTTCTACTCCGCGAGTAGTTTCGGTCGCACCGACCAGCTCATCCTCGCCGGAGGCGCAGCGCGCTTGCCGGACATCGCGGACCTGGTCGAGCAGCGGCTCGGTTTTCCGGTGCAAGTGGCGAATCCGTTCGAGGATATGGTGCTGGCGCGGAACGTCGATCGCAACGGCCTCGAGCGGGCCGCACCCGGCATGATGATTGCTGTCGGGCTTGCGCTGCGAGGGTTTAACTAATGGCCAGAATCAATCTCCTGCCGTGGCGCGAAGAGCGCCGCCAGCGCCGCCAGCGTGACTTCGTCTCGGCCATCATCGCGGGCGTGGTCGTAACCCTGCTTGCCGGCTTCGCCGTGCAAATGCAGTTTTCCAGCATGATCGACAGTCAGAACCGGCGCAACGAGTATCTGACGGAAGAGATTCGCAAGCTCGACGAGATCATCAAGGAGATCGATCGGCTGGAGTCCCGCAAGCAAGACCTGCTTGCGCGGATGAAGATCATCCAAACCCTGCAGGAGAGTCGGCCCGAGATCGTTCGTCTGTTCGATGAGTTGGTCCGCGCCATACCAGAAGGGGTCTTTCTGGTCGACCTTAAGCAAAACGACGGCAATATCACGGTTCAGGGGCGCGCCCAGTCGAACGCGCGGGTCTCGGCGCTGATGCGCAATATTGAGGATTCCGAATGGATCGGCTCGCCGCAACTGCTGGTCATTGAGAACAAAGACCAGACCGGCACGGGCCTTTCGCATTTTCGCCTGAGCTTCAAGCAGCAGCGCAAGAAAAAAGACGATCAGGACGGGCAGGGCGAAGCGGGTTAGATCAGAGACATTGCAGCGGGTTCAATTGCCCAAGACAGCAGCCCCCACGATTTCAGCAGCCAAGATTCCAGAAAAATTGCATCGAGAAACAGCATGGATCTCAATCAACTGAACGAGCTCGATTTCAATAATCTTGGCGAAGCACCGGTTCCGGTCAAGGCAGTGATCATTTTGCTCCTGTGCGCGGCCGTGGGCTATGGCTGGTATCACTTCAGTACCAGCAAGCAGATCGAGCAACTGAAGACGGCAGAGCGCAAAGAGACCGAGCTGAAACAAACATTTGAGACCAAGCAAAAGAAAGCTGCCAATCTGGATGCCTACAAGCAGCAGTTGGCTGACATGGATGAGTCCTTTGGCGCCATGCTGAAGCGTTTGCCCAATCAGACCGAGGTCGATGATTTGCTGATCGATGTGTCTCAGACAGGGCTCGCATCCGGACTTGAGTTCGAGCTGTTCCAGCCCACGGGTGAGCAAGCGCGAGATTTCTACGCGGAATATCCGATCAAGGTCCGCGTGACGGGCCAGTACCATCAGTTTGGGGAGTTTGTCAGCGGCTTGGCGGCCTTGCCGCGCATCGTGACGATCCACAACATCGCCATCCAGGGTGATAACGGTGGCGGGCGCGGGCGCGGCGCCGCTGCGGGGCCAGGTGATTCGCTCACGCTGGATGCAACCGTCAAGACTTATCGCTACCTAGAAGAGAATACACTGCAATGAGTATCTCAGTCCGCCAGGTGTCTGCCATTGCGCTGACTGCGGCAGTCGGACTCGGCGGCTGTGGTGATGCGCGTATGAATGAGCTTCAAGACTTCGTCCAGGACGTCAAGGAACGTCGGCCGGCACCCTTGGAACCGGTGCCGCAGATGAAGCAAATCGATAATTTTATTTACGAGGACGACGGCCGGCGCAGTCCGTTTGAAATGGACGAGCAGAGCGTCGATGCGATCACGCCCGAATCAGCTGGCGACAGCGGGCTGGCGCCGGACCCACTGAGACGCAAGGAAGTTCTTGAGCAGTACTCGCTCGATTCATTGCGCATGGTCGGGACCTTAGATCAGAACGACACCATCTGGGGGCTGATCACATCCCCTGATGGCATTCTGCACCGGGTGACGGTCGGCAATTACATGGGCCGCAACTACGGTGTCGTGACCAGCATTAATCAACAGGGAATCCAGTTGACGGAACTCGTCAACGAGGGTTTGAACGAATGGGTTGAACGCCAAGCATCGATCAAGCTCAGCGAATGATCGACCGGAGATTTTCGCCATGACCAGACGCACGCCAGATCATTACGCTATCCGCGGGTGCAACCTGCGGCTGTTTCGACGCGCCGCCGTGGCGCTTGGCAGACGCTGTGGTCCGATTCTGTTGGTGGGCCTCCTGTGGCCGTTGGAAGCCGCAGCGGCCACTGTGCTCAAAGACGTCGAGTTTTCCTCCTTGCCGGGGAATGCGGTCGAGGTGGATTTGATCTTCTCGGGCACGCCGCCAACGGCAACGGATTTCGCGACGGACAATCCGGCGCGCATTGCCATCGACCTGCCGGATGTGAATACCGAGCTTGCCAGTAAGGAGTTGCCGATCGAGATCGGCGTGGCGCAGAGCTTGAACGCCATTCAGGCCGGTAGCCGCACTAGAGTGGTGCTGAACCTCGCCGATTCCGTCCCCTACGAGTTGAGAACTGAGGGCAACCGCATCATCGTCGGCCTGAACCTGCCGCCAGCGAATGTGATCACGGCGGAAGATGTCGCCGAGGAAGATCTGCGGCCAGGCGCTGCCGGGGAAGAGCCGGCCGCGACGCCAGAGGTGGCCGCGCAGCCCACCGGTGCCAGTGAGTCCGCCAGCGAAACTATCCCGCCGGCTGCGACCGCGGCTGAAATGCCGCGTCAGATTGGTGCCGTGCGCACCTCGCGCTTCGGGCGCTCGGCAACCGCGAACCGCCGCGCGGCACTGAAGAATATCGATTTCCGTCGCGGTGCCGATGGCGCCGGGCGGGTGATCATCAGCCTGCCTTCCAGTACCACGCCCGTGAATGTGCGCGAGCAAGGCACCTCGGTGATGGTTGATATCGGCAACACCCAGCTTCCGCAACGGCTGTTTCGCCGGCTTGACGTGGTTGACTTCGCCACGCCCGTGGTCGCGGTAGAGTCGCGTGCCGAAGGCGAGGATATCCAGGTCAAGATCGACACGACCGAAGACTACGACTATTTGGCCTACCAGAGCGATAACCTGTTCACCGTTGAGTTTCGCGCCTTGACACCGGCCGAAAAAGAACAACTCGAGCGGGAAAAAATCGTTTACGACGGTGATCGACTGTCGCTGAACTTCCAGGATATTGAAGTGCGCGCAGTGCTTCAGCTACTCGCCGACTTCACCGGCCTGAATCTGGTCGCCAGTGATACCGTGCGCGGCAACATCACGCTGCGGCTGCAGAATGTCCCTTGGGATCAAGCGCTGGATATCGTGCTCAAAACCAAGGGCCTGTCGATGCGCCAGACCGGTAATGTGGTCATGGTCGCGCCCACGCAGGAAATCGCCGCACAGGAGAAACTTGAGCTTGAGTCCCAGCAGCAGATCGAGGAGCTTGCTCCGCTGCGCTCTGAGTTCATTCAGGTCAACTATGCCAAGGCAGCGGATCTGGCATCCCTGATCAAATCCGAGGGGAATAACCTGCTCTCCGAGCGCGGTGCAGTGACTGTCGATCAGCGCACCAATACTTTGCTGGTCCAGGATACTGGAAACAAACTGGAAGAAATCCGCTCGCTGGTGCTGCGTCTCGATATCCCAGTGCGACAGGTGCTGGTGGAGTCGCGCGTGGTGATTGCGGATAATAATTTCTCTCGGGATCTCGGCGTGCGCTTTGGGATATCGGGTTCAATGGGCGAATCAGGCAGCAATGAGTTGCTTGTCGCGGGTGGTCAGGATGGTCATTTGGAAGGCTCTGAAACGATCGACAAGGGACCTTTCATGGGGGTTTATGACACCAGCTTTTATCAGAACCCATCCACGAATCCACCGTCACCGAATGCAGCCAATCCGCAGGCTCCGTATAACTCCGGGCTTGACTTGGGTGGTGCCGAGGCACTACTGGTTAATCTGCCAGCAAACACCCCATCGGGCGCTGTGAATTTCCTGCTCGGAAAAGTCGGCTCCCATTTGTTGCAGCTTGAGCTTTCGGCAATGCAGAAAGAAGGCCGCGGCGAGATTGTTTCAGCACCTCGGGTGGTCACCTCGGATGGGCATCAGGCCACCATCAAGCTGGGCCAGGAAATCCCCTACCAATCGGCTGCTGGCGGACTTGGCGGTGGAACCACGGTAAGCTTCAAAGAAGCGCTATTGCAACTGGACGTGACACCGCAGATTACACCTGACGATCGGATCATCATGGACCTTGCCGTGAACAAGGATAACCCGGACTGGACGCGGGAGGTGCTGGGCACCCCGCCGATCGACACGCGATCTGTCGAGACGTCAGTGCTAGTGAACAATGGTGAGACCATCGTGCTAGGAGGCGTATTTGACGGGACCAAGACCTACAGTCGCGAGCAGGTGCCCTGGCTTGGCGACCTGCCGGTGCTGGGGAATTTGTTCAAGACCACGGCTCGAGCAGAATCTAACACGGAACTGCTAATCTTCGTGACGCCCAAAATCCTCAAAGGTGAAATGGCTGGCGGTTAACAGATTACGAGTGTGCGGCCTGAGCTCAAGGCGTCGCATATCTCGAGCAGAGCAGCCAAGGGATTTCGTTCCAAAACCGAAAACTGATTTTGTATCCCTTTAACTGGCTGTGTTTTATCGTGCGGAAAAGCATGGCCAGAGGCCCGAAGCCATGACTCATGGCATTGCGCATGTCGGATTCGCGGCACCCAGCGGTACCGGAAAGACAACCCTGCTGGCGCAACTGGTCCCGGTGCTGCGCGCCCGCGGTCTGCGGCTGGGTTATCTTAAGCACGCCCATCATGGCTTCGACCTGGATGTGCCCGGCAAGGACAGCTTCAGGCTGCGTGCGGCCGGCGCAGGTTCTGTGCTTATCGCTTCATCCCAACGCTGGGCACTGTTGCAGGAAGGTTTCGCGTCAGGTCAGCAGACGGGTGCTCCGGGTTTCGAGGCTTTGCTGTCGCACTTTGACCCGGAATTGACCGACCTGATCCTGATCGAGGGCTGGCATGGGGCCTCCTTTCCGCGCATTGCAGTGCATCGGCTCGCTTCAGGCTGCGCGTTTTCAAACTTCGATGATCCCGATCTGATTGCGGTAGCGAGCGATGCTCCCGATCAGGTGCCGGTGAATCTGCCGCTGTTGCCGTTGAACCAGCCCGAGGCAATTGCCGATTTTCTTCTCCAAAACCCGCGTATCGGAATAGCCGCACAGGGACCGATGGCAAGGGGCCGGCACGCCGATCATGGCTGCGGTGGCGGGCTGCCGCCGCGCGACTTGCGCGAGCAGCTTGTGTTTTACTACCGCCTACTGCGCCGTTACGGCTTTAATGATGCGCAGTCTGGCAACGCTTCAGTTCGCACGGATACCGGATTTTTGATCACGCCAAGCGGCGCCGGTGGGGATGATCTAAGGCCAGAGGACCTGCTGCCCTGTTCGGTGGAAGGACCTATCCCCGCGGGCGCATCCTTCGATGCCGGATTGCATCAGGCGGTGTATCGAAGTCAACCGCAGGCGCAGGGCATCCTGCACAGCCATGGTGCCTATTCGATTGCCGCGAGTTGCGCGGGCAAGTCATTCGAGCCAGCCGATTTTGAAGGGCGGCACTATTTTTCGCAGGTGCCGATCGTGCCCATTCCAGAGAGCTTCGAGGCCTACTGCGCACTGGTGCCTGAGCGAGTCGCCGCAGCGCTCGGCACATCCCCGGTTGCGATGGTGGCGACGCATGGGGTCTATGCTTGGGGCGAGAGTCTGCGACAAGCCTATCAGTGGACCTGCGCGCTGGAACATTCCGCGAAGATCAGGAAGATTGTGTCGACAGCAGCCTAATGGCTGGCGAGGATGTTGCCGTCAGCGGCAGACCCATCCCAAGGGTGCGATGATGCGCAGGGCTGTATTGCCTACGGTTAATTGGCCGGGACAAGCACCGGCACTGCGCGGGCCTCGATACTGAACTGCAATGGCGCCTGCAGCCGCCGGATTTCGCCATCCAACAGCACCGGCAAGGTTTTGATGCCGGGCAGCTCGACGCACAGGCTCGTGCCCGTCTCGGTCAGAAGCACATCCTCGATGCTCCAGGCCTCGGACATCAAGCGCGCGAGCAGGGAGCGCAAACGCGGCAGGGTCGCGCGGCGCATGGCATAGAGCGCCAGCACGCCCTCGTCCAGACGCGGGCGACCTGGGATGAGACGCACCGCTGGTTCCACGCGGTTGTTGACCACCACCAGAGTGCGCGAGCGCAGCCGGTGGATTTGACCATTCGTCACCAAGCTCATGCGCAGATGCGGATAACGCCCCCACAACTTCAGTGCGCTCAAGAACAATCCCGGCCAGCGCCGCCAGCGCGGTTGCTGACGATGGCGTTCGCGGTAGCGCGCGAGCAGTGCGGCGACCCCGACCATGCAGGCACAGAGAAATGGGTGGCCATTGACCCGGCCAAGATCGATCTGGCGCAAGGCGGGGTTCAACAGCGCTGTTAGCGCCTGCTCGGGATCGGGAGGAAGTCCCAAATCGCGCGCAAGCCAATTCATGGTGCCGCCGGGCAGGATGCCTACCGGTATCTGAGCGCCATGCAAGGCCTCAACCACGGCCAGCACGGTGCCATCGCCGCCGAGGACGAAAATGGCGCACAGGTCATCGCCCAGACGCTCTTGCAGGACTTGCGAAAAACGCTCTGGGTTGAAGGCGATTCGCTCCAGTTGCAGACCATGCGCAGCCAGGCCCGCCTGCAACCGACTGAGCAGGGCGGTCTGGGCGTCCCGTGCGGCGGGCACATCGCCGGCGGCGGGGTTGAAGACCGCCAGTACCCGCCTCTTGCGGGAACCACCTGCGTCGTTCCGGGACCAGAATGCGCTCTGGTCATCACCCGGCGTCACCTTGCGCCCAGGCACTGGCTGGTTCGCCGTCCTGTTGCTTTCGTTGTCAGATCCTGCCTGATTCATTGCTCAGAGTGGCCGCGTGGGTCAGGTCGCGCGCGGGGGGCGATGCTGTCGGCGATCATCAGATCTGGCGCTTGATTAATGGACATTGCACGACCCTTTGCTCAAGCATGATCAATGCACCGGCGGCTTGATATCCGGGACCTGCTCGACCGGGGCGACCGGCTCGAGCGGACTGCGTGGAGGTGTCGCGTCCTCGGGAACATCGCCGATCATCATGTCGGGCGTGGCGTGGTCCCCGAGATTGCGCACAGTGACGCTCAACTGCTCGCCATCCCAGCGCAGCTCGTTGAAGCTCGGCGGGGTTGAGCGCAGGCGCCGCGACAAGGTGCCGGCGCCGATCATACGCACCGGCCCCTGCGCTGTCTGCTCGGTGAGGTCGAAAGCGTCATGGACATGGCCCGAGAGCACGGCAAGTACCTTGCGCTTGGCAAGCTCCGTCAGGGATTTTTGGCCGTTTATGGTCAGCGCGGTGCCTTTGGTGCCCACTTCACGCAGGGGATGGTGGGCGGTTATCAGTGCGCAGGTCCCCTTGGGCAGCGCATCGAGCGCTGCGAGGCAATGCGCGAGCGCCGCGTCGGTCACGCAGCCTTTCGACCAGTTCAGGCGCGGTTGCCAGCGGGCCACCGTCTTGAGCGGCACGATGGCAAGCCCGGGTAAGTTGATGTCCACCTCCACCTTGTCCGCGATCGCCTGTATCCGCTGGTAAGGGTCGAAAAAGCGCTGGATCGGGTTGAAATACGGCAGGTCGTGATTGCCCACCCCGACGGTGACTGGGGCATCGAGCGCGCGAATCCAGGCGCAGGCCGCGTCGAACTCGCGCAGCCTGGCGCGCATCGTCAGATCGCCGGTGATCGCCACCGCATCGGGACGCTTCTTGGAGATTTCTTGCTTTACCCAGTCGAGCGCGCGCGGGTCTTCAAGCCCGAAATGGATGTCGCTCAGGTGGAAGAGTACGTAAGGATCATGCATGGGAGCCAGGCATGGTGTTTAGCCTCTGTCGGGCGTCCAGAGCCTGATTTGGATCGGCGGGACGCTGGGGATTCAGCAGGTTAAAAGGGTTCAGGGTACAACAACCAGACCACAGTGGCTTGCGCGAGATGGGGAGGGCGCGCACGGCCTCTTCACTCGTTCTGGGTAGCCCACCGGTCCAGCACTGCCCGCAGGGCCTGCGCGTCAACAGGTTTGGACAGATAGTCATCCATGCCAGCGGCGAGACAGGTCTCCCGATCGCCCTTCAGGGCATGGGCCGTCATGGCGATGATGGTGACCGAGGGATCGATGTCGCCGTTGCGGTTCTCCCGGATGTGCCGGGTGGCCGCGATGCCATCCATCTCCGGCATCTGCACGTCCATGAACACCAGATCGTACGCCTGCCCCGACATGGCTTCCAGTGCCTGGAGGCCATTGAAGGCTGTGCAGACGCGATGCCCCCAGCGCTCCAGCAACATCGCCATGATCTGCGAGCTGGTCGGGTCGTCCTCGACGATCATGATGCGCAGACGCTTGGTCGAGGACGGCTCCGCGCTCTGGGGCGTTGCCTGGGCCAGCTCTGGGATAGTTGGCCCTGGGATAGTCGGCTCGGTGGTGACCGGCTCTGTGATGTTCGCCTCGGTGATGGCCGGCTCGCGGGCGGTCGGTTCTGCGGCGAGGATGCCCACCGCGATATCGAACCGCACGGTGGTTCCTTGGCCCAGGGCGCTTTCAATGGCGACCTGCCCGTCCATCAGGCCAACCAGTCGTTTGACAATGGATAGACCCAGACCCGTGCCCTGGAAACGCCGAATGGAGGAGCTATCGACCTGGGTGAAGGGCTCGAACAACTCGTCGATTCTGTCCGCAGCGATGCCGACGCCCGTATCGGTCACCGCGCATTGCAGACGCAGGCTCCCGGCTTCGCTCGGCTCGAGTACCCGGGCGTCCAAGCGCACCTCTCCCTTGACGGTGAACTTGACGGCGTTGCCAACCAGGTTGAATAGCACCTGGCGCAGCCGCGCGGCGTCGCCGATCAATTCCGCGGGCACCTCGGGGGCGATGTGTGAGTGCAGCGCGATGCCTTTGGCCGCGACCTGCGGCCCAAAGGCCGCTTTGATCTGTTCCAAGAGGGCGCCCAAGGTAAAAGGTTCGCGCGCGATGGACAACATGCCGGCCTCGATCTTGGAAAAGTCGAGGATGTCGTTGATTACGGTCAGCAAGCTCTGGGAGGACGCCTTCGCCGATTTCACATATTCGGCCATTTCCTCATCCAGATCCGACATCTCCATGAGCTGGAGATAGCCCATGACGCCGTTGAGGGGCGTGCGGACTTCGTGGCTCATGTTGGCCAGGAACTCGGACTTGGCCCGACTGGCGGCCTCGGCCCGCTCCTTGGCGTCGATTAGCTCCGCTTGTGTCTGGCTGCGCGCTGCCTCGGCCTGATAGCGCAGCTCGATATCGATCAAGGCGCCCAGCTTGCTCGCCGATGCCAGTTCCTCGTCGCTCCAGCGCCAGCTATGCAAATGCACCGTCTGCGTCCAGGCCGCGAATGACTTGCGCGGACTAATGCGACCATCCGTCTCGATGGTGACCGGCTTGTTGGGATCGCCGCCCCAGCTGAGGTGGCGCACCTGCTCGGCGCGAAACCAGAGCAGCGCAAGATCCGGCGCCGAGGTCAAGCGCAGGAAGACCAGGCCGGCCGCCGTAGCCCCTAGGTCTCGGGTGTCGGGGATGTGGTCACTCAGACAATCGGTGGCGAAGACCGGGGCCTTGTCAGCGCTGGTGCGCGCGCACAGCTCGGCAGCCAGCGCGGCGATGCGCGCAGCATCCGGTGTCTCGCTGCCGGTGTGAACATGCTCGCCAACGATGAGTGCGACACCTTCGGCTCCGACCGCGCCGAGCAGGTCAGACTGATGCGGATCCTCAAGCAAGGCGGAGAGCCGTGCACCTTGGCGCATAGCGGCTACCACGCGCTCGCGGCAGGTTTTCAGGTCATGTTCCGCGCGGCGATGGCAAGCGTCTTCGGCGAGTTGGATCTGCGTCTCCAGATCTTGCGCCATCCAGTCCATGACCCGGCGGAGCTTCTCTGAGACCAGATAGGGTGTCTGATGGTGGCAGGCGATCAGTCCCCATAGCTGATCTTCGCGGTAGAGCGATAGCGTCAAGGTGGCGCGCACGCCCATGTTGCGCAGATATTCCACATGCACCGGCGAGACGCTGCGCAGCAGGCTGTGCGAGAGGTCGAGCGGCTGGCCGCTGAGGGGATTGAGCGCCGGCGTGAGCGGCACTGGGACATAGTCGATATCGACGATCGCCCGGGTGCGGTTGATCAAATACAGCTGCCGGGCCTGCAACGGAATGTCGGAGGCCGGATAGTGTAGCCCCAGATAGGGCTCCAGGGTGTCCCGACGCGATTCGGCGACCACCTCGCCATGCCAATCCACCGGGTCGAGACGGTAGATCATCACCCGGTCGTAGCCGGTCAGATCACGCAACAAGGCGGCGGCGTTGTGCAGCTTTGCCGTCAGGTCTTTTTGCGCGCGGATCGGGTTGAGCCCGCGCACGGCCATGGCGAGCAGATCGCCTGGGACGGCGCCGGCGGGCAGTTCCGGCTCCAATTCCAGCAGCACCAGGCCGTCGGACTCGTGCACATAGCCGGTCAGGGCGCGGGCATCCAGCGGCGAGGGCCACTGAAACGAATAGGGGGCGCTAGGTTGTGCCTGGTAACCCGCCAAGGCGTCTTGCACGGCGCTGACCAGCGCTGCGCCCAGGGCTTGTTCCAGCGTTTGCTCGAGCAAGTCCTCTGCGGCGATGCCGAGCAACTCGCGGCAGGTGGCGGTGGTCTGGACAATCCGCCAATCTGGCCCGTGCAGGGCGAGCAGGACCCCATGCGGCTGAATGGCGCCTGAGAGATGAATCGGCTCGGCCTCGCATTGACTGAGGTCGGGAAGCACAGGCGTGGCGTTAGGATTTGCTGCCATGACAAACCTCTTGATCTTTGAGTACTCAGTGTTGGTGGCGAAGCCTCAAGAATCGAAGGCTAGAATAACACAAAAGCAAAACCTTGCTTTCCGATGTGCGGTGGTCGCTTCTGGCGGATAGGTAAGGTGCGGGTTCAGCTTGTCGGCGACAACGACGGCGACGGCCGTGCAATCAGGTAGCCTTGAGCGTGGGTGAAACCGACGGTGCGGCTAAGGTCCATCAGGGTCTCCGTCTCGACCCCTTCGGCCACCAGGCGAAACTGGGCCGGGGTGGCCCGTTTCGTTCACAATGGCGCTGAGATGGGTGTCAAAGTCACTGCCGCGAATCTGCTGACCAGAGAGGTTGACCGCGATGCGCCCGAATTTGAGCTCGCGGTCGAGCCACTGCCGGGCCTGGCGGCAGGCAGGTCGCAGAACCCAGTCGCCGATGGCATTGACCAGGCCGTTGCGCTCAGCAATATCGATGATGCGCTCCGGGAGAACCTCGCCCAGTTCATCGCAACCGGACAGCTTCCACGCCTGATCAGCGAGTCGGTGGCGCCATGAATTCCGGCCCCACGGGGTCGGTGACATGCTCCCGCACGATTTGGTCGATGGCATCGAGCGCCTGACGGTCGAGGCTCCAGCCGTCGATGATGTTGACCGGGTCCATCTGCTCGGGGCTGCGCCCGCCCCAGAGGGCGACGCTGTGACCGGGTTGGTCGAGCAGCCAGCGCAGGGCCAGTGCCATGACGTCCTTGTCGCAGTGCTCGCGAGCGAAATGCTCAAGCGCCGCGACCGCGGCCAGGTACTGATCGAAGCGCGGCTGTTGGAATTTCGGGTCGTTCCGGCGCAGATCGTCGCCGCCGAATTGGCGCTCGCGCGTCATCTTTCCACTGAGCAGTCCCCGGCAGAGCGCGCCGTAGGTGAGGGTGCCGATGTCGTGGCGCGCGCAATAGGGCAGCACGGCATCGCCCGCTTCGCGTTCAAATAGATTGTAAGGGGGTTGATTCGCGTGCAGTGGGGCGGACGCGCGGAAGGCGTCCATCTGCTCAGGAGAGAAATTGGAGACGCCGATCGCGCGGATCTTGCCGGCGCTGTGGAGGTCGTCCATCGCGCGCGCGGTCTCTTCCATGGGCGTTTTCGCATCCGGCCAATGGATCTGATAGAGGTCGATGCGGTCGGTGCCCAGGCGGCGCAGTGAGTCTTCGACTTCGCGCTCAATGCGCGCGCGCGTGGCTTCGCGCCAGACCTTGGTCTCGTCGTCGGACCAGTTCAGCGCGCATTTGGTCGCTAGCACCACCTGATCGCGCAGTCCGTGGCGGGCGATGGCCTTGCCGACGATTTCTTCTGAGCGACCCATGCCGTAGACCGGCGCGGTGTCGATCAAGGTCACGCCGAGCTCGACGGCATGGCGGATGGTTTCGATGGAGGTGTCCTCGTCCGTGCCGCCCCACATCCAGCCGCCGATGGCCCAGGTGCCCAGTCCGATTCGAGAGACGGTCAGATCGCTGCTGCCCAATTTGGTGTATTCCATGCTTGCTCCTGCGTGTCACGCGTTGTCAGCTATGAGGATTGTCAGCGGATGATCGGGCGCTCGCTTGATGCGGTGATCGGGTAGCGGAGCGCCCGGCTCAGACGGGGGGAGTGCCGCTAACAGCACCAGCGCCTTCCCGACGCAATGACTCGGCCTCGATGAAGATGCGTTTGATCTCCGGATGGCGTTCTCTAATGCCACGTTCCAGCCGGTCCACCACGGCCATGATAGTCTCAGACGACAGGCTGGAGCGGAACCGGACATCCAGATTCAGCAGAACCTCATCGGGTCCCAAATGCATGGTCAGCGGACGACCAGCTTCGACCACGTCCGCGTCTTCGCGGGCGAGTTGGCGAATGCTGTCGATAACCAATGGGTCCGCCGCTTCGCCGATCAACAGGCTACGGCTCTCGTAAGCGAGGATGAGCGCAACGCTGGCCAGGGTCAAACCAATCATCATGGAAGCGATGCCGTCCCAGATCGGGTTGCCCGTTCCGAAGGGATGCGCTTGGTCCGGCTTGTGCGCAGAGCGCTTCATGCCATGGAGCAGCAACCCCTCATTGGCGGTATCGACCAGCGAATGAATGCACTCCGAGAACATCGCCGAGCTGCCGGTAAAGAGGGCCGCGACGCCCTTGGCAACCGCGATCACGCCATTCGCCGCCATGGCGCCGTAGACGGCGATTGGGGGTTTGGGTTTGTCCGCAGCAGATGACGACGTCATGGTATTTCCTCCTAGGGCAGTGGGGTGCCGATTGGGAGCAATCCTCTCATTGCGCAAAACGCGCCGCCTCGGATATTGGCTATCGAGTGCAACCCTGAACATCCTCGCCTGATGTCATGCAAACCTTTCTACGTCCAGTGTTGGCGTATCGGCTCAATAATCAGCCCATCGACCACCCATTCTATCGGTCGAGGTCGCGAAGGACACCTGGGTCTGGGCAAGGGACTTCGGTCAGCGCTGCCCTGCGCAGCAGGTGGCGCGCCCCTTGGTCGCCCTGCAAGCCTTGCAGTGCGGGACCGAAAGCGGCGCTGAAGCCAACGGGGTGACCTTGTTGACCGGCATAGACCGGGCGTGCGATGGCGGCACCTTCAGCTAAGGCCGTCGCGACGGCGGTGATGCTCTGCGGTTGGATCCAAGGCATATCCGCGAGCGCAATCAGCCAGCCGTCGGCGTCAGCGCTCGCCGCGACGCCGCAGGCGATACTGTGACCCATGCCATTGATGGCCGCCGGGCAGAGGATCACTTCGAGTCCCTCGGCGGCCAATCGGTCTGCGACCTCGTCGGCTTCCCGCACCACGGCCAGCACCCGGGGTAGTGCGCGTTGCAGGGTGCGTGCGGACTGCACCGCCATAGGCGTGCCGTCCGGGAGCCGATGCAGCCGTTTGTCGCTGCCGAAACGTTGGCTGCTGCCTGCCGCAAGCAGGACGCCGACCGGCATGCGTCAGGCCTGGGCTGCTGTGCCAGCCGCAGCCGCAGCCGCAGCAGCCGCCGCCGCAGCAGCTGAAGCCGCAGCAGCTGAAGCCGTATCCGCAGACCCATCCCGATCCTTATCGGCAGGGTCTCGTTCGCGTTGTGCCAGTGGCGAGCCATTGCGCACCGCGACCAGCTCGGCGATGGCGGAGATAGCGATCTCAGCCGGGGTGCGCCCGCCAATGCCCAAGCCGATGGGGCCACGCAGGCGCGCCAATCGATGTTCCGGCACGCCGAGCGTGGCGAGTCGCTCGCGCCGCTGGGCGTTGCTGGCACGGGAGCCGAGGGCGCCGACATAGCCGGTGTCGGCTTGCAAGGCTTCGAGCAGGGCCAGGTCGTCCAGGCGCGGGTCATGCGCCAGGGTCATGACCGCGCTGCGGGGATCGGTCGCCTGTGCGAGCACCGCATCGTCGGGCATGGCGGTTTCAAGCCGCACGCCGGGCAGCGACCAGCTCGCCGGGTCCTCGATGCGCGGATCGCAGAGGATCACCTCGATATCCAGCGCCTGTGCCATCTCCGCCACCAGCCGGGCGATGGCGCCGTCGCCGATTAGCAGCAGCCGCCACACGGGACCGAACAGCCGCACCACGGCGCCTTCCTCTCGTTGCACCGCTGCCGTGTCGCGCGTGGCCGGTATCAAGCGGGTCGCACCGTCCGCGAGGTCGATCCGCCGGGCGATGCGCCGACGCTCGCAGAGGATGTCGAGGATGCTTTGAAGCGGTTGCGGATCGGTGAGCCGCTCGGCGAGCAGTTCGACCTGTCCACCGCAGGGCAGCGCGAAGCGCCGTGCCTCGTCAGCGGTCACGCCGTAGCGCAGGATTTCCGGCCGGGGCAGGGGGGGCGCTTCGCGCAGCCGCCGCGTCACTTCCTCCTCAAGGCAGCCACCCGAGATGGAGCCGACGCTGGCCCCGTCGTCGGCAAGCGCCCAGAGTGAGCCGACTGGTCGCGGCGAGGAGCCCCAAGTGCGCAGCACCATGACCAGATGGACGCTGCGACCGGCATTCAGCCAGTCGACGGCGGCCTCCAGGATCGCCTGATCCGCCGGGATCATCACGCGGCCATGACCAGATCATCACCGGATCGGATCATCGCCGAATGGCGATGGTCACTGGATAGGATCATCACAGGCGGATCGGCAGCCGGCGCACCGGCTTGCCGGTCAGCGCCAGCAGGGCATTGGCAACCGCCGGGGCAATCGGCGGTGTGCCCGGCTCGCCGACGCCGCCCGGTGAGGCGTCAGACTTGACGATATGCACCTCGACCGCCGGCATCTCGGCGATGTTGATCAGCGGGTAGTCATCGAAGTTGCCCTGCTGAACGCGGCCATTGCCGATGGTGATCTCGCCGTTCAGGGTAGCGTTCAGGCCATAGGCGATGGCGCTCTCCATCTGCGCCTCGATGATGGCCGGATTGACGATCTGACCGCAGTCGATGGCGCAGACCACCCGCTTGACCTTCACGGTCTTGTCCTCAAGCTCGACCTCCGCCACCTCGGCGCAGTAGCTGCCGAAGGCCTCGGCCACCGCGATGCCGCGCGCGCGCCCGTCCGGCAAGGGCGCACCCCAGCCGGCCTTCTCCGCCGCCAGCTTGAGGACACCGAGATGGCGGGGCTGCTTGGCCAGCAGTTCAAGGCGCAGTTCGTAGGGATCGCGACCGGCCGCGCGCGCCAGTTCGTCGAAGAAGGCTTCGGTGACAAAGGCATTCTGCGAGCTGCCGACCGAGCGCCAATAGCCGACTGGCACCGGCGGATTGACCATCGCATAGGTCACTTCCAGATTGTCGATGGCGTAGGGCAGGTTCTTAGCTCCCTCCACCGAGGAGCCGTCCATGCCACTCTCGCGCACTTGCGCGGAGTTGCGCGCGCGAATCGAAGGCCCGGCGATGCGATGACGCCAGGCCAGCGGCTTGCCGTCGCTGTCCAGCGCGGCAGCGAGCCGGTTGTAGGTCGCGGGGCGGTAATAGTCGTGCTGGATGTCGTCCTCGCGGCTCCAGATGACCTTGACCGGGCGCCCGGTCTGCTTGGCCAGACTGACCGCATCGCGCACAAAATCCTGCTCCGAGCGGCGCCCAAAACCACCGCCAAGAAAGAGCGTGTGCACCCACACCTTCTCTTGCGGCAGCCCGGTGATCTCGATCGCCGTCTGCTGGGTGCGGGTCTGCGCCTGGGTGCCGACCCAGACATCGCAGCCAGTTTCGCTAATCTCAGCGACACAGGTCATGGGCTCCATGCAGGCATGCGCCAGGTAAGGCACCTCGTAGGTCGCCTCCAGAGTCTTGGGCGCGTCCTTGAGCGCCTGGGCGACATCCCCCTCGCTGCGGGCATTGATGCCGCTGTCGACCGCCTGCTCGAACTGGCGCGTAATGGTCGCGCTGGAAAGTGCGCCATGGTCGCCGAAATCCCAGTCGATGCGCAGCTTGCCGCGCGCCTGCTGGGCCGGCCACCAGCCCTCGGCCACCACGGCCACAGCATCCTCGTGCAGCGGCAGCACATCCACCACCCCGGGGACTCGGCGCGCGCTCTCGGCATCGAAACCCGTGCGCTTGCCGCCGAAGACAGGGCAGCGTTGAACCACCGCCGTCAGCATCTTCGGGCGCTGGATGTCTTGCGCGAAGAGTGCGCTGCCATCGCACTTAGCCGGTGTATCCAGGCGCTTCTGGCGCGTGCCGAGCAAGGTGAAATCGCTGGGATCCTTGAGGAAGGCCGAGTTCGGCACAGGCTGTTTGGCGGCGTCTGTGGCCAACGCGCCGTAACTGAGACGGCGCCCGCTCGCCTCATGGATAATTTCGCTGTTGCGGGCGGTGCAGGCGTTCTCATCGACACCCCAGCGCTTGGCTGCGGTCGCCAGCAGCATCATGCGCGCCGCCGCGCCGGCCTCGCGCACCGGCGTCCAGAAGCCGCGCACCGCCGTGCTGCCACCGGTGAGCTGCTGGCCGATGATGGGGTTGGTGTAGGCCGCGTCAGCGGGGGCGAATTCGGCCCGCACCGCTTGCCAGTCGGCATCCAGCTCCTCGGCCAACAGCATCGGAATAGCGGTCATCACGCCTTGGCCCATCTCGGAACTGCCGACCACGGCGGTGATCTTGCCGTCAGGAGCAATACGCACCCAGGCGTTGGGCGCAAACTCATCATCGGCCACCGGCGCGGTGGCGGCCTCAGCGGCGGGGATGCGGAAGCCAATCAGCAGACCGCCGCCGGCTAGGGCGCTGGCGTGCAGACTGGTGCGCAGAAAAGTACGTCGTGTCATTTCCATGATCAGGCCTCCTCGCTCGCGATCTCAGCGGCACGCTTCACAGCGGCGCGGATGTCGTTATAGGTTCCGCAGCGGCACAGAACGCCGCCCATGCCCTGGTCGATGTCCGCATCGGATGGTTTCGGGTTATTCTCCAGCAGCGAGGCCGCAGCCATGATCTGACCGGACTGGCAAAAGCCACACTGCGGCACGTCCAGCTCCACCCAGGCCCGCTGCACCGGGTGATCGGCGTTCTCCGATAGGCCCTCAATGGTGACAATCTCGCGCCCAGCCACCGCCGACACCGGCGTGGAGCAGGAGCGGGTGGCGACACCGTCGACATGCACAGTGCAAGCCCCGCACTGGGCGATCCCGCAGCTAAACTTGGTGCCGGTCAGCCCGAGGTGATCGCGCAAGACCCACAACAGCGGTGTCTGCGGATCGACCTCGATCTCTCTTTGCTCGCCATTGACGGTTAATGTGATCATATTGATCTCGCAATTGGATGGACGTGAATCGGTTCGACAAAGCGCTTCACTCTCACACTAACGTGCCGAGTCGCGCCGATCAAGCGGGCCATCATCAAGCGGCCTCTGTTGCTGGTGGAAATGCTCCCTTGGAGTCCTAAACTCAGATACTGATTCTGATCGGCTGCGGCAGTTGAACCCGCTTCGTAAGGGATGCCAAGAGATGAAGCCAAGGAGGGTGCGCATGCAGTCGAGTTCCTGATGCGTCCGCCGATTGCGCGGTGATCAGGGAGCTTGGCTGGCGCGAATACAGAGCCCGACAATTGATCGGAAGAGCGAACTTCGCGCCGGGAAAAAATGCATGATCCTTGCGGCTGGCCTGCGCATGGCACCGTGGATCGCAGGCGAATTCCGCTCGGGGGTCGTTCGGTCTACCGGGATGGCCAACGCTCCGCAGCGTCCCCGGGATGGCTCGAGTCCCTGGTCGTCCAAAGGCTACCGAGGAAATTTCCTGGTCCTAGCCAGCGACAAACGGCTACCAGCAATGGTGAAGGCAAAAATAAAGGGTTTGCGGAATAACGCAAACCCTTGTTTTTAATGGAGCTGGCGGACGGATTCGAACCGACGACCTGCTGATTACAAATCAGCTGCTCTACCAACTGAGCTACGCCAGCGTTGGGCGGGGAGGGGACGCCTGGGGTGGGTGGCGGCTGATGCGCACTGGTGCGTCTTTCCCGTGGGGATGATTCTAGTCGAAAGGGGGCCGGGTCTGGAAGTGGGTTTTCGCAATTCTTCGTTTGGATGAGTTGTGGCGAGCGGATGTTTTCAGGGTTGCTGGACGATGCCTTGGAGGACTAGGTCGGGGTGGTGAAAGCTGGGGTGGGTGAGCAGGGGGCTCAGGCGTTCGGCGTCGCCGCCGGTGATGAGCAGGCGGGGGGTGGTTGCGGTTTGCTTGCGTAGTTGGTGCCAGAGACGGTCGGCGAGGGCGGCGGGGGCGTGGAGGCAGGCGGCGGCGATGCATTGACCGGTGTTGGTGCCCCAGAGGGTATTGTCCGGGTCGGTTCTGTCCTCGGGCGGGATTTGGGTGGTGCTGAAGAGTGTGGCGCGCAAGGCTTCGATGCCGGGGAGGATGTGGCCGCCGAGATGTTGTCCGTCCTCGAGTAGTGCGTCGAAGGTGATGGCGGTGCCGATGTGCATAATGAGCTTGGGACCGGGGTAGAGGCGATGGGCGGCGCAGAGCGATAGCCAGCGGTCGACGCCGAGCCGGCTGGGGTCGGGGTAGGCGATGCGCACCGGTGAACGGGCTGGGTCGATGTTGATGAACTGCGGCGATTGCTGCCACAGGGTCTGGCAGATGTTGGCGACGGCTTCTTTGACCGCTGCCGGGCCGACGTTGCTGGCGCGAACCGCCGTCACGCCTTCGAGCGACTCCCAAGCGGCGAGCAGGTCGATAGGCAGGGCGCCGTGATGGCGGGCGCGCTGCATGTCGGACAGGGCGGTTCCGTCCCACAGGGCCCATTTTATGCTCGTGTTACCGATGTCAATGATCAGGTGCATGGTCGAATTTGGAGGACTGCTTGGTTTTTTTCCGAATTATCAATGGCTAACGAGGCTGGGTGTCGGAGTTGTTGGCCGCTGCGCGGGTCGGGCGCAGACTGAACTCGCCGGCGGCGAAATGGCGGGTTTCGGTGCCGACTTGCAGCAGCAGGGCGCCATGATCGTCGATGCCGCGATAGATACCTTGGACCTGGTGCTCGCTCCAGTGCAGGCTCGCGGGTTGGTCTCGATAGCCGTCGAAACGCCGCCAGGCGTCGATGAAGGGTTTGGGGCCTTGATGCAGAAAGGAAGCGAGCAGTGTTGTCAGTCGCTCGATGCAAGCGGCGGCGATGGTATTGCGCTCCAGTGACTGGCCCTCGCATGCCTCGCGCACGTCGACCCAAGGCTGGTCGATGCTGTTGCCTGCGGTAGCGGGCATATTGAGGTTGAGTCCCAGACCAAGGACTGCGCGGCTGGGGCCCTGGGTTTCGCCGGCCACTTCGATCAGTAGCCCACCCAGTTTGCGTTCCTGCCAGTGGATGTCATTGGGCCATTTGAGTTGCACGCCTTTGACGCCAAAGGCTTCAACGGCTTGTGCGACAGTGGCACCCGCGGCCAGGCTGAGGGCGCCGAGTGCAGCGGGTCCGGTGTCGAAACGCCAGAGGATGGATAGGTAGAGGTTGGCTGCGAACGGAGAATGCCAGTTGCGTCCGCGGCGGCCGCGCCCAGCCGTTTGACGTTCCGCCAGCACGCAGGTGCCACTCGGAGCGCCCTCAGCGGCCTGTTCGAGTAGCCAGGTGTTGGTGGAATCGAGCTCTGCAAAGCAGTGAATTGGTCCAACCCGCTCCCGGACCGCTGGCGAGAGTGTGGCGTCAATTCGTTCGGCATTGAGTAGCTCAAGCGGGGTGGCAAGTTGGTAGCCTTGCCCCCTGGTGGCGAGAATCTCGAGGCCGAAGCGCTGGCTGGTGCGGCGAACGGCCTTCCAGACCGCGGCGCGGCTGATGCCGAGCTCGCTGGCCAGGGCTGCGCCTGAGTGACGCTGTCCGTCGGCGAGCCGACGGATCAGATTGGCTCCGGTGTCCAGGGTCCCTCGCGTTCCGTTGCGGACCAAGGTGGCGGGCTGTTGCCGAGAATCAGCAGGACTCATTGCTTGGGGCGGTCAGGAATGCGCGTGCCAGGCGATTGGAGATGGAGCCAGGCGGCACTGGCCTCCAAGTCGGTGGCCGGCGGGTCCGGCAACAGGATCAGCTCGCAGATCTCCGCCGGTGCGGGCTCTGGGACGAGCTCGAAAACGTGCAGCTCATCGCGGCGAAAGGCGTGCACGGTCACCGGCTTTCCGATCGGAAGACGGGCGAGTTGGGTCTTGATGGTATCGGCATCGACACGCAGGCCGTCGATAGCCACCAGCATATCTCCGGGCGCCAGGCCGGCTCGCTCGGCCGGACGGTCGTTGATGACGGCGGCGAGCTTGATTTCCGTGCCCTGTGCCTGCAGACGCGCGCCGATGGACGGGATCGGCTCGATCGGCGTTGGTTGGTCGCTGGCGCCGCCGAGGTCCTTGTCATGCTTGGCCGGTCGCAGATGCAGGGTCACACCGACGGACGCCAGCAGCGGCGTCAGGTCGAGGTCTTGGGTGTCATCGAGCGCTTGGGCAAAAAAGCTCTGCAGGTCGAGTCCGGTGACCTCCATGGCGAGGCGCTCGGGTTCCCGCTCGGGCACGCCGATGTCGCTGCGGCCGTTGCGTTGCCAGAGCGCGCGCATCACATCGTCGAGGCTCTGGTGGCCGTCCGTGCGATGGCGTATGGTCAGATCAAGCGCCAGCGCAATCAGCGCCCCCTTGACGTAATAGCTGACGATGGCATTGGGGGCGTTGGCGTCTTGTTTGTAGAATTTGGTCCAGGCGTCGAAGCTCGACTCGGCCACCGTCTGGCGCAGGCGCCCGGGGTCGCGCAGCACGCGGCTGATGCTGTTGGCCAGCAGGCCAAGGTATTCCTTCGGGCTGATCAGGCCGCTGCGCGCCAGGGCCAGATCGTCGTAATAGGAGGTGATGCCTTCGAAGGCCCACAGCAGCCGGGTATGGACTTCACGCTCAAGCCCCTGCTCGGCAAAGACATGCGGGCGAATGCGCTTGACGTTCCACAGATGAAAATACTCATGACTGCACAGCCCGAGAAACCGCCGATAGCCTTCAGAAATCTCGCTCTCGCCCGGCGCGGGCAGGTCGTCGCGCTTGCAGATCAGACTGGATGAGGCGCGGTGCTCGAGGCCGCCATAGCCGTCGCCCACCACCTGGGTGAGGAACAGGTAGCGATCGATGGGTAGCTCGCCGAAGAGCGCGGCTTGCTGTTCGCAAACTCGGGTGAGGTCGCGGCCCATGCGCTCAAGATCAGCACGCTGATGGCCGCTGATTGCCATGGTGTGCGGAATGCCGTGGACCTTGAATTCCACCAGTGCGAACCGGCCCATTTCCACCGGATGGTCGATCAGTTCGGCATAGTTCTCCGCGCGGTAGCGTCCAAATCCCCAAGCTGAAGCCCCGGCGCTGGGCATGCTGGTGGCGAGACGCCAATCGGTTGCGCAGGGGTCCGCCGGGCGTTCGATGTTGAGCTCGCAAGGCCAGTTTTCGCACCCGGCGACTTGCAGAAACAGGCAGGCGCCGTTGAAATAACCATGGGTATGATCCAGATCAGCCCCCCGCACGCTGAGATCGCCAGCGTAGACCTGGTAGCTCAGGCTGACGGTCCCGCGGGCGGCGGGCAGGTGCCAGGTCTGCTTGTCGCGTTTTTCGATCACTACCGGACCGGTCGCATCTTGCGCGTGCACTTTCATCAGATGGCGCGCAAAATCGCGGATCATGTAGCTGCCGGGAATCCAGGCTGGCAGGCTGAATGTCAGCGGACGTGCTTGCTTGATCTCGCCGCCTGCGCTCTTGTCTGAACTTTGCGCATTTGCTTCTTCGTCTCGCAATGCTGAAGGCTGTGGCAGTTCTGGAATGGACAGGGTCAGATCGAACAGATGCGCGTGTGGCCGTCGACTGGCGACACGGTAGCGGAGAATGCCGGATGCGGTCATGGTGATTGGATATGACTGAGACGCGTGCGCAGTGACTGCGCGGCACGATGATGTCTTGGGTGAGTGGGGTTGGCGCTGGTGGAGGAGCTGAATGTTGCTTCGGTCGCTGCGGCGATAGCCTGATCGGAGTCTTCTTGCAGTCTGACCCGACGTGATCGGGCGTCTGGCCGGGAGTTTAACCTGGAGTCTGAATGGAGCAGCAAACTTGTGCAACCGGATCAGCCGACAGGGCGGTTGTTCCGCGCCGCTGGAAGCTTTGGCGGAGGCTTGGGCTGGGCGCAGTCGGGCTTGCTGCGGCGCTGGTTGCTGCCGCGTTAATTGGCGACTTGTGGGTCTCTTGGCGGACTGCGCCCTGGGTCGCGCGCGATTTGTCGCAGGTAGAGCCAATGCCTGTGGCTTTGGTTCTTGGTACGGCGCGCCGCACGCATCGTGGGCGGCCCAATCAATTCTATCGTGCGCGGCTCGAGGCAGCCGCCGCGCTTTACCATCAAGGCCGGGTGCAGGGTATTCTGGTGAGCGGCGACAATGGCTCGCGGTACTACAACGAGCCCGAGGCCATGCGTCGGGATTTGATTGCACTGGGTGTTCCGGACGCGCATGTCACGCTGGATTATGCCGGGTTTCGCACGCTCGACTCGGTAGTGCGGGCCAAGCGGGTGTTTGGCTTGGAGCGGTTTTTGATCGTCAGTCAGAGCTATCATGTCGAGCGTGGTGTGTTCATCGCCCGGGCGCATGGGATTGACGCCTATGGCTATGCGGCCGAAGACCCTGGTGGTGCGGCCGGTTTTCGGGTTCGGCTGCGGGAGATTGGCGCGCGCGTGGTGGCGATCTGGGATGTGCTGAGCGGGCGCGAACCGAAGTTTCTCGGCGAGCCCGAGCCGGTGAAGGTCAAGGCGGACCCTGTCGATAGTCAGGGCTCTGAATCCGGGATGCCGAGTACGCGGTCTGACGCGACGACCGGTGGTCAGCCGGAGGTTGCGGATCGGCAGGCTGACGACGCCACTGGCGCTCTGCCGCATGCAGCGGAAAATCAGTCTGATGGACCGGGCGATTCCACCGCTGCGGCGTCTGTTACGCCGCCCAACAGCCCTGCGTCGACTTCCAGTTCAACGGCGGCGATTTCCCGGTAGATCAATGGCATGGGTGCCTGTTGACTGAGTGTTAGGATGCGGGTGCCAGCCGGGAAGATCAGATGGTAGCTCTGAAACAAATGCAGTGCTCCTTTGTTGGCGAGTATCCGCTGCAGCAGCTGGTAAACGGGTTCTGGCGCCCGTGCGGGCATCCAATAGTGTTGGCCGAGTTGCAGGGACTCTCTAGTGAGTCTCAGCCGTGGTGGTGGGTGGGCATGGCGTCCAAGCAGCAGGGCATAGAGCTGACGGCGAAGGCTCGTGTTTAAAATGAACCCGAGTTGGTTGGGGCCGATCAGCCAGCGCAATGCGTTATCCGGGTCCTCAATCAGCTCATGTTCGCCGAAGGCTTGTGCCCAGGTGCGAAAAAACGCGCTGTAGCGACGGATGCTGCGAGTCTCGGGCGGCGGATGTGATGGCCTGGCATTCAGCATCTGTCGGTCTCAGTGCGAAAATCGCCCCACAGGGCTTGCATTGCGGCGATAGCGGCAAGTGGCGCCGTTTCTGTGCGCATCACACGCGGACCCATGCGCACGGGAGTGAACCCTTTTGCGGTCGCAAGCGCGCGCTCATCCTTGGAGAGTCCGCCCTCTGGGCCGATGGCCAGAGATATCGGTGTGTCCGCGTGGGGCGCTGAGAGCCGATCGAGTGTCGCCTCGGCCCGGTGATCCAGCAACACACCGCCGGGGTGGTCGTGCGCGAGCCAGTCGGCGAGCTTGACTGGCTGATGCAGTCGCGGCAGGACGCGACGGCCGCTCTGCTCGCAGGCGGAGATGATGATGCTCTGCCAGCGCGTGACTTTGCGCGCGAGCCGCTCGCCGTCCAGCTTGACCACTCCGCGGCAAGTCCAGAGCGGGGTGAGTTCTGTCACGCCCAGTTCGACCGCTTTTTGAATGGCAAACTCCATCCGCTCCCCCTTGGAGACGCCGATGCCGAGATGAATCCGCAGCGCCGGTGCCGGCTCGGGCGGTCCGGCGGCGCCGACGCAGGCGATTAGGTTGGTGCCGCGCAGGTCTCGGATTTCCGCCGCAAAGTCGTGGCCGTGTCCGTCAAACAAAATAAAGCGATCGCCTCGGCGCAGGCGCAAGACATGTTGCAGGTGTTTTGCCGCGCCTGGTTGGAGCTCAATCTCGGTGTTGGCCGCCAAGGAGCGGTTTGTGTAAACACGGGAGAGACGCTCTTGTGACATTGGCCTGGGCTCAGTTCTGGTTGACTTCGCACCGCCAAATTGCAAACGCGAGCCCCAGCCAACCGAGGATCAGCGCGCTACCCCCAAGGGGCGTGACGGCACCCCAAAGACCCACACCGGTCAGCACCAGAAGGAAGAGGCTGCCGCTGAAAACAAGGATGCCGGCCAGCAGCAGATAGGCTGCGATGCGGGCAAAAGGCGCCAGAGCCAGGTCAGCGTTGCTGCGGAAGAGGGCGGCGAGCGCAAGCAGCGCGACACCATGCCAGGCAAGGTAGTCGCTTGCGGTGTTCCACACGGCGAGATGTTCGGGCGATACCTGACCCTTGAGTCCATGGGCACCAAAGGCGCCAAGCCCGACCGCAAGTCCTGCAAGCAGGGCACCGGCAATGCCAATGCGTCGTGACAACAGGGAGCTAGCAACTTGGGGTTTGGGCGGCACAGTCATGGGGGAATGATCCGTGCAACGCTGTCACTTGTCCAGTCGCCGCTTGTCCCGTCGCCCTTATTCCCAGACGCCCTTGCCCATAAGCGGGTCGGGAAAGCCTCTAACCAAAGCGGCCGGTGATGTAGTCCTCTGTCAGTCGGTGCTGGGGCTGGTTGAATATCTGCTCGGTGGTGCCGACTTCGATTAGATCGCCGAGATGAAAGTACGCCGTGCGCTGGGAGACGCGCGCGGCCTGCTGCATGGAGTGGGTGACGATGGCGATGCTGTAATTGGCGCGCAGCTCGTCGATCAGTTCCTCGACCTTCGCGGTGGCAATGGGATCGAGTGCCGAGCAGGGTTCGTCCATCAGTATGACTTCGGGCGAGACGGCGATGGTGCGGGCGATGCACAGGCGCTGTTGCTGACCACCTGAGAGCCCCGTGCCGGGTTGGTCGAGGCGATCCTTGACCTCCTCCCACAAGCCGGCCTTGCGCAGGCTGGTTTCAACAAGTTCGTCGAGCTCGGCGCGGTGATTGGTCAGACCATGAATGCGCGGCCCATAGGCAATGTTCTCGTAGATGGACTTGGGGAAGGGGTTGGGCTTTTGGAACACCATGCCGACCCGCGCGCGTAGAGGGACCACATCGATGTGCTTGGCGAGGATTTCCTGCCCGTCGATTTTAATCGAACCCGTCACCCGGGCAATGGGGATGCTGTCATTCATGCGATTGAGACAACGCAGAAAGGTGGATTTTCCGCAGCCGGAGGGGCCAATCATTGCGACGACTTCGTTGCGGCCGATGTCGAGGCTGACGTTGTTAATGGCCTGTTTGTCGGCATACCAGACGTCGACACCGCGGCATTGCATGCGCGGGCTGGGGCAGCTGATGTCGCCGAGGGTCTCGGAAAAGGCGTGACTTGCATCACGGCTGACGGGGGCCGCGGAGGCTTTGGTGTCTTGCCGTGGAAAGTCGGAGGCCTGAATGGCCGCGGCTGCGGAGGTATTCATCGCGAACTCTCTCGAGTCATGCTCTTTCGGCGCATTATCCATGATCGCCTCGGAAACATCGCTTGGCATTTTCCTGGGAGGATTATCACTCATCAGTGAGTATCCTTGCCTTGCGCATTGCCAAGGGAGGTGGATAAGGGGTATCGCCCGTGGTGGATCGGAGGATTGAGGCAATCCGTGAGTTTTGGTCTCGTTAAAGGTTCAATCATGGTGGTTGTGTCTACCATGAAACAGCCGTTTTCATACTCTGGGAAGGCCGGGATCATGGACGTCCGGTATGCTGCGCCCGTTACCAACGCCGCTCAAAGCGACGTCGCAACAGCACCGCGAGCAGATTCATCATGATCAAAAAACCCAGTAGCACCATGATGGCTGCCGAGGTGCGCTCGACAAAGCCGCGCTCGGGGCTGTCGGCCCAGAGGAAAATCTGCACTGGCAGCACCGTGGATGGGTCGGTGAAGCCGCCGGGAATGTCGACGATGAAGGCGATCATGCCAATCATCAGCAGCGGGGCTGTCTCGCCGAGCGCCTGAGCCATGCCGATGATGGTGCCGGTCAGCATGCCAGGCATGGCGAGCGGCAGCACATGATGGAACTGCGTTTGCAGCGGCGAGGCACCCACGCCCAGCGCGGCTTCGCGGATGGACGGCGGCACGGATTTCAGCGCCGCGCGGCTGGCGATGATAATGGTCGGCAGGGTCATGAGCGTTAGCACCATGGCGGCGACCAGCGGCGTGGAGCGCGGCACGCCGAAGAAATTGATGAAGACTGCCAGCCCAAGCAGGCCAAAAACAATGGATGGCACAGCTGCCAGGTTATTGATGTTGATTTCGATCAGGTCGGTCCAGCGGTTCTTGGGCGCGAATTCTTCCAGATAAATCGCGGTGCCGACGGCGATGGGGAAGGAGAACAGCAGGGTCAGCGTCAGAGTGAAGAGCGAGCCCATAAAGGCGCCGCCAATGCCGGCCAGTTCGGGTTCGCGCGAGGAGCCCTGGGTGAAGAACAGGCTGTTGAAGCGCTTTTTCAGCGCGCCGGCATCTTTCAGCGACAGCGCCCAGGCGATTTCCTGATCTTTCAACCGGCGCGCGCCTTGCGGGTTGGTGAGTTCGAGCAGCTCCCAGGTGCCGGGCGCGGAAGGCGCTTCGCTGGTCAAGGGGCGCAGAATCTTGCCGGTCACTTCGCGGTCGCTAATGGATTCGACCTTCACCAGCCCGCCATTAATGGCGACCAGATAGCTGGGCATCTCGGCGTCGAGCGTCTCGCGACTTCCCGCGGTATCGGCTAGGGATGGTTCCGAATCGGCGAGGTGTTGTTCGGTCTTGGCGCCCTTGTCGAGCGATTGGGCGTGCAGGGCATCCAGCACGATGCTGAAGTCAGACCCGTCGGAGGTGATTTGTAGCTCGCTCATGTCAGCGTCAGCGGTGACAGTCGCACGACCGCTGGTTTGCAGGTGCTTGATCGGCGTCGAGCGGCCTTTCATCAACATATCCAGGTCATCATTGGCGATCAGCCAGACCTTGCGTTCTTCGCCGATCCATTGGGGATGGCGGGTGATCATCTCGCGCAACTGCTGCGGCACGCCGGGGCTCAACAGGCCGTAGAGTTTGCGCTTGGCCGAGCGGCCCTTTACCTCGGGGAATGTGGCGGTTAGCGCATCCCGCGCGATTTTGAGGAAATTGACTCGAATCAGCGCTTTGTTGATCTCATTCGGAGTCAGTTTGCCAGCGCGGATCAGACCATCGGGATCGATGGCCTCGGCGTCGAACGACACCGGCAGCTCGACGTAGGTTTGCTGGAAGGCCGTGTAGCCATTGCCGATGATGCTGGCAAAGAGAATGGCAACGAACAGCAACCCAAGTGCGACGGCTATGGCACCCATGACCCGAAATCGTCGCTCGGCGGCATAGCGTCGCTTGAGGCTCGCATTGACAATGTCGATGGGCCGAGGCGCAGCGGGGCCGTTTCCGGCATCCGGTCTGGAAGATGGATTATTCATACTGCTCGCGATATTTGCGCACGATATGGAGGGCGATGACATTGAGCGCCAGGGTGACCACGAAGAGCGTCAGTCCTAGAGCAAAGGCGGCCAGGGTTTTGGCGCTGTCGAATTCCTGATCACCTGTCAGCAGGGTGACAATCTGCACCGTGACCGTGGTGACGCTGTCGAGCGGATTGGCCGTCAGGTTGGCCGCCAGGCCGGCGGCCATGACCACAATCATGGTCTCACCGATGGCGCGGGAAACGGCCAGCAGAACGCCGCCGACAATGCCGGGCAGGGCGGCGGGGAAAATGACCCGGCGGATGGTCTCGGACTGGGTCGCGCCCAGCGCGTGGGAGCCGTCGCGCATCGACTGGGGCACGGCGTTGATTACGTCATCAGAAAGCGATGACACAAAGGGGATGATCATGATGCCCATGACCAATCCAGCGGCCAGGGCGCTTTCTGAGGCAACGTTCAGCCCCATGCTTTCGCCCAGTTCACGGATGTAGGGCGCCACCGTGAGCGCCGCAAAAAAGCCATAGACCACGGTCGGGATGCCAGCCAGAATTTCGAGCAGCGGCTTGGCGATGCCGCGCACGGCGGGGGCGGCGTATTCCGACAGGTAAATGGCCGAGAACAGGCCGATTGGCACGGCGACCAGCATGGCAATGGCGGAAATCAGCAGGGTGCCAGTGAATAGTGGAATGGCACCAAAGGCCCCGGATGCGCCAACCTGATCGGCGCGCAGTGCGATCTGCGGGCTCCACTCGGTGCCAAAGAAAAATTGCGTCCAGGGGATTTCCTGGAAAAACAGAATGGACTCAAAAAGCACCGAGAGCACGATGCCAAGGGTGGTGATGATGGCGATGGACGAGAATACGATCATGACCACCAGCACGGCATTCTCGACCCGATTGCGGGCGCGGAAATCCGGCTTGGCGCGGCGCCAGGCCAGGGACATGCCGGCCAGCGCGGCAGCCAGGATCAGCACCCAGAGCGACATTTTCGCGATGCCCTGCAGGCGCGCGTAGTGATCGGCGGCAGCCTGGATGTCCTCGGTGATGGTGCCGGAGGTAATGTTCCCGGTAGCCAGGTTCTTGATGTCGTTGATAATCAAGCTGATCTGACCGCTCGACTGTCCAGCGGTGATGGAGTCTGGCAGATGGTCGATCATCAGCGCGGTGATGATGCGATCCTGCAAGCCGAACCAGGCCAGCAGAATCAACAGCGCCGGGATGCCGACCCAGAACGCCGCGTAATAGCCATAGTAGGCCGGCAGGGAATGGAGCTGCTTGATGCCGCTGACGCCCCCGACTCTCTGAATGGCCTGTTTGCGCACCAGGTGATAGGCCAGCGCCATGGCGACGAGGATCAGCAGTAGAAGCAGGGGCAGGGTCATGGCTGTTGGGTGCGGCTAAAAATAAGGACGCGACTGGCGACCTTGGGGTCGCCGGCCGCGCCGGTGTCAATCAACTGCGGATGCTGAGCGCGAAAGGGTTTTCGTGCTCAGCTCCCGGGCCTGGCGAAGATTCTTCAACCGACTCCGGGACTGCATCCGCTCGGGCAGCCCTTATTCCGGGCTCGACATGGGCGTCAGGCTCTGGGCGTTCTTGGCCATCTCGCCGCGCATGTCATCGTGTAGCGGAATCAGACCCTTGTCCGCCAGGTAACCGTCCTCGCTCCAGGCGGTGTCGCTGGTGAACTCGGTCACGTACTCCTCAATGCCAGGAATGGTCCCAACATGGGCGTTCTTGACATAAAAGTAGAGCGAGCGCGAGACCGGGTAGCTGCCATCGGAGATGGTGTCGAAGGTCGGCTCGATGCCGTCAATCTTGGCACCTTTGACCTTGTCGGCGTTCTGATCCAGGAAGCTAAAGCCGAAGACGCCCAGTGCGTCTGGATTCTTTTCGAGCTTCTGCACGATCAGGTTGTCATTCTCGCCGGCCTCGACATAGGCGCCGTCTTCACGGATGCCATGGCAGACCGCCTTGTACTTTTTCTTGTCTTCCTTCTTCATCGCCTTGATGGAGTCGAAGGTCTTGCAGCCACCTTCCATTGCCAGTTCGGCGAAGGCATCGCGGGTGCCAGACGTTGGCGGCGGACCCAGCACTTCGATCTCGACATCGGGCAGATCAGGGTTGACGTCCTTCCAGGTCTTGTAAGGGTTGGCGATCAACTCTTCTTCGTTCTCGGGGTTCGGAACGTCCTTTGCCAGCGCCAGGTAGATATCGCGCAGGGTCAGATCAAACTCAGGGGCGCTCTTGGCGTTGGCAATGGCGATGCCGTCATAGCCAATGACTACCTCGGTGATGTCCGCGACGCCATTTTCCTGGCACTTCTCGAACTCAGAGACCTTCATGCGGCGCGAGGCATTGGTGATATCCGGATGCTCGACTCCCACGCCCTCGCAGAACAGCTTCATGCCGCCGCCGGAGCCGGTGGACTCGATCTTGGGGGTGTTGAAGTTGGTCTTCTTGCCGAAGGTCTCGGCGACCACGGTCGCGAAGGGAAAGACCGTCGAGGAACCGACGATATAGATGTAGTCGCGCGCCGCCATCGCCTGCGAGGAAACGGCCATTGCACCTGCAATACTTGCTGCGATCAGAGTCTTTTTCATCATTTACTCCATGAGCTCCGTGAGCCAGTTGACAAAAGCAGCAGGCATTGTGGCGGTCGGAGATGGCGATTTTATGACTGAAATGTTGCGAAATGATGACGACGGCTGGCGCGGGGCGGACGCAGGTGATGATGGAAATTGAGCATTCATTGTGGTGTCATTTCTGATTTAGGACGGAGTCTGAGCCGGGCCATGCGCGTTTTGATGATTTCGGATGTCTATTTCCCTCGGATCAACGGGGTCTCGACGTCCATCCAGACCTTTGCGCGGGAATTCTCCGCCGCTGGCCACCAGGTGACCTTGATCGCGCCAGACTATGGCGCGCAGGGCAGCGAACCTTTCGAGGTGATTCGCATTCCGTCGCGCTATCTGCCGTTTGACCCTGAGGACCGCATTCTGCGCTGGGGCCGACTGCGGGCGCATGAGCCCATGCTGATTCAGGCAGGCTTCGACCTGCTGCACGTTCACACGCCGTTCGTCGCCCACTATGCCGGCTTGGCTCTCGCACGGCGCCTGGGTGTGCCGGTGATCGAGAGCTATCACACCTTCTTCGAGCAATATCTGGACAAGTATGTCCCGTTGGTTCCGGGTGCCTGGCTGCGTCATGCCGCGCGGCGCTTCTCGAGCAGTCAGTGCAGGGATGTCGATGGGCTGGCCGTGCCGTCGCAGGCGATGCTGAAGGTGTTGCGCAGTTACGGAATTGAAACCCAAGCCGAGGTTGTGCCCACCGGCATCGAGCTGCAACAGTTTAGCCAGGGCGACGGGAGTCGGTTCCGGCGTCAGCACGGCATTCCAGCCGAGCAGCCGTTATTGGTGCATGTCGGGCGTCTCGCATTCGAGAAAAATGTCGAGTTTCTGCTGCATGCGATGGCAAGGATCAAACAGCACTGTCCCGATGCGCTGCTGGCCATTGCGGGCGAGGGGCCGGCAAGAAATATGCTCAAGGCACTGACGCGGAAACTGGGTTTGACCGATCAGGTTCGCTTTGTTGGCTACCTGCAGCGCGATGGCTCGCTGGAGGACTGCTATTGTGCCGGAGATGTCTTTGTTTTCGCGTCGCGGACAGAGACCCAAGGACTGGTGCTACTGGAGTCCATGGCTCTTGGCACCCCCGTGGTTTCAACGGCCGTCATGGGCAGCGCCGAGGTGTTGCGCGATGGTGAAGGTTGCCTGATCGCCGAAGAGGACGAGGACGCCTTTGCGCGCCAGGTGGTGCGGCTGCTCACAAACACCGAACTGCGGGCAACGCTCGGCAAGCGCGCGGTCGCTTACGCGAAGGACTGGTCCGCGCCGGCGATGGCAAGGCGCATGCTCGCCTTCTATGGACGGGTGATTGAAGCGCGCAATGCCGCTCGATCCGCCGGGGAGGTGCCCGTTGGTTGATGCATCAGTGATAAGGCATCAGCTGTCCACCACTGCGAGGCAGCGGCGATGACGGAGGATCAGGTCACAGGCCGGACTGAGTCCGGGTCGGCTCTTGATTCAGCCCTTGCGCTAGCGAAGGACATGGCGGTTCAGTTCCCGGTGTGTCAGCAGATTCAGGCTGTGAATCCGCTTGGGAACGGGCTGATCAATGCCACCTTCGCGGTGCAGGCCCGCGGTGGGCATTTTGTTCTTCAGCGAATCAACTCAGCGGTATTCCCCAATCCGCCTCTGATCATGGCGAATCTGGCACGCTTGCAACACGCAGCGATGGAATCAGGTCTTTCGGCGCCGCGACTGCCGCGCCTCTTTCAGCCTGGCAACGGATCGCTTTGTGCGCGGGATCGAGATGGGCATTACTGGCGGTTAATGGAGCGCATTGAGCATGGCGTTCCGCTTACGCGCGTGGAAAACCCTGCGCAGGCAGCCTCGATTGGCCGCGTCCTCGGGGTCTTTCACCGTTTTGGCGCTGATCTCGCGGTGACGGATTTTCACATCACTCTGCCGCAGTCCCATGACACCCTTGGTTATCGATCAGCATTGGACGCTGCGCTTGCCGCTGCGCCGGATTTTGCCCCTGGCGGTGATGCCGTGGCGGCTGGTCTGGATGCAATCCCCGGCCTCGATGCACTCATTGACCAAGTGCGCGCGCGCGACCCGGTGCTGGGGTGTTTGCGTGACGCGCGCGATGCCGGACTGATCCACAACACTCTGGTTCATGGCGACCCGAAGCGGGACAATGTGCTGTTCGATGCCGAGGGACGCCAGGCTCTTTGTCTGATCGACCTCGATACGGTCCAACCTGGACTCATTTTGCACGATATCGGTGATTGTTTGCGCTCCTGCTGTAATCCCGCCGGCGAGAGCAGTCGTCCAGGGCAGGTCAGCTTCGATGCACACCTTGCCGCAGCGCTCCTTCGCGGTTATGCCGAGGCGGCCCCAGGCCTGCTTCGCAAGAGCGAGATCGAGCTTCTGTTCGACGCGGTGCGACTCATCCCGCTGGAGCTCAGCATCCGTTTTCTGGTCGATCACCTGCGCGGTGATCGCTACTTTCGGGTACGTTATCGCGGCGAGAATCTTGAGAAAGCCAAGGCGCAACTGGCGCTGGTGGCTGACATTGAGCGTCAAGAGAAGCAGTTGCGCGATCTCGGACGCTGTTTCGATGCTGATGCTAGCCGACCTTGACCTGCCGAGATTTATTAGCCGACCCTTAAAAGACCCGGGGTGCGCCTTGGGTTTCGCGCAACAGCTCCGATCTGTTAACCAGTGGTCTCGATAGAGTGGGGGAAAACTTGGAGCGGACGATCATTCTCGGTTGCGGTTATGTTGGCCAACGGCTGCTGCGCTCTCTGGTCGCACCTGATCAGGCGATAGGCGAAAGTGAACGAACGCCAGACCAGGGCATAATCGGTGTGGCGAGATGCAAGGATACTCTGGCGGCAATCGCAGCGGCGGGAGGCCAGCCGTTGCAGCTTGACCTGGATCTCGATCCGAATGCTGATCTGGATAAGCAAGCGCTTGACTCCCTCCCCACCAAGGGGGCGCTGGTGTTTCATTTCATCCCTCCACCACCGGATGGTGAGGAAGACCCCCGCACCGCGCGCTTGATTGAGCATTTCGCGCATCACGGACATCCGCGGCGCCTGATCTACATTAGCACCACTGGCGTCTATGGCGATTGCCAGGGGCAATGGGTCGATGAGGCCTGGCCTTTGCGGCCGGGCGCAGCGCGCTCGCAGCGGCGCGTCCATGCCGAGCAGCAGTTGCAGGTTTGGGCCAAGGCGAGCGGGGCTGACCTCATCATTCTTCGCGTTGCCGGGATTTACGCGGCCGATCGTCTGCCGCTTGAGCGCATCCGCCAGCGCGCGCCAGTGGTCAAGCCAGAACAGGCACCCTGGACGAATCGCATCCATGCCGCCGATCTCGTCGCCGTTTGCCTGGCAGCTGCAGGGCGTGCTCCCGCCGGTGCGATATATAACGTGTGTGACGGGCATCCGAGCACCATGACGGATTACTTTTTACGCGTGGCACAGGCCGCTGGTCTTCCGCCACCGCCGCAGATTGATTTGCAAGAAAGCGATGGCCAGCTTTCACCAGGCATGCTCTCCTATTTGCGCGAGTCGCGGCGGCTCGACAACAGGCGCTTGCGCGAGGAGCTCGGGGTTATTTTGCGCTACCCTGATCTCGCCGCTGGCTTGGCTGAAGTGCGGGCCGCGTGACAACAATGCTGAGTTGCGAACAGCATCGCGGTTACAGATGCTTGCTCGCTTTGGCACTACCGCAAGCGGGACGGGATTGTTAGACTCGCCTCGCGATCCCGACTATTTATGAGCGTCTGTGCTTGATCGTCGATGGTCACGGATACTCTGGTCCATGCTGATGTCCTAACCTTACTTTTAAGGAACTAAACCATGAAGATTTCGTTCTACTCACTGCATGCTGCCACGGCTGTCGCCGCGGTCTTGTTGCTATCCTCTCAAGCGGTCTTGGCAACCGATCCAGAGGACTTTGGGTTCGACACAACGGAAGATTTGTACGAAGTCTGCTCAACTCCTGTGGATGTGCCCGAGCATGTGCCGGCCGCACTGGCTTGCCGGGCATTTATCGAGGCGACTGTGCAGTACCACGATGAAGTCGTCGACCGCCAGAATCTGAAACGACTCGTCTGTTACAACGAGACTGTCACCATTGAAGACGCCCGCCAGGTCTTCATCGAATGGGGCGCAAAGAATCGGAAGGATAAGAAACTGAGAAAAGAGCAGCCAGTCGTCGGTTTGATGCGCTCACTCTCGCAGGCTTACCCTTGCCCATAGCCCTTGCGGTGAAACAGCAGCGTCATCCTCCGGGATGGTGCCGCACCATGACGGTTAGCAAGGCTCAGACCCGCATTTTTCTGCACCGAAAACGGGCCGTCGGGCGATAGATTCGCAAATGGCGGTTTGCCCCCGGGGTGCTGGGGTCTGTGCGAAAGTAAAGGTAATTTATTGATTGATCGCGGCTGGCTTAGGCGCGATTCACACGAGGTAGCAAGAGAATGAAACAGTCTTCTTTGATTGCTGTGACCGCAGTCCTGGCAATTGGTGTATCGGTGTCGGGCTGTGGTACCACCACCGGCTCGAGAGCTGGCAGTGGCGCGCTCATGGGCGCGGCAGGTGGTGCTCTGGTTGGTTCGCTGTCCGCGAACGCGGGTGCGGGCGCGCTCATCGGTGCCGGTGCCGGTGCGCTCGGTGGTTACCTCTACGATCAGCACGAGAAAGGCTATATCGACTAAATGTGATGCCTGCGAGTTTTAGTCGCAGGCGTTACTCTTGGCTGATACCACTGCAGCAGTTTCCGTTGCGCAACTGTTTTCGTGCTTCTTTGCTTGAAGATGTCTCCAAACTGACGAGGTTTTTATGGGAATTCGAAAAAACCAATTTTTGCTCGCAACCATCGCCGTCTTGACGCTGGTGCTGGCAGGCTGCGCCGGCCCACGCAGCGGAGAACGTGTTCTTGGTGGGGCTGCACTGGGCGCAGCGGCCGGTGCTGCAGTAGGGTCGGAAAGTGCCAATGCAGGTAAGGGCGCCGCGATCGGAGCCGGCATCGGCGCTCTCGGAGGCGCCATGTATGATGCTGATCAAAGGAGCACCCATAGAAGGCCGCCGCCGCCTCGCTACCAGCAGCAACCCTATCGGGGACCGCGGGGCTAAATGCTGTTCGGTGAGGGTCTACCTTCTGGTCTGACCCTTCTGACCCCAAGGCCTTTGGAGACCCCAAAGCCTTCTGATCCGTGTTGCGGATGTGTCGATAACAGGCGCTGGGGCGCTTGCCTTGGGAATGAGTCGGCATGCTGAGTTTTCTCCAGATACTTTGGCAGATCCTGCTTGAGCTGTCCCCGTCGCTGTTGCTCGGGCTGCTCATTGCGGGGTTAATGCATGCCTATATGCCCGATGGGTTCGTTCATCGTGGATTGAGTGGAAACGATTGGCGCAGCGTCACCCGGGCCTCGCTGATTGGTGTTCCGCTGCCTCTTTGCTCCTGTGGCGTCATTCCAACCGCCCTCGGTCTGCGCAAGGAGGGTGCATCTCCTGGCGCCACAACATCCTTCCTGATCAGTACGCCGCAGACGGGCGTTGATGCGATTCTGGTCAGTGCTGCTTTTCTTGGTTGGCCCTTTGCCATCTTCAAGTTGATTGCGGCTTTCGTGACTGGCATCGCGGGTGGCGTGCTGACCAATCGCTTGGTGCCCCGACGGGATGGTCTTGGGCCTGAGAGCGAGGCAGATAGCCAGTGTGGTGCACAGGATGGCAAGACGCGCGGTTTGTGGGGTGCGGTGCGTTATGCGGTCTTTGATCTGCTTGGCGCGATCGACAGATGGCTGATTTTTGGCATTCTCGCCGCTGCCTTGGTGACGGCACTGACTCCCGAAGACTTCTTTGCCAGCCAGGCATGGTCGAGCGGCCTGCTCGGCATGCTGGTGGTGCTTGCGATCTCGCTGCCGCTTTACGTCTGCACCACCGCCTCGGTGCCCATTGCCGCTTCTCTGATTGCAGCGGGCTTGCCGGCCGGGTCAGCGTTGGTGTTTCTGATGGCCGGACCGGCAACCAATGTCGCGACCATTGGCGCCGTCTATCGCACACTGGGGCCGCGCGTGATCACCATCTATCTGGCGACTGTGATTCTCTCCAGCCTGGGCTTCGGGCTGATGTTCGATCAGTTGCTGAGTGTCGACCTTGGCGCCGGCCATGCGCATGGCGAGCATGGTGGTTGGCTTAACTATCTTTCTGCAATTTTGCTGCTGGCTCTGCTCGGGTTTCTTGAATTTCGACGCCAGCGCCAGCGTCAGATGGAGCGAGAAGCCGCAGCTCGCGTTGAAAGTGGAAATCAGGGCGGCATGGTGTTGCAGGTCGGCGGTATGACTTGCGGGCATTGCGTGGCGAGCGTGAAAAACGCCCTTGAGGCTGTTGATCAGGTGGAAGAAGCGATACCGGAGCTGAGTTCAGGGCGCGTGAGGCTCCGGGCCGCCGAAGGGGTGCGTGCTGACGCCCTGCGCGAAGCCGTCGAGCAGGCAGGATTTCAGCTCAAGGCGTTGAATCAAGAAACCTGAGCCGGCGCTCCGGGTGCGTCGCGGGCTGGTACCTAGCTTCATTTGGAGCCAGAATACTAGGCGTCAGAGCGGACAAGAGGGTGGGGTCGAGTCAAGCAGGCGCGAAATGCCCGTTATGCAACCTAGATTCCCGTCATGCAACTTTGCCCGTTTCATCTCCCGGTGACTCCAAGCGGTTTCTTAACCCATGCGCGCATCTAACCAGAAGATCAGAGATCTGATGACCACCCCCGTGGTGACTGTCGAAATGGACGACACTCTGGGGGTGGTCAAAAATATCTTTGACAACACCCATTTTCACCACCTCGCGGTGCTTGAAGAGGGCAGGATTTTCGGCGTCTTATCAGACCGCGACCTGTTCAAGGCGCTCAGTCCGGGCGTCGGCACGCCAGCGGAGAGCAATCTGGACCGTGCCGGGCTGTCGCGCCGAGCTCATCAGGTCATGTCCCGACAACCGGTGGTGATCGAGCAGAATCAGGGCATCGGCGACGCCCTGCGGTTGTTCGAGGACCACCATGTCTCCTGCCTGCCCGTAGTCGATCAAGACAATGCTCTGGTTGGCATCCTGACCTGGCGCGATCTGCTGCAGGCGATGCGAAAGCTGGTGGATTGAAGGCCGTTCCTCGGAGCGTCCCGCTGTCAGGGAGGTCGCGGCCGATGACCTTCAATCTCAGGGCAGCTCAGTCCCAGGACAGGGTGCCTCCGGTCTGATATTCGGTTACTCGGGTTTCAAAGAAGTTCTTCTCTTTTTTCAGGTCCAGCACTTCGGACATCCACGGGAAGGGATTGGTGGCGCCTGGGTACTGCTCCGACAGGCCGATCTGGGCGCAGCGGCGGTTGGCGATGAAGTGCAAGTATTCCTCGAACATAGGTGCGTTGAGTCCCAGCACGCCGCGCGGCATGGTTTCGTGGGCGTACCGGGCTTCGAGTTCGACGGCCTCGGTGATCATGTCGCTCAGTTCCTGGCGGAAGGTCTCGGTCCACAAGTGTGGGTTTTCAATCTTGATCTGATTGATTACGTCGATGCCGAAGTTCATGTGCATGGATTCATCGCGCAGGATGTATTGGAACTGCTCGGCAGTACCAGTCATTTTGTTGCGCCGCCCCATGCTCAGCACCTGCACAAAGCCAACGTAGAAGAAAATCCCCTCGAAGATGATATAGAAGGCCACCATTTCGCGCAGTAGACGGCGATCATTGGCCGGGGTGCCGGTTTTGAAATGCGGGTCGGCGAGATACTGGGTAAATGGCAGCGCCCATTCGGCCTTGCGTGCGACCGAGGGCACCTCGCGGTACATATTGAAGATTTCGCCTTCATCCAGCCCCAGGCTTTCGACCACGTATTGATAGGCATGCGTATGCAGCGCCTCCTCGAAAGCCTGGCGCAGCAGATACTGCCGGCATTCTGGGTTGGTGATGTGGCGATAGACGGCCAGCACCAGATTGTTGGCCACCAGGGAATCGGCGGTCGAGAAAAAGCCCAGGTTGCGCTTGATGATGGTGCGCTCGTCCTCGGTCAGACCATTGGGGTCTTTCCATAGGGCGATGTCCGCGTTCATATTGATTTCTTGCGGCATCCAATGGTTGGCGCAGGCATCCAGGTATTTCTGCCAGGCCCAGTCGTATTTGAATGGGACGAGCTGGTTGAGGTCGGCATTGCAATTGATGATGCGCTTGTCGTCAACACGAATGCGGCCGGCCCCCATTTCCAGGTCTTCGAGCCCAGTGGCGCCGCCGGCGGGTTGCCGGTCTGTCTCAGCCTTTGGCTCCTGGTTTGCGTTGGGATCGAGCGCGGCTGATTGTTCCTGTTCCGCTCGCGCATCCAAGGGCTGCCAGGCGCTGTTATCCTCATCGGGTAGCAGGGAGGCTTGGGACGGAAGCGGATTCGGGTTGACCACGGGCGCAGCGCCGGCGGTGGCCATCAGGGCGCTGTTTTCGACCAGGCCCAAGCCGGGGCGGGGCGTTGGAGCCGCTGAAGTGATCTCTCGCTCACCATTGCGGGAGCTCTCTTCATGACTCCATTCTCTGGTTGCATCTTTGCTGCGCGCCGGGATATCCGCATCCGGATAGGAAGCGGCGTCGAAGGGCGGTGGGTTCTGTTTTGATTGAGATTTCAGATCGGCAAGGGGGTCTTCCCAGTTCAGCATGGTTGGGGTCTCCTGGGCAGTGGCTAGTAGTCGGTAGTTTTGGGCTCGAATAGGCGACGGCAGCGTGGAAGAGGATCAAAGACCCCTGGCATGCGGTGCCGGAATGGCGGCAGTGACAGTGAATCCAAAATTGATCTCGGTGCATCGGATTGGATGATTAATCGCCAGGCGCCTGTCGTCCGTCTTGGTCTGTCGGTTCAATATCCGCTCACGACCCGCTCAGAGCAGGGCGGTGAGCAGGAAGCAGTTCCGGTTCCGGTGCGCCGAGGTCGCCATCGATCACTGGGGAGAGCAAGGCGTAAGCGACGCGCCAGCGTGAGCCTTTGACGAGCACACTCGCGGTTTTTGTGTTCAGCTTGATGACTTCACCGTAGCGCTCCTGACCGTTGCGGTCCTGAAAGGCCACCCGATCACCAACGCTTAGGCTGTTGCGGTCGAGACCGCGGTTGCTGGTGGCGGCGATTTGCACGTCCCTGCCCTCGAGATCGATCATGAAGAAGGGAATGCGCCATTGTTGACCGTCTTCGACATCCTTGACCGTGGCGCGCGTGCGATCAATCCGCAGCAAGGTGGCTTCGATCAGCCGATTGCGGGGGCCATCGAAATAGCGGAGCTTTTGCCCGAGAACCAAAGCCCGCTTGACCGCCGCCAGTCGGGCTGGGTCTGCGAGTTGGTTGTTGATGGCCGCATTCAACCGGTAGAGGTCGAACAGGCTGGCCTCATTCAGGGCTTTTAGAACTTCGGTGTAGTTCATCCGGCCTCCCGGTGGCTTGGTTCCGTGGTTGCGGGTTCTGCTGACGGCGGGCTGATCGACAAGGCCCCTACTGGCAGCTCTCGCACTCGGGATCATCGATGGAACAGGCGCTCGGGGCGCTGGCGCCATTGCCTTTGTTATGACCCGCATTGGCTTGGCCGCCATTGCCCTGGCCATCCGGCTTGCCGCGATTGACCGCCAGATAACTGCCGCCGACGGCGCTTAGCTGATTGGCACGGCTGCTGTCGCTCATGGTGGATTTCTCGACATGGGTGGCGCCCATGGAGCGGAGGTAGTAGGTGGTTTTCAGCCCCCGCACCCAGGCGAGTTTGTAGAGGTTATCGAGCTTCTTGCCGTTGGGCTCGCGCATATAGAGATTCAGGCTTTGTGCCTGGTCGAGCCATTTCTGCCGACGGCTGGCGGCCTCGACCAGCCAACGCGGGTCGATCTCGAAGGCGGTGGCATAGAGCGCCTTGAGCTCATCCGGGACGCGATCGATGGGCTGCACCGAGCCGTCGTAGTACTTGAGGTCATTGACCATGACGCTGTCCCATAGGCCAAGCGCCTTGAGGTCAGCGACCAGGTAGGGATTGACCACGGTGAACTCGCCGGACAGATTGGATTTGACGAACAGGTTCTGGTAGGTCGGCTCGATGGACTGGCTCACACCGACGATGTTGCTGATGGTCGCGGTCGGCGCGATGGCCATGCAGTTGGAGTTGCGCATGCCCTGGCCGCGGACTTTCTCGCGCAGGCGGTCCCAATCCAGCGTGCTGTCGCGATTGGTTTGCAGATAACCGCCGCGACCCTGTTCGAGCAGTGCGATGGAGTCGATGGGCAGCACACCCTGGCTCCACAGCGAGCCGGGGAAGCTGGTATAGCTGCCGCGCTCGGCCGCCAGGTCGGCGCTGGCCTCGATGGCGTAATAGGAGATCAGTTCCATGCTGCGGTCGGCAAAGCTGACCGCCTCCTGGCTGGTGTAGGGCATGCGCAGTTTGTAGAGCGCATCCTGAAAGCCCATGAGCCCGAGCCCGACCGGGCGATGACGCAGATTGGAGCTGCGTGCCTGAGGCACGTTGTAGAAGTTGTAGTCGATGACGTTGTCGAGCATGCGCATGGCGGTGCGCGCGGTCTTTTGCAGCTTCTCGGTATCCAGGCCGCGCTCGGTCACATGCGCCGCCAGATTGATGCTGCCGAGATTGCACACGGCGATTTCCTGATCATTGGTGTGCAGGGTAATCTCGGTGCAAAGGTTGGAGCTGTGCACCACGCCAGCGTGCTGGTTGGTGTAGCGGAGGTTGCAGGGGTCTTTGAACGCAATCCAGGGATGGCCGGTCTCGAACAGCATCGCGAGCATTTTGCGCCACAGGTCAACGGCTTTGACCGTCTTGCTGACGCTCATTTCGCCAGCCGCCGCGCGCGCCTCATAGGCCAAATAAGCCTGCTCGAAGGCCTGGCCGGTCAGATCATGCAAATCCGGCGTTTCATTCGGGGAGAACAGCGTCCAGTCGCCTTCCTCGGCGACGCGTTTCATGAATAAATCCGGCACCCAGTTGGCGCTGTTCATATCGTGGCAGCGGCGGCGGTCATCGCCGGTGTTCTTGCGCAGCTCGAGAAATTCCTCGACATCAATGTGCCAGGTCTCGAGATAGGCACAAACTGCCCCCTTGCGCTTGCCGCCCTGGTTAACCGCTACAGCTGTGTCATTGGCTACCTTGAGGAATGGCACCACGCCCTGGCTCTTGCCGTTGGTGCCCTTGATGTGCGCGCCCATGCCGCGCACCTGAGTCCAGTCGTTGCCCAGGCCGCCGGCGAATTTGCTCAGCAGCGCGTTGTCCTTGATGGCGCCATAGATGCCGTCAAGGTCATCCGGCACCGTGGTCAGGTAGCAGGAGCTCAGCTGTGGACGCAGGGTGCCGGAGTTGAATAGCGTCGGCGTCGAGCTCATGAAGTCGAAGCGCGAGAGTAGCTCGTAGAATTCGATTGCGCGGGCTTCGCGGTCGATCTCATTAATCGCCAGACCCATGGCCACGCGCATGAAAAAGGCCTGGGGCATCTCAAAGCGCACGCCGTTTTTATGGATAAAGTAGCGGTCGTAAAGGGTCTGCAGGCCAAGATAGGTAAACTGACGGTCGCGCTCTGGCTGCAATGCGGCGCCGAGCCGGGCGAGGTCGTAGCGGGTTAGCTCGGTGTCGAGCAGCTCCAGCTCGGCACCCTGCTTGACATAGGCGCTGAAGTACTCAGCATAGGACTGTGCCCAGTCGGTCACGCACGCGGCGCTGGCGGCTGTTTCACCAGCGATTGGGTCAGTTGTTCTGCCAGTGGTCGCCGTCGGCAGGCCAAGAAAACCCAGCGCCTCTTTGCGCAGGCTCTCGAGCAGCAGACGCGCTGCGACCTGGCTATAGGCCGGTTCGCGCTCAATCAGCGCGCGCGCGGACATAATCAAGGACTGATCGACATCCTGCTCCTTGACGCCGTCGAACAGGTTGCGGCAGGCGTCGTCCAGCACCAACTGCGGCTCGACTGCCTCGAGCCCGGCGCAGACGTCGGTGACCAGGGTCGCGAGTTTTTCCTGATCAAGCGGAACCGAGCGCCCGTCGCTCAGGGTAACGCTCAGCCCTTGGGTGGCTTGCACGGCTTCGGAGCCTTGGACATTGGCCGCGCGCTCGCGCGCCCGGGCATCGCGGTAGATCACATAGTCGCGCGCGACCTTGTGCTCGCCGGCCCGCATCAGTGCCAGTTCGACCTGATCCTGAATGTCCTCAATATGCACGGTGCCGCCGCCCGGCAGTCGGCGGGTCAGGGCCGCCGTGACCTGCTCGGCGAGCTGCTCGACCTGATCATGAATCCGGCTCGAGGCCGCGGCATGCCCGCCTTCAACCGCAAGAAAGGCCTTGGTCATGGCGACCTTGATCTTGTTGGGATCGAAGTGCGTGACCTTGCCGTTGCGGCGAATAACCTGCAGCTCGCCGGGTCTGGGGCTGTGCTGGGGGCGTTGTTGGGAGCTGGATTGGGTGCCGGGCTCGGAACCTGCGTGGTTGCCGGGCTGGGAGCTGGACCTTGGCCCGATCGGCGGCTGGGAGGAGGCGGTCGGCTGGGTACCGATGACCGGAGGCTGTGATGGGTGTTGTTCAGCCGAGGCGGCGGGCGACGTGCTAGCCATGGTGGAAGTCCTCCGATGTGGTTGTCAGCGGTGAAATGAATGCCGGGCGGGCCATGGGTGACTTATTCACTGGGGTTTACAGACAAGGACGCAGTTGCCGCGAAATCCAGTGGGTGGAAACAATATCTAGTGTCAGGGCGGCTGTCAAATCACAATATATTGTGAATAAGGCGGTGGATGGCGCCGGTGAAGCCTGTGGATAACCTGTGCATTGCAGGCCCAGGCGAGGCCCGCGCTGGCGCTTGTGGCGGGCCTTGGCATAACCCGGCCGGCTTTGTGCGAGACAAAGCGCGGTCTTGGGTGCGATACTTTTTCCGGATCGGTTGATGGGCCGATTTCTGGATCGATCGGAATGGAGGAGTTTGCCTGTGATCAGAACGAGCTTGATCAGAACACGTGGCATCAGAACACGTGGGATCAGAACAAGATGGACGCGAGACAGCCGGGTGGAGAGGGCGCGACAGACGCCAACTGCTTGGCACAAGGGCTCGCGGGCGGTGGTTACTTGCGGGCGTTTAGGCCTTGGCTTGGCACTTGCTGGCGTGATGACCCCGGTGCTGGCCGGACAGGCGGAACTGGATGCCGCGCTCGCGGAGTACGAGCAGGCGCTGGCGAAACAGGCCGACCCGGAGAACGGGCGCAAGGTCTATCTCACCTGCGCGGTTTGTCACCGGCCCGAGGGCTGGGGCACGGTCGATGGTGTCTATCCGCAGATCGCCGGTCAGCTGCCAAGCGTTATCATCAAGCAACTGGCGGATTTTCGTGCCGGCAATCGCAGCAATCCGCTGATGTATCCCTTTTCGGTGCCGCGCATTCTTGGTGGGCCGCAGCAAATGGCCGATGTCGCCGCCTATGTGTCGCAATTGCCGATGACGCCGCATAATGACGTGGGTCCGGGCGTCGATCTAGCCTTGGGCGAGCAGCTTTTTCAGGAGAACTGCGTCGATTGCCACGGAGAGCGCGGGCAGGGCGATGCGCAGGACCATATCCCGGCCATTGCAGGTCAGCATTTCAATTATCTGATCCGGCAGTTCGATGCGATCCGCAGCGGCGCGCGCAAGAACGCAGATTCCGAGATGGTCAAGCAGATTGAGGGATTCACGCCGCAACAAGAAAGCGCGGTGCTGGACTATGTTGCCCGCCTGCGCCCGCCTGCCGAGAAGCTTGGCCGGGATGGCTGGGTGAATCCAGACTTCCCCGGCTATGTGCGCGATGCCATGTTGGGCGTGCCCCCGCCGATGCCGCTGCCTCTGCAGCCGCCAGAGCCGCCGCCACCGCCCCAGCTACCAGAGCTACCGCCGCTGCCGCCCTTGCCGGAGCCGCCATTTGGCGCCAGCGGTCGGTGACGGTCGACTGGCTGAGTCGGGCTCTAGAGCCCTGAGCGGCAGTCGGCGGCCTTGCGCGGCGTCGGCTGCCATGTTGTTTGATGGGCACCAGGTTAGCGGTGGTGGCGGATGCGGTTACAAATGCCGCCAGCAAACCGGGGCGAGACCAGGGGAACATTGAGGCGGCACTGGGTGACCGCGAAAGCGTTGAAGACTTACGAATTTTCTCTACGGATTCCGCGCGAGGATCTCCTCGCCTTTTATGAAGGCCGCTCGCGCAGCATCAGCGTGGTGGCCAACAATGGCCTGCGCCTAGAGCTGCCGGCCGAGGCGTTTCGCCGTTACATCGATCATTTCGGCCTCAGGGGGTATTTTCGCGTTCTGGTGACCGACGAGCATCGCTTAATCGAGCTTCAGCGGCTCGCCGTATGACGGATTGACTGATCCGCTGCCGCTCAGCCTCGCAGCCCCTGGCCGATTTTCAAGCAAGCAAGCCGGTGTCCGCGAGCCGGGGAAGAGGCCAGTGGCCATTTGGCGTCCTGTCCCAATTGCGGACGGTGCATTAGACAGCCTTCTCGGCTTGCGGGTAATATTCCGGGTCGGATGCTTTAAGCTGCGCTGCGGTCCTGATGCCTTTGCGGGCGTCACCTGACAGGGCAGCCCGCTAGCCCCGTCCATCTTCGTGTTTTGAATCTTCTGTTTTCGGAGTCCCCTGTGCAATCAGCTGCTGTCCTGGTTCTGGAAGATGGTTCGGTCTTCCGCGGGACCGCCATTGGCGCGTCTGGCGAAAGTGTCGGCGAGGTCGTCTTCAACACGGCCATGACCGGCTATCAGGAGATCCTGACCGATCCGTCCTATCGCCGTCAGCTGGTGACTCTGACCTATCCGCACATCGGCAACACCGGCACTAACGCTGAGGATGAAGAATCCCCCGGGGTTCAGGCGGCTGGTTTGATTGTGCGCGATCTTCCCGCACTGGCCAGCAACTGGCGGCGGCAGCAGGACCTGGGTGACTACCTGCGCGAGCAGGGTGTGGTCGCAATCAGCGATGTCGACACCCGGCGCCTGACTCGGTTGCTGCGCGAGAAGGGCGCCCAAAATGGCTGCCTGCAGGCTGGTGCGGGCATCGACGAGCAGGCGGCGCTGGAGCAAGCGCGCGCCTTCCCCGGGCTGAAAGGCATGGACCTGGCGCGCGAGGTCAGTACCGCCGAGGCCTATGATTGGCATCAGGGCGTGTGGACGCGCGAGGACGGGTATGGGCCGCGCGATAGTGCGGAGGGGAGTTCGGGCGGTCGAGATTCAACCGATGCCGGGCGCGTCGACCCTGGTGCGAACGGCAATAGCACAAGCGGCTGTCTTGCAAGCGGTGCTGCTGCGAACGGCACTGGCCCAGCCAGCAGCTTTCGGGTGGTGGCTTACGACTTCGGCATCAAGCGCAACATCCTGCGCATTCTGGTTGCGCACGGCTGTCAGGTCACCGTGGTGCCGGCACAAACGCCCGCAGCGGAAGTCATGGCCCTCCACCCCGATGGCGTATTCCTCAGCAACGGCCCCGGTGACCCCGAACCCTGCGACTACGCCATCACGGCGATTCGCGAACTGCTTGATGCCGGCGTGCCGCTCTTTGGCATCTGTCTGGGGCATCAGCTACTGGGTCTGGCTTGCGGCGCGCGCACGGTGAAAATGAAATTTGGCCATCACGGTGCCAATCATCCGGTCGAGGATCTCGCCAGCCACCGGGTGATGATCAGCAGCCAGAACCATGGCTTTGCGGTCGATGAACAAAGCCTGCCAGAGACGGTCATGGCCACCCATCGCTCACTGTTCGATGGTTCCCTGCAGGGCATTCACCATCGTGAGCGCCCGGCCTTTAGCTTTCAGGGCCATCCGGAGGCCAGCCCCGGCCCGCATGATGTTGAACCGCTGTTCGCGCACTTTATCGAGCTGATGCGCGAAGGCCGCGCCGCTTGATCCGGTTCTTTTTGCCTGTTTCAGTCACCGCCACCCGCGCCATTCACACACCCGCCATCGCCGTGCCAGCAAGGGCCAGTTCATGCCAAAGCGTACCGACATTCACAGCATTCTGATCATTGGCGCCGGGCCCATTGTGATCGGACAAGCCTGCGAGTTCGACTACTCCGGCGCCCAGGCGTGCAAGGCGCTGCGCGAGGAGGGCTATCGCGTCATCCTGGTCAACAGCAATCCGGCCACCATCATGACCGACCCGGAGATGGCCGATGCCACCTACATCGAGCCGATTACCTGGCGGGTGCTTGAGCGCATCATCGAGATCGAACGGCCCGACGCCCTGCTGCCGACCATGGGTGGGCAGACGGCGCTCAATACGGCGCTCGATCTGGCCCGCCATGGGGTGCTTGAGCGCTTTGGCGTGGAAATGATCGGCGCCAGCCGCGAGGCCATCGACAAGGCTGAGGACCGCGATTTGTTCCGTCAGGCCATGCGTCGCATTGGGCTCGACATGCCGCATTCGGTCATCGCCCACAGTCTGGAAGAAGCCTTTCAGGTGCAGGCGCAGATCGGCTTTCCCGCCATCATCCGCCCGTCCTTCACCATGGGCGGCAGCGGTGGCGGTATTGCCTACAATGCCGAGGAGTTCGAGGAAATCTGCCGCCGTGGGTTGGACCTTTCCCCGACGCGCGAACTGCTGATCGAGGAATCCGCTCTCGGCTGGAAAGAGTACGAGATGGAAGTGGTGCGCGACCATGCGGACAACTGCATCATCGTCTGCTCGATCGAGAACTTCGACCCCATGGGAGTGCACACGGGGGATTCCATCACGGTCGCACCGGCACAGACGCTGACCGACAAGGAATATCAGATCATGCGCAACGCCTCACTGGCGGTGCTGCGCGAGATCGGCGTCGACACCGGCGGCTCCAATGTGCAGTTCGCCATCAACCCCGAAGACGGGCGCATGATCATCATTGAGATGAACCCGCGGGTCTCGCGCAGCTCCGCGCTCGCATCCAAGGCGACGGGTTTTCCCATCGCCAAGGTCGCGGCCAAGCTGGCGGTCGGCTACACCCTCAATGAGCTGCGCAACGAGATCACCGGCGGTGCAACGCCTGCGTCTTTCGAGCCGACCATCGATTATGTGGTCACCAAGGTGCCACGCTTCGCGTTTGAGAAATTCCCGCTCGCCGATGCCCATCTGACCACCCAGATGAAGTCGGTCGGCGAGGTTATGGCCATCGGTCGCACCTTCCAGGAGTCGCTGCAAAAAGCCCTGCGCGGGCTCGAGACCGACAAAGACGGCCTGAACAACATGCTCGACCTGGCCGACCCGAGTGCCATCAAACGGCTGCGCACCGAGATTGCCCAGCCTGGGGCGGAGCGGATTTTCTATCTGGTCGATGGCATGCGTGCTGGCATGACGGCGGAGGAGATTCAGGAACTCTCCGGCATCGATCCCTGGTTCATCGCCCAGATCGAAGAGCTGGTCGCCATCGCGCACGATGTCAAAGTCCAGGGCATTGATGTCTTGGACGAGCAGCGGCTGCGGCTCCTGAAACGCAAAGGCTTTTCCGACCGGCGTCTGGCAACGCTCACGGGGACAACGGAGCAGCAGATCCGCGATCGCCGCCACGCCTGCGGCGTGCGCCCGGTGTTTAAGCGCGTCGACACCTGTGCCGCTGAGTTCGCCGCCAGCACGGCCTATATGTATTCCACCTACGAGGAAGAATGCGAAGCCCAGCCGACTGACAACAAGAAAATCATGGTCCTCGGCGGCGGACCGAACCGCATCGGCCAAGGCATTGAGTTTGACTACTGCTGCGTGCACGCCGCCTTTGCGATGCGCGAGGATGGTTATGAGACCATCATGGTCAACTGTAACCCGGAGACCGTCTCGACCGACTACGACACCTCTGATCGGCTCTATTTCGAGCCGCTCACGCTCGAGGACGTGCTCGAGATCGTCGACAAGGAGCAGCCCTTCGGCGTCATCGTCCAATATGGCGGTCAGACTCCGCTCAAACTGGCGCGCGATCTCGAAGCCGCCGGCGTGCCCATCATCGGCACTTCGCCGGACTCTATCGACCTGGCCGAGGACCGTGAGCGCTTCCAGCAGCTCATCCACCAGCTTGAGCTTAAACAGCCACCGAACTGCACCGCGCGCAGCGAGGAAGAAGCGTTGAGACTCGCCGCTACCATCGGCTATCCGCTGGTGGTGCGCCCGTCCTACGTGCTGGGCGGGCGGGCGATGGAACTGGTCTATGACGACCAGGAGCTCGCGCGCTACATCCGCTCGGCGGTTAGCGTGTCGAACGAATCCCCGGTGCTGCTTGATCGTTTCCTGGAAGATGCTATCGAGATCGACGTCGATGCCGTCTGCGATGGCGAGCGGGTGCTGATCGGCGGCATCATGGAGCATATCGAGCAGGCCGGCGTCCACTCCGGCGACTCGGCCTGCTCGCTGCCCCCCTACACTCTGTCAGCAAGCGTGCAGGACCGGCTGCGCGAGCAGATGAGCCGGATGGGGCTGGCGCTTGGCGTGCGCGGTCTGATGAACGCCCAGTTCGCCATCAAGGGCGACGACATCTATATTCTTGAGGTCAATCCGCGCGCCTCGCGCACCGTGCCCTTTGTGTCCAAATCCATCGGCGTGCCGCTCGCCAAGGTGGGCGCACGCTGCATGGTCGGCCGCAGCCTGACCGAACAGGGCCTGCATGCCGAGGTCAAGCCCAAGCACTTTTTCGTCAAGGAGGCTGTCTTCCCCTTCATCAAGTTCCCTGGTGTCGACACCGTGCTGGGCCCGGAGATGAAATCCACCGGCGAGGTCATGGGCATCGGCGAGACTTTCGGCGAGGCCTTTGGCAAGGCGGTCGAGGGTGCCGGGACCCAGCTGCCGCGTCCTGGCAAAGCCATGCTCAGCGTGCGCGATGCCGACAAGTGCCGGCTCGAGCGCGTCGCCCGCAGCCTGCTTGCACTCGGCTTTCAGCTCTATGGCACCCACGGCACCGCCGAGGCCATGCGCGCCGCCGGGCTGCCCTGCGAGGGGGTGAACAAGGTCAAGGAGGGCCGACCGCACATCGTCGACATGATCAAGAATCAGGACATCAGCTTCATCGTCAACACCTCCGAAGGGGTGCAGGCCATTACCGACTCGGCCGAAATCCGCCGCGCCGCGCTGCAATACAAGGTGAGCTACACCACCACCATGGCCGGTGCCGAGGCGACCTGTCTGGCACTGGAGCAATCCGGGGCCTTGCGCGTCAACAGACTGCAGGATCTATACTGATTACCGGTTCTTTACGGCCGCCATACGCTAAGGTTAGGCTGTCAATCACTTGGGTTAAGATAACCCCCGGCCGTGCCCGCCATCCTGCATATCCCAAACCTGAAGGTCCCAAAGGGTTCAACCCAAAGAGCTTCCTAACGCAGTGAGCGATGGGATGATCCACCGGATCGCCTCCGGGATCAGTGCCGGTTGGCTCGAGACGGCGCAACAATCACCGACGAGGATAACAGCGCATGAATAAAGTCCCTCTGACGGTCAGAGGCGCGGAACAGTTACGCGAGGAGCTCGAGCGGCTCAAGCGGATTGAAAGACCGCGTGTCATCGAGGCCATCGCCGAGGCCCGTGCCCACGGCGATCTTAAAGAGAATGCCGAATACCACGCCGCGCGCGAGGAGCAGGGGTTCATTGAGGGTCGTATCAGCGAGATTGAAGGCAAGCTCTCCTATGCCGAAATCATTGATGTGACCAAACTGTCGCCGAACGGCAAGGTCATGTTCGGTGCTACCGTCGATGTGCTTGAGGTCGAAAAGGATGAGGAGCACTGCTTTGTCATCGTGGGCGAGGACGAGGCCGACATCAAGAAGGGCATGATCTCCATCAGCTCGCCCATCGCCCGCGCCCTGATCGGCAAGAGCGAAGGCGATCAGGCAGTGGTGGAAGCCCCCGGCGGCGCGCGCGAGTTCCAGATCCTCGAAGTGCGCTATGAATGAGTCGACAGGGAACGCGATGTTTGCGAGCCCAATCTCTGCAAACCCGATGTCTGCAAACCCGATGTTTGCGAACCATCAGCATGGGCGACACAGGGTCGGCAGCCAGCTGAGCGCGACAACCTTGGGCAGGATTGCAGTGAATGGTTCTCACCGCAGTTCTGCGCGCGGCTGGTCCTGGCTGCTGCTGGCCTTCTGTCTGGGCATGACGGCGGACGCCTGGGCGCTGCGCTGCGGCAATTACCTGATTGCGGAGGGGGACTCCACGCTTAAGCTCACGCGCTATTGCGGCGAGCCCGTGGATGTTGAAAAGCGCCAGGAGCGCCGGGCGGTGCAGGTGTACGACCATGGCGTCGGCGGCTATGTGACCGAATACGAAAGTCTGCCCTACGAGATTTGGACCTACAACTTCGGCCCGCAGCGCTTCATGATGCGCATCACCGTGCGCGACGGTGTCATCACCGGGATGGAATCGGCCGGGTACGGCTACTGAGGCTGAGGTAGCCCCCGGGCATGCCATCAGGCGCCGATTGAGTGCACCAAAGCCAGAGCCGCGCGCATAAAAAAAGCGCGGCGGGCGCCGCGCTTGAAATACCACCAAAGGAGGATGGAGGAGTGTACCGCTGATCGAGTGGATCATCAGTACATTGATAGTTTCTAATATACCGATCTTCTTGTCAAGGTCGATCTGGTATTCAGTGTCAATGTTTCCCGGCTCTGCGTGCCACCGGCATCGCGATAGCCTCACGACAGGAACCCTCTATGACCGCCCAACAGGGAGCTGAGGCGCCAGCCGAGCCAGGTACCGCGCCGCCTGACAATGCGAGAGCCGGATCGGCGGCCGCGCCAAGAGCCGCGATAACAGCCGAGCCGGTAGCTGATTCGGAAGCCGACTCGGCAGCCGAGTCGAAAAAGGGCTTCATCGCGGCGACTGTCTCGGCCTTGGGTGACATGCGGGTCCTGGCTTTGCTGTTTCTCGGTTTCTCGGCCGGCATGCCGATCCTGCTGATTTTCTCTTCGCTCTCGCTGTGGCTGCGTGAGGCGGGCGTCGAGCGTGGCGCCGTGACCTTCTTCAGCTGGGCAGCGCTGGGTTACTCCTTCAAGTTCATCTGGGCGCCATTGATCGACCGCATTCCGCTGCCGTTGCTGACCCGCCTGCTCGGGCGACGGCGCGGCTGGCTACTGGTTGCCCAGCTTGCCGTGATCTGCGCCATTGTGCTGATGGCGCTGAATGATCCATCCCAGGGGCGCGAGACGCTGGTGATGATGGCGCTCGCGGCGGTAATGCTTGGGTTTTCATCCGCGACCCAGGATATCGTCATCGACGCTTATCGCATCGAAATCGCCCCGGCGCGCATGCAGGGCGTGCTTTCTGCGGCCTACATCGCTGGCTATCGTGTCGGCATGGTGGTCGCCGGCGCTGGCGCGCTCTACCTGGCCGCTAGCTTTGGCTCCGCCGCACAGGGGTATTCCTATACCGCCTGGCAGCTCACCTACCTGGTCATGGCTGCCGTCATGCTGATTGGCGTGGCCACCACCCTGGTGGTGTCGGAGCCCGAAGCGCAGGTGCGCTTGGACGATGGCTGCGGCGCCTTCGATTACACGCGCCTGGTGCTGGTGTTTCTGGTCTCGGCGGCGGCCTTTGTCGCGGCTTTCTTTGCCGGCAGCTCCGGGTTCACCGCCATCAAGCAGGTGCTCGGCAATGATGCGTTTCTGAACTTCCTGCTCGAGACCCTGCATTTCGGGCTGGCCGTCGCCTGTGCGCTCGCCGTCGGCTGGCTGCTGGTGCGCCTCGGCGCGGTCGATCGTCGCATCGCGCGCGCGACCTGGGTCGAACCTGCGCTGGATTTCTTCCGCCGCTACGGGCTGCGCACGGCGCTGTTGCTGCTGGCGCTGGTCGGGCTCTATCGCATCTCCGATATCGTGCTGGGCGTCATCTCCAACGTGTTCTACCAGGACATCGGCTTCACTAAGCCGGAGATCGCCACCGCGGTCAAGACCTTCGGTGTGGTCGTCAGCATCGCCGGCGGATTCCTCGGCGGGCTCATGGCCACACGCTTCGGGGTGATGCGGATTCTGATGCTCGGTGCCGTGCTCTCCGCCGTCACCAACCTGCTCTTTATCGTGCTGGCCAATGTCGGCCACCAAATACCTATGCTCTATGTCACGGTCGCGGCCGACAATCTCGCCGGCGGTTTGGCCAGTGCCGCTTTCGTCGCCTTCCTCTCCAGCCTGACAAATGTCTCCTTCACCGCCGTGCAATACGCCCTGTTCAGTTCCCTTATGACATTGCTGCCGAAAGTCCTTGGTGGCTATTCCGGCTCCATGGTAGACAGCATCGGCTATCCCTACTTCTTCCTGTTCACCACCCTGATCGGCGTGCCCGTGCTGCTACTGGTGTGGCTGGCCCAGCGCAGCCTGCGGATCGACGAGACTGCGAAGACCTGATGCTTGGGGACGGAGCGCTCTGGCGATTCCGCCAAACTGCCAACTCCACTCTAACCGCGTATAATGGCTGCCGCACATCGTAAGATAGGCGCAAGACCAGCAGCGACCTACCATGCAAAGAGTGGGTAAACCCAAGCTGCAAACCCACCTCCATTATCGGAGAGGTGCCGGAGTGGTCGAACGGGCTTGACTCGAAATCAAGTGACTCCTTATGGGGTCCGTGGGTTCGAATCCCACCCTCTCCGCCATTCATGTTTTCAATATCCTGTTTTTTCTCGCCTTTCTCTTTGACTATCTCCGCCGGTATACAAACGGGTATACAAACGCGCATCAGTACCGGGTCTTTTTCGGTGGTGCTGGCATGTCGAAGTCAGTCGGCATGTCGAAGTCAGTCGGCAAGTCGAAGTCAGCCGGTAAGTCGAAGTCAGTCGGCAGATCGAAGTCGACAGCGGTGTCGGTGGTTGCTGCTGCCGCGCGCATCGGCTCGAGCTGTTTTCGGCTCATTCTCCGCTCGCTGCTCTGGTCGGGAGGTTGCTGCTCCGCTGGCCACCCGATACCGCGCGACCGACGCCGGCCAGCCTGACCATCTCAATGCAAGCTCTGAGTCGGATAGTCGGGTTGTGCCGGTATTCGACCAGTAGCTCGAGCTGGTCAAGCGCGCGCTCGGACAAGTCTAGAACGCGACTCCCGATAACCGCTCGCGCCTCGGACAAGATGCCGTCGACAGCCGCCTGCCACGCCGGGAGCTTTCTCCATCTGCTGACCGTCTCCGGCCTGACGTTAAGCTCTCCGGCAATATCCACGCCTGACCAGCCAGCCGCCGCAAGCTCTGCGCCGCGTCGTTGCTGGTCTGTGAGTCCGTCTTCAATACCGACCGGGTCGGTGCTGTCGCTCTTTGCCATGTCAAACATCCTCAAGAAACAACCAAGTTTTTTTTTCCTGTCACTAGCCAGACACCGCGCCTCGAACAACCCGTGGTGCATCAAGCTCCAGAGGGACCCACAGTTAGTGTAAGCCCCGCTAGACCGCCTCCGCCTGGAGGATGGCCGCCGCCGCTTCTGCTCTGACAACCGACTCATGGCGCTCTTTTGCCGCGAGTCCTGGAAACTCTTCACTGGTTAGCTCGGGTGCCGCGAGTCGCATCGCCGCTTTGTCGAGCGCGGGGTCGAGCTGTAGGAGCTGCTGAATAATTACCTCGGTGGTGGCGGGAGCTTTCGCGCTCGGGTCTCCGACCAGATACCGCGCCAGCCAGGACCGCGCTTTTTCATCGCCAGCCAGCGCATCGTCTCGCGCCTTCTCGCAGATGCGACGCCACTGGTCGAGGTCGACCACGCTCATCATGGTTGATAGGTAGCCGGCCTCGGTCTGCCGCTTCGGTCTGCCAGGTCCGCCGGGATGTCCGACCGTGAACCGGCCTTGTGTGTCGCGCCTGACTGCCATTTCACCTCCCATCTAAACCGCTGATGCGCGCACCATTCAGCCGCGCGAGTATCTCCGGGAGGTCGCCGGGACCGTCTCCCACAAAAGCGATATATCCATCATCGGGTGGTGTCGCACAGACAATGAACAGCGCGCTTGTGGTGGTGATAGCTGAGACATGACCATCTGCTCTTGCGCGAGCTTTGCGCAGTGCATCCGCTACGCCATGTCTTTCAGCCTCCCGCATAACGTCGTTGTCGCTATTGAGCGCGCGGATATTAGACATGGTCAGCCTCCCGCACCTCGAGCACCCGCGCTGCGCCGAATTGAGCGACCGCCGCGCGCTGTGCCTGGGTGATGTCACATCCGGGAGCAAGCAGCGTGCACCAGCGCGCCGGCTCATCATCCATTGCCACCAGCACCCGATAGACCCTCATCAGTGACCGCGCCTGCTGCTCCGCCTCGGGTCGCCGGAGTCCAACATCAAATTCCATGATGGCCGCGCGTTCCACCACGGCCTCGGTGATGTCCGCCTGCTCTGCTGCCGTGAGCGGTGGCGGGTCAATTTTCGGCTCTGGTGGTCTTGCGACTGCTATTGTTGCGACTGTTGCGACCGTTGGCGCTGATGTTGGCGCTGTACCTCGGAGTGCGCCGGGTCGCATAAGAGCGGATAACTTCATGCTGCGAGCACCTCCGGCCTCACCTGCAAGAGCTTTTTCTTGCCGTCGACGCGCTCGCGCACCCGACCATGCTCTGCCAGGGTCAGGATCGCATCTGTGAGCTTGTCTCCGCGTCTCAGTGCCGCCGGTGTCACAAGCTGCTGCACTTCCTTGCGCTTGACCGTATCGACTCCATGCGCACGACAGTGACCCACAAGCCACTGCTCGAGCTGCGCTGCTGCCAGGGTTGCGGGTGGAACCGCAAGCTCTCCGAAAAACCTCCGCGCCTCGGACAAATGCCAGGTCACAATGCGGACCGCGCGCTCCATGATGTCGACGCCGATAGGGTCAGCCAGGTTATGCTCGAAGACGTGAAACAGCGCCGCAAGTCTGGCCGCGTTATCAGCCACCTTCGCCGCCACGTCGCGCACCTCGTGAAGCTCTCCGGCGGGTGCAAGCTCCGCCTCGATGGCATCATGGAACTGCACCCACAACGCCTTTGCATCGGGTGCCAGCGTGAGCAGATGCGGTGATAGCCTGCCGTCTTCATCCGGTACGACGGGACTCTCGAGGATGCCTGACAGCCGGGAGTTGAACCGCGCCAGCGCCGGCCAGTGCTCCGGCGGATCGGTGAATGGCCGCATGCCTTGCGTCGACTTCGGCCAGCAAACGAGAAAGCGCGCAAGAAACCCTGACCCACGCGCCAGCGCGCCGGCTCGGTCGAAGTATTCGCGCAAGGTCTGCTCTTGTACCATCAGACCCACGGTGAAGCGCGCACCCTTGACGGTGAAGCTCTCCGTTGTCCGCCGCCCGATGTCGAGACAGCCGCCGTCCCACAAGATATTCAACAGCGCCAGGTTGCGCATGACGCTGTCTTTGCCCATGCCATGCGCGCCGAAGATGACGCCGGCCTCGGATGACAGGACGCCAGCCGACGGCCATTGCTTCGCCAACGACCACGCCAGCGCCTCGGGTGTATCGTCTCCGCGTAGCAGACGCGGAACGCGCGGCTCCGCCGGCTTGCTGTGCTCGAGGTCTTGCAGTGCGAGTCCATACTCTTTCACCTTTTCGGACTTGCCGGCCTTTCGCGACTGCCGAATACCAGTCAAGAGTCCATCGCACTCCGCCTGCCATTTCTTCATTGCCGCGCGGTAGTCTTCAAGCTCCGACTTCATCGCCTCGTGCTGTTTCGCCTCATATTCGCGAATGGCCGCTGTGAAAAACCCGTCGACGGTGCTCTTGCGCTCGCCTGAGTCCGCAATGGCCAGCATGAACAAGCTGCTCGGACCCTTGAGCTTCTCCGCGCGCGCGACATCGACATGCCCTTGTGTTGCCACTGACAGCACCGATAGCGCGCTGGTGGCGACCAGCGGGAGCGGTGCCTTGACGAAGCCCTGCACCTCCGCGACAGCGGCTCTCACGCGCTCTGGTAGCGCGTCGAGCGGGTAAGGCTCCGGCTCGGTGATGTTGTGGAGCGACTCGAGGTCTGGCCACGGGTCAATGCCGAGATGCTCTTTCAGGTCGAATATGCCGCGCTCTGCGCAGTGTGAGTGCTGGCACTTGTACGCCGCGCCTGCATAACCGCCGGTATGCGCCGGGAAATAGGTGCTCGAGGTCGGTGTCGACGGTGTTGTGTGCTCCGACTCCCACGGACAGCGAATGTGCCACCCGCCGTCGCGTCGACGCTGTAAGAGCAAACCCTTGTCCGTGAGCGCCTGGACAACCGGGTCGGTGTCAGCCGGCCGCGCGGTGTCGGTCTGCTCGGTGGCCTGGTGCTGCACCTGCTGCTGCTGGCGCTGCTGGCCGAATGCCGCGCGCACCTGCTCCGCCTGGTAGGGTTGCCGCTCATCTGTCCAGACCACGCGCACCAGATGCCGATGGTCAGGGTTTTTGCAGTGATAGAAGCCAGGGAGTCGCATGACGCGCGGGAGGTCGTTCGGTGCCGGGTCAGATCCGAGTCGACCGCTGATGGCCTGCTGCATCGGCTTGAAGTGCAGGAGGTCGAGTCCGTCGACTGTCCAGTAGGTATGTGTCTTGCCGGGACTGGACTCCACCAGCATGACCGGTGCGAGCGGATAGTCAGCAAGCGCGGGTGCTGGCGCTGTCTTCGGTGGATCGTAGTCCGCGAAGCATGCGCGCACCCTGACCACGTCACCCGCGCGCCGGGTCTGGCCTCGGGTCTCATTGACCGTGACGAATACACCCGCGCCAGCCTGGTTTAGCCGCTCGAGCTGTGACCAGACGGACTCGAGGTCTCCGACGATGGTCTGCGCCAGATGGCCGCGCTTTGCCTCGGTATCGTCGAAGGTCTGGAACGTGAAGCTCTCCGCCTCGCTGTCGAGGATGGCCAGATACCGCTCCGCCTCCGCGCGCCGGGTGGTCAGGTCGACGCCGGCTTGCTCATCATCCTGGTGGTCGACAGCGCTGTCGTTCTGGTTGTCGACAACGACATCATCCTGGTGGTCAACCGGGAGCGCCTGGAGCGCATGCCACTGCTCGCGCGACAATTTCTTGCCATGCTTGCCGCGCCGTGCGTTTGAGAAGTCGCCAGGGTCGAGCTTGATGCCGCGCTTGCGTACCTCCGATACGATACCGGCCTGAGTCCATCCGCCGGCTGTGAGTGCATCAAACCGCGCCTGTATCTGCTGCGGCTCGGGTGGCTGGAATACCTCGGGAGCTGCCAGGGAAAACGGCTCCGGGTCGGTGGTGGTGGTAGAATTGAGCGCGCAATAACCTATTGAGCCGTGAGCGGTGCCAGCCGCCACGGCTTTGTTGTCTGTAAGCATTGTCTGACCCTCATGCTGCCGATGACGGGTCAGTGCGGGACGCTGCTACGCGCTCCGCGAGCCACTGGTCAACGTCCGACTTTAACCAGCCGACCGCGCGCGCTCCGAGCTTAACGGTCTGCGGGAATTCGCCGCGCTTCATCTTCTCGTAAGCTGTCGAGCGAGCGTAGCCGGTAGCTGCCTTGATGCCAGACGGCCGAATGATGGTGGGTTGCTGTGACTGCATTTTTCAGTATCTCCGGGAGCTGAAGATACCGGCGGGCAGCAATTCCCGTTGAAGAATTATTTGCTTTAAAAACAATGCACTGCATGATTGTGGGAAAAATGTTTTCGTAAACTTTCTCACAGAATCAGGGTATTATCTCGCAAAGCTCAGGTTGCGAGGTAAGAACTGATGAGTGCGCCTTTTGGTCGTCAATCGCTGAGTGCCGCCGGACTGCTGCGCACCGCGCGATCGGTCTTCGGGAAAATCCCGGATGAAGCGGCGAGCGACATCCCGCTGGTCGATCACCTGATGTCCGGTCTGGCGCTGTTCGGACTGAAATACCCCTCCTTGCTGCAATTCGACCAAGACCGCAAGGATGCAACCAAGCGAGCGAATCTGCGCACGCTCTACGGCATTGAGCGCGCCCCGAGCGATACCTGGTTTCGCCAACGTCTCGATGTGATGGACCCCAAGCATCTGCGCCCCTTGTACAAGGCGTTGTTGGCCGCCTTGCAGCGGGGCAAGGGCTTGGAAGGGTTTGCCTATCTGCACGGGCACTACCTGCTCTCGCTCGACGGCACCGGGTACTTCTCCTCACAGAGCATCCATTGCCAGCACTGCGCCGAGAAACACCACCGCGACGGCACCATCACCTACTACCATCAGGCGCTGGCGGCGGTGTTGGTCCACCCCGATCAGCGCGAGGTCTTTCCCTTGGCACCAGAGCCCATTATGCGCGCCGATGGGGCGAAGAAAAACGACTGCGAGCGCAACGCCAGCAAGCGGTTGTTAAGCGATGTGCGTCGCGAGCATCCGCACCTGAAACTCATCGTCATTGAGGATGCCTTGGCGTCCAACGCCCCGCACATCCGCCATCTTCAGGCGTTGAACATGCGCTTCATCCTCGGTGCCAAGGAAAGCGACCATGGCTTTCTGTTCGACTGGGTGGCCAACACCCCAACGACGATCGTGCGCGAGTACAAGGACGAAGACGGCACGCGCCACCGCTTTCGCTCTCTCAACGGTGCCCCATTGAATGAGTCCAATTTTGACCTGGAGGTCAATTTCCTCGAGTACTGGGAGCACGCCCCGGATGGCAAGGTGACCCATTTCTCCTGGGTCACCGACATTCCCATCGACGACACCAACCTGATGACTTTGATGCGAGGAGCCCGCGCCCGCTGGAAAATCGAGAACGAAACCTTTAACACCCTGAAAAATCAAGGCTATCACTTCGAGCACAACTTCGGTCACGGCGATCAACACTTAAGCACCGTGCTGATGCATCTGATGATGCTGGCGTTTCTCATCGACCAGATCCAACAACGCTGTTGTCGGCTGTTTCAAACCGCAATGACAGCGGCGCAGAGCAAGATCCGGTTGTGGGATCAGCTACGCCATCGCTTCAATCTCTGCCTGATCCCAAATTGGGAGGCCCTGTATCGCTCCATCTTCGATCCGCCCAAACTCGTCCTGACCTGGGATACTTCCTAGACGACCGCCGTGACCGAGCGCTCGTGTGATGATGTTCAGGGGATAACCAACAGCCAGCTTGCACCATCACGGCTTACCCGTGAGGTTTTCCTCTGCCCAGGGGTTTCGCAACGCTCGCTCAATCGACGGGCGCGCGACCGAATGGGGAGCAGCGGGAATTGCTGACCGGCGGGACAGGGTCTTGCTATTGTCCGTTATTGTCCGTTATAGTCGCTTATATTGCGTTATTCGCAAACGAACAGACCAGACGCCTATCACTCCGGCAAGGATGCTCGGAGCGGTCACAAGTGCATCAAGCGCCCGTCCGAGCCTATCGGACAACCGGACCGGATGGTGTTACCAGCACCTCCGGTCTTTTTTTGTCCTAAGCTGTCCACAATACCTTGCTTTCGTCCGTTGTCAACCACTATATCTTGTGCGCGCGTTAGAGCTAACGCGCAACATCTAGTCTTTTTGACTGGCGTCAATTCGCGTCAGTGTTGACTGACAGCACAGGATTGTAGATGGCGCTCAAAAAGCGCTTATAGCCGGTGAATAGCGCAGTCAACCGCCAACGAGGCTGGTGACAAACCCCAGTCTCAGGTTGGTGTGGAAAGGCAGATCCAGGGGCCGAGGAGCGCACACCGGGAAGGAGCCCGGAGGGCGACTGGACGGTGTGCGCTCCTCGGCGCAGCGCCCGCGCGCGGCGGCTTGGTGTTGCGGGAGGGTCGCGTCATCGCCCTCGTCGGGGGTGACAACCGCGGAAAAAGCAGGTAGAGGCTTGGGGCCGTTGAGACAGGCGCGACCGCGGCTTCGACCACCACAGTCTCTCCGCGACCGCGCCCCCAACCGTGCATGGCACGGCCCGCCGGCAGTATCGGCCTGGCGGGAGAATACATCCACCCTCATCGGCGGGAGCCGCCGATGTGCGCCCATTGCGCCCCATGCCTCAGTGCCCGTCTGTTCCTCTGTGCCCGTTGCCGTCAGCAGGTCGTACTCTGCAGTCGCTGTGATCGCGGCAACCGCTATTGCGGCCCCACCTGCGCACAACGTGCCCGGCACGACGCCCAGCGTGCCGCCGCCCGACGCTACCAATCCAGCCGTCGCGGGCGCCATACCCATGCCGCCCGCCAAGCGCGCTACCGCCGTCGCCAGCGCGAAAAAGTGACGCATCAGGGTTCACCCCCGCGCCCATCCGATCAATGCTCCTGTGAGAACACCCCCACGCCGATTGCCGTGGCAGAGCCGGTCGCCGTTCTCAATCCCGCGGCGGTTGCCGATGATGCCCAGGTCCCCGAGGTGCCCTGTCATCGCTGCGGGTGTGAGTGCTCGCCTCTTCTGCGCCAAGGTTTTCTCCGCCGCCCGCAGTCAGGCGTTGCTGGCCGCGACCCCTGAAGCCAACAGGAGCCATCATGACCATCCCTTCCGAGCTCGAAGCCAAGATCCTGCGCTACTTCCTTGCTGAGCACTGGCGCGTCGGCACCATCGCCCAGCAGCTCGGCGTGCATCACGCCACCGTCGATCGGGTGCTGTCCCAGTCCGGACTGCCCAAAGTCGAGCGCGCCGCGCGTCCCTCGCTCATCGACCCCTATCTGCCCTTTGTCGTGGAGACGCTCAAGACCTATCCGCGTCTCACCGCCAGCCGGCTCTATGCCATGGTGCGCGAGCGCGGCTATCGCGGCGGGCCGGATCATTTCCGCCATTTGATTGCCCATGTGCGCCCACGCCCGCAGCCCGAGGCCTTTCTGCGCTTAAAGACCCTGCCCGGTGAGCAGGCCCAAGTCGACTGGGGCCACTTTGGCAAGCTCACCATTGGCCGGGCCACCCGCACCCTGATGGCCTTTGTGATGGTGCTGAGCTTCTCGCGGGCGGTGTTTCTGCGCTTCTTTCTCGATGCCCAGATGGCCAACTTCCTGCGCGGGCATGTCGGCGCCTTCGCGGCCTGGGGCGGCGTGCCGCGGGTGCTGCTGTATGACAACCTCAAAAGCGCGGTGCTTGAGCGCCAGGGCGAGGCAATACGCTTTCATCCAACGCTGTTGGAACTGGCCGGTCATTATCGCTTCGAGCCACGTCCGGTCGCGGTGGCGCGAGGGAATGAAAAAGGCCGCGTGGAGCGGGCGATTCGCTACATTCGCGACAGTTTCTTTGCTGCGCGCACCTTCAGTGATCTGGCGGATTTGAATGCCCAGGCTGATACCTGGTGTCAGGGCCAGGCGGCGGATCGGCCGTGCCCGGAGGACCGCGCGCAGTCAGTGCGCGCGGTTTTTGAACAAGAACGCCCGCATCTGCTGGCCTTGCCGCCGGTTCCCTTTCCTACCGAAGAGCAGGTGGCGGTGTCGGTCGGGAAGACGCCCTATGTGCGCTTTGACCGCAACGACTATTCCATTCCCCACACTCATGTGCGCCGCACGCTCACGGTGGTGGCGTCGCTCGGGCAGGTGCGGGTGCTCGATGGGGCCGCGGTGATCGCCACTCATGCGCGCTCCTTCGATGCCGGGGCGCAGGTGGAGGACCCGGCGCATGTGGCCGAGCTGGTGGCGCGCAAGCGCGCCGCGCGTCAGCACCGGGGGCAGGATCGGTTGATCCAGGCGGTACCGATCAGTCAGACCCTGCTGACCCAGGCCGCTGAACGCGGGGAGCCCTTGGGCAGCATGACGGCGGCTTTGCTGCGCCTGCTCGATTCCTATGGGGCGGCGGAGCTGACAGCGGCAATCGAGGAGGCGCTGGCGCGCGAGGTGCCGCATCCCAATGCGGTGCGCCTGGCGCTGGAGCGCCGCCGCGAGGCGCGCGGACAGCCGCCGCCGATTCCGGTCACCCTGCCGGCGGATGCGCGGGTGCGCGAGGTGGTGGTGCGCACCCCGGCGCTGGGGGATTACGACCAGTTGCATGATGAACCGCCACGGGAGGACTGAGCATGAGTGAACAGGATCCGCAGATGCTGAAACAACGCGCCCAGGCGCTGAAGCTCTATGGGGTGCTGGCGCATTGGGCGGAGGTGGTGGACGCGCCTTGGCTGGTGAGCGTGTTGCAGTGGGAGGAAGAGGCCCGGGCGCAGCGCTCGCTGGAGCGACGCATGAAGCAGGCGCACTTGGGGCGGTTCACACCACTGGCGGATTTCGATTGGAATTGGCCCAAGCGCTGTGATCGCGCGGCGATTGAGGAGTTGATGGGCCTTGGCTTTGTCGCCGAGGCGCTGAATGTGGTGCTGATCGGCCCCAACGGGGTGGGCAAGACGACGATTGCGCGCAATCTGGCGCGGCAGGCGGTGCTGGCCGGGCGCACGGTGCTGTGCACGTCGGCGGCGGCGATGCTCAATGCGCTGCTGGAAGCCGACGGGGAGCGGGCGCTGCGCGCGCGCCTGAATGCCTATGCCCGCGTGCAGCTGTTGCTGATCGATGAGATCGGGTATCTGTCGTATTCCAACCGCCACGCGGATTTGCTCTTTGAGGTGGTGTCACGCCGCTATGAGAGGCATCCGACCCTGGTGACAACGAACCGCCCCTTTGCCGAGTGGGGGGAGGTGTTTCCCAATGCCGCCTGTGTGGTGTCGCTGATCGATCGCTTGGTCCATCACGCGGAGATCATTCAGATCGATGGGGAGTCCTATCGGCTCAAGGAGGCGAAGGAGTCCGCGACGCGGCGGCGTGAGCAGCGCGCGGCACGGACCAAGCCGGCGTCAAAGACGCCTCCAGCACAGCCAGGAGAGGAGCATGTATCCACCCCCGATGATTCCCTATGATTGGTCGCCCGAGCAGGCGCTGGCGGTCGTTGACTGGTTGGAGATGCTCTGCGAGGGAATTTATGAGATCCATGGCCTCGCTATCGCCGAGGCCCGCGAACAGGCCTATCAGGAGCAACTGCGCGATGAACGTCAGCTGCCCTTGCCGTTGTTTCCTTTCTACAACGATGATCCGTTCTGAGTGACCTTCACCGGCCACCGGGCGCGGCTCGCTGTTCGGTGGCTCACCCTTCGCCTTCAGCGAGGGCGTCGCTTTGTCGGGCGGCTGGACTTCACCGTTTATCCGCAGGTTTGTTCAGCCGCTAACACAGGATGTCTTGATACCCTGACAGACGCGCCAAACTTGCCGCCAAGTGTCGCAAGAGTCGCAAGAGTCGCAGTCGCAAACCCTCGGGAGCTGAAAATTCAGCCGGCCTTGCGCCGCTCTGCCAGGTCGACCACGTCAGCCGATGGCCTGGTGCACCAGTCGCTCCACTGCTCCATCAAGCGCCGCCGCTTTGCGAGCAAGTCGCCTCTCTGGTAAGCCTGCTCCACCTTGCTCTCGAGCGCATGCGCAAGAGCTGCTTCGACTATCTCTCTCGGTGCGGTCGAGACTTCGCCAGACCATGTCTTGAATGTCGCGCGCATGCCATGCGGAACCGCATCTCCGCGCGTGCCTTTGACGCCGTAGCCCATGCGGCGCATCTGCATCAGTAGCGCCATATTCGACAGCGGCTTGCCTTTGCGCTCGCCTGGAAATAGCCAGTCTTCGCCGTCGACGCGCGGGAGCTGGTCGAGGATGGCGCGCATCTCATCTGTGAGCGGGACGCGGTGGTCAACGCGGGTCTTCATCCGCTCGCCAGGTATCGACCAGACGCCTGACTCGAGGTCTATCTCCGACCACGTCGCTTTGAGCGTCTCTGATGTCCTGGTGGCCGTGAGGATCAGCCAGCGAAGCGCCAGCGCGGACAGACCCTCGGTGGCCACAAGCTCTGCATAGAAGCGCGGGAGGTCTCGGTGGTCAAGCGCCGGGTGATGCCGGGTGACGCCGCCTGTCTTTTGCCGCTTCACCTTCGCCGCCGCTGGCAAGAGCTTGTCCAGATGGCCGCGCCACCTTGCCGGGTTGAGCGGATCGCGCCACCCATGCGCCGATGCGAAGTCGAGGATATTCTCCACCCGACCTTGCACCCGCTTTGCCGTCTCTGTGCGGGAGTGCCATATCGGCTCGAGGATAGCCAGCACATCCGCTGTTGTGATGCTGTCGACCGGCTTGCTGCCGATGACTGGCCGCGCGTAAGTCCGCATGGTCGAGACCCACTGACGCCGATGCTTCGGGTTAGACCATGACCGCTTGCGACCACGGATAAAGCGCGCTGCTACCTGGGTGAAGGAAGGGACCGACGGCTCTGCATCAGCATCGTCGACGGGAGCATCGAGCGGGTCAACGCCGGCCTTGAGCTGGTCGCGCGCCTTAGCCGCCTGGTCGCGCGCATCTGCCAGGGTTGTGCTCGGGTAGCTGCCGAGTCCTTTCGCGCGGGACTTGCCGCTGTAGCTGTAGCGAAAGACCCATTTCTTGCTACCATTCTTGCCGACAACCAGATACAGGTTGCCGCCGTCGCTGATGGTCTTGCGCGCGGTCTGCGCCTGCCTGTCTGTGAGCTTGTGAATTGCCGCCATGTCTGGACCCTCCGCTGATGTCGGTATACAAGCCAGTATACAAACATGCATCGGCTCGCACCAGACAATAGCAGACGATAAGGACAGCGACTCCCATTTATATCAGCGGTTTAGCAGACGGTAGCAGACGGTGCGGACAGGTATCCAGCGGACACCCTCTCCGCCAAATCAATAACTTACAGCATCTTTGTGAGCGTCCTCATTCTTGGTCGATTTGGCACCGTGACTAAATCGTGACTCAAGGTCGAGGACCGCCACCGCGTTACGGATATTTTCCGGGGCAAGATGAGCGTAACGCTCGGTCATCTTGATCGTGCTATGGCCAAGAACATCTCGGACTTCGGTCAGCGGAACCCCAGCCTGAACGAGCCACGCGGCACAGGTATGGCGGAGATCATGAAAGCGAAAATCGCTGATGCCGACATCCTTGCACGCCCTAGCAAAGCCTGTGCTTGAAGAGCGCATCCGTGACCCATCCTTGCGACAGAAAACCCATTGGCTGTTTGGGCAATGAGCGTCGCGATACTCAGCGCAGCTTCTCACACTCGGTTTTGCCCGAGCCGGTACCGGTGGCGATCAGGGTGGAACGCTCTTGGCTGTAGCAGTGCGTCCAGGCCTGCTTCTGGTGCAGATGCGCCGGATGCTCGGTTTGGAAGCCGGAAAAGAAATCCTGCCCGCGGGTGCCAGCAACAAAGGGCAGCCCAAGCTGCACATAAGGCCCCTTGATCCAGTTCGGCTGCTCGATCAGCCTGCGCACCGCGTCCCGGAACAGCGCCGTCGACGGCTCAAACTGCACCCGCAGGGTTTCCGCGACTCCGTGGCGGACTTCATCAACGATCAGCGAAGGAAGCATCCTGGCACCTCATCCATGGGTTATTACCCCTTTCATTACCCTTATTCAAGGGTCATTCATTACCCTTATTCTAGCCCTGAACGCCGCCGCGAGACCAGGTCGCACCCGCGCCGCGCCCCGAGCAGGCGATGATTCCCCGGGATTGCTGTTCGCGCAGGACGTGGCGGATCATGTCGCGACTGACACTTGGACAGACTTGCTCAAGCTCGCTAATTTTGCAGGCGCTGCCCGGTTTAGCCAGAAGCCGCTCGATGCCGTTGAGAACCATCTCGCGCTTCTCCCCGCGCGGGGCCTTGATCTCCCCCACCCGATCGACGAAGTCGCGGTAGGCCTCCTTCATGATTGACAGCACATAATGGATGTAGGGCCAAGGATTGTGCTCTGCTGTGTGCCAGCCTCGTGAGCTTTCCTCCAAGGTTTCGTAATAGCGGTCCTTGTTCTGCTCCACCAAGCGTTCCAAGCTGATGTAACGACCGACCTCGTAACCCAGTTGGAGACTCTGCAACAGCCATAGCAGACGCGAGACACGACCATTGCCGTCGCGGAAGGGGTGTATGCACAAAAAGTCCAGATTAAAGGCGGCCAGGGCCAGCAGTGGCGGAATCCAGCGCTCAGCGCGGCACGACTGCCAGTCGTGGATCAGGCTCGCCATGGCTGCTTCCGTGTCCAACGCCTTAACGGTGCGAAAGCGTATCCGCTCTGAGCCGTTAGGATACCGCTCGATGATGTCGCTGTCTTTCGATTTGTACTGCCCGGCATCCCAGATCTGGCCCCGTGCCAGCCCATGGAGGCGGCAGACTGTTTCCTGGCTGATTGACAAGTCGCGGGCCTGCTGGTGAATCAGCTCCAGCGCATCGCGATAGCCGCGGACTTCTTCTTCATCCCGGTCACGGAAGATCGGTCGTGGTGCCGCCAGGACATCTCGCACCCGCTGGGGATCAACACTGACGCCCTCGATGCGGTTCGATGACAGCGCGCTTTCGACCATGGCCGATTCCCGCAGGGCCTTGAGACGCTGTGGTGCCTGCTGGGTATAGAGTTCCTGCTTGCCGCGCAGCTCGCCTAGGTCGTTCAGATACCAGGCCGTGCTGGGCTCGATAGCCAGACGATTGAGCGCGAACAGGCGCAGCGTGGTTGTCAAGGGTTCAATCCGCTATGAGTTTTGGGTTGATTGGAAGAAGAGCGCGCGTATGGCGTCATTGATGCGCTGTTGCCAGCCCGGGCCGGTGGCCTCCATTGCAGCGAGCACGTCGGCGTCGAAGCAGATGGTGGTCGAGACCTGGCGTGCGGCCGACAAGGGGCGCTCGCCATGGTGCAACCCTGGTTTGACTGCTGCCCATTCGGAGTCGGTTAGCGGGCGTGCGTCCGGATCGGATAGCGCCGCCTTTTGTGATGGCGGCGTCTTCTGTTCGCTTGTTGAGCAAGATTTTGCGCCCGTTACGGGTCGTTAAATAGTTCTCGGGCATAATCATTAGTCCAGATCAGCGCGATGTCCCATTCCAACCAAGCGAAAGATGACGCATCAGGCCAGGCGTCGATACAACTCGCGATTCTTGGTCAACACCTAATCGGCCGCCTGGTCAAAATCCTGGTTTTGCTGTTTGATCAGCGCATCAATGGAATCGGCCAGCAGTTCATGATTCTGGTGCTGTTATGCTGAATCGTAGATGCTTGCTCCCGCTTGGCGCGCGGCCTCAACGAGTTTGGCGTCGAAAGAAGCCAGAACCGATCCTGTCCGCAGGGTCAGTTCGAGATAGGTGGCATCATAGGCTGACAGTCGATGCTCGCGCCCCAGTGCCATCACGAAATCCCGGCGACTCGCCACCGTTAAGGCATCGGTCTCAATCGGTAAGCGTGACAAGCGGTGCAAATAGTCGATGACTTGCGCCTGAGTGACTACATTGCGTCGTTCAGCCACGAGCAACGCATTCGCCACCTCGGTATGCCATAGCACCGGAACCCCGACTTCCAGCCCGATCATCGCCTCCAACAACTGGTCCGCTCGCGCGTTTTCTTGTGGATCGACGCGCTCGAAGATCCAGGCCAACGCCATGGAGGCGTCGAGTACCAGCTTCATCGCCGACCCTCGCGAATCCAGTCGCTGACCGTCGCTGGATCAAGAGCCCGCACCCTCGGGAAGGCACGCATCGCGGCAATGGCGGCACACCTGTCGTCCGCATGAGATTCGTCTGTCGGCACCAGATCGGCCATGGGTTTTCCGCGTAGCGTGATCCTGTAGTGACGCCCACCCTGAACTTGGCGCAACAATTCGGGCAGCTTGGTCTTCGCATCGTAAGAGCCGATTTCAACAAACATCGCGAAACTCCAATAAACTGGTCTATGTACTAGTCTAGTGCAAGAAGCCGCTTCTGTAACACCTGCCAATCGCCCGGTCAGCTCACGCGAATTCATCGCCTGGATCCCATCACCCCAGCGAGCACTTGCACGAAGGGCATCGGCTCGACTTCAAGAGTGTCTTTGATCCAATTGCGCATTCCAGAGCATCCGGCCACCTATTCCACCGTCATCCGGCCACCATTTCCAGGCCCATCCGGCCGGGCAGTCGGAGCGAAGCGACGCAGGGGTTTCATTGTTACTCGCTCACCGTCCCAGCGGTCAAGTTCGGTGCGCGGCGTTTGCGCAGCGACTCCCCCTTCAAGGTCAGGCGATAGGCGCTATGGAGCAAGCGGTCAAGGATTGCGTCAGCCAGCGTTGGATCACCGATCAGCCCATGCCAATGCTCCACCGGCACCTGGCTGGTGATCAGCGTGGCGCGCTGGCCGTGGCGGTCATCGAGTAGTTCAAGCAATTGCCGGCCTTTAATTCAGCCACGACCGAGCAGAGCATCCAGCTCCAGCTCGATAGCGTCGAATGGCGGGATACGGGCGCGCTCGCCGCCCTCAAGAATGGCGATCTCGCGCCAATCGCCATCGCTCAGATGGTAGGCGATCAGCCGCCGCTCCTCGGGCCAGATCAGCCAGTAATGGGGCACGCGATGACGCTTCAGCAGCAGCGGCACTACCAGGGTGTCTTTCCGCTCATGTCCCGGTGAAACGATCTCGCAGACCCAATCCGGCGGCAGATCGATGACGCCTTCAGGCAGCCGGGGCAGCCGCTCCCGTCGCCAGCCGGCCAGATCGTGCGATGGGCATTCGTGAACCTCGTAGGCCACGCTGACCTCGGTGGCAAACCACCAGCCACCGCCGGGGCCATCGGGGCTGGCGAACGGATAGAGCTCGACGCGCAGGTTGCCTTGTGCGACGCCGTGCGCGATGCGCGCCATCGGCCGCCGGACGATGTCGCCGTTGATCAGTTCCATCCGCTCGTCCGGGCACAGGAGCAGATCGTCGAGGGTGTTCAGTTTCAGTGCTTCCATGAGGGCACCTCCAGCAATGGTGACGAAACGCCGCTATCGTCGCGCAACTAGCCCGCTCACGCCAGCGACTTGGCCGGTGGAAAGCTGTTACGAATCGCATCCCGTCACTCGGCAAGCACAGTGACCTGGGCTTGGTTCCGTCGCCAAAGGGATGGATCACTAGTACCTTATTTCGGCTTATGTTGCGAAAACAAGCCGCTAGTGGTATCTCTTAGAGCATTGCAGAAGGAGATACCGCTATGACAAAGAAATATGTAGTCCGTCTCAGCGATGAAGAGCGTGGTTTGTTGGAAGACCTGGTGAGCAAAGGGCAAGCGGCGGCGCAGAAGATCAAACATGCGAATGTATTGCTCAAGGTCGATGCCGAAGGGGCGAATTGGAGCGATGCACAAGCCGCTGAGGCGTTCGGTTGCGCGCCGCGCACTGTCTTCAGCATTCGCGAGCGGTTCGTCGAACAAGGATTTGAAGCGGCGCTTTCACGCAAGCAACGTGAGCACCCGAGCTGCGAGCCCCTGCTCGATGGGGAAAAGCAGGCGCGGTTGGTGCAAATTGCCTGTAGCGAGCCGCCTCCCGGATACGCGCGCTGGACGTTGAATTTACTCGCGGGGAAGTTGGTGGAACTGGATGTCGTTGAGAGCATCTCGGCACCCACGGTGATGCGCGCACTAAAAAAAACGCACTCCAACCGCATCGGCGCAAGTGCTGGGTGATTCCCCCCGGGGAAGACGCCGCCTTTGTGGCGCAAATGGAAGATGTCCTGGAGGTCTACCGCCGCCCCTACGACCCCAAGAAGCCAGTTGTCTGCATTGATGAACAACCGACCCAGTTGATTGCCGAGACACGCCAGCCCCTGCCGATGCAACCGGGCCAACCCGAACGCTACGATTATGAATATGAGCGCGCCGGTACGGCGGTGAACTTCATGATCACAGAACCCTTGGGGCAATGGCGCAAAGTCAGTGTGCGCGAAACCAAAACCGCGATCGATTTAGCCCAAGAAATCAAGACATTGCTGGACGTGGACTATCCCGACGCCGAGAAAGTCGTTATCGTCTGGGACAACCTCAATACGCATACGCCCGCCTCTCTGTACAAAGCCTTCCCACCTGAGGAAGCGCGGCGGTTGATCGAGCGCTTGGAAATCCACTACACACCAAAGCACGGCAGCTGGTTGGACATTGCCGAAATCGAACTCAGTGTCATGACCAAGCAGTGCCTAGACCGCCGCATCGGCGATATCGAAACGCTTCGCCGCGAAACCGCCGCCTGGGCAGAACAACGCAACGAGGCCCAAATCGGCGTCGACTGGCAATTCACCAACGACAAAGCGCGTGTGAAGTTGAAGCACTTATATCCGCAAGTTAAGCTGAAATGAGGTACTAGTCCGCTGTTTCAGTATCTGGCCGCGCAGACCGGGATGTATCCCAAGTGGAACTTCTACAAGTACCTCATCAACCGCGACGGCCAGGTTGTCGAGGTTTTCTCCAGCATGACAAACCCAAAGAGCGGCAAGATAGTCATTGCAGACAGCGCCGTTAAACGGACCTTGCGTTAAAGCGGGTGATGTTGGGATGTCGATCATCATTCATCCGCGCCAAGCACCATGCCTGGCGTATGGCGTTCGACCCGATTGCGACCGTTGCGCTTGGCCGCGTACATGGCCAAGTCGGCGTGTTTGAGCAGGGCGTCCAGGTCGGGACTGGTATCATCGAGCTCGACCACACCCAGGCTGATGGTCACCTGAAGTTCCTGGTCGTCATCAAGCTCGATCTGGGTGTCCTCGACGGCTGCGCGCAGGCGCTCGGCGACCTGCATCGCTTCCTCTATGCCAGTTTCGGGCAGCCCTGCCACGAACTCCTCGCCGCCAAAACGGGCGGAGATATCCACCTCCCGCAGTGTCCTTAGCACGGCTGCGGCAATGGCCATGAGTACCCCGTCACCCACATTATGTCCGTAGATATCGTTGACCTTCTTGAAATGGTCGACGTCGAATAGGATCAGGGAAAAGTGATGTGGATAACGGAGGCAGCGTTCCAACTCATGCTTCGCCAGGTCAAGAAAGTGACGACGATTCGGGAGTTTCGTCAAATCGTCAACGGTGGCGAGAAGTCGCATTTTTTCTTCACTGGCTTTGAGCGCATCGTCAGCCCGCTTGCGGTCAGTAACATCCCGGCTGACACCGACGATGCCGCAGTATTTGTCATACTCATCAAAAACGGGCGTAGTGGTGGATTCAATCCACAGGCTCCGACCGTCTTTGGTGTGCTTTTCCACCTCAATTCGATAAGGAGAACGATCCGGGTTTCCCGCCTTGATGGACGCCATGCGCTTGGCCTCATGGCTCATAATGACCTTCCGGGAATCGGCTGGAATCAGCTTTTCCGGCAATCCGCGACCGAGTTCCTCTAACCTGTAACCATAGAGGCGCTCGAACGCCGGGCTGACGAAGGTGTAGTTCTGGTGCTCATCCATGGTCCAGATCGCATCGGCGGCATGATCAGCCAGCAGGCGATATCTGGCCTCTCCTTCCTCCAGGGCCTGAACCGTTTCTTTCAGCAGCGTGATGTCCTGCATATGCGAGATAAAGTGCAACGGCTTGCCCTGGGAGTCGCGCACCAGGGTGCTGGATATCCGACTCCAGATCATCTGACCGTCTTTGCGGATATGGCGCTTTTCAAATATGTCGCTGGTGATCTCTCCGGCAATGCTGCGCGCAATGAAGCGTGAACTAACATCTTTGTCGCTCGCATGTGTGAGGTCATTCACCGTCATGGAGGCAAACTCGGCCCTGGAATAGCCGAAGAGGTCGCACATCCGGTCATTGACTCGGGTGATCTTTCCAGCGAGATCCACAATGCAAATGCCGTCATTCGCATGTTGAAAGGCCACGCGGAATTCTTCCTCGCTCGCTTCGAGCAAGGCTTGCGTCTGCTTCCGATCCAGATACAGACCTAAGGCCTGCGAGGCGGCGCGCAACAAATTGACATCGTCATCTGTCCACTGTTTTGCTGTGTGGACTTCATCAAACCCAATGAACCCGAACCATTGGTCGTGAGACCAAATCGGGATAATTAGTGCCTGACCGAAAACTCGATTTTTTGACAATCCCTTGCCGGAGCCAGCAGCAGAAAGCACGGTTGGTCTACGACTTTTCTTTGCTGGCAGCGGCGCGGACGCGCTTATTGCGAATAATTCGCATAAAGGTCAAGCTCCAGACAGACAACCCCTTGGGACCGCTTGGCAGCGCCCCGCGGAATCGCTTCAGGCGGCGCGTTTTAGGCGCTCGCGTTTGCGTCGCTGGCGCTCAGCTTCCGCATCGCGGGCAATCAGGACGGCCCCAAGGCGATGGATGTTGCGCCCCAGCACCGCAAGAGCGACATAGCGCTCGAAGCCCTCTTCGCCATGGTCGGGACAGCGATCAAGACCATGGGCTTCCAAGGCGTTGATCGCCGATTCGACCGCCGAGTGCTGGCGTTTGCGCCGGCGGAATTCGGGATCCTGTTCGCGTTCAAGCTCGGCGGCGTTGCACTTGCCTTTCTTGGGCAACACCGGGAAGTCGATGACCTCGGCGAGCTGCTTTTGGTTGCTGGGACTGTGGAAGCCTTTGTCGAAACTGAGGCTTTTGATGCGCGGGTAGCAGGCGCTCAAACGGGTGGCGATGGGCACCGCGACTTGATCGTCGGTTTCGCCGAACATCACCCGATGGTGAAGGATAAAGCCGAACTGATCCTCGCTGATGGCCACACGCACGCCGAGCTCCACCGGGGTGCCGGCCTTGCCTTTAGCGATCCATTCGGTATGGGGCTCAAAGATGGAGAAGACTTTCTCCTCATGAGGAATGCGCTCGCCCTGCAGGACGCGACGCTCGATCTGGTCAATGAGCAGCTCGGCATAGGCGATGCAGTCATCGAGCAGGGTGAATTGTTCAGCCGGGACATGGCAAAACACCGCGAGCTTGTAGCGGGTGTCCTTGGCGCGCGCGAGGAACTGCTCGGCCTGCTCGAGATACGCACGATAGGCGGCGTGAATGTCCTCCAGACGCGCGGCGCGCTTGGCTTCATCCTTGGAGGTGGAGCGCTTGAGTTGCTGCAGGCGCCGATAGAGCTTTCTCAGACAACGGATGTTGTAGGCGCTTTGGCGCCAGTCGGTGAGGCCATGGTCTGCGCACAACGACGCCGAGATCTCGATGGCCTTGCGCACGGCGTCCAGCAGCAGATTGATGTCGGTGGGGAAATGCACGTTGGTCTCGACGACAACGGAGTCGCAGCGCGCTTCCAGCGGGGCGTCAGGATGGGGTTTGACTAAATCATGCCCAGCCTTGACCACCACGGCATTGATGCGCTCAAGCACTTCCGGGGTGAACAGGCGCAGGTTGTCTTTGATGGTCTGAAGGCCGTAGCGATACTCATCGGCCCAGTCGCTGTGCCCCAGCATCTGGCGCACCAGGCGGTGCTGGTTGGCCAGTTCCTGCGCCCGGTCGAAGTCAGCATTCAAGCCCAGGCGCAAGGTGCCCAGCACCAGAATGCGCCACTGTGACATGCCAGGACGCCCGGTATCGGCGCTGACGAATTCTTCCCCGTCGGCGCGCACTGGCAGCACATCGGCGAGGATGGCAAAGACCTCTTCGCGCAGCGCCTCGGTGGTGTAGATGTGTTGCAGGCCCCGAAGCAGCCGGGGGATGTCGTCGCGGGAGAAGCAGTCGAACTCAATGGCGGCGATGTCACACTCGCCAAGTTGCATCTGGGCACGGATGATGTCGCGCATGGGAGAAGCTGGAATGAACGAAGTTTGGATTGAACAAGCCCGATGCGCGGAAGGTCCTTGATCCGGCGCTTTCCGATAGTTGCTGAATGTTCAGTGGGTTACAGGATTCCTGGGAGCGTCTTCCGCACAATCTTGAGACGGGGCGATCACGAAATCCACTAAACTTTGGCAATGCCTCTGTATTCTAACGCATTGTCTTTTCAGTTGAAAATCACTTTTCGGCCAGGCACTAATTAAAATGGATTTGATACCTTGCGGCTCGAGTATGGCGCGTTCCGCTGGAGGAAAGGTTGCGATGACGCCGTTGATCACCCGATCATGCGAAAGCTCAGTTTGCCATCGCTCAAAACCGTCCTGTTCCCAAAGGACATGCTGCAATTTTGGATTGTCCAACTGGCATGCAACGCCGTGCGCACAGACTTCATGGGTCTGCCGAAACGCCGGTCGCTGCTCCTGATCGACAAAATTCTCAAAAATATAGACGCGGGAGCACTGAGCCGCATCGAGAGGATCTTGCAAACAGTAGCTCATCGCGTCCGTTTTGTCCGCCGCAAGCGTATTTGAAAACCCAGCAAAATGTCTTTCGTAACGCAGGCGAATGGCCAAGCCATTTTGATGCTTGAGATACTGATAGAAGGCCCAACAGAAAAGCGCGGTCACAAAGACGGCCAGGATTTGCCACAATAACCACTGATTGCTGGATGGTTTGACATCGGCCAACTGCATTCGCCAGCGGCCGTTAGGTACAACAATGTCGTAAGACAGATCCCAGGTTTCCACGGCACCCGCGTTCGCGGACTCGGCGATCAGCGGGTGGCCAGTTGATTTATTGTTGTCGGGATCTTCACCAAACAGGCGCCAGGCCAGATCCGGATTGTTCGTCAACAGCGGTTGATTGTTGAGGAGAGTATCCAGATCAATCAGCACGATGACGAAACCCCAAAAGTCGTCAGGATCATTGCTGGGGCGAAAAATGGGCTTCCTCGCGATGATGGCCATTTTGCCGTTTTGAATCAGCCGGACGGGGCCGACAAAGGTAATCGCATCGCGCGCGATGGCTTTTCTGGCGCCAGCATCCCGGCGACTGTCCGCGAGCAAATCATGTCCCAATGCCTTCTCATTGCCTTGGCGTGGGACGACATGACGCACAATGCCTGCTGGAGCGAGCTGCACCGCAGAAATGTCGTGGGTCGTTTTGAGGATGGCTTGACCCATACCATTACCCATAACTATCCCTGACGCTGCGGTAAGCCTCCAGCGCCATGACAAAATCGGGGATGCGCTGCAACCCAATCCAGAGCGTCTTCGGTCCCGGGAACCCATCGGATTTGCGGTTGAGAAAGCCGCCCAGGGAGGCGACCATGCGCACCATGGTATCGAGCGAGGGCGGCTGCTCGGGTGGCGCTTGTTTCTGGGTGACCAGATAGACCGCCTTCCATTCCTCCTCGGCAAAGACCGCATCGCAAGGCAACTCCGGGCACTCGCGCCCGAGCATGGTCAGGTACAGCACCCGCCACGCGATGATCATGTACAAAGCGAGCGCCGGCTCCAGGCGCTCGCGCGTCTCGAGCTGCAGCTCCTCGATGCGGCAGCCACTTTTTAAGATCCGGAAAAAAATCTCCACTTGCCACCTGCAAAGATACCAGGAGAGCGTCTCGATGGCCTCTTGGGCGCTCTGCACCGCCAGATTGGTCAGCAACAGCCAGTTGAGTGGCTCCTCGCCGGCGGGTGGATTGACCTCGGTGGCGAGCAAGGCCGTGACCGTGACATCGGGCAAGGTGCGATCCGGGCGCCAGGGTGCCTTCAGGGTCACGCGCACCACCTTGATCTCCTGCGTGACCTGGCGTGCTTTGGCCCCCTTGGTGGCGGGACGCTCGAAGGTGATCTCGGTGAGCACCGCAGCGGCGTCCAGGGCCTCATTGAGCTTTCTGCCATCGGCCAAGCAGCGGTCGCGATGCTGCACCCGTACCAGCCAATCGGCGCTGTTCTCGGGGATGGGCGCTTCAACAAACAGGTCGTAGATGTCGCCCTCGCGATCGGCAACATAGGTCAAGCGCGTGTCGCTCAGTTCCTCGGCCAGCGCATTGACGCGCGCGTAGCCATCGACCCAGCGCACGCTTTCTTTCTCCTCCAGTGGGCGGCGCGAGTCTTTGTCCTGGCCCAGGCTACCGGGCTCGCGCACAAAAGTGTGCAAATCCAGCAGCCCCAGCGCGAGGCGCTCGGGCGTGACCGCCAAGGTGGGATGGATGTACATCCCATAGCGGCTCTCAAAGTTCAGTGGCCCAAGACCGACAATGCCTTTTTTGGTTGTATAGTCCAGCTCGCTGGTATCTTGGATACACAGCACCCGCGGATGCTCGCGCAGACGTTCTTCGGTACAAGCAAAATGGGGTGCGAGGATCTGCTCGGCGGTGACCGTGGGATGATCGAAAAAGCGATAGGCGGCCCGGGTCTCATACCAACCGTTGCAAGCCCCGGGAATACTTTGTGTCGGCTTGGCGCCGAGGGTTTCAAGCACCTGTTGGGCGCGATGATTCAGGCGCTTGTCGCCCAGAGAGATGTCCTGCAGTTCAGAGGCCAGCGCGATCATGCCACCACCCCCAGGGCGGCGCGGAAGTCCGCCGCCAGCGGGTAGACATAGATCGCCTTGCGCGGCAGCGCGGCCCGATGGGTGCGGTCGCACTTGCCGCGCCCGGTGGTTTCGCCCAAGTCGTGCCAGTTGGCGGCACGGTAACAGGTCCCGGCAAAGCGTGGGGTCTCGACAAAGGTCTCCAGCAGCACCAGACGCTCGCCATAGCGGGCGGGAAAGTCGACACTGACTTGCCGCGCGGCCAAGGACAGCACCTTGGAGGCGAGGTGTTTGACCTGCACCCAGGGCAGGATGAGGAAGCGGGCGTTGTTGAGCACCCGTCCCAGGTGTGCTTGGCGCTGCGCGGGCGTCCAGCCAATCCAGCGGTCGCGGGCAGCGACTTTCCAGGCCGCCGCGCCAAAGCCGATGGCGCCGAGCAGACCGCCATCCCACTGGATCAGGTAGCGCAGCTGCGCACCAGGCAGGGGACTGTAGCCGAGGTAGTGGTAGCGCTCGATCAGGCCGTTCCATAATTGCGAGGCCCTTCGATCATCAACGCGCGCCAGGCGCAAGCCGCTGAGCGCGCGCAGCGGGACGGACACTGGGATCGGTTCGGGCCGGGACTCGGGGCGCGGGACGAAGCGCCGCCCATTGCCATTGCCGCAGGTCGGTGGCGGCAGCACAATGAGCCCGGCACGATGCAACCGCAGCAGTCCCACCCGGGCACTCATGAGCTTGGGGCGGCCTTGGATATCGGTCCACTCCAGCGCGCGGCACACCCGCCGAGCGATCTCCGCGCGCAGCGGCGGCTGCGCCAGCGCGATCTCCTGGCGAATGCGCGCTAAGTCGGTCTCGTTGAAAGGGCGCCCACATAAACGGCTTGGAATCGCTTGGTCCATGGTCTCCCGTCCCCTTGCTGAAGATGAAAGGGCATCTCAGCAGAACTCGGGAGCTGTGTCCAGCCCCGGACGACGCTGGGGCGGGGAGATATGGGTAATGGTATGGGCTTGACCCCAGTGATCGAATTTCCTGGGGTTGTAGTCTTCCATGATCAGAATGGATTCAAGCGCATTCAAGGCCGAGAGCGCGTCGGTCAGGCTAAGTTGCAGGGACTGCGCGTAGTCGCTGGCGATGCCGTTGAGTGCCTGTTGGCGGTGCTGCGCCTCGCGGATGGCGAAGGATTGAAAGGCCAACTGGAGCATCGAGAAGACCAGCAGGCCAAAAACACCGACGGCAACCATTGCACGGGCGCGCGACGACTTGGGTAACCACCGCGTGAGACGCCGAAGCAAGGGTTTGAAGGACGCTTTTGCCCAATCCATGCGCATGAGACCTGACTCCCGACATCTGTGTGAGCAATAACACTTGTGCTGAAAATTACGCCGCTGGGGCTCTGACTCAACTCCCAGCGAAATTATCCCGTTTGCAATGGCAAAAGGGGCTGTGATCTCGTTTTTTCCTCAAGACTGACTAACAGTTTACTCGCCCTAACCCGTGCCGTGCAGAAATTGGTAGTCGATACTGTGTGCACAGAAAAGCATCCTTAACCTCGCGGGCCGCGGATGCTGGGGTTTCCCCATGACGCCTGAGTCCAAGGTAATGCGGTCAATCTCCACGGAACTCCGCTTCGCGCGCTTGGCGAAGTTTGATCATTAACTCCGCGGAAGCGAAACCGCTAAGCGGTCGTTTTGGGATCGACCAACCCCCTGCACCATCTGTCGCAAATCGTCCCGTCATGCGGGCTTGTCGCTTTTGCGACAAGGCGCCGGGCGGCGTTATCTTCGCATGATCAATCGCTTGGCATTCTGGCACGGGCTCTGCTTCCGGGACTCTATTAAGACCTTTGTCTGGAGTCAGCATGAAGCAAAAAGACATCGCCGCCCTGCTCGACGAGCCGGCGTGCGAGCACAACGATAAGTCCAAGTCCGGTTGCGCCAAGCTCAAACCGGGGGCCACCGCGGGTGGCTGCTCGTTCGACGGCGCGCAGATTGCGCTGCTGCCGATCGCCGATGTCGCCCACATTGTGCATGGCTCCATCGCCTGCGCCGGCAGTGCCTGGGACAATCGCGGGACGCGTTCCTCGGGGCCGAAGCTGTTTAAGATCGGCATGACCACGGACCTGACCGAGCAGGACGTGATCATGGGCCGCGGCGAGAAGCGGCTGTTTCACGGCATCAAGCAGGCCATCGACAATTACGATCCGGCGGCGGTCTTCGTCTACAACACCTGTGTGCCGGCGCTGACGGGCGATGATGTCGGTGCAGTGTGCCGCGCGGCGAGCAAGCGCTGGAACAAGCCGGTCATCTCGGTCGACGCAGCCGGCTTTTACGGCACCAAGAATCTCGGCAATCGCATCGCCGGTGAGGTGATGGTGCGCGATGTCTGCGGCACGCGTGAGCCAGACCCGATTCCATCGGGCATCGAGCGGGCGGATTTCAAAGTCCACGACATCTGCCTGGTTGGCGAGTACAACATTGCCGGCGAGCTGTGGCATGTGCTGCCGCTGTTCGATGAACTGGGGCTGCGGGTGCTGTGCACGCTATCGGGCGATGCGCGCTTTCAGGAGGTGCAGACCATGCACCGCTGTGAGGCAAACATGATGGTCTGCTCCAAGGCGATGATCAATGTCGCGCGCAAGCTGCAGGAAAGCTACGGCACGCCCTGGTTTGAGGGCAGCTTCTATGGTGTGGCCGATGTGTCGCACGCGCTGCGCCAATTCGCCCGCCTGCTCGATGACCCCGATCTGACCCAACGCACCGAGGCGCTGATTGCGCGCGAGGAAGCGCGCATCCATCAGGCGCTCGAGCCCTGGCGCGCCAAGCTCGCCGGCAAGAAGGTGCTGCTCTACACCGGCGGGGTCAAGTCCTGGTCGGTGATCAGCGCGCTGCAGGATCTCGGCATGACGGTGGTGGCCACCGGCACCCGCAAGTCGACCGAAGACGACAAAGCTCGCATCCGCGAGCTGATGGGCGAGGAGGCGGTGATGATCGAGGACGGCAACCCGCGTGGGCTACTCGATATGTGCAAGCGCTATCAGGTCGACATGATGATCGCCGGCGGGCGCAACCAATACACCGCGCTCAAGGCCCGCTTGCCCTTCCTGGATGTGAATCAGGAGCGCGAGTTCGGCTACGCCGGCTACGATGGCATGCTGGAGCTGGCGCGCCAGATCGATGTGACGCTGTCGAGCCCGATCTGGTCGCGGGTGCGCAGCGCGCCGCCGTGGCGGCCGGGGCTGCAGGCTGAACCAGGGCAGGTCGGCTCAGCACAGCCTGGGGCCAAGCAATCCGCGCTCGCCACCGGGTCCGGCACGGGGCCAAATACGCAATCGGTCGCGGAGGTGTCCCATGGCTGAGATCGTCAAACGCAACAAGGCGCTGTCCGTCAGTCCGCTAAAGGCGAGCGCCACCGTTGGCGCCACCCTGGCATTTCTGGGCTTCAACCGCAGTATCCCGATGCTGCATGGCTCTCAGGGCTGCACGGCCTTCGGCAAGATTTTCTTTATTCAGCATTTTCGCGAGCCGATCCCGATGCAGACCACGGCGCTCGATCAGGTGAGCGCCATCATGGGCAGCGACGAGAATCTGATCGAAGGCCTGCGCACGATTTGCGACAAGCATGCGCCGGCGTTGATTGGCGTGCCCACCACCGGCCTGACCGAGGCCCAGGGCTGCGACCCCAAGCGCGCGCTCAAGGAGTTCCGTAGCCGCTATCCGCAGTATGATCAGGTCGCCATCGTGCCGGTGCACTCGCCGGATTTCGCCGGCTGCCTGGAAAGTGGCTATTCCAATGCCGTCACCCGCGTGATTGAGGATCTGGTGCCCGAGGCCTCCACCGCCGGCACCCGTCCGGGCCGTCGCCAGCGGCAGGTGAATCTGCTGGTCGGCGCCGCGATCACACCAGGCGATATCGAGTACATGAAAGACCTGCTCGAGCGCTTTCGCCTGCGCCCGGTGGTGGTGCCGGACCTCTCCGACGCGCTCGACGGCCATTTGGCCGACACGGATTACAGCGCGCTCACCATCGGTGGCACCCTGGTCGATGAGCTCGCCACCCTGGGCGACGCGGCGGCGACTCTGGTGATCGGCCGTTCCATGCGCGGGGCAGCGGATTTGCTCAAGGCGCGCACCGGGGTGCCGGACTATCGCTTCGATCACCTGATGGGCATCGATGCCATGGACGCACTGGTCGTCGCGCTCGCCCGCATCAGTGCCGAGCCGGTACCTGAGCGCGTCGAGCGCCAGCGCTCGCAACTTCAGGACGCCATGCTGGACGCACACTTCTCGCTCGGTCAGGCGCGTTTTGCCGTCGCCGCCGAGGGTGATCTGCTGCTCGCCTTCAGCGAGCTGCTTGCCGAGATGGGCGCGGAGACGGTCGCGGCGGTTGCGCCGTCCAATGCCACAAGTCTGCGCGATGTGCGCAGCGAGCAGGTCAAGATTGGCGATCTCGAGGACCTCGAGCAACTCGCCCGCGCGGGTGGCGCCGAGGTGATGATCTGCAATTCCCATGGCGTCGGCTCGGCCGAGCGGCTCGGCATTCCGCTGCTGCGCGCCGGCTTTCCGCAATACGACTTCGTCGGCGGCTATCAGCGCTGCTGGATCGGTTATCAGGGCACGCGCCAGACGCTGTTTGACCTGGCCAACATCATGCTGGGCCTGGAGAAGGGCGAGATTCATCCTTATCGCTCGCGCCTTAAGCAGTGGCCGGCGGCTGAGTGTCAGGCCGCGGCCTGAGGAGTCTCCGATGCCTGTCGAACGACGACTGAAACTGCTCAATTGCGACACCCCGCCGTCGCTGTCAGCGACCGAGACGGCGATCAAGGTCGCCTTCGCGACGGCCGATTTGCGCCGTGTCGATCAGCATTTCGGCGCGGCCCAATCCTTCGCGCTTTATGCGGTCGACCGTCACGGCTGCGAGATGCTAGAAGTGGTGCAGTTCGGCCAGCTCGACATGGATGGCAACGAGGACAAGCTCGGGGCCAAGATCGACGCCCTGGAGGGCTGCGTTGCCGTGTACTGCCAGGCGGTCGGTGCCTCGGCGGTCAGCCAGCTGCGCGCGCGCGGGGTGCAGCCGCTCAAGGTTGAGGCGGGGACACTCATTAAGCGGCTGTTGGCAGAGCTGCAGCGCGACCTTGCTGACGGACCCAGCGCTTGGCTGATGCGGGCCATCGCCGCGCGCCAGCCGCGTTCCCCGGAGGTCGAGGAGAACAAGTTCGACGACATGGAAGCTGAGGGCTGGAGCGAATGATCGAGCAATCCGGCCGGGTGCTGGCGGTGCGGGCGGCGGCAGAGGGCCAATCCGCGTCGCTGCAGGTGGAGCTGCCGCGGCGTAGCGCGTGCGGCGGCTGTGAGCAGGCATCTGGCTGCGGCACCGCAGCGCTGGCCGGAGCTTTTGGCGAGCGCGCGCTGCGGGTGGACTTGGATATTGGCTCCTTGGACATTGGCTCGTCGGGCGCGGATGCGAATCCTTGGCGTCCTGGGGATGCCATCCGGCTCGGCATCGCACCCGGCGCTCTGATCGGCGCTGCGTTGCTGGCCTATGTTCTGCCGGTGGTGTTGATGCTGCTCGGTGCCCTGCTTGGAACCCATTTAGGTAGCAGTGGCTGGGGCAGCGCGCTCTGGGGCAGCGACGGCTTGAGCGTGCTGCTTGCTGGAGCAGGGCTTTTTGGCGGGCTCGGCTTGGGACGCTGGCTGATCGACCGCAGTCCCGGCTCGCCATGGACGCAATTTGAGCTGTCCGATGTCCGCGTCGCCGACGCGGATGGCATTTTTACAGGACGGGCGGCCATGGCTGATCCCGTCGACAAAGCGACCGAAACAATGACTGAGACTGAAACAACAACTGGAGGCTTGAGATGACAACAGGGGCTATCGCCATCGATGCGGATGATCCGGTGCTGCAAACCGACTTTGGCGTCGAACTGGTGCGCCACATGCGCGCTTTCGATACTTACGGTCGGCTAGAGAAGAAGACGAATGCCGAATTGCTCGATCCGTTCATTCTGACACCCGAGCGCAGGCGAGAGATTCCGATGGTGGCGAACCCGGATGCTGCGACCATCGACCGGCTGAATGCCTTTTACAACGCCATTTCGGCCATGATCGAAAAAGAATGCAAACTGATGGCCTCGCCGGTCATCAACCTGACCAGCGAAGGCTTTGGGCGCGTGATGATTATCGTCGGCAAACTGGTGGTGATGGACCGTGCGCTGCGCGATGTGCATCGTTTTGGTTTTGCGTCCATGTCCAAGATGAAGGACGAGGCCGACAAAATCCTGTCCGTTGCGCTAGAGCTGGTTGGCAATCATTCCGAGGTTGCCGGGCTTTGAACCGATCAGGAGGCAGACTGAAATGAGCACCATCACCGGACTGACCCGCGGCGGCACTGAGTGGACGCCCGCCTTCATCGTGGCGCTGAACCAAAACAACTGCATCGGCTGCGGCCGCTGTTTCAAGGTTTGCCCGCGCGACGTTTTCGAACTGGTCGACCGCGACGAGCTCGACCTCAACGACGATGATGACTTTGATGACGATGACTTCGACGAAGCACCGGGCATGGTCATGAATCTGAAAAACGTCCTCGACTGCATCGGCTGCGAATCCTGCTCGCGCGTCTGTCCCAAGCAGTGCCTTAGCCACGAGTCGCAGGCTCTGGCGGCCTGATCAGAACCTGCGAGTCGCAGGCTCTGGCGGCTTCAGCATGCTCGCTGTAGCCGACCCGGCCGGTGAATAGCAGCCGCCAATCCTAACCAGGATTGAGCGGCTGTTCTCATGCTGAGGTTGGTGATACTCGGCCGCGCGCCTGCAGCCGCTATCTCAAGCCGGTGTCTTGCTCCGCCGGCGGATGACGGTAATCAGCACAAGGATCAGCAGGCCGATGACGCCGACCACCGTGAGCCCGGCGATCCAGGGATTGACCTGACGCAAAGCCGTGACCATGGCATCGAAATGGAGATCGAGATAATAGACGCCAAGCGCCCAGAAGCTGCCCCAAAGGACGGCGCCAGCGATGTTGAGGAGCATAAAACGGCCCCAGTGCATCGCAAGGATGCCTGAAAAGAGCCCAATGAACTGGCGCGGGCCATCGACAAAGCGACCGAAGAACACCAGCCATCCGCCATAGCGGTTGAATCCGCGCTCAATGTTCTCAAGGCTGCGTGCTGGAATCGGCGGCAGTCGATTGAGCACCGCGCGACCGCCGGAGCGACCAATCAGATAGCCGATCGTCTGCCCGAGCGCTGTTGCCAGGATGGTGACAAGAAGCAACACGAAGATGTTGAGCTTGCTGTCTGGAATCGCTGCTACCAGGGCGCCAGCCTCCAGCAGAGTTTGCCCCGGCGCCGGGATACCGATGCCCTCGACCCCAACTGCTGCAAACACAGCCCAATAACCATAGCGCTCCAGATAGGGCTCGACGCGCTCGATGTCGCTGGCAATTGCCTTAGCGACTCGGTGCGCTCGCGCATCAATCTTGTGCTCGCCGCCGCTGTGGTGCTTCACTGGCTCGGTGACGGGAGGCTGCTCCGGCGAAGGTGCCGATTGAGCAAACGCAGTGCTGCCGCTGCCTAGAGGCGCCACGATACCTACCAGCAGGACCAGTAATACTGCGCCTGCGAGGCGGCTGCCAAAAACTTTTAGAATTGTGTGATCTGTGCTCATCGCCGAACTATACCGCAAAATTCCTCCGCCAAGGACACCAGGCATGGTTTTCCGGTATCTTCGCCACCTAGTTGATCAGCAGGTTGAATATCGACCTTCTGCTCAACGCACTCATCGCTGTTTTCAGGCGCCACAGTCACAACCGACACCAAAGAGACGATGCCGGCCATCACCTTTCCCTGGCGACTCTATCTCGCGGCCACCTTGGTTGGCGCATTCGCGGGACTGATCGGCGGGGCCTTTCATGCCCTGCTCGATCAAGCGTCGTCGAGCCGAGACGTGCTGCGCGAGCTGCTCGGCTCAGCACCGGTTCCCGGATGGCTGCTGCTGATGCTGCTCGGCGCTCTGGTGCTGGTCTGCGCCATGTGGCTGGTGCGCCGTTTCGCCCCGGAAACCGCCGGCAGTGGCGTGCAAGAGGTCGAATCTATCCTCGCTAGCGCGCGCAAGCTGCACTGGAAGCGCGTGCTGCCCATCAAGTTCGTTGCCGGCACCCTCGCCGTGGGCTCGGGCCTGGTGCTGGGCCGCGAGGGGCCGACCATTCACATGGGCGCGGCGCTCGGTCAGATGGCGAGCGAGCGCCTGGGGCCTCGGCCCGGCGCAAATCGCGCCTTGATCGCAGCAGGCGCAGCAGCTGGGCTGGCCACCGCCTTCAACGCCCCGCTCGCTGCGATCGTCTTTGTCACCGAGGAGCTGCGCGAGCATTTCGACTATCGCTTCGCGACCATCCAATCGGTGATCCTGGCCTGCTGCGCGGCGGTGATCGTCAGCGGTTGGATGCTCGGTCAGGGGCCGGATATGCCGATGCCAGACCTGGACATGGCACCGCTGCGCTCGCTGCCATTGTTCCTGCTCCTTGGCATCCTGATCGGCGCCCTTGGCGGACTGTTCAACCGTTTGCTGCTGGGCTCGGTGGCCGCTTTTCGAGCGCTGGGCACGCCGGGAGCCTACATCGCTGCTGCCATGACCGGGCTGTTCCTGGGCGCGCTGATCTGGTTTGCGCCAGCCACCGTGGGCGGCGGTGAGACCCTGGTCGAGAATCTGCTGCATGGTCAGCCTGCGCTTTTCTTTCTGCTCGCATTGCTCGCCGTGCGCTTGCTGACCACGGTCGGCAGCTATGGACTCGGCTTACCCGGTGGCATCTTCGCGCCAATGCTGGCACTCGGCACCATCTGCGGTGCCGCCTTTGCGGTGCTGGTCTCCTTTGCTGCGCCAGCAATCGCGCTGCAACCCGAGGTCTTCGCCGTCGCCGCCATGGGCGCGCTCTTCGCCGCCACCGTGCGCGCACCGCTCACCGGCATCATCCTGGTCATTGAGCTCACAGGTGCCCAGGCCCTGGCACTGCCGATCATCCTCACCTGCCTCAGCGCGACCTTCACCGCCGAAGGCCTCGGCGGGCGACCGATATACAGCTCGCTGCTCGCGCTGCAAAACAAGCCGGCACCCTGCGCGCCAATTCGGCGAATCTTTGCGGCGGCGATGATCCTGATCGCCTTCATCGCCATCGAGCGGATCGACGTAGCCTGGCAAGGGACCGGCATGGCACCAACCGCCTCGCTGGCGAAGACGCGGTCGGCGGCTGCGGTGACGGCGCCGGCGGAAATGGAGAAGCCGGACCCGGCTACTGTCGTTGTCAAGGTAAAGACTGAGACTGAGATTGAGAGCGACTTAGAGTCTGCGGCTGAGACTGAGACTGAGACTGAGACCGAGTTAGAGTCCGTGACCGAGTTGGAGGCTAGAGCTGAGGCTGAAGCAAAGCCCGAGCTAGGCGAAGGAGCCGCGGCCGAGGCCACGGTGTTACCTGAGTCCCCCCGCTTGCCCAGCACTGCCGTCGCACGGGAAGATCAATCGCCGCAGGAAGACGAATTGCCGGAAAGACCGGTCAACACTGACACAGACCTGGATGCTGTCAGGGATGCCAGCACGGGCTCTGATGCGGATTCGGCCACTGCGACCGCGACAGAAGCACCCAGTGAAGCGCCTACAGAAGTGCCCACAGAAGCGCCCAGTAATCGCGTCGATGCAATCCCTGAAGACGCTCGTTTCACCATCCAGCTAATCAGCTTCCGCGACGTCGCCAGCCTCGCGCGCTTCGCGCAGGACGAGGGCCTCGTCGGCCGGGCACTGCGACTGGAGTCAGGCGGCGAGCCTAGGCGCTGGCATAGCGTGCTGATCGGCGCATATGCAGATTTTGCGACAGCTGAGGCAGCGCTGCAGGATCTGCCGCCGAGCCTGACGCGCCTCGACCCAATTATCCGCCCGCTGAAGACCGGCGAGCGGCTCGTGCCCATCCAGGCGCCATCAAAACGGACTTCCAACCCGGTTCGGCCGCCACCGCACCTTGTTATCGACCGCGCCAACCGAGGGCTTTCCGCTGTATGAGCTCTGCCACCGAAACCGTTGATTCACGCTCCGCGGCGATTGACATCGACCAGGCTGCACGGGCCCGCCGCGATCAAGGCGAGAGCGATTCGAAACGCCGGATCAGCGCGCGTACCCGCAATGCCTGGCTGATCTGCGTGGTGATGATTGCCACCATCGCCGCCGCCGGCACGACGCAGCTAGTCGCTTCCCACCGGTTGGCCATCGCCACCGCCACCGAGCGCGCCACGGCCAAAGGCTTTCTGATCGCCGAATGGATCGCCAAATCCTTCGACCTAACCGAGTACGTGCTGCGCGATACCGTCAAACGCTTCGACGCGGATGAGCTGGTCTACCCGAGCGACAATGCGGCTCTGCATGAGCGCAAGACCGCGCTGATCATCGACAAGGCCGCCTCCGTGCCCAATCTGCTCTTTCTCGGCATGCTGAACGCCAATTGTGTCATCACCCACACATCCATCGGCGGCAACATCGGGCTCGATGCGCAAGAACGCGGGCGCGAATACTGCACCCTGGCCCAGAGCGAGCCAGTTGACGCCTTCAAGATCAGCAACATGTTCACCTCGGTCACCAACGCCATGAACGTGACCGCCTCCATGCCACTGTTGTCAGCGACGGGACAGCTGGAGGGCTTCGCGCTGGCGGGCTTTGATCTGGGATTCTTCCAGCAGTGGCTGGACCTGGTCGAGCTGGAACCGCATAACGTGATTTCCATCTTCGACCTAAACTCGCGCCTGCTCGCCCGCAAGCCATTGATCGCGAGTCAAATTGGCCAGCGCGTCGCCGAGGAAAAGCTCAATACGCTGGCTCGCTCGGGTTCCGATGCGCTGGTCACCCATCGCCTGGTCTCGCCGGTGGATGGCATCGACAGGATCTGGGCCCTGCGCAAAATCCGCGGTCTGCCCTTCATCGTGGTGGTTGGCGAGGAGACCCGCACCGCGCTCGGCGCCTGGCGGCAACAGCTGTTTTTCTATCTGATTGGCGGTGCCATCCTGTGTCTGTCCATCGTCTTTGGCACCCTGGAGTACATCCGCAATGTCCGCGATGCCGCCACCATGCGCGAGCTCGCTATCACCGACACGTTGACCGGCCTGGCCAATCGCCGCCATTTTATGGATGCCGCCGAGATCGCCCTGGCCAGAAGCGAACGCACGGCTACGCCTATGACGTTGATCCTGGCCGATCTCGATCATTTCAAGTGGATCAACGACAACCACGGCCACGCAACCGGCGACCGCGTGTTGCGCGAGGTGGCAAGCGTTCTTAAAGACTTAAGCCGCAAGGGTGACCTGGCCGCCCGCTGGGGCGGCGAGGAATTCGTGATCCTGCTGCCCGGCGCCGGCCAAGGCGGTGCGACGGCTTTTGCCGAGCGGCTCAGGCGCGAGATCGCGGCGCTAGAGTCCGCGCCCGGACAGCCCGTGACCCTGAGCCAGGGCCTGACCGCATGGCAACCGAAGGACACCCTCGATGACATGCTCAAGCGCGCCGATGCCGCGCTCTACCGCGCCAAGCGGGAAGGCCGTGACCGCGTTGATATCGAATAGATCAGCTGCCGAAAGCTCAGTGCAATGATCAATCTGCGTTCGCGCAGTTTCGCCCTTTGGCGCAATGCCAGGGTTATTTGAATCCAATGGCAATCAGCGAGAGGATCAGCACTAACACCAGCGCGAACACCATCAGGACGCCCACGAAGCCGCCGAGCATCAGTAAGGCCGCCAGCAATGGTCGACGGCGCGCCAATCCCGCAAAGCGCGACGGCTTGTCTTGACGCTGCGGCGGTGGCAGGTGATCGGCCACCGCCGCAATCCGCGCCAGGCGCTCCAGAATGGACCTGACCCAGTCCACCTCGAAATCGGCGCGTTGGAGTATCCCGCTGCCGTAGTGCAGAGTCTCGGGCTCAAAGTAGACGCTGCCCTGTAGGCCGCCGTGCGTCCGCTCAGTGAGCAACCCGGCGATGTCGTCGATCAGCTCGGAGCAGGCCAGCAGACGCTCGCCCCAGGGGGCATCCCTCGCCACGCCGCGGAAGTTTGTCAGTGCTTCGGGCGCCTTGTCGATGACCTGCGTGCCGCGCCAGCGGTAGATCCGGCGCATCAGGCCGGAGTTGGCAAATGCCGCCGGGACCAGATAGAAGCGGGTGAGAACCTTGGTCTGCAGTTCGATCCGCAGCCGGAAGCCAAGCTGCTGGCGGTAGCGGACCTCGCCGGCATAGCGCGTGCGGCCCTGGCGGCTGATCCTCAGGGTCACAGCCCGACCCTCGTATTGGCCCGTCCACAGCATCACACCGAAGCGCCGCGAAGGTTCCAGGCCCATCGCCGTCAGCGCTTGGCCGAGGGCGTCGGTGGTCTCGGAACCATTGGTTGCGATGGTCGTGGTTTGCTGAGTAATGTTTTTCTGGTTAATGTTTTTCTGGGTAATGTTTTTTTGGGTCATGCAATGCCCCTGTAGCTCATTGGCGCACATTAATGGCCTCAATGGCCGCCTCGGCAGTGGCCTGGTGTTTGGAGCATATTAATCTGAACTGGGACGCGCTCGCGAACCTGCCACGATTGATCGAAGCCTAGCGTAAGATAGTCTGCGTTCGATGATAGAACGGAGGCCCGGATGCGATATGTTTTGAATCGGCTGCTACTGTTGCCAATGCTTTGCTGGGCCGCTCAAGTTGGCGCCCAGTCAGCAGAAGGCGATGGAACACTGCAGGAGAGTGCGACAGACCCCGTCGCTTCAGCCTCGCTGACCATCGCGACCCGCGAGGCACCGCCCTTTGCATTCAAGGATGCCGATGGGCAATGGTCCGGCATCGCCATCGAGCTTTGGAACCAGATCGCCGAGCAGAACGGCTTCGACTTCCACTACACCGAGCTTGGGCTGACCGAGATGCTCGAGGCGACAGCTACAGGGGACGTCGATGCGGCTGTTGCAGCGCTGACCATCACCAGCGATCGCGAGCAGGATCTCGACTTCTCGCATCCATTTCATACCTCCGGACTGGCTGTCGCTGTGCCGCATCGCAGCAGCAATCTGCTCGCGGTGATTGCTCGCTTGATGTCGCCTGGATTCTTGGCCGTGGTTGCTGCGCTGCTTGCACTCCTGGTCGCTGTCGGAGTGCTGATCTGGCTGGCCGAGCGGCGGAAAAACGACCAGTTTTGTCGAAAGCCCCTGTCCGGCATTGGCTCCGGGCTCTGGTGGTCTGCGGTGACCATGACCACGGTTGGCTATGGCGACAAGGCACCGATGACGCCCCTCGGGCGACTCATCGGGATGGTTTGGATGTTTTCTGGCCTGATCGCGATCTCGACCTTCACTGCGGCAATCACGACGGCCCTGACCGTGAATGTGCTGGATACCTCGGTCACTGGCGTCGACGATCTGCGCTCGAAGCGCGTTCTCGCGTTAAGCGGGAGCACCAGCGACAGCTTTCTGGCTGAACAGGGCATCCGTCATCGAACCGTCGATGACCTGCCCGCCGCCCTGACGCAGTTGGCTGTGGGCAAGGCGGATGCGGTAGTCCATGATGCCCCGATCTTGCGCTATGAAATTGCGGAGGCATTCGCCCAACAACTGCGCGTCTTGCCCTTGGTGCTCCGACGCCAGGACTATGGCATTGCCCTGCCGCCCGATAGTGAGTTGCGTGAATCCGCCAATGTCGCCTTGCTTGAAATTATCCGCTCCAACGATTGGCTGAGGCTCTTGGACCGCTATTTGGGAACCGAGCACTGAGTTCCCTTGCTCAATGCCGCCCAATCGCGCTCAAGCAGATCGCGATTGGGAAGCGCGATTAATGCTCGGCGCTGATGCGCTGGCTGCTATCGCTTCGCGCAACTGCGCCAGCGTCTCACTGGCTTCGGGAAACCGATAGCCGGTGATTTGGCGCTCCAGGCGTCGATATTCATCCGGATCGAGGCCGGCTTGCAGCAGGGTATTTTCCTCAAGCCAGAGATCCTCCGCGAGCGGGTCGTACGCCTGGGTCAAATCGTACAGTCGCGCCAGCAGGTCTTGCAGGCGTTCACAGCTGACTGGTGTGGGCGGTTCGGTCGGTGCCTGAGTGGCGGCCTGATCCGCAGCCGCCTGATCCTTAGCGGTCTGGTCGCGCCAGGCGGCGATGGCGACCAGTGCCGGCTCCAGCCGTTCGGCGAGTCGCGTGCGCGCCTCGGCCAGCGTGGCATCCGCTTGCGGCTGGTCTCTTAGCGCATCTTCCAGCGCCCGCGCGGCGGTGCGAATCTCCACCAGCCCCAGATTGCTGGCGGCACCAGCCAAACTGTGTGCCTCGCGCTCGGCCAGTGCGATGTCGCCGGCCGCCAGTGCTGCGTCGATGCGCGCCAAACTCTCGGCATGGGTATCACCAAAACGCCTAAGAAACTGCGGCCACATGTCCAGATTCGGACCCAGCGCGGCGCTCAGTGCGGCGCGCTCCAGCCCTGGGATCGGAGGCAACTCAAGCGCCTCGGCGGGTCGCTTGTTGCCAGCGCCGGCACCAGCACCAGCACGGCTGTCCGCATCCAAGCCGAGCTGTTCGGCCAACAAATCATAAAGGCGAGCGACATCAAGCGGCTTGCCCAGATGGGCGTTCATGCCGGCTTCTCGGGTGCGGGTCACATCCTCATCGCGGACATGCGCACTAAGGCCGATAATCGGCAGCCGGGCGCCATCGGGGCGGGCGCGGATGCGCCGGGTCGCTTCCAGCCCATCCATCTCCGGCATCTGAATGTCCATGAGCACCAGATCGAAGGCCTCGCAGCCCTGCTCACTGAGCAGCGCGAGCGCGGCGATGCCTTGCTCGGCCTCGCTGACCATAATCCCGGCACGCTCGAGCATGGCGCGCGTGACCTCGCGATTGACCGGGTTGTCTTCGACCAACAGCACCCGCCGACCGGCCAGACCGTGCGGCGCCTGGGTCAACAGTTGGGGTTGATGGCTGACTGGTTGCTCGTCCGCGAGCAGGCATTGGCTCCAGATGGTAAACCAGAAGGTGCTGCCCGCCCCTGGCAGGCTGTCCACGCCTATGGTGCCGCCCATCAGGATGGCCAGGCGCTTGCAGATCGACAATCCCAGCCCGGTGCCGCCATAGCGGCGGGTGATGGAGCCGTCGCCCTGCTGAAAGGGCTGGAACAGGGTGGCGATCTGTTCCTCGCTCAGGCCGATGCCGGTATCTCGGACGCGAAACTCTAGATGCACCCGCTCGCGGCTTTGCCCGGCCGCCGCCGGCTGGCGTTCAAGTAGGCGCGCTTCAATGCGAATGTCGCCCTGTTCGGTGAACTTCACCGCGTTATTCGCCAGGTTCAGCAGGATCTGGCTCAGCCGCAGCGCATCGCCGTAGAGCGCCTCGGGCACCTCGGGCGCGCAATCAATCAGAAAACCTAGCCCCTTATCCTCAGCCTGACGACCGAAGATGTTGAGCAGTTGATCGGTAACTTGTGACAGCGCAAAGGGTTGCGCGCACAAGCGTAACTGCCCGGCCTCGATCTTGGAGACATCAAGAATGTCGTTCAGCAATCCAAGCAGCGCCTTGGTCGCGCTCTGGGCCTTGGTCAGATACTCGCGCTGGCGCTCATCCAGCTCAGTCACCAGACACAGATACTGCATGCCAAGAATGGCATTCATCGGCGTGCGGATTTCGTGGCTCATGTTGGCGAGAAACTCGCTCTTGGCGCTATTGGCCGCCTCGGCTTTCTCCTGAGCTGCGCGCAGCCGCGCCTCGGTCGCGCGCTGTTCGGTCACGTCGACGAACATCACCAGATGCCGCTGGTGCAGACCGGTGGCGAGGACAACAAAGATTCGGGTTTGTCCATCGCCGCAGCATACCCGCGCTTCCACAGGCTCAAGGGGGCTTTGCGTCGCCAGAGCGCGCGCCGTCTTTTGTCGCCATTCCGCCACAATCTGCTGGCGATAGTGCGGGTCTGGATAGGCCTTAGGCCACCAGTGCGCGACATCCGGAATGTCTTCGATCTCGTAACCAACAAGATCGCGAAAGCGTTGATTGACCATCAGCGTGCGTTCATCGGCGCCGCTTGAAATCAGAATCGGCAGCGGGGACAGCTCAAACAGGGTGCGAAAATCGGTTTCCAGCTCACGGACCTCTTCCTCAAGTTGAACACGTTTTGTCAAGTTGACATTCAGACCCTCAACGCGCACCACGCGGTTGTTTTCATCCTTGACCGGGTGCGGGAAGCTGATCAAATGGCGGCGTTCACCATCCAGTTCGTAGGTGAGGGTCACGGGCGCCGGTGCCTGGCCAAGCCAGCAGGTCGCCAGCGCCCGCTGGCCCAGCACCAGGCTGTCGCCACTCCAAGCGGCAATATCGCGCCAGTTCCGACCGAGCATTTCATGTTCTTGCATGCCAAACAGCTCAAGCGTGCCAGCCCCCGCATCCAGCACGACGCCATGCTTGTCCAGGCAATAAAACACAAGCACTGAACTGGCCGACTCGACCATGCCGCGATAGCGCTGCTCGCTGGCGCCCAGGCGCTCTTCGGCACGCCGGCGGCGCTGGATTTGGCGCGCCAGACTCAGGTTCCAGGCCAGAATAACGGCCACCACCAGGGCAACCGCCAGCGTTACCTGCCAGACCAAGCGGGTGTCGATGCGCGGCACTGGCTGCGCGCTCAACCAGCGGCTCTTGATCGCATCCTGTTCGCTGACGGGAATCGCCGCAATCGCACGCTCAAGCAGCCCGTTCAGAATGTCCCAATCTGGACGGGTCGCCATGGCCAGTTCGTAGGTGTAGTCCGTATGGCCAGCGACGCGGACCTGAAATAACTCTTCCAGCGTGATCGCCTGACTCACCGCGAACAGATTGCCGACGAGAGCATCGGCCCGCCCCTCGGCCAGCCAGCGCACGGCTGTGCGCACATCGGGCGCCAGCACCAGGTCGATCTCGGGATGCTCGGCGCGCAGCCATTCCTCGGTGGCATAGCCCTCACTCACCAGCACCCGCTTCCCGGCGAGGCGCCTCAGGCTGTCGATCAAAGGCGTTTCCACACGCGCGAAGATGGCGACGGGAAACCGCAGATAGGGCGCAGTGAAATGACAAGGCCCCTGGCGGTCTTGCCTGCGGGGCATGGCCGCTGGAAGCAAGTCAAGATTGCCGTCCGCGAGCGCATCCAGCGCCTCGGGCCAAAGCTCGATGGTCTGCGGCTCAAAGCGCACCCCAAGCAGGGCTTCGATCTGGCGCAGATAGTCCGGCGCGATGCCGGCCGGCTGGCCCTCGGTATCGATGTATTCAATCGGCGCCCAGGCGCTGATGCCATAGCGGATGACTGGATGCTCGTCCAGCCAGCGGCGCTCGTCTTCAGTCAATGTGAGGCGCCGGCTCAGGCGCGCGAACCGCAACCCACCGACCCAGTGACTGAGGATCGCGATCCATTCGTCGTTGCTAATGCTGGCCAGGCCCAGATTGAGGATATTGACCAGGGGTGCCCAGTCCTTGCGAATGGCCATGGCAAGCTGGTACTCGCTGCCTTCGAGTACACCGGCGATGCCGAAGTCGCTCATGGTGTTTTGCCGTCGCCACCAGTCGAAGGTGCCAGGCGCCACCGCCACATCGATACGCCCGTCGATCAGCGCTGCGGCCAGGGCTTCATTGGAAGCAAACTCAATGTGCTCCATGTCCTCGGCAACCGGCGCGAGCAAGGCATTGATGCGTTTGTGATCCTGGAGCGTTCCGACGCGCTGTCCCGACAAGGCCGCGAGGTCGGTGCCCACGAGGGAGACGCCGTCACGCGCGTACAGATAAAGGTAGGTCTCGAAATAACTGTCGGTCAGCAGAAACTGATCATCCCAAACCGGCAATTGCGCTACCGCCAGTAAACCGTCGAGCCGCCCGGCCCGGGCCTCCTCGATCAGCGTCGGCGAGGATGTATCCGCCTGCACGCGAATCGAGCTGCCGAGGCGTTGATTGAGTAGGTCCAGCACGTCTATCAGGATCCCGGACAGCTCACCATCGCCCGCGCGGATCAATTCGGGCGGGTATTGATCCGTCATTCCAAGGACGATATCCGGATGGGCATCAAGCCAGGCGCGTTGCTCGGCGGTGAGTGCAAAGGCGTCACACGCGGCCTCGGTGTACCCAGCGCTCAGGAGGAAAAGCAGGCCAATCAAGCCAGAGATCATGCGCGCGCGCGAGGCCCACCACATCTCTGCGGTCATGTGTTACTCGTCCATTGTCGCCGCCGCCGTTGCCGCCGATGGCATACGTAAATGAATGCGGGTGCGATCATCCGCGTCGGACGTGCTCATGGTCAGTTCGAAGCCCATGGTGTCGGCCATGAGTTTGGCCGAATAGGTGCCCAGCCCAGTGCCGCCCGCCTTGCCGTGCGTGCGATATTTCTCGAAAAAATGCCCGCGCATCGGCGGCGGAACGGCGCCCTGGTTGCAGATGTCGAGTCGAACCCATTCTTTGGTCTGGTTGTCCTGTTCATTCACCTGGATGTCCAGGCTAATGGTCTCACCGGGCGGTGACGCATCCACAGCATTGGTGAGCAGATTTCCCAGCATCGACACCAGCAGTCGCGCATCGGCGGCGATCATCTCGACGCACTGCCCGCCGGAGTCAGCCTTCTTTGGTGACACCGACTGACCATTGCGGCGGATCGCCAGGCGCAGTTGCTTGCGGTTCAGCAGTTGCGCAATGGACGCGCAGACATCCTGCAGGATCCTGATCAGATCGACTCGACTCGCGCTGTAGTTGAGTTGACCGGTCTCCATTTTGAACAAGTCCAGCGAAAGCTCGATCATCCCGAGCATGCGGTGACCGGCTTCGCGGATGAGTCCGATCTCTTCCCGTAGATCTGCGCTCAAGTCGTCGTCCATCAGCAGCAGATCGGGCACATTGATCACGACATTGAGCGGCGTTCTCAGATCATGCCGCATGATGCGCTCGACATCCTCCTTGATGCGTTCGAGTTCCTTACGGTCTTTGATGTCCTGCTTGACCGCGACATAGCTCTGAAGCACGCCTTGCTCGTCGAATACCGGAGAAATGGCGGTTTCCACCCAATACATTTCCCCCTGCTTGTTTTTATTAATCAATTCGCCACGCCAGGTATCGCCGCGATGCAGGGTGGCCCACATCTCCTGATAGAATGCGTCATCGTGTTCCCCAGACGAGAGCAAACGCGGATTCTTCCCCAGCACTTCCTCCTTGGTATAACCCGAGAGCCGGGTGAAATGGGGGTTGACATAGAGGATGTTGCCGTTTGGATCTGTCACTGTCACGGATACTGGCGCATGCTCCACGGCCTGCCCCAGAGTCCTAAGACGCCCATCCAACGCGCGCTGCTCGGTCACATCAAGCGCGATGCCCTCGATCAGTTCCTGTCCGCGCTCCTGATCCAAGACCCGGTAAGCATGGATCTCAAGCTGCCGCCAATCCGCCTGCGGATGGCGGAAGCTCAGCCCGAAACGGGTTTTTTCGCCAAGGGTCAGCCAGCGCTGACTTTCCTCAAGCACCTTGACAAGCGACTCCGGTGACCAGTCGGCCAGGTTGCGCCAGGATTGACCAAGGGCGTCTTCCGGCAGCGCGACGCCCAAGAGTTGCTTGATGCCATCGGTGATATAAACAAGCTCGCCGCTGGGTGCGTTGGTGAAGAAAAACAGCCGGTCGGCCAGTTGAGAGGTCATGCGCGCGAAACGGGCTTGGCTTTCGCGCAAGGCCGCCTCGACCTGTTTGCGTTCAGCAATTTCGCGCGCCAGCAGGGCGTTTTGAGTTTCCTGATCATCGCGATCGCGGGTCACGAGCGCGATCAACCGGTTGCTCGCCTGCAAGGCCGTGCGCGCCTGGTTGAGCTGACGGGCCAAGGCGAGCTGGGCCTTAATTCGCGCCTGAACCAGGCGGGCGTTCACCGGCTTGGTGACATAATCCACCGCGCCAACATCGAATCCGCGCTCCTCATCCTCGGGGCGATCCCGCGCGGTCAGAAAGATCACCGGCGTCTCGCTGGCGCCCGGAGTCGTCTTGAGCCGCTGGCACAGGGTATAGCCGTCCATCTCCGGCATCATGATGTCGAGCAGAAAGAGATCCGGCGCCTCAAAGCGGCGCACAATCTCCAGTGCCTCTGCGCCTGAGTTTGCTACGCGCACGCGATAATTTGGCTTGAGCGTGTTAAACAGCACCTTGAGATTGTCGACTTGGTCGTCGACAATCAGGATGGTCGGCGTGTCTTGCATGGCTTGAATTCCGGAATGGCACGATTCTCGATTAACCGCACGCGAGTTGAAAACTCACGCAGGGCATAGTCGTTGATTAGATGCGTGCAACCAATGCGATTTGTCATCACCTGCGACGGACAGGTTTCATGCCCATCCGTCAAGGTGAAACACACTTACTTCCTGATCTTGAAAAAGCCGGTTGATCGCAACAACTGCGAGGATTGCGTGGAGAGATTGGTCGCTGTTGCGGACATTTCCTCGGAGGCACTGGCGTTTTGTTGGATGATGCCTTCCAATTCATGGATGGCCTGATTGATCTGATCAATGCCGCGGTGTTGGGTGTGGCTGTTGGATGAAATCTCCTGGATCAATCGGGCGGTTTCCTGAATTCTCGGGACCAACTCCCGCAGCAGAGTGTCCGCCTTATCCGAAATCTGAACGCTGGAGGAGGCGATCTGGGTGATTTCGCTCGCAGCTGTCTGGCTGCGTTCGGCCAGTTTCCGCACCTCGGTCGCCACCACCGCGAAGCCTTTGCCGTGCTGTCCGGCGCGCGCGGCCTCAATGGCGGCATTGAGAGCCAGCAGGTTGGTCTGGTAAGCGATTTCTTCGACGACTGAAATTTTCTCGGCTATTTGTTTCATCGCTGCCACCGATTCCTTCACCGCTTGGCCGCTTTCCTGCGCATCGGCAGCCGCGCGCGAGGAAATCTGCTCCGTCTGCGCTGAATTGTCGGTATTACTTGCGACCTGCTGCGACATTTGGTCCATTGAGGCGCTGGTCTGCTCGATACTGACGGCTTGTCGGGAGGCACCGTCGGCAATCTGAGCGCCGGCGGCGGATAGTTCCTCGCTGCAGGCCGAGACGCTTTCCGCTGAGGAAATCACTTCTTGGAGAATCTCCGACAACTTAGCGGCCGCCTGATTGAGCGCCTTGCCGGCCTGACCAACTTCGTCGTTACACTCGGTGGCGACCTTGACTGATAGATTGCCCTGGGCAAGCTGGGTGAGGCCGCCGGAAATGGCAACCACGGGTTGCTGCACGAAACGGCGGATGACGCTGACAAAAATGCCACCGCCAATCACCAGAATGCCAAGAATCAGCGCGCCGACCTTCAGCAGCGCCTGTCGTTGGGCCGCGTGCAGTTCGGACAGGGGCGCTGTCAGCGTCAGCAGGCCCACCTGTTCGCCAATCTGCCAGTCTTCCAGCTCAAACCCGAAGACGTCTTTGTCATCCCCGAGCGGGTTGGTCTGGGGCGTGCCGTGACAGACCAGGCAACCGGCATCGGCTTTGATTGCCCGGGCGAAGAGAAATTGACCGCTCTCCTCGTCCCTAAGCGAGAGCTCGGTACGCTGTTCTTGCTGCATGCGCTCGAGCAGACGCAGTTCAGCCGGTGTCGCCTGGGCCTTGGGGTCGCGCGGTCGCGTGCGCTTGGCCGCCCGCAGCTGGAACCCCGCCTCCTCGGCCGCGTGTGCGCCCGTCTCGAGCATCATGATGACCGGAATTACCTTGTGCAGTTTGGTCTCGCGAGCGCAGGCAAGGCGTGCGGCGCGATCGGTTTCCTCGCGGCAGCGCTGCGCGTCTTTCCAGACTTCCTCTTTGAACAGGCTGTCTTGCCAGGTTTCTCCCATCTGGCGGCGGATGGCTTCGCCTTGGGCCAGAATTGACTGTGACACCAGCGTTTTCTCTGCCAGAAAGTCGTCGACAATGGTGTCGATCAGCAGGCTGCCGAACAGGAGCATGGCGGCCAGGAAGATCACGGAGAACAGCCCGATAATTTTCAGGGAGAAATTCAGATCTCGAAACCATTTCATCATGTTGCTCCGAGGCGTGTGCCTGGCGTAAGGGCGGCGCCGGCAAGCTGTGTCGCGCGGGATTCCATGTGCTGGAACAGGGATTGGTAGAGGTGACAGTAGGGGTCTTTCTCAAACAGGCTCTGATGCATGCTGTAGGTGCGCACTGGGCAGCCGCCGTGGCACATGGACAGATAATCGCACTGGAGGCAATCTCCCTGCATGAGCTTCACTGGGCGCGCGTTGAAATGCTCACGAGCCGGGCTGTGGCGGAGCAGGTTGGTCAGGCTGTCGTCGTCGAGGATGTTGCCGAATCGATACTCCGGATAGCTGGTTACCCAGCAGTCGCATTGGGCGACATGACCGCGAGCGTCGATAGCGATGAAATTATCGGCGCAATTCGCACCCCAGATGCAGGGCAGGCAGGCGTCGCGGTGGCTGAAGTAGTCGAGCAGCTGATCGAAAGGGCCGATGCGCACGCCGTCGCGATAGCCACGCTCCAGCCAGAGATCGGCCAACTCGCAGTGGAATCGGGCCAGTGCCGTTACATCCAGAGTCACATCCGGGGACAACTGCTGCTTGACGGCATTCGCCTCGCCGCCGGGAAATGGGGTGTTGATCTGAAAGTCGGTGACGCCGAGCGTATCGACGAGATGGCTGTAGAACGCCTCCGCACCCAGCTCAAGCGTGCCCTGGTTGATCAGCGAGATGGCCTTTACATCGATGCCGGCATCCCGCGCCATGCGCACTTTGCGACTCCAGAGGGCGTCGTAGTGCTCAGTATCGCGACCGGGCTGCTTGCGATGTCGATTGGGGTAGTCCAGCGAGGTGCTGAGGCTGTTGCCGAACATCTCGGCGATGATGTCGTTCCATTCCGGGCTGTACGCCAGCATGTTGGTTTGTAATCCATGCTCGACGTGCTTTCCGCGCGTTGCGGCGGCCGCGCCGATCAACGCGAAGGCCTGTGCATACCAGCTCGGTGGCAGCAGCATCGCCTCGCCGCCCTGCCAGTGAATGGTGAGCGCGCTGATCTGCTGGGCGTCCATGTGATCCAGCACCTTATCGACGATACGCTGGAGCCGTTCGAGAGTCAGGCGGTCGTCGGTCAGGTGCTCAAAGCAGTAGTCGCAGGCGGCGTTGCATTGGTTGGTCGATAGCAGGATCAGCGAGAAATGATTGCCGTTGATCACTTTTCGTCTCCCGCCAGCGGAGGCGCGGCGGCGAGGTCTTGTCGCAGTTCGTCTCCCGCTTGCTTGAGGGTGGCGAACAGGGCCTTCACGCCGGCGCAGTCGTAGTCGTAGTCGCGGTCGGGCCATTTGAAATAGCCAAGGCATGCGGAAAAGAACGGGCAGTCGGCGCATTCGGCACCGTCAGCCACTAATTCGTTGCTCCAGGTCGCGACAAAGTTGTTGAGGTCCGGGCCATGCTCGGTCTCGGCCTTGGTCTCGGCTTCTGCGTCGACCAGCCGGCCGGGCAGGCGCTCCCGACCTTGGTCGTCAATGTAGCGAATGAGCGTGGGGTCTTCTTCCTGAATTGCCCACAGGCTAGTTGGCTGCGCATGGCAGAAGCCGAGCAGCAGGCTATGGAAAGGCTCGATCGGTTGGGTCACCGTGGGCCTGTGCAGGTAGTCGTGAAGCAGACGCGCTAGCGCGTCGATGCTTGCTGGTTGCGGTTGACCGAGGAGCAGCCTGACCTGAAAGTGCAGTGAGGAGGCCAGTTTGACGGCATTCTCGAAACCGGTCTCAACCGGCAGCGATACCCGCACCGGATGATTATTGAGCAGCTTGGCGTAACGGTAGAGGCTGGTGAAGTCGCGCGTCGGATGCTCCATCGGCAGATCGATGGCGATGTCTTCGGCCCAGTGCATCAGGGCGTCGATATCGCCTGGCAGCCCGAGCAACTGAACGTAGGCGAGATTTGCCAGGTCGTCCGCAAGGAGTTGATCGGCCAGGTCGCTCGGGTGAGCGCTGCGCACGATCAGATCGCGACCGCGAAACGCCGTCAGGCGCGCGAGCGGGATATGGTAGAGGGGAGAGGTCACAGATGGGCGGATGGTCGAACCCGCCGGCTTGCTGTGCCGGCGGGCTGCATTCCAGGGTGGGGTTTAGCGTCTGTTGGCCCAGCTGCCGCCGTAGCCGCCGCCACGGCGGTTGGCCCAACTGCCGCCGCCATAGCCGCCGCGACCGTCGATCCAACCGCCACCACCGCCTCTTACAACGACACCGCCACCGCGGCGGTTGATCCAGGCAGCAGCCTGTGCGGGCCGATCAGGCAGCAGTGTGCCACCGGCGACGGCCCCTACAATCACCGCGCTCGACCACTTGCCAAGGCCCAGAAGGAAGCCCCGGCGGCTCTGTAATGCTTGTTCCTCGGCAGTGTCGGTATTGGCCTCGGTGTCGCGCTCGACGGCGTCGAATTCATGCTGGTCTGTCATGGAAAATGCCCTCTATTTCGTTGAAGCCTGTGACTCGGGTGCCTCGCAGCCGATCAACTGTGAGAAATGCATGCTGTGAAAGCGCCAGGCGTCGTCCTGCTTGACCAGGACGGCGGAGATGTTGCTCACGAACTCGCGAGTCTCTTCCGCCTTTTGGTCGGTGAAGCTGCACACGCCCGTGAGCCAGGTCACGCCATCCTGCGCGCTGCCGGCACCGTCGCTGCACTTGACCTCCATGGTGTTGGGGTCGAATCCATCCATGAAATGTTCATAAGCATCCTTGACCTCCGCCGGGCCAACCCAATGCTCGCCGGGTCCGGTGCCCATGAGCATGATGTCATCGCTGTCGGCATAGGTGGCCATGACGCCATCGATATCGTGGGAGTCGAGTGCCTTATGCTGCTGTTCCCACAGCGCCTTGACGGCGTCGACCGTCGTTTGCTTGGTCTCCGCAAGCGCAGTCCCAGCGCTAATACTCATTGCCAATGCCAGAGTCGTGGTAGCCAATTTACTCATCAGTTCCTCCGCGAGAAACCCCCGTCCCTAGCGGGCGGGGAGGGATAGCGGCAGCGACAGTTCCTGCCTTCAGGCAGGGGTCGTTGCCCTGGAAAATTCATGTCTCGTTTATACACGTTAATAGCCAGACCTGCCAGATTTATTGGACCAGTAGGTCTTGTCGATGCCGATGCATTCACTCATTCCTGCCCAAGGGCCGCCGGGCGGGCAGTTTCCTCTGATGACGATGGAGATGGCGATGACGATGACGATGGCGAAAACCGCCCGTAATACGCGATGGCCGCCGGGTGCAGCGGAATGGTCAGCCCGAGCTCGGCCGTCTCGGGTGTGATCTGCGAACCCGCCGCGCTGCCGGCAGCAACAAAGTCGATGCGGTCAAACAGGGCCGTGAGTACCTGATCGACGTCTGCCTTCGGCAGTGACTCGTTGGCGGCGAGCACGGCGGTCACCGCAACGGTGGCCACTGGCTCGCGTTGGCCGGGATAGGTGGCCGCAGGCAGCAGGATGGGGACATAGCCTGCGCCTTCTCGCGTCAGCATCTCACGCAGTTCCGCGCTCAGCGGCAGCAAGCGAATCCGGCCTTGAGCAGCAGCTCGCTGCAGGGTGCGGGCAGGAGCGCCGATGGTGGCGATGACGGCATCGGCCTCGCCGTTATTAAGGAGGTTCAAGCCACCGGCGAGACCGGTCTTATGGATGGCGCCAAGGTCGGTGAGTTCGATGCCGGCAGCGGCGAGCAGCGCGACAGCATTGAGGTAGGAGCCGGAACCGGGATCGCCGATGTCGACCCGTTTGCCGGCCAGATCCTGCACGCTGGTGATCTGCGAATCAGCAGCGACGATGACGTGCAGCGGCTCCGGGAACAGGCTAGCCAAGGCATTCAGGGTGTAGTGCGGGCCAAGCACCGCGAAGGGTTCGGCACCTAGGAGGGCTTGGGCGGCGACGTTGTTCTGCACCAAGGCGATGTCGACCTTGCCGGTACGCAGCAACTCCAGGTTTTCCTTGCTGCCGCTGCTCTGGGCCGCGCTCGATAGCGTTCCCTCGGCGGTCAGCTCATCTGCCAACAGCTGCGCCACGCGCGCATATTCGCCGTCCGGTGAGCCACCGGCGATGACCAGGGCGCGCTCCAAGCGGTCGAGTCGCAGCGTGATGTCATCGTAGGCGCCATCTAGCACCTCGGTGATGATGCGCTTGCGCTCCTGGGAATCCTTGCCAGGCTTGGTCAGCAGCGCGTTGATTTGCTCGATGATGCGGCGTGATTCCTCGGCGCCGGCTGGACCTGTGCTCGCGACACCAATCTCTGGGTGAAAGACATCCACCGGCGTCCAACCCTCGGCGCCTTTCTCAAAACTCACGCTGCCGCGGACATAGACTTGGTCGCCGGCGCTGTTACCGTCCTGTTTGAGTCCGTCGATGCCACGCTTGGTGGCGCCAAGCAGGTTCGTCAAGGCGGCGACATTGAGCGTATCCCAGGACGAGAAATCCAGATCACGGGCCAAGGTCAGCACGGCGTTGTAATAGACGATGCGGCGCTTGAGTCCGCCGGCGCTCGCGTCCAGCGGGCCGCTGCCGAGTCGCCGCAGGCGAGTGATCTCGACGGCATCGGCACCGAGCGCCTGGGTCAGGCGCTGCTGCACCACTTGGGTAACGCCGGATTGGTCTGGACCCTCGACGCAACCGGCCAGGAGCAGCGCGAGCATCGCGGCGGCGAGAAGCTGCATGATGCGAGGCAATGCGAACCTGGCTGCAATGCCATTGATCATGCCAGCGATCATGCCAGTGATCATGCCAGTCAGAGTAGCAGTTGAAATGCCGATGGAAATGCGGGCTGGAATGCGTGCTGATGTAACCATGTTCAGAACCCGAACCAGGGCAGCGCCAAGAACCCCTGTATGACCAGGGCGTTACAGATGTCGATCAAAAAGGCACCAATGATCGGCACCAGCAGGAAGGCCATCGGCGACAAGCCATGGCGACTGGTCACGGCCTGCATATTGGCAATGGCGGTGGGCGTTGCGCCAAGCTGAAAGCCGCATTGGCCTGCGGCAATCACCGCCGCGTCATAATTGCGGCCCATGACACGGAAGGTCAGAAACACTACCAGCAGCACCGTAAGCAAGGCCTGGGCGACCAGTATGATCAGAATCGGCAGGGCCAGATTGACCAGTTCCCACAAGCGCAGCGACATCAGCGCCATGGCCAAAAACAGCGAAAGGCTGACGGTGCCCATCAACTCGATGGTGGGGCCGTCGATGCGGTACAGCCCGCTCAGACTCAGCGCATTGCGCAGGATGATCCCCACCAGCAAGCACCAGACGAAGGTCGGCAAGGTGATACCGGGGATGGTCAGACGCTCGGCTAGCAGGGCGCCGACCCCCAGGCACAACATCAGGATCAGGATGGTCTCGATCAGGGATTCCGGGCTCAGGGCGCGGCGTTCGTCCTTCGGCACCTCGCCGGGGCCGAGCGATGCCACCGACTGTGCCTCGGGCTGCAAGTGATGCCGGCGAATCAGCCATTGCGCCACCGGCCCGCCGAGGACACCGCCCAGGATCAGCCCGAAGGTGGCGCAGGCCATGGCCACCTCGACCGCACCCTGCAGACCGTTCACCTCGCCGAACACCTGCCCATAGGCCGCGCCGGTGCCATGCCCACCGGCCAGCGTCGCCGAACCGCCGAGGATGCCCATCAAAGGGTTCAGATCGAGCCCCAGCGCAATCGCCACGCCGACGACGTTTTGCAGCACCAGCGCGACCACCACCACGGCCAGCAGCAACAACAGCTTGCGCCCGCCTTGAGTCAGGGTGCGCACATCGGCACCGAGCCCGACGGTGGAGAAGAAGATCAGCAGCAGCGGCGATTGCAGCCCCATGTCGAAGGACAATTCGGTCCCGGTGCCAACCCGCACGAGCGTCAGCACCACAGCGACGATCAACCCGCCCACCACTGGATCGGGAATGCTGTAGCGGGCCAGAAAGTCGATGCGCCCGATCAGCCAGCGGCCAACCAAAAGCACCAGGATGGCGAACACCACGGTGAGTGGCAGGGGGATTTCGATGGCCATAGATCTGACACCTCTCCAACCGCGATGGGTCGTCCGACTTGAAGCTTGCTACCCTTCAGTCTATCGAAGAACCTGCTGCATTGATGACCATTCTGCGCCAGATTGCGGGCTCAATGATGGAAACCCGATGCATCTTCGCTGGTGAGTGACTCTTTTACTGGATGCGCTTCGATATGCTCCAGTGCTGCCTTCATGTGATCGATGAGCAGCGCACAGAGGCCCTGGCTGACGCCGTTGCGGACCAAAATCCTATGGATCGCTTGATCCTGACCGGCTCGTATTCTCCGGTGAATGTCACGCCCAGCGTCGGCACGACGCCAATGGTGTTCTCGTCGCAGCGGCTCAGGACCTCTTCAGGCGTCATCAGGAGCCGACCCTTGTCCATCGGGGTCTCGCGGTGCTCGATATCCCAGTAGCGGGTGAATTTGTGCCAGCAGATCTGGATCGGCCCGGTGATCAGATTGGGCTTATCGGTGGGCTTGCACTCGGCCTGGCGACGCGCCTCCCAACGGCGCTTCATTGCCAGCTCGCCCCTGCAAGGAGCGCACAGTCAGCAGGCTGCTGGCGTGTTACAGGCACTGCTCGGCTGGTATCCTTACCCCAGCCATGAACCAGCCCTGAACGGTGGTCCGCAGGAGATGCGGGAAGCGGCCTAAGCCGCGCCGCGCCAGTGAAGTGGTTGGCTGCGGCTGCTAAAATGGCCCCTGACTGTAATCCTGCGAAAACCGGGTACGAACCAGCCTGGCGGTCGGCAACCCCGAGACCTTTGGGCGCATGAGAGCAGACGGGGTCGATAGCGGAAAGGGAGTCGTCATGTTTAATCGCCATTCGATTGGGTTTCGGATCGCATTTTGGTCCGGCGTTGGCATGATCGCCCTTGGGGGCGTGATCACCGGCTATGCCGTCACGCGCATGCAGGCCATGGCGGAAAGCCAGCGTGTGGCCGGGTTGGAGGCGGCGCGCGAACTAGCGCGCAATGCGGCTAGTCGGGAGGCGGCGAGCATTGATGCCGCACTAGAGGCGCCGCTCGATGCGGCCAGAACGCTGGCACAGGCCTATGTCTCGGCGGTCCGTCCGGACGACGACAAGCTCACCAACGAGGATTGGAGGCGACTTCAATATCGCTTCAAGCGTCTGGAAACGGCGGTGGATTTGGCCAAATCTATCGTCGCGCGCTATATCGCCGCCGAGCAGCGCGGCGAGATGACGCGGGAGGAAGCGCAAGCCGCAGCGATCGATGTACTGCGCTCCATGCGCTATGAAGACGAAAATTATATCTGGGTGCAGGACAGGCACAAACCAGTGCCGCGCCTGGTGATGCACCCAGACGCCCCCCAGCTTGATGGCCAGATCATGGATGATCCCAAGTGGGACAATGCCATGGGGCGCAACCAGAACCTCTTCATCGCCATGGATGAACAAGTTGCCGATGACGGCAAGGGCTGGATGCATTATAGCTGGCCGATGCCGGGAAGCACCGAGCCCCAGCCCAAGCTTGCTTTCGGCCGCCTGATCCCCGAGTGGAACTGGGTTCTCGGCTCCGGAGTCTGGTCTCATCGCGTTGCCTTTTACTCGCGCAACGACATCAATCAGATGCTGAAGTCTGTACTGGAAGAGAACCCGGACTTTGTCAGCGTTTATACCGTCTGGGAGCCAGATGCCTTCGATGCCCAGGACGAGTTCTATGTGGACACCCCAGGCACTGATGACAGCGGGCGTTTCATGACCAATTGGACCCGCGGTGGGGATGGCGCCGCCGTCTTGGCCGCCGTGACCGATTACGCTGAATCCGGGGCGGGCGATTTCTATCAGATTCCCAAGCAGACTGGCCAAGAGGCGATCATCGACCCGCGCATGGAGCAGATTCAGGGTCAGGAGAGCATGATCACCTCGCTAGTCGCGCCGGTGATGCTCGAGGGTGGTTTTCGCGGCATGGTGGGCATCGATGTGCGCCTGAGCGAGCTACAGCGCATGGTCGAGCAGGCCGCGCAGGATCTTTTCGATGGCGAGGCCAGCGTGGCGGTGCTGTCCCACAATGGCACCGTCGTGGCGACCAGTCGCAACCCACAGCTGATTGGCGAGAATGTTTCCGGACTGCACCGACAGGGCGATCAGGTCGCTCAGGCTGTTGCCCGTGGTGAGTCCCTGCAGATCGAGTCCGTCTCGCCCTCGGGCGCAGAGGAAATCTTCACCCTGGAACCGATCAAAGTCGGTCATACCAATGCACCCTGGGCGGTGCAGATCAAGGTGCCAATGGCCAAGGCACTCGCCATGGGACAGGAAGCGGCGGCTGAGACACAGCACGCCGCTGCGGTCATGATCATCGTCTCGATCATCAGCGTGCTTGCCGGTGTCGCTGGCATGTCCTGGCTCGCCCACGCCATTGTGCGTCGGGTGAAAACAGCTAGCGGAACCATGACCGACATCGCCGACGGCGATGGCGATCTGACGCATAGCCTGTCGGAGACTGGAAACGATGAGCTGGCCGAACTTGCACACGCCTTTAACCGATTCCAGAAACGGGTGCGCGATCTCGTTGGGCAAGTGATTGACGCCAGTCAGCGCGTGGCCACCGCAGCCGAGGAACTGACCGCAACCAGCAGTTCCACCAGCGATCAAATTGGTCGGCAGCAGTCGGAATCCGATCAAGTGGCGACGGCGATGAATGAAATGACCGCCACCGTCGCCGAGGTGGCGCGCAATGCCGCCGAGGCGGCCGAGGCGGCACGTGCAGCCGATCAGGAAACCCAGCAGGGCCAGTCCACCATGAGCGAGGCAGCGTCGCTTATCCAGACCACGGCGCGTCAGATTCAATCGACGGCGGAAGCAGTTGGGCGACTGTCCCAGGATGCCGACAACATCGGCCAGGTGCTCGACGTCATTCGCGGCATTGCCGATCAGACCAACCTGCTTGCGCTCAATGCCGCCATTGAGGCCGCGCGGGCCGGTGACCAAGGCCGTGGCTTCGCGGTCGTGGCCGGGGAAGTGCGCACCCTGGCCAGCCGCACCCAGGATTCCACCACCGAAATTCAGACCATGATCGAGCGCCTGCAGGAAGGCAGCAATCAGGCAGTCAGCGCCATGGACCAGGCACGCGGACAGATCGACAAGAATGCCGAGATGGCTGAGGGCGCGCGCGCTGGTCTGGTCAGCATCGCCGAGGCGGTGGCGCTGATTCGGGACATGAATATGCAGATTGCCAGCGCGACCGAGGAGCAAAGCTCGGTCGCCGAGGAAGTCGACCGCAACCTGGTCAACAGCGCCCAGGCGATGGATCAGATCGCCACGGGTTCACGCGAGATCAACAACGCAGCGGCAGAGTTGGCGCAGCTCGCGATCGACCAACTCGAACGGGTCGGGCGCTTTAAGGTATGACCTCGGCCTCCTCTAGTGGCTTGAGGTCCGGACTCCAACCAGGCGGGCGAGGAACACGGCGACGAACATCAGGCCGACAACGGCCTCGATCATCGCCAACCACTTTGCCGGCTGCAGGTACGGAAAGACGATGCGATTGTTGCCCTGGGTCCAGTTGTCGATCGCAAGCAGCGGCAGACCACGCTCGAGCAGTGCAAGCGCGGTCGAGTTGCCGATCGGCTCCGCTGGCCGCTCATTCGGCGCCACCAGATCGATCTCCTCATGGTGGTCCCAGAACGGCCGAAAAGCCTCTGCAGCCATGGTCGGCTTGTCGGGTACTAGCCGGGCAATCACCCGCCCCGGCGCGTGATGGCCACGGTCTCACCCGCTTCAACAGCGGCCAGCAACCCCGAAAACGCCGCCTTTGCTGAGGCAGAGTCGGCAACAGGGTCAACATCGTCCGGAAAACACCAGAGCCCACAGTCCGGAGCGTACTAAGCATCGCGCACGTCGGCACTGAGCTCGAGCCGATCAAGGTCGAACTGATCGGTCAACCACAGCACCAGGCGCTCCAGGGTCGAGAGCTCATTGCGCGTTTCCATCACGGCGCGCGCCAGGGCCGGCTCATTGGTGATCAGGCCGTCAATGCCCATGGAGATCAGGCGCACCATGGTCACCGGTTCATCTACTGTCCAGGCATAGACTTTCTTACCCTGCGCCTGTGCCTTGCGGATCAGCGCCAATGTGATCTGCCCGGTGTTGAGCGCGAGAAAATCCGACTGCACTGCCGGGAGGTTGCCGATGGCGGTGGCCGCGAGGATGCCATGCGGCCAGTCAGGCCGCAGTACCTGCATTTTCTCGACACCTGGGCGCTTGAGCGACATGGCGGCAACCTGGTCGTTCATCCCGGTGTCGTCGACAATGTGCGCGACACGCTGCTCGAGCTGCACATCATGCCCGTAGTATTTCAGCTCGATCAGGACCCGGCCACGGTCCTTTGCGGCGAGCAGCACCTGGCGCAAGGTTGGCGGGCGCTCCGCGGCATAGGCTGGGTCGAACCAGCTGCCAATGTCGATCTTGGCCAGATCGGTCAGGGTGGCGTTCCAGACCTTGAGATTGACGCCAGCCTGTTTCATGAAGTCGCTGTCGTGGGCGACCACGACTTCCCCATCGGCGGTTTCCTGGACGTCGATCTCGACCCAGTCGGCCTCATGCTCCAGGGCTGTTTCGACTGCGGCGAGGGTATTTTCTGGCCGTGCCCCGGCGGCACCGCGGTGAGCGATGATCTCGACGCTGCGCTCGGTGCCGACGCGCTCGAGCTGATCGCTGGCGAAGTCGATCCCGCCCAGCACCAGGCTGGTGGCGATGACGAAAAACAGCAGGAGCGGCACCATGCGACCCTGTGGTGGCTGGGAGGCATCCGGCTCAGAAGCGACAGCCGGTTCGCCGCCAACGCGCTGGTAGAACCCGTCCAGCAGGACGGCGAGCGCCCCGTTCGCCAGGGCCGAAACCACCGCATCGGCGAGCCACCAGGCCGCCAGTATGACGAGGGTGGAGACGATGATGAGCCGCAGGTGCAGCTCAAACAGCTCTTGCGTGCCGGCGATGAGCAGGCCGCCGAGGGTGGCGCCCAGGGTAGCGAGCAGAATCCTGACCAGAACCCACGCCAACACCCGGCTGATGACCCCCCATTGCTGACCACGCAGCCCGGCTGCGCTGAGTGCAAAGGCGCGTTTGGGGGCGACCCGCTGGAAGAGCAGGAAGTGCAGCGCCACCGCCCAGTGCGCGAGTTGCGCGAGCAGCACGGCCGCGAACACCAGTGCCAGCGCGCCGATCAGGCCGACCGCTATGAGAAAGGTCGGCGGCTTGTAGGTGAGGTAGTAATTGATGTCGTAGTCGCTGAGCATTAACCAGGCGATGCCGGCGGCGACAATGCCGAAGGGCGCGGCGAGCAACAGCACCCGCAGCGCCAGCCTGACGCCCAGGCTGAACAGTGCAGTGAACCGCGTCAGCACCAGCGACAAGCCGGAGATCAGCGCCGCAGTGGCGCGATGCTCATCGCGCCGCAGGGTGCTGGTCATAACGGTCAGATCGAGCACGCTGGCAATGATCGATAGGCCGATGATGGCCAGCGCGCCGGCGAATCCGGCCGGGGTCAGCAGGAAGCGCGCGATGTCCTGGTCGGTCATCGCCGTCTGGCCATCGATTGCCAACGCGACCGTCAGCACCAGGCCGGATGTGGGCAGGATCACGGCGGCCGAAAGTAGCCGCAGTGCCAGATGAACCAGCGCGAAGGGGGCCGCGTAGCTCCAGGCAACACGGTAGGCGGCTTTGATCTCTCGAAACAGCGTCATTGGTGGTCCTTTTTTTGCTCACCCTTAGTGTGTACTTCAACCGGCGGACAGCGCTCCGGTCTCTTGCAGCAGGTGCTGAATCACCTCGGCCAGCTGGCGATAACAACCAGATGGGGCACCTCCCCACCAAGCGCCTCTTGGAAATGCGCTCGACTCTCGTCAACATTCTCCGCATGATGGGCCTTGGTCTCATCGCCTTTAATGATGAAAACCCGATGCATCTTCGCTGGTGAGCGACTCCTTAACCGGATGCGCTTCGATATGATCCAGGGCTGCCTTCATGTGCTCGATGAGCAGTGTACAGAGGTCCTGGCTGACGCCGTTGCGGACCAGGATTCTTTGGATTGCTTGATCCTGACAATTTGACGGTAGCGTATAGGCTGGCACCTGCCAGCCGCGCACGCGCAGCCGGTCGGCAAGATCGAACAGGGTGAAGCCCGGATCGGTGCCCTCTTTGAGCTTCCATGAAACCGCTGGGATGCCGCGCGCCATGTCACCACCGAAGACGATCTCGAACGGCCCCATCTTCGATATCTCATCGGCCAGATACTCGGCACTGCGATAGCAGGCACCGTGGACCTTGCTGTAGCCCTCGCGCCCGAGGCGGAGGAAGTTGTAGTACTGGCACACGATCTGCCCGCCGGGACGCGAAAAGTTCAGCGCGATGTCGCGCATGTTGCCGCCAAGATAGTTCACCCAGAACACCATGCTCTCGGGCAGGTCCTGCTCTTCGCGCCACAGCACCCAACCCACACCGAGTGGGGCGAGGCCGAACTTGTGGCCGGAGGCGTTGATCGAGCGCACCCGCGGCAGACGGAAGTCCCACTCAAGCTCCGATGCGCAGAACGGGGCGAGGAAGCCGCCGCTGGCGCCGTCGACGTGGATCGGAATGTCCAGCCCCGTATCGGCCTGGAGCTTGTCGAGCGCGTCGCTGACCTGCTTGACCGGCTCGTATTCTCCGGTGAAGGTTACGCCCAGGGTTGGCACCACGCCAATAGTGTTCTCGTTGCAGCGGCTCAGCACCTCCTCGGGCGTCATCAGGAGCCGGCCCTTGTCCATCGGGATCTCTCGGTGCTCGATATCCCAGTAGCGGGTGAATTTATGCCAGCAGATCTGGACCGGCCCAGTAATCAGATTAGGCTTGTCGGTCGGCTTGCCCTCGGCTTGGCGACGCGCCTCCCAACGGCGCTTCATCGCCAGCCCACCCAGCATGGCAGCCTCACTGGAGCCGGTGGTGGAACAGCCAACCGCGTGGTCGCTGGCTGGCGAATGCCAGAGATCGGCGAGCATCTGCACGCAGCGCGCCTCGATCTCGGCGGTCTGCGGATATTCGTCCTTATCGATCATGTTCTTGTCGATGCAGGCATCCATCAGCTGATGGATCTCGGGCTCCTCCCAGGTCTGGCAGAAGGTCGCGAGGTTTTGCCGCGAGTTCCCATCGAGCATCAGTTCGTCGCGGACGGCGGCATAAATGCGTCGCGGATCGCGCTCGACATCAGGGAAGGACGACTTCGGAAGGCCCATAGCCAGATCGCTTGAACCGTAAGTCTCGTCGTCGGCGTTTTCTGTCTGGTTGTACATAGGGTTCCGGTCGTTTTGCTTTGGCATCGTTGAATACTCCTCGGCAATGAAAAAAGGGGTAATCGGAACCCCAACTGTTTATTCGCGCTCGCTCTTTCAAGGAGGGTACAGTATGACCAGTTCCGCTACCAAGAGGACGCGCCCACCATCATTGAGGAAGCACCCTTGCCGACTGCCGACCCCGCCGATCCCGCCGATCCCGCTAAGCCTACCAACCCCGCGCGGATCAAGTGCGCTAACTGCCCGGCCGCCTGCTGCCGGCTTGAAGTCCCGAGTGTCGGCGATTTCGACATACCGGACTATCTCACCGAGTCCGACGACGGCGGCTTCACGCGCATGCGCCGCCTCGAGGACGGCTGGTGCGCAGCCTTGGACCGCACGCAGATGAACTGCGGGATCTATGCTCGGCGCCCCCTGGCCTGCCGCGAACTGGAGATGGGCGGGCCCGACTGCCTGGCGGAACAGGCACGCTTGTAGCTCGGTGGTGGGGTAGCGCGCCGGGGCGGGCAGTCAGCAGGCTGATGGCGTGTTGCAGGCACTGCTCGGCTGGTATCCTTACCCCAGCCATGAACCCGCCTGAACGGTGGCCCGACGCGCTGCTCGGGCAAATGTCTTTGGATTGAACCCCGCGAGGCCTCTCCGAAGCGTCAGCGACGCGGTTAACAACGATGATGTGGTGAGGATTCCAGTTGCAGTCTTTCAGCTATTGGATAGGCATGGCGGGCATTACCGCCTTTGCCGTCACGGCGGTGCTTGTCCTCGCACCCAAGGGCATCGATCTATTCAGCGCCATTGTGCTTGGCATTATCACTGCGGTCGGTGGCGGCACCATCAGGGATCTGATCCTCGATGTGCCAGTCTTCTGGTCCGTCGATCTTAACTACCTGTGGGTCGCCATCGGTGCAAGCCTTGTCACTTTCTTCGCTGAGTCGCTCTTAACGCGACGAGAGATCTTTCGTCTGATGCTTTACATCGACGGCTTCGGCGCCGCCTTGTTCGCGATTCAGACCGTCGATAAGTCCTTGGCCATGGACTTCGGTCGCCCGCTCGCACCAGTTATTCTGGGCATTGTCACGGCCATTGGCGGCGGTCTGCTCAGGGACGTGCTGGCGGGTCGCCAGACGCTCTTGATGACCCGCGAGCTTTATGCAACACCAGTGCTGATTGGCTGCACTCTCTACGTTGCGCTGCTGACCTGGGTCCCGGACCATCGATCTGCCGCCGCAATCGGCTGCATCGGCGCCATCTTCGCCCTGCGCGCGGCTGCGATTCGCTGGGACTTAACTGTGCCCCATTGGTTGATGACGAAGGCAAAATCCGGTTGAGACAGCGCGGTCCGGCCACGGATAGCTCGATCAGCTGTTCGCGTCAGTGATTCCTCATCGAGAGATCCTTGGCGCACTCGATAAGCTGCGTCAGCCGCGCTTCGTGCTCAACTATCTCTACCGGCTCATCGCGGAGACCTGCGCCCAGGCTGATCAGATCGATGATGAGCCGGTACGCATCTCGCAGGAGGTCTTCTATCAGATCACCGCGACCATCGGCGAAGACATCAAGCAGTACTATCAGACCATGGGTGAGAGTCCGGAGTAGGAACCGCTATCCAGCAGAGGTACGCGTTCGTTATCCCTGCCCGCTGGCTTGATCCATTGCGGGAACCAACCTGAGCCGATAAGCGGAACCGAGGATCATGGCGATCAGTGGTAGCTCTACGGCGAGTACGATGGCATCGGTGTACTCGGTGGCTGTAAGGGCGAAGCGGAGCGTGATGATGGCTAGTGTCAGCCCAAGGACACCGAGATAGAGCAAGCGCCATGGCCACTTGGCCCAGATCAGGTCCGTGCCGCAGCCTGGACAGGATGCGGCACGGCGGGATAGGCCTAGAGCGTCGCTGAATCTGGCACGCTCGCGCAGAGAAAATCGGTAGCCACACTGCGGGCAAGTATGGCGCTTGAGCCCAAATATCATTCAGGTGATCTCCAGGTGGGGCTGGGTCTGTGGCTGATTAATGCACGCGTGAGACTGGCATCATGTCGATGTCGCAAGAGCCGCCAACAGTGACCGATTGCCCGCGTCCGCTGCCGCTGCCGCTGCAGGACTAGCGCAGCTATCGCTCTAGCGCCGCAGGCCGCCGGAAGCAAAGCCACCCGCGTCGATCTGCCTTGACCTGGATGCCACCGGTGATGCGTTGCATGGCGACCAAGAAGGGCGGTTCCCCTACGGCTATTACGGTCACTATTGCTATCTACCGCTGACGGATAGGAAATCCAAGCCACCCTGAGCGTCCAGGTTGGCCCGAGGAAGGAGGTTAGCGGGGGTGAGGTGCGCGGTCAACGTCCAACTGCGGGGCTGACGGACGTCGGGGCGGTGCAGGCGCGCGCGTTCCGGGGTGCTGGCGCGTGCATCTGCGAGGCAGCGTGCCACCGGCAGACGAGAGGGGCTGCACCGTTGCCTGCGAGAGAGACGACGGCTACCAGGCGACGCGCTGATCGAACTCGAAGTCGGGCTCGAGCTGCTGGAGGAGGTCCCAGTCCGGCATCGGCTCGGGTGCCTCGTCCCAGGCGGGCGGTCCGCAGGCGGGCGAGATCGGGGGTGGACGCGGTGGCTCACCGATGTGGGTGAGGATCTGCTCGACGGGCACGGCCTCGGTGATGAAGGCAATGATGCGCATGTCCGCGCCGCAGTTGGGGCAGACCAGTGGTAGGGATTCGAACAGCCGCGCCAGCAGCATGGCCCAGAGATAGCGCGCCGGGGAGCGAGCGTTCGGGGCCGGTGCGCGACGGGGTGCAGCGAGCTCGGCGCAGGCGCTCGGGTCGTCGGTCAGGTCACGCCCCAAGACGACGGCTGCCGCACGCAGCGGCGCGTTTGGCGCGAGCACGCCATGGTAGCGATGGCGGTGGCGCCTGGGCGGGGGGATGAGTGCCGCGAGATGGTCGATCAGCTCCAGTGGCGTGAGCGTCAGCGCCGTGATGCCATGACCAAAGGATGGCATGAGTATAGGACAGAGTTTGACGTCAGTGCTTTGAGCAAAGAGGTGGGGTCTGTACGTTGACCAAAATCCAGCCCTCTCAAGCGCGGCGACCGCCTCCGGTGTCTCCTCATCCGGTGCTTGGCACCGACCTACCCAACCACGACAGGGTACGCAGATTCACCAGCACCGCTGCCGCCTCGGCGATCAACGCCGGCTAGGCGTGCCAGAGAATGTCGTTGGCCAGCCAGCAACCAGGGGTCGAATTGCTTTTACTGGATAGAAAACAAAACGATCCAGGCATAATTATTTTTGCGCCGCGGCGCTTCCAGCGCCACAATCTGGTGGCGGCTAGTTACGACGAGCTGTCTGGATTTTTGCCCACGCACCTTGACAGTGCATTGAAATCCTTGTTTAACTTCATGCTTCTCAATCCCCACAACAGCGGCGGAAAGAATGACAATCCGGATCGACTGATAGAGGTGACATGTTGGCAACAATGAATCTATCTTTACCGGATACGATGATCGCTTGGATCGATGAATGCTCCCGCTCCGGTCAATACAGCGACGGTAGCGAGTATGTGCGCGAGTTAATTCGGCGCGATCAGGAGCGCACCGCAAAAATTGCACGGGTGCAAGCGTTGATCGATGAAGCAGGCGCGCGCAGAGAAGGACGGCGTTCCATGCAGGATATTGAGGCCGAAGCGCTTGCGAGGCTAGCTGCGCCACAGTGAAGCCTTACGTCCTCAGTGAAGCGGCCGAAGAAGACTTGCTCCAGATTTACATCGCAGGCGCGACCGAATTCGGTCTCGACCAAGCCAGGCGCTATCACCAACGGCTGCATCAGGCATGCGAATTTTTAGCAGAAAACCCTCTTGCCGCGCCAGAGCGGTCAGAGTTGAGTCCTGCGTGCCGCATTCATCCTGCTGGATCACATATCGTAATCTACAGGATTCGCAAGTATGACATTTTCATCCTGCGCGTGCGTCATGGGCGAGAGGACTGGACAAATCCTGGTTGATCTTTGTTTATTCAGTGCGTCCCCGGTTTTTCTTTTAAGCCGATCCCGCTCAAAAAGGCGAAAGTACCTTGTACCTTGGCAAGCTAGATTTTCATTGACTTAATTGGAATTAAATTGACCCTAATGGGATGGTCCGCCCCGCTCCTACAACGAGCCCGAAGCGGGCAAAATAGGCGATGGAAAACAAACCCACCTATCGTCTATCAAGAAGGGAGCAGACCCATGAAGAAGTTTAGCAAACAACCCGTCGCCACCATCGGGATCGATTTGGCCAAGAATAGCGTCCACGTTTTCGGCGTTGATGCCCAAGGCGAGGTGGTCTTCAGCCGCAAGCTCGCGCGCCATGCCTTGAGTGCCTTTATTGCCCAGCAGCCGCCGTGTCATGTCGCCATGGAAGCCTGCGGCAGCGCGCATCACTGGGCACGCACCTTCCAAGGTTTTGGCCATGAGGTGGTGCTAATCGCGCCGCAGCATGTGAAGCCCTTTGTGAAGACCAACAAAAACGACGCCGCCGATGCCGAGGCGATCTGCGAAGCGGCCCAACGCCCCGGCAGCGGTTTGTGCCGATCAAGAGCGTTGAGCAACAAGACATTCAGGCCATCCACCGCATGCGCTCGCAGGTCATCGGTCAGCGCACCGCGCTGGTCAATCAGGCGCGTGGGCTGTTGGCCGAATACGGCATCGTCATGCCGCAAGGACGCGCGGCGGCCATGCGTCGGCTTCCTGAAATCCTTGAAGACGCCGAGAATGGACTGAGCGAGCGCTTTCGTGCCGAGCTGCACGGACTCCTTGAAGAACTCCGTCACCTCGATGCGCGCGTCGTTCACTTCGATGCGCAAATCAAGACTGTCGCCGACACCAGCGAGTCGGCCCAGCTGTTGAGGACGATCCCCGGCATCGGCCCCTTGGTAGCCACCGCCTTGCTCGCTACCCTGGGCGATCAGTGGGAGTTGTTCAACAACGGCCGGGCGCTGGCGGCCTGGCTTGGACTGGTGCCACGACAGCACTCCACCGGCGGGAAAGCGCGGTTGCTTGGCATTAGCAAGCGCGGAGATGTGTATCTGCGCCAACTCTTGATCCATGGCGCCCGCGCGATGATGCGTTGGGTTGAGAAAAAGGAGGACGCCCTCAGTCACTGGGCTCGCGATCTCAAGCAGCGTCGTCATGCCAACGTCGCCATTGTTGCGATGGCTAACAAGCTCGCGCGCATCGCCTGGGCGGTGATCACCACTGGCAAGGCCTTCGACCCGTCGCGCGGCGCGCTCACGAAGCCGGCGGCCGTGACGGCGTAACGCCACACCGGCGACGAACAATCACGTTTAACCAGCCCTTGAACATACCATTACCCATAACTATCCCTGACGCTGCGGTAAGCCTCCAGCGCCATGACAAAATCGGGGATGCGCTGCAACCCAATCCAGAGCGTCTTCGGTCCCGGGAACCCATCGGATTTGCGGTTGAGAAAGCCGCCCAGGGAGGCGACCATGCGCACCATGGTATCGAGCGAGGGCGGCTGCTCGGGTGGCGCTTGTTTCTGGGTGACCAGATAGACCGCCTTCCATTCCTCCTCGGCAAAGACCGCATCGCAAGGCAACTCCGGGCACTCGCGCCCGAGCATGGTCAGGTACAGCACCCGCCACGCGATGATCATGTACAAAGCGAGCGCCGGCTCCAGGCGCTCGCGCGTCTCGAGCTGCAGCTCCTCGATGCGGCAGCCACTTTTTAAGATCCGGAAAAAAATCTCCACTTGCCACCTGCAAAGATACCAGGAGAGCGTCTCGATGGCCTCCTCGGCGCTCTGCACCGCCAGATTGGTCAGCAACAGCCAGTTGAGTGGCTCCTCGCCGGCGGGTGGATTGACCTCGGTGGCGAGCAAGGCCGTGACCGTGACATCGGGCAAGGTGCGATCCGGGCGCCAGGGTGCCTTCAGGGTCACGCGCACCACCTTGATCTCCTGCTTGACCTGGCGTGCTTTGGCCCCCTTGGTGGCGGGACGCTCGAAGGTGATCTCGGTGAGCACCGCAGCGGCGTCCAGGGCCTCATTGAGCTTTCTGCCATCGGCCAAGCAGCGGTCGCGATGCTGCACCCGTACCAGCCAATCGGCGCTGTTCTCGGGGATGGGCGCTTCAACAAACAGGTCGTAGATGTCGCCCTCGCGATCGGCAACATAGGTCAAGCGCGTGTCGCTCAGTTCCTCGGCCAGCGCATTGACGCGCGCGTAGCCATCGACCCAGCGCACGCTTTCTTTCTCCTCCAGTGGGCGGCGCGAGTCTTTGTCCTGGCCCAGGCTACCGGGCTCGCGCACAAAAGTGTGCAAATCCAGCAGCCCCAGCGCGAGGCGCTCGGGCGTGACCGCCAAGGTGGGATGGATGTACATCCCATAGCGGCTCTCAAAGTTCAGTGGCCCAAGACCGACAATGCCTTTTTTGGTTGTATAGTCCAGCTCGCTGGTATCTTGGATACACAGCACCCGCGGATGCTCGCGCAGACGTTCTTCGGTACAAGCAAAATGGGGTGCGAGGATCTGCTCGGCGGTGACCGTGGGATGATCGAAAAAGCGATAGGCGGCCCGGGTCTCATACCAACCGTTGCAAGCCCCGGGAATACTTTGTGTCGGCTTGGCGCCGAGGGTTTCAAGCACCTGTTGGGCGCGATGATTCAGGCGCTTGTCGCCCAGAGAGATGTCCTGCAGTTCAGAGGCCAGCGCGATCATGCCACCACCCCCAGGGCGGCGCGGAAGTCCGCCGCCAGCGGGTAGACATAGATCGCCTTGCGCGGCAGCGCGGCCCGATGGGTGCGGTCGCACTTGCCGCGCCCGGTGGTTTCGCCCAAGTCGTGCCAGTTGGCGGCACGGTAACAGGTCCCGGCAAAGCGTGGGGTCTCGACAAAGGTCTCCAGCAGCACCAGACGCTCGCCATAGCGGGCGGGAAAGTCGACACTGACTTGCCGCGCGGCCAAGGACAGCACCTTGGAGGCGAGGTGTTTGACCTGCACCCAGGGCAGGATGAGGAAGCGGGCGTTGTTGAGCACCCGTCCCAGGTGTGCTTGGCGCTGCGCGGGCGTCCAGCCAATCCAGCGGTCGCGGGCAGCGACTTTCCAGGCCGCCGCGCCAAAGCCGATGGCGCCGAGCAGACCGCCATCCCACTGGATCAGGTAGCGCAGCTGCGCACCAGGCAGGGGACTGTAGCCGAGGTAGTGGTAGCGCTCGATCAGGCCGTTCCATAATTGCGAGGCCCTTCGATCATCAACGCGCGCCAGGCGCAAGCCGCTGAGCGCGCGCAGCGGGACGGACACTGGGATCGGTTCGGGCCGGGACTCGGGGCGCGGGACGAAGCGCCGCCCATTGCCATTGCCGCAGGTCGGTGGCGGCAGCACAATGAGCCCGGCACGATGCAACCGCAGCAGTCCCACCCGGGCACTCATGAGCTTGGGGCGGCCTTGGATATCGGTCCACTCCAGCGCGCGGCACACCCGCCGAGCGATCTCCGCGCGCAGCGGCGGCTGCGCCAGCGCGATCTCCTGGCGAATGCGCGCTAAGTCGGTCTCGTTGAAAGGGCGCCCACATAAACGGCTTGGAATCGCTTGGTCCATGGTCTCCCGTCCCCTTGCTGAAGATGAAAGGGCATCTCAGCAGAACTCGGGAGCTGTGTCCAGCCCCGGACGACGCTGGGGCGGGGAGATATGGGTAATGGTATGGCCCTTGAACGGGCGATAACCGAGTTCCACACCACGAGTTGCGAAGAGTGAATTTCACTGTGATGGCATGAAAGGTACGACCGCCTTGCTGAAAACCCGAAAGGTTCCAAAGCCAGCTTACGCTGAGACTGTGATCCTGATTGAGGACGGCGAGGTACGCGCATTCCATCAGGGCACGGGGACCACATGGATCCCGATATCGATGCCGGATATATGGCTGCAACGTTTCCTTCTACCAAATCAGCAATTTTCCTCTTGCATCGCGGGGCGGATCATATATGGTACCTTTTATTTCCTTACATCGACGGCTTCGGCGCCGCCTTGTTTGCGATTCAGACCGTCGACAAGTCCTGGGCCATGGACTTCGGTCGCCCGCTCGCCCCGATCATTCTGGGCATCGTCACGGCCATTGGCGGCGGTCTGCTCAGGGACGTACTGGCGGGCCGCCAGACGCTCTTGATAACGCGCGAGCTTTATGCAACACCAGTGCTGATTGGCTGCACCCTCTACGTTGCGCTGCTAGCCTGGGTCCCGGACCATCGATCTGCCGCAGCAATCGGCTGCATCGGCATCATCTTCGCGCTGCGCGCGGCTGCGATTCGCTGGGACTTAACCGTGCCCCATTGGTTGATGACAAAGGCAAAGTCCGGTTGATGCCGCGCTTTTTTATCCTTCACAACCTGAACGTGGTCATGATCCAGGCTGTGCTGGTCGGGAAGATGCGTGTATACCGCCTTGGGGTGCATGTTGGCGACTAATGGCTCGAGGTCCGGATGCCAACCAGGCGGGCGAGGAATACGGCAACGAACATCGGTCCGACAACGGCCTCGATCATCGCCAACGACTTTGCCGGCTGCGTCAATGGTGTGATGTCGCCGAAGCCGACGGTGGTCAGGGTGACGAAGCTAAAATAGATCAGTTGACCCTGGACCTGGTCGTGGCCAACCGGGGCTGCATGCGCGTAATAGAAGGGGCCTGGTGAAAATGTCTCCAGCAACATAAACACCAGAGCAAAGCAGTAGCCGAGCAGGATGTAGACGCAGATGCCGCCGTAAACCGTGTCGTTGGTTGGTGATCCGCGGCGCTGGATGTAGACGAAGAGCGCGCCCGCGTTAAAGGCGGTAAAGAGCAGCGAGAACAGGATGGATACTGGTGCCAGCGCCGAGGCCTGAAGCCAGAAAAAGGTCCAGCGGGCGGCAAGTGCTGGCACCAAAAGCACGCAGCCGACAATGAGCAGAATTCTCTTGCGGTACATCGAGGCCAGCCCGGCGAGCAGGACGGCTGATGCAGCGATGTTTCCAACTAGTTCGCCGATGCCAGTGGTCGCAAAGCCGCTGGCACCAGCGAGAACAAGCAGACTGAAGAGCAGGATGGCGAAACGCATCGGACGCGCCTTGGGCTCGGAGTCGCGCACGAAACCGCTGGTTGTTTGATTCCGGCGATGAGTTTTGAACATGCGATGGACCTCAAGCTTGGCGCTTAGGCGATTGCCGGAAAAACTCGTCACATCAGGGCAAACTTGCCCGCGAGGTGAGTGAGCCGACGACAAAGGCTAAGTTCACCGCGCCGATTAGCGCGCCCGCATGCGCCTCTGCCTGCGCCTGGCGAGCATCGAGCAGCGCGGTGTCCGCCTCTGTTGCCACATCGACCGTGCCGACGCCATTGCGGTAAGCCGCCAAGGCGGCATCATAGGTGGTCGATGCGGCACCGACCAGCGCCGTGGCGGCGCGGTGCGATTCGAGCGCGGTGCGCAGCGCATTGCGGGCTCCAACGATTTCGGTTACCGCAGCGGTTTGCACTCGTTGAAACTCATCAGCGGCCAGCTTGGCCTGGGACTTCGCTTCGCTGACCCGAGCATCCCGCAGGCCGGCGTCGTAGATTGGCACGGTGACCCCTAGCAGCAGACCGTTGCCTGAGCCCTGCTGACCGATGGTGGGCAGACCGGAAACATCGAAATTCCCCGTGCCAGCGGCGAGGTTGCCGCCGGCATAGACCTTTGGCAGATAGCCGGCCTGCGCGGCCTTGATACCGGCCTTGCTGGCTTGCAGTGCCGCGTAGCTCGCCGCGACGTCGGGCCGCTGAGACAGCGCCTGTCGGATCGTCGCCTCGAGCGGTGCGGAGGCTGGTGCAGGAAGCGGCCGCCGCGCCGCGCTCATCGCATCGACCTTCAACGCGGCATTCACACCCACGGCGGCGAGCAGGTTCTGGTAGGCATCGCGTTCCTCCCCGTCCGCCTGGACTCGACGTAATTCGGCCTGTGCGACGGCTTGGCGCGCCTGTGCCGTCTCCACGCTGGTGGCGAGACCCTGGGCCTCGCGCGCTTCGACGGCGGTCCTGACTGCTTCGGCGTTGCGCAACGCGGTTTCGGCAAAGCCGCGTCGCTGGATCGCGGCACCATAAAGGTAGTAGGACTGTGACACCTCGAAGATCAGCTTTTGATGCGAGCCATTAAAGAGAATGTTCGCCGCGATCGCCGTGTGTTTGGCCGCAGTCGCGAGTGCCTGGCGCTGGCCGAAGTCAAACAGCAGCCACTGCAGCGCGAGAATTCCTGCGGTACCCTGTTCGGTGGTGTCGAAACTGAGGCTTTCGCCCAGCACGTCCGGCAGCGGCGTCGTTAGATCTTGATACCCGCCGATCACACTCGCGGTAATGACGGGCAGATAGGTCGCCTCCACCATGCCGACCGCCAGCGCCGCCTGCCGTGCCTGTTGCCAGGCGGCGCGGGTTGCCGGGTTGCTGCGCTGTGCGAGATCGATGAGTTCAGGCAGGCGATAGGTGCGGTCCGGATCAACTCCCTCGGTCAGGGTGAGCTGCGCGCGCGCTGCATCCGCGGGGATGCTGAAGTTTGCAGGCCCGTCCCCTGACGCTGCCCCTGATGCTGACTGACCCGCGCGCGCAAGACTCCAAAGGTCTGTCTCCTCGTCGCCCCGAGGCGTCCAGGGCTGGTCGGGCGAAGCGGAGGTCATGTTCTCTGCGTTGGAGGCGCAGCCAGCCAGCGTCAGAGCCAGCACCAGCGCCAGCGTCAAAGCCAGAGCGAAAGCGAGAACTGAAGCGCCGGAGCGGTGAAACAAAGCGTGGCGATCCGTCATTCCGCGGCTCCCTGGAGTTGGTCGAGTTGGCGGCTGAAGGGGCCGGCGATAAACACTGAACCGGCATGCCGAGCCGGGGACGCCGAAGGACCGGGGCCGTGGCCGCGGCCGGGGCCAGCGTCGGGATCGGGATCAGAGCGGAGCCCGGATTCTCCGCCGGGTCCGTGAAACCGTTCCGCGAGGAGGTCGAGTTGCTCAGCGGTTTGCGCGAGGTCCGCGTCGCGGCCCAGCCAGATGGCGCGATTGAGCGCCTCGATCTCGGCGAACGCACCATGGAGCGCCGCCTCGCTTGCGGGCGTCGGTCTCAGCTCGCGGGGCTCGAAGGGCAGCAGGCGCAGCACCTCCTCGCCCTTGCCGACCAGCAATTCGACCGCCGCAGCGCTGCTCACGGCGTTCGGTCGCATGGTGGGCGCAAGCCGAGCCATCCCCGCCAGCCCCGAGAGGGCACGCGCGAAGAAGGCACGGGCCTCGTCGACAACGGGCGCCGGCCAGATGCGCGTAAAGATCAGATAGACGACGAGATTGCCGAGCAAAATGCCAAAGATCCGGCCCTGTGCCGTATCCAGACTGGTACTCGGGCCGAAGCCCTGTAACACCGTCAGCAGAAACGCGAGCGCCACCTGCACACCGGCATAGGAGAGGCGCTCGGGGCCAGTCGAGACCCAGGCGCCGACCAGGCAGCCGAGGAAAACCAGCACCATCAGCGCACCGATCCCATCGATATGAGGAATGACCCAAAAGATCGCCGCAACACCGATGGCCGCCCCGATCAGGCACCCGGTGATGCGCAACGCGAGCTTGTGCACGGTCTCTCCGGTGGTGCCGAGCGCGGCGACATAGCAGGTGATCATCGCCGTATGGATGCCCTGCCAGTCAATTGCCGTATAGATGAGAAAGCAGATGACCGCTGCCGCCGTGGTCTTGAGCGCAAAGCGGATGTAGGCGGGATTGCGCAGCGCATCCGGTGCGACGAACGGAATCGCCGGTGCTGGCACTACCTCCGGTTCAGGCGCGCCGGCGAGCACGCGGAGCGCGCTCCATGCCGCGCGCTCGGCGGAGGATGTTTCTGTGTCTGCGTCTGCGGGCGGGTGATAGGCGGCAGCGGGAGGCGCTGGCGGAGCCTCGCCCTTACCGAGCGCGTCATGGGCCGCGCGAATCTGTTCCGCGAGCGCGCAGCGCCGCGCCGGGGCGAGATCCGCAGGCAGCGCCGACACCGCGAGCATCAGCGCAAAGCCGGCTCGCACGTCCGCCGCGATTTGCCGTGCGTCCGCGCGCGGAACCATCCCCAACAGCCGTGCCGCCAGCGCCTGCGGGTCGAAGAGCGCGTTCCCTTCACGCAGCAATTCGCGCAACGCTGCCCGATCACCCGTCTCCAAGGCCTGCGCGGCGGCGGCAAGCCTGTCGCGAAGCTTGTCGCGCAGCAGCATCACGGGCGAAAAGCCAAGGAGCAAGTTGAAGCCGACCATCCAGATCATCGGCAGCGCGGCCATCGCCCAGGCCTCGCGCAAGGCGAAGGTCGCCGCGTCACCGAAGGGTGCCTTGACGATCAAGGTCAGCACGAAGGCAATGATCAACGCCGCCACGCTGCCTTGCTCGCCGAGTTGGGTCGCCGCGCCGAGGTAAAGCAACAGGCAGGAGGTGATGACGATCGCCACCATGATGTGCAGCGTCGAGCCACTGGTCAGGTTCACCACCCAGACCAGAAAGGCGATGAGCCCAGGCAGCAGCACCAAGAAGCCGATTCCGGTGCCAATGTTCACCACGGCGTCGGGCTTCATCAAAAAGATGATCAGGTAGCAACTGATCGCCGCCTCGGGGACCTCGAACATCATGCCAGCGCCGGTCACCAGGGCGCACAGCAGCGCAACCCGCCACGTCATACCGACCCGGCCGGGGAAGGGCCGCAGGTCCTCTAGCGCCTGGCGCCAGAGCGACGGCGGCGCGCCGACAAGGTCACTCGGGTGCGCCGCTTCCACAACCTTCGCCATGCCGCACCACCGCAACCGCCGACGCGCCCACTCGCATCAGGTTCGCAGGTGGATTCTCAAGCCTGATCCGCACTGGGAAGCGCTGGATGATGCGCACCCACTTGAGCGACTTCGGAACGTAAGGGACGCCGCGGGGCAGGTTCACCAAATCCTCAGAGATGACGCCCCAACCGATGCTCTCGACCCGACCGACGACGGGACGCGAGCGATCGGCCAGCACGCAGACGCTCGCGCAGTCGCCGATCAGGATGCGGGAAAGCTCGGTCTCGGGGAAGGTGGCCGAGGCATACCAGTGCTCGGTATCGATCAGCGTGAACAGCGACTGACCGGGCGCGACGATCTCCCCGGTCGAGACGGTAAGGCCGACCACCAGCCCGTCATGGGGCGCACGCACTTCGGTCGCCGCCAGTTCCCGCTCGGCGATGGCCAGGGCCGCCTGCCGGGCGGCGACCAGCGCCTCCGAGGCGTCGAGCGTGGTGACCAGGGCATCGGCAGCGTCGGCCTGGCGCAGCGCTTGATCGAGGCTTGTCTGCGCGTCATCCCGGGCGGTGCGAGCGTCATCGACCTGTTGGGCCGTCACATAGCCCTTGGGCGCCAAGGGCAGGAGTCGTGCGAGCGTCGCTTCGGCCAGCGCCAGGTTGGCGCGGGCCCGCTCCACCTGCTGGGAGGCAACGACGGCATTCGACTGCTCGGCCGAGATGGTCCGACGCTGAGCGTCGCGCGACGCCTCGGCGAGTCGCAGGTCCGCCGTGACCTGCGCCACAGCGAGCTTGTAGGGCTCGGGATCGAGCGCAAACAGCAGATCGCCCTCGGCGACGCGCTGGTTATCGGTCACCGCGATGGTCACGACCCGCCCGGCGATGGTGGCGGCGACATTCACCAGGCTCGCCGTCAGCACGGCATCCTCGGACATGGGATTGTTCGAGGCACGGTGAACGTACAAGCGCCCTGCCAAGACCGCGCCGATGACGATCACCAGGGCAATAATGATGCCGCCGACCGTGTATTTTCGCGCATAGGCGGACTTGGCCATGCGCTAGCGTCCAAATGCGTGGGCCGCGATCGCAAAGGCGATCAGGCAGGCGAGCGCGATATACACGAGGGTGCGCAACGGCATGCCTTCGTCGATCCCCAGACGTATCAAGAGGACACGGACCAGCACAGAGCCGAGAACGCCAATGGCAGCGCAGACCAGCCAGAAGGGAAAGTAGGCACCGTAGAAGGGTAGCGATGGGCTCGCCGCGAATTCGCAGCCTTGGAGCCCAAGCAACAGGGGTGCAAGTAGGCTGATCCGCCTCACGACCGTGCTTTCGAGGCGCATGGGCTTTACCCCATCTTCAAGGTCGCTGTCCCATCTGCCGCATCGCCACCAAACCGCTTAAACGACGACACCAGCGGCTTGTCTGATCCAGCGAGCGCCGTGAGATCGAAGCGCGTGTAGTTGCAGGTGTCGTAAGACCGCAGAAAGAAAAGCTTGCGGTCCAGGTCGGAGAGGCTCGTCCAGCAGGTGAACTCGGTGGCGGCACCAGCGCCCGGCGCGTCGAGCCCCTGCACCTCGAGATGACTGCTCCCGGCCTCGGGAAGATCGATCGTCACCCCTCGCGGGCGGTCAAAATTGTTCATCACATGAGCGAGCGTCGTCACGGCCTTATCTGGCGTGTCGGCTTTCTCCGCGTATTGCGCGTAGAACGCAGCGCGCACGAAGCGCCCGACCGAGGTGTTGGAGGCCGGCAAGCCCGAGGTCGCGACCCCCGAATCCGGCTGAACTGCCTGGTAGTCGCCAAAGCTCGCGGTCGGTCGATCAAGGTTGCTGAGGAAGGTGTAGTTGTCGAGATTCGTCAAATGCCAGTCGAAGCGAGGCGCGTTGGTCATCACCCGCACGGGATTGTCGTAGACCGACATCTCGCCCTTGTGGAACTCGATGACGAAGGAGGCGCCAGTGGCGTCGTTGACCACATAATGGAAGGGCGACACCACGCCACCCAACATGGCGAGAGCCTCCAGCATCACCGGTTGCGTAGCGAGCGCGGCTTTCACTTCAGCAACGGAGCCGAACTGGCCCAATGCCCAGAGCCCAAGATCCGAAGCAGAAAGCACCGCCGTCTCGCTCGGAACCGGCGCCTCGGGCCCGGCTGCCAGCGGATAGGACAGCAGACTGAAGGTCAGGCCTTGATCGTTCAGCCCCTCCAAGACCTTGAGATCGGCCGGGCCGATGGGAGCTTCCTTGGTTGGGATGCGCGCCGGCATGGTGATAGCCAGCACACCGTAGCGGGTGGTGACGCTCAGGGGCGGATGATCGGCGATCTGCGAATGCATCTCGTGGCCTGCGGGGAACCAGGCGATCTGATAGGGCAGATCGACCGTGAGCTCAAGCGTCCGCCCGAAATAGGCCTTTCCGGCTGCGTCACGATAGACGAGCGATGTGCACATTTAGATCTCCTTTCTGTGTCGATGTCGGTGGTGTCACCGATTCCGCGCTCGAGATCTGACCGATGCCTCAACGCAGCTGGCGCAGCAGCTGTTCGCCTCATTTGGGGGGCAAGGCCGGATGCGAGGCGGAGAGCCTGAGGCGACGCTTTGCATTCTTAATCAGCAGGGTGGATATTGTACGCGGATGCGGTGCCGAACGAAAATGCGTCGGCCGAAAAGGCCGGCATCACCCTCGAATCCGAGACTACCCTCGAACCCGAGACAACGGAAATTGCAGGATTGAGCGAAAACCTGACGACTAGGATGCGAAGAATGAAGCCTGAAGTGATCATTCTACCCAGGCCAGTATGCGCGGGGCTTGCCGCATGGCTGTTGCTGATCTGTGCTTTGGGGGCTTCGGCCAGCATGCTGGGTCCGCCCGACACCTCCTCGCCGCGGGCCACCTTCACCAGCTTTCTCGAACTCACCGACGAGATCGCTAAGCGCTATGCCGAGTATCGCGCGGCCCCGAGCGCAGGAAGCCAACGGGCGTTCCTGCTGGCGGTGGATCAAGGCATGAATCTGATGGACCTCAGCAGAGTCCCACCGGCGGCTCAGCATGAGATTGCCACCGCGACCATCATCTGGCTCTGGGAGGTGATCGCGCGGGTCGAGCTACCGCCTGCTAAGGCGATCCCGGATGTCGCGGCTGACACGAACACTGTTACCCCGCCGGAGCAACCGGCGCGATGGCGCCTGCCGGGCACGGGCATCGTCATTCAGCGCGTCGAAAAAGAGGGGCGTGCCGGGGAGTTCCTGTTTAGTCCGGAGACGATCGAATCGGCTCGCACCTATGCCGAGCAGGCGCGCGAGCTGCCCTATGTGCGCCCATCGCGCCTCAATGACGTCGACGACCTGACGGCAACCGCGCTCGGGTTCTCCGGTTGGATGTTGCCGCCGCGCTGGATGGAACAACTTCCGGAGTGGGCGCAGCGTCCCATCGCCGGGCAAGTGGTGTGGAAATGGTTCATGCTGCTGGCGAGTCTGGCGCTGACCTTGGTCGTCATCGTGACAGTGCTGCGTTGGGTTCTCCGCCGGCCCTGGGATGCCAGTCTCAGAAGCCTGCTGCGACGCCTGATCACGCCGCTGACCGTGCTGGTCGTCATGCACCTGATGCGCGGCTTCCTCAATGATCAGGTGCAGATCACCGGCATCATGATCGCCTGGCCGGATTACCTCGCCGAGTTTGCCAGCGGCCTGGCCTTGGTGTGGACGGTGATGCTGCTAGCGCGGTGGATCCCCGATGCGCTGGTCGACTCGCCGCTCATCAGCGTCGGGAGTCTGGATGCGAGCCTGGTCCGGTGGGTCGCGCGGGTCATTTCCCTATTGGTTATCCTAGTTCTGCTATTCACTGCGGCGCAGGACCTCGGCATCCCCGTCTACGGCCTGGTGGCAGGCGCTGGGGTCGGCGGTTTGGCCATTGCGCTCGCAGCCCGCCCGACGCTGGAAAACTTCATCGGCGCGCTGAATCTGTTTGCGGACCGGCCGATCCGCGTGGGTGACCTCTGCCGCTTCGACGAGCGCCACGGCCAGGGCTGGAATCCGGTCGGCACTATCGAGGTCATCGGCCTGCGCTCGACCAAGATCCGGCAGTTCGACCGAACTGTGATTACCATCCCCAATGCTGACCTGGCCGAGCGCAATATCGTCAATCTCAGTGCTTGCGAGAGGTTCTTGTTGCAGCAACGTTTTGCACTGCGCTACGAGACCAGCGACGACCAATTACGCTACCTGCTTGCCAGGCTGCGCGAGCTACTCCACAGTCATCCCAAGATCGCCTACACCGACGCCGACTCGATCCGGGTGCGCTTTCTCGGCTTTTGCGACAACGCCCTGACGCTTGATCTGCGCGCCTATGTCGATACCAGCGTGTACGCGGAGTTCCTCGCGGTCCAAGAAGACATCATGCTGCGGCTGATGAAGCTCGTGAAGGAGGCCGGAACAGGCTTTGCGCTGCCCGCGCAGACCCTTTATATGGCCCGCGACGGGGGGCTCGACACAACCGCAGGCGCGGAGGCGGAGCAGCGCGTGCGCGAGTGGGCCGCGGCCCATGAGTTGCCGTTTCCGGACCTGGACGAAGCCTACCGCAAGCGCATCACCAACACGCTCGACTATCCGCCAGAGGGCTCACCTGGCGCGGATCGGGGCTGATGTCGGCCTTCCGGACCCTCGGGGTTAATGATCTCGATCAGCATCAGATAACTGGCGATCAGGAAGCAGCATGAGCCAAGAAAGGTCGAACCATTGCTGAGCATCGGGTTCTCGAAATCGGACTTGAAGCCGAACCAGGCGCAGAGAAAAAAGCCGATGGCGCCCAGCAGATTGAACAGGCCACTCCACCAGCCGAGCGAGTTCCAGGCGGGTCTTAGCGCGGTTGGCTGCACCTCACGCATCGCCATCCAGGCTGCAATCATGAACCAGCTGGCACCAATCATCTGCGGCAGCCAGAACCAGGCAAAGGCATTGATGGCAGGGTGCTTCGCCAACAGGGCGCCGACCACGCAGGGCACGAAGAAGATGGTCGCGCCAAGCAACTGCGCCAGATTCAGCCAATAGCCCCAGTTGGCCGGTCGCAGCCCGAACCAGCGAAGATGATGATTGTCGGCGTGCAGGGCGCGGCTATGCCCGGCCTCATCATCGCGGAACAGTAACACATAACGCGGCGCGTTCAGCACCTCCAGCCAGGAAAGATAGGCGCCGATGAGAAAGATCCCACCACCGAGCACCGCTGTCCAAATGGGCACCTCGGCCTTGATCACAGGCGCATCGGAAAGCGGCAGAACGCTCCCTAGACCGTTGATCAGCCAGACAAGGCTGCCGAAGGTAAAGACTGCTGCGACCCACCAGGACAGTGATCTCCACTGAAGGGCAAACAAGCGATACCTGACCCGCGCAGCATAGGCCCCATCGGCCGTCTTCAGCGGGTGCGAACGCCCTTTGCGATGGTTGCGCGCGTTCCAATGCAGCTCGATCCCTTCTTCCGCATGGCGAAAGACATGCTGAAACGAGCGCGCCTCAGCCGTGTCGAAGCGGCGCAGTTTACGCATCGTCTTTGATGATTTCGCCGGCTTTCATGATGAGCTTCATCCCATACCATTACCCATAACTATCCCTGACGCTGCGGTAAGCCTCCAGCGCCATGACAAAATCGGGGATGCGCTGCAACCCAATCCAGAGCGTCTTCGGTCCCGGGAACCCATCGGATTTGCGGTTGAGAAAGCCGCCCAGGGAGGCGACCATGCGCACCATGGTATCGAGCGAGGGCGGCTGCTCGGGTGGCGCTTGTTTCTGGGTGACCAGATAGACCGCCTTCCATTCCTCCTCGGCAAAGACCGCATCGCAAGGCAACTCCGGGCACTCGCGCCCGAGCATGGTCAGGTACAGCACCCGCCACGCGATGATCATGTACAAAGCGAGCGCCGGCTCCAGGCGCTCGCGCGTCTCGAGCTGCAGCTCCTCGATGCGGCAGCCACTTTTTAAGATCCGGAAAAAAATCTCCACTTGCCACCTGCAAAGATACCAGGAGAGCGTCTCGATGGCCTCCTCGGCGCTCTGCACCGCCAGATTGGTCAGCAACAGCCAGTTGAGTGGCTCCTCGCCGGCGGGTGGATTGACCTCGGTGGCGAGCAAGGCCGTGACCGTGACATCGGGCAAGGTGCGATCCGGGCGCCAGGGTGCCTTCAGGGTCACGCGCACCACCTTGATCTCCTGCTTGACCTGGCGTGCTTTGGCCCCCTTGGTGGCGGGACGCTCGAAGGTGATCTCGGTGAGCACCGCAGCGGCGTCCAGGGCCTCATTGAGCTTTCTGCCATCGGCCAAGCAGCGGTCGCGATGCTGCACCCGTACCAGCCAATCGGCGCTGTTCTCGGGGATGGGCGCTTCAACAAACAGGTCGTAGATGTCGCCCTCGCGATCGGCAACATAGGTCAAGCGCGTGTCGCTCAGTTCCTCGGCCAGCGCATTGACGCGCGCGTAGCCATCGACCCAGCGCACGCTTTCTTTCTCCTCCAGTGGGCGGCGCGAGTCTTTGTCCTGGCCCAGGCTACCGGGCTCGCGCACAAAAGTGTGCAAATCCAGCAGCCCCAGCGCGAGGCGCTCGGGCGTGACCGCCAAGGTGGGATGGATGTACATCCCATAGCGGCTCTCAAAGTTCAGTGGCCCAAGACCGACAATGCCTTTTTTGGTTGTATAGTCCAGCTCGCTGGTATCTTGGATACACAGCACCCGCGGATGCTCGCGCAGACGTTCTTCGGTACAAGCAAAATGGGGTGCGAGGATCTGCTCGGCGGTGACCGTGGGATGATCGAAAAAGCGATAGGCGGCCCGGGTCTCATACCAACCGTTGCAAGCCCCGGGAATACTTTGTGTCGGCTTGGCGCCGAGGGTTTCAAGCACCTGTTGGGCGCGATGATTCAGGCGCTTGTCGCCCAGAGAGATGTCCTGCAGTTCAGAGGCCAGCGCGATCATGCCACCACCCCCAGGGCGGCGCGGAAGTCCGCCGCCAGCGGGTAGACATAGATCGCCTTGCGCGGCAGCGCGGCCCGATGGGTGCGGTCGCACTTGCCGCGCCCGGTGGTTTCGCCCAAGTCGTGCCAGTTGGCGGCACGGTAACAGGTCCCGGCAAAGCGTGGGGTCTCGACAAAGGTCTCCAGCAGCACCAGACGCTCGCCATAGCGGGCGGGAAAGTCGACACTGACTTGCCGCGCGGCCAAGGACAGCACCTTGGAGGCGAGGTGTTTGACCTGCACCCAGGGCAGGATGAGGAAGCGGGCGTTGTTGAGCACCCGTCCCAGGTGTGCTTGGCGCTGCGCGGGCGTCCAGCCAATCCAGCGGTCGCGGGCAGCGACTTTCCAGGCCGCCGCGCCAAAGCCGATGGCGCCGAGCAGACCGCCATCCCACTGGATCAGGTAGCGCAGCTGCGCACCAGGCAGGGGACTGTAGCCGAGGTAGTGGTAGCGCTCGATCAGGCCGTTCCATAATTGCGAGGCCCTTCGATCATCAACGCGCGCCAGGCGCAAGCCGCTGAGCGCGCGCAGCGGGACGGACACTGGGATCGGTTCGGGCCGGGACTCGGGGCGCGGGACGAAGCGCCGCCCATTGCCATTGCCGCAGGTCGGTGGCGGCAGCACAATGAGCCCGGCACGATGCAACCGCAGCAGTCCCACCCGGGCACTCATGAGCTTGGGGCGGCCTTGGATATCGGTCCACTCCAGCGCGCGGCACACCCGCCGAGCGATCTCCGCGCGCAGCGGCGGCTGCGCCAGCGCGATCTCCTGGCGAATGCGCGCTAAGTCGGTCTCGTTGAAAGGGCGCCCACATAAACGGCTTGGAATCGCTTGGTCCATGGTCTCCCGTCCCCTTGCTGAAGATGAAAGGGCATCTCAGCAGAACTCGGGAGCTGTGTCCAGCCCCGGACGACGCTGGGGCGGGGAGATATGGGTAATGGTATGGCTTCATCCGCGTGGGGTCGCCAATGATCTCGATGTCGGTGAGTGGATCAGCATCGAGGACCAGTAGATCAGCCTGCGCTCCCGCCGCGACGACGCCGAGGGGACCCGGATAGGGGCTGCGCTGTCCGGAAAGCGCGAGCAGCTCGGCATTGCCGCTGGTCGCGCAGGCAAGCACCTCGGCAGCCGGCATGAAGCGCGCGAACGTCCCCCAGACAAGCCACCAGATCAGATAGGCCAGGGTCCAGTTCGGGGTCCATTCTTGCAATCCCTCAAAGGGCAACAGGTGGAAGGCCAGCGCCGGCAGTTGCATAATTGAGCTTGGTCGGATGATTACCGAGCTGCCAATTCAATGCAGGTCAATGCGGTTCAATGAATGTAGTAGTAATAGCTCCAAATGAGGGTCAAGCTATAAACGACAGGAAAGGCCCAGCGTGAGATGGTATCGACGCGATGGGCCGCCGCCGTCTTTCCGCGTTTGGCCAAGTCAAACACCAGCAGGCTCTGAAGAATGGTCGCCGCCATGATGACGAACGAATAGAGCAGCAGAGCGTCGGTGAAGGTGAAATAGGAGATGCGCGGCATGGTGCCGTCGATGAGAAACTGGTAAGCGACGATGGTGAGGATGCCGATGAAGGAGATATTGAGGCGATCGGTGAGGCTGTCGATATCGAGCCAGAAAACGGTCCACATCATGGCGACGAGTATGATCAGCGGAAAGATGACCTTCCAGATAATATTGGCTGAATTCCGTTTCATGGTAATGGCCAGCTCGACCTGGGAAACCTCTTCCTTGTCACCGAAATAACGATAGTCGGTCGTGCTGGACTTGATATCGACATTTTGCAGGCGCCATTCCGCGATCTGGACGTGATGTTCCTTTTCCGAGTATTCCTCTGTGGCTCCGAGTACGCGCTGATCGACCTGTAATTCAACCTGTTGCTTGTTATCACCGAAAGGGATGAAGAACGCCTTGAGGGTTTGCACGTCAAAAGGAAATTTTCGCAGATCCATCGGTGTTTCAAGTGTGACGTTGCGCTCCTCCAGGTAGCGCACCTTGCCATCCGGATAGACTTCGATCTTGACCGCATTCATATCGCCGGAGCCGATCTCATTGATAATGAGGAACTGCGGCCACCAAGCGCTGTAGACTTCGTTGAACTGGAAGATTCCCTGGAAGATCTTTTTGCTTGTCCCTTCCTCAGCAGGGTCGAATGCCAAGCGGGGGTCCAGCCAGGTTCCGACCAGAATCAATTCGACCTCAAAGGTTTCGTTGACCTCGTCCATGTCGATGATGTCGGCCACAAACATGCCGACCTGAACCTGGGTGGGAGAAGCCGGCGGGTTGGGCATTCCGGCATCGAAGGCGAAAAGGGTGGAAGGAAATGACAGGATGCAAAGCGCCGCGAGCAATAGCCAAATTGGATTCAGTCGATATTTCATAAAGGCATCGTGAACATGAACTTCGGCGCGAGTCGAGAACGGTGGGAGGGCTAACTTAGAACGGGGAGAAAACCCACGGGGTCCAGAGTGTTCCGCACCGCCGAAAGATCAGCCTAGCGATGACAACCAGATGGGTCAACCCCAGGGCGCTCATCGGCACCACGACCCAGCCAAAGACCTTTGCCGAGGTCCTCGTCAAGGACATAATCAGTTCCGCCGCCCGAGCTGTGTCCGTGATGGATAGGTTTATCGGCTTCCCCTCTCCCCTCGCCGCAGGACGGTTTCGCACGGGTCGTTGGTTGCCGTGAGCCGCGTCAAGATCTGGTCAAACAGGATGCTTAGGCCGCCTGTGGCCCAGGCAGCGCCGCCGTCGATCAACAATTGACCGGGATCGACGGCGACGTGCGGCTTGCGAACCGTTCCGTTGATATAAATGAACTTGTCCGCGATCCCCAATAGGTTGAATCCGAAGCCCTTGCGTTTTGCGGTCTTGAAGCGGAGTCTGATCTGCTCGGTGCGCAGGTTGAGCGCCCCGCTGCCGAGCACGTTGAGCGCGGCGGTTCGCAGCCCGAGCCCCCGGGTGCTGGTTGCAATGCCATCTGCAATGTCGAACTGCAATACCGCACACTGCAGCTCTTGGAACTTACCCTGCTGACTCAGCGGATTCACTGCATCCAGCAGTGTCACGATGATTGCGCCGAGGGGCAGCTTGGCGGCTTTCTTGTTGAACCGCCCGGCGCCTATCGCAAGTTCGACTCGCCCGTTCGCGGACCCGAGCAACGCCTCGAGAGAGTCACCAAGACCGCGCAGACGCAGCTCGATGGAAATCGGCAGTCTCGACAGTGCGCGCATTCGCTAGTCCGCAATGAGCCACGCCAAATCGAGCTTGCCGCTGTGACTGAGATCGAGCTGCCATTGGTCCGCTATCGGTCGGAGCGCCAGGGTCAAGTTCAGGCGCTCCTGCAGGGCCTTGGTCGACAGATGCAGGTAGCCGTCGTCCAGGATCGCGTTCAGGCTGGCGTCGTCAACACCAAAGTCCCCGCTACGCAGATGGTCCGCTCTGAGGTCGAGCGTGCCGTCGAGGGTGTGCAGCAACCCCAACGGCAACTGATCGGATAGGCTTAGATTGCCCCGCGCTGGACCGGCATTGCCGCGCGCCAGATAAGGGGTGAGGTCGAGAGCGCTCGCGGCAAGCGTCGCCGCGACCTGTAGCTTGTCCCCGAAACGGAGCCGAACATCCCCGCGCAGGTCGCTGTCGCCGACTGTGGCGGCCAGCGACTGAACGTCCAGGCGTTGGGTGCCAACCGCGAGATGCGCCCGGACGTCGAACGGCTGATCGCCCGGCAGTTCCAATCCCGCCAACAGTCCCAGCGCCGAGAGGTTCGGCCCGGCGGCCTGGAGGTTGACCGTGCTGCCTTCAAAGGTATCGAGCGAGGGAAGCATGCCCTGCACGCTGGCCGTGACTTCAGGCTGCTGCAAGCTCAGGTCGATGTTGAGGTCGCGCGCCGCGAGCAACGCGCCGAGGGGGCCGACATGGCCACGGATCTCGAGCGCTTTGTCGTACAACTCGCGGCTGACGCTGATCTTGATCTTCGGCCAAGGCTGCGCCTGGGTCAGCAAGTCGGCAAGCCCGCCACCGGTGAGGTCGATACTGAGTCTTTGCCCTTCGACTGTTAGGTTGGTCCGCAACCTGACGGGCTGGCCAGCGTCGATGGCGAGCCGCGGTTGGTCAATGCTGATCTCGGTGAACTGATTGCTTTGGGGGCCGTCTTGCGGGCCGCCTTTTCGGGCTGCCAGCCGCAGCCTTGCCCCGTCGGCGGTCACTTCGCTGGCCAGGGTCTCGATGAGCAGCGCGGGAGTTGCTCCGCGCGCCTTTGCACTGAGCGCGATCGCGGCGACCGATCCGTCGATCGCCGGCGGCTTGGGTAGGAACGAAAGCGCTTGGGGCAGGTCGATGCGCTCGGCAGCCAGCGACAGCGTCATCCTTGGCACTTTCACGGTTGCGCTGGCATCGACGGCCGCCTCTCCGGTGATGGTCGTTCCCGGCAACGCGAGACGCAGGCATTCCAGTTGCAAGCGGCCGTTGTCGAGCAGAGCATGCGCCGCAAGGTCTTTTAATTGGACCTGATCGGTCTTGATCAGGTCGGCCTGCAGGGTCAGGTCGGCATCGAGCTGCCGCAGGGCCGCGAACGGCAGCGGCGTCTGCATCCACGACCGGGCGCTGTTGGCGGTGCGGGCGCGTGCGGACTGAGATGACGTCAGGTCAAGGGAGCGCGACGCGAGCGTTGCTCGTATGCGTGGCCTGGCGTCGAAGTCGATCCACAGATCCCCAGTGAGATCGCTGTCGCCGACGCTGGCCTTCAGGTCCTGCACGGCCAGGCTGCGATCGCCGAGCAGCGCGCTCAGCGGACCGACTTTCCCGCGAAGCTGCGCTGCATCTCCTTGGAACTCGCCGGCCACGACGAACTCGATGCTCGGCCAAGCCCCCTCACCCCGGAGCAGATCGGCCAGCGGACCACCGACGATGTCCGCACTGAATGCTTGGTGGCCGATCGCAACGTCGGCCCGCAAGCGCACCGGCGCGCCGGGCGCGCTGGAGAGCTTGATCCCACCCAGCACGGCCTGATCCGTCGGCCCGCCGGGCTGTCTCAGTCTCGCCACGGCGGCCGTGATCTCGGCGTCGAGTGATGCGATCAGCGCGGCGGGCGTATGACCTTGCGCCTCGGCCTTGAGCGCGACGGCTTGCAGCCTGCCCTCGATCTTCGGCGGCGCGGAGAGAAACGAGAGCGCCTGCGGCAACTGCACCTGCTCCGCTGCCAGCGAGAGATCGATCGTCGGCGGGTCGTCTGCCAGAGCGGCAGTTGCTTCACCGGTCAACGCAGCACCGGTCAGCGAGACCGCGAGGTCTTCGAGTCTCAGGCGGCCGTCGTCGAGCAGGATATGGCCCTGCAGGTCTGTCGCCACGACCTGCCCGGCTGCAATCTGCTCGAACTTGAGCAACAGATCGGCATCGAAGGTCTGGAGAAACGCGAGCGAAAATGGCTGGTCAAGCCATCCCGGGGGCGCACCTTGCCCAGACCTGCCTTGATCCGGCGCGGACCGCGCCTGTGCCGAAGCCGATGCAGTTGCAGGTGCAGGTGCAGGTGCAGGTGCAGGTGCAGGTGCAGGCGATGCATCGCCATCGCCCGCAAGACGGGTCAGGTCGATGTTCGTCAGGCGCAGATCGCCCGTGATCCGCGGCCGCGGCTCGGTGCGCTCCCATAGCAAGCTGCCCTCCGCCTGCAAGGTCGCGTCCTTGGTCGCCACCTGGAGTTTGAACGGCCAGCGGTCCCGACTCGGGTGCTCCCCCGCGTCGGACTCCGCGGTGATTTCCATCTCGATGTCGTCCGCGGTGACGGCGGCGGTCAGACTCAACTTTGGGCTTCCCAAGCCCTGGAGATCGAACCGACTGATCGCAACGGACCGCGGCGGCGCCTCAGCAGGCTGGAAGGAGACGGCCGAATCGCGGATCTCAAGGGCATCGAGACGAAAGTCGAAGGCGTTTGAACCGCCCGCGCCGAGTGTGCCGAAGCTCCAGTTATTCCGGTCCTGCGATCCGGTCTCCAGATGCAGTTCCGCCTGTTCCACGACGACCCGCGCGAACTCAATGCGCCGATGCAACAGCGCGGCGAGATCAATCTGAACCTTGACCCGGCGCGCAGTCAGGAAGGCTTCCCCCATTGCCCAGCTCGGGTTCTCGATGCGCAGTCCATCCAGCGCGATGGAGGGCCCCGGCCACCAGACCAAAGCCACGGGACCCGCGATGCTCACGGGCCGATCCAGCGCTTCGCTGGCAGCCGTAGCCAGCGCCGCCCGATGGTTCTCCAGAAAGCCGGGCAGGAGCGCGGCAACAGCGATCAAGAGAAGACCAACCAGCACGGCGGTCCAGAGCAGGATCTTGATTGGTTTCATGAACAACAACGACTGGAGGCGGTGCCTAAGTGGCTCAGCATGAATCGAATTGGCCGGAAACAAGCCATCACCCTTCCTGTATATTTGGTTCCTTGCTCTTCCCGAGCAGAGTCTGCGACCTGTCATCTCAACGGGCTAGCAGCCTCACTGGGCCAATCTCACCATGGGCCAATCTATTCAGAGGGATACGGCATGAAAATGAACAGGCTTTTTCACCACAGCATTCGCGGCGGTCTCGCCCTTGCGTTGTCAGTTCTGTTGCTTTGGGCCCTGCCTGCTGCGGCCGAAACCCTGCGCGTCACCCCCGAGTGGCTGAACGATCATCTGCAACAGCCGGATATGGTTCTGGTCGATGCCCGCGCGCCTGCGGATTATGCCGCCGGCCATCTGCCCGGCGCGGTGAATCTGCCGGAGCTCGCAACCTACCGCGACCGCGGCCGCGACGGACGCATCGTCGAGCCGCCGGTGATGCAGGAATTGCTGCGCGAACTCGGCGTGCGTCCGGACGCGACCCTTGTCGTTTATGACGACGGCAGCCTGCTGAGCAGCGCGCGGGTTTTCTGGACTCTCGAGGTCTATGGGCTAAAACATGTCCGTCTGCTCGACAAGGGTTTTGCCGGTTGGCAGGCGCGCGATTTTCCTGTCGCAACGGATACCCCAAAGCCCGCGCGCAGCGACTATGTTGCCGAGGTCGACCCCAGGCGCATTGCCACCCGCTTCACCACCCAATTGGCGATGACCGATCCGCAACAGCAGTTAATCGACGCGCGCTCCCCGGATGCCTATCTCGGCAAGGTTTCTAAGGCCAAGCGCTTCGGTCATATACCCTCGGCCATCAACATACCTGTTCATGGGAATCTCGCGCAGGCACCCGACGGTTCGGCATTGCGCAACCTCGATGAACTCGCGCAAATCTATGCCGAGGTGCCCAAGGAGCGCAATCTGGTGCTCTATTGCGACATCGGGCGGGTCTCCGCCGTCAACTATCTCGCACTGCGCGAACTCGGCTATCAGGTCGCCAACTATGACGCCTCCTGGCTGGAATGGGGCAACGATTCCGGTCTGCCAATCGTCGGGCCTTGACCGCATAACGGTCATCAACGAAAACCCGGTCTGAGGAACCCGATATGTGGGAAAAGCTGCGCATTCGCACCCAGCTTATCGTGCTGGTCGGCGCACTGCTTACGCTGGTCGCACTGCTCGTACTGTTGCTGACCTTCTGGCTCGATGTCCGCGACCGTCGTGAGATGGCACTCGAACAGGCGTCCACACTGCACCGCGCGTTGAGCCAAGATCTGATCCGCGTGGTGATCGAGCCATCAATCGACCGCCAAGCCGAGCTGTCCTTTCGCCTCGCCGGCTTTGCGGCTCTCGATGCCCTGGTGCTCTTCGGCACCGAAGCGCAGCCCGTCTATCGCTACCAGCGCCCAGGCGCGACCTTCGCCCTGCCCGCAAAGCCAGCCGCCTTGCCGACTCCTGAGCTCAGCGCCACCCATCTGTCGCTGTGCGAGCCGCTCCAGGCCGGCGCCGGCACGTTCGGCACCGGCTGCTATGCGCTCGATCTCGGTCGTTATCACACAGGTCTCAAAGAGCGCGTCCTGTCACTGCTGGTGCTTTACTCGCTCGCGCTCCTGATCGGCCTGGCGCTCGCCTTCGGGATCGGCGGCCTCTACACCCGACCTTTCAGCGCGCTGGCGCGGGTCATGCGCGCCAACGACCCGCGCGCCAACCGCTTCACCTTGGTGCAAACCCGGGCCCGCAATGAAGTCGGCGAACTCTATGCCGGATATAACGCCATGATCGATCAGATTGTGCGCGCGACCGAGGAGCTGCGTTATCTCAGCCATCATGACACCCTGACCGGACTCCTCAACCGTCACGGCCTTTATGTCGCTCTCGAGCGGGCGCTTGACGGTGACCGCTATGGGAGCGAGAGCGAGAACGACGGCCCCAGCCCCACGCAGGTTCTGGTAGAGCTGGATCTCGATCTTTTCAAACTGGTCAACGACAGCGCTGGCCAGCTGGCCGGCGATCACCTGCTGCGGCAAGTTGCACAGCTATGCCGCGATCACTGGCCGGCGCCCGCAGATTTGGCGCGCATCGGTGGGGATGAATTCTTCGCGCTGCTTCCAGACTGTGACGAGGAGCAGGCGCGCGCGCAAACCCGGATGCTGCTCGAGCGCATCGGCGAGCTGCGCTTCCGCTGGGAGCAATCGGCTTTCGATGTCACGGCAAGCGCGGGGCTGGTCGCTTTCCGACCCTTTGAATACAACCGCGACGATCTGATCGCCGCCGCCAACTCGGCGCTGAAACAAGCACAACTGCGCGGACACCAGCAGCTGCATTGCCATCGCGCGGATGCCGAACGCCAGCAGCGCGAGAGCGCCGAACGACTCGCCGCTAGCGCCATCAAGGAAGCTCTAAGGCAAGGGCCGGCCCGCTTCGAACTGTTCGCACAGCCGATCATTCCACTCGCCGATGACAGCGCATCATCGATAAACAACTACGAAATCTTGCTGCGCCTGCGCACTGGCGACGGCGAACTCTTGTCCCCCGGTCTCTTCTTGCCGGCGGCAGAGCGCTATCAGCTAATGAGCGCCATCGACCAGCACGTCTTTGCTGCCTTTTTCGCCGCCATGGAGGAAAACCCAGCACATCTTGCCGAGCTTGGGTTCGCGAGCATTAACCTCTCCGGCAGCACATTGACGCATCCGGACTTCCAGGCCTGGTTCGGCGACACCCTAGCGCGACGGGATTTTCCCTGGCACAAACTGGTGGTAGAAGTCACCGAGACCTCGGCGGTCGGCAACCTCCCGCAGGCGTCGGATTTTATCGCCCGCTGCCGCACCCTCGGAGTGCAGGTCGCGCTCGATGACTTCGGCACCGGGCTGTCATCCTTTGAATATCTGAAATCTCTGCCCTTTGATCGCATCAAGATCGACGGCAGCTTCATCCGCGATATGCTGAGCGACCCGGTCGACTACGAAACCGTCAGTTACATCCACCAGATCGCCCGGCTGCGCAAGCAGAGCACCATCGCCGAGTTCGTCGAGAACGAAGAGCAGCTCGCCGCGCTGCGCAAGATCGGCATCGACTACGGACAAGGCTATCTGCTCGGACGGCCCCAGCCGCTGAATGAGCGCTTTACCGAACAAAAAGCACCCTAAGCCAGACGCAGAAGTCTGCTGTGGTATGTGAAAACCGAGCCCGGGCTGATCCGAATAGCAGCACCATTTCCCAACTGGAACACGACTGCGCGGCCACGACTTGCCAAACGCAGTGCGTGAAGAAGGAGAGGTTTCTGTTGTCTCTTATTCTGGTATCACTGGACACCGGTGAGGGGCTGGCTGATTGGCTCCAGAGTGGCGATCTGGCCATCCGTCAGTCCGAGGGTTTGCAGGGCGTGCTCCATGGTTGCGAGTTGCGCCGAGCTTCCGGCCAGGTAATAGCTGGCGTTGCCGGGTTCAGGCAAGTCGGCCCGGATCAGCGCGAGCAGATCCTCGGCATTGGCGTCGATCAGCGGGGTGAAGGAAAAGTTATCCAATGCGTCCTTGAGCGCGCGGCACCAGCCTTCGAGGTAAAAGCCGTCAGTTCCCGTGGTCGACCAATACAGATGAAAACTGGCTGCGGTGTCGATGGAAATCGCGTGCTCGAGCAGGCTTTTGATCGGCGCGATGCTGTCGTCGAAGGCAATGAAAACCGCTGGGGTTGGGTTGCTCTCTTGCAGGACGAATT